>NZ_JCAXEE010000043.1:0-200 GCF_059758755.1 Lysobacter sp. GQ73 | reverse complement strand
TACCGGCGAGCACGCGCACGGTCAACCTGGCCGGCGAGCCGCTCAAGCGCGCGCTGGTCGAGCAGTTGTTCGCCCAAACTGAGGTGACCACGGTCGCCAACCTGTACGGCCCGACCGAGACCACCACCTATTCGACCTGGGTGGCGATGGATCGCGACGACGGCTTCGCCTCGCACATCGGCAAGCCGGTGGCGAACACG
>NZ_JCAXEE010000042.1:0-200 GCF_059758755.1 Lysobacter sp. GQ73 | reverse complement strand
CTGGGCGACACGCTGACCTACACGGTCACCGTGACCAACACCAGCACGAGCGGCAACCTGACCAACGTGGTGGTGAGCGACAGCAAGATCACTCCGAGCACGATCACCTGTGCATCGGTGGCGCCGGGCGCGACCTGCGTGCTGACCGGCACCTACGTGGTGACCGCGGCCGACGTGACCGCGGGCAGCATCAGCAACAC
>NZ_JCAXEE010000041.1:0-202 GCF_059758755.1 Lysobacter sp. GQ73 | reverse complement strand
CAAGCCGCGACCGCGCTGCGTCGCTCCTGCTGCAGGGAGGTTCCGTATGAAAAATCACCGCGGAAGCACCGCGCGTGCGGGCCTGTGAGTCAAGAAAAAAGCCCCTTTCTTTGGCTGCCTTTCTTTTGTTGCCTCAGACAAAAGAAAGTAACCCGCCGCTTTAGGGGCGGAAGCGTTGGGTTTGATCTGGGTCTTAATCCTG
>NZ_JCAXEE010000040.1:0-211 GCF_059758755.1 Lysobacter sp. GQ73 | reverse complement strand
GGTCACGGTGACCGTGTAGGTCAGCGTGTCGCCCAGGCTCACCGTGCCCGAACCGTCTTCGTCGGCGTTACCGGTCATCGCCTTGGCCAGGGTCTGGCTCAGCGCCGTCACCGGCGTGGTCACCGTCGTGGTGCACGCAGGGTCGGTGCTGCCCGCCGGGCAGGCCGGGCTGGTCGAGGTCGCCGTGTTGCTGATCGAGCCGGCAGTCACA
>NZ_JCAXEE010000004.1:0-608054 GCF_059758755.1 Lysobacter sp. GQ73 | reverse complement strand
TCCGAGGCGGGCGCGGCCGGCGCCAACCTGGCCAACTACACCACCGGCTATGCCTGCACCAACGCGCTCGCCGGCGGACAGGCGCCGAGCGGCAGCGGCGCGAGCTTCGCCCTCACCGCGGCGGCCGGCGACGATCTGACTTGCACCTTCTCCAACACCCGTGCGCCGCTGGCGGACCTGGTCATCAGCAAGACCAATACCCCGGCGTCCGGCCCCAATGACCAGAGCGCGGACACCGTCGCCCGTGGCGCCTCGACGGTTTATTCGATCGTGATCGTCAACAACGGACCCGATGCCGTCACCGGCGCGGTCTTGCGCGACCCCGCCGCGGGCCGCAGCCACCTGAGCTGCACGGCGCCGCCGACCTGCAGCGGCAGTGCCTGCCCGCCGACGCCGATGACCTTGGCCGCACTCGACACGGGCGTATCCCTGGGAACCCTGGCGAACGGCGCCAGCGTGACGGTGACCTTGAGCTGCACGATCAACTGAGGCGGGATTGCCGCGCTGGGCGAAGAGGCAGGTACGGCTTATATCCTTGCGCTTGCTTGCGTCCGGTCCCGACTCGCGACGTGCGACGTGCGACGTGCGACGTGCGGCATGCGGCATGCGGCGTGCGGCGTGCGATTGCGATTGCAGTTGCGGTTGCGGTTGCGGTTGCGGTGCGGTTGATTCTGCCGGTGCCTGCTCGGTGCGGTTGCGGTCGCCGCTGACGTTTCCATTACGACGGCGAGCGTGGCATGGCGTTCGCGATTGCAACAAGGACTGCCTTTGCAACGGCAGCCGCAGCGCAGCAGCGCAGCAGCGCAGCAACTCGTAGTCGTAGTCGTAGTCGTAGTCGTAGTCGAGATGATGCTTCGCCGTGCCGCGTATGCCGCGCGGCCAGACTAATCGCCGGCACGGCCGACATGACCGCGATGCACGGCAGCACCGCACACAGCCTCCGTCTTCGAAAAGCAGGCGATGTCGCTGGCGGGCCTTCATCCTTGAAGGCCGTTGCCGTGTGGAAACTGCTACCGAGGGAGGGCCACACGTTGCCAGCTCGATCAGCTTGGCGGCTCGGCTGGCCGGACGCAGTCGGCCGTAGCCGCACGCGCGGGTCGGATTTCCCCTACCCGCGTCAACGCCTACGCGGGGCCATGAGTCGCGGGCTCGAACCAGAACCTCGCGGCGGCGGCGGCGGCGGCTAATTAAATCGACGCAGCCTGTGCGCAGTAAAGGGACTCGAACCGGATCGAAAGGCGCGCGGCGGGCAAGCCCTGACAAGCCCAATCCCCGACCGTCATAGCCGGCCGATCAACGACACCAGGATCATCGCCAGAGCGACGATCGACAAGAGATAGAAGTAACGATCGGCACGAGTGCGATAAGACTTGGCGGTATCCCGCAGTTTCCTCGCATCCTGTGCATTGTCGGCGTCTTCGTACCCGTCGGCCATCGCGTCGAGGCTCGAGGTCCCGGCACGGCCGAAGAAAAACCTGAGGGCCACGACGAAAACGATCATGGCCACGCCGCCGCCGGGAAATTATTCGAACATCACCGCCCTTCGGTCGACGGCGCAGTTTGCCGACCCGTTGGCTCGCGGTCCGCGATGCGGGCGGGCGCGGCTCGCGATCTCTTAGCCGACGCGCCTTGATCGAATCTGGCGGCTCGCGCTCGTAGCCGGTGCGTGCAGTCCAACGCTGTCGCCGGAGCATCCGGCGAACGACGCCGAGGGCGCCGGGCGATCGTCGCGATCGATCCGGCGCAGGCACCGCCTGGCCCGAAAAGAACAAGGGCCTAGCGCGAACGCTAAGCCCTTGATGCAAATGGTGGCCGGGGAGGGAATCGAACCCCCGACACGGGGATTTTCAATCCCCTGCTCTACCAACTGAGCTACCCGGCCGTTCTTTCACGGTGCGCCGTGAGAGGAGCGGGATGATACGGACGCCGATGGAATCTGGCAAGCCTCATCGGCGCTGAACGTCGCGCGAGCTCGATGCGACGCACCGCCGCGGCCGGCGCATCATGTCGGCCTGGACCGCAATGGCGGCCTCGCCGCCGAGGAGTGGATCATGCAACGCCTGATTCCGGCCGCTCTCGCCCTGCTCTTGCTGAGCGCCTGCGCGAGCAATCCCAGGATGGACGATGCACAGCGTCTGGCGCTGTACCGCGCGCACGCCGCCGCCCCCGTGGACAGCTTCCAGTACTTCGGCCGCATCGACGGTTGGACCCCGCTCGGCGACAGCGCGCTCGCGGTGTGGACCAAGCCCAACCAAGCCTACCTGCTGGAACTGCAAGGGCGTTGCCCGGACCTCGAGTTCGCCTCGGCGATCAGCGTCAGCAACCAGATGGGGCGCGTGCACTCGCGCTTCGACAAGGTCACCGTGCTCGGACCGCAGTCGATCAAGATGCCCTGCTTCATCGGCCGCATCCTTCCGCTCGACGTCAAGGCGATCAAGCAGGCGCAACGCGACATACGCGAAGCCGGGACGATGCCGGAAGACCCCAAGCCCTGACGCAGTGGGCGGCGCTCGGTTTGGCATCGCGCTGGCGCGGTGTTTGAGTGACCACGCGGACCGCCACGCACAGCGCCTGCCCACCGGTCATTGCACCGTCGCGCGGGCCGCCGCCCACGACCGCAAGCTTGCGATCCGGGGCTCGGGCCGGCGCCCGGCCCTGAGACCCGGCTTCGCTCGCGGCCGAGCACAGGCGGCCGGAACCTCCGCCCAGGTCGAACCGGCCTGCCGACGGAGCTGACCGGGGTCAGAAAAATCCTACACGGCGCCGCGCGTTCGACCTACTGCGCCCGGCCGCGTCGAAGTCCAATCTGTGCTCGCCCCGGCAGCACGGTCGATGCGATGACACGGATGCCGCTCAGCAACGGATTAAGGCCGTCACCTTGAGCAGGTGAGCCAGCGGAGTCGGGGCTACTCTTTGCAAGTGTTGGGGAAGTGGTCATGCACGGCGAAACGGAGTTCGCACCGAGGGCCAGGACGGCCAGTCGGTCTGTCCCGCGTGGTCTACGCGGGGTTCGTGCATGAAGGCCGCATCGGCGGTCCAGGACCTGCTCCACGAGCTGCCTCGCTATCTCCTCGTACTGGCCGCCGCCTCGGTGCTGGCTTTGCTGGCCCAGGCGGCGGCGCCTTCTTCTGCGCCCGCCTCCGCGCCTATCGCATCGCCTGATGCGTCGCCCGTGGGCTTGCCCGGGTATTCACCGGGTCCTTCGCCCGGGCTTTCATCTGCCTCCTCGCCAGCTTCCTCGCTTATGACGAGCGGCCGCGGCATGCGCCCGGCGTCGAACCTGGGCCCCCCCGACTCCTAGCTCGCCTCCCGCGGCGGCTACCCGCGCGTCGGCGCGGTTGTGGCCATGGAACTGGCCGCCCGGCGAATCCCGCACCGCGCGCTGGCACGGCACCGGGCGTCCACGCTCGTCTGCCGCCGCCGATACGGCCTGACGGCGCCACCATGCGCCGTAGTATCCTCGCGGTTCCATCACGACGGAGCGGCGGCATGAAAGCAGGGTCCTGGATGCGTCTGTTCGGCTTGGCGCTCGCCGCCGTCCTGCTCGCCAGTTGCGGCGGGGGACAGGTCCGCCGCGTCTCCGAGCCCGCCGCGCGCATCCAGCAACTGACCGTGCGCGCCAACGGCAGCTGGGCGGTCGAGGTGCGGATCGAGAACTTCAGCAGCATCCCGATGCGCTTCGACCGCTTCGACCTGCAGCTCAAACTCGGCGAAGACACCGCCGGCCAGCTCGTGGCCCAACCGGCGGTTTCGATCGGCCCGGAATCGGCCGACGTGGTGGTCGTCGAACTGACCCCCTCGGGCGCGGCCAAGATCGCCATCGCCGACGCCCTGTCCGGCGGCCGCAGCCTGGCTTACAGCCTCAAGGGCGACATCGCCGCAACCCCCGACGAAGCCAAGCAACGCATCTTCACCGTCGAACGCAGCAGCGCGCTGAGCCCGGCTCCGGGCTTGCCCGGGGTGATGCGCTGAGGTCGGGAATGGGGAACCGGTAGAGCCGACCTTTGCTCTTTCCCTGCCCGAATCCGCCGCCCGCCATGCCCTTGCCGTTTCGATTCCCCTCTCCCCTTTCCCCATTGCCGAGCCTATGAGCACCTATAAAGCCCCCCTCGCCGACATGCGTTTCGTCCTGTTCGACGTCCTCGGCGCCGAAGCCCAGTTCCAGCGCCTGGGTTACACCGACGCCACCCGCGACGTGCTCGACGCCGTGCTCGAGGAAGGCGCGCGCTTCAACGAAACCGTGCTCGCCCCGCTCAACGCGATCGGCGACCAGATCGGCTGCAGCCATGACAAGGCCACCGGCGCGGTCACCACGCCGCCGGGCTTCAAGCAGGCTTACACCCAGTTCGTCGAAGGCGGTTGGTCCGGCCTCACCGCCGAGATCAAGTTCGGCGGCCAGGGCCTGCCGCACGCGGCCGGCGTGCCGCTCAAGGAAATGATCGACGCCGCCAACCTGGCCTGGGGCAATTTCCCGCTGCTCTCGCACGGCGCCACCGAAGCGCTGCTGCACCACGGCGAGGAATGGCAGCAGGAAGTCTTCCTCAAGCCGCTGGTCGAAGGCCGCTGGACCGGCACCATGTGCCTGACCGAACCGCACTGCGGCACCGACCTGGGCCTGCTCAAGACCAAGGCCGAACCGCAGGCCGACGGCAGCTATTCGATCACCGGCACCAAGATCTTCATCACCGCCGGCGAGCACGACCTCACCGACAATATCATCCACCTTGTGCTCGCGCGCCTGCCCGACGCCCCGGCCGGCAGTAAGGGCATTTCGTTGTTCATCGTGCCGAAGATCAAGGTCGCGCGCGACGGCAGCACCGGCGAAGCCAACGCGGTGCGCTGCGGCAGCCTCGAGCACAAGATGGGCATCCACGGCTCGGCTACATGCGTGATGAATTTCGACGGCGCCCAGGGTTATCTGATCGGCCAGCCGCACAAGGGCCTGATGGCGATGTTCACCATGATGAATACCGCACGCCTCGCGGTCGGCCTGCAAGGCCTGGGCCTGTCCGACCGCGCCCTGCAGAACGCGTTGCGCTACTCGCGCGACCGCCTGCAGATGCGCGCGCTGTCTGGCGCGAAGTTTCCGGAGCTGCCGGCCGACCCGATCATCGTCCACCCCGACGTGCGCCGGATGCTGCTGACCTGCAAGGCGCTGGTCGAAGGCGGCCGGGTGATGGGCTACGACGCCGCACTGCAGGTCGACATCGCCCATGCCAGCAGCGACGAAAAGGAACGCGCCGAAGCCGATGCGCTGATCGGCTTCATGACCCCGATCGTCAAGGCCTGCCTCACCGAGTGGGGCGTGGAATGCACCTACCATGCGCTGCAGTGCTTCGGCGGCCACGGCTACATCGCCGAGCACGGTATGGAGCAGCTCGCCCGCGACGCCCGCATCACGACCTTGTACGAAGGCACCACCGGGATCCAGGCGCTCGACCTGCTCGGCCGCAAGGTCATGCAGCTGCAGGGCGCCGGTCTGCGCGTGATGCTGGAGAAGATCGAACGCTTCTGCGCCGACAACGAAGCCAATGCCGCGGTCGCCGAGTTCGTCGGCCCGCTGCGCGCCAAGGCCGGCGAATGGCAGCAGCTGACGATGGCGGTCGGCAAGCGCGCCGCCGCCAACCCCGACGAGGTCGGCGCCGCCGCCTACGACTACCTGATGTACTCGGGCTATGTCTCGCTGGCCTACTGGTGGGCGCGCAGCGTCGCCGCGAGCGAGGCCTCGTCGCAGTCGGCCCGCTTCAAGACCGGCAAGCGCGAAACCGCGCGCTTCTACTTCGCCCGCCTGTTGCCGCGCGCCCAGGCCCACGCGATCGCCATCGGCGCCAGCGTCGAGACCCTCACCGGCCTGGACGCGGAAGCCTTCGACGTCTGAGGCTTCGGCCGCGAGCAAGCGGTTCCGCCGGCCGGCGTCCGGCGGGACCGCAGTTTTCCTGAGGCATTCGGCCCAACGCGTGCCGTCGCGTTCGGACCGCGGCGCGCGAGGCCTCGCCGGCCAACTACCAAAATCGTCATCAAACGGGTATAAGCTGGATTCCCGATGGAGACCGATAGAGCGAAGATCCGCCTGGTCCGAACCGGAACCCACGCTGAAATGCTTCAGCGTGAGCCGGACGCTACAGGCGTCTGCGATCCTTACTCGCCTTGGGCCGGCCCCCGCGCGGTGCCGCGCAACGCGCTCGAACGACTCAACTCGGTGCGGCTGCTGTCGCTCGACGCGCATGGCCGCGTGCTCGACTGGATGAACTGGCAGGAAGCCAGTTGCCTGTACGTGCGCGGCGCGGTCGCCTGGACTTTGGGCGACCCCTGCCTGGAAGTGCACGGCGGCACCAATCGGCTGACCGGCGAGCGCAGCGTGCTCGAACTGCATCCGATCGTCGCCGCGCGCGGCCACGCCCGCCCGAGCGCGCTCGACCCCACTCCGGCCCTGACCAACGCCGCGCTGTTCGCGCGCGACAGCCACCTGTGCATGTATTGCGGCCACGACTTCCATCGCCCGCACCTGACCCGCGACCACGTCGTGCCGGTGTCCAAGGGCGGCCGCGACATCTGGGAGAACGTGGTCGCTGCCTGCTTCCAGTGCAACTCGCGCAAGGGCAACCGCACGCCGCAGCAGGCCGGCATGCCGCTGCTCGCGGTGCCGTATCGCCCGAGCTGGGTCGAGCACCTGATCCTGTCCAACCGCAATATCCTCGCCGACCAGATGACCTTCCTGAAAAACCAGCTGCCGAAGAACGCGCGCCTGAATGCATAAGGCGTGAAGTCCGTCGCACTATTGGCGCTTCGAGCCCGACCGAAGTGCCGAATAAGGGTCATAAACGACGTATAGCGCGCGTTGACGACAATCCAGTCGTCCCGGACACTCGTCGCAATCGATTTCACGGACACCTAACAGATGCCATTGACCCTCGGTCTGACCGGCATGGACCCGGCGACAGAGTCCGCCCTGCAGACGGCCTTCAAGGTCGCCAATGCCCAACTCGGCGGTCACTGGACTCTCGTGCCCGAACAACAGGCGCATTTCGTGGTCGTCGACATGGACAGCATGTACGGCCCGATGAGCTGGCTGCGCCTGCACGCGAGCGGCAAGTCGGTGATCGCCCTGACCAAGGCCCAGCGCACCCAGGCCGACTTCCTGCTGCCGCATCCTTTCACCAGCGACTCGATCTCCAAGCTGCTCGGCGAAATCGCGGTGCAGTCGGGCCAAGCCCTGCCGACACCCGCTCCGGCGCCCACGCCGGCTCCGGTCGAGATCCCGAAGCAACCGCTGACCGACCCGACCGCGGCCCTGCCCGACGTCGTCGTCGAACTGCTGCAGACCGACCGTGCCCAGGCCACTGCCGCCGCGGCCAAGGCGGCGGCGCAGCACGCGGCGTCCGCGCCGAGCGCGCCTGCGCCGGCCGAAGCCGCTCCGACGGCCGCGCCGATTGCTGCCGCAGCTCCGGTCGCAGCTCCGGCGCCGGTGACCGACGCGGTCAGCATCGCCGCGAGCGCCATGCCCGCCACCGCGCTCGCACCTGCGGTACCGACCATCACTGCCCGCGGCGACGGCCTGCTCGACTGGCTGGTGCCCGGGCGCCTGCGCGGCCTGCTGCGCGTGTCCCAGGGCAACGAGAGGCTGTTGATCGACGCCGACCAGCGCAAGTACCACGGCCCGGGCGCGCTCAAGCCGCTGGCCGACTGGTTCGACCGCGGTTTCGCCGCCTCCGATTTCGAAGTGGTGCCGGCCGCGCAGTGGGAAGCCGCCGCGGCCGAACTCGGCGCCTCGATGCCGCTGACCCGCCTGGTCTGGTTCGGCAACCTGCTCGCCGGCCAGGGCCGCCTCGCCCCGGGCTACGACCCGCAGCGCCGCTACCGCATGACCAAGTGGCCGCAGACCGAGCGCGAATATCCCAAGCACTTCCGCATCGCCACGGTGATGATGAAGGCGCTCGCGACGGTGTCCGAGATCGCCGAGGCCAGCGGCGTGACCGAAGCCGAGGTGGCCGACTTCATCAACGCCAGCCTCGCCACCGGTTTCGCCGAACCCGAGGGCGACCCGACGCCGGTCGAGCCGGCCAAGTCCAGCGGCGGCCTGTTCGGGCGTCTGCGCGGCCGCTGAGCCGCGCCTGCGGCGATCGGCCGCGGCATCCGGTCTCGCCTCGGCGCGGCGCCCTGCCGCGCCGGCTGTCTGAACATGAAGCGGCCGGACTTCTTGCTCGCCTCACGCGGGGGCGGGACAATGACCGACTAGCTGAAGACAGATGGTCGTAATGATCGATTCGCAGCGCTACCCGCGTCTTTCCCGTATTCAGGTCCCCGCCGACCTGCGCCGGTTCCCCGAAGAGGAACTCCCGGCGATCGCCGAGGAACTGCGCGCCTACCTGATCGAACAAGTCGCGCTCGTGGGCGGCCATTTCGGCGCCGGGCTCGGCGTGATCGAGCTCACCGTGGCCCTGCACTGGCTGTACGAAACCCCGGTCGACCGACTGGTGTGGGACGTCGGCCACCAGTGCTACCCGCACAAGATCCTGACCGGCCGCCGCGACGATATCCATACCGTCAAGCAGAAGGATGGCGTGGCGCCGTTTCCGAAGCGTGACGAATCCGAGTACGACACCTTCGGCGTCGGCCACAGCTCGACGTCGATTTCGGCCGCGCTCGGCATGGCGCTGGCGCTGCAGCACGCCGGCGACGAGCGCAAGGTCGTGGCGGTGATCGGCGACGGCGCGATGACCGCCGGCATGGCCTTCGAAGCGCTCGCCCATGCCGGCGGCCTGGAAGATCCCGAGCCGAACCTGCTGGTGATCCTCAACGACAACCAGATGTCGATCTCCGAGAACGTCGGCGGCGTCACCAAGATGCTCGGCCGCCTCACCGGCAGCCGTACCCTCAACGCGATCCGCGAAGGCGGCAAGAAGCTGCTCGGCGACAAGCGCAAGCCGGCCGCCAAGTTCGTGCGCCGCTGGGAAGAGCACTGGAAAGGCATGTTCGTGCCCTCGACCTTCTTCGAGGAAGTCGGCTTCCACTACACCGGCCCGATCGACGGCCACGACCTGCCGGCCCTGCTCGGCGCGATGAAGACGCTCAAGGGCCTCAAGGGCCCGCAGCTGCTCCACATCATCACCACCAAGGGCAAGGGCTACGAACTCGCCGAGGGCGACCAGATCGGCTATCACGCGGTCGGTCCGTTCGATCCCGAGAAGGGCCTGATCAGCAAGCCCGGGGCGAAAAAGCCGAGCTATACCGATATCTTCAGCGAGTGGCTGTGCGACATGGCCGCCGCCGACGAGCGCCTGCTCGGCATCACCCCGGCGATGCGCGAGGGCTCCGGCCTGGTGCGCTTCAGCAAGGAATATCCGAAGCGTTACTTCGACGTCGCCATCGCCGAACAGCATGCGGTGACCCTCGCCGCCGGCATGGCCTGCGAAGGCGCCAAGCCGGTCGTGGCGATCTACTCCACCTTCCTGCAGCGCGGCTACGACCAACTGGTGCACGACGTGGCGATCCAGAACCTCGACGTGCTGTTCGCGATCGATCGCGGCGGCGTGGTCGGGCCGGACGGCGCCACTCACGCCGGCAACCTCGACCTGTCCTACCTGCGCTGCGTGCCGAACATGGTGGTGATGGCGCCGGCCGACGAAGACGAGTGCCGCAAGATGCTCAGCACCGGCCACCGTTACGAAGGCCCGGCGGCGGTGCGGTATCCGCGCGGCACCGGCCCCGGCGCGGCGATCCAGCCCACCCTCGACACCTTGCCGATCGGCAAGGCCGAACTGCGCCGCAGCGGCTCGCGCATCGCCCTGCTCGCGTTCGGCGCGATCGTGCCCGCGGCCGAACAGGTCGGCGCCGAGCTCGGCCTGAGCGTGGTCAACATGCGTTTCGTCAAACCGCTCGACCGCGGGCTGATCCTGGAACTGGCACGGACCCACGAAGGCTTCGTCACCCTCGAGGACAACGTGGTCGCCGGCGGCGCCGGCAGCGGCGTGGCCGAGTTGCTCGCGGCCGAAAGCATCGTCCTGCCGATCCTGCACCTGGGACTGCCCGACGAATTCCAGCACCACGCCAGCCGCGAGCAGTTGCTCGCCGAAGCCGGCCTCGACGCCGCCTCGATCCGCGCCGCGGTGCTGCGCCGCTGGCCGCAGCTCACCGCGACGCCGGTGCAGACGGCGATCGGGTGATCGGTTCGCGGCGACGTGCGCACGTCGCCGCACTGCCCGGGTAGGAACGGCGCAAGCCGCAACCGCGATCTGTCGGACTCGACGTCCGCGCAGTCCGAGCGGACCGCAATGACGGGGCAGAATTACTTGAGCGAGCGGGATCCAGCGCAAGCTCCTGGCCCCCGCGGATCCCTTGGTTCGCTGCGCCCTACCCCATCCACACCGGCATCAGCGCCAGCGCGCTGACCACGGTGGCGATCGCGACGCGGGTGCTCGCGCGCGGCGCCAAGGTCATCAACAAGGTCCAGGCCAGCGCCGACAGCATCAGCGCCGCGCACCAGAACACCGGCCCTTGCGACCAGCCCCAGCCGGCGACGAACAGGGCGAAGTCGAGCCCCAGCAAGCCCCACCCGGCCGCGCGCAGCCAACGGCCGCGGCGCGGGTCGAAGGCGCGCGCGAACAGTTGCCGGTGATGCTTCTCGAGTCCGAGACTGAGCAGGCACCAGGCCGCGACGCCGAGACTGAAACCCAACCACAACATGCGATGTTCCTCAGTGATCGGCCACGGCCGTGTCGTTGATTGCGGCCTCGTCGCGGGCGCGGCCGCGCGCGGAACGCGCCGGCGCCGATTGCCGCGCCTTGGCGAACGAGTGCCGCGCCAACCAGGCGAAGGCGACGCTCAGGACGAGTGCGGTCAGGTCGACGCCGGCCAGGGCCCAGTCGCCGCGCGCGATCGTCGCAAACAGATGGCTTTGCGGCGCGGTCGCCAGGTTGACCAGGGGGATCAGAGCGAAGGCGATCGCGTTGAGGGCGAAGAAATGGCCCCAGCCGCGGCTGCGCACCGCGGGGATCGCCGCGTACAGCGAGGCGACGATCCACACTGCGCAGAACACCCCGATCTCCCAGCTCGCGCGCTCGGCGGTCGCGGCCGGAATCAGGCGGTTGGCGATCAGCATCGCCGCGCTCGCCAGCGGCATGCCGCCGACCACGCCGAGATTGAGCGCTTGCACCAGGCCATAGCCCGACCACGCGCCGGCTTCGGCGACCTTCCTGGCGCGCTTGTTGACCCAGACCTGCATGCCGCTGGCGATCATCACGCAACCGGCCAGGCCGAGCACGAAGTACAGCCAGCGCAGCGCGCTGCCGCCCCATTGCGCCATGTGCAGGCCGCCGAGGAAGGTATAGGTCTTGTAGCCGGCCTTGTACGCGCCGGACTCGTGCAACAGCCGGCCGTCGTTGGCGTCGTAGAAGACCTGGTCGAAATTCCACGCCACCGCGCGACTGTGATCGCCGCCGAAGGAGATCGTCGCGCTGGTGTCGTCGGGATGGTGCACGCTGACCCAGGAAATCGGCTGGCCCAGGCGCTCGCGCGCGTCGGCGATCAGCTTGTCGATCGGATAGATCGACTTCAACGGCCGGTGGGTTTCCGGGCGCTCGTAGCTGTCGCTGGCTTCGACGTAGAACTTCTCGACGTCGCCGTCGTAGGCCGCGAGCAGGCCGGCCGGCATGTAGTTGGCGACGAAGATCGCCACGCCGGTGTAGGCGATCATCAGGTGGAACGGCAGGCCGAGCACGCCGGTCAGGTTGTGGCCGTCGAGCCAGGCACGCTGTCCGCCGCTCTTGGGCCGGAAGGTGAAGAAGTCCTTGAAGATGCGCTTGTGGATCACGATGCCGGTCAGGATCGCGATCAGCATGAACATGCCGGCGATGCCGACGATGTACATGCCCCAGGTTTCCGAATGCAGGTTGTAGTGCAGGGTGAAGAAGAACTCGCCGCCGGCGGTTTCCGGAACGACCTGGCCGGTGCTGGTATCGATGTTGATCGCGTCGTGCGGGCCGGCGTCGTAATACACCGCCGACTGCAGCGCCGGGTTGCGTTCGCTCGGCAGGGTCACGTAATAGGCGTGCGGATGCGGCTTGGCGATGCGCTGCAGGCCTTCGATGGTCCGGCTCAGGTCGATGTTCTCGGCCGGGGTCTTGCCGTGCAGCGCCGGCTGCATCCAGTGCGTCAGTTCTTTGTCGAAACAGGCGATGGTGCCGCCGACGAAAATCACGAACAGCAGCCAGCCGATCACCAGGCCGGCCCAGGTATGCAGCCAGGCCATCGCCTGCGAGAAGGTGCTCTTCATGCCTGCGCGCTCACGGTCGGGCAGCCAGTTCGGGGAACAACGCCGCGATGCCGTACAAGGCGGCCGCCGACAGGGCCGGCGCCCAGCACGCGCGCCACGGCGTGCGCGCGGCGAAGGCGTACATGGCCACGCCGCACCAGACGAAGAAACACAGCAGGCTCGCGGTGACCACGCGATCGTTGCGGCCGAGCGGCAGCGCCAGGGTCAGGAACGCGGTCGAGGCGTAGGCGACAGCATAGCCGATCGCGATGGCGGCGAACGCGCGCACCGCGACTTCGCCGCGATAGCGCCACGACAGGGTCGGGCGCGGCTTGCGGGCGGGCGCGGAGGACGGATGGACGAGGGTCTGGGTCATACGCGGGTCATGGCCTGGCCGGTCCACCCGGCAGTCCGGCCGGTTGGATCGCGAAGCATGCTTGTGGAGGCGAACCGACAGTCTAATTGGCAATAGTTCTCATTTGCAAACCAGCCAGAAGGCTGGCCCGACGCCGGCCGGGCGACCCATACCAGTGCGATACGAGTGCGATACAAGTGCAATACAACTCCGGCCCACAGTCCGGGCCCGGGACCGGCTACGATCGCGGCTTCCGCTGAAGTCCCATCCCCCGCCCAGGAGCGTCACGGATGCGTCGTGCCCTGTTTGCCGTACTGCTGTTGGCCCTCGCCCAGCCCGCCGCCCTCGCCCAGCCGGCGGCGCCGCCGGCCGGCGACATTCGCGATCTCGACACTCTGGTCGTCACCGGCGAACAACCCGGGCCGGGCATGTGGAAGGTCGTGCGCGGCGGCCACGTGCTGTGGATCCTCGGCACCCTGAGCCCGTTGCCGAAAGACATGACCTGGCTGTCGCGCGAAGTCGAGGCGGCGATCGCCGAGTCCGAGGAAGTGATCGCGCCGCCCTCGGTCAACTTCGGCACCGAGCTCGGCATGCTGCGCACGATGATGCTGATCCCGACCGCGCTGAAGGCGCGCAAGAATCCCGACGGCAAGACCCTGCAGGAAACCGTGCCGGCCGACCTCTACGCGCGCTGGCTGACGCTCAAGGCGCGCTACATCGGCCGCGACGGCGGGGTCGAAAAATGGCGGCCGATCTTCGCCGCGCAGGAACTTTACGAAGCGGCGATCCGCCAGTCCGGGATGACCCTCAAGGGCGTGGTCCAGCCGGTGGTCGAGAAGACCGCCAAGCTGCACGACGTGCCGATCGTCGAGGCTCGGGTCACGGTCAAGATCGAAAACCCGAAGGCCGCGCTCAAGGAATTTTCGGCCAGCGCGCTCGACGACCGCGAATGCTTCGCCAAGACCCTGTCGCGTATCGAAAGCGACCTGGAATCGATGCGCGCACGCGGCAACGCCTGGGCGGTCGGCGACATCGCCAGCCTGCGCACCCTGCCGCAGGGCGACCAGTACCGCACCTGCCTGGAAGCGCTGGCCGCCACCGGCGTCGCCAGGCGCCTGGGGTTCGGCGATTTGCGCGAACGCGTCGCCGCGACCTGGCTGGAACGCGCGCAAGACTCGCTGGCGAAGAACCGCAGCACCTTCGCGACCCTGCCGGTGTCGGACCTGCTCGAACGCGGCGGCCTGCTCGACCGCCTGCGCGAACAGGGCTATACCGTCGAAGATCCCTGAGCGGCGGCCGATCGCGCCGCCGTCATACGCATCGGCATTCAATCGCGCCGGCGGCGCACCCGGCCGCGGTGGCCGTCGACTTCGACGCGCTCGCCTTCGCTCAGCGCAGCGAGAATGCCGGGCAGATTCGCCACCGCCGGAATGCCGAACTCGCGCGCCACGATCGCGCCATGCGAGAGGTAGCCGCCGGTCTCCATCACCAGCGCGCCGGCCTTGAGGAACAGCGGCGTCCAGGCCGGGTCGGTGCTCGGCGCGACCAGCACGTCGCCGCTTTCCAGCGCCCCCGCCTCGCGCGGGTCGCGGACGATGCGTGCCCGTCCGCTGGCGCGGCCGGCGCCGATCGGCGTACCCGTCCAGAACGCGCCGTCGCCATCCTGCATCGCCGCCGCATGATTCGCGGTCGCTGCCGCGGCGAGCTCGCCGTGTTCGATCACCACCTCGGGTTCGACCGTCGCCGCCCAAGCCAGACGGGTAGCGCGGCGTTCGTCGGCGCGCGCCTTGGCCTGGCGCAGCCCGAGCCGGCCTTCGGCGACCGCGCACAGTTCTTCGGCGGTCAGGTCGAAGACTTCGTCGGGCTCGGCGAAGCCGCCGTCGCCGGACAGCCGTTCGCCGAGCTTCATCGCCACCCGGCGTATCGCTTCGAAATACGCCATCAATGCGCTGCGCGCCGCCTCGCGTTGGTTGCAATCGACGGTCGCGCTGCGCGCCAGATGGCGGATCAGCGGCCGCAGCCAGACCGGCGTGCATCCGCTCACCCGCTGCCAGGCCTGCGCCGAAATCTCGCGCTGGCGCTGCCGCAAGGCTTCGGCATCGCGGCCGACCAGGGACGCGACCATATCGAGCAGATAGGCCGGTTGCTCGCGCCAACGCGGCTGACGCAGATAGCTCTCGGCCACCGCGCGGTGGCCGTAACGTCCGAGAAAGCCGGCGAACTCGCGCCGGAAGGCGCTGCTCTGCGGCAGCTGGGCCGACCATTGCGCGCTGTCGCGACCGTCGCTGCGCAGCCATGACGACGCGGCCTCGTCCGCGGCCGCGACCTGGGCCAGCGCGATCAACTCGTAACCTTGCTGCGCGGTCACGCTGCTCTCGCCGCCGGCCATCAAGGCCGCGGTCAACGCCTGCCCTTCGCCCGGACAGCGTTTTTCGATCACATCGACGAGGGTGGTCAGGGTGCCGCCGGCCGAACCTTGCAGGAAGAACAACTCGTCCGATGCGCGCACCTGCGCGACCTGCTGGCGCAACAGCGCGGCGAGGCTGCGATTGCCCTGCGACAGCTCCTGTTCGCGCCAGGCTCGGGCCTGCTCGCGCGCACGGGCCAGATCCGCGTCCGCGCTGCGGCGTTTCTTCAATGATCGCCGCATATAGCGCACCAAGCGCCGGCCGCGTTGCATGCGCGTACGCCACGACGGCGCCGGCACCGCGATCGTCCCCTGGCCGCCGCCGAGCAGGGCGTTGATCGCCGCCGGCGCGATGCCATAGGCGTCGTAACCCTCCCACTGGATCAGCGATGCCTCGAGATAGACCCGGCCGTGATGCAGGCTGGCGTGGGGGACCCCGGGCAATACCGGATAACCGCCGAGCTCGTAGCCGAGCGTCAGCATGCGGTCGGCGGCGATCGCGTACAGCGACCAGTCCATCGCCGACAGCGGCTCGGGCAGGATTTCCTTGGTGTTGCCGCGCGTCCACAGGCTCGGCTGTTGCGACAGCGCCGGATAGGTATGGCGCGCGCTCGCCGTCACCGGCCGCGCCTGCACGATCCAGAAACGGTCGCCGTCCCAGACCCACTCGACGTCGAAACGCGGCCGGGCGAAATCCAGCGCCGCCGCCGCGTCGCGCGCGAGCGCGGCGATTTCCAGGGCGCCCGCCGGGGTCAGCACCGCACGCTCGGCCAACTCGCGCGGGGTTTCCGATAACTCCGTGCCTCCGCCGGCGCGTTCGCGCGAGTGTTGGCGCTTGGCGCCGATACGTTGCTCGATCGGTTCCAGGCCGTCGTCGATGCGCCGTACCTGCAGACGGTATTCGTCGACGTCGGCGTGGCCGCCGACCAGGGCTTCGCCGAGCCCCCAGTGCGCATTGATCAGCACGCGGTCGTCGCGGCCGGACAGCGGATCGCAAGTGAATACCACCCCGGAAGCGACCGCCGGCAACGACGGCATGATCACCACCGCCATCGCCGTGTCGTCGGCGGCGAAACCGAAACGTTCGCGATAGGCGACGGCCGCGGGTTCGCGCGCCGAATCCCACACCGCGACGATCGCGGCGGCCAGCGCCTCGGCGCCGCGGACGTTGAGGCAGGAGCGATGCAGGCCGGCGAACGAAGCGCGCGCCGAGTCCTCCTGCGGTGCCGACGAACGCACCGCCAGCGCGCGCTCGCCCCAGCCGCGGCCGTGTATTTCCTCGAGGATGCGCGCCAGCAACTGCGGCGGCACCGAGCCGTCGGCGGCGCGCTCGCGGCTGGCCGCGGCGGCGATCACCAGGCCGTCCGGCACCGGCAAGCCGAGCCGCGCCATCCGGCCGAGTTGCCAGCCCTTGCCGCCGGCTTGCGCGGGCCCGGCCTCGGCCGCGGCCGGCCAGTCCAGCAGCCACGCACTCATCGCGACTTCCGCGCGCCGACCGGGCGGCTCGCACCATGCACGAAGACATCGACGATCGCGGCGAATTCGTTTTCCAGATCGCCGTCCGCGCTCGCCAGCCAGCGCATCAGCGCGGCGAGATGCAGATGCTGCAATAGGCTCGCCAGGTGCGCCGGCGGCAGGTCGGCACGCAACTCTCCGCTGCCCTGCCCGGCTTCGATCCAGACCGCGAACAAACGCTCCATGCCGCTGCGTTCGCCCTCGTCGTCGCGCGCACGCGCCGCGGCGTCGACCTGTCGGAAACGGAAGCGCAGATAGTGCGGCAGATACGCGCGCCGCCCCTGGTACCACTGCGCCGAGGCCTCCAGCCAGCGCGACAGACGCGAAACGAAGCCGACGCGCTCACCGACGCTGTCGTTCGGTCCCTCCATGGCGCCCATGGCCGCCGCCAGCTCGCCGTGGAACTGATGCGCCAGCAACGCTTCCTTGACTGGAAAGTGGTTATAGAGCGTGCCCTTGGCGACGTCGGCGGCCTCGGCGATCTGCTCCATCGTCACCGCCTCGAAACCGCGCGCCTCGAACAGCCCGAACGCGGTCGCGGCGAGATGGTCGAGGGTCTGGTTGCGCTTGCGCTCGCGCCTGCCGGGCTCCGCTGCAGGTTCGCGCACGGATTCGGGCTGCAGTCTGGGAACGGGCATGGCCTTGACTTTGGTGAACTAAGGCCAATTTTATACGACGTTCAAATTTAACCGCAAGCCCAGCCCTGCCCTGGCCGCGGCGCCGGGACGACAGGCCCGATATCGGCCGGACGCCCGACTCAGGGACGCGAGCGCACGTCGTCCAGCACCGGCACCAGGGCCAAGGTCATCAGCAGGGCGGCAAGCGGGATCGTGGCGCTGAAACCGATCCGGCCGAACCCGACCGCCCCGGTCACGCCGCCGACGAAGAACGCGGCGACCAGAATGGCCAGAGTCCTGAGCTTGCGGCGATTCGCCGCCACCCGCGGGACGCTTTCGCTGTCGGGGGTGCGGTTCCAGTACGCGAGCTTGCCGAGCTCGATGCCGAGGTCGGTAATCATCCCGGTGACGTGGGTGGTGCGGATTTCCGCGCGCGACAGCTTGGTGATCATGGCGTTCTGCAGGCCCATGATGAAACACAGCACCATCACCGTGACCGATACGAACAGCAGTTGCCGCCCCTGCAGGCTGCCGCCCAGCAGACCGAACCCGAGCAGCAGGCCGGCCTCGATCAACAACGGCAAGGCGAACTCGCTGTGCAGCCGGCGGCGGCGCCCCCAGTTGACCAGCACGGCCGAACACGCCGCGCCCGCGACGAAGGACAGCAACGCACCGAGGCCGTCGAGCACCAGGCCCAGGCTGCCGAGCGCGAGGTCGTCGGCCATCGCCGACAGGATGCCGGACATGTGCGAGGTGTATTGCTTCACCGCGAGGAACCCCCCGGCGTTGACCGCCCCGGCCACGAAGGCGAGGCAGTACGCGAGGTGACGGTCGGCGCGCGGCCCACGCTCCCGGCCGGTCAGATTGCGAAGATAAGCGATAGGCATTCAGCCCCCTTCACGACCGCGCCGACGAATCGCGACGACTGCATTATCGCCGGTGTCTCGCTTCGCGGCTCGGCGCAGGTTTCGCCGCGGCAGCGCAAGCGCGGGCATGCGGCCGCTCCGGCGGTATCGCCGGGCCGATCACGACTCGAGAAAGAGGCCTGGCCTCGGTGTCCATTCGGCTGGAATGGAAGACAGGAAGCCCGTGCGGGTCGTCCGGTCGATCGATCTAGTGGTCGGGACGGCCGGATTTGAACCGACGACCCTCTGCCCCCCAGGCAGATGCGCTACCAGGCTGCGCTACGCCCCGACGTGTTGCTAGATCTGTCTTGCAAATCCGCGCTTGCAAGACGCTCCGCTCTTGCGAACGGGCGGCAAGTATAGCCGCTGGCGCCGGCAATGGGGAATCGGCAATGGGGAATCTGGAATGGAAATCGGCGGGCGCGGGCGCCACGTCCGATTCCTCGCTGCCGATGCCCGAGTCCCGGCCGCCCGACGGCCTTTCAGCGGCGCAGCAGCTGCAGGACTTCTTCGAGTTCCATGCGCACTTGCTTGACGATCTGCGAGCTCAGCGCCGATTCGTCCTTCGCCGACTCGCCTTCCAGGCGCAGGCGCGCGCCGCCGATCGTATAGCCCTGTTCGTACAGCAGGCCGCGGATCTGCCGCACCATCAGCACCTCGTGGCGCTGGTAGTAGCGGCGGTTGCCGCGGCGCTTGACCGGATTGAGCGTGGGAAACTCGGTTTCCCAGTAACGCAGCACGTGCGGCTTGACGTCGCACAGCTCGCTGACTTCGCCGATGGTGAAGTAACGCTTCGCCGGGATCGGCGGAAGTTCTCGGTTACTGCCCGGATCAAGCATGCCCGCCTCCGCTGTACGCTTCGACGCGTTCCTTCAGTTTCTGGCCCGGGCGGAAGGTGACCACCGTACGCGCCGAAATCGGGATCTCCTCGCCGGTCTTGGGGTTGCGACCGGGCCGCTGGTTCTTGCGGCGCAGATCGAAATTGCCGAAGCCCGACAGCTTGACCTGCCGTCCCTGCTCGAGAGCCTCGCGCAACGCATCGAAGAACGCGTCGACGAACTCCTTGGCCTCGCGCTTGTTGAGCCCGACTTCGTCGAACAACCGCTCCGCCATTTCCGCTTTCGTTAGTGCCATTTTGTCCTCTGCGCGACGCCCGGGCTGGGACCGGGGCCGCAATCGCCACACGCCTCGCGAGTACTCACGTGCGCAACCGGGCACCGTGTTCGCGTTCCACCGCCGCCGTCACTTCGGCCACGACCGCGTCCACATCCCGATCGGTCAGGGTGCGCGATTCATCCTGCAGAATCAAGCCCATAGCGAGACTCTTGAATCCGGTTTCCACGCCCTTGCCCTGGTAGCGGTCGAACAGGACCAGCTCGCGCAGGCTGGGGCCGGCGGCCGCCTGAACGGTGGCCCGGATGGCCGACCACGCCACCGATTCGGCGACGATGAAGGCCCGGTCGCGACGCACCGAGGGGTATTTGGACAGCGCCGAGGCTCGGGGAATGGCGCGCTCGACCAGCGGCGCCAAATCCAGCTCGAAAGCGACCACGTCCTGGTCGAGGTCCAGCGCCTTCAGCAGGCGCGGATGCAGCTGGCCGATCCAGCCCAGACGGCGCTCGGCGCCGCCGTCGACCCGGTAGACGTCGGCCGAGCGGCCCGGATGGGCCCAGGGCTGCTGCGACGGACGGTAGTCCAGACGGGCACCGGCGGCGGCCGCGAGGCTGTCCAGGTCGCCGCGCAGGTCGTGGAAACCGACCGGACGCGCGCAGGCGCCCCATTGCTCGGCCTGAACGTCGCCGCAGACCGCCGCGGCGATGCGCTGGGTCTCCAGCGGCGCGGCCGCGGGAGTGGCGCGGAACACGTTGCCGAGCTCGAACAGGCGCACGCGCGCCTGCTGGCGCGAGGCGTTGCGGGCCAGGGCCGCGACCAGCCCCGGCAGCAGCAGGGTGCGCATCACGCCGAGTTCGGCGCTGAGCGGGTTGGCCAGCGGCACCGCGCCCTCGCCGGCCTGCCACAGCGCCAGCCAGGCGGCGTCGACGAAGGCGTAGTTGACCGCTTCCAGATAATCGCGCGCGGCCAACTGGCGGCGCACGGTCGCGGCATCGACGCGGGTCTCGCTCGGAGCGACCAGGCGCGCGGAACCGGCCGGCAAGGTGGTCGGAATCCGGTCGTAACCGTGGATGCGGGCGATTTCCTCGATCAGGTCTTCCTCGATCGCGATATCGAAGCGCCGACTCGGCGGTGTCACCCGCCAGCCGTCGTCGCTGGCTTCGACGGTCAGCCCGAGCGCACCGAGGATGCGCTCGACTTCGGCGTCGGCTACGGTCAGGCCCAGCACGCGCGCCAGGCGCGCGCGTCGCAGCCTGACCGGCTGCGGATGCGGCAAATGCTCCGGCAGCGCCGACTCGTTCAGCGGCCCCGGGGTACCGCCGGCGATGTCGAGGATCAAACGGGTCGCGTATTCGATGGCGATGCGCGGCAGCTCGGGATCGACCCCGCGTTCGAAACGATGGCCGGCGTCGGTGTGCAGGCCGAGCTTGCGGCCGCGGCCGATGATCGCCGCCGGGGCGAAATGCGCCGCTTCCAGGAACACGTTGCGGGTCGCATCGGTCACCCGGCTGTCGAAGCCGCCCATGATGCCGCCGAGGGCGATCACGCGCTGCGCGTCGCCGCTGCCGTCGGTGATCGCCAGGAACGATTCGTCGAGGTTCACGCTCTGGCCGTTGAGCAGCTTGGTGCTCTCGCCGGCGCGGGCATGGCGCACGCCGACCGGGCCGGTGAGGGTGTCGCGGTCGAAGGCGTGCATCGGCTGGCCGATTTCGAGCATCACGTATTGGGTGACGTCGACCAGCAGCGAGACCGGACGCACGCCGCTGCGGCGCAGGCGTTCGGCCATCCACACCGGGGTCGGCGTGGTCGCGTCGAGGCCTTCGATCACGCGGCCGCAATAGCGCGGCACGTCGGCGCCGGCGTCGAGCTCGACTTGCAGGCTCGCCGCGATGGCGGCCTCGACCGGCGCGATCTCCAACGGGCTGACCGCGCTGCGGGTGGCGGCGGCGACGTCGTAGGCGATGCCGCGCACGCTGAAGCAGTCGGCGCGGTTCGGGGTCAGCTTGATCTCGATGCTGGCATCGGGCAGCGCGAGATATTGCGCCAGCGGCGTGCCGACCGGGGCGTCGGACGGCAGTTCGAGCAGGCCCGAAGCGTCCGGGTCGACACCGAGTTCCTTGGCCGAGCACAACATGCCGAACGACTCGACGCCGCGCAGCTTGGCCGCCTTGATCGCCAGGCCGCCGGGCAGCGAGGCGCCGACCGTGGCCAAGGGCGCGATCAGGCCGGCACGCGCATTGGGCGCGCCGCAGACGATCTGCACGGTGCCGTGGCCGGTATCGACCTGGCAGACCTGCAGGCGGTCGGCTTCGGGATGCTTCTCGGCGCTGACGATGCGGGCGACGACCACGCCGTCCAGCGATTCGCCCAGGGCGACGACTTCTTCGACTTCCAGGCCGATCGCGGTCAACGTCGCAGCCAGTTGCTCACGCGGGGCGGTGGTCGGCACATGCTGGCGCAGCCAGTTTTCGGAGAATTTCATGGGGATTCCGGGACTTGGGACTCGAGACTGGGGACTCGGAACTCGGGACTGGGGACTCGCAAACTTGAGGTTCGTGGATCTGCGGAACGCTGCAGCCGTTCCGAATCCGGAGCTCCCAGTCCCGAGTCCTGCGCTCGCTCAAGCGAACTGCTTGAGAAACCTGACATCGTTCTCGAAGAAACTGCGCAGGTCGTCGACGCCGTAGCGCAGCATGGTCAGGCGCTCCACGCCCATGCCGAAGGCATAGCCGGTGTAGCGCTCCGGGTCGATGCCGACATTGCGCAGCACGTTCGGATGGACCATGCCGCAGCCGAGCACTTCCAGCCAGCGAGTGCTGCCGTCGGGCTGCTGCCAGGCGATATCGACCTCGGCCGAGGGTTCGGTGAAGGGGAAATAGCTCGGGCGGAAGCGCATCTCGAAATCGCGCTCGAAGAACGCGCGCACGAATTCGGCCAGGGTGCCCTTGAGGTCGGCGAAGCTGGAGTGCTCGTCGATCAGCAGGCCTTCGCACTGATGGAACATCGGCGTGTGGGTTTGGTCGCTGTCGCTGCGATACACCTTGCCGAGCGCGATCATGCGCAGCGGCGGTTTGTTCTGCAGCATGTAGCGCACCTGCATGCCCGAGGTGTGGGTACGCAGCAGCCGCGCGACGCCGGCTTCGTCGGGCGCGAAATAGAAGGTGTCGTGCATCGCCCGCGCCGGATGGTGGGGCGGGAAATTCAGCGCTTCGAAGTTGTGCCAGTCGTCCTCGATCTCGGGGCCGTCGGCCAGTTCGAAACCCAGACGGCCGAAGATGTCGGCCATGCGCTCCATCGTCCGGCTGACCGGATGCAGGCCGCCGCGCGCGGCGTCGATGCCGGGCAGGGTCACGTCGATGGTTTCCGACGCCAGCCGCGCATCGAGCGCGGCCTCGTCGAGCGCGAGCTTGCGCTCGCCGAGTGCGGTGGTCAGCGCGTCGCGCGCCTTGTTGATCGCCTCGCCCGCGGCCTTGCGCTCCTCGGCCGGCAAGGTGCCGAGCTGCTTGAGCTGGGCGGTGACGCTGCCGGATTTGCCGAGCAGCGAAACGCGCAGCGCTTCGATCGCATCGGAAGACGCCGCCGCGGCGATCTCGTCCAGCGCCTGTCGGGTCAGTGCTTCGATTCCACTCATCGCCTTTCCAATCTCTTAGCGCCCGGCGCGGGGTTCGCCGGGCATCGTCCTCGGACCGTCGCTGCGGCGAACCACCGGACCCCGCCTGCGCGGCCTCGCTGTCGGGAACCGAAGCGCGGCGCCGCTGGAACGGATGGATTCGGCTTCGACCGAACGACGAGCGGTACTGCGGCCTGCCGTTGCCGCGAACCGCGGCAGCGACCGGATCGAACGACCCGCCGTGGCACCGACGACGGATCCGACGACGGATCCGGCAGCGGGCCTGGGATGGGGCCTGCAACAGGGCCCAGGAACATGGCCCAAACACGGGGCCCAGAACGGGGCCCAAAAACGACAATGGGGAAGGACTCGCGCCCTTCCCCATGCCTTAACCTTGTGCCCATGCCGCGAACCTCGTGCATCGGCACTCGGCTCGGACGGGGAATGAAGCAGGTTACGCCGCGAGCGCGCTCTTCGCCTTTTCGGCCAGCGCCGCAAAACCCTTCGCGTCGTGCACGGCGATGTCCGCCAGCACCTTACGGTCGAGGGTGATGCCGGCCTTGAGCATGCCGTTGATGAAACGGCTGTAGCTCATGCCGTTGATGCGGGCCGCCGCATTGATGCGGGTGATCCACAGCGAACGGAAATTGCGCTTCTTCTGCTTGCGACCGATGTAGGCGTACTGCAGCGCCTTCGTGACCGCCTGCTTGGCGACGCGGAAGACCTTGCGGCGGGCGTTGTAGTAGCCCTTGGCCTGCTTCAGGATTTTCTTGTGACGGGCTCGTGCCGTTACACCACGCTTAACTCGTGCCATTTTCTATTCTCCTCACAAATACGGAAGCATGCGGTCCAGACGGCCAGCGTCCTCGGCACGAACGTGGTTCGTCTGCCGCAGGTTGCGCTTCCGCTTGGTCGCTTTCTTGGTGAGGATGTGGCTCTTGTTGGCGTGGCCGCACTTGTACTTGCCGGAAGCGGTCTTCCGGAAGCGCTTGGCTGCCGCCCGATTGGTCTTGATCTTGGGCATTGCGATGTCCTTTCGGAGGTTTATGTCACTGGCCTGGGCGGTGGCACCGTCGCGCGCAATGCGCTGGCCACTCTTTCCGTCCTGCCCTTGCCGGCTTGTAAGTCGTTGATCTAAAACGAATCTACGACAGGTCCGTGATGCTGCATACAACAAACCCCGGCGAACCGGGCCGCACAGTATGCGCGAGGCGGTAAGTTTACGCAAATCAGCGGCTTACGGCCCCAGGCGGCGCTCCGGCCAGGCGGCCAGTACGGTTGCGCCGGCCTGCGCGGGTCCGTTGCGCGAAGTCGTTGCGCAATCCGGGCCAGGCCCATGCGCGACGCGGCCTCGCGGCGCAGGCAGCGCAGCGGCTCGGATCGACGACTCGGGGAGCGTCCGTATCGGCGCCACGCCGGATACGAGCAGGCCGGATACGAGCAGGCCGGATACGAACAGGGGCCGCTTTCGCGACCCCTGCAGGCTTACTGCTTTTTCTTCGGCGCGATCATCATGACCATCTGCCGCCCTTCCAGGCGCGGACGCGACTCGACGACGATGTCCTCGCCCAGGTCGGCCTCGATCCGGGCCGCCATTTCGCGGCCGAGTTCCTGATGGCTCATCTCGCGGCCACGGAACCGGATGTTGACCTTGACCTTGTCGCCTTCTTCCAGAAAACGGCGCATGTTGCGCAGCTTGATCTGGTAGTCGCCTTCGTCGGTCACCGGACGGAACTTGAGTTCCTTGATTTCGACCTGCTTCTGCTTCTTTTTGGCCGCATTGGCCTTCTTCTGCAGTTCGAACTTGTACTTGCCGAAGTCCATGATGCGGCATACCGGCGGATCGGCATTGGGCTGAATCTCAACGAGATCCAGCGCCTCGTCCTCGGCCATGCGCAAGGCTTCGTCGCGCGTAAGCACGCCGATCATTTCGCCATCGCTGCCGATCACGCGTACGCGCGGTACGCGGATCTCGTTGTTCTTACGATTCGGCTTCTCGGGGGTACTGATTGTTGCAATCTCCAAAGTGGATACGCTGTTTGCGCATCGGGCCGTCCCGGGCTCGGACCGGGACGGGATCTGTACAGGCTGCGCGCGGTTAGCCGACGTTCTCGGCGTTCAAACGCGAAGCGAACTCGGCGACGGTCATCGTCCCCAGGTCCTCCCCACCCCGCGTGCGCACGGCAATCATGCCATTGTCCTTCTCGCGGTCGCCGGCCACAAGCAGGTACGGCACGCGCTGCAGCGTGTGCTCGCGAATCTTATAGCCGATCTTTTCGTTCCGCAAATCGGACTGGACCCGGAACCCTTGATTTGCAAGGACTTTCCGGACTTCGTCCACATAATCGGCCTGAGCGTCGGTGATGTTCATCACGGTGGCCTGAATGGGGGCCAGCCAGGCCGGGAACTGGCCTGCGTGGTGCTCGATCAGGATGCCGATGAAGCGCTCCATCGAGCCCACGATGGCCCGATGGAGCATGACCGGGGTCCGGCGCTGGCTGTTTTCGTCGACGTATTCGGCCCCCAGGCGGCCCGGCATCATGAAATCCACCTGCATCGTGCCGAGCTGCCAGGTCCGGCCGATCGCGTCCTTGAGGTGGTACTCGATCTTGGGGCCGTAGAAGGCGCCCTCGCCCGGCAGCTCCTGCCATTCGACCCCGCAGGCGCCCAGGGCGCTGCGCAGGGCCGCCTCGGCCTTGTCCCAGGTGGCGTCGTCGCCCAGCCGCGAGTCCGGGCGCAGGGCGATCTTGATCTGGATGTCTTCGAAACCGAAATCGCCGTAGACCGCCAGGGCCTGGCGATGGAAGGCGGTGACCTCGGACTCGATCTGGTCTTCCAGGCAGAAGACGTGGCCGTCGTCCTGGGTGAAGCCGCGCACGCGCAGGATGCCGTGCAGCGCGCCGGAGGGCTCGTTGCGGTGGCAGGAGCCGAACTCGCCGTAGCGGATCGGCAGGTCGCGGTAGCTGTGCAGGCCCTGGTTGAACACCTGGACATGGCCCGGGCAGTTCATCGGCTTGACCGCGTAGGTGCGCTTCTCCGACTCGGTGAAGAACATGTTCTCCTTGTAGTTGTCCCAGTGGCCGGACTTCTGCCACAGCGACACGTCGAGGATCTGCGGGCAGCGCACTTCGCCGTAGCCGCTGTCGCGGTAGACCCGGCGCATGTACTGCTCGACGACCTGCCAGATCGACCAGCCCTTCGGATGCCAGAACACCAGGCCCGGCGCCTCTTCCTGCAGGTGGAACAGGTCCTGCTGCTTGCCGATGCGGCGGTGGTCGCGCTTCTCGGCTTCCTCGATGCGCTGGATGTACGCGGCCAACTGCTTCTTGTCGGCCCAGGCGGTGCCGTAGACGCGCTGCAGCTGCTCGTTCTTGGAGTCGCCGCGCCAGTACGCGCCGGAGATGCGGGTCAGCTTGAAGGCCTTGAGGAAACGCGTGTTCGGCACGTGCGGGCCGCGGCACATGTCGACGTACTCCTCGTGGTAGTACAGGCCCATCGCCTGCTCCTCGGGCATGTCCTCGACCAGGCGCAGCTTGTAGTCCTCGCCGCGCGACCGGAACACCGAGATCACTTCCTCGCGCGGCGTGATCTTCTTGATCACGTCGTAGTCCTTGTCGATCAGCTGAACCATGCGCTGCTCGATCGCGGCGAGGTCCTCGGGCGTGAACGGGCGCTCGTACCAGATGTCGTAGTAGAAGCCTTCGTCGATGACCGGGCCGATCACCATCTTGGCGGTCGGATACAGCTGCTTGACCGCGTGCCCGACCAGGTGGGCGCAGGAGTGGCGGATGATCTCGACGCCCTCCGGGTCCTTGGGGGTGATGATGCGCAGCTTGGCGTCGTGGTCTATGCGGTCGCTGGCGTCGACCAGCTTGCCGTCGACCTCGCCGGCGACGGTGGCCTTGGCCAGGCCGGCGCCGATGGAGGCGGCGACGTCCATGACGGACACGGGATGTTCGAATTCGCGGCGGCTGCCGTCGGGGAGCGTAATGGCGATCATGGCGGGGTCTTCGTAGGCTTGAGCGTTCGGTTGGGGCGGCCGCCCCGACCGGCAAGCGCCTCTTGGGCGGCCTGCGGCGGCGGCAGCGACCCGGAATAGGGAATCGGTGCGGAACGGCGCTGAGGGAGAAACCGGCTGGGCAGTCCGGCGAGGAAGCCTCGCGCGGCGGCGGCGCCGAAAGCCTTGGGGAAACGCCGTAAAGCTGGCGGCAAGAAAAAAGCGCCGCGAAGGCGCCTGCATCTGCGGGGCCTCGGGCGATTCAGCGATGGGCGCGGGTAGTGTCCATGTCGCACGCTAGGCCGGCGGTTCGCGCGGGCCACCTGGATTCGGGACGCGGCCGGATGCCGCGTCGCAGGCGCTAATACTTGGGGACGCGTGAGAACAAGTCAATGCGCGAGATGTCCGCGCGCCCTGCCGGCTTCGCCGCCGGAAAACAGAAAGGCCCGGCTTGCGCCGGGCCTTTCGTCACCGAATTGGTGGGCGGTACAGGGTTCGAACCTGTGACCCCTACCATGTCAAGGTAGTGCTCTACCGCTGAGCTAACCGCCCGTCGCCGTCTTGCCCTGAAAGCTGCTGCAAACTCCCCGGCGAGGGGCGCGCAGTGTAGCCCAGCGCGAGACGTCGGACAACCGTTTTTTACATCCGCGCGACACCGGCGGCCGCCCCGCCCGGGACGGGTCGCTCTCAGCTCGCGAACCCGGCGTCCTTGAGCCGGCGTAACTGATCGCGTACCGCCGCGGCCTCTTCGAACTCCAGGTCGCGGGCGTGCTGGTACATCTGCTGTTCCAGGGCCTTGATCCGGGCGGCGAACTGGGTCGGGCTGAGCGCGGCGTAGTCGGCGGCCTCGTCGGCGACCCGGCGCCCCTTGCCGCGGGCCTTGAGGCCCTCGGGGTCGACGCGCGCGCCTTCCATGACGTCGACGATGGTCTTGCTCACCGACTTGGGGGTGATGCCGTGCTCGGTGTTGTACTCGACCTGCTTCTGGCGGCGCCGGTCGGTCTCTTCGATCGCCTTCTGCATCGAGTTGGTGACGCGATCCGCGTACAGGATGGCCTTGCCGCGCAGGTTGCGCGCGGCGCGGCCGATGGTCTGGATCAACGAACCGGTCGATCGCAGGAAGCCCTCCTTGTCGGCGTCGAGAATCGCCACCAGCGACACCTCGGGCATGTCCAGGCCCTCGCGCAGCAGGTTGATGCCCACCAGCACGTCGAACTTGCCCAGGCGCAGGTCGCGGATGATCTCGACGCGCTCGACGGTATCGATGTCCGAATGCAGGTAGCGCACCTTGACCCCGTGCTCGGCGAGATACTCGGTCAGGTTCTCGGACATGCGCTTGGTCAGGGTCGTGATCAATACACGATCGCCCATGGCGACGCGCTCGCGGATTTCGCCGAGCACGTCGTCGACCTGGGTCGCGACCGGCCGGATCTCGACCTCGGGATCGATCAGGCCGGTCGGGCGCACGACCAACTCGGTCACCTGCCCTTCCGACTTGCGCAGCTCGTACGGCCCCGGCGTCGCCGAGACGAAGATCGAGCGCGGCGAACGGCCCTCCCATTCCTCGAACTTCAAGGGCCGGTTGTCGAGCGCCGAAGGCAGGCGGAAACCGAATTCGACCAGGGTTTCCTTGCGCGAGCGGTCGCCCTTGTACATCGCACCGATCTGCGGAATGGTCACGTGGGATTCGTCGACGACCAGCAGCGCGTCCGGCGGCAGATAGTCGAACAGGCACGGCGGCGGTTCGCCGGGCATGTGGCCGCTGAGGTGCCGCGAGTAGTTCTCGATACCGTTGCAATAGCCGACCTCGGCCAGCATTTCCAGGTCGAACTGGGTGCGCTGGGCCAGGCGTTGTGCCTCGACCAGCCGGTTCCGGGCGTAAAGTAGTTCCAGGCGTTCGCGCAGCTCGTCCTTGATCGTTTCGATGGCATCGAGCACCGTGCGCCGCGTGGTCACGTAGTGCGAGCCGGGGTAGATCGTGTAGCGCGGGACCTTGCTCAGGGTTTCGCCGGTCAGCGGGTCGAACAGGGTCAGGTTCTCGATCTCGCCGTCGAACAGCTCGATGCGCAGGGCCTCGGAGTCGCTTTCGGCCGGATGCACGTCGATGACCTCGCCGCGCACCCGGTAGGTCGCACGGCGCAGCTCGGTGTCGTTGCGGGTGTACTGCATTTCGGTCAGGCGGCGGATCAGCTCGCGCTGGTCGATGCGTTCGCCGCGAACCATGTGCAGGACCATGCGGAAGTATTCGTTCGGATCGCCCAGGCCGTAGATCGCCGACACCGTGCAGACGATGATCGCGTCGCGGCGCTCCAGCAACGCCTTGGTCGCCGACAGGCGCATCTGCTCGATGTGCTCGTTGACCGAGCTGTCCTTCTCGATGAAGGTGTCGCTCGAGGGCACGTAGGCCTCGGGCTGGTAGTAATCGTAGTAGCTGACGAAGTACTCGACCGCGTTATGCGGAAAGAACGCCTTGAACTCGCCGTACAGCTGCGCGGCGAGGGTCTTGTTCGGTGCCATGACCAGGGTCGGCTTCTGCACCGCCTGGATCACGTTGGCGACTGTATAAGTCTTGCCCGAACCGGTCACGCCGAGCAGGGTCTGCTGGGCCAGGCCGTTGTCGAAGCCCTGGATCAGGCGCTCGATGGCCTGCGGCTGATCGCCCGCAGGCGAATACGGCGCGACCAACTGGAAACCGGGGGACTGCTGACTGTCGTCCATCGTGCGACCCGAGCGTTGCGAGTCGTCCAGTTTAGCCAACTCGGTCGCAACGGGTGAGACCGGGGCGTGAAGGCGCCCCCTCTAAGTGCGAAGGCCCGCTCTGGGAGCGGGCCTTCGTTCACCTGATCGCGGGCTTCGCCCGATATGGATCAGTTGAGGTTCCAACACTCCTTTAGTGCAGCATTGTTGGGTGTTTTAACGCCGGTATTGGTGATCCCGAGCGTGCCGCACTTGTCCTTGCTTTGCCCTGTAGTAGTACTCGGCACCGCTTGCAGACTGAATGCGCTCGCGGTGGGCGCCCCGTTCAACGAGATCGTGTACTGGGCGGTGTCGCCGTCCTTCGGGGACTTGGTCGGCGCTCCGATCGACGTCAGGTTCGCTCCGACATAAGTATTCTGCATTGTGTAATAGCGCTCCATCGCCTGAGCGGCTTCGGCCAAGTCCGCCTTGGCTTGGCCCCGGCGGCTCTTGCGCACGCTGTCCTGATAGGTCGGCACCGCAATGCCGACCAGGATGCCGATGATGGCCACCACGACCATCAGCTCCATCAGAGTGAAACCCCGCTGAAGGCGCATCGCGGCTTTTGCAAACTGCTGGTTCATGTCCGCTCCTGTTTATCGAATCTGGCGCCAGGACTGGCGTCCGCACGGTCTGGGCAGGTAAATCGGCTGCGAGCCGGAAGTCTGGACCATCACCGAGCACTTGGCTGCGACCGCCTTGGCGATCTCCTCGTCGGTCGCGGTGACGGGCAGGATGTCGGATGCTCCGGTCGCCGCCACGCTTACTTCCGTGACCGGCGCGGTACCGGTGCCACTGCCCTGGCGCTTGAGCTTGACCGCGCCCACTCCTTCGCCGAAGCGGTTACCCGTGGCCGAGCCGATGCGCGCATTCGACATGCCGCCGGCGCCGCTGAGCGCATCCAGGCCGTACAGCCAGTTGTTGCCGTCGGTCGAGCAACCGTCGGTGCTGTTCGGGTCATAGGTCGGGAAAAACAGGATGCCGTTCTGCAGGCGAGGCTTGCCGATGAATCGCTCGCCGGTCGCGACCGGGTTGCCGTTCGACCCTGCATCCACGCCAAGATTGATGTACCAACCTTTCTTGGTCGCGTTCAGGCGGTCGCCGGTGACGAAGCGCAGCACGGCTCCGGTGGTATCGCGTTCTTCCTTGACGTACTGGGCTTGCAGTTCGTTACGCCCGGCGATGACCACGCCCTTGTCGATGATGCCGTACACGCTCTGCATCGCCTTGTCGCTGGGGTCGTCGGTGAAGGAGAAGCTGCCGGTGCCGAACAGGACCATTACGTCGTTGCCGATCGTGGTCGCCTCCAACCCGCCGAGGATCGGCTGGCGCAGGCCATAGTTGTCGTTGTAGCGAGCGACGAACAGCGGCTGGCCGCCGAATCCCACGCTGTTGTCGCGCAGGTCGAACTTCCACACCGCGCCGTTGAGGTCGCCGGCATAGACCGTGTCGGCAAAGCCGTCGCGGACCTGGGTGGTGCTCGTGCCCTGGTAACGGTCGATCACCACCACATTGCCAAGCCCGTTCTTGGTCCGCGTCGGCAGGGTGCCGGTGGTTTCCTGGGCGGTGATGCGGGTGACTTTGCCGTCGGCGACGTCGACCAGGAACAGTACGGCCTTGCCGTTCACGCTGTCGTAGCCGTTGCCGAAGATCGCCTTCCATTTGATCGCGCCGCCGGCCTCCTTGACCGGAACGATGGCGATCTTGCCGAGCACACTGCCGATGTCCTTGGCCCCATTGGCATCGCCCGACAGGTCGTTGACCTCCCACAGCACGTTCAATGTCGACTGGTCTGTTACGTCGAGCGCGAACACGCCCCGCCCGCCGGCACCGACGCTGGCCGCAAGCACAGTCTTCCAGGCGCTACCGTTATGCGCGTCGGATACCGTGACCTGGCCATCGACATAGTAGCGGTGCTGGAACACTTGGTCGTTGCGGTCGGCTGCGCGATACGGGAACAACAGATTGCCCATGTGGCCGACCGAGGTCGCCGGAATATAGGCGAACTGCTCCTTGCCGGTGTCGCCATCGAAGGCATGGAACATGCCGTCGTTGGCACCGACGTAGACGAAAGTCTTGCGGGTGTTGCGCTTGTTGTGGAGGTAATTGGCATAGTTCAGCACGTCCGAGGTCGCACCATCGGCGCTGCGCAGGCCGCGATAACCGTAGTCGTCGCCCTTGGACGAGAGAATGGGGCTCGAATTGACGATGTCGCCGAGCAAGGTGGTGCGCTTGCGCAGCTTGCCACCATCATGGGCACGGCTGCCGCGCAGGTAAGCCACCGCCTCGGCGCCGGTGACGCCGCCGTCGATACGGTTGAATTTACCGGCACAGTTCTGCAGCGCATCGCTGCACAGCGCGGCCAGCACCGCGGTGTCGGTCGAGCCCAGCGCGGTGGCGGTGAAGTCGCCTACGGCGGGCTTGACGCTACCGGCCGTGGTCTTGCCGAACCGGACCGTGCGCCCCGCATCCGTCAATTGGGACGCCGCCTCCCATTTCTGGGCGAACGTGATGGTGCCAGCGACCGGGTTATGGGTCGCAGTGTAGGCGGTTAGCCGGCTGAACCAGTCGGTGCCGTTGTTAGCCGACTCGTAGATCGGCTCGACCGACAGGGTGTTAGTGCCGACGCGGGCGCCGGTCAGGCCGATGGTTCCCGAGGGCGTCGCGCCGCCGCCGACCGAGGCCAGAATCTCGCGCATCGCCGAGGTGATGTCCGCAGGCGTCGAGGCATTGATGTACTTGCCGCGCGCGTTCATGGTCGCGTGCCAGATCTCGTCGACCGTGCTGGGCGCATCGTTCTGGAAAGCGCGCCATGCCGGATAGCCTGCAGGCGTATAAGGATCCGGCGTATTGGTGACCGGATTATAGGTAACCCCGTAGATGTCGCCGCGCGCGCCCAGCGTCACGCCGTAGAAATTCATGTGCGGATCGGCGCGGCAATCCAGCTTGGGATCGTTCGGCGTGGTCTTGCAGGCCTCCGGCACGGGTACCTTGCCCAAGCCCAAGTCGCTGCGCAACGTGGCCTTGTAATACAGCGCGGCTGTATCGGCGAGCGTATTGGGATGCTGGTCGGCCAGCGGCGGAGGCATATCCGAGTCATGCGAGCCCACGGTGGGGCCGCCGCCGTTGCTGTAGCCGTCTGTGAACAGCATGCCGGCGTTGATCTGACAGGCAAACTTCACCGGCGCGCCCGCATCCGTGCGCATGAACTGCTTGCCGATGTGCTCGACGGCGAAACGGTTGGGCGTGCCGCCGGATGCGTTCAGGGCGAGCAATTTCTCGTTGTAGAGTGCCGCCTTTTCGGCAGCCACCGACATATCGCGCATCGTCACGTCGGTGTAACTGGTCGGATTGATCGTGAACATGCCGACGCGCATCTTCTCGGTGCGCTCCAGCGACAAGGTCAGCGCGGCCTTCATCGCGCGGTTGCGATTGCCGTAGAAGCTGAACCAGTTGGCGAAATTCTGGATCGCCGGAGCGTACGCGCCTGCGGCGAAGTTGGCCGACTTGATTTCGTACTTGTACAGATTGCAACCGCTGCCGCAGGCGTTCGTCGCAGTGGTGGGCGTGGCGGTATAGCCCCATGCAGCTCCCGCGGTAGCGGACTTGAGGTAGACCGTCGCGGGGTAGTATTCGATCGCCACCTCGCAGGCCGCGGTCAGAGTCCGGGCGGAACCCAGCGTATTCCAACCGCCCCCGTTCAGCCCACCGCAACCGCCGTCGTTATAGGTCTGATAAACGGTTCCCTGCGGCAGGGTCGCACCCTGTGGGATCAGAAAATGTTCGTCGCGGGTAGCGTTGGAGCGCCAATTGGACGCCAGATTTATAGTCGGAGTGGCGTCGTCCGGATCTACCCGAGTCGCGGTGACGCTCGCCTGCGGATAATCGACGATCTCGTTGGAGGCATTGGGCCGCTTCCATGGCGAGTAGGTCACCAGCGGATTGAAGTAAGCCGGATTGAGGTCCGGCGAACGAGCGAAACCGAAGTTGTCGATCGGCGCGATCGCCCGGCGATTGCCGTCGATGCGATACCCTGAGGACGGAATGGTGTGGTGATACCCGTTCATGTCGCCGTTGGTGGGCTGACCGTTGGCGTATTCGATCTCGTTGGCCACGCGCAGGCGCGCGTTGGCGCCGGTGCCGATGAAGTAGCCGTTGGTGGCCCGGGAACCGTAGTCCCAGAAGGCTGCGCCATCCTGTCCCGGGAACAGGGTCTGGAAGGTCATCGAACCGGAATTGTCGACCGCCATGACGAAGGCAGGCGGCACGGTGACGCTGGAATTAAGCGGCACCTGCGCCAGCGAGCCGCCTGCCTGGATGGCGTTGGCGTTATAGAGCCAGTAGCCGGTGCCGGCGAGGGCCAGCACGAGCGGAACGGCGATGTAGACGCGCGGGGAAGTCATGGCGATACCCTCAGGGCACGAAAATGGTGTCGATGACGGCGTCCGAACCCGGATTAGCGCCGCGATCCACGGCGTAGGCCGTGACTTGGAAAATCAGATTGGTGTTCTCGCTGACCGGCGTGGTGCCCATGCCGATGCCACCGCCGGAAACGCATTCGTCGATACGGCGGGTATAGCTGAGCTTGGCCGGCAACGGATTGGCATACTTGAGCTTTTCGGCCCAAGCCGAGGGATCGAATCCGGTGGTGCAAACCGATTCGTCCAGGTCAATGGACTCGGTACCCGCGCTCTGAACTTGGCGCCTGAGATCGGTTTCCTTGCCGCGCGCACGTCCCTCAGCGTTCTGGAAGGCCATGTTGGTCGAACGGTAGCTGCCCGTCATGCGTTCCTGCAGGCCGGTCACCTGCATCGCGGTAATGCCGAGCAAGGCCAACAGGATCAGCATGATCAGGGCGACGTACAGCACCGCGCCACGCTGGCTGCGAACGGCGGTAAACGGTCGGGTACGGATCGTGTTCATGGCGGGCCTCAGTTTCCGTACAGCCGGTTGCGCAGGGCGATATTGGTTTCGTACACGCTGCGGTAGCGCTGGTCGTTGGGCAACGTCAGTAGGGTGCCGAGCGAACGCGGCGCATTGGTGCGCTGCTGGGCGGAGGCCGCATCGGTGCTGCGTATTAGCAGTCCGACCTGCATGCCGCCGACACGCTGCCAGCCGCCGGTGCTGTCGTTGGTCGGCAGCAGGGTCGCCGCCGTGCGGATACCGTCGATGACGCCTGTCGGCGGCTGCGCCGGGTCGGTGACCATGTCTTGCGCGAACAGCAACTGCATATTCTCAACGCTTTCGACGACTTCTTCGGCGGTACCGCCGATCAGCGTTACTGCCGCGGTGCCGGGGGCCGCGTTGAAGCGTGCCCGGTACAAGGTCGGCTCTTTCACATTGCCGGGGCGAACCTTCAGGCCGACGTAATAGACGAGCGTTTCGGCGCGATACAGACGCGCCTGACCCGAGGCGAACGTATCCGAGCCGTCGAAAGCGATCTGATTGACGCCGGCGGTGCGCACGGTCAAGACCTTGGCGCCGCCGGCGTCGGCGATCGCATTGGCCTGGAACATCACGACCGAGCGGCAATCGGCGATGCCGAACAAGCCCGGGTTATCGACGCCCCGCGTCAGCACGCCCCACTGCGCCGGATTGACCCGAATCGTCGCCGGATTGCCGGTGGTGAAGCCGGTGACTTCGGCGCTTTCCGGCGACAGGAAGCGCAGCACGAGGATGTCGCTGCCGCGAATCGGCACCGGGTCCAAGGCGTCGAAGAACTGATTTTCCACGGCTGGCACCCAATCGCCGGCGTTGCCTTCGACCGGGTCCGCCGACAAGTTCAAGGTGTCCGCGGGCCCGGTGTTGCGGGCTTCGTACCCGCGCACCGAGTAATCGAAGCGCAGCGGCAGCCGATCGACGGGCATGCTCGCGTAATTGCTCCGATTGCCCAGGAACAGCTCCCCGAACATGCCGTTGCCGGCATAGAAATGGGCCTGGTCGGATACGCAGCCGAAGTGACCGCTCATGCGCGCATCGCGCTGCAAGGCATCGATCGCGAAGCGCGAGCTTTCCTGGGCGCGGGCGAGTCCTTGCGCCATCTGGTAAGAGGCGCGGGAAGCCGAGAATATCTCCACCAGGCCGAGCATCAGCAGGCCGCTCAACAGCAGGGCCACCATCAACTCGATCAGCGACAAACCCAGTTGCTGTCGACGGCTCACAGCGCGCTCCTCATCTCGAATTCGGTTCCCTGAGCGAGAGGGTCAGCTCTCCAACGCTTGTCGTCGTCCCAGGTGATTACGATGCTGACGGTCTTGTCGGCGTTGACCTGTACTACCGCCTTGCCGCTCGCGCCCAGGGCTTCGCGCATCCGGCAGGTGAACGCCGCCTTGCGGTCGTCCGGCGTGACCTTGTTGATCCTGGCGCAACTCGCGTTCGCGGTCGCCGACGAAGCGAGATAAGTACCGGAGTATTTGGCCGCCAGCAGACGGTTCGAACGAATGTCGTCGAGCAGATCGCTGGACAGATTGGTGGCGATGGTGCGCTGGTTGGCGCTCTGTGACAGGCGCAAGTTGGTCGTCTGCAGCATCGCCAGGCCGAGCAGCCCCAGTCCGAGCACCAGCACGGCCATCAGCACTTCGATCAGGCTGAGACCGCGTTGCGTTCTCAGTGATGGCACGCCGCGGGAAAGTCGACGGCTCATGGGCAGTTCTCCCTGGTCACGCTGACGCGGCCGATACGGTTGATGTCGAAGGCGCGGACATTGGCGGCGCCGGCCTTGCAGGTGGCCGCCTGCATCGAGAAATTGAAATTGGCGACGGCGACGCCGGTCGGCAGCTTTTCGATGGCACGCCCGCGGTCGTCGAAACCGATCGCGCTGATGTTGCCCATGGTGAGAGCGATTCCTTCCTGCGGCTCGATCACGCGTTTGATTTCGGCGGGCGTCCGCGTGCCACTGCCGTTCTCGTCGGTCCACACCAACATGCCGTGGGCCCAGTTGATGCCGCAATCGGTTCTGTCCGTGTTGCTCGGGCAAACCCAGGACTGGCTTTTGCTGCGCACCGCCTCGGCACGGGCGAGATTGATCGTCGCCAGCATCTGGTTGGTCGCCGTCGACACGCGGTTGGAGCGGATCGACTCGGTGAACGTGGGCAGGGCCAGGGCCAGCAGGATCGCAGCGATCCCGATCGTGACCATGAGCTCGATCAGTGTGAAGCCGGCGGCCCGACGCATTGGCATGAGCGGTTCTCTTCCCCAGAGGACATGCAGGATGCTAACAGTGGCGCTTGGCCCCAAATGGCACACTACCGACGAGCGGTCGGGCTGGGTTGGCCAGTGGTTTCGGGGCCGGGAATATCCCGACCTGCGTCACGCGGCGATCGGCCTCCCGGCAGGCCGTGCGCGAAATCGGGCCGCACCGGACGGCTTGGCCGGGCCTTCCCGGCCGCGATGCGGCGGCCGCCTGGCGCGCCGGTCCGCCGCCTTCGCCTGCGCCACAGGCAACCGGAGCGGCCACTGACGCCCTGCGGCGAAGGCCGGCGTCGTCGACGAATCCGCTCATGGCCTGGCGATTTCGCATGTCGCCATCCGCCGCCCAGCGGGCATCGATGCGTGCGCGTCCATCCAGGCTCGTTGCAGCCGCGATCGTCGCGAGCCGACCATGACTGCGCTGCGCGTGCGGCGGATTCGCTGAGCGTCCCGGCGCCCCGGAGAACGCACGGGAAAACAGGACAACAAAAAAGGCCTCGCATTTCTGCGAGGCCTTCCGGTATTTGGCGCCCGAAGTTGGACTCGAACCAACGACCCCCTGATTAACAGTCAAGTGCTCTAACCGGCTGAGCTATTCGGGCGGGGCTGCATATGATGCTCAATGCCCCGCCCTTCGTCAACACTTCGGCGCGAAATTCGCTCAGGTCACGACGCGGTAGCAGGGGCGGTATTCGCCGGCGATCTTCATCCGGCGCTGCTCGACGAAGGCCCGCAGCAGGGCGTCGAGCGACTGCATCATGTCCGGGTCGCCGTGGATCTCGAACGGGCCGAATTCCTCGATCCGGCGCATGCCGTCCTCCTTGACGTTGCCGGCGACGATGCCCGAGAACGCCCGGCGCAGGTCGGCCGCCAGCTCGTGCGGCTTGCGGCCGTGGTGGAGGTCCAGCGCCGCCATCGCCTCGTGGGTCGGGATGAACGGCTTCTGGAAGGTCAGCGGGATGTCGATCGACCAGTTGAAGAAGAACGAATCCTTGTGCTCGATGCGGTTTTCGCGGACCCGGCGGATGCCCGCGGCCATGCGCTTGGCCACGTGCTCGGGGTCGCCGACGATGATCTCGTAGCGCGAGGTCGCCGCCTCGCCCAGGGTCAGGCGCAGGAAGCGGTCGATCTGCTCGAAATACGGCGCCGAGGCGGTCGGGCCGGTCAGGATCAGCGGGAACGGCAGCCCGGCGTTTTCCTCGCGCAGCAGGATGCCGAGCAGGTACAGGATTTCCTCGGCCGTGCCGACGCCGCCCGGGAACACGATGATGCCGTGGCCCATGCGGACGAAGGCCTCCAGGCGCTTCTCGATGTCCGGCATGATCACCAGGTGATTGACGATCGGGTTCGGCGACTCGGCGGCGATGATGCCCGGCTCGGTGATGCCGATGTAGCGCACGCGGCGCTTGCGCTGCTTGGCGTGGGCGATGGTCGCGCCCTTCATCGGGCCCTTCATCGCGCCCGGGCCGCAGCCGGTGCAGATGTCCAGGCCGCGCAGGCCGAGCTCGTAGCCGACCTGCTTGGTGTAGATGTATTCGTCGCGCGAGATCGAGTGGCCGCCCCAGCACACGACCAGGTTCGGATCGGCCGGGTGCAGGATGCGCGCGTTGCGCAGCAGCCCGAACACCGAATCGGTGAGGCCCTCGCTGCTGTCGAGGTCGCGGCCGCCGCCCTTGTCGAGCTCCATCGCGGTATAGGCCAGGTCGCGCACCACCGCGAACAGCAGCTCGGCGACGCCGCGGATGATCTCGCCGTCGACGAAGGCCATCGCCGGCGCGTGGCGCAGGTCGATGCGCACGCCGCGGTCCTGCTGGTGCACTTCGATATCGAAATCGGGATACAGCTCGCGCGCGGCGCGCGGGTCGTCGGAGGCGCTGCCGCTGGTCAGCACGGCCAGGGCGCAGCGGCGCAGCAGGTCGTGCATGCCGGTCGAGGCGTCGCGCAGGCGCGCCACTTCGTCGCGGGACAGGACATCGAGCCCGCCCTTGGGATAGATGCGGGCGTTGACCGTCGGCAGGACGGCCGCTATGGGGGGTGCGGTCATTGCGTTTTTCTCTGCTGTTTTCATCGATTAGTGGGACAGGACTCTAGCAGTTCGGCGTTGGGCTGCGGCGGCCGCCCCGTCGCCGGACCGGTCCGCGGCGGTGCCGCCCCCACCCTGCCCGGCCACGTATGCAGCGGCCCCATAAAAAAGAAACGGCCGGGGTCGCCCCCGGCCGTCGCTCAAGACGCATCGGCAGAACCGATCAGAAGCTGTAGCGCAGCGTCAACAACAGCGACCAACGCTGCGACGGGTTGAAGCTCTCGTTGACCGGCAGGCGCGCCGGCGCGTAGGTGCCGCCGACGTTGTAGGTCGGACCCGAGATGTCGTAGATGTACTTGCCGTTGGCGTCCACGCCGCGCACGTCGGCGAGGCGACGCTCCAACGGGAAGTCGGCACGACGCTCGACGCCCCAGCTCTTGTCGATCATGTTGAGGACATTGAAGATGTCCAGGCGGACCAGACCCTTATGTCCCTTCGCGAAGCCCGGGATTTCCTGGCTGACCGACAGGTCGAGCTGGTTGACCCACGGCGCGCGGCCGGCGTTGCGCTTGAAGATCTCGCCGCGGTAACGCGCCAGGTCCGTATCCTGGCTGATGTAGTCGAAGAACGACTGCTTCATGGCCTCGGTCACGCCCGGCGCCCACGACACGTCGCCCGGACCGGCCGGGACATAGGCCAGGTCGCGCACGTAGGAGTCGCCGTTGACGTCGTTGCCGAAGATCCAGCTGTACGGCGCGCCGCTATGACCGTCGTAGAACGCCGAGACGCTGGTCTTGTAGTCGCCGAAGAACGCCTTTTCCCAGGTCACCGACGCGATGATGCGGTTCGGGATCGAGTAGTTCGAGATCGACTCGTAGTCGTCGTTCGGGTTGATCCAGGCGCGGTTGTTGAAGCTGCTGTTGGCGACCGAGGAAGTACCCGGATTGACGTCGGTGGCGCGGCTGAAGGTGTAGCCGATCATGCCGCTCCAGTTGTTCGCGAACGGCTTCTTCAGCGACAGGGTGAAGCTGTCGGAATGACCCTTCTCGGTGTTGGTCAGGTAGATGACCTGCTGACCGAAGGAGGGATTGGCGTTCCAGCGCGTGGTGTTGGCGCTGCCCGGCGCACCGTTCGGATTGCGGGCATAGCTCAGGCGACCGTCCGGCAGCACGCCGGTCGGCGCGCCCAGGTTGATGTTCTGGTAGTTGATGCCCTTGACCGTGTCGAGGTACTGGTACTCGGCGCTGATGACCATGTCCATCCACGGCAGCTGGTGATCCAGGCCGAGGGTGTACTTGGCGACGGTCGGCAGGTCGAAATCCGGATCGACGACGCTGACGTTCATCTGCGAATTGCCCAGGCCCGGCTTGGTGCCGCCGGCCGGCAGGTTCTGGCCGTAGGGATCGGAGCTGAACGCCGGATCGGTCGGCAGGCGCAGACGGTTGACGTCGTAGCTGGCCACCGCGACACCGTTGTTGGAGTACGGGTTGGCCACCCACACCGCCGGGGTGTTCGAGATGAACAGGCCCGCGCCGCCGCGCAACTGGGTGTAGCGCTCGGTGTCGAAAGCGTAGTTGAACGAGAAGCGCGGCTGGATCACGCCGTTGCCGTCGATCGTGCCGCCGTTGCTGAAGCCGAAGCCGCCGTACGCGGAATTGAGGTTAGCGCCTGCCGCGGTATTGCGGCGCAGACCGCACGGACCGAGGTCGCCGGTGGTGCCCGGCGCGGCCGCGAAGCAGGGGTTGAAGGTCGGATCCGGGTTGACCTTGGGCAGGTCGTAGCGCACGCCGTACTGGACCGACAGCTTGTCGTTGACCTGCCAGGTGTCCTGCAGGAAGAAGCCGTACTGCTTCATCTTGAATTCGGCCGCGACGTTGCCCAGGTCGTAGCCGGCGGCCGGCACGTTGACGCGGTAACGGCGGTAACGGCCGGCCTGGAAGTCGGCGATCGAGTTGAATTCGTAGGAGCCGTTGTAGTTCTGCAGGAACAGGTTGTAGAGCTCGTCGCTCTGGTAGTCCAGACCGGCCTTGACGACGTGGTCGCCGATGAACCAGCTGCCCGCGAAATAGGCGTTCCACGACTTCACCGCCAGTTGGTTGGCCTGGCTGGAGAACTCGGTGCCCATGACCACGCTCGGGCCGGTGTCCAGGCCGCTGGTGCGCACCGTCACTTCAGGCTGGAAACCGCCGACCAGCGGACCGCGGGTCTGCTTGAAGTCGTTGTGGCCGATCGAAAGCTCGGTCGAGAAGTTTTCGGTCCAGTCGTCGTACAGACTCAGCGAGTAGGCGGTGTTGGTCTTGTCGAAGACATACCAGTTGCTCGACAGATTCAGGCGCGTGGTGTTGCCCTGGACGATGATCGGCTCGTCTTCCTCGGTACGGCTGACGCGGAAGCTGGCGCGATGGAAATCGTTGATGTTCCAGTCGAACTTGATCAGGCCGCGCTTGCTTTCGATGTCGGCCGAGCTGGTGCCGCCCGGGGTCAGGCCCTTGCTGGTGGCGACGGCGGAGATCGCGTCGACGTTGGCCTGGGTCAGGCCGGCGACTTCATTGGTCGAGCCCGAACCCTGCGGGCCCCAGATCGCGCCCGGGCTGGTCTTGGTGCTTTCTTCGTACGAGGCGAAGAAGAACAGCTTGTCCTTGACGATCGGGCCGCCGAGGGTCGCACCGATGGTGCTGTCCTTGGTGAAACCGGTCCACTTCTTGTCGGCTTCGTTCTTGCCGATCATGTCGTCGGCATTCTGATAGGTGTAGTACACCGAACCGTGGAATTCGTTGGTGCCGCTCTTGGTGATCGCGTTGACCCAGGCACCGACGCCGCGACGGGTGGCGACGTCGAAGTTGGCGGTCGAGATGTTGTAGCTCTCGATCGCGTCCTGCGAGATCGGCGTGCCCTTGGTCGGCAGGCCGTTGTCGTTCAGGCCGAACGGGTCGCCGGCGTTGACGGTGTCGATGGTGATGCTGTTGTAGCGGAAGTTCTGGCCGGCGGCCGAGAACGCGCCGCGGTCGCGGTCGGTGATGACGATGCGGGGATCGGCGCGGACGATGTTCTGGATCGAACGGTCCGGCGACGGCATGCGGTCCATGTCGACGCGCGAGAGCGTGGTGCCCAGGCCCTTGTTGTCGGCGTTGAAGGTCTTCAGCGAGGCCGATGCCACCGCCTGCACGGCGTCCAGCGTGGCCACCTGGCCGAGCTGCGCATCGACGCTGCCGACCTGGTCCAGCGCGAGGTACACGCCTTCCTGCTGGGCGGTGCCGCCGCCGTCCTTGCTGACTTCGATCGTGTACGGACCGCCGACGCGCAGACCGCGCGCGTTGTAGCGGCCGTCGGCACCGGTGGTGGCGCGGCTGACCGTGCCCGACTCGGAGTGAGTGATGGTGACCACTGCACCCGCAACCGGCTGGCCGTCGGCGCTGGTGACGCGGCCGGCGAGGCCTGCGGAAGTGCTCTGCGCGAAGACCGGCGCGGTGGCGAGAACGGCAAGCAGGCCAAGCGTGAGCTTGGACAACCGGACGCGGTTCGGATGAGTCATTACGGTGACCTCGGGATGTGGAATGCGTGGCGGAGTCGAGCAGGCGCGGCTCTGCGCCGCTGCCGTGCTCTGGGTGGATTGGCTAGCCCCTACCCAAACGGCGCGTGGCCGCTGGGTTAACAGCAGTTTAACAGGCTAGGGGGGAGGTGTGACAGAGACGTGACGCCGTTCATGGCTTGTCACACGGTGACCGGGGTCAAAGCTGAACGGGCACGTCCGGCAAAGCGGGAGTGAGAAGTGAGTGGCGAGGAGTGAGGCGGGAAGCCCGGCAGCCGTGAGGTTCAGCTCAAGACCGAGCCGAACCACTCGCTGCTCACTCCTGCCCACTCACTTCCAGCCCTCAGGGCGGCGAAATCTGCAAATAAGTCCCCAGGCCATCGAGGACCATCTGCACCGAAATCGCCACCAGCAGCATGCCCATCAGGCGCTCGATCGCAATCAGGGCGCGGCGGCCGAGCAGCTTGTACAGCAAGGTGGCCGAGAACAGGATCGCCGCGGTCGCGCCCCAGGCGATCAGCAGCGCCAGGCTCCAGTCGGTCAGGCGCGAGGGGTCGTTGCTGCCCATCAGCATCACCGCGGCCATGCCCGAGGGGCCGGCCACCAGCGGGATCGCCATCGGCACGATGAAGGGCTCGCCGTCGGGCAGCTCGCCCATCAGTCCTTCCGGCGGCGGGAAGATCATGCGGATGCCGATCAGGAACAGGACGATACCGCCGGCGATCGAGACCGACTCCTGGCGCAGGTGCATCAGCTCCAGGGCGTACTTGCCGCCCCACAGGAACAGCATCAGCACGCCGAGCGCGATCAACAGCTCGCGTGCGAGCACGATCCGCTGGCGCTTGGGCGGCAGCCCGCGCAGCAGGCTCAGGAACACCGGGATGTTCCCGAGCGGGTCGAGAATGATGAACAACAGCAGCGCGGCCGAGGCGATCGTCATGGGCAGGCGGCCGTCATGGCGTCGGTGCCCAGACCTGGCCGCGATGCACGGCGCCTTCCGGCGCCAGCAAGGTCACGCAGGCCGGGGCATAGGCGGCGGGGTCGCGGGCGCTGCGGTCGCTGTCTTCGACATAGGCGCGCGAACGCAGCCCGGTGCGCATCGGCCCCGGACGCAGGCCGGCAACGCGGATGCTCGAATTGGCCAGCTCGGCATGCAGCATGCCGACCAGCGCGGCCAGGCCGTGCTGGGCGGCGCCGTAGCCGCCCCAATAGGCCTGTCCGACCCGTTGCGGGTCGTCGAGCGCGAACACCAGCGCCGCGTCGGCCGACTTGGCCATCAGCGGCAGGCAGGCCTGCGACAGCCACCAGGGCGCGGTCAGGTTGACGTGCACGGCACGCGCGAACGCGGCCGGGTCGGTCTGCGCCAGCGGAGTCAGGCCGGGGAAATCGGCGGCGCAGTGCAGCACACCGTCGAGGCGGCCGAGCTCGCTTTCGATGCGCGCGGCCATCTCGGCGTAGTCGTCGGGCTGGGCGCCTTCCAGGTCGAGCGGATACAACAGGGGCTCCGGGCCGAGCTGGGCGACCGCGTCGTAGACCCGGTTCAACTTCGGCAGCTTGCGCCCGAGCAGCACCAGGGTCGCCCCCGCGCTCGCGCAGGCGGCGGCCGCGGCCGCGCCGAGTCCGCCGGCCGCCCCGGTCACCAGCACGACGCGGCCGGCCAGGGCCGGCTGCGTCGTCGCCGTCGTGGCTGCCGTCGAACTCACTGTGCCTGGGTCTCGCTGATCATGCGCGCCAGCTCGCCGGACTCGTAGAGTTCCATGGTGATGTCGCAACCGCCGATCAGCTCGCCGTGGATGAAGAGCTGCGGGAAGGTCGGCCAGTTGGAATAACGCGGCAGATTGGCGCGCACTTCCGGGTCTTCGAGCACATTGACCGTATGCAGCGCGGTCGCGCCGGCGGCCTTGAGCGCCTGCACGGCGCGGCTGGAGAACCCGCACATCGGGAACTGCGCGGTCCCCTTCATGAACAACACGATCGGGTGGGCTTCGACTTCGGCCTGAATCCGTTCCATAACGGACATGGGTACTGCTCCTGCGATGGTTTGTTGCCGACTTTGACGGTTCAGCAACGAAACGTGGGGATAGAATATGAATTGTAAGCCTACACGGCGCCGCCGACGCGTCCCTTCCGGCCTGGTCTCGGCCCGGAACGGACTGCCGCCGGCGGCGTCCCTGCTAGCCAGCCCCCCGAATTCTGCAAGGAGCCCGCCAATGGCCATCGAATTGCCCGCCCTGCCCTACGACCGCACCGCGCTCGAGCCCACCATCTCCGCCGAGACCATCGACTTCCATTACGGCAAGCACCACAAGGCCTACGTCGACAATCTCAACAAGATGATCGAGGGCACCGAGTTCGCCTCGCTGTCGCTGGAAGAGATCATCAAGAAGTCGCAGGGCGGCATGTTCAACAACGCCGCGCAGATCTGGAACCACACCTTCTACTGGAACTGCCTGTCCCCCAAGGGCGGCGGCGAGCCGACCGGCAAGCTGGCCGAGCTGATCAACAAGGCCTTCGGCGACTTCGCCAAGTTCAAGGAAGAGTTCACCAAGACCGCCGTGGGCACCTTCGGCTCCGGCTGGGGCTGGCTGGTGCAGCGTCCGGACGGCTCGCTGGCCCTGGTCAGCACGCCCAACGCGGCGACCCCGCTGACCGGCGAAGACACCGCCCTGCTGACCTGCGACGTCTGGGAGCACGCCTACTACATCGACTACCGCAACGCCCGTCCGAAGTACGTCGAGGCATTCTGGAACCTGGTCAACTGGGACTTCGTCGCTTCCAACCTCAAGTAAGCGGGCTTGAAGTAAGCGCAAGCCTCGTCGCGACACCCAAACGGCCGGGGAAACCCGGCCGTTTTCGTTGGTACGCCCGGACCGGGCCCGCTTGAGACTAGGCGCTCAGGCCAGCCGCTCGATCACCGGCGCCACCTGGTCCTGCCGGCCGAGGCGCTCGCCGACCCGCTGCAAGGCTTGGGCGAGTTCGCCGGCGCTGTCGGCGCGCAGGGTCGCGTGGCCGACCTTGCGGCCCTCTCGCGAGGACTTGCCGTAATCGTGCCAATGGCCGCCGGCTTCGCCGAGCACCGGGCCGGCCTCGGGCATGGCGCCGATCCAGTTGAGCATGCAGGCCACGCCGAGCATGCGGGTATCGCCCAAGGGCAGGCCGAGCACCGCGCGCAGGTGATTCTGGAACTGCGAGGTCTCGCTGCCTTCGATGGTCCAGTGCCCGGAGTTGTGCACGCGCGGCGCCAATTCGTTGGCGAGCAGCGCGCCGTCGCGGCAGAACAGCTCGAGCGCGAACACGCCGACATAGTCCAGCGCCTCGGCGAGCTTGCGCGCGTACGAAATCGCGGTCGCGGCGAGCGTCTCGTCGGTGCGCGCCGGCGCCAGGCTGGCCGACAGCACGCCGTCGACATGCCAGTTTTCGGTGATCGGCCAGGCACGGAATTCGCCGTCGCGGCCGCGCACCGCGACCACCGACAACTCGCGCTCGAAACGCACGAACCCTTCGAGAATCAGCCCGACCTTGTCGGCCTGCGGGCCGAGCGCGGCCCAGGCGGCGTCGGCATCGGCCGGCGTCTTGATCCGGAACTGCCCTTTGCCGTCGTAACCCAGACGCCGGGTCTTGAGGATGCACGGCGTGCCGATGGTCGCGATCGCCTCGTCGAGCGCGGCGCGGGTATCGATCGCGGCGAAATCCGGCACCGGGATGCCGAGCTCGCGGAACAGGGTCTTTTCGGCCAGGCGGTCCTGGGCGACGGCGAGCGCGCGCGGGCTCGGGAATACCGGCCGGCGTTCGGCCAGCCAGTGCGCGGACTCGGCCGGCACGTTCTCGAAATCGAAGGTGGCGACATCGATCTTCGAAGCGAATTCGTCGAGCGCGGGCTGGTCGGTGTAATCGCCGACCACCATCGGCGCGAACTGGCCGGCACAGGCGTCGGCGGCGCTGTCGAGCACCAGGAAGCGCAAGCCCAGGGGCGCGCCGGACAGCGCGAGCATACGGGCCAGTTGCCCGCCGCCGAGAATGCCGACGGTGGTCATCGGCGCGGATCGTCGTTGGCGAGCACGTCGTCGGTCTGGCGGGCGCGGAACGCGCTCAGCGCCGCGCCTATCGCCGGGTATTCGGGCGACAGCAGCGCCGCGGCGAACAGGGCCGCGTTGGCGGCGCCGGCATTGCCGATGGCGAAGGTCGCCACCGGAATGCCGGCCGGCATCTGCACGATCGACAGCAGCGAATCCATGCCGTTGAGGGCCTTGGACTGCACCGGCACGCCGAGCACCGGCACCGCGGTCTTGGCCGCCAGCATGCCCGGCAGATGCGCCGCGCCGCCGGCGCCGGCGATGATCGCGCGCAGGCCGCGCGCCGCCGCCGTATCGGCGTACTCGAACAATACGTCGGGCGTGCGGTGCGCCGAGACCACCCGGACCTCGTGCGGAACGCCGAGCGCTTCCAGCTTGGCGGCAGCGTGCTGCATCGTTTCCCAGTCAGAGCGCGAGCCCATGACGATGCCGACGAGCGCAGGAGGGGTGACGGGCGTTGCGGAAGCTGGAGACATGGGGCGTGCCTTGGCGCAAAGACGTATTCTAACGCCCTGTCCCGTCGTATCGGCACCGCACCGTATGGATCGCAAACTGCTCGACCTGCTCGTCTGCCCCTCCACGCGCCAGCCCCTGCTCCCCCTGGAGAGCCGCGGCCTGCAGGCCCTGAACGCCGCCATCGGCGCCGGCGGCATCGTCCGCGGCAGCGGCGACGCCCAGTCCGAGCCGCTGCGCGAGGCCCTGGTGACCCGCGACCGCAAGATCGTCTACATCGTCGACGACGGCATTCCGCTGCTCGACGCCGAAAACGCCATCGCCGCGGCCCAGATCGAAGGCTTCCCGGCCGCATGAGCGCGCCCGCCCGCGACCTCAGTCCGCCGCCGGCCGCCGAAATCGAGGCCGACGTCGCCGACGCCCTGGCCGAGGACCTCGGCAGCGGCGACGTCACCGCCGACCTGTTGCCCGACATCGCCGACAGCGCCTATCTGCTGTGCAAGGAAGACGCCGTCGTCTGCGGCCGCCCCTGGTTCGAGGCCTGCCATCGCGCCCTCGACCCCGACGTGCGCATCGACTGGCGCGTGGCCGAAGGCGACCGGGTCGGCAAAGGCACGGTGCTCGCCCTGCTGCACGGCCGCGCCCGCGCCCTGGTCAGCGCCGAGCGCGCCTCGCTCAATTTCATGCAGACCCTGTCGGGCACCGCCACGGTCACCGCGAGCTACGTCGAGGCGGTGCGCGGCACCGGCACCCGTATCCTCGACACCCGCAAGACCCTGCCCGGCCTGCGCCTGGCGCAGAAATACGCGGTGCGCGTCGGCGGCGGGAGCAACCACCGCATCGGTCTGTACGACACGGTCATGCTCAAGGAAAACCACGTCCGCGCGGCCGGCTCGATCGGCGCGGCGATCGCCGGCGCCCGCGCCAGGCACCCGCAGCTGCCGCTGATCGTCGAAGTCGAATCGCTGGAGCAGTTGCGCGAGGCGCTCGACGCCGGCTGCGACCGCATCCTGATCGACGACTTCGACGCGCCGGCCCGGCGCGAAGCCGTGCGCATCGCCCGCGACGCCCCGTACCAAGGCCGCATTCCGCTGGAAGTCTCCGGCGGCGTCGACCTGGCCGGCCTGCGCGCGATCGCCGAAGACGGCGTGGACTGCATTTCCATCGGCGCGCTGACCAAACATGTGCGCGCCATCGATCTTTCGCTGAAACTCGGGCCGCCGCCGGGCTGACCCCCTTGGCTTTGCGCCCGACCGTCGCCAGAACCCTGTCATGCCTACCCTGATCCTGTTGATGATCTTCGGCGCCGCCGCGTTCTCGTTCTGGAGCGCCGGGCGCGCCGCCGCCGAGCGCGCCGAGGCGGTCGGGCGCGACGCCTGCCTCAAGGCCGGCGTGCAGTGGCTGGACCAGAGCGTGCACGCGATCGGCCTGAAGCTGATCCGCCAAGAGAGCGGCTGGCTCGGGTTCGAGCGCACCTTCCGCTTCGATTATTCGATCGACGGCGAAGACCGCCACGTCGGCCGCCTGATCCTGCGCGGCGAACGCCTGATCGCCTTCAGCGGCCCGGTGACGCGGGCGCCGACGCCGCTGCATTGAGCGGCCCGCCGCGACGAATCAGAGGGTAGGAGCGGCGCGAGCCGCGACCGCGAGGCCTCGTTCACGGCGATACCGCCATGGCCTGCAGGGATGACGAGTTCACCGGTCAATTGATGCTGCGCCGGTTTTCGAATCGGCGCAGTCGCGGCTTGCGCCGCTCCTGCCCGAGAAACCGGTTTACTTTACGATGCGCAGATGCCCGCCGCGACGCGGGCTCGGAGTCTGCGGGCCGCCGTCGTCGTCGCCTTCAGGCGCCGGGTCGTTCGGCACCGAGCTCAGCATCGGCGGCGCCGTATCGGCCTCGTCCTGGCCCTCGTCGAGCGCCGACTCTTCCATGCCGACGTCCTCCGGCAGGGCCATGCCCTGCCCGGTTTCGCGCGCATAGATCGCCAGCACCGCGCCGACCGGCACCGAGACCGGATGGCTGACGCCGCCGAAGCGCGCGCTGAAACGGATCAGGTCGTTGCCCATCTCCAGGTGCGAGACCGCGCGCGCGGCGACGTTGAGGACGATCTTGCCGTCCTTGACCGCGTGCGCGGGCACCTGCACCGACGGACGCGTCGCGTCGACCAGCAGGTGCGGGGTCATGCCGTTGTCGGCGATCCACTCGTACAACGCCCGCAACAGGTAGGGGCGGTGGCTGGTCATCGGAGCACTGCTTTCGGTCATGCGCACATTTTAGCGTCATGGCGAGGTGAACGACGAGGCCGGCCCATGCGATTACCGCCCCGTCCGCCGCGAGTCCGGCGCGCCGCGGCCTCGGGTGCGGCCCGGTCTCGCCGCCGTGCCGGGCTCAGGTCGGCATGTCGCGCAGCTTGCGTTCCTGGTCGGTCAGGCTGCGGGTGAAACCCGGGTTGCGGAAGATGCGGTTGCCGTAGTCCTCGATCGCCTTGCCGTCCTTCGGCATCGGCACGTCGAGCGAGGGCAGGCGCCAGATGATCGGCGCCATGGCGCAGTCGGCCAGGCTCATTTCGGGGTTCAGGAAGAACTTGCTGGCCTTGAACAGCGGCACCGAGGCGGTCAGCAGTTCCTTCAGGCGCTTGCGCGCGGCTTCGGCCTGGGCCTTGTTGCCCATCTGGATGGCCTGCACCTGCGGCACCCAGTCGTGTTCGAGGCGCAGCATCGCCAAGCGCAGTCGCGCCCGCGACAAGGGGTCGACCGGCATCAGCGGCGGGTGCGGATAGCGCTCGTCGAGGTATTCGCTGACCACGCTGGCCGCATACAGGACCAGGTCGCGCTCGACCAGGGTCGGCACGGAGTGATACGGGTTGAGGTCGACCAGGTCTTCGGGCGGGTTCTGCGGGTCGACCGGTATCAGGTCGTAGGTGACGCCTTTCGCCGCCAGCACCAGCCGGACCCGGTGGCACAGCACGCAGTCGGTGGACGAAAACAGAGTCAGGGCATTACGCATACGGGGGCTCGCCGCCATCATCGACCTCTCCAGCTACCGGAATCCGCCGGTCGCAAGACGCCCTCCACCCGCTGTGGAAAGTCGTCACGGCCTCGAGCCTGCCCCCTACCCCATGCGCGCGACGCCGGCTCCCGCCACCGTCGTGCGCTAGCCCGCGCCTCAGCGGCGCGGGCCTCCCTGCGGGGATCGGATCAATGTTCCACGTCGCGCCAGTACTCGGTCTTCAACAGATACGCGATCAGGGTGAACAACGCCAGGAACAGGATCACCCAAACGCCCAGACTCTGGCGCTTGAGCGCGGCCGGTTCGCCGGCGTACTCGAGGAATGTGGTGATATCGCGCGCCGCCGTCTTGAAGCCTTCGGCGTCGAGCGTGCCGGGCTGGGCGATCTTGAGGGCGTGCACCGGACGTTCGCCGGTGGCCTTGTCGAGTTCGCCGTACTCGGCGTGCTGCAGACCCTGCAGCTGCCACAGCGGGTTCGGCATCGAGGCGTTCGGGAACAACTTGTTGTTCCAGCCCAGCGGACGGGTCTCGTCGAGGTAGAACGAGTTCAGGTAGGTGTAGATCCAGTCGCTGCCGCGCACGCGCGAGATCACGCTGAGGTCCGGCGGCATCTTGCCGAACCACTGGTTGGCGTGCTCGGCGGTCATGTTGACCTGGATCTGCTCGCCGAACTTGGCGCCGGTGAAGTTGAGGTTGTTCATGACCTCCGCTTCGGTCAGGCCCAGGTCCTCGGCGATGCGCGAGTAGCGCAGGTACTTCAACGAATGACAGCCCGAGCAGTAGTTCATGTACAGCTGGGCGCCGCGCTGCAACGACGCGCGGTCGTTGAGGTCGGTACCCGACTGCATCAGGTCGCCGCCGCCGGAGGCGAAGGCGGTCGCCGACACGAGCAGGCCGGCGGCAAAGGTGGCGAGCTTCTTCACGATACGCATCTTATGGAAGGGCCGGCTGTGATCAATCGAGCTCAGGTTAGTCATGCATCTTCACCCGTTCCGGCACCGGCTTGGTCTTGTCGAGCTTGGTCCACAGCGGCATGGTGATGAAGAAGGCGAAGTACAGGAAGGTCAGCACGCGGCCGACGATGGTCTCGACCGGGTCGGTGCCGGGACCGGCGCCGATCTTGCCGAGCCACAGGAAGCACACCGCCAGCACCGCGAGCGCGAGCTTGCTCATCCAGCCGCGGAAGCGGACCGACTTGACCTTGCTGCGGTCCAGCCACGGCACCAGGAACAGCACCGCGATCGCGCCGAACATCACCAGCACGCCCGACAGTTTGTGCGGGATCACCCGCAACATCGCGTAGTACGGCGTGTAGTACCAGACCGGCTTGATGTGCTCCGGCGTGACCAGGCGATTGGCTTCGCTGAAGTTGTCGTGCTCGAGGAACCAGCCGCCGAACGCCGGAGCGAAGAAGATGATGAACGCGGCGATGATCAGGAAGAAGCCGACGCCCACCAGGTCCTTGACCGTGTAGTACGGGTGGAACGGGATGCTGTCGAGCGGCTTGCTGGCATCCCAGCGGTTGCCCTTCGGACCCTTCTTGATGTCGACGCCGTCGGGGTTGTTGGAACCCACCTCGTGCAGCGCGCCCAGGTGCAGCACGACCAGCAGCAACAGCACCAGCGGCAGCGCGATCACGTGCAGGGCGAAGAAGCGGTTGAGGGTGGCGTCGCCGGGCAGGTAGTCGCCCATGATCCACTCGGTCAGGCCGTTGCCGATCACCGGGATCGCGCCGAACAGCGAGATGATGACCTTGGCGCCCCAGAACGACATCTGGCCCCACGGCAGCACGTAGCCCATGAACGCTTCGGCCATCAGCACCAGGTAGATCAGCATGCCGAGGATCCACACCAGCTCGCGCGGCTTCTGGTACGAGCCGTACAGCAGGCCGCGGAACATGTGCAGGTAGACGACGATGAAGAACAGCGATGCGCCGGTGCTGTGCATGTAGCGGATCAGCCAGCCCCACTCCACGTCGCGCATGATGTATTCGACCGACGAGAACGCTTCGGCCGCGGACGGCTTGAAGTGCATCGTCAGGAAGATGCCGGTGACGATCTGGTTGACCAGCACCAGCAGCGCGAGCGAGCCGAAGTAGTACCACAGGTTGAAGTTCTTCGGCGCGTAGTACTCGGTCATGTGCTTGCGATAGAACGGCATCATGCCGGGCGCGCGAGCGGTGACCCAATCGAAGACGTTGTTGGCGGTGCGGGTAATGACGTTGGACATGACTTACGCCGCTCCCTTCGGATCAACACCGATGACGATGGTGTTGTCGTTTTCGTAGTAGTGCGGAGGCACCAGCAGGTTGGTCGGGGCCGGCACGCCCTCGAACACGCGGCCGGCCATGTCGAAGCGCGACTTGTGGCAGGGGCAGAAGTAGCCGCCCTTCCATTCCGGGTCGAACGCCTCGGGCCGGATCTCGGCCTTCATTTCCGGCGAGCAGCCCAGGTGGGTGCACAGGCCCACCAGCACCGAGATCTCGGGCTTGAGCGAGCGCAGTTCCGGGCTCTTCTCGCGCACGTAGGCCGGCTGCTGGTCGGGGTTCTCGGACTTGGGATCGCGCAGGCGCCCGTCGAGCGTCGGCAGGATGTCGAGAACGGCCTTGGAGCGCTTGACGATCCAGATCGGCTGACCGCGCCATTCCATGACCAGGCGCTGGCCTTCGGTGAGGGCGCTGATATCGGCGGTCACCGGAGCGCCGGCGAGCTTGGCGCGCGCGCTGGGGTTCCAGGACTTGATGAAAGGCACCGCGGCAAAGCCGGCGCCCACGGCACCGACCACTGCTGTGGTCGCCGTCAGGAACCGACGTCGGCCCGTGTTGATAGGATCGTTGACCCCTTGGTTGGCCATCCGGCACTCCGCAAAGCTGCAATTCGAAGTTACGCCGCACCGTCTGGCGCCAAAGGCGACCACATACCACTGGCGGAAGGCTGGCGGCTCAAAAGACGGGGAAGTGTAGCGGAAGCGTTAAGCGCCCGACAATCCGCCACGACCGCGGAACGAGGATCAGCGCACGCCTGAGGCGCCCGATGCGGCTCGAATACCGCTCCAACGCGGCTCGAGCGCGGCCGGAACGCGGCTCGACGCCGGCGCTGGCACTGTGCGGGCGCCGTCGCCGCCCGGTTCCGAGCGGTCCGGACGCCGCCGCGGCGCCGCGCCCTCGCGCAACCGCGCCCCGCAGGCGCACGAAGGCGGCGAGGCGGCCGGTCATGGAGGGATTCGATGCGGGCGGGCTCGCCCCTGGCAGCCGGACGCCTCGCTTGCGGCGGTGGCTAGCGCCGCGCGTCCCGCGAAGGCTCAGCGCGCGACGGTCGTGGCCGAGCGGTAGCGCTCGGCGAGCACGGCGACCCGCTGCACGTAGCGCTGGGTCTCGTTGTAAGGCGGCACGCCCTTGTACTTGTCGACCGCGCCCTCGCCGGCGTTGTAGCCGGCCGCGGCCAGGGTCAGGTTGCCGTTGAAGCGCTTCAGCAGCCAGGCCAGGTACTGCACCCCGCCCTGGATGTTCTGGCCGGCGTCGAAGGCGTTGCCGACCCCGAACCGGCGCGCGGTCGCCGGCATCAGCTGCATCAACCCCTGCGCGCCGACCCGCGACATGGCGTTGGGGTTGTAGGCCGATTCGGCGTGGATGATCGCGCGCACGATCGCCTCCTCGACCCCGTGCTGGCGCGCCGCCGCGGCGATCTCGGCCGAGAAGGCCTCGGTGTTCAAGCGCAGGGTGCCGAAGTTGACCCCGGGCCTCGCGCCGCAGGCGTAGCAGCTCTCGATGAAGCTGTAGCGGATGGTCCGCATCGCCGAGACGTTGGCCAGGCCCTTGGGCCGCTTGCTCGTGTAATGGCGGACGCCGTCCTTGATGTAGGAGTAGACCTGCCCCTGGACCAGCCGGGTCGGGGCCGCCCGCGGGGTCGCCGGCACCGCGACCACCGGGGCGATCGCGTTGCTGCCGGCCTGGCCGGCCGCGGCCTTGTCCGGCATGGCTTGGGCAGGCACGGCTTGACCAGGCACGAACGCAGCCGGCTTGAGCCCGGCCGCGGCCATGGTCGCGGCGGCACCGCTGTAGGTAGCCGGGGGGTTGTTGTGGATCGAGGCCGGGGCCGAGGTCGCGCTGCCCGAGCCCACCGAACCCATCGCCGGCGGCGCGTACGACACCGGGGTCGGGTTGCGCGGGCGGTTGGGGCGGTTGATGTACTGGCCGGCGACGACGCAGCTCGCGCCCTTGACCTTTTTGCTGACGTAGCTGCGCTCGCCCGAGGCGCTTTCGCAACGGTAAACGGTTCCGGCCATCGCCGGCGCGACGGCCAGCAGGCACACGATCCCCAGCAGCAGCGAGCTCCCCCTCATGGGCGGGAGTGTCCACTGCCGCGCCTGCGCTGCCAAGTCCTTGATACGGAAACGTGACGCCCGCCCCGGCTCGGGCCCGCCGGACCCGGCTTGGGGCTAAACTGTCGCCCCTTCCGGCGCGGATTAACCGCCGCCCTTCCCGGACCCGGACGCCCATGACCGACCTGCACCCCCTGCCCACGGCTCCGGCCGCGGGGTCTGCCTCCCCGCCCGCCACCGGCGCGCCGGGAGCGAAAAAGCTGTTCATCGAGACCCACGGTTGCCAGATGAACGAGTACGACTCGGCCAAGATGGCCGACGTGCTCGCCGCCAGCGACGGCCTCGAACTGACCCAGGACGTGAGCGAAGCCGACGTCATCCTGATCAACACCTGCTCGATCCGCGAAAAGGCCCAGGAGAAGGTGTTCAGCCGGCTCGGCCGCTGGAAGCAGCACAAGCAGGGCGGCCGCCCGGTCATCATCGGCGTCGGCGGCTGCGTCGCCTCGCAGGAAGGCGCGGCGATCGTCAAGCGCGCGCCCTACGTCGATCTGGTGTTCGGCCCGCAGACCCTGCACCGCCTGCCGGAGATGATCCGCGCCAAGCGCGAGACCGGCCTGCCCCAGGTCGACATCAGCTTCCCCGAGATCGAGAAGTTCGACCGCCTGCCCGAGCCGCGCGCCGAAGGCCCGAGCGCCTTCGTCTCGATCATGGAAGGCTGCAGCAAGTACTGCTCGTTCTGCGTGGTGCCCTATACCCGCGGCGAAGAAGTCAGCCGCCCGTTCGAGGACGTGCTGGTCGAGGTGGCGCAACTGGCCGCCCAGGGCGTGCGCGAGATCAACCTGCTCGGCCAGAACGTCAACGCCTACCGCGGGCCGATGCCGACCGACAGCGAAGCCGGCGAGAGCGGTGCGGGCGGCAGCGGGGCCGAAGCCGACGTCGCCGACCTCGGCCTGCTGATCCGCACCATCGCCGAAATCGACGGCATCGACCGGATCCGCTTCACCACCTCGCATCCGCTGGAGTTCAGCGACTCGTTGATCGAGGCCTACCGCGACGTGCCGCAACTGGCCAACTACCTGCACCTGCCGGTCCAGGCCGGCAGCGACCGCATCCTGGCGGCGATGAAGCGCGGCTACACCGCGCTCGAGTTCAAGCAGAAGATCCGCAAGCTGCGCGCGGTGCGCCCGGACATCTCGGTGTCCTCGGACTTCATCGTCGGCTTCCCCGGCGAGACCGAGGCCGACTTCGAGAAGACCATGAAGCTGATCGAAGACGTCGGTTTCGACCAGTCGTTCTCCTTCATCTACTCGCGCCGTCCCGGCACCCCGGCGGCCGACCTCGAAGACAGCGTCGGCGACGCCGAAAAGCATGCGCGCCTGTCGCGCCTGCAGGCGGCGATCAACGCCAACGCCGCGCGCATCTCCGAAGCCATGGTCGGCAGCGTCCAGCGCGTGCTGGTCGAAGGCCCCTCGCGCCGCGACCCCAACGAGCTGACCGGCAAGACCGAGAACATGCGCTCGGTGAACTTCGCCGCGCCGTCCCGCCTGATCGGCGGCTTCGTCGACGTACTGATCACCGAGGCCATGGCCAACTCGCTGCGCGGGCGCGTCGTCGTCGACGACGGCCGCGCCGCCGCCTGAACCCCGCAACGGAACCCGCATGGACCGCGACTTCATCATCCGAGAACTGGCCGCCGACGAATTCGAACGGGTCTGGCCGATCTTCCGCGAAGTGCTCGCGCGCGGCGAAAGCTACAACTACCCGGCCGAGCTATCGATGGAGCGCGCCCAGGAGATGTGGACCTCGCCGCCGTACCGGACCTTCATCGCCGAGGCCGACGGCGAGACCCTGGGCTGCTACAAGCTCGGCCCGAACCAGTCCGGCCGCGGCGACCACGTCGCCAACGCCAGCTACATGGTCGCCGAGCGCGCCTGGGGCCAGGGCGTAGGTTCGGCGCTGTGCGCGCATTCGCTCGATCAGGCGCGCGAAGCCGGCTTCGTGGCGATGCAGTTCAACTACGTGGTCAGCAGCAACAGCGCCGCCGTGCACCTGTGGCTCAAGCACGGCTTCGAGATCGTCGGCCGGGTGCCGAACGCCTTCCGCCATGTCTCGCTGGGTTTGGTCGACGTGTTCGTGATGTATCGGCCGTTGTAAGCCGCTAGTTGAGGCGGGGTTCGGGGTTCGGGACTCGGGACTCGGGACTCGGGACTCGGGAATCGGGACTCGGGACTCGGGACTCGGGACTCGGGAATCGGGAATCGGGAATCGGGAATCGGGATTCGGGATTCGGGATTCGGGAATCGGGATTCGGGATTCGGGATTCGGGAATCGGGAATCGGGAATCGGGAATCGGGAATCGTAAGAGCCGTGGCGGGTCGCAGTGCTGACGCGGTACGCGTCTTGCTCATCTACTTCTGGTCGCGGTCTTACTCACTCGCACTCCCTCCGCTCGTCACGCGCCTGACCTTCCCCGCCGCGTCCCTACCTACCGTCATTCCCGCGAAGGCGGGAATCCAGGGCTTTTCGAGCGAGAACGCTCTAGGTCTCCAGAGGCCCGCCGTCGCCGAAACGACGTGCCGAGCGACGGCGCCGATGCGCTCTCCCGCGGGCAGTCGGCTCCGCCCGCAACAAAGCGCAGCACGCCATTAAGCCCGGCGCATGGCAAAGGTCGGCGGCGCCGTGCGACTGCGCGCCACGTCGGCTACTTAAGCCATAAATCCGAGATCGCGCGAGTTGAAGTTGCCCAGATTCGGGAAGATCAAATCCAGCTCGCTGTCGCCCACCCCGAACCACCGCGCCAAGGTCGCCCCGTACTGGTCCACCGAGGTGGTCGGAATGATCTGGCCCCAGCCGGCATCGTCGTCGCCGCCGTTGACCAGGGTCGGCATGGCGCCGAAGAACCGCCCGCCGCGCACCGCGCCGCCGACGACGAAGTGATGACCGCCCCAACCGTGATCGGAGCCGTCGCCGTTGGACGACAGGGTGCGGCCGAAATCCGAGGCGGTGAACGCGGTGACCTTGTCGGCCACGCCGAGTTCGCCGGTAGCCGCATGGAAAGCGGTCATCGCCTGCGACAGCCGCGCCAGCAAGCCCGGCTGATCGCCGAGCAAGCCGTCGTGGTGGTCGAATCCGCCCATCGACACGAAAAACACCTGCCGCTTCAGCCCCAGCACCTCGCGCACCTTGATCAGGCGCGCCACCATCCGCAGTTGATTGCCCAGGTCGGAGTCGGGAAACGCGGTCTGCAACGGCGCCGAGGCCTCGAGCGCCATCGCCACCGCCGAGGCGTTCTCCCGCGCTCGGCGGAATGCGCCGGCGTAACTGCGCCCGAACACGTGCGACTGCGCGCCGGGCGCCATCAGCTCCAGAAACGCCCGGCGGCTGTCGTCGTCCCACTCGAAACGGCTGAACTGGCGCGGACCGTCGTTGCCGATCACGTACTGGCTGGACTGGCTCGCGCGCTGCAGGATGCTTTCGAAGTTCAACGACACCGACATCGGAATGAAGGCGTCGGGATTGGCGTCGCGCAGCAGGTCGGCGATGTGCCCGGCCCACCCGTAGCCGCGGCCCGCGCCGGTGCGCGAGACCTGCCAGTACTGTTGCTGGTCGTTATGCGAGAACAATTGCGGCGGCAATTCGACCGATTGATTGAGGTAATCGGCCTTGCTGGTCGGCCGGATCAGGGTGCCGACATTGCCGAGCACCGCCGCCTGCCCGCTGTTGAACAAGCCTTGCAGACCGCCCATGCCGACCGGGTCCTCATCGGTGGTGCAAGCCTGCAAACCGTACTCGGCGCCGTCCGAAGCGCCGCCGCCGGCTTGCGCGACCAAGGGCAGCAGTCGGTCCTGTTCGACCGCCAGGGTCGCGCGCGCGGTGCGGTATTGCCGGTAATGACCGTCGTCGCGCGGCACGATCATGTTCAACGAATCGTTGCCGCCGAACAGGAACACGCAGACCAGGGCCTTGTAGTCGTCGAAGCGCGACGGCCCGTAGGCGTTGGCGGCCGCCTGCGCCAGGCGCAGGTTGCCGAGCGCGGAATACAGGCCGGCGCCGCCGAGCGCGGCGCAGATCGTGTTGGTCAGGAATTGCCGACGTTTCATGAGTATTCTCTCCGTATTCCTGCTTACTTCTGCACGATGTAATCGGGCGAGTTGACGATCACGTACAGCGCCTCCTGCACTCGCAGGCGCTTGGCCGCGGTGGTGTTGGCCGGCATGCCGCTCAGCCGCCGGGTCAGCACTTGCTTCATCTGATCGGTCATCTGCCCGGACAGGAACAACGCGTCGTAACGCGCGATCAATGCGGGAATGTCGTTCGCCAGCGCGACCTCCGCGCTGAGGTCGATCGCCACCTCGTCGTTGCCGATGCCTTCCGGGTTGCCGATGTAGGCCTCGAAGATCTTCCTCATCAGATAGCTTTCGTTGGCCGGCATCATGTAGTCGGTCGCCAACTGCAGCTCCGGCGCCACCAGCCCCAGGCTCTGCGGCTCGCCGCTGGGGGCGTAGCGCGGGCTGAAGAAGTTGAACACCGACGGCGCATACATCGGCAGTTGGCCGAGGTAGTTGTCGACGCTCCAGAATTCCTCGGTGTGGCCGCTCTTGGACCGACCCTTCAGCGCGCGCCACAGGTGGGTCAGGCGCAGGATCGGCTCGCGCACCTTGCCGAAATGCGCCGGCTGCGCGGCCGGGTCGCGCGCTTCGGGATCGAGCAGGATCGCGCTGACCACCGCGCGCATGTCGCCCCGCACGCCCTGGCCGTTGTCGTTGAATGCCGCCGCGACGCGGCCGACGTAGGCCGGACTGGGATTGCTGGTCACCAGCCGCTGGATCAACTGCTTGCCGATGAACGGCCCGACGTTGGGATGATTGAAGATATTGTCCAGCGCCGCGCTCAGATCGGCGCGGCCGCTGCCGCCGGCGGCGAGCTTGCCGCCCGGCAGGCTCACCCCCGGATACAGCAGCAACTGCTTCTCCTGCGCCGAGGCGTGGTACGCCGCATGGTTCTCCATCGGCGACACCCAGGCCGGCGCATCGACCTCGTAGAAATAGCAATCGAACGAACCTTCGGCCTGGCAGCCCTTGAAGGTCCAGCCGGTGAACACGTGGGCGAACCCCCTGACGGTGTCCTGGCCGTAGGTCGGGATCGGCTGCTGGTCCGCGTCGAGCAGCGGCGTGCCGTCCTGATTGAGCTGGACCAGGCCGACGCTGAACAACTGCATCACTTCGCGCGCGAAGTTCTCGTCGGGACGGATGTTGTTGACCGGATCGGGCTTGCGGTTCTGCAGCATCGACAGATAGATGCCCATCACCGGGTGCAGCGTCACGTCCTCGAGCAAGGTGCGGAAGTTGCCGAACGAGTCGCGGGCCAAGGTGTCGTAGTAGTGGCCCAATCCGTACGACGCGTGCTGGAGCGGATCGGAGGTCGCATCCGACACCACCATGATCTGGCTGAGCGCGAACGCCACTCGCTGGCGCAGCTGATCGCGGTGCACGATCAGGGTCGGCTTGATCGGGTCTTTGCCGCCCACGGCGTTGACGAACCACGCGTCCAGCCGCCAGTCGCGGCTGTAGTCGTTGGGCCTGCGCGCACGAGCGTTCTTGAGGAACGTCAGCTGGGAAGACACCGGGAACCCGATCTGCTCGTTGATCCAGGCGGTGTAGCCGATCTGCTTGAGACGGTCGATGTCTTCGCGGGTCGGCCCGAACGTGGCCTGGGTGAGGAAGCGCGCGGCTTCGCCGTCGGTGGCCGGAATATCGGCGAACCGCACCGCGGGCGCGGCGCCGATCGCGCCGCGATCGGCGCGCGGCAGCTGCGGATCCGGGGCGCCGGGATACGGCCCGCCGTAGTCGGGCAAGGGCGTGACGCCGCGCAAGGCGATCAAGATTCCCAACGCTAGCAACAGGCGCGACGCTGCGCCCATCCGCGCTGCGCGCAGAAGTGTCGATTTCATTGCGGGCCCCCAAGGCTGGCTGTTCGGGAGCGATGCTAGGGTCGGCGCAGGCGATAAAATCTGATCGCCAACACGCTTTCAATTGGAATCGCGGCAAAATCCGGATTGACAATCACGGAATTACGAGTCCGTTACAATCGTCATCCCCGCTGCATGATCGCAGTGCGGAGCCGTGCGCGGACGGCAGCGCAGCCCGATACCCAGCGTGCGCTCGCAGCGGCGACGCTCAGTCCGGCCGCATGCGCAAGCCCGCCGCCGTCAGGCCCATCGTCACCGCGTCGAATGGGCACGTCGAACAGCCACGGGGCCAGCAGAGTTACGACTGTCGTCTGGCCTCGCGCCTCGTCCGCCGAAGGTCAGGCGCACGCCGTCAGGGCGCGGGCCGCTCGGCGCGCCACACCGGCTGGCCGTCGACATGGGTCGCCAGTACCGTCAGCTGGCGCAGCTCGCGCGGGTCGATCGCGAGCGGGTCCTGCTGGAGCACGACGAAGTCGGCGCGCTTGCCGACCGCGAGGCTGCCGACTTCGGTTTCGGCGAAACCCGCGTAGGCGGCGTCGAGGGTGAAACCGCGCAAGGCCTCGAACGCGGTCAACTTCTCTTCCGGATGCCATCCGCCGGACGGCTGACCGGCCGCGTCGCTGCGGGTCGCCGCGGCGTACAGGCCCAGCCGCGGATCGACCGCTTCGACCGGGAAGTCGGAACCCAGCGCGAGGCGCGCGCCGCTGTCGCGCAACTGCCGCCAGGCATACGCACCGACGATGCGATGCGCGCCGATGCGGTCCTCGGCCCAGGGCATGTCGCTGGTGGCATGGGTCGGCTGCATCGCCGCGATCACCTGCAGCGCGGCCAGGCGCGGCAGGTCCTGCGGCGCCAGAATCTGCGCATGCTCGATACGCCAGCGATGGTCGCTGGCCTGAGCGTCGCCGCCCAGCGCCTGCTGGTACAGGTCCAGGACCTGGCGATTGCCGCGGTCGCCGATGCCGTGGGTCGCCACCTGCACGCCGCAGCGCTTGGCCTTCGCGACCGCCTTCGCCATCGCCTGCGGCGTCATCCGCAACAGGCCGCGGTTGCCGGCGTCGTCGCTGTAATCCTCGAGCATCGCCGCACCGCGGCTGCCGAGCGCGCCGTCGGCGTACAGCTTGACCCCGCGCATGCGCAGGCGGCGGCCGGGATGCTGGTACAACCCCTCGCTGCAAAGATGCTCCAGGGCATCGCCGTCGCCGGCGGCGAAGGCGGTGATGCGCAGCGGCAAGGCGCCGCGCTCGGCCAGGCTTTGATAGCCGCGCAACAGTTGGAGATTGACCCCGGCATCTTGGACACCGGTCAGGCCATGCGCCACGGCTTCCTGCATCGCCAGGACCAGGGCTCGCTCGGCGGTGGCCGCGTCGAACGGCGGCCGCGACGACTCGACCAGCGCCATCGCGTCGTCGATGAAGATGCCGTTCGGCCGGCCCTGGGCGTCGCGCAGGATCTTGCCGCCCTCGGGTTGCCAGTCGCCGGACAGATCGCGCGCAGTCGCCCGCATCGCCGCGCTGTTGCCCCAGCCGGCGTGGCCGTCGATGCGCTGCAGCCAGACCGGGCGGTCGGGGAACTCGGCATCGAGATCGGCCGCGCTCGGGAAGCGCGCGTCCGGCCAATCGTTCTGGTCCCAGCCGGCGCCGATCAGCCACTGCCCGGGCGCGAGTTGCTTGGCGAAATCGCGCAGCCGCTGCAGCGCCTCCTGCTTGCTGCGGGTGCCGACCAGGTCGGCGCCGAGTTTGTTCAAGCCGAGCTCGAGCATGTGCGCGTGCGAATCGATCAGGCCCGGAATCACCGTCGCCTCGCCGACGTCGACCCGTTGCGCCCGCGGATACCGCCGCAGCAGCTCGGCGCGCGCGCCGATGGCGAGGATCTTGCCCTGCCCGTCGAAGGCCATCGCCTCGGCGCGCGGCTGCGCCGGGTCCAGGGTATGAATGCGCGCCGCGGTCAGCACGCTGACCTCGGCCGCAGCCGCCGGCAGCGCCAGGGCGGCCGACAACATCGCAATCAGATATCGCAAACGGCGCATCGCAACCCCCGGTTTGGACCGAAGCGGCGAATGTGCGAGGAAACGGGCGGTTCGCGCAAGAGGCTGGGCTCGGGTCACGGTTTGAGGCGGGGCGACTGCCCCCAGGACGCAGCTCCGCGGAACCACCCCCTGTAGGAGCGACGTGAGTCGCGACCGCGGGTCGCGCAGAGGTGCCAAAGCCGTCGTCGTTCCCCGAAGCGATGCGCCATCGCCGGGGTAGGAGCGGCGCAAGCCGCGACATCACTGCGGCGGTCTCGCGGCGGATTCCTCGTGGAAGATCAAGATCAAACCCAAAGCTTCCGCCACTAAAGCGGCGGGTTACTTTCTTTTGTCTAAAGCAACAAAAGAAAGATAACCAAAGAAGTTGCTTTGTTTTGAATCAAGGGCCCGAACGCTCGATGCATCCGCGGGGATTTTTCATACGAGACATCCCTGTCCCGATGAAAACGGCCCGCATCCCAGCGGGCCGCCCTCCGGGTCTTCTTTAGCCGTCGCTAGTGCTCGGCGACGCACAGCAACGGCCGGGGCAAAAGCAGCCATGACCACGCGTGCGGCGCCGTCCCTCTGTAGGAGCGGCGTAAGTCGCGACCACGGAACGCGCATAGGCATCAAGGCCGCCACCATTCGTCGAAGCGGCATGCTTACGCCGGGTAGGAGCGGCGCAAGCCGCGACCGCGTATCTGCGGCCGCCGGCGCGGGTGCGGGGGTGCGTGGTCGCGACCTGCGTCGCCCCCCGTGACAGTTCGCAGCTTCGATCAATGACGCAGGCGGTGCGATGGCTGCGCGTCCCTTGGTCGCGGCTTACGCCGCTCCTACAGAAGTGGCTGCGTCGCTCCGCGACAGATAGAAAGCCAGCGCCCCCCTCAATCGAGCCGCTTGCTGAACCTCGACACCGCCGCCGCCATCATCACCACGATGAAAGCCCACAGGTACAACACGTCCTGCCACAGTTCCCACAGGCTGGCGCCGCGCAGCATCACGCCGCGGATCAGACGCAGGAAGTGGGTCATCGGCAGCACCTCGGCCAGCCATTGCGCGACCTTCGGCATCCCGGCGTAGGGAAACATGAAGCCCGACAGCAAGATCGACGGCAGCAGGATGAACACGGTCATCTGCATGGCCTGGAACTGCGAGCCGGCTTTGGTCGAGATCATCAGGCCCAGGGTCAGGTTGGCCAGGATCAACAGGATCGCAGCGAGATAGACGTCGAGCACGCTGCCCTTGATCGGCACCTCGAACAGCCACAGGCCCAGCAGGATCACCACCGTAGTCTGGACCAGGCCGATCACCGCGTACGGCAGCACCTTGCCGATCATCAGCTCGGTGCGGCTGACCGGGGTGGTGATCAACAACTCCATGTTGCCGCGCTCGCGTTCGCGCACGATCGCCACCGAGGTGAACATCACCATGGTCATGGTCAGGATCACGCCGATCAGGCCCGGCACGATGTTGACCGGCGAGCGACGCTCCGGGTTGTAGAACGCGACCACGCTGATCGGGGCGACCTTGCGCGGCGCCGCCACGGTGCTGTCGATCGGCATCTGCGCCAACTGCACCGCCGCGCTCTGCACCACGGTATCGCTGCCGTCGACCAGCACCTGCACCGCTTCGCGGCCGTCGATGCGGCGGCGCTCGAAATCGGCGGGAATGCTGACGCCTACGCTGATCCGGCCGCGCCGCAGCATTTCCATCAGCTGTTGCGGCGAGTCGGCCTCGGCGACCGGCTCGATCACGCCGGTCGCGATCATGTCCATGACCACCGCGCGCGACGCCGCGGTCTGCGATTGGTCGGCGATGGCGGCATCGAGCCCGCGCGGGTTCATGTTGATCGCATAGCCGAACAGCACCAGTTGCCCGACCGGGATCACCACGATCATCGCCAGAGTGATGCGGTCGCGCCGCAACTGCCGGATTTCCTTGAGCACGATCGCCCACAGCCGACGCAGTTTCATGAGCTCTGCTCCGTGATGGCCGGCGCGGCTTCGCGGCCGCGGGTGGCGGCGACGAAGACGTCTTCGAGATTGGCCGCGGCCTTGTCGACCTCGGCATCGAGCCCGGCTCCGCGCAAGGCGTCGGCCAGACCGTGTTCGGCGCGATCGGCGCCTTCCAGCAGTACCCGCAAGGTGTTGCCGACCTGTGCCACGCTGAGCACGCCGGGCACCTCGACCAGCACGCGCTGGGCCTTGCGCGGTTGCGCCGCGCGCACTTCGACCGCGCGCCCGGCGAGCGCTCCGGTCAGCTCCGCCGGGGTGCCGTCGGCGACCAGCACGCCGCGGTCGAGAATCGCCAGGCGGTGGCAGCGCTCGGCCTCGTCCATGTAGTGGGTAGACACCAGCAAGGTCGTGCCGGCATCGGCCAATTCGAACAGCTTCTCCCAGAAGTCGCGGCGCGACTCGGGATCGACCGCGCTGGTCGGCTCGTCGAGGAACAATAGTTCGGGCGCGTGGATCACCGCGCCGGCCAGGGCCAGGCGCTGCTTCTGGCCGCCGCTCATGGTGCCGGCGAGCTGCTTCTGGCGATCGCCGAAATGGTATTGCTCGATCAACTCGTCGATGCGCAGGCGCGCCTGCGCCTTCGGGATGTCCTGCACGGCGGCGAGGAACTCCAGGTTCTCGCGTACGCTGAGGTCCTCGAACAGAGAGAACTTCTGGGTCATGTAGCCGATGCGCCGGCGCAGCGCTTCGGCCTGCTGCGGAATCTTGAGGCCCAGCACTTCGATCTCGCCTCCGGTCGGCGTCAGCAGGCCGCACAGCATCCGGATCGTGGTCGACTTGCCCGAACCGTTCGGGCCGAGGAACCCATACACGCAGGCGCGCGGTACGGTCAGGTCGACCTTGTCGACCGCGCGCAGCTGGCCGAAATGCTTGCTCATGCCGCGCGCCTCGATCGCCGGCGCCTGGTCGCTGCCGCGGACCTCGCGCGGCTTCGGCTGCGGGCGCGACGCCGCCGCATCGGACAGGTCGCGGCTCATGGCCCGAACTCGACCCGCACCGGCAGCCCCGCCGGCAACTGCCCGGCCTTGGCGTCGGTGATCTCGACTTCGGCCAGATAACTCAAGCGCGCCGCGTCCTCGCCGGTGAGCGCGTAGTACGGGGTGAAGCTGGGCTCGCTGCGGATCATCCGCACACGGCCGTTCCACTTCTGCGCGCGGCCGTCGATGAAGACCCGCGCGCTCTGCCCCACCCGCACGTCCGGGCGGATCGGCTCGGGCACGTAGACGCGCGCATACGGCCGCGCGCCGACCAGCATCACCGCGAGCGGCGCGCCGACCGGGGCCTGATCGCCGAGCTTGTACGGCAGGCTGTCGATGACGCCGTCGCGCGGCGCGACCACGTCGAGCTTGCCGACGTTGACCGCCTGCACCTCAGCCTGCGCCTGCGCCGCGGCGAGCGCGGCCTGGCCCTGGGCGATGCGTTCGCGGCGGGTGCCGTGTTCGAGTTCCAGCAACGCGGCCTGGGCGGAGCGCACCTGGGCCTGCGCATTGCCGGCCGCGGCGCGGGCGCGGTCGACGTCGGCCGCGGCGATCAGGCGCTGGCGGCCCAGCGGCTGCACACGGGCGTAATACGCCGCCGCATCGGCGGCCTGGGCCTGCGCTGCGGCAAGTGTGGCGCGCGCCTGGGCGATGGTTTCGCTGCGCGGCCCGGCTTCGAGTTCGGCCAGCGCGTCGGCCGACTGCCGCGCCTGGGCCTGCGCCGCGCTTAGCTGCGAACGGCCGCGATCGAGTTCGAGTTGCATCACACGGGTGCCGGCCTGGACCCGTTGGCCTTCGCGCACGTCGATGCGCACGACTTTTTCCGCTGCAGGCGCCGGCAGGGTGACCCGGTCCCATTCCAGGGTGCCGAGCGCCTGCGCGGGCGGTTGCGTGCAGGCCGCCAAGGCGGTGCACAGCAGCGCGAGCGCGAGCGAACCCGGGTACGGCCTGAGTGCGTGCTTCATCGTATCCATCGCAGGGTCCTCGCAATCAGGGGGTGAGACCGCGGTCGAGCAAAGCCAGCGCATGGCGGCGCTGGCTGTCGAGGTCGAGATCGTCGGCGTCGAACAAGCGTCGCCAGATCGGCGCGCTGGCGGCCGGGAACAGGGTCAGCCCGATCAGGCTCACCATCAGCAGGCGCGGGTCGAGTTCGGCATTGATCTGCCCGCGCTGCTGGGCCTCGGCGAAGCGCCGAGCCATCATCTGCGGCACCAGCGGGCCGATCTTCTGCAGCAGCAGGCTCTCGCGCAACGCCCCGCCTTCGCACAACACCTCGCGTACCCACAGCGAGGGCAACCACGGATGCTCGGCGATCACTCGACCGATGCCGTGGACGAACCCGGCGATCAGGTCCATGACGTCGCCGCCCGCTTCGCGGGTCAGGTTTTCGCGCAGGCTCATGAACACCGGCAGCAGGCGCTCGCTGCTGACCGCCTCCTGCAATTGTTCTTTGTCGCCGAAGTAGTAATGCAACAGAGCCGGATTGACCCCGGCTTCGCCGGCGATGGCGCGCACCGAGGTCGCGGCGATGCCGTGCCGCGCATAGCAAGCGATCGCCGCATCGAGCAGGCGCGCGCGCAGGTCTGGGTTGTCTGCGGCGGCCGGCCGGCCGGGGGCGCGCTTGTTCACCGCAGGGCGGCCTGCTGCTCGCTTTGTGGCGGCCGGCGGGCTGGATGTGCTGGGCTTGGCTGCCGGGGCCGGGGCCGGGGCCGGGCCCGGGGCCGGGGAGGATTGGCCGGCGGCGGCAGGCTTCGTGGCCGGTTTCGGCCCGCGCTTGGCGGGTGGCTTGGTGGGGGGCGCAGTGCTCATCGGGCATATTTAATTCAACAATTAATTAGTTCGCAAGCCCGAGCCGACCAACGGTCGTGGTCGGCAGGACTCGGCAGGCTGTTCAGGTGCCGGAGCGGCGCAAGCCGCGACATCGCTGCGACAGTCTTGCGGTGCTGCTCTCGTCAATGGATCAAGATCAACATCAACATCAACATCAAATATCAAGATCAAGATCAAGATCAAACCCAGAGCTTCCGCCGCTGAAGCGGCGGGTTACTTTCTTTTGTCATAAGCAACAAAAGAAAGGTAACCAAAGAAAAATGCTTCTTTTTGAATCAAGGGCCCGCACGAGCGGTGCTTCCGCAGGGATTTTTCGTACGGGACATCCTTGTCCCGATGAAAAACGGCCTGCATCCATGCAGGCCGCCCTCCGGGTCTTCTTTCGCCATCGCGAGTGCGAGACCGCACACAACAACAGCCAGACAACAGGGCACCCGGAGGGCGGCGACGCCACCCCTGCACGAGCGGCGTGAGCCGCGACCACGGGATGCGCAGGAGCAACACCGCCGATGCCATCCATCGAGGCGCCGTGCCTTCGCCGGGGCAGGAGCGGCGCAAGCCGCGACCGCGAACCTGCGGTCGCCGGCGTGGGCAATCGGAACTGCGCGGGCGCCGCTCATGCCGTTCTACAAAGCCTGCAGAGGCCGCGGCGCGAGGCCGTAACGGCACGGTCGCGACTTGCGTCGCTCCTACCCATAGCAGCCACGAAGCGGCATCCCACTGCAAACGAGTCAACCGTCCCGCTCGCCCGCCTCCGCCTGCAACACCGCCGCCGGATGACGCCGGCGCCAGGCCGCCAGGGTTTGCGCGCAATGCGCCGGGATCAGCCAGGCATCGGGATGGGTGTCGCGAAAGCGGCTCAGCCGCCGCAACGTATCGCGGTACACGCTCGCGTCGTCCACCGCCAGTTGCCGGGTCAGCCACGGCAGCTCGCGGCCGAGGTCGAGCTGCTCGCGGCGCCAGAACGCATCGGCGGCTAGGATCACCCGCTCGCCCTCGCAAGTGCGCAAGGCCAGGCCGATCTGGCCGCGCGCATGTCCCGGCAAGGGCAGCGCGAACAGACTGCCGTCCCCGAACAGGTCCCAGCCCTCGCCGCCGAGCGTGGCCAGATCGCCATCGAGCCCGCGCCGGCCGCGTTCGTCGAGCAATTGCAGGCGCGCGACGAAATCCGTCGGCAACAATTCCTTCCAGATCTGCGCGTGCAACAGGCCGAACCAACCCGAGCCCTCGACTTGCCGCCACGCATCGGCGTGCGCAACGAAGCGCGCCTGCGGAAACTGGCCGAGCCCGCCGATGTGGTCGGGGTGGAAATGGCTGAGTACGACCATGCGCACCGCCTCGCGGTCCAGCCCGCGCCGATGCAGCAGCGCCGCCGCATCGGTATGCGGCGCCGAGCAAACCCGGATGACCCGGCGATACAGCCAGCGCAGGCCGCGCCGCATCGCCTGGCGCGCCTGCGGGCCGTAGCCGCAGTCGAACAGGACCACGCCCTGCACCGGATGTTCGATCAGGGCCCAGCCGGCCGGGAAGCTCATCGCCGCACCGGCCTCGAAACCGAGATGACGCGGATCGGCGCAGCTGTGTCCGGATACGCCGAGGGTCAGCGCGACTTCGCCGCTCACGCTCGCGCCTGCGTGCGCGCGAGGTCGCCGAGGGTCTTCGCCAACGCGTCCTCCATCGTCACCCGCGGCCGATAGCCCAGCTCGCTGCGGGCGCGGCCGATGTCGAGGGTCATGTCGACGCTGAGCAATTCGATGCCGTAACGCAGCAAAGGAGGCTCGCGATCGGGGCTGAACCGGCGATACCAGGCCTCGACTCCGCCCGCGAGGGCCAGCGCCAGCGGCTTGGACAGGCGCCGGCTGGGGCGCGGCAACGACAACGCGTCGGCGAGCCGGTCGACGACGCTCCAGATCGCGACCGGTTCGCCGTTGCTGATGTTGTAAACGCGGCCGCTCAAGCGCCAGGAGGCGTCGATCGCCAGCACGATCGCATCGACGACGTTGTCGATATAACTCAGGTCGACCCGGCAATCGTCGTGGCCGAGCCGGCGCAACCGACCGCTGCGCAGCGCCTGCGCCAGGCGCGGCAGGATCGCAGTGTCGCCGGGGCCGAAGATCGCCCGCGGCCGCAAGGCCAGCGCGGACACGCCGCCGGCCGCGCAACGCGCGAATACCCGCCGCTCGGCGATCAGCTTCGTCGCGGCGTAGTCGTTGACCGGCTGCGCCGGCAAGGGGTGGTCTTCGCGGATGGCCAGATGCGGACGGCCATCGTGGTAGATGCCGGGGGTGGAGATATGCACCAGCCTTCGCACCTGGCGCGCGATGCAGGCGGAGACGACGTGGTCGGTGGCGTCGATGTTGGCGGCGACGAAATCGGCGCGGCGCCCCCAGGGGCTCGACAAGGCCGCCGCGTGCACGACGATGTCGGCGCCGCGCAGGGCGCGATGCACCTCCGCCTCGTCGGTCAGGTCGATGGCGACGAATTCGATGCCCTGCGCCTGCAGCGCGCGGCCGCGAACCGGGTCGCGGCCGAGGCCGACGATCCGGGTCCAGGGACGCGTTGCCGCCAGATGGCGGGCGAGCGCGCCGCCGACGAAACCGGTCGCACCGGTCACCACGATACGGTGCGTCGTCATGCGCCCGCCTCCATGCGGACCGTCCACGAGCACAGCGGTCGCGTTGCGTCTTGCTGCCTCGTCATAGCATCCGATCGTATCGTGGCCACGCCTCCATCCTCCAGTATGAGCCCTGGCCCGGGTTCTCCGACAGGACCGCCCGGCGCGGTCGCCGCGACCGGCGACACCGCGAGCCACGGCCACTGGCCATCCGCCCCCCGAATCGACGATCCTGCGCAGCGACGCCACATGGATGGCCCACCGCCCATGCCCGCCCGCCGCGGGCCCAACGATGGCTTCGCGCGAGCCTCCACACCGATGACCCCGTCCGCATGACTGCCGCTTCCGCCGTTACGACCGCCATGGCTTCGACCGAAGTGCCCTTGCGCCGGCGCATCGCCATGGTCCTGGCGACCATGACCATCGCCACCGTGTTCTACCTCGCCATCAACACCTATCCGTTGCGCGAGCCGCGGCTGTTGCCGCTGACCTTCGTCGACGACTGGATCGGCTGGCAGGCCTGGACCATCTGGCCGTACTGGCTGCTGCTGTTCACCGGCCCGGCGTTGTTGCTGTCCATCCGCGAGCGCGGCCTGCTGTCCGCGACCCTGCGCGCGTATGCGATCGCGATGTCGCTCAATGCGGCGATCTGGCTGGCTTGGCCGACCCGAATGCTGCGTGCGGGCCTGCCGGACGGGATGGACCCCTTCACCGCATTCGCCTGGCATTGCCTGTACGCGCTCGACGACGTCAACAACTGTTTCCCGTCCGGGCACATCACCATTCCGGCGGTGGTCGCGGTCGGCGCCGGCCTGCAGTACCCGCGGGCGCGGCCGTGGATCTGGCTCGTGTTGATCGCACTCGCGCCGAGCGTGATCAGCACCGGGCAGCACTACGCCTGGGACATCGCCGGCGGCCTGGTCACCGCGACCATCGGTCTCTTGCTCGCCCGGGTTCCCCTGTGGCGTCCTGGCAGTGCGCCTGCGCTGCAACCGCTGTAGTTCCGCACCGCTTCTTTCCCGAGCCATCGAGGACGCGCCATGCCCGATCCCCAACCCAAGCCCGGCCTGATCTCGCGCGGCGCGGTCGGATTCTGGTTCCTCGGCCTCGGCGTGCTCGGCCTGGTGCGCTCGCTGATGCGCGCCTACCGCAGCGGTGTGTTCGAGCCCGATGCGATCACCCTGTTGTGGTTGATCGGTTCGATCCTGCTGACCGCGATGGGCGCGCTGCGGGTCTGGCGGGCGTGGCGCGAAGGCAGCCTGCCTCGCGATTGACCGGCACGGCCGGACACGCCGGACAGCCGATCAAGCCGATCAGGCCGGGCGAACGAGCATCGACCGGCGCGCACGCTGAAATCGACGCCAGCGAGTGCACGCGGCGGCGACGTCATGCCACTCGCCGCCACGCAAGGCCGCCGCCGCAGCGCCGGCGTTCATCCTTGCCGCCCTCCGACGCCCCGCGGCTTTGCGAAAACGCCCCGACAGGCGCAAGCTGTAAGGCCTTCACGCGTCGTCGTCACGCGAACCGTCTACGCTTCCTTTATGTCCGCACGCACCGTTTCCGAATTCACCCTCGACCCGATCGACAGCGAACGCCTGGCGAACCTGAGTGGGCCGTTCAACGGCCATCTGCGCATGATCGAACTGCGCCTGGGCGTCGAGATCGCCAACCGCGGCAACGTGTTCCGCATCGACGGACCGGCCGCCGCAGTCGGCCAGACCGAACGGTTGCTGCGCTCGCTGTGGAAGGACTCCGCCGAGGAGACCCTCGACGAGGCCGCGATTCATCTGGCCCTGACCGAGACCGGCGCCGATCAGGTCGTCGCCGACGACATCGAGCCGCAGGAAGTCGCGATCCGGGTCAAGCGCGGCACCATCCGCGGCCGCGGCGCCAACCAGGCCAAGTACCTGCACGCGATCGCCACCCACGACATCAACTTCGGCATCGGCCCGGCCGGCACCGGCAAGACCTTTCTCGCCGTCGCCAGCGCCGTCGAGGCGCTCAACGAGACGCGGGTACAGCGCCTGATCCTGGTGCGCCCGGCGGTCGAGGCCGGCGAAAAGCTCGGCTTCCTGCCCGGCGACCTCACCCAGAAGGTCGATCCCTATCTGCGCCCGCTGTACGACGCCTTGTACGAAATGCTCGGCGTGGAAAAAGTGGTCAAGCTGCTGGAACGCAACGTGATCGAAATCGCGCCGCTGGCGTATATGCGCGGCCGCACTCTCAACGACGCCTATGTGATCCTCGACGAGGCCCAGAACACCACCATCGAACAGATGAAGATGTTCCTGACCCGCATCGGCTACGGCAGCACCGCCGTGGTCACCGGCGACCTGACCCAGATCGATCTGCCCAAGCACCAGAAGTCGGGGCTGCGCGACGCGCTCGACGTGTTGCGCAACGTCAACGGCATCAGCTTCACCTTCTTCGAAGCCAAGGACGTGGTCCGCCACCCCCTGGTCTCGCGCATCGTCAGCGCGTACGAGGCGCGAGACGCCAAGGACGCGCAGACCGGTCCGGGCGTCTGAGGCCGCGCGTCTGCGGTCGCAGGATCGCGCTATCGCAGGGCGGCGCTTCGCCTTGCCGTATCGAGCGGCACCGCGAAGCGCAGGCCGTACACCACGAACCGCCGAACAGTGAACCGCCGCGATGACCAAAGGTCCGATCCGTCTCGATGTCTCGATCAACTACGGCGTGCCGCGCAAGGGCCTGCCGGCGGCGAACAGCTTCCGTAAGTGGGTCGCCGCGGCGCTGGAAGGACGCATCCGCGAGGCCGACCTGGCGATCCGGGTGGTCGACAACAAGGAAGGCCGCTCGCTCAACCGCCATTACCGCGGCCGCGACTACGCCACCAACGTGCTCAGTTTCCCGGCCGACATGCCCGAGGGCCTGCCCGAAGGCGTGCGCCTGCCACTGCTCGGCGACCTGGTGATCTGCGCACCGGTCGTTGCGCGCGAGGCCCGCGAACAGAAGAAGGCGCTCAACGATCACTACGCCCACCTGACCGTGCACGGCACGTTGCATCTGCTGGGCTGGGATCACGAGGACGAACGCGAAGCCGAGTGCATGGAGCAACTCGAACGCGAAATCCTCGCCGGCCTCGGCATCGCCGACCCCTACATCGAAGATTGAGGCGGCGGGCCGCGCGGTGCGGGGGCCTCGGAGCGGCCTCGGGCTAGTGCTGCGTCCGTGTCGGCATAGTCCTTAGGCCGCTGTCGGCGGATTCCGACAAAGCGCCGGCGACATCGCGTCCGCGCGAATCGGCGCCGCGCAAGGCCGCGAAGACCCGCTCGGGCCTCGCGCCCGGCCTGCCGACGCGCCCGATCCGAGTCCTGTCCGGCCGGTCGCATCCTGAGTCGCACATCGACGAATTCCCACGGCGAGACGGGCGCATTTCCTATGCCCCGTCCCCGCGCCCCGGCCCAGACTGCACCCATCGCAGGAAGGAGCCTGGTATGCGTCGGATGAAAGGAATCTCGTTGCTGGAAGTGGTGGCCGCCCTGGCCATCGTGTTCTTGTTGATCGGCGTGGCGGTGCCGGCCTTGTTCAACGCGGTCGCGCGAGTGCGCATCGGCCACACCCGCATGGCCCTGGTGGACAGTTTCCTGGTCGCCAACCGGCTCGCGGTGGCGGCGGGCAGCGCGACCGTCATGTGCCCGGCGCCGGCTCAGGGCGGTTGCAGCGGCAGTCCGGACTGGAGCCGCGGCTGGCTGGTGTTCGCCGATGTCGACGGGGACCGCAGGTTCAGCGCCCGCGACACCCTGGTCCAACGCCGGCCGGCGCTCGGCGGCGACATCCGCCTGCACAGCACCCTGGGCCGCACCCGCATCGTGTTCCAGCCCGACGGCGACATCGCCGGCACCAATCTGACCTTCACCCTGTGCTCGGCCCATGCCGACCCGGCCGGCACGGTCGTGATGTCGAACGCCGGCCGCTTCCACCTGGGCCAGGCGTCCACCGACCAGATCCGCCGTTGCCGCGACGGTTGACGCCTGGGCTGGGCGGCGAGGCGCTTGCTCGGCGCCGGACGGCGGCCGGCCGCGCGAGCGCCCGCGGCGGCCTTCGGCCTGTTGCAGGAGGGTTGCAAAGCGCGACCGGCGACCCGCTCCCGGGGGCCGAAACCGGCCTTGAACGCCCCGTGCCGACCTTCCGGGTTAGACTTGCGCCACAGCCCTCCCCCCGAGGGCCACAGTTCAAGAGTTCAATGTCCGAGGACGACAGTAGTAGCACCCACGCGCCGGAAATCCCCGAGAAACGGCGTTCCTGGCTCGACCGCATCAGTTCCGCGCTGTCGGGCGAACCCAGCTCCCGCGAAGATCTGGTCGAGTTGCTGCGCGATGCGCAATCCGACGGCCTGATCGCCGCCGACACCTTACGCATGATGGAAGGCGCCATCGCGGTCTCCGACCTCACCGTCGGCGACGTGATGATCCCGCGCTCGCAGATGATCGCGCTGCCGGCCGAGGCGAAGTTCCTCGACCTGATGAAGATGGTGGTCGAGTCCGGCCATTCGCGCTTCCCGGTGCACGGCGAAGACAAGGACGAGATCCTCGGCATCCTGCTGGCGAAGGACCTGTTGCGCGGCGTCGTCGCCGACAACGGCCCCGGCACGATCCACGAACTGCTGCGCCCGGCGGTGTTGATTCCCGAGTCCAAGCGCCTGGACGTGCTGCTGCGCGAGTTCCGCCAGTCGCGTAACCACATGGCCATCGTGATCGACGAGCACGGCGGCGTCGCCGGCCTGCTGACCATCGAGGACGTGCTGGAGCAGATCGTCGGCGAAATCGACGACGAGCACGACGATGCCGAAGACCCGAACGCGCTGATAGCGGCCCAGGCGGACGGCCAGTACGTGGTCGACGCCCTCACCCCGATCGACGATTTCAACGAGCGCTTCGGCGCCGATTTCGACGACGACGAGTACGACACCATCGGCGGCCTGGTCACCGCGGCGATCGGACACTTGCCCGAGGCCGGCGAGGAACTGACCCTCGACCGCTTCGTATTCCGGGTGGCCAGCGCCGATGCGCGGCGCGTGCACGCCTTCCACGTCGGCGTGCTCGGCAGCCTGTAGTCGGCTCAGCGGGCACGCCACGAGCCTGCGCCACGCCCCAGGCCTTGGGGGGGGGAGCTGCGCGTGCCGCCACGGTCCCGTCCCGGTCCACCACGATCCCGCTCCGCTGCGCCGCCGGCAGGCACGGCCGGCGGAGCGGATATCCAGGCTGCAGAGCCATTCTCGTCGAACCCCTCGGCTCCCGCCTTCGCGGGAACGACGATAGATAGGCGCTGCCTCCTCAGCCCGGTACCTATCCGCGGCCGCGGCCGCGACTGGGCATGGCTCGATACTCCCGTGAGCACCCGGCGAGAACCCGCAGGCCCGGCTGTTTACAATGGCGGCCATTCGCCACGCCGGATCTTGTCGCCTGTGACCTCCACTCTCCGATTCGTCCGGTCGTCCGCCTTCGCCGTCCTGATCCTGCTGCACAGTCTCGCCTTCGGCGCCCCGACCGGCACGCCGGCGCCCGCCTCGACGCCCGCCGACGCGCCCGAAACCCGCACTGCGACGCCGCGCGTCGGCATGGTCACGATGCAGCCCGGCGAGGAGTTCTGGTCGCGTTTCGGCCACGCCGCCCTGGTCGTGCTCGACCCGGCCAGCGGCCGCGCGATCTCGTACAACTTCGGCTACTTCGACCCGACCGAATCGGATTTCGTCCCGCGTTTCATCCGCAACGACATGCGTTATCGCCTGCTGGCCCTGCCGTTCGACGACGACATGGCGCAGTACGCGCAGGAAGGCCGCGGCGTGTCGGTGCAGTGGCTCAACCTGACCCCGAAGCAGGCGCGCGAGCTGGCCGAGGCGCTGCGCGTCAACGCCCTGCCCGAGAACGCCTACTACCGTTACCAGTACTTCGACGACAACTGCGCCACGCGCGTGCGCGACGCCATCGACAAGGTGCTCGGCGGCGAACTGCGCCGCCAGACCGAAGGCCGGTCGCACGGCAGCAGTTTCCGCAGCGAGGCGCTGCGCCTGTCGGCGCCGGAACCGTGGATGTGGCTGTTGCTCGACGTGATGATGGGCCCGGAGACCGACAAGCCGGTGCCGGTGTGGGCCGAGTCCTACGTACCTAGCAGGCTCGCGGCGGCCTTGCGCGAGGTCAAGAACCCGCAGGGCCAGCCGCTGGTCCAGGAAGAACGGCCGTTGTTGCCGCACAAGATCTCGCCCGAGCCCAAGGACCGGCCGCTGCCGTGGTGGCCCTGGGCGCTGGCCGGCCTGGCGATCGCCGCGGCCCTGGCCTGGATCGGCGACCGCAGCCCGCGCGTGCTCGCGGTCGCTGCGCTGCCGCTGTGGGCGGTGCTGGGATTGGTCGGCGCGGTCCTGCTCTACGCCTGGGTCGGCACCGGCCACAATTACATCTGGGCCAACCGCAACCTGCTGCTGTTCAACCCGCTGTGCCTGCTGCTGTGGCTGGGCGGCTGGCGCGCGCTGCGCGGCCGCGAAACCGGCCCGGTGTTCGTCTGGCTGACCGGCCTGGTCGCGCTGTGCGCGCTGGCGGCGTTGTTCCTGTACTGGCTGCCGGTGTATCCGCAACGTAACGCGCACTGGATCGCGCTGTGGCTGCCGATCCAGGCCGGGCTATGGGCCGGCTTCCGCAAAGCCGCCCGACTGCGCTTGGCGTGACGGCTTGCCGCCGTCGTCGCGCGCGGGCAGGATTCGGGCCATGAGCGATTCCCCCCTGCCCCAATGCGTCATCAACTGCGCGGCCTACAGCCGCGACGGCACCCGCCGCGACATCGGCCTGGACGCGATCAGCGACGTGCTTGCCGTCGACGACGGCAGCTTCGTCTGGGTCGGCCTGTACGAGCCCGACGAAGGCATCCTCGACAAGCTGCAGGAAGAGTTCTGCCTGCACGACCTCGCCGTCGAGGACGCCCATAACGCGCATCAGCGGCCGAAGATCGAGTCCTACGGCAACTCGCTGTTCATCGCCATCCACACCGCGCAGAAGATCGACAACCGCATCCGCTTCGGCGAGACGCACATGTTCGTCGGCCCGCGTTACCTGGTGACGGTGCGCCACGGCGCCTCGATCAGCTACAAGGGCGCGCGCGCCCGCATCGAGCGCGAACCGGACCTGCTGGAACACGGCCCCGGCGCGGCGCTGTACGCGGTGTTCGATAGCGTGGTCGACAACTTCATGCCGATCGTCGAAGGCTTCACCCAGGAACTCAACGAGCTCGAGAAGGACATCTTCGCCGAGGATTTCCGCAAGGAAACCGTCCAGGAACTGTACGACCTCAAGCGCGAACTGACCCGCCTGCGCATGGCGGTCTCGCCCTTGCAGGACATCCTCGGCCAGCTCGCGCGTTCGCGCGGCGGCCTGATCGACGAAGAGATCCAGCTGTACTTCCGCGACGTGCTCGACCACGCCGTGCGCATCAACGAGACCACCGACACCCTGCGCGAAATGCTGACCGCCGCGGTCAGCGTCAACCTTTCGCTGGTGACCGTGCGCCAGGGCGAAGTGGTCAAGCGCCTCGGCGCCTGGGCCGCCCTGCTCGCCGCCCCGACCCTGATCGCGAGCTGGTACGGCATGAACTTCGTGCACATGCCCGAATTGCCGGGCCAATGGAGCTACGCGATCCTGATCGGCTCGGTCATCGCGATCTGCGTGGTGCTGTACATCGGCTTCAAGCGGGCGAAGTGGTTGTAGGGGCGACAAGAGCAGATCCCCTGCCCGCCTTTGTCAAAGGGGGAACAGCAAGGCCACGGCGTCGAGCTATGTCGGCTCTGGCGAACACGGCATCGATATCGGGTCGACACCGACAGAGGCGGTCGCGCATCAAGCGGCTCACCGCGCCGGTCATCGACAACCTGCCATCGACAACTCGCCCCTTCGACGAAGGGGCCGGCGCCTGCGCCACCCGGAGGTCTGACGACACCGGCTGCGCCAGGAGATTTGCTTCACGCCGCACCAAGATCGCCCCACTCGCGCCTCCACGCCGGCGCTAGCCGAACGCCCCGAACCGCGTCCCTCGGCAATCCGGTCTGCGCTCCTAAGACCAAAGTATCAGCCGCTATTGCGGCACTGCGCATTGACCCGCGCGGACCCAGGGGCGACGCTGCCTGAGTTCAATCTGGGAGGGTCGTCATGAAAGGTGGTCTCGGCAAGCTGGGCTGGGCGGCCCTCGCGGTTTTAGGGGCGTTCTGCCTCGGCACGATCGCGCTGCGGCGCGGCGAACACATCAACGCCTTGTGGATCGTGGTCGCGGCGGTATCGATCTACCTCGTCGCGTATCGCTACTACTCCCTGTTCATCGCCGAGAAGGTGATGCGGCTCGACCCGACCCGGGCCACGCCCGCGGTCATCCACAACGACGGACTCGATTACGTCCCGACCAACAAACACGTGCTGTTCGGCCACCACTTCGCCGCCATCGCCGGCGCCGGCCCGCTGGTCGGCCCGGTGCTCGCTGCGCAGATGGGCTACCTGCCCGGCCTGCTTTGGCTGATCGTCGGCGTGGTATTGGCCGGCGCGGTCCAGGACTTCATGGTCCTGTTCGTCTCCAGCCGCCGCAACGGCCGCTCGCTCGGCGACCTCGTACGCGAGGAGATGGGCCGCATCCCCGGCACCATCGCCCTGTTCGGCGCCTTCCTGATCATGATCATCATCCTCGCGGTGCTGGCGATGATCGTGGTCAAGGCGCTCGCCGAAAGCCCCTGGGGCATGTTCACGGTCATCGCGACCTTGCCGATCGCGGTGATGATGGGCTTGTACATGCGTTACATCCGTCCCGGCAAGATCGGCGAAATCTCCGTGGTCGGCCTGGTCCTGCTGCTCGCGGCGATCTGGTACGGCGGCAAGGTAGCCGCCGACCCGGTGTGGGGCCCGGCCTTCACCTTCACCGGCACCCAGATCACCTGGATGCTGATCGGCTACGGTTTCGTCGCCGCGGTGTTGCCGGTGTGGCTGGTGCTGGCGCCGCGCGACTATCTGTCCACCTTCCTCAAGATCGGCACCATCATCGCGCTGGCGATCGGCATCGTCATCGTCATGCCCGACCTGCGCATGCCGGCGCTGACCCAGTTCACCGACGGCACCGGCCCGGTCTGGAAAGGCGGACTGTTCCCGTTCCTGTTCATCACCATCGCCTGCGGCGCGGTGTCGGGCTTCCACGCGTTGATCTCCTCGGGCACCACGCCCAAGCTGCTCGCCAATGAATCGCATATGCGCTACATCGGCTACGGCGGCATGCTGATGGAATCCTTCGTCGCGATCATGGCCCTGGTCGCCGCTTCGGTGATCGAGCCGGGCGTTTACTTCGCGATGAACAGCCCCGCCGCCCTGGTCGGCAGCGACGTACATGCGGTATCGGCGACGATTTCGAGCTGGGGCTTCTCGGTCTCCCCGGAGATGCTGCAGACCACTGCGAAAGACATCGGCGAGAACAGCATCCTCGCCCGTGCCGGCGGCGCGCCGACGCTCGCGGTCGGCATCGCCCAGATTCTGCACAACGTGTTGCCGGGCGAGAACACGATGGCGTTCTGGTATCACTTCGCGATCCTGTTCGAGGCCTTGTTCATCCTCACCGCGGTCGATGCCGGCACTCGCGCCGGGCGCTTCATGCTGCAGGACCTGCTCGGCAGCTTCGTGCCCGCGCTGCGCCGCACCGAGGCCTGGGGCCCGAACCTGCTCGCGACCGGCGGCTGCGTCGCCTTGTGGGGCTACTTCCTCTACCAGGGGGTTGTCGACCCGCTCGGCGGCATCAACACCTTGTGGCCGCTGTTCGGCATCGCCAACCAGATGCTCGCCGGCATCGCGCTGATGCTGTGCACGGTGGTCCTGTTCAAGATGAAGCGCGACCGCTACGCCTGGGTGACGATCGTGCCCACCTTATGGCTGCTGATCTGCACCAGCGCGGCCGGCCTGATCAAGATGTTCAGCGACAACCCGGCGGTCGGCTTTCTTGCCCAGGCGCACAAGTACCAGGCCGCGATCGCCAAGGGCGAAGTGGCCGCACCGGCGAAGAGCATCGAGCAAATGCAGCAGATCATGCTCAACAGCTACGTCAACACGGTGCTGACCGGCTTGTTCCTGTTCGTGGTGTTCAGCGTGCTGGTGTACTCGGTGCGCGCGATCGCCAAGGCCCGCGCCAATCCCGAGCGCAGCGACCGCGAATCCGCATACGTGGCCTTGAAGCCGCACGAAATGGCGAACGTGTGATGGGCACCGCGCTCGTACCCGCCAGCCAGTACCAGCTCTACAAGCGCACCTGGCATCGCCTGGTGCAGACCGCGCGGCTATGCTGCGGGGTGCCGGACTACGACAACTATGTCCGCCACCTGATGGAGAAGCATCCCGAGCGGCCGATCCCGGACTACGCGACCTTCTTCCGCGAGCGTCAGGAGGCGCGTTACGGGGGCGGTCGGTTCGGGTGTTGTTGAGGTTCCGCTACACGAAAGGCCGCCTTCGGGCGGCCTTTTCTTTGGGGCACTGCATGGCAGCTGGCGCTTCGCAGGCACAGCAGACGCCTCGTCACAGGGACTTTCTGCGATCGCAAACTGCGGCCTCTTATCTGGCCGGCGCAGATCTTTCGCCGTCTCCGCCTATATTCATGGGCTTTGGCTTTGGCTTTGGCTTTGGCTGCGGCTCTTGCTTTGCCGGTCAAGTGGAGACCCGGAGGGCGGCGCACAGGACGTGCGCCGTTTTTCGATAAGACAGGGACGTCTTATCGAAAAATCCCCACGCTAGCATCGCACTCGTGGCCTGTGCCCTTGCAAGGAGAGCCCTTTTCTTTGGTTACCTTTCTTTTGGGCTTAGCAAAAGAAAGTAACCCGGCCGCGTCAGCGGACGGAAGCTCTGCTCTTGCTCGAGGCTTTCTTACAAGCGAGATCAAACGATAAGAGCTTCCGCCACTAAAGCGGCGGGCAACTTTCTTTTGTCTAAAGCAACAAAAGAAAGTCACCAAAGAAAAATGCTTTTGTTTTGAATCACAAGCCCGCACGAGCGGTGCATACGCGGGGATTTTTCATACGGGACATCCCTGTCCCGATGAAAAACGGCGCGCATCCCTGCGCGCCGCCCTCCGGGTCTTCTATTGCCTTCGCTAGTGCGCGGCTACGCACAGCCACAGCCACAGCCACAGCCACAGCCACAGCAAAATCTTCACGACAACGGCAACAGCAACGGCAACGGCAACGGCATCGGTGATGGTTGCCGGCGTTGCGGCCGCCCTCGCCTCAAGCCGGCGCTGCACCCGCCAGGGATCGCAGGGTCACGCCGACGATGTAGGCCAATCCGGTACCGGTCGCGTAGCCCAGGGTGCCCAGCAGGGCGCCGACCGGCGCCAGCGAGGGATGGAAGGCCGAGGCGACGACCGGCGCCGACGCCGGGCCGCCGATGTTGCTTTGCGAGCCGATCGCGAAATAGAAGAACGGCACGCGCAGCAGGCGCCCCACCGTCCACAGCAGGGCGATATGGATCGAGATCCAGATCAGGCCCAGGGCGAACAGCCAGGGCCGGTCGAGCAGCGCCAGGATGTCCATCTGCAGGCCGATGCAGGCGATCAGGAAATACAGCAGCAGGCTGCCGATCTTCGAGGCGCCGGCCCCTTCCAGCGTGCGCGCACGAGTGAAGCTCAGCGCCAGGCCGGCGAAGGTCGAAATCGCCACCACCCAGAAGAAGGGTTCGTGCAAGCTGACCGTCTTGGCCCAGGACACGTTGGCGGCGAACCAGCCCGACAGCGGCGTGGCGATGGCGTGCGCGAGCCCGACCACGCCGAAGGCGATGCCGACGATCATCGCCAGGTCGCTCAGGCTGGCGATGCGCTGGTGCTGCGCCTGGAAATGTTCGATGCGCTGCTTGAGCTCCTCGATGCCGCGGGTGTCGGCACCGCTGCGCGCATCGATGGCCTGGGCGCGGCTGGCGAGGAAGATCAGCACCGCCATCCAGACATAGCCCACGCCGACGTCGACCACCGCGAACTGGCCGAAGGTCGTGGCATCGACCTGGAAGATTTCCTTCATCGCCAGCATGTTGGCGCCGCCGCCGATCCAGCTGCCGGCCAGCGCGGTCATGCCGCCCCAGGTGTCGCCGGCCACGGTTTCCGGGTGCACCGCGCGCATCAGCACGAAGGCGGCGATAGCGCCGATCATCACGCTGAGCGACGAGACCGCGTACATCACCAACAGTTTAGGACCGAGCTTCAACACGCCCTTGAGGTCGATGGTCAACGTCAGCAGCACCAAGGCCGCAGGCAACAGTACGCGGCTGGCGACCGGGTTATAGAGCTTGGTGTTCGCGCCATCGACCAGGCCGATGGTGTTGTAGATGCCGGGGATGAAATAGCACAGCAGCAGGGCCGGCACGTAGGTGTAGAACTTCTTCCACAGCCCGGTTTCGCGCGAGGACGTCCAGAACACCAGCCCGAGCGTCGCCGCGATCAGGCCGAGGACGACGATGTCGTTGCTGATGAGCGCCGTACGGGCGGTTTCTGGCATGCCGGTATTCCCCAGGAGATGAACGCTGATGCGTGTACGTTTTTACTTCGGATGCCCGGGGCGGACAAGGGCCGGTAGTGCGGGCCCCGGATTCGGATGGCTGGGTCCGTGGTCGGCTGGCGGTGTGGAGAACGTAATGAAGCCCGTTAGGCCGGCTACGCGCGAGGAGTTGGTCTGCGGGAAAAAGCAAAATCCCCGCGCCCCCTTTCTCAAGGGGGAACAACACGGGCGCGGCGGCTGATTTCGTTGCCGTTACCCGGCCGGCAACCGGATCTCGGCTGTTCGGCGCGGGAAACACCGTCCCTTCGACAAAGGGCCTGCGCGCAGCGATGCACGAAGTCTGACGCACAATCGGCGCACAGGAGACTTCGCTGCAAGAAAGGGGGCAGCGCTCTCTTCAAAAAAGGCACTGGCGGCGCGCGGCGGTCTCCAGACCGCCGCGCTCGGGGTTCACTCGCCGATGTACTGCCTCAGCCAGCCATTGACGGTGTCGTGCCACTGCACGCTGTTCTGCGGCTTCAGCACCCAGTGGTTCTCGTTCGGGAAATACAGGAACTTCGACTCGATGCCCTGCCGCTGCAGCGCGGTGAACACGCCGATGCCCTGCTCGACCGGGATGCGGTAGTCGAGCTGGCCGTGGATCACCAGCATCGGCACCTTCCAGTCCTTGACGTGGTTGACCGGGTTGAACTTCTCGTAGTTCTTCGGCACGTCATAGGGCGTACCGCCCTGCTCCCATTCGGTAAACCACAGCTCTTCGGTCGCGTAACCCATCATGCGCTGGTCGAACACGCCGTCGTGGCTGACCAGGCACTTCCACGGCTGCTGCCAGTTGCCGGCGATCCAGTTGACCATGAAGCCGCCGTACGAGGCGCCGAGCGCACAGGCCTTGTCGCCGTTGAGGAAGCCGTACTTCTTCTGCGCCGCCGCCCAACCCTTCTGCAGGTCCTCGAGCGGGCGGTCGCCCCAATGCTCGCTGATCGCGTCGGTAAAGGCCTGGCCGTAACCGGTCGAGCCGTGGAAATCGATCATCACCACCGCATAGCCCTGGCCCGCGTAAGTCTGCGGGTTCCAGCGATAGCTCCAGCCGTCGCCGAAGCTGCCTTGCGGGCCGCCGTGGATCAGGAACGCGACCGGATACTTCTGGCCTTCCTGGTAGTTCCAAGGCTTGACCACGTAGCCGTGCACGGTGTCGCCGTTCCAGCCCTTGAAGTCGAATTGTTCGTACTCGCCGAACCGCACGCCCGGCAGGCGTTCGCTGGCGCTCGGGGTGATCGCGCGCTGCGGCGCGCCGTCGAGGCCGCCGACGAAGATCTGGTCGCCGCTCTTGAGGCTGTTGCGGGTGAAGGCGAAGGTCTTGCCCGCGAGCTGCGGCGAGCCGAGGCTGCCGTCGCCGATCAAGCGGGTCGCCTTGCCGCTGGCGATGTCGACGCCGAACAAGGGCAGTTGGCCGAGATCCTGCGCCAGGGTGTAGATGGTCTTGCCGTCGGCCGACAGCACGATGTTCTCGGCCGAGCGGTCCCAGTCCGGCGCAATCTCGCGGGCCTTGCCGCTGGCCAGGTCGAGCGCGAACAGGCCGAAACGGTCGGCTTCGAAGCCCGGACGCTTCATCGCCCGGTAGTACAGGGTCTTGCCGTCGGCGGCGAATACCGCGCCGGTGTCCCAGGCGGGGTTCGACGCGGTCAGGTTCCTGGCCGCGCCGCTGCCGTCGGCGGCGGCGAGGTAAAGATCGAAATTGGTCGACCACGGTTCCTTGGCGTCGGCCTTGCGCGCGCTGAACACCAGCGACTCGCCGTCGGGCGACCAGGCGTATTCGCTGCTGTCGCCGAACGGACGCGAAGGCACGTCGCCGATCACGTCGGCGCCGACCAGCTTGGCGGTGGCGACGGTCTTGCCGGCCGCCGGCAGCTCGGCCACGAACAGGCGGTTCAGGCGGCCGTCGTTCCAGGCGTCCCAGTGACGAATGAACATGCGGTCGAAGACCATGCCGCTGGCCTTGTTCTTCTCGACCGCGTCGAGCTTCTTCTTGGTGCAGGCCAGGTCGGCCGCGCACTCGGCATAGGTTTCGGCGTTGAAGGCCACGCGCTTGCCGTCGGGCGAAATCTGGTAGCCGCCGACGTCGCCGTCGAATGCGGTCAGCTGCCGGGGCGCGCCGCGGCCGACCGAGTCCATCGCATACAACTGGCTGCTGCCGTTCTTGGCGCTGAGGAAATACACCAGCTTGCCGTCCGGCGAGAACGACGGCGAGTTGACGTTCCAGCCTTCCGGGGTCAGCCGCTTCGGCGGCGCCGCGTCGCGCGCGAACAGGTCTTCGATCCACAGCGAGGTCGAGGACTTGTTGGCGGCGAAATCGACGCTGCGCTGGGCGAACACCAGCAGACGGCCGTCGCCCGAGAGGGTCGGCGAGGACACCCGGTCCATCGTCGCCAGGTCGCGGGCTTCCAGGCCGCGCGGCAGTGGCGGCGTGAGCGAGAAAGCCGGCGCGGATGCGCAGGCCAACAGCAGGGCCATCGGCAGGAGGGCGTGGCGTGGCGTCATGGCGGAACCTCTGATGTTGTCGTAGCGGCCGTTCGAGCGCAGGCGCGCCGAGCGGCCGGAATGGATCGGACGGGTTCAAAACGCCACGGCCCGGCGTCGCGCCGGGCCGTGGCATGGATCAGGCTTGCGGGGCCGGTGCGTTGCGGCTGCTGCGGTAGAACAGCCACACCACCACCGCCAACACCAGCAGGCCGATGCCGGCGCCGAAGTGGAAGCGTTCCGGCAGGGCCAAGACGTCGGCGCGCTTGCTGATCACGATCGGGAACGCGATCGCGATGCCCATCAGCGCCTCGCCGGTGATCAGGCCGGCGGCGAACAAAGTGCCCGGACGGTGCACGCGGTCGACCTCGGCTTCGTCGCTGTTCGCGGTCAGGCCGCGGCGACGGCCGACGATGTGCGAGAGCAGGCCGCCGAGGAAGATCGGCACCATCAGTTCCAGCGGCAGGTAGATGCCGATCGCCGCGGCCAGCACCGGCACGCGGAACTTGGCCTTGCGCGACTTCAACCATTCGTCGAAGGCGATGATGACCGCGCCGATGGCGGCGCCGATGCCGATCATCGTCCACGGCAGTTCGCCGCCGAACATGCCCTTGGCGACCGAGGCCATCAAGGTCGCCTGCGGCGCCGCCAGCGAATTGGGATGCTCCGGCGTCGGAGCGCCGATGCCGTAGGCCGCGGCGAGCAGGTTCAGCACCGGCGCCATGATCAGCGCGCACGAGAACGTGCCGATGCCGAGCATCAGCTGCTGCTTCCACGGCGTCGCGCCGACGATGTAGCCGGCCTTGAGGTCCTGAAGGTTGTCGCCGCCGACCGCCGCCGCGCAGCACACCACCGCGCCGATCATGATCGCGGCGACGGCGCCGATCGGCGAGTCGCGGCCGAGCATCAGCACCAGCACCGCCGAGGCGAACAGGATGGTCGAGATGGTGATGCCCGAGACCGGGTTGTTGGACGAGCCGATCAGACCGGCCAGGTAGGCCGACACCGACACGAACAGGAAGCCGGCGACGATCATGATGATGGTCATCGGCACGCTGACGAACCAGTTGCCGACGATGGCCTGGTACAGCAGCAGCAGCGGCATCACGAACGCGACCAGGGCGATCAGCATCCACTTCATCGGCAGGTCGCGGTCGGTCTCGGCGACCACGCCGCCGCTGCCCTTGCGCGCCGCGGCCAGGCCGCTCTTGACGCCCGACATCAGCGACTTGCGCAGCGAGAACAGAGTCCACACGCCGCCGATCAGCATGGTGCCGACGCCGAGGTAGCGGACCTTAGCCGACCAGATGGCGCGGCCGACCTGCTCGGCGCTGCCGTCGGCGATGCGCGCGGCCAGCTCCGGGTCGGAGCCCAGGAAGAACATGTGGTAGATCGGAATAGCGAACTGCCACGACAGGATGCTGCCGGAGACCACCACGATGCCGACGTTGAGGCCGACGATGTAGCCCACGCCGAGCAGCGCCGGCGACAGGTTGGTGCCCATGAAGCCCAGGTACTTGCCCATCCAGCCCGAGACGATGGCGTTGTCAGGAATCAGGCGCATGCCGCTTTCGGCGGCGACCTTGACCAGCGCGCCGATGCCGCCGGCCAGGGCCAGGATCTTCAGGCCCGGGCCCGGGTTCTCGCCGGCCTTGAGCACTTCGGCCGCGGCCTTGCCTTCCGGGAACGGCAGCGGGTCTTCGACGATCATCGAACGGCGCAGCGGCACCGAGAACAGGACGCCGAGCAGGCCGCCTAGGCCGGCGATGGCCAGCACCCAGGAATAACGGAAGTCCTGCCAGTAGCCCAGGATCACCAGCGCCGGGATCGTGAAGATCACGCCGGCGGCGATCGAGGAACCGGCGGAGGCGCCGGTCTGGACGATGTTGTTTTCCAGGATCGTGCCGCCGCCGAGCAGGCGCAGCACGCCCATCGAGATGACGGCCGCCGGAATCGCGGTGGCGATGGTCAGGCCGGCGAACAGGCCCAGGTAGGCATTGGCTGCTGCCAGAATCACCGCCAGGAAGACGGATAGCAGGACGGCTCGGAAGGTCAATTGGGGCGTAGCGGACGAGGCCATCGGCGTCTCCATCGCGGGTGATCGTTCAAGTGCGGCAGCGTATGTGCGGAGCCGGCCGCCAGGGGCCGGGCGCCACGCAATCCGCCGATGATCGCATCCGCCGCCGGCCGCTGTAAAAGTGCACTGCGGCAAAAAGCGGGATTGGGCAAAAGCGGCAGGGCGCGCGCCGGCGGCTGCATTTTCCCGGATTGCGCGGATAAAGCCCCCTGTCGGGCCGGGAGCAGGCCGGTCGGTCGCGACTGGGACCGCCGGCCCTGTCGGCCTTGCGCTGCCTGCGGCCGCCGCAAGCGGGACAGGGAGAAGGACGGACTGCATAGAAGCTGGCCCGCAGCGCGGAGAGGGTCTCGCGCCGCATCGAGTCTCCTCGCCGCAGTCCGCTCGCGCTTGCCCGGCGCCTCGGCCGGCCGCCCCGTCCTATACTCCCGCCTCCCGGCCCGCTCCCGGACCGAAGGGAATCCGCTCGTGCCCGCAAGCAGCATTTCGAACCCGGCGTCGCTGGCGGCGCGCAACGACGACTTCCTCGGCCATCCCAAGGGCCTGTACGTCTGCTTCTTCACCGAAATGTGGGAGCGCTTCTCCTTCTACGGGATGAAGGCGCTGCTGTTGCTGTATCTGCTCAAGTACCACCTGTTCGGCGACGACGCCGGTTACGACCTGATCGGCGCCTATGGCGGACTGGTGTATGCGGTACCGGTGATCGGCGGCCTGCTCGCCGACCGCTACCTCGGCATGCGCAAGGCGGTGGTGCTCGGCGGCGTGCTGCTGGTGCTCGGCCACCTCGGCATGGCCTACGAAGGCCACGCCGCGAGGATGGTGAACGGCGTCGTGGTGCGCGACGAAACCGCCCTGCAGGTGTTTTATCTGTCGCTGGCCCTGATCATCGGCGGCGTCGGCTTTCTCAAGCCGAACATCTCGACCATCGTCGGCAAGCTCTACGAGCAGAACGACCCGCGCCGCGATTCCGGTTTCACCCTGTTCTATGCCGGCATCAACGTCGGCGCGCTGTTCTCGGCGCTGATCTGCGCCTTTCTCGGCGAGACCTACGGCTGGAAGTACGGCTTCGGCGCGGCCGGCGTCGGCATGGTCGCCGGTTTGCTGATGTTCCTGTGGGGCCAGCGCTATCTGCGCGGTCATGCCGAACCGAGCGATCCGGCGCGCCTGCGCGAAAAAGTCGGCGCTTTCTCGCGCGAAACCTGGATCTATCTGGGCACCGCCCTCGGCGTGCTGGCGATGTGGGGCACGATCCAGGTCGCCTCGAAGATCACCGTGACCCTCGGCGCCCTCAGCTTCACCGCCGCGCTGGCGATCATGCTGGCGACCCTGCTGGTATTCCTGGTCTGGTTCTTCGGCTTCCTCGCCCGCCAGTGCAGCGCGGTCGAACGCCAGCAGATGCTGGCCCTGGTGGTGTTGATCTTCGCGGTGCTGATCTTCTTCACCCTGTACGAGCAGACCTACGGCTCCTGGGTGACCTTCAACGACCGCCTGATGACCAAGGACATGTTCGGCCTCGCCGTCGGCGATTATGCGCCGACTCTGCCCTGGTCGGCGTTCTCGATGGCACTGAGCCCGCCGCTGATGGTCGCCGCGCTGATGGCCAGCGACCGTGGCCGCGACGGACTTGCCAAGTTCCTGGTCGGCTTGCTCGCGCTAGGCCTGGCGCTGGCGACCGCGCACGACGTGGTGCTGGTGCCGCAGACCGCCGGCTCGCTGACCTATCTCGGGGCGTTCTTCATCGTGGTGCTGGCGCCGCTGTTCTCCTGGCTGTGGCCGTGGCTGGCGCGACGCGGCCTGCACCCGAGCAAGCCGGTGACGATGGCGCTGGGCCTGGTCTTCGCCGGCCTGTCCTTCCTGCCGTTGATGGCCGCTGCAAAGGTATCGGGGGGCGGCGAGATGGCCAGCGTGTGGTACCTGGTCGCGGCGTATTTCATCCTCGAGATCGGCGAGATGTGCCTGTCGCCGATCGGCCTGTCGGCGGTGACCCAGCTCTCGGTCGCGCGCGTGGTCGGGCTGATGATGGGTGCGTTCTGGCTCGCCACCGCGTTCTCGGAAGTGCTGGCGGCGCAGTTCGCCAAGATCGCCTCGGTCGAGATCCCGGAAGGCGGCGCGATCGACATGGCCTCGGCCTCGGCCAACTACGCCGAACTGTTCTCGATGCTGATGTGGCTAGGCCTCGGCTCGGGCGTGCTGTTCCTGCTGCTGTCGCCGCTGCTGCGGCGCTGGATGCACGGGGTGAAGTGAGGGGGCTGGGGTCTGGAGGCGAGGAGCGAGTAAAGAGGAGTGAGTAAAGAGTAGAGCGGTACGCGAAGACACTCGTTACTCGTTACTCACTTCTCACTCCTCCATACTTTCCTAGCTCTTACTTCGCCGCGGCGGGCGCCGTCGCCTTCGGCGCCGCGGCGACCCGTCCGCCGAGCGACTTCGACAGGAACGCCAGCAAGCGGGTGTAGTACTCGCGCTGGTGTTCTTCGCGGTAGAAGCCGTGGCCCTCGGTCTTGTAGTACAGCGTCTCGACCGGCACGCCGGCCTGGCGCAGGGCCTTCTCCATCTTTTCGCTGTGAACGATCGGCGCGCGCTGATCTTCGCCGCCGGCGGCCAGGAACACCGGCACCTTGATCCGGTCGGCCAGGCGCGTCGGCGATACCTTGTCGAGCGCTTCCGGCGAACCGAGCCAGTTGCGCAGATAGGCCTCGCCGGAACCGCGGCGCTGGATGTCGCCGGTGGTGTGCATCATCGGCAGGTCGTACACGCCGACATAGCCGGCCGCGCAGCGATACAGCGCCGGTTCCTTGGCCACGCCCATCAGCGAGGCGTAGGCGCCGTAGCTCGCGCCGTACAGGCAGATGCGCGAAGGATCGGCGATGCCCTGTTCGATCGCCCAACGCGTCGCATCGGTGACGTCGTCCTGCATCTTGCCGCCCCACTCGCGCATGCCGGCTTCGAGGAAGGCGCGGCCGTAGCCGCCGGAACCGCGGTAGTTCAGTTGCAGCACCGCATAGCCGGCGTCGGCGAGCAGTTGCGCGTCGTCGTCGAAACGCCAAGTGTCCTGGACGCCGAACGGGCCGCCGTGCGGCATGACCACCAGCGGCATCGACTTGCCGCTGCTGTCCTTCGGCGTGGTCAGCAGGCCCGACAAGGCCAGGCCGTCGCGCGCGCGCAGGTTGACCGCGCGCATCGGCGCGCGCTGCGCAGGGTCGAACCAGGAGCGGCGGCTCAGCACATGCGAGGCGTGCTTGTTGGCCCGGTCGAACAGGAACAAGTCGCCTGGGCTGCGCTCGTTCCAGACCTGCACCAGCGCCAGCTGGCCGTCGGCGCTCTGCGAGGTGATGCGCACCGCGTCGCCCGGGAACGCCGCCTCCAGGCTGCGGTACTGGCGCGCTTCCGGCGAGGCGTTGTCGAAGAACACCGCGCGCGGCTTGCCGTCGGCGAAGAACACGCCGACCGGGATGCGGGTGTTGTTGCGATAGATGATGCGCTCCGGATCGGCGGTCTTGTCGCGCAGGACTTCCTTGCGGGTGCGGGTGGCGAGGTCGTAGGCAACGATCGCGTCCGGTCCTTGCGTCTGTTCGCTCTGGAAATACGCCACGCTATCGTCGGCGGAGAAGCCGATCGGGTGGTCCATGACCTCGTCCTGGGTATCCGAGCCCAGCAAAGCCCACTCGGCTTTTTCATCCGCACGGTAGAACAGCTTGCGCCTCAGATCAGTGCCGTAGCCGAGCGCGAAGCGGACCACGCCGGCGTTGTCGGTCATGTAACGGGCGTTGCGCACCGGCGCGATCGCGAGCCGGTTGCGCTGGCCGGTGATCGTGTCGAGACGCTCGGCGCGAGTGTAGGCGTCGGCGCTGAACTGCTGCACCGAAATCACCACGCTCTTGTCGTCGCCCGGCAGATCGTCGACCAGGAAGCCGGCGACGTCCTCGACCTTCTTCGGCTGGATGCGCGTGCCGGAGCCGCGGCTTTGCACGCGGTAGCCGATCAGCACGTCGGCGCCGGTGCCGTTGGCGTTGATCGCGAACAGCTCGCCGGTCGAGATCGGTTCGTCGCGCGAGCCGAGCTTCTGGGCCATGCCGATCAGCACGCGGGTCGGGCTGACCCACCAGAAGTCGTCGACGTGATTGTTCTTGCCGACCCGGAAGACGCCGGTGCGCTTCATGTCGGCGCGACTGAAGATCACCAGCGCGGTCTCGTCCTCCATCGGCACCGAGGCGGCGTAGAACTCGCCGGTCGGCGACAGTTTGACGTCGGTGAAGGTGTCCGGCTTGACGAAGGCTTCCACGTCCACCGTCGCAGCGGCGGCGTTTGCGTTCGCCTCGGTGTCCGCCGCGCCCGCGACCGGCGCAGCCGCCAGCCCCGCCAGCAACAACGCGCTTGCCCAATGCTTCATTGCGATCCCCTGTAGTCCATGAGTGGTTCCGTCCAGACGGCCCCGTCAGAACCGACGGCATCCGCCGCCGGCCGGCGCGGACTGCCGTCGTGGAGAAACGCTCGCAAGCCGCGCACTCCTACGCCTTCGCAAGCCGGCTCCCACCGGCCTGCCGCTCCGCCCGCCCCCGCCCCGCGGCGACGCGTCGGCCCGTCGCGTCCGCGACGCAGCGATCATAGAAGGCCGACGGCGCTCACACAATTGGGCCGCGGTAGTGTGCCGCGCGGCCCACGCAGACGTGGCGTCCGCGCGGACAGGCGGATCAGGCGACCGCGGCGTCGAGCGTGGTCTTGAGCGCGTCGCGCCAGTGCGGAATCGACAGACCGTACTCGGCCTGCAACCGGCCGGTGTCGAGCACCGAATAGTTCGGCCGCCGCGCCGGCGTCGGATAGTCGGCGGTGGTGATCGGCAGCACCCGCGGGCGGCGCCCGATCAGGCCGCGGGCCTGGGCGTCTTCGAAGATCGCTTCGGCGAAACCGTGCCAGCTGGTCTGCCCGCTGGCCACGATGTGGCGCACGCCGGACTCGCCGAGGCCTTGGCGCAATACCGCCGCCGCGACGTCGGCGAGCAGCCAGGCCGGGGTCGGCGAGCCGTGCTGGTCGGCGACCACGCGGAGCTCATCGCGCTCGGCGCCGATGCGCAGCATGGTGCGCAGGAAGTTGTGGCCGTGGGTGGCATAGACCCAGGCCGTACGCAGGATCAGATGGGTGGCGCCGCTGGCGCGGATCGCCTCTTCGCCGGCCAGCTTGCTCTCGCCGTAGGCGCTGAGCGGACCGGTCGGATCGGTTTCGAGATACGGCCGGGTGCCGTTGCCGTCGAAGACGTAATCGGTCGAGTAATGGACCAGTTCGATCCCATCGGCGGCGCAGAGCTCGGCCAGCCGCGCCGGCGCCTGCGCATTGACCGCGAACGCCAGCTCGCGCTCGGTTTCGGCGCGGTCCACCGCGGTATAGGCAGTGGCGTTGACGACCCGGTCGGGACGCACACGGCGCAGCAAGGGCTCGATCGTTTCGGCCTGGGCCAGATCGAGCGTTTCGCAGGCGCTGCCGTCGGCGGCCAGGCGTCCGCTGCGGGTCGTCACGACCAGCTCGCCGAGCGGAGCGAGGCTGCGGCGCAGCTCATGGCCGACCTGGCCGTCGCCGCCGAGCAACAACACCCTCATCGCCTGACCTTTCATGGCCCGGCCTTTCATGGAATGTAGACCGGCAAGCGGTCTTCGGCGATGTCCTTGAGCAAGGGCGCAACCGCGTCCTTGGCGGACAACGATGGGTCGCTGACCGGCCAGTCGATCGCCAACTGCGGATCGTCCCAACGCACGCCGGCATCGGCCTTGGCGTCATAGGTGTTGGTGCACAGATAACTGAACACCGCGCGCTCGCTGAGCACGGCGAAACCGTGCGCGAACCCTTCCGGAATCCAGAAATGGCGCTTGTTCTCGGCGCTCAACACCACCGCGGTCCAACGTCCGAAATGCGGCGAGCCGCGACGGATGTCGACCGCCACGTCCCAGACCTCGCCCTCGATCACCGAGACGTACTTGCCTTGCGGGTTGGGCCACTGGTAGTGCAGGCCGCGCAGCACGCCGCGCGCGGACGAGGAGACATTGCCCTGGACGAAGCGCGGGTTGAGGCCGGCGGCCGCAAGCTTGTCCTGGTTGAACGACTCGTAGAAAAACCCGCGGGCATCGCCGAACACTTGCGGTTCGATGACGACGCAGCCGGGCAGATCGGTTTCGATAATCTTCAAAAGCGGTTCCTTTACGGCACGAAGCCGCGCTCGGCCAGGCCGAGCAGATATTGACCATAGCCGTTCTTCGCCAGGGGACGAGCGAGCTCGGCCAGCTGATCGTTGTCGATCCAGCCGTTGTTCCAGGCGATTTCCTCGGGGCAGCAGATGCGCAGACCCTGGCGGGCTTCGATGGTTTCGATGAAGTTGGAGGCTTCGAGCAAGGATTGATGGGTGCCGGTGTCGAGCCAGGCATACCCTCGACCCAACTGCTCCAGATGCAGCGAGCCTTCCTCGAGATAAACCCGGTTGAGGTCGGTGATTTCGAGCTCGCCGCGCGCCGAAGGCTTTAGGCTCGCGGCGAAATCGCTGGCGCGGCCGTCGTAGAAATACAGGCCGGTCACTGCGTAGTTGGAGCGCGGCTTGAGCGGCTTTTCTTCCAGACCGACGACCTTGCCTTCGCTGTCGAAGTCGGCCACGCCGTAACGTTCCGGGTCGCTGACCCAGTAACCGAACACGGTCGCGCCGTGCTGGCGCTGGTCGGCGCGCTTGAGGATCGAGGTCAGGCCGGGGCCGTGGAAGATGTTGTCGCCGAGCACCAGGCAGCTCGGCTGGCCATCGACGAATTCGCGACCGATCAGATAGGCCTGGGCCAAACCGTCCGGGCTAGGCTGCTGCGCATACTCGATGCGCATGCCCCATCGCGAACCGTCGCCGAGCAGAGTCTTGAACAGCGCTTGCTCGTGCGGCGTGTTGATGATCAGCACGTCGCGGATCCCCGCCAGCATCAGCACGCTGAGCGGGTAGTAGATCATCGGCTTGTCGTACACCGGCAGCAGCTGTTTGCTGATGCCTTGGGTAATCGGATACAGCCGCGTACCGGAGCCGCCGGCAAGGATGATGCCCTTACGGTTCATGCGTGATTCCTCTTGAGCGGCCGCTTCAGGCCTGGCCGATGCGTTCCAGTCGATAGCTGCCGTCGAGCACGCGCTGAACCCAGGCCTGGTTGTCGAGATACCAGTCGACCGTACGGGCGATGCCTTCCTCGAAGGTCACCGTGGGCGCCCAGCCGAGCTCGCTCTTGAGCTTGTCGGCGTCGATCGCGTAACGGCGATCGTGACCCGGGCGGTCGGCGACATAGGCGATCAGCGACTCGCGGGCGCGGCCGTCGGCGAGCGGACGACGCTCGTCGAGCAGTGCGCAGATGGTCTTGACTACGACGATGTTGGCGCGCTCGGCGTCGCCGCCGACGTTGTAGGTCTCGCCGATGCGGCCGGCTTCGAGCACGCGCGAAATCGCCGCGCAGTGGTCGCCGACGAACAGCCAGTCGCGAACGTTAAGGCCGTCGCCGTAGACCGGCAACGGCTCGCCGGCCAGCGCCTTGGCGATGATCAGCGGGATGAGTTTCTCGGGGAACTGGAATTGCCCATAGTTGTTCGAGCAATTCGTGGTCAGCACGGGCAGACCGTAGGTGTGATGGAAAGCCCGCACCAGATGGTCGGAAGCGGCCTTCGACGCCGAGTACGGCGAGTTCGGCGCGTACGGGGTGGTCTCGGTGAACTTACCGGTGTCGCCGAGGCTGCCGTAGACCTCGTCGGTCGACACGTGCAGGAAACGGAACGCGTCGCGGGCCGAAGCATCGAGCTGCTTCCAGTAATCGCGCACCTGTTCGAGCAGGCTCAGGGTGCCGACGACGTTGGTCTGCACGAACGCCGCCGGACCTTCGATCGAGCGGTCGACATGGCTTTCGGCGGCGAAATTGATCACCGCCTGCGGGCGGTGCTCGGCGAGCAGCCGCTTCAGCAGGGCGGCGTCGCCGATGTCGCCCTGGACGAACACATGGTTCGGATCGCCGTCCAGGCTGCTGAGGGTGTCGAGATTGCCGGCATAGGTCAGCGCATCGAGATTGACGACCTTGATCCCCTTGCGGACGGCATCGAGGACGAAGTTACCGCCAATGAATCCGGCGCCGCCGGTCACAAGCCAAGTAGGCACTCAGGACACTCCTTATTGATCGACTGAGATCGAACCGGCCAAAGGCCGCAGATGCCTCGACACTGAACCGCAGTCTGAATGCACTGCTGTCCAGCACAAGGCCGGCTCGACAAGTGCGCGATTGTAATGCCTATCCGGGTGAGCCCCGCAAACGACAGGGCCGGCACTTAAGACAGCTGACAGCTTCCTGTCGCGACTCCGGCACGGTGCGAACGTGATGCCGGACGGTCCGGGACCGCCTGCTTCTGAGCCAGCCGGGGGTCGCCTCCCTCTTCACGCCCCGAGCCCGCATGCTGCCGATAAAGCTCGGGCCCGGGGCCAGAAGCTCGGCCATATCACGCGGAAAGCCACGCAATATAAAAAACATCAATTAAAACAATTAGATATAAAGCCAACCGTATCGCAGCATTCATCGGCATTAGTAACTCACGCTCATCTGCCGCATCGCGTCCGACCAGGCACAGCCCCGTCCGGGTCATAGACAGCTCAAGGGCCGGGGCCTCAGGCGCTCGATGGCTTCATTTCGGCCAACGCGCGCACAGGCGAACCGCAGCTTCTAGTCCAGATAAGCCGGGAATACCGGCAGCGCCTTGAAGTCATCCATGGAGTGTTGAATCACCACGCGGGCGCGCTGGTTGTTGACGATCCGTTCGATGCGGTCCATCGACGCCAGGGTCTCGCTGCGGCTGACGTTGAACACCGGCATGCGTTTCTCGGCGCGGTTCTCGCGCGAGTGATACAGGTCGCCCGACAGCAGAACCGGCCCCGAACGCGGCAGGCGCAGCAACAACACCTGGTGGCCCGGCGTGTGCCCGGGCGCTTTCAGGATGCGGACGCTGCCGTCGCCGAACACGTCGTGGTCGCCGTCGATCAACACCGTGGCGGCCTGCTTCTGAGTTTCGATCAGCTTGGCGTTGGTGCGCGGCGGCGCCGGAACGGATTGGATCCATTCGAGCTCCCTGCGATTCACGATCCAGGTAGCCTTGGTCAGGGCGTTGGCGTTGCCGAGATGGTCGCCATGGGCGTGCGAGAAGGCGAAGTACTCGACGTCGTCGAAACTCAAGCCCAGTCGTCCGAGTTGGGCGGCGACGGCGGTATCGACGACGGCGCGGTAGAGAGGAAGCTGAGTGCCGCCCGCCGGCTCGGCGTAGCGGTCGCCCAGGCCGGCTTCCCATAGCAGGTCGCCTTTGGGGTGACGGATCAGGAAGCAGGGCGTCATCAGGGTGCCGGGATGACCGTCGTACTCGCCGGTGTCGGCGAACGGCCCGAGGTCGGCGAACTGGGCGCGACCGCAGTCCATCGCATACAGCTTGATATCCGGCTCGCCGGCCGAGGCCTGCGAAAGCGACGCGAGCAGTACGGCGGGCAGCAGGAAACGTTTCAGCAACGAGGTCATGACCTTGCTCCGAGTGGGGCGATGGCGGGGTGGTAGGCGATCGCGCGATCGCGGGTCAACTGCGTTGACGTCGCCTGGCCAGGCGCTCTTCGATCAGGATCCGGGCGATCTCTTTCGCCGACGAGGACGCTTCCGCAGAGCCGGTGCGCAGGGCGGTGACGATCGCGCCGTCGATCAACATCATCAGTTGATTCGCCAGGTCCGCGGCCGGGCGCACTTGCGCCTCGACCAGCAGGCGTTCGAGATAAGCGGTGACTCGTCGCTTGTGATCGTGGGCGACCGCATGCCCGGCGTGTTCGCGATCGGCCAGTTCGACGATCGAATTGATGAAGACGCAGCCGCGAAAACCGCTGCTGCTCAGGCGCTCGCCTAGCGCGTCGAACACCGCCAAGGGGCGGGCGCTCGGGTCGCCGGACCAGCGATCGACCGCATCGGCCAGCCATTGCCGCCAGGCGACGCCGAGCCGGGTCAGGACTTCGGCGACCAGGTCGTTCTTGGACGGAAAGTGTTTGTAGAAGCTGGCCTTGGCGACGCCCGACCGATCGATGATGGTGTCGATGCCGACCGCGCGTATGCCCTGCGCATAAAACAGCTGCGAGGCGACCGCCAGGATGCGCTCGCGCGGAGGAGGATTCGGGGTTGGCTCGGCGGAGGCCATGGGCCAAATATACAGACAGGTCTGTCTATGTCAAGCGATGCGATCGGGATCGTCGTGCGCCCTGCCCCGGGACTGCCGCCGTCGGTGATCCCGCCAGACTTTTCGACCTGTCCAGACAAAGCAAAGGCAGGAGCCGGAGCCCCTGCCTTTGCGTCAACGCCTGAATGGAGCGCGTTACGGCTTTGGGTCAGAACTTGTAGCCGACGGTGACGCTGTAGCTGCGGCCGAGGATGCTGACGTAGTCGCTGGAGTCGCCGAGGAAGCTGTTCGGGTCGTAGAAGGGCTGGCGATCGAACAGATTCTTGATGGTGAAGCCGACGTTGAGCTTGTCGGTCGGACGCCAGGCCAGGCTCAGGTTGGCCGTCCACCACGACGGCACGTCCTCGCACTGCGCTTCGGGCAAGGGGAGGTAACCGGCGGTACAGGTCTCCGGGTTGTTGTCCTCGGCATCGACGCGGTCCCAGGCCCACTTGGTATGGCCGACGTAGTTGACGAAGAAACTGGTGGTGAACTGGCGATAAGTCCAGTCGGCATTGATCGTGGCGCGCAGGCGCGGATTGCTGTGGTAGCCCACGGTGTTGCCGTAGTACCAGCCGTTCTCGTCGTCGAGGTAGGCCTCCTTGCGGCGCGCGATGGTCGCGGCCACGCCGACGTTGAGGCTGCCCCACTCGCCCAGCGAGAAGCGGGTGCGGGCGTCGATGTCGAAGCCGTCGACCAGGGTGCGGCCCCGGTTCTTGTACTGGCCCACGACGCTGGCCACGTTGCCGACACTGTAGCCCGGCAAGGTGCCCGGACAGGCCACGCCGCTGGCCGGGTCGGCGCACATCGCCGCCAACGCCGCTTGCGCGGCGCGGTCGGAGTCGGTGATCGGCGAGCGGGTCATCGATGCGATGTCTTCGGCCTTGCTGTAGTCCGGCGCGGCGATTTCGTTGCGGCGATAGATGAACCAGTAGTCGGCCGACACCGACAGCCAGTCGAGCGGCTCGAACACGAAACCCAGGGTGGCGATCTTGGCCTTCTCCGGCTTCAAGTCCTGGTTGGGCTGGGTCATGCGCGCCACGGTGCGGCTGCAGTCGCTGTTGAGCAGCGAGTTGCCGAGGTCGACGTCGCCGCCGCGGCGCGACTGGCGCAGCAGGTTGGCGATGGCGTTGGTCTCGGCGCAGCGGACTTCGTCGCGGTAGCCGCCGAGCTGGGCGAACACGCCGCCGGTGCCGGATTCGGCCAGGCTCGGCGCGCGGAAGCCTTCCGAATAGGTACCGCGCAGCAGCAACTGCGGCAGCACCTGGTACTTGAGGCCGATCTTCGGCGCCAGGTTGGCATTGAAGTTCGGGTACTTGTCCACGCGCAGCGCGGCGTCCAGCTCGAGCTTGTCGGTCAACGGCGCGACCGCCTCGGCGAACAGCGCGTAGGTATTGCGCTTGCCGTCGAACCAGGAGCCGCCCTGCTGGGTGATCAGGCCGTTGGCGGCGTCTTCGTTGCCCGGGGTGTAGAAGGTCTCGCGGCTGACGTTGAAACCGAACGCCGCGCGCACCTCGCCGGCGGGCAGGTTGAACAGCGGGCCTTCGATCTTGCCGTCCAGGGTGTGCAGGCGGGTCCAGGACTGGATGTCGAAGGTCGGATAGGCCTCGCGCAGCAAGGCCGCATTGGCTTCGCTGATCTCGCCGAACTTGTACGCCGGATGATCGGAGATGATCACTCGTCCGGTGCCCGGATCGACGGTGAACGGGCCGAACGCCTTACGGAAACCGTCGATGTTGACGTTGACGGTCTGGTAGGTCACCGAATGCGTGCCGGCGGAGGCGAACGCGGTTTCCCAGTTCCAGTCGCCGATGCTGCCGCGCAGGCCGAACAGCCCGCGGTAGCTCTTGTCGGTGTTGCGCTGGCCGAAGTAGTTATCGCCGACGTCCTGCAACAGGTACTGCAGGCCGACCACCCCGCCGTTGATCGCCCTGAGTTCGGGGCTGGCGCGGTTGTACTCGTTGTTCGGGCCGAGGAAGGGATAGCGGAACTGGTTGACCGTGGTGCCGGTGTCGCGCGAGAACCAACTCGTCGGATTGCCGGTGGTGGTGCCGAACGAACGCGGCGTGCCGCCGTTGGCGCGCAGGTCGATGTCGGTATAGGTCAGCTCGGCGAAGGCCTCGGTGTTCTCGCCCACCAGGAAATGGGCGTTGACGTAGCCGGTGAAGCGCTCGGTCTCGGCGCCGGCATCGATCTCGTTGTTCATCCAGGTCTGCCAGATGCAACGCGGGCCGGCGGCTTCGCCGGTCAGCACGTTGTTGCAGCCCGGCGCGGCTTCCTGCACGCGCGCGCCGGTCCTGGGATTGATCGCGAAATAGGTGCCGGGGTTGAACACGCCCGGCTTGCTGCCGGTGCCCAGGCGCAGGTTCTTGAGATAGTTGGGGTTGTTGACGTAGTACTGGTCGGGGCGCTTGTCGTAGAAGTCGCTCAGCGGAATCGCGTCGCGGCGATACATGTTGACCGAGGCGTAGACGTTGTAGCGGTCCTCGTCGAGGTCGCCGAAGCCGGCGGTGATGCTGGCCTGGTGCTCGCCGTAGGAATCGATGCGCGAGGACTTGTCGGTGGTCACGCTGACCTCCGCGCCCTGGTAGTTGCGCTTGGTGATCACGTTGATCACGCCGGCCACCGCGTCGGTGCCGTACACGGCCGAGGCGCCGTCGGTCAGCACCTCCATGCGCTCGATCGCCGCGGCGGGAATCGCATCGATGTTGACGAACTGGGTCTGGAAGCCGGCCGGCGCGCCGTAGTACGACAGGCGGCGGCCGTTCAACAGCACCAGGGTGCCCTGCGCGCCGAGACCGCGCAGGTTGGCCTGCGAGGCGCCGTCGGAACCGGTGAACAGCGAGCGCGAATCCTGCTGCGCCGGACGCGCCGCCGGCAGGTTGTCGAGCACCTGCAACAGGGTGCGCGCACCCATGTTCTCGATGTCCTGCTTGCTGATGACCTGCACCGGCGAGGCGGTCTCGACATCCAGGCGGCGGATGTTGGAGCCGGTCACTTCGATGCGCGACAGTTCGGTGGTCTTGCCGGTGGCGTCCGTGCTGTCGGTCGTGCTCTGGCCATCCTGTGCGGCAGCAAGCGAGACGTGGCCCAGCAGTGCGACGGCCAGGGCCAACGACAGCGGGGTGGCGGGGATACGGGATGGGCAGTGGGCGCGTTGACGGCGCGAACGGCGGCTTGCGGGCAACATCGGAACTCTCCTGGCAGGATCTGCGGCGCGGATGGCGGACGAAAGGCAACAGCGATCCCGGGCCACGGCCAAAGGGCCGCAGTCGGTGTGGGCGGGGGGAGGAGCGGTGTTACGTATTCAGTGGCAGGTATTCGGCGGCGGGTATTCGATGTACTTAGCGGGTGTCGGGTGCTCGGGTCGGATGTTCGAATCGGGTGCTTCTGGCGTTGGCGTTTAGGGTCGAGTGCTCGCTGGGCTCAGGGCGGGAGGATGCTGACGCTGTCGCCTTCCTGGCCGATCAGCGCGGCGTTGGCCCAGTTCGCGCAGACCTGGGCGGGTTGGCTGCCCTGCGCGCCCAAGGTGCGCAGGCTCAGCGAAGACAGGCCGCGGATGTCGAGCTCCGGCTTGACCACGCCGGGCGCTTTCACCAGTCCGCTGTCGTAGAGCAGTCGGTCGTCGCCCCAGACCTGGAACTGCAGGCCGCCGGCGGCGCGACAGGCATCGTCGATGCCGAGGTCGGCGCGCAGCAGACGCCACTGGCCTTGCAAGCGCAGGTCGATGCGGCTGCTCGGGCCGACGCCCAGGCCGCGGCGGAACAGCAGGCCGTTCATGCGCAGCCCGGCGTCGCCGTGGAAGGCGCGATCGGCGCGCGCTTGCCCGGCCAGCGCGGCCGGCAACGGCAGCTCGGAGAGATAGCGCTGCTGTGCCGGCCGCTCCGGCTCCTGGTGTTCGAGGATGTGGAAACTCGACAGCGCGATCGGGCCGACGTCGCGCGGTTGCAAGGCATCGACCGCGCGCGCCGCGCTGCCCTGGGCGGCGGTCACCATCGGGTCGGTGCTGGAGGCGCCGTCGCCCTCGGGGTTCTGGACGCTGAGCACGCGGAAACGCAACAGGCGGCCGGCACGGGCCGGGAAGTCGATGCGCTGCAGCTCCTGCTTCAGTTGCAGGCGGCCGTGCGCGACCGGCTGGCCCCACTCGCCGTTGCTGTCGCCGAGGTAGACCTCGTAGTCGCGCACCTGGCCGTGCTTCCAGTTCTTGTCGTTGCGTGGCGCCAGCTCGATGCCGTCGATCAACTTGCGTTCGCCGAAGCCCACCGTCCATTCGTGCGCGCCGGTGCGCACAGCTTGGTTACGCACGCTGCGGAACCAGGTCTTGGGGTCGTCGTCGAACGCATTCTCCAGCGCGTGACCGGGCTCTTCCGCGGGGCGGTTGACCACCAGCAGGCTGTCGGACGGCAAGGCGCGGCCCTGCGCCGGCGCCGCCGGGAACGCGTCGTCGGCCGCGGCCGCGGCGACCGGGATGTCCAGCGCGAACTCCAGAGGCTTGCGGATGTCGGTGACCGCGGTGCGCACGTGCACGCTGCCCTTGCGATCGGCCGCATCGAAATACCAACCCTCGCTCGCCGCTTGCAGCGCCGCGGCATCGGCCAGCTGCGGCAAGGCGCGCCCGTCCAGCGACACCGCCCGCGGTGTCTGCCGGCTCAGCACCCGCAAGACATAGCGGCGTTGCGGCAACTGGCCTCGGTACTGGCCCTGCACCGCCTCGATGCGCACCGTCACCGGGCCGCTGCCCTGCGCCGGCGCGCTCATGCGCACCTGCTGGGTGCTCGACTCGCCGTGTTCATGGCGACGGGTGTTGCCGTCGTCCTCGTACATCGCGTACTGCGATTCGCCCTGCGGATACAGGTCGAAGGTGATCTCGTCGAGCGGCTTCTCGCCGTCGAACAGCATTGCCGGGTGCATCGGCAGGATCGCACCGGCGCGCACGAACAAGGGCAAGGTGGCGAGGTCGACCTGGCGGTCGAGTTCGCGACCGGCAGCGCCGGCCTGCACGCTGCGCCCGTCCCAATAATCGATCCAGCGGCCGGCCGGCAGATGGATGCCGCGTCGCCAGCCGCGGCTGGCGGCCTGGCTGCGGTAGACCGGCGCCACCAGCAGGTCGCGGCCGAGCAGGAACTGATACTTGTAGGCCTCATCCTGAGCGTGCGGGTCCTGCGGATAATCCCACATCAACCCGCGCACCGGCGGCGCGCCGGTCTGCGCGGCCTGCTGGGTCAGGCCGTACATGTACGGCGTCAGCCGCATCTTCAACTTCAGGTAATCGCGGTTGATGCTGCGGTACGGCTCGTCGAACCACCACGGGTGCTTGCGCGCATTCGACGACCAGCCCGACATGCCCATCAGCACCGGGGTGAACGCCTTCCACTGCAGATCGCGGGTGTAGGTCTCGGCGCTGCCGCCGAAGATCGCGTCGACGTCGCCGGTGGCATAGGCCATGCCCGACAGGCCCGAGCCGATCAGGGTCGGCACGTGCCAGCGGATGTAGTCCCAGCTCGCGCTCTGGTCGCCGGTCCAGGCCACCGCATAACGCTGGATGCCGGCCCAGCCCATCACCGTCCACAGGAACGGGCGCGAGTCTGAGTTGTGGAGGATGCCGTTGAACGCCGACTGGTTGGCGTCCATCGCGAACTGATAGCCCTTGCCGGTCCAGGCCACGTCGAGCTTCTGCACCCGGCTGCCGGCGGTGCCGACTTCCCAGGCGATCTTGTCGACGCCGTTCTCGGTCCACAGGCCGGTGCGGAAACCGTACTTGGCCAGGCCCTTCACGGTTTCCGGCAGTTGCTTGTAGCCGCAACCGTAACCGTCGTTCGGCAGGATCCAGCCGCCGGGCATGTCGTGTTCGCGATACTGGCGCGCGACGCTGTCGACCACGTCCGGCGTAGTGCCGGTGGGACCGTCGTGCCAGCCTTCCGGCACGGTGCCGGGCTTCTTGCCGTTGTCGCCGTCGTTGTAGCAATCGGCATCGCCGTACGACAGCGCCCAGCGCGCCAACAATCCGGGACGGCCGGTCAGCCGGGTGTACCGCTCGAGCAAGCGCGGCAGTTCGCCGACGAAGTAATACGCGTCGAAGCGATCCTCGCGATGCAGCAAGGTGGCCTGGTCGGACTGGCGCAGGTCGTAGCTGCCGTCGCTCCAGGTGTTGCGCAACATGCCCCAGCCGCGCGAGCTCAACAGCATCGGCGCCGGGCTCGGGCGATCGCCTTCTTCCCAGCCGCCGGAATAAGACACTTCCAGTTCTCGGCCCTTGAACTGATAGCGGCCGTTCTGCTGGCCGCCGCCGTAGAACGCCTCGTCGGCCTGCGAAGACAGCACTTGCACGCTCTGCGCGGCGTCGAGGTCGAGCGGTTGCAGTTCCTGCCACAGCGGCGTGCGGCGCTCGCCGTCGATCCGCTCCAGCCGCAATTTCAGCGGTTGCCGTTGAACGTGCAGCACCAGGGCGCCGGTGCGCACGCGCACTTCGGCGTCGTCTTCTTCCAACGCCGCAGCGATTTTTTCCGCCGGCTGCGGCAGCACGATCGGCGCGGCCTTGTCGCCGGCCGGCGACAACTTGCCGCGGCGCCCGGCCTGCACCCGCACGATGTCGTCGGCCAGGACCTCGATGCGCACCACGCTGCCGGTGTCGGTGCTCAGCTCCCAACCCGGCGTCGCGCCGGCCGCGGCGCGCACCGCGCGCAGGTTGCCGACCGGCTCGGCCGCGACCGGCAGCGCCGACGCGGCCAGCGCGGCGAGGATCGCAATCGACAGTCGCGGACGACACACGCGGAATTCCACCTTGCCCCCAGCGCCCGCTCGTCGGGCATAAAAATGTGCTGCGGCCGACTCTAGGGCAGGCTTTCGAAAGCTGTCAATGAATTGAAAGAAAAAAGGAAGAAATTATTTTGTGAAACGAAAGTTTGTGCACCGCAATACTTTCCAAAGTCAGCGAAAAACCCCATTAAGCCTGCAACGAAAGCCGACCCAAGCGAATCTTTCGTTTTATTTCGGAGCAGTCGATCACTAAGCGAATTCGGTCTATTTCTTTTGTTTTACTTTCGATAATTGACATTCCGAAAGAAAACACAGATCGTGCCCTCGCTCAACAGGAATCATCCATGGACGTCACTCCGCTCTCCGACTCCTCCGCCTGGCAGCGCCTGGGCGGAGCCGACACCGCCGCCGAAATCGCCCAGCAACCGGCCTTGTGGAACCGTCTGGCCGAAGATCTGGCGCAGGCCGGCGAACGCGTGCAGGCCTTCCTCGGCGATTGCCTCGACGACCCGCGCCAGCGCGTGCTGTTCACCGGCGCCGGCAGCTCGGGCTTCATCGCCGACCTGGTCGCCGACCGGATCAACGCGCAGTGGCCCGCCGAAGTGCGCGCCGTGCATACCACCAGCTTGCTGACCCATCCGTCGCTGTACCTGCAACGCGACCGCCCCACCCTGCTGGTGTCGTTCGCCCGCAGCGGCTCCAGCCCGGAGAGCGTGGCCGCGGTCGAACTGCTGCGCGCCGAAGTCGAGCACGCGCGCTTTCTCGACATCACCTGCAATCCGGAAGGCGAACTGGCCAAGCGCGGCGCCGGCCGCGAGGACACCTGCACCCTGCTGATGCCGGCGGCGAGTTGCGACCGCGCCTTCGCCATGACCAGCAGCCTGACCTGCATGCTGCTGGCGGCGCTGAGCGTGTTCGACGACGCGCCATGGCCGCAGCGGATCGAACGCCTGCCGCAACTGGCCGGCTTGGTGCGGGAAGGTCTGGCGCAGTGGGACGCACCCGCCGCGACGTTGGCGCAACGTCCGTTCCACCGTGTCATCTATCTGGCCAGCGGCCCGCTCGAAGCGCTGGCGCGCGAAGCCGCGCTGAAGCTGCTCGAACTCACCGCCGGACGCGTGCTGGCCTTGGCCAACACGCCGCTGGGCTTCCGCCACGGCCCCAAATCCACGCTCGACGGCGACACCCTGGTGGTGGTGGTGCGCAGCGCTCACGCCCTGGCGCGCCGCTACGAGCAAGACCTGCTCGACGAACTGCGCCGCGACGGCATCGCCGGACGGGTGCTGGCGATCGGCCCGCATGCCGACATCGGCGCGGACGACGACCACACCCTGCGCGTGCCGGCGCTGGACGACACTTGGCTGGCGCCGGTGTGGCTGAGCTTCGCGCAGATGTACGCTTTGCAGCGCTCGGCCGCGCTCGGCCTGACGCCCGACAACCCCTTCCCGGACGGCACCGTCAACCGGGTGGTCAAGGGCGTCACCATCCACCATGGCTGAAGCACCCATCGCAGAAGCATCGATCGCCGACGCATCGCCCGCGGCGATCTGCTACGGCATCGACATCGGCGGCACCAAGATCGAACTGGTCGCCTGCGATGCCGCGCTGGAGGTGCGCCATCGCCGGCGCATCGCCACGCCGCAGGGCGACTACGCCGCATTCCTGGCCGCGCTGGAGGCGCTGGTGGCCGCGGCCGACGCCGACCTGGGGCTCGTCGACACCGCGATCGGCATCGCCCTGCCCGGCGTGCGCGACCGCCGCAGCGGCCGCCAGCTCAGCGCCAACGTGCCGGCCCTGACCGGCCACAGCGTCGCCGCCGACCTGCAGGCGCGGCTGCGGCGGCCGCTGCACTTCGGCAACGACTTGCAGTGCTTCGCCTTGTCCGAAGCCCACGGCGGCGCCGCCGAGGGCTACCCGAGCATGTTCGGCGCGATCCTCGGCACCGGCGCCGGCGGCGGTTATTGCCTGCACGGCCGTCTGATAGCCGGCTTCAACGGCCTGGCCGGCGAATGGGGCCACTGGAGCGTGCCGGCGCATCTGCTGCAGCGTCACGGCCTGCCGGTGCTGGACTGCGCCTGCGGCCTGCGCGGCTGCGTCGAGCGCTATGTCTCCGGCAGCGGCCTGGTCGCGCTGCATCAGCACTTCGGCGGCGACGCCGTCGATGCCGGCGCAGTGTTCGCCCAGGCCGACGCCGGCGATGCGCGTGCCCGCGAGGTCCTGGCCGTCCATCTCGACCTGCTCGGCCACAGCCTGGCCGCGTTGGTGCTCGCACTCGACCCGCACGTGATCGTGCTCGGCGGCGGCCTGTCGCAACACGCGCCGTTGTACGACGTGCTGCCGGCCGCGGTGTCCGCGCATCTGTTCGCCGGCGTGCAGGTGCCGCCGATCGTGCCGCCGCGTTTCGGCGGCGCCGGCGGCGCGCGCGGCGCGGCGCTGCTGGCCTGGCGCCCGGCTTTGTCCTGAATTCATCTCGTCTGTCTCGTCTTTGCTACGTCGTTTCGACCGCGTTGGAGTTCCCCATGTCGCCCGTGCAATCGCTGATCGCCTCCCACCGCCAGGGCTGCAGTGTCGGTCTATACAGCGTGTGCTGCAGCAACGAACTGGTGCTGCGCGCCGCGATGGACGTGGCCCGCCGTCACGACACCTTGCTGCTGATCGAAGCGACCTCGAACCAGGTCGACCAGTTCGGCGGCTACACCGGCATGACCCCGTCGCAGTACCGCGACTACGTGCTGGGCCTGGCGCGCGATGAAGGCTTCCCGGTGGAACGGCTGGTGCTCGGCGGCGACCACCTCGGCCCCAATGCCTGGCAGAAGCGCCCGGCCGATGAAGCGATGGCGCATGCGCGGGTATTGATCGAGGCCTATGTCGCGGCCGGCTTCCACAAGATCCACCTGGACTGCAGCATGTCCTGCGCGGACGACCCGACCCCGCTCGCCGACGCCACCGTCGCCGCGCGTTCGGCCGATTTGGCGCGCATCGCCGAACGCACCGCCGCCGAACACGGCCTGCCGCCGCCGGTGTACGTGATCGGCACCGAAGTGCCGGTGCCCGGCGGCGAAGCCTCGCTGGCCGGCGGCCTCGCGGTCACCACGCCGCAGGCGGCCGAACAGACCCTGATCATCCACCGCGAGGCTTTCGCCGCACCCGATCTGGCCGGCGCCTGGGAGCGGGTGATCGCGATGGTGGTGCAGCCCGGCGTCGACTTCGACCACAGCAGCGTGCACGACTACGACCCGGCTGCGGCCGCAGACCTGGCCGACTTCCTCGAACGCCAGCCGCGCATCGTGTTCGAAGCGCACTCCACCGACTACCAGCGCGAATCCGGCCTGCACGCGCTGGTGCGCGACCACTTCGCCATCCTCAAGGTCGGCCCGGCCGCGACTTTCGCCTACCGCGAGGCGCTGTTCGCGCTGGCCGCGATCGAGGCCGAACTGCTGCCGCCTGAGCGATGCTCGGCCGTGCCGCAGGTGCTGGAGCGCTGCATGCTCGACAACCCGAAGCACTGGCAGCAGCACTACCACGGCGACGAGCGCGAGTTGCACTTGCTGCGCCTGTACGCGCTCAGCGACCGCTGCCGCTATTACTGGGGCGAACCGGCCCTGGTCGCCGCAGTGCAGCGCCTGTTCGACAACCTGCGCGCGCATGCGCCGCCGGCATTCCTGCTCAGCCAATACCTGCCCGAGCAATACCGCGCGGTGCGCGCCGGAACCTTGGCCAAAACCCCCGAAGCCCTGGTCCGCCACCGCATCGGCCTGTGCCTGGACGAGTACGCCCGCGCCTGCGCTTCGAACGCTGCCGGCGAGCGAGCGGCCGGCGAGCGCACGCAGGCCACGGCCGACGCCGCGGCGAACGGCTGATCTTCGCTTCTTCCCGCGGATCCAGAAATGGCCATACGCAATACCCGCTCGCGCCGGCAACAGATCCTGCAGCGCCTGGTCGAACACGGCTCGGTGCAGGTCGCCGAGCTGGTCGAGCAGTTCGAGGTGTCGGCGGTGACCATCCGCGCCGACCTCAGCCATATCGAATCGCAGGGTCTGGCCACCCGCACCCACGGCGGCGCCACCCTGGTGCGCACGCCGCCGCAGGAACAGGACATCCACGAGAAAGACGCGCTGAACCTGCCGCTGAAGGAATGCATCGGCGCGCGCGCCGCGCAACTGGTGCAGGCCGGCGACAACATCATCATCGATTCCGGCTCCACCACCATGACCCTGGCCCGCCACCTGCGCGGTCATCGCGACGTCGCGGTGATGACCAACGGCCTCAACATCGCCTGGGAACTCGCCAACGCCCCCGGCGTGGACGTGCTGCTGACCGGCGGATTGCTGCGCAAGCAATCGCTGTCGCTGCAGGGCAGCCAGGCCGAGGCCAGCCTGACCGCCTACAGCTTCGACACCCTGTTCCTCGGCGTCGACGGCCTGGACCTGCAGTTCGGCCTGACCACCCACGACGAAGCCGAAGCCCGCCTCAACCACCGCATGGTCGAACGCGCGCGCCGCATCGTGGTGCTGACCGACGCGTCGAAGTTCGGCCGGGTCAGCCTGCACCGCATCGCCCACCTCGACCAGGTCCACGCCATCATTACCGATGCCGGCATCGACGACCGCTACCGCGAGGGCCTGGAGCAACGGGGCATCGAATTGATCATCGCCGAGCCACTGCCGTGACCGAACTGCGCTGCCTGCAAGGCCGCATCCTGACCGCTGAAGGCTGGCGTCGCGGACGCATCGGCTTCGATCACAGGATTCGCGCGATCGAGGAGGGCCCATTCGCAGCGAGCACCGATGCGGACGCCGCCGGCGACGAACTCATCGTCCTGCCCGGCTTCATCGACCTGCACGTGCACGGCGCCGCCGGCGTCGATCTGATGCAGGGAGGCGACGCCGCACGCACCATCGCGCGCACCCACGTGCGGCACGGCACCACCGCGTTGCTGGGCACGACCATGACCGCCGCCGAGGCCGACATCGTCCACGCCTTGCGCGGCCTGGCCGCCGCTATCGCCGCACCCGACCCGGACGCGGCGCAGATACTCGGCGTGCACCTGGAAGGCCCCTTCATCAGCCCGCAGCGTCTCGGCGCGCAGCCGCCGCTGACCGTCGAAGCCACCTTCGAATCCGTGCAGCGCCTGCACGCGCTGGCGCCGATCCGGGTGCTGACCCTGGCCCCGGAAATCGGCGGCCACACTGAGCTCATCCCGCGCTTGAACACGCTCGGCATCCGCGTCCAGATCGGCCACAGCGCCGGCACTTACGAAGAAGGCCTGGCCGCACTGCGCGCCGGCGCCGCCGGCTTCACCCATCTGTTCAACGGCATGACCGGCGTCGACCACTACCGGCCCGGCATCGCTGCGGCCGCCCTCGCCCACGCCGAATACGCCGAACTGATCCCCGACCTGCAACACGTGCACCCCGGCGCCATCCGCCTCGCAGTGCGCGCCATCCCGCGCCTGTATGCGGTCACCGACGCCACCGCCGCCACCGGCATGCCCGACGGCGAATACGCACTCGGCTCGCAGCGCGTGCACAAATGCCTCGGCTGCGTGCGCCTCGCCAGCGGCTCGCTCGCCGGCAGCGCACTGACCATGGACCAAGCCCTGCGCAACCTGGTCGAAGTCGGCCTGGACCTCGCCGATGCCGCGCACCGCGTATCCACCTTTCCCGCCGACTATCTCGGCCTGAGCGACCGCGGCCGGCTGGCGCCTGGGGCTTGCGCGGACCTGGTGGTGTTGGATGCTCAGTTGCGGGTGGTGCGGGTGGTGGTTGCCGGGCGCGAGATCGACCTGTCCTGATTCGGCGACCTCCCCTCGATTGTCTTGCTTGCCGGGCGCGCACCGCCTTCGACGCAGAGCCACTGGCGATATGTAACCGCACGCCCGTCCGCGGACAAACGCGGACGATCGCCCCGCCGCGATCGTGAAGATCATCGGCGAGGACTTTCGAAAGCCCCCGACCCGAACTGGACGGCGATCGGCGCGACCCTGAAATCCCGCATTTCGTGAATGCTCCAGTGGAAAATCGCAGGTATCCGCGGAGCCCAGACGCAAACCCGCGGGAGATCGGCGTGAGCGTCGGTGAGTGAGCGGCGAAGTAGAACCCGCATCACAACGCTTCATACCCACGCCCGATAAACCTGCATCGGACCAAACTCGCGACGCTATCCATCGCGCCCGAGTCTCCTCTTGCGCTTATCGGTCAGGCAAGGAAGTTTCGTACAAGTGTGCGCGTAAGAGCGGACAGGTGGCGGGCGACCGACGGCACCGACCCCACGGGCGCGTTTCTCGGCGGATGAGCTGCCCACTGCGCGAAAAATCCAGCTTTCCAGGAAGCGTTCGCGCCGTCGGGAGCCCGCAATGAATAACGCCACGCAGCACCACTGTAAAACGGTGTCGGACCAGAAATGGTCGCTCAGTACGTTCACGGAGTTTTACGAGCGCGTCCTCGGCCCCCGGCTCTTCAAGCCCTACGGTGAACTGCTCGTCCGGGAGATTCGCAAGGACATCCGCGCGGAAGCGCCGCCTGCGAACATTCTCGAAGTCGCTTGCGGGACCGGCCGCATCACCACCCATCTCTACGAAGACCTGGCCAAACCACTCGACATACGGCTCGTCGCCACCGATCTGTCGAGGATCGCCATCGATATGGCCAAGAAGGTGGTCGGCGAGGAGCTCAGACGAAACGTCGCCTTCCATTCCGACGTGGACATGGCGGAAATGCCGTTTGCGGACGACAGCTTCGACATCATCGTCTGCGGCTTCGGACTGATGTTCCCGCCGGATAAGGCGCGGGTCGCACGGGAGTTCAAGCGGGTGCTGCGTCCCGGCGGAAAGATCTACGGCACCGTCTTTCATTACAACGAGTTGTTCGACCTTGCGCGGCTCCAATCGCAGAAGCACTTCGGAACCCCGTCCGCCATCATGGAGGCGGCGCTCAGCCTGAGCGATCCCACCCCCATCACCCACGCCTTCGCGCTCGAGGGCCTTTGTCGGGGAGTCGACGAGGTACAGACCTCATGCCCCCTGACGTTCTACCTGGACGACGCGGACACCCGCGAGTTTCTCTTCAATGCCTGCATCCTCCTGGAAGAGTTCAACCAATGCGACCGCTCCGCTCGAGAGGGGTATCTGGACACGATGCTCGCGGAGTTCCGCGCGCAAGTGCCCACGCGGCACTACCAGGTCAAGGCCTGGCTGGTGCGCGGGCAGGTCGATCAGGCCTGCAAGGAGTTCGTCGCTTCGAGCTTGGGGCCCGATTTTTCCGAGCTGAGCGCTTTCAGCCGCATGAGGCCGGAACCGGCCGACGATCAGGACCGATCGCTCCAACTCGAAGGCTCCCGCCTGTCGGGGACTTATCAGGCGGGAACTTTTCAGGCGATGAAGGCGGGCTTCCTGGCCGAGTACCCGGCCTACCCTGAAGCCGAAGTCGAAGCCTTGCGCCGAAGCGATTTCTCGCGGCTGGACGTCCATGAGGCCACTTACCTGGACCATGTGGGCGGCACGCTCGCGCCCGAGAGCCTTATCGAGGACGACTATCGCGTGCTCAGGAACACCATCCTCGGCAATCCGCACAGCGGTTCCAGGTCGTCCGGCCAAGCCTACGAGAAGGCCCGCGCGGAAATATTCCGGTTCTTTCGTTGCGCGCCGGATGAGTACGAAATCCTGTTCACCGCCAATGCGAGCGCCGCCATCCGGCTGGTGGCGGAGTCCTTTCCTTTCGAGCCCGGCTCGGAAGTCCTGCTCACCAAGGACAACCACACCTCGGTTCACGGGCTCCGGGAATATGCGAAGTCCAAGGGAGCTTCAGTGAAGTACATCCCGCTGGACAAGGATCTGCGGATTCTCGACAGCTCGATGCGACGCTCGCTGGAGAACCTCGCTCCGGGTCATCCGCACCTGCTGGCCTACCCCGCGCAGTCCAACGCCACCGGCGCGAAACACAGCCTGGAGTGGATCCGGCTCGCACAAGCGCATGGCGCCATGGTGCTGTGCGACGCGGCAGCCTTCGTTCCCCAATCCGTCTTGGACTGTTCCGTGCATCACCCGGACTTCATCGCGATTTCCTTCTACAAGATGTTCGGCTATCCGACCGGGGCCGGGTGCCTGATCGGCAAGCGGTCGTCGCTGCGCAAGCTGACCCCGCCGTCCTTCGCGGGCGGCTCGGTCTGCTACTACTCGGGCCCGTGGTCTCCCACCGACCGACTGCTGCACCAGGAGGACGAAAAGCGTTTCGAGGTCGGCACGCCGAACTACGCGTCGTTCCATGCCATCGCCCAAGGGCTGGAGTTCCTGTCGCGCCACGGACTCGAACACCTCGGCGCGCGCTCAACGGCGCTGGCGAGATGGCTCGAGGCGCGACTGCTCGAGCTGCGGCACGACATCAAGGGCGAGACCCCGCTCTGCCGCATCTACGGCCCTGCGTCCGAGCACAAGGGTGCGACGATCATGTTGAATTTCTTCGATTGCTACAACGCCGTATTTCCGCACGCCCTCGTCAAGCGGGTCGCCGAAACTTTCGGCATCACGGTCCGCAACGGCTGTTTCTGCAACCTCGGCGCGGTGCAGCAGGCCACCTACACCACCGCCGGTGCGGAGCATTGCGAGCTCGACAAGACCGAGAAGATCCTCGACTGCAAGACCTTCGACGACAAAATCCTCAACAAGGGCAATTGCGGCGCCGTCCGTGTCTCCTTCGGTCTCGGCTCGAACTTCCGGGATGCCTATCGCTTCTACCTGTTCGCCAAGGGCCTGATGAACATCGAAGCTGCGCGGCTGGAAGAGGCCCTGACCGACTACCCTGCGAGCAGAGCTTCCGCCCCGCCAGCGGTAGATGCGCTCGAATGCGAGGTATAGCGATCAGGAGTCGCCGAGCGCCCCCCCGGGTTTGAGCGTCTCGCACGACCGCGATGCCCATTCCCGGACCGAGTCGTGGTGGATCGACCAAGCCTCCAGGCGCAGGCCGCCCAGTCCCTTACCGCTTGCTTACGGTCGCTGACCGATCGAGTGCCGGCCACGTCTGCGACGGTGATCGCGCGCGCGACTGCGGCGGCTCCAGCCAGATGCAGCTGTGTTTTCCTTGGCTGCAGCGAGCATCGCGGCATTCGCCTTTTCGGGGGCGAGCCCTTGTTCCGGGAACAGGTGCAAACGCACCAGATGGACGCCGACGGACTGGATGCTTTGCCGGCACGGACGCCCGGGGTGCTGGACCGCATAGGCGTCTACGGACAGGCGATGGATGTCGAAGTACACCGGGTCGCTGTATTCACGCGCAAGCACGTCGCCGAAGGCGGCCCAGCACCCGGGCGACGATTCCATATACGGATGCGTCGGGCCCGGAACATTCGGGAAACAGGCAGCGCAGCCGGAGCATCTTGCCATCGCCATCGCGAGTGGGGCTCTCGGGGTTCAGGGTCGGTAGACGTCCGGGATCATTTCATAGTCTTGGGCGACGACCCGATCGGATGGCGAGGCAGGCTGCGTCGCTCCGGTCTCGGCCCCAATCCGGCGGGCAAAAAAAACGGGAGGCCGAAGCCCCCCGTCTTTGAACGCAGTGATCGGCGCGCCGACTCAGAACGGGATGTCGTCGTCCGCGAAGTCGTCGCCGAAGTCGTTCGACTTGGCCGGGGGCGCTTCGCGGCGCGGCGCGGAGTCCTGGCGTCCGCCGCCATAACCGCCACCGCCGCCACCCGACGGACGCGCAGAACGCTCGCCACCGCCGCCGGAGGAACGCGAGGGGCGTTCGCCGCCACCGCCGCCCGCGTCGCCGCCGCCGAGCATCTGCATCTCGTCGGCGATGATGTCGGTGAAGTACTTCTCGACGCCGTCCTGACCGGTGAACTTGTCGTAGCGGATCGAGCCTTCGATATAGACCTGGCGGCCCTTGCGCAGGTATTCGCCGGCGATTTCGCCGAGCTTGCCGAACAGCTTGACCCGGTGCCACTCGGTGCGTTCCTGGGTCTGGCCGTCCTTGTCCTTGCGGACGCTGGTGGTGGCCAGGCTGAGGGTGGTCACGGCCATGCCGCCCTGGGTGTATTTGGTCTCAGGATCGTTACCGAGGTTGCCGACCAGGATGACCTTGTTGATGCCGCGTGCCATGGGATTCCTTACAAATTGCCGGGGGTACGGCCGGGATGATGGATTATAGCGGCCTCCCCCGCCATCGGAGCCCGGCGCGGCCTGGGGTGGGGTTTGTCCGATGGGGATGTCCGGATTGAGCTTGGGACGGGCTGGGCCGGGAGGGGCTGGAGGCTTGGCTGGCTTGGGTTTGGGGCTCGAGGGAGCGTCTGGGGTAAGCGGGTTCCGTTGGAGACGCGGCGGGGTCTGGAGGCCGGCCTGGAGCCGGGCTGGACGGGCGGAGGCGGTTGCGGGCGCCTCGGGCCAGGTCTGTCTGCCCTGTCTCAGGGGTATCCGTCTTACGCGGCAAGCCGCGCATGGCGGTCGCGGCTTGCGCCGCTCCTACCCGGCGACAGTCGATCGCTTCGCTCGGCGGCACTGGCTCTGTTGCCTCTGCGCGTTCCTTGGTCGGGGCTTGCGTCGCTCCTACAGGGGCTGTGGCCGGATACGCTGCAAGAGCTGTGCGCCGCGGTCGCGGCGGCCCGAACGCACGGTCAAACGCCGGTCCTTGACCCGCCCCCGCTCCGGCCGCCGCGGAATCGGTGGCCCGGCCTGGTTTCGGCGTTCGGCAAGCCCCGCCGGCCCAGTCGGCAAAACCGCCCCGCCTTCACAGCTTCGGGCTCGGGCTTAAGCTCGACGGCGCTCACACTCTATAATCGCGATTCCAACCACTCGGCCGTCCCATGCCTCCCAGCGCCACGATCATGTCCGTCGCCGATCTGGCGACCATTCAATCCCTGGCCCGTGACGACATGGCGGCCGTCGATGCGCTGATCCGCCGGCGCCTGTCTTCCGACGTGGTACTGATCAACCAGGTCGCCGAGTACATCGTCGGCGCGGGCGGCAAGCGCCTGCGGCCGATGCTGTTGCTGCTGGCTGCCGGCGCCCTCAATCATCGGGGCCCGGACGCGCACCAGCTCGCCGCGGTGGTCGAATTCATCCACACCGCCACCCTGCTCCACGACGACGTGGTCGACGAGTCCGACCTGCGGCGCGGGCGCAAGACCGCCAATGCGGTCTGGGGCAATGCCGCCAGCGTGCTGGTCGGCGACTTCCTGTATTCGCGCAGCTTCCAGTTGATGGTCGAACTCGACCGCCTGGAAGTGATGAAGATCCTGGCCGACACGACCAACCAGATCGCCGAAGGCGAAGTGCTGCAGCTATTGCATGTGCGCAACCCGGACACCGACGAGACCGCCTACCTGCGCGTGATCGAGCGCAAGACCGCGGTGTTGTTCGCCGCCGCCACCCGCCTGGGCGCGGTGCTCGCCGGCTCCGACGCCGCGGTGCAGCAGCGCATGCACGACTACGGCATGGCCCTGGGTTACGCCTTCCAGATCGCCGACGACGTGCTCGACTACGCCTCCGACGCCCAGACCCTGGGCAAGAACCTCGGCGACGACCTCGCCGAAGGCAAGGCCACCCTGCCCCTGATCCACGCCATCGCCCACAGCGACGACACCACCCGCGCGCGCCTGCGCGCCGCGGTCGAGCACGGCGACACCGAAGCGATGCCGGAAGTATTGGCCGCGATCCACGCCACCGGCGGCCTCGACTACAGCCGCAAGCGCGCCTGCGATTACGCCGCGGCCGCCGAGGCGGCATTGGATGCGCTGGAGGAGAACGACTACACCTCCGCCTTGCGGGGTTTGGCGCGGTATGCGGTCAGCCGCGACCACTGAGTCGCGGGGGGTGGTTCGGTGGAAGGTCAGCTTCTGTCTGTAGGAGCGGCGTGAGCCGCGACCGCGGGACGCGCGGAATCGACAAGGCCGACAGCGCTCATCGAAGCGGCGCACTCCCGCCAGGGTAGGAGCGGCGCAAGCCGCGACATCGCCGTTACGGTCTGCGGCGCATCGCTCATCGAGCGAGATCAAGATCAAGATCAAGATCAAACCCAAAGCTTCCGCCACTAAAGCGGCGGGTTACTTTCTTTTGTCTAAAGCAACAAAAGAAAGGTAACCAAAGAAAAGTGCTTTCCTTTGAATCACAAGCCCGCACGAGCGGTGCCTCCGCGGTGATTTTTCATACGGGACATCCTTTTCCCGATGAAAAACGGTGCGCATCCCTGCGCGCCGCCCTCCGGGTCTTCGATTGTCTTCGCGAGTGCTCGGCGACGCCAAGCCAAGGCCAAGGCCAAGGCCAAGGCCGGTAATAGTGCATCGGAGCGCGGCGACGTCCCCTGTAGGAGCGGCGTGAGCCGCGACCTCGGGCGCGCAGAATCAATAAGGCCGACGCCCCCCATCGAGACGGCGCGCTTTCGCCGGGGTAGGAGCGGCGCAAGCCGCGACCGCGAATCTGCGGCCGCCGGCGCGGGTGCGAGGTGGCGCGGTCGCGGCTTACGCCGCTCCTACAGTGGACGGTACGCGGCGCCGTTGCCGTGATTTTGATCTTCGCCTCTGCCTTGCCGGTCAAAAGCAGACCCGGAGGGCGGCCCGCAGGGATGCGGGCCGTGCGCAAGCAGGCCATGGATGGCCTGTCTGGAGCATCCCTGCGTCGGCACCGATCGCGCGGGCCTTTGACTCAAAGAAAAGCACTTTTCTTTGGTTACCTTTCTTTTGTTGCTTTAGACAAAAGAAAGTAACCCGGCCGCGTCAGCGGACGGAAGCTTTAGATGTTGATGATGCTTCAAAGCTCTGCGGCCGGGGACGCAACAACCGCCAACGGCGCAGTCGCGACCTGCGTCGCTCCTACCCTGATGGGCTGCCATCGGCGTCGCCGCGAGATTGACGCATCGCGGTCGCGGCTCACGCCTCCTCCAGGAGGCTGCGGCCGAACCGCGAGGTCGAGGCGGCGCGGTCGCGACTTGCGTCGCTCCTACCCTGACGGACGCCGTCGACATCGGCGCAAGATTGACGCATCGCGGTCGCGGCTCACGCCGCTCGTACAGAAGGCTACGGTCGAACGCCGCGAGGTCGAGGCGGCGCGGCCGCGGCTTGCGCCGCTCCTACCCTTCGAAGGCGAAGCGGCGCCGCCGTCAGTTCGCGCCGAACCGCTCGGCGAAGAACGAACGCATCGCCTGGAACGAGCGACGCGCCGCGCGTTCGTCGTAACGGCAGTTGTCGCCAACCGGGTTGTCGGCATCCTCGATCTGCGAGAAGCAATGCACCGCGCCGCTGTAGTTGACGAACTGCCAGTCGGCGCCGGCTTCGTTCATTTCCTTCTCGAACGCGACGATGTCTTCCTGCGGCACCGATTTGTCGGCGGCGCCGTTGAGCACCAGCAGCGGAGTGTTGACCTTGACGCCGTTGCTCGGCAGGTGCGACTTCAGGCCGCCATGGAAGCTGACCACGCCGGCCAGGTTGGCGCCGGTGCGGGCCAGTTCCAGGGCGGCGGAGCCGCCGAAGCAGAAGCCCAGGGCGCCGACCTTGGAGGCGTCCAGCGGCGCGGTCTTGTCCTGCGCCTTCAACGCCGCGACCGCTTCGCCGACGCGCTTGCGCAAGGTGGTGCCGCCATCGGCATAGGCCTTGCCGACCGCGGCCTTGGCCTCGGTCTTGTCCTTCGGGCGCACGCTCTTGCCGTAGACGTCGGCGACCAGCACCACGTAGTCGTCGCCGGCGATGCTCTTGGCCAGCTTGACCGCGTCGTCGGTGACGCCCATCCAGTTCGGCACCATCACCAGGCCCGGGCGCTTGATCCTGTTGACGTCGTCGTAGACCAGCACACCGCTGAAGCTGTCGTCGCCGATCTTCCATTCCACGGGCTTGGCCTGCATCGCCGCGAACGCGGGCGAGGCGCACAGTACGAGCGACAAGGCAAGGGCGAGACGGCGCATGGCAGGGCTCCGGGTTGGCGAGGTCCGCCGGAGACTAGCGCGTTTGGGTTGCCTGGTGTGTGATGGCTAGGGGCCAGGAACTAGTAATCAGAAACTAGGAACTAGTGGTTAGGAACGAGGAACGAGTAAAGGCAAAGGCCAAGACGGCTCCGGCGGCCGCGCCCCGCTCACTACTCAAACTAGTTCCTAGTTTCTGATTACTGGTTCCTGCCTTAATGCCTTAACCAATGCCCAGCCCGGCAATCGCACTGATCGAGTCCGGGTCGAAGCCGGCCAGTTCGGCGAAATGGCGGCCGCGGGCGACGTAGTCGCGGTAGGGGCCGTAGCTCGGCGCGCCCGGCGACAACAGCACCACCCCGTCCTCGCCGCCGTCGGCGCGCAACGCCGCCTGGGCCTGGGCCATCGCCTCGGCGAGGTCCTTGGCCGCGGACAGGCGGAAGTCGGACTGCGCCGCGATCGAGGCCAGCAGTTCGTGGATGCGCGGGCCGTTCTCGCCCATGGTCACGATCGCGACCGGCGCCTGCCGGCGCATCGCGTCGGCGAACACCTGCCAGTCGATGCCGCGATCGTGGCCGCCCAGCAGAATCGCGATGCGGCGACCGGCGAAGCAGTCGAGCGCGGCCAGGCTGGCGTGCGGCGTGGTGCTGATCGAGTCGTTGACGTAGACCAGGCCCTCGCGCTCGCCGAGCGGCTGCAACCGGTGCGGCAGGGGACGGAAGCTCGCCGCGTGCGGCGCCAGCGGCACGGCGTCGACGCCGAGCGCTTCGATTGCGGTCAGCACTGCGCACAGGTTGCCGCGGTTGTGGCGGCCGGGCAGCGGCAGAGCCGAGGTGTCCATGACTTCGCGCGCGCCGCGCCACAGCACGTCGCCGCGCAGATGCCAGCCGTCTTCGCGGCCGAACCAGCGGACCTCGCTGTCGGGCAGGTCGAGGCCGGCGAGCACCGCGTCGTTGGCGTTCAACACCGCGATCTTCGGCTTGCTCGCGGTCAGCAGGCGCAGTTTGTCTTCGACGTAGCGCGCCTGGGAGCCGTGCCAGTCCAGGTGTTCGGGGTAGATATTGAGGGCGATCGCGACCTCGGGACGGGCCCCGCCCGCGGCGACGTCGCCGGTCTGGTAGCTCGACAGTTCGATCGCCCAGAACTCCGGCGGCTGCGCCGGGTCCAGCACTTCGAGCAAGGGCAGGCCGATGTTGCCGGCCAGCGCAGTGCGGTGGCCATCGGCGCGCAGCAGATGCGCGAGCAGCGAGGTGGTGGTGCTCTTGCCCTTGGTGCCGGTTACGCAGATGGTGCGCGCATCGGCATGCTCGCCGAACCACAGCGCGGTACCGCCGATGAAACGGGTGCCCTGCTCGGCCGCGGCCAATGCTTCGGCGCGGTACGGGCTGATGCCGGGCGACTTGACCACCCAGTCGAACGCACTCAGGCGTTCGGCGGTGGCGGCGGTCTCGATCGCCAGGCGGGCATCGTTCAAGCCGCGCGCGTCGGCGGCTTCATCGGCCGGACAAAACAGGGTCAGGGCCAGCTCGGGCAGGCGCGAACGGATCGCCTGATACGCCGCGCGGCCTTCGCGGCCCCAGCCCCACAGCGCGACGCGCTGCCCGTCAAGCTGCGAAATGCGCACGCAGCCGCTCCCACAGTGCCGGCGGCAGGCGCTGTTCGTCGTCCGGCACCAGCAGCGGTTCGATGCGCAGGTCGTCGCCGCCGAGTTGCGGGCGGATCTCGCGGGCGAAGCGTTCGACCAGGGTGTCCTCGCGCCATTCCGGACGCTCGGCCAGCGCCGCCATCGCCGCGCGCGACTCGCGGCCTTCGCCGACGCATTCGAACGGCTTGTGGTTGCGGTATTCCAGCAGCGCGTCGAAGCCGCCGGTCTGGGCCGGGTCGTCGAGCAGGTTGCGGCCGAAGATGCCGACCAGACGCGGCTTGGGCATGAACGGCGCCAGCGCCAGGAACACGAAATGGCACTTCGGGCAGACTCCGCACCAGCGGCTGGCGGGACGCTCGCCGAGAATGTGGAAGTTGCGGTTGCAACTGCTGAAGTGGGTGTCGTAGCGGTCGGTGCGGGCGAACTGGCGCGCCACCGCGAGCTCGCTGAGCGGGCGCAGCAGCGAGTAGTAATGCAGGTCGGCGGCGACGCGGTGCTGGACGTAGTCGCCGAAGGCCTGCTCGCAGGCCCAGCCCTTCGACCACTGGTGATTCACCTCGCCGGTGCCTTCGATCAGGCTGCCGTAACTGGCCGAGCGTTCGTTCGAAAACACCACTTGGTCGACGCCGTGCAGCAACGCGGCCAGGACCATGATCGCCGAGTTCACCACCGTCACCGGGATGTGCCCGTTGTAGGCGCCCTGGCGGTTGAGCTCGAACAACTGCGGCGCCAGCGCGCGGCCGAGGTTGAGGGTCGGCAACTCGGTGCGCTGGGCGCAGGCGGCGATCAGTTGCGAGCCGCCGATCCAGGTCACGGTCTGTTCGACCCCGAGCGTGCGCAGCGCCTCGATGCTGACCAGCGAGTCCTTGCCGCCGCCGATCGCGACCAGGGCGTGCGGTTTCAGGCCGAGCGGGGCCGCCTTGGCGTCGGCCGCGGCGGCCTCGACCGGAAACCGGATCTTGCCGTGCAGGTTCAGCCCGTTGCGGTAGGCGAACTCGCCCAGGCCGTTGACGTAGATCAACTCCAGCAGCGCCGCAGTCTCGGCATCGATCGCATACGAGTCGATGCGGATGGTCCCGGGCACCGCCGCCTTGTAATAGCTCACGCCGGCGATCAGGTGCAGCAGGCGCAGGGCGCGTTCGACCGCGTGCGCACGCGCGCCGGCCAGAGCGAACGGCGCGCCCGGCACGGTGATGGTCTCGATCAGTTCCGGACCGTCGTCGAAAGCGTAGACGAGTTCGGCGACGCCGGTGGCGGCGTCGAGCCCGCAACGCACGAAGCGGAACACGTCGGCTTTGAAGGAACTCTGGGTCGGGATCATGCGTCGGCTCCGGCGGGCGCGGTTGCAGCGATAAACCGGAAAACACGCCGGGCCTGCGACAGCGCCGGGAGATATCCGAACAGGGGTTTGGGTGCGCTCAGGCGCGAGCGCGAGGTGCCGGCGAGGATCATTCGATCACTTCCTCCACCGGCAGCGCGCGCAGGTTGTAGGTGTTGGCCATGGCCATGCCGTAGGCGCCGGCATCGGCGACCAGGATCGTGTCGCCCTCGGCGGTCGCGGCCGGCATCAGGCGTGCGCGTCCGAGCACGTCGCTGCTTTCGCAGACCGGGCCGACCACGTCGAAGGTCGCGGTCTGCCCATCCTCGAAACGGCTGAGGTTGTGGATGCCGTGGTAGGCCTCGTACATGGCCGGGCGCATCAGGGCGTTCATACCGGCATCGCAGCCGATGCGCAGCACGCCGTCCTTCTCGATCACCTGGGTCACGCCGAGCAGCAACACGCCGCATTCGGCGACCAGGTAACGGCCCGGCTCGATGATCAGACCGTAGCGCGGATAGGCGGCCTTGATCTCTTCCAGGCCGGCGCGCCATTGCGCCAGGTCGAACTGCGGCGCTTCCGGGGTGTAGGCGATCGGCAGGCCGCCGCCGATGTCGATGGTCTCGATGGTGCCGACGCTGTCGGCCAGCCCGGCCAGGCTGGCGTAGACGCCGCGCCAGTGCTGCGGGTCGTCGATGCCGCTGCCGAGGTGGGCATGCAGGCCGCTGATGCGCACGCCGAGCTTGCGCGCTTCCTCGACGAAGGCATCGAAGCGCGACAGCGGCAGGCCGAACTTGGCCGCGACCCCGCCGGTGCGCACTTTTTCGTGATGGCCTTCGCCGTGGCCGAGGTCCAGGCGCAGCCACAGCGTGCGGCCCCGGAACACCTCGGGCCAGCGCTTCAGCGCTTCGATGTTGTCGAGGGTGACGATCACCCCGCGCTGCAGCGCCGCTTCGTACTCGTGGCGCGGGGCGAAGCTCGGAGTGAACAGCACCCGCTCCGGCGCCATGTGCGGCACCGCGGCGAACACGCGTTCGATCTCGGCCAGCGACACGCACTCCAGGCCGAAGCCTTCGCCGACGATGGCCTTGAGGATCGCCGGGTGCGAATTGGCCTTCATCGCATAGAAGCAGCGGTCGACCGCTTCGGTGCCGATCAGCGAGCGGGCGCGCTCGCGCACCGTCGCCAGGTCGTAGACATAGCGCGGCGTGCCGGTTTCGGCCATCGCGAGCAGGCGCTCGCGCTTGCCCTGCCACCAGGCCGCCGCGCGCTGCGGCTTGCCGTGCGCGATTTCGCGCCAGCTCGGCCCGAACACGCTGTCGTCGCGCACCGGCATCGCGCCGCTGCGGATCAGCTCGTGGTGCAGATGCGGCAGCAGCCCGTCGGCGTCGGCCTCGTCGATGACGAAGGTCAGGTTGAGGTCGTTCGACGACTGCGAGATCAGGTGCACGCGCTCGCGCCCGAACGCCGCCCAGATGTCGGACAAACGGTGCAGCAGCGAACGCATGCCGCGCCCGACCAGGGTGATCGCCGCGCACGGCGCGATCACCTTGACCCGGCAGACCTCGGCCAGGTCGGCCGACAGCGCTTCGAGCACGTTGCTGCTGACCAGGTTCTCGCTCGGGTCGAGCGAGACGGTGACGTTGGTTTCCGACGAGCCGATCAGGTCGATCGACAGGCCGTGGCGCTTGAAGCGCTCGAACACGTCGGCGAGGAAGCCGACTTGCTGCCACATGCCGATGCTTTCCATCGACACCAGCACGATGCCGTTGCGGCGGCTGATCGCCTTGACCCCGGGCACGGTGACCGCGCTGGCATCGATGCGCGTGCCCGGCAGGTCGAAGCGCTCGGTGTCGAGGATCGCCATCGGTACGCCGGCGTCGCGGCACGGCGCGATCGAGCGCGGGTGCAGCACCTTGGCGCCGGTGGTGGCGATTTCCTGCGCTTCGGCGTAGTCCAGCCGCGCGAGCAGGCGCGCGTCCGGCACTTCGCGCGGGTTGGCGCTGAACATGCCCGGCACGTCGGTCCAGATTTCCACCCGCTGCGCTTTCAGCAGGGCGCCGAAATAGGCGGCCGACGTATCGGAACCGCCGCGGCCGAGGATCGCGGTGCCGCCGTCGCCGTGACGGGCGATGAAGCCCTGGGTGATCAGCATCGCGGTCGGCTGCGCATCGAAGCGCTCGCCGAACCCGGTATCGCCCTGGTGGCGGCAGTTCACCGACAAACGCTGGGCCCAGTCGCTGGCGTTCGGCAGCGACACCGCATCGAGCCAGTCGCGCGCATCGCACCAGCCGAAGTCGTGCCCCTGCGAACGCAGGTAGGCCGAGCCGATGGTCGAGGACAGCAGTTCGCCCTGGCCCAGCACTTCGGCCTGCCAGTCCAGCGCGCGGCTGGCCGCGCGCGGATCGGTTTCCAGTGCGATCAGTTTCGCCAGGCGTTCGCCGAGCACCGCGTCTGGATCGAGCTCGAGTTCGCCGCAGAACGCCCTATGGCGCTCGACCAGACTCGCGAAACGCGCCGCGAAGCCTTCGTCCTGGCCGGCCGGCGCATAGGCGATCGCCTGCAATTCGTTGGTCACGCCCGACAACGCCGAGACCACCACGAGGACGCGGCGGCCTTCCTCGTGCATACGTTTCGAGGCCAAGCGCCCGATCGTGTCCCAACGGTTGCGGCGGGATACCGAAGTACCACCGAACTTGAGCACCACCCAGCCTGTCGCTTGCGCCACCACGTATTCCTCGGTTGTCGTTCCATTCGTCGTACGCCCCGGCACGCTGCCGGAGCGGCTAGATTCAGTTGCAACTAAATCGGCCCGCAACCGGCCTGTCCGGCCGCCGCGGGATTCCACACTTGCAGGCTCGTCGCGCCTAGAATCACGCGCTCGCCCGGGAGCCCGGGCACGAAGCGACGATTCTAGTCGAAACCTGCCGGCTCACGAGCGTGTTCCCGACGCTGTATTCCGGGCCCTGCCGCCCTCACCGCCTGTGTACCGCCACCTGCACGGACTCTTCGGAACCCCAACCGAAATGACGCAACGCCGCTATCTGCAACTGGACGTGTTCGCCGACCGCCCCGGCGCCGGCAATCCGCTGGCCGTGGTCCTCGACGCGCAAGGCCTGGACGACGACGCCATGCAGGCCATCGCCCGCTGGACCCGCCTGCCCGAGACCACCTTCGTGTTCCCGCCGACCCAGCCCGGCGCCAGCTACCGCATCCGCATGTTCAGCCCGCGCCGCGAGGTGCCGTTCGCCGGCCACCCGAGCGTCGGCACCGCCTGCGTGGTGCTCGAGGCCGGCCTGGCCGCGCCGGTCGACGGCCACCTGCTCCAGGAGGGCGTGGTCGGCCTGTTGCCGCTGTCGGTCGACGGCGACGGCGACGCCCGCACCATCGCCGTGCGCACGCCGCGCGCGCGGGTGCTGGAAACCGCTACCGCCGGCGACCCGCGCCTGGCCGAAACCCTGCGCGGGCTGCCGCTGGGCGCCCTGCCGCCGGCCTTGATGGACGGCGGACGACGCTGGTGGCTGGCCGAACTGCGCGACGAAACGGCCCTGCGCGCCGCGACCCCGGACTGGGCCGCGATCGGCCGTCTGGCCGAAGCCACCGAGAGCATGGGCCTGTGCGCGTTCGCACGCGCCGACGCCGGCCAGGACTACGACCTGGTCGTGCGCGCCTTCGTCGGCGCGCCGGCGCAGTTCGAGGACGCCGCCTCGGGCGCGGCCAACGCCACCCTCGCCGCCTGGCTCAACCACAACGGCGCCCTGCCCGGCCGCGACGGCCGCTACACCGTCAGCCAGGGCCGCGAAGTCGGCTTCGATGCGCGCCTGCAACTGCGGGTCGACGGCGACGGCGAAGTCTGGTCGGGCGGCCGGGTCAGCAACGTGGTGCGCGGCCAGATCGACTGGCGCTGAGCGCGATGCGGGTGGCGGGTGGCGGGCTTGGCCGTACCCGGCGGCCCGCCGACCTGGCTCAGGCCGCGCCGACGGCCTCGGCCCGCTCGCGGCGCGCCACCGCACGCCGGCCCAGCGCGACCGCGATGAAGGCCGGCAGGTACATCAACAGGCCGTAGATCGCCGCGGGCACGGCGATCTGCGGCGACTGCAGCAGGGTCAGCGCGATCACGATCGCCAGGGTGCTGTTCTGCACGCCGACTTCCATGCCGACGGTGATCGCATCGCGCAGCGCCAGGCCGGTCAGCCGCGCCAGCAGGAAACCGCCGCCGATCGCCGCCGAGCACATCGCCAGCGCGGCCGGACCGAGCTCCGGCAAGGTGCGCAGCAACAACTCGCTCTGGGTCACGCTGATCGCCACGATCAGCAGCAGCAACAACAGCAGGGCGAAGCGGCTGACCCAGGGTTCGACGCGCAGGGCGAAACCGCTGGCGTAACGGCGCAGGGCCATGCCGAGCAGCACCGGCACCAGTACCAGCGCGGCCAGGTGCATCACGGTCTGGCCGACCGGCAGGCGGATCTCGCGGGTCTCGCCGCCGAACCACTGCAAGGCCAGGTTCACCAGCAAGGGCACGCTGAGGAAGGTCACCAGCGCGCTGATCACGGTCAGGGTGACCGCCAGGGCGACGTTGCCGCGGGCCAGATAAGTCAGCGCGTTGGAGCTGCTGCCGCTCGGGCAGGCGGCGACCAGCACGAAGCCGACCGCGAATTCGAGCGAATGCGGAAACAGCCAGGCGACCGCGAAACCGAGCAGCGGCAGCAGCAGGTAATGGCCGATCAGGCCGACCGCGACCGGGCCCGGATTGCGCCCGATGCGCTGGAAATCTTCGCCGCGCAGGGTCAGGCCGATGCCGCACATGATGATGGCGATCGCGATCGGCAGACCGATCTTGAGCAACACGCTGTCCTGCATGGCGATCTCCTTGAATTCGGTGGGAGTCTGCGCGCCGGTCGTCGCGGCCGTCGTCGATGCCGCATCGGCCGGCCGCGGCCCATCCGAGGATGAGCATGGCGTTGTTGCCGACTTTCGCACATCCGATGCACTGCGGTCGCCCTACCGCGTCGCGGGTTGCGCGACGAGTTGCGTTGCGGGCTCGCGGGCCGCGCGTCCGCGGTCGGCGCGCACGAACGAAAACGCCGGAACCTTTCGGTCCCGGCGTTCGGCCGCGGCGGCGCAGCGTTGCATGCGCCGCTAGAGGCGCGGCTCAGTCCGGCCGCACGTCGACGCGCACGCGGATGCGGTCGCCAGGGTTGTGGTTGGTGCGGGTGCGATAGGTCTTGCCGGCGTATTCGTAGGTCACGTCGTAGGCGCTGACCGAGCGCTCGCCGCCCGAGTAATAGTTGCCGCCGCCGTTGGCCGGCACCGGATCGCAGACCCGCACCGTGCCGGTGCGCGGCTCCTGGCTGCGCTTGCTCTGCTCGTAGATGCTGCGCCCGGCCATGCCGCCGACCATCGAGCCCAGGGCCGAGGTCGCATAGCGCGCGCTGCCGCCGCCGACCTTGCTGCCGAGCACCGCGCCGACGATGCCGCCGACCACGGTCGCGGCGGTGCGGCCGCCCTCGGTGCCGACCGCGCGGCGCTGGTTGCCGTACTGGTCGTAATAACCGTCGTCGCGACGCGGTTCGTATTCGTTGCCGTAATACGAGTCGCCCTGGACGTAGGTCGGGCGCTCGTAGCAGCGCTGGCCCTGGTTGACCGGCTGCGAGCTGTAGTGGTCGAACACCGGGTCGACCCGGATCACTCGCGCGTAGTCGACCTGGCTGCTGTAGTCGCCGGCCGGCTGCGAGGCGCCATAGGACGAACCATACGACGAACCGTAAGGCTGGCCGTACGACTGGGCCGACGCGACGCCGGTGGTGGCGGCCAGACCCAGGCCCAGGGCGGTGACTAGCAAGCGGTTCATCGTGAGCTCCAGGCGCCGACATGGCGCGGGATGGATCGTCGGGCCGCAGCGGTCAACCCGGGCTGAATGCAGTCGGGGACGTGTCGGCGGGGCCGGTATCGTTTACCTCGCCGACAGCCAGTCGGCCGCCTGCGCGGCCAGCCGGGCGGCGTCGCGCCCCAGCAAAGGGCCGACATGGCTCGGCGACGGCCACGTTAACAAAGTCGCGCCGATCGCCGCTGCGAACTGCGCCGACACTTCCGGCGCGACGTCGTCGTCGCGCTGCGAGGCGATGCACAGCACCGGCAGTTCGAGCGCCGGCACCGCGACGCCGGCATGGGCCTCGCGCAGCACCGCGCCGGACTCGTCGCGCCAGCGCCGGAACGCGTACAGCGCGGCGGCCTCGTCGGCGTCGTCCATGGCGCGGCGGGTGGAGGCCAAGCGCGCATCGCGCCGCCACGGCACCACGGCGGGCCAGTCGCGCGCCGGCAACCGCGCCGCCCATGGCGCTGGCGGCAACGGGTTGATCAGCACCGCCGCGTCGGCCAGGTCGGCGCACAGCCAGGCCAGCAGGCCGCCGAGGCTGGCGCCAATCGCCGCGCGCGGCCGCGGCAAAGCGTCGAGTTCGGCGCGGACCTGGCGCCGGTAGTGGTCGAGCGTGGTCGCGGCCAAGCCTTCCGGCGCCGGCCGCAAGTCCGGCGCGGACGTGCTCATCCCACGCGCGCGCAGCACCTCCTGCCAGCAGTTCCACTCCCAGCCGCCGGCGCCGGCCCCGTGGATCAGCAGGGCATGGCGAATGCGGGCGGGTGGCGTCATGGGCGGCGGCGGGCTGGGATCGATCGACATGGAGACCCCTCGCCCGCGGGAAGAGCGAGGCCCGCGGGAAGAGCGAGAGGCTGGAGGAGTACCGGGACGGCGACCGAGTCGAACGACGAACCCGTCTTCCGGCGCCTTGCTGCGAGGCCGGTCCGTTGCCCGCCGACGCGGGAACGGCCGTCCGGTTCAGACCAGTTTCGCTTCCAGGCTGACCGGCACCGCGCTCAGCGCCTTCGACACCGGGCAATTGGCCTTGGCGTCCTCGGCGATGGCCTGGAACTTGGCCGCGTCGATGCCCGGGACCTCGGCGGTGAGCTTGAGGCGGATCTGCGACAGGGACGGCCCGCCTTCCATCGACAGATCGACTTCGGCGCGGGTGTCGAGCTTGGCCGGCGGATGCCCGGCCTCGGTCAGCTTGGCCGACAGCGCCATGGTGAAGCAGCCGGCATGCGCCGCGGCGATCAACTCTTCGGGGTTGGTGCCCTTCTCGTCGCCGAAGCGGCTGTTGAAACCGTAGCGGGTGTCGGCGAGCAAACCGCTCTGCGGCGTGCTCAGGCGGCCCTGTCCGCTTTTCAGATCGCCTTCCCAGTGAGCGGTGGCGTGGCGCGATATACCCATGGTGCCGTTCTCCAACGATGAGGGGCGGCCAGGGTAACCGGTAGAACGTTACCGGCGAGACAAGGGTCCACAAGGAAAAGTGAGGGAGGAGAAGTGAGGAGTGAGCGGAACACAGTGCTCCTGATCTCGCTCACTCCTCACTCCTCACTCCTCACTCCTCGCTCCTCACTCCTAGCTCCTCGCCGCACTGCAACACGCGCAAACGCCAAGCCGTGCACGCTTCGCCGCGCCGGGCTTGACCCACCCCCCCGCCTGCGGGAGGCTGTGATCCCGGCCCCCGCCGGCAGCAACCCGCCATGACCGCCCGCCGAGCGCCGCGCTCGGGCGCGCAGCGCGGACAGCCATGACGGCCTTCCCACCCTAGCCTCAGGGAGAAGTCCGCTCATGTCCTACAGCACTCAATCCATTCGCAACGTGGCCTTGGCAGGCCACCCCGGCGCCGGCAAAACCACGCTCTTCGAAGCCCTGCTGCAGGCCGGCGGCGCAGTCCAGACGGCAGGCAGCATCGAACGCGGCACCACGGTGTCGGATTTCGATCCGATCGAGAAACAACGCGGCCACTCGCTCGACGCCGCCATCGCCAGCACCGATCACGCGGGCATCCACGTCAACCTGATCGACACCCCGGGCTATCCCGACTTCCGTGGCCCGACCCTGTCGGCGCTGGCCGCGGTCGAGACCGTCGCGGTGGTGGTCGATGCCGACAGCGGGGTCGAATACGGCACCCGCCGGATGATGGAACACGCTAAGGCGCGCCGGCTGTGCCGGGTGCTGGTGGTCAACAAGATCGACCACGACGGCGCCGACCCGGGCGCAGTGCTGGACGCGATCCGCGAAAGCTTCGGCCCCGAATGCCTGCCGCTCAACCTGCCCGCCGACGGCGGCAAGGCGGTCGTCGATTGTTTTGCCACCCCCGGCGGCAACGGCGCCGGCGACAGCGATCTCGGCCCGGTCGCCGACTGGCATCAGAAGATCATCGACCAGGTGGTCGAGGTCAACGAAACGGTGATGGAGCACTACCTCGACCTCGGCGAAGGCGGCCTGTCCGGCGAGGAACTGCACGACGCGTTCGAGCAATGCCTGCGCGAAGGCCACCTGGTGCCGGTGTTGTTCTGCTCGGCGCGCACCGGCGTCGGCATAAAGGAACTGCTCGACGTCGCCGAACGCCTGTTCCCGCATCCCGGCGAAGCCAATCCGCCGCCGTTCGTCAAAGGCGTCGGCGAAGACGCCCAGCCCATCGTCGCCACGCCCGACCCGAACGCGCACGTGATCGCCGACGTGTTCAAGATCGTCAACGACCCCTTCGTCGGCAAGCTCGGCGTGTTCCGCGTCTACCAGGGCACGGTGCGCAAGGACACCCAACTGTTCGTCGACGACGGCAAGAAGCCGTTCAAGGTCGGCCACCTGTTCAAGCTCAAGGGCAAGGAACACGTCGAAGTCGACCAGGCGATCCCCGGCGACATCGCCGGCGTGGCCAAGGTCGAGGACCTGCATTTCGATGCAGTCCTGCACGACAGCCACGACGAGGACCAGATCCACCTCGCGCCGCTGAATTTCCCGCGGCCGATGTTCGGCCTCGCGGTCGAGGCGGCGAGCAAGGGCCAGGAGCAGAAGCTCGCCACTGCCCTGCACAAGCTGTCCGAGGAGGACCCCTGTTTCCAGGTCGAGCACGAGGCCGAGACCAACGAGACCGTGATCCGCGGCCTGTCCGATCTGCACCTGCGCATCAACATCGACCGGCTCAAGGACAAGTACGGAGTCGAGGTCACGGCGCGGCCGCCGCGCATCGCCTATCGCGAGACCGTCAGCGGCAAGGCCGAGGGCCACCACCGCCACAAGAAACAAACCGGCGGCGCCGGCCAGTTCGGCGAGGTGTTCCTGCGGGTGGAGCCGCTGCCGCGCGGCGGCGGCTTCGAGTTCGTCGACGAGGTCAAGGGCGGCACCATCCCCGGCCAGTTTCTGCCGGCGGTCGAAAAAGGCGTGCGCCAGGTGCTGCACGACGGCGCGCTGGCCGGCTATCCGATCCAGGACGTGCGGGTGACCGTCTACGACGGCAAATACCACACCGTCGACAGCAAGGAAGTCGCCTTCGTCGCCGCCGGCAAGAAGGCCTTCCTCGATGCGATCGCCAAGGCCCGCCCGCAGGTGCTGGAGCCGATCGTCGACCTGGAGGTCAACGCGCCCGAGCAGCACATGGGCGACATCAGCGGCGGGCTGGCGAGCAAGCGCGCGCGCATCAACGGCACCGACAGCGTTCGCGGCGGCGAGATCGTCGTGCGCGCGCAGGTGCCGTTGTCGGAGCTGGAAGGCTATGCCGCCGAGCTCAAGTCGGTGACCGCCGGACGCGGCCGCTACTCGCTCGACTTCAGCCACTACGAGCCGGTCCCCGGCAACGTCCAGCAGAAACTCATGGAGGCCTACAAACCCAAGCACGAGGAGGACTGAGCGGGGCCCGCGCTGCTAACGTTCGCGGTGCACAGCACCGAACCGCGAATGCCCCAGCACGAGAGCGACCACCGCAGCGCCCGCGAACGCTCCGAGATCCTCAACCGGTACGCGCAACGGCTCTTCCATCGCGGCGGCGAGCGCGAGCTGCATTGGTGCCGGGGCGCGGCCCAGGCCGATCCGACCTGGGCCGCGCCCCGGTTCGACTTCGGCCTGGCGCACAAGTACCGCGGCGAGTGGGCCGAGTCGCTGCAGGCCAACCGCGCCGCGCTGGAACGCCGGGGCGACCACCGCGGCGCCTGCTGGAACCCCGGCATCGCCGCGACCGCGTTGCGCGACCGGAACAGCGCCCGCGAGGCCTGGCGCCGCTACGGCTTGGCCCTGCCGGACGGCGACGGCCCGATCGACGCGCAACTCGGCGCGGTCGGTGTCCGGCTCGACCCTGGCAACAGCGGCGAGGTGGTCTGGGCCGAGCGCATCGACCCGGCGCGGGCGCGCATCCTCAACGTGCCGCTGCCGGGCAGCGGTCATCGCTACCGCGACATCGTCCTGCACGACGGCTCGGTGCAAGGTACGCGCAAGGTCGAAGGCCACGAATACCCGGTGTTCAACGCCCTCTGGCTGCGGCAGGCCTCGGCGTATGCCACCTTCGAAGCACTGATCGAGACCGAGCCGCCGGACACCCTGGCGGCCCTGGTCGAGCGCGTGCGCGAGGGCGATGCCCAGGGTGGGGGCCAGGTCGAGGACTGGACCCACACGGTGCGCTACCTCTGCCGGACCTGCTCCGAAGGCGAGCAAGATCACGAACACCCGCAAGCACCCGCCGCGCACACGCGCTTCCAGCTCGGCATCGCCGCGACCGACGAAGCCTGGCTGCGCGGGGTGCTCGACGAGTGGCTTGGCCGCCACCCGCAGGCGCGCCTGCTGGAGTTCGGTCGCGCCTTTCCCGCCGACGTCACGCCCTGAGGCCGGACAATCGCGGCGGTGCGGTCCCGCCGCTCCGCCGCGGCGGCGCTCACAGCGGCGCTCACAAGCGCCGCGCCGCCTCGTTACCATCGTAAAAAGGAGCGCCACCATGCTCACGACTTCGCCGTTCGATCGTCGCAGTACCCCGGGCCACGCCGCGGGGCCGGCCTGCCTGGTCGCCGTGTTCGCCCTGCTGCCCATGCTCGCCGTGGCCGCCGGCGCCACACCGGCATCGCGCACCGCCCTGCAGAACCGCTGCGGCTGGTTCATCAACCCGACCCCGGCCAACGCCTGGCTCGAGGATCGCGACGGCAGCTGGACGATCGCGCTGCAAGGCGGCCACCAGGCCGACGGCGATTGGCCCGAGTTCGCCGAGAAGGATTTCGTCCACACCAACGGCGCCAGCTATGGTTACGGCTGCGCCTGCATGAAGGTCAAGGCGGATCGCAAAACCATGACCGTGCTGCGGATCGCCTCGGCGCAGAGCAAACCGCTCGCCCAGTGCCGGCGCGACCCGAAACTCAGGGAACCCAAGGACTGAAACGCATCCGCCGCCCATGACCGCCGCCCCGACCGCCCACGCGCCGCCGTCGCTGGAAACCGACCCGGAGATGATGAAGATCGTCTCCGATGCGTTGACGGTCGTTTCCAACCCCACCGATCTGTTGATCACCGTAACGCTGGTGCTCGGCAGCGTGCTGGCCTCGGCGCTGATCACGCGCCGGGTCCGGCCGCGGCTCAAGCACCGCTTCGTCTGGCTGACCCTGCTCGACTACCTCGCCACGCCGCTGCTGACCCTGGCGTTGCTGTCGCTGTTCGGCCTGATCGATCTGTTCGACAACCCGCTGATCGAACTCGGCGCGACCCTGATCGCGCTGTTCTGCGTCCTGCGGGTGTTCGGCGCGACCGTCGAACTGCTGTTCCGGCCGACCGCGACCCTGCGCTTCATGCTGCGCGTGGTCACGGTGCTGTTGTGGATCTATCTGGTGCTGCAGATCTTCGGCACCCGCAACCCGCTGATCGGCGAGTTCTTCGCCGCGCAGTGGAGCGTCCTCGGCTTCAGCCTGACCACCCGCCACATCCTCGACGGCCTCACCGCCGGCGTGGTGATCGTGATCGTCGCGCTGTGGGGCGACAAGGCCATCGGCAATCTGCTGCGGCGCAACCGCACTCTGCAGCCGAACTTCGTCCTCGCCCTGTCGCGCATTTTCAGCGTGTTGATGTGGATCGCCGCGCTGGCGCTGATCTTCTCGATCAGCGGCATCAACTTGACCGCGCTGGCGGCGTTCAGCGGCGCGCTCGGCATCGGCCTGGGGCTCGGCCTGCAGCGGCTCGCGGCGAGCTACATCAGCGGCCTGATCGTGTTGTTCGAGCAGTCGGTGCGGGTCGGCGACAATATCGCCACCAACAACATCGTCAGCCGGGTCACCCGCATGACCGTGCGCTACACCATGATCCGCACCCGCGACGGCGTCGAGGCGATCGTGCCCAACGACAGCCTGACCAGCAACGTCATCGTCAACCAGTCCTGGTCCGACCGCAATCTGCGCCTGGTCTGCGGCGTACTGGTCAAGGGCGACACCGACACTCAGGCCGCACGCGCGCTGTTCCTGGAAGCGATGAACGCCCAGGACCGCGTGCTGCAGCAACCGCCGCCGCACATGTACGTCACCGGCGTCAACGACAAGGGCATCCAACTGGACGGCCACTTCTGGATCAACGACCCCGAGAACGGCCAGCACAACGTCGCCTCCGACATCTACGACGCGGTGCTCCAGTCGTTCCGCAAGAACGGTATCGCCCTGGTGGCGCAGTAAACCTGCGCAGCATCGGCCGGGAGGTGGCCGCGCTGCAGGGCCATGCTTGCGGCGGCGATGCACCGCGGCCTTCGATCGCGCACCGCACTCTCCGGCGCGTCGATGACGCGCGCGTTGCAGATGCTCCGGCAGGAGTAGGATGCGGGCATGAACGACGGTTCCCACCCGCGCTTCTTCTGGCAGTTCCCGATGCGGCCGATCCGCGAGAAGGGCTTGGCCGAAGCCCTGCCCGACGACGGCCGCCTGCGCATCCTGTTCCTGTGGGGCAAGGACTGCCCGAACTGCGACGTCGCCAAGGGCCAGATCCTGCTCACGCCGGAGCGCTTCGTCTGGCCCGATGTCGAATGGCTGCACGCCAACGTCTACGAAGACCCGGCCATGGGCACGCATTTCGGCCTGCACGGCATTCCGGCGTTCTTCGTGTTCCGCGGCGCCAAGAAACTCGGCCGGATCGGCCAGTGGCCCGGCACCGACGCCTTCGTCGCCGCGATCGAGAAGCTGCGCGAGCCGCCGGCCGCTCCGCAACCGCTCTGAGGGCAGGAGCGACGCGAGTCGCGACTACCGCAGCGACGTACGCGAGCGCGGGGACCGAAGACGGGATGTCCGAGCGCGACCCGGGAGGACTGCCGCTTCGGCAGGCACGTGGGATGCGGCCTCTTCGGTGGTTCTCGACTCGCGCCGCTACCATCCCGGAGCGTCGGCGCCCCTGCAACACAGCTTCCCGCCCGGCAGCGAGCGGCGGGCTTGGCGCCCGCGCCGCCGCGGAGCAGACTGGCTCCACCCGCCGCGACCGCACGACGCCGCCATGTTCGATCTCGCCACCCTCGCCGCCTACCTCGCCGCCGCCGCGGTCCTGGTCCTGATTCCCGGGCCCGGAACCGCCTGGATCATCGCCCAGAGCGCCGCCGGCGGGCCCATGCGCGGGGTGCAGGCGGCCTTCGGGCTCGAGACCGCGACCCTGATCCACGCGCTCGCCGCCAGCCTCGGCCTGTCGGCGCTGCTCGCGACCTCGGCGCTGGCGTTCGAGGCCATCAAGTACGCCGGCGCCGCTTATCTGATCTGGCTCGGCATCAAGGCCTGGCGCAGTCCGCCGCCCGCGCCGGCCTCGGCCGACGATGCGCCGCAAGCGGCGAACTCGGGGCACAACATCTACCTGCGCTCGGTGATGACCGGGGTCCTCAACCCGAAGGTCGCCTTGTTCTTCCTCGCCTTCCTGCCGCAATTCGTCCATCCCGAACGCGGCATGGTCTGGCTGCAGTTCCTCGTGCTCGGCGCCTTGCTGTCGTTGATCGGCCTGACCCACAGCGTGATGCTGAGCCTCGCCTTCGGCCATTTCGGCCGCCGCATCGGACGCCGTTTCTCCGGCGGCGGGCGCTGGAAGGAGCGCCTGACCGGCAGCGTGTTCATCGCCCTGGGTCTGCGCCTGGCGGTGCAGCAGCGCAACTGAAGCTCGTCTGCGAACCATCGGACCGCCCGCCACGCCCAACCGCGGATGTACGGCGCCGGCTCTCGAGTCGGCGATGGCCGCGCTTCGGCTTGAAGCCTCGGCCCGGCGCCCACAGGTCGGAGATCCACGACCTCATTCCACGGAGCGCCGCGCATGAAGACACAGGGTTTTCTCGACCAATTGCTGAAGACCGCACAGAGCAGCCTGGGCGGGGCCGGCGGACTCGAAGGCCTGCTCGGCGGCGGCAAACCGCCGGTGCCCTATCAGGACAAGTACGCACAGAACAAATACGCACGGTCTGAACAGCCCGAAGACAAACGCGGCCTGCTCAACGCCGATTTCGGCAAGGGCGCGCTCGCCGGCGGCGCGCTCGGTCTGCTGCTGGGCCATCGCAAGCTGCGCAAGAGCGCCGGCAAGATCGCCCTGTACGGCGGCGTCGCCGCGGTCGGCGTGCTGGCCTACAAGGCCTACGGCGAATACAAGCGGCAGCAGGATGCCGGCGCCGCCGAGCCGCAGACCGTCGACCGCCTGCCGCCGCCGCAGGCCGAGCAACACAGCCAGGCGATCCTGCAGGCGCTGGTCGCCGCGTCGAAGGCCGACGGCCACATCGATGCGCGCGAACGCGAAGCCATCGAGGGCGAGTTCACCCGCATCGACGGCGACCCGGAGCTGCGCCGCTGGCTGCACGACGAACTGGAAAAGCCACTCGACCCGGCCGAAGTGGCGCGCGCCGCGACCACCCCGGAGATCGCCGCGGAGATGTACCTGGCCAGCCTGCTCGCCGCCGATGAGCAAAGCTACATGGAACGCGCCTACCTCGACGAACTGGCGCGCCAGCTCAAGATCGACGATGCGCTCAAGAGCCGGCTCGAACAGCAGTTGCGCGACGCCCGGGCCTGAGGCCGCCCGAACGCTGCGCGGAGCGGAACCCGGTCACAAGCGGACGCGGCGGCGACGCGTCCGCACCGCCGTGGCTGCCGCCGGTCGGCGCGGCGCGCTCATCGGCGACGCCAGCCGTTAGGATCGCAGCGCCGCCCCGACCTGGCGGCGCCACCTTATCGACCGGACCGTCGCCGATGCGTTTGCTGATTCCCGCCCTGTTGGCGCTGACCTTCGTCGGCTGTTCCTGCCAACGCCAGACCGCCCCCGATGCGCCGGCGGCCGATGCGACGACCGCACCGGTCGCCGACGATGCCGCCGCGCGCGCCCGTGCCGACGCCGCCAAACGCGCCGACGCGCTGAGCCAGCAGCGCCTGGATGCGATGAACGAAGCGGTCAACAAGCTGCATCTGTACCTGCAGCAACTCAGCAGCGGCAAACGCGAACAAGCCGACCAGCATTGGGCCTACCAACGCATGCCGCGCGGCAACGAGGAAGCCGACCTGCGTTCGATCAAGCAATTCACCTCGATACGGATCGAGAACGACACGCCGAAACAGCTCGACCAGGAAGCGGTGCCGGAATCGCTGGAAATCCCGGTGGACCTGCGCGTCGACGTCGCCGACGGCGAGCCGCGGCGCTACACCGGCTGGTACCGGATGCGGCGCAGCCCGGTCGACCGCAGTTGGGAACTCACCGCCACTTCGCTCTCGGTCAAGCTGCAGTAAACCGGCGGCTTCGCCGGAGATACCCGCCACCCCGGTCAGCGCCCGTCCAGCGAGCTGAGCCCTCGCTGTGCCCGACTTCCGGCATCTCGCCGCGGTCGAGAAGAGGCTTATACACTGGGCCATCGACGCGCCCTGCAAGAGCGGCGCGCGGTCCATGTCTCCACGGATTCCCGTCATGCGCCCGAACCGTTTCCCCGCCGTCCCGGCCCTTGCCCTCGCACTGTCCCTCCTGCTCGCCGCGTGCGGCGGCAAGGACCAGCCCGCGGACGGTGCCGCGGACGGTGCCGCGGACGGCGACGCCGGCCAGAGCCTGCCGGCACCGGCCGGCGCCGGTCGCGGCGGCGTCACCGGGATGCCCGCGATACCGGGACCCGGCCAAGTCGGCGCTCCGGTCGAGGGCAGCCCCGTCGCCCCGCTGTTCGACGAGAACGGCAATCCGATCCCCGGCAGCGACGCCGGCACGCCGGCGACCGGCATCGACGGCACCTTGCCGCCGCCCGAGGCCGGCAGCGACCTGGGCGTACCGCCGCTCGCCGGCGAACCGACTGCGGAGGACGCCATCGCGCTGGTACGCGACTACTACGCTGCGATCAACGGCGGCAACTATGCGCACGCTCACGCGCTGTGGTCCGACGGCGGCAACGCCAGCGGCCAGAACGCCCAGCAATTCGCCAACGGTTTCGCCGAGACCGCCGGGGTGTCGGTGGAAGTGATGGCGCCGGGCCGGGTCGATGCCGGCGCCGGCCAACGTTATATTGAAGTGCCGGTCGCGATCACCGCGACCCAGCGCGACGGCAGCCAGCGCAAGTACGTCGGCGCCTATACCCTGCGCCGCAGCGTCGTCGACGGCGCCAGCGAGGAACAGCGCGCATGGCGGATCGGCAGCGCCGACATCCGCGAGGTCAAGCAATGAGCCCGCGCGCGACAGCTAGCAAAGTCCTCGTCGCGGTCGTCGCCGCCTTGCTCGGCGCCTGCGAGCGCACGCCGTCCGCCCCGCCTGCCCCCGCCGAACCGGTCGCGCCCGCGCAAACGACAGCGACCGTGGCCGAAAGCCACGGCACCGCTCCGCCGGCCAAACTCGACTACGTCCTGCCGGGCGCGCTGGCGCCGGACTCCGAGCCGGCGCAATTGCGCGCGCTGTTCGGCGCGGATCAGGTCGAGATCTCCGACCACCTGCCGGGCGCGGAAGGCGAAGAATTCCGCGGGGTGATCCTGTATCCCAAGGATCCGGCGTTGCGCGCTTATCTGTACTTCCAGGATTCGCAACAACTGCGCGGCCTGGCCAGCGTGGTCGTGCGCGAGCCCGGCTCGCGCTGGCGCCTCGACAACGGCGTGCGCATGGGCATGCGCCTGGCCGAGTTGGTCCGCCTCAACGGCAAGCCGATCCGTTTCAGCGGCCTGGACTGGGACTACGGCGGCGCCGTCACCGACTGGAACGGCGGCCGGCTTGCCGCGCAGGACGGCGACCCGGTGATCCGGCATGCGCGCCTGGATCGCAACGAACAGGCGTCCACCGCCGAGGATGCCTACCCGTCGGGCGACCGCGAATTCTCCAGCGACGACGAACGCTATCCGCAACAGGGCGAATTGCTTTCGGTCGGCGAGCTGCGGGTGTCGTTCCCGGGCGAGGACGATCTTTGAATCGCGCCGCGAAGGCCCGCGCATGAGCGGCACCGTTCCGCGCATCGTCCTCGACAGCAACGTCTGCCTGGACCTGTTCGCCTTCAAGGACCCGCTGACCGCTTCGCTGCTCGCCGCCTTGCGCGAGCGCCGCATCCAGGCCGTCACCGACACCGCCTGTCGCGAAGAGTGGCAGCGGGTGCTGACCTATCCCAAGCTCGCGCTCACCGATGAGGTGCGCGCCGAGTGCCTGCGCGACTACGACGAACTGCTGCGCCTGCACGAGTACGACAGTGCCCTGCCGATGCGCGCCCTGCCCCGCTGCGCCGATCCCGACGACCAGAAATTCCTCGAACTGGCCCTGGCCGCCGACGCGCGTTGGCTGCTCAGCCGCGATCACGCGCTGCTGGTGCTCGGCCGCCGCACCGCACGCGAGGGCTTGTTCGAGGTGCTGACGCCGCGCGCCTGGGCCGCCCTGCAGACCTTGCGCGAGACGGCATCCGGGGGCTGAAACAGCGCCGCCGACCGTACGCCGGGGCCATGCGATACTCGCCCCATGCAAGGCGTCCCCGCCCAGTTCGTCCACGCCCGCGATGCCGCCGAATTCCGGCAGCCGCCGCATCGCGCCGGCGTCGAGCTGTACCGCGCGCACATCGTCCGCCATGCCTTCGAACCGCATACCCACGAGGCCTTCGGCCTGGGCGCGATCGAATCGGGCGTCGAGCGCTTCCGTTACCGCGGCAGCGAGCACCTCGCACCGCCGGACTCTCTGGTGCTGATGAATCCCGACGTGCTGCACACCGGTCGCGCCGAAACCGAAGGCGGCTGGCGCTATCGCATGATCTATGTCGAACCCGAGGTAGTCGAGGCGGTGACCGGCGAAGCCGGCTGGTGGTTCGACGACGCCGTGCGCCACGACCCCGTACGCGCCCGCCGCATTACCGTGCGGCTCGACGCCTTGTGGAGCGCGGGCGAACCGCTGGCCTTCGACAGCCAGCTGTTCGCCCTGCTGATGGAGTTCCGCGATCACGCTCGCATACCGCGTCGCCTGCGCGGCGAAGCGGCCTCGCGCTTCGGCCCGGTCGTCGACTACTTGCGCGCGCATCTGGCCGAACGCGTCACCCTGGAGGAATTGGCCGCGGTCGCTGGCCTGAGCCCTTTCCATTTCCTGCGCCGCTTCCGCGCCCAGTATCACGTCACCCCGCAGCAGATGCTGATGGCGCTGCGCCTGTACCAGGCCAAGCGCCTGCTCGCCGATGGCGCCCCGCTTGCGTCCATCGCCGCCGACACCGGCCTGACCGACCAGGCCCACCTCACCCGCGCGTTCTCGCGCCGCTACGGCATCACCCCGGCCCGCTACCAGAAGCAAGTCCGTCGCTGAGCGCGAGCGCGGCATAGCAATCTGGTACAAGACCGCGTCGCCGGCCTCGCCCAAGCTGGGCGCATGTGGCTAGGCACTCTCTACGCGCTCGCGGCCGGCCTGATCTGGGGTCTGGTCTTCGTCGGCCCGCTGCTGCTGCCGGAGTACCCGGCGGCCTTGCAGTCGGTCGGGCGCTACCTCGCTTTCGGCCTGATCGCCCTGCCGCTGGCCTGGTTCGACCGCGGCGCCTTGCGCCAGCTGAGCCGCGCCGACTGGATCGAAGCGCTGAAACTGTCGGCGATCGGCAACCTGCTGTATTACCTGTGTCTGGCCAGCGCCATCCAGCGCGCCGGCGGGCCGTTGCCGACCATGATCATCGGCACCCTGCCGGTAGTGATCGCGGTCTGCGCGAACCTGCGCAACGCACGCCGCGACGGCCGCCTGCCGTGGCTGCGCCTGCTGCCTTCGCTGGCTCTGATCGCCACCGGCATAGCCTGTGTCAACCAAGTCGAACTGCAGGCCCTGCGCGCCGACCCCGACGCCGACCTGCGCCGCTACGCCATCGGCGCGGTGCTCGCGGTCGGCGCGGTCGCGTGCTGGACCTGGTATCCCTTGCGCAACGCCGACTGGCTGCGCGACCACCCCGGCCGCCGCCCGCGCACCTGGGCCACCGCGCAGGGCGTGGCGACTCTGCCGCTGGCCTTGCTCGGCTACATCGCGTTGTGGGCGTTCATGAGCGCGGCCGGCCGCGAGTTCCCGATGCCGTTCGGCCCGCGCCCGGGCTTCTTCATCGGCCTGATGGTGGCGATCGGCCTGTTCGCCTCCTGGGTCGGCACCCTGTGCTGGAACGAAGCCAGCCAGCGCCTGCCGACCGCCTTGGCCGGCCAGTTGATCGTCTTCGAAACCGTGGCCGCCCTCGGCTACGCCTACCTCTTGCGAGGCCGCCTGCCGGAACCCTCGACTCTGATCGGCATCGCCTTGTTGATTGCGGGGGTGATCTGGGCGCTGCGGGTAAAGCCGGTGCCGGTGATGGGGAGCGGTTCGGTGCATTGAGGGATGGCTATCGCTGTGCAGCAGGCGGCGCGCGTCCGCCAGTTGCGCGGTCGCGGCTTGCGCCGCTCCTACCCTGGGGCTACTGCATCGGCGTGCAGCTGCGAACCTGCCGCCTGTAGGAGCGACGTGAGTCGCGACAAGGGACGCGCAGCGACGACAAAGCCGTCGCCTTTCAACGAAGGGGCGTGCCTTCGCCAGGGTAGGAGCGGCGCAAGCCGCGACATCGCTGTGGCGGTCTCGCGGCGTCTCGATCCAAAAAATTCAAATCAAGATCAAAAGCTTCCGCCACTAAAGCGGCGGGTTACTTTCTTTTGTCTAAAGCAACAAAAGAAAGGTAACCAAAGAAAAATGCTTCTCTTTGAATCACAAGCCCGCACGAGCGGTGCCGACGCGGGGATTTTTCATACGGGACATCCCTGTCCCGATGAAAAACGGCCCGCATCCTGCGGACCGCCCTTGGGTCTTCTTTAGCCTTCGCTAGTACGAGGCTACGCACAGCAACAGCAACAGCAACAGCAACACGGTCACGTATGCGAGTTCCTGCCCGGCGACGGCCGGCTCGCTGCATGTCGGCCTGGAGTGGCGGCCTAACTGGCGCAATGAACCTGCCGGGTTTACTTTGATCTCGGACAACAACGCAGCCAGACGAACGCCATGGAACAGAAGATCCCTTACCGCAATATTTCTCCGCACGGCTGGTGGATCGCGACCTACATCGAGCGGGCGGCATGGGACGAGGAGCTCTATCCTGCAGACAACAAACGTTGCCTGGCATGGGAAAACACGGTCCTGATCCAGGCATCCGATCGGGAAACGGCCTACGACAAAGTCGTCGCTCTGGGTCTCGCCGGGACCACCGAGTTCAGCGATCCCAATACCGGGAAGACCGGACGCTGGGTATTCGAGGGGCTCCTGAGTCTGCTGCCGGTCTATGAAGAACTGGCCGACGGCGCCGAACTTCTTTGGACCGAACATCGCGGCCGGACCGTCGGCAAGGTCCGCTCGTGGATCAGGCAGAAACATGAGCTCGAAGCCTTCGACGAGCGCCCTTCAACCGATCCGGACGCCAAGTGCTAGTAACCTTCTTCCCGTTCAGATCTCGAAACGGTACGACAGCTTGACCAGCAACTGCTCGCTGTCGCGCAGGTCGAAGGCGTCGCGGAATTCGCGGCCGACGCCACGGTCCAGCCGGCCTTCCTCGTACATCTCGCCGCCGCGCACATAGGCCACGTAGAGATAGGACAGCGGCGCCAGTTCGTAGCGGTAACGGATCTGGAAGCCCAGGTTGCGCACGCGGAAATCCGGGATCGCTTCGTCCACGGCGAGCGGGCGGCCGCCGGCGTCGACGCGGTAGGCCTGCTTCAGGCGCGCGTCCAGGCCGATGGTTTCCAGGCGCACGCGCAGTTCCTGCTTGTCGTCGATGAACCACTGCAGGCCCGCATCGAGCACCAGGCTGTCGGCCCTGAAGGCGCCCAGGCGGTTGTCGCCGCGCCACAGCAGCCAGTCGGGCGCGTGGCTGTACTCGACGCCGGCGAACAGGATCAGGCGGTCGTTGAACTGGTAGTTCGGCTCCAGATACAGCATGGTCTCGCCTTCGTCGATGCCGCCGAGGCCATCGGCGCTGTAGCCGGCCTCGATCGTCAGCGACCACGGGCTGCCGTCCTGGCGCGGCAGCAGGCGTTCGTAGTTGAGGAACAGGCGCGAGGGCACCCGCAGCACGCCGTTGCCGCGGGTGATCAGGTCGTCGTGGCCCGAGGTCCACAGCGCGGCCTCGGCGAACTCGTTGCCGCCGTTGCGCAGTTCGCTACGCCGGGTGATCGCGAAAGCGTCGGCGATGTGCAGCCCGTCGTCGCTGTAACGGCGCGAAGCGGCGTAATGCCAGTCGTGCGAGGCATAGGCCGAGTCGGCCGGCAGGTCGGTGACCCGTCGGCCCAGGTCGTAACGCAGATAGTTGAAGTTGTTGCGTTCCAGATAACCGAAGTCGTTGAGCTGCAGGTTTTTGCCCAGGTGCAGGCCGTACAGCTGCTGGCGCCAGCCGCCGCCCATGTCGTAGTCGATGCGGATCTGCGCGCCGCTGTCGCGCTGCGTCCGGCCGCCCTGCTCCACATCCGAGGCCACCACCGCGCCGCGCACCGCCCATTGCGGGTTCGGCGTCCAGCGCTGGTCGAACTCGTAAACGTCGGCCTGCCGGTCCAGGAACGGACGGTCCACTCGGGTGACCATCGCGCCGAGACCGAAGCCTGCGAAGTCGCGGGTGGCGCGCACGGCGTAGAAGTCGCGGCCGACCTCGTCGCCTTCGTTGGCGGCGAACAGTCCGTAGTTATAGCCGCCGGCGCTGCCGTTGAGCTTGATCGCGGCGGTGACGTCGCCCGAGCCGAGGCCGTCGTCGGTCTTGCCGCCGACGCGGCGGGTATAAATCAGCCGGCTGTTGCTGCTGTAGGAACCGAACGGCACCTCGAAGAAGCCCTGGTTCTCGGTGAAGAACGGGCGCTTGTCGCTGAAGAAGGTTTCGGTGGCGCTGAAGTTGACGGTCAGCTCGTCGCTTTCGACCTGGCCGAAATCCGGGTTGACGGTCGCGCTGAGCTGGAACTTGCCGCTCGGCTTCCAGAACAGGTCGGCGCCGGCATCGAAATCGCCGTCGCGGCCGACCGCGTCGCCGACTCCGACCACGTAGGGCGTGATCGCCAACAGCGACTGACTGTAAGCGGGCACCTCGATGCGGTTGAACGCCGACAGGAAGCGCGCCTCGGTGAAGTGCACCGCCGGCCATGAGGTGCGCTCGCCGGTCGAGGCGATGACCCGGTCGAGTTCGATGCCGAGGGTGCGGGTGCCGTCGGTCGCATCGCGCATCGGCGCGATGTGCCAGGGGATCAGCATCTCGGCCGACCAGCCGCCCTCGTCTTCGCTGGTGGCATGGCGCCAGTCGCCGTCCCAGTCGTCGTTGAACTGGTTCTCGCTGGTGATGGTGGTGTCGACGATGCTGTTGGCCAGGGTCACGGTGAAGTTGTAGCCGGCACGGCCATCGCCGTCGAAATCGACATACAGATTGACCCGGTCGACGGTGGCGTTGCCGTCGCGCTGGGTGTGCTGGCGCAGGCGCGGCACGCCGGCCGGCTGGTGATTGCGGAAGGCCACGGCGAGCCCTTCGGGAGTCGCCAGCAACCAGGCCTCGGTCGGCTGCGAGGCGGCGGCGCGCGACAGAGGCTGGGTCAGGCGGAACTCGTCGATGCGCTGGGCGCCGCGCCATTCCTCCGGGTCGATGCGGCCGTCGATCTCCAGGCCGAAGGCGCAGGGCGAGGCGACCGCGGCGGAAGCCGCGAGCAGGGAGTTGAACAGATTCGTGCGCATACAGCGGCCCCGGTGATGCGGATGGTCCGCATCGCGAACGCCTGCCCTGGCCTTCGTCGATGGCGGATCGCGGCGAACGGCGTCGCGATGCCGCGCAGACTAGCGGTGCGGCGGCTTTTCACCGCATGGCGTAAGTCATGGCAACCCTTGGCCGCCCGCGCGCATCCTTGAGTTCGTGGCCGGCCCGGCAGGGCTGAATGCGCCTGCGCCAGCGTTTGAGTTGCGCATGCGCTCCGTTGCGCCGCCGCTCAGGGCGCGGTGGCGTCGTGGGTGACGAAGGCCGATTCGCCGCTCGGCAACTGCATCCAGTCCGGATGAGCCAGGGCCCGGGCGATGTCGGACTGGCCGGACAGCCAGTGTTCGCGCATGGCGACGCGGCCGAACTGGTAATCCTTGAAATGGCCGATGCGGGCGCGGTCGCGGTAGATCAGATGGATCACGCTGTAGCGGCGGTCGCAGGCCAGCTCGGCGGCGTGCTGGGCCCAGGGGTTGGTCGCGCGCACGTCTTCGGGGATTTCCTCGAGCAGCTCGCGCAGCAGGCGCCGGTAATGCTGGAACACGCGCTGGGTGTCGGTGATCAGGCGGGTGCGGCTGGAGTACTGGATTTCCTTCTGCCGCTCGGCGACGTCGAGCAAGGTCTGCGGCAGGTCGCCGCGCGCGTTCCACAGATCGACCTGGAATACCAGGGTGTCGCGGCGCGGCGACGAGGTCAGCACGTGCGACAGCGGAGTGTTCGAGACCAGGCCGCCGTCCCAGTAGAACTCACCGTCGATCTCGATCGCCGGGAACGCCGGCGGCAAGGCGCCCGAGGCCAGGATATGGCGGGCGTCCAGGCGTATCCGGGTGTTGTCGAAATACTCCAGGTTGCCGGTGCGCACGTTGACCGCACCGACCGAGACCCGGATGCCGCCGTCGTTGAGGCGGTCGAAGTCGACCATGCGTTCGAGCGTGGCGATCATCGGCGAGGTGTCGTACAGGCTGGCCGCCGCCGGCCCAGGCACCGCGAACGGATCCTGGCCGAGCCAGGCGCGCGGGCGGTAGAAGCCGTTCTGGCCCTCGACGATCGCGCGCCAGGCTTCCCAGGTGTCGAGCCAGGCGCGGGTATCGGCGTCCAGATCGGTGAAGCGGGCTTCCTGGCCGAAGGTGGTCGCCGGGAACAGGGTCGGCTGCGAAATCGTGGCCCAGAATTCGCGCAACGCCTCCATGCGCCGTTCCGGCGGATTGCCGGCGATGATCGCGGTGTTGAAGGCGCCGATCGAAATGCCGGCGATCCAGTTCGGCGCGATCCCGGACTCGTACAGGCCCTGGTAGACGCCGGCCTGATAGGCGCCTAGCGCGCCGCCGCCCTGCAGGACCAGGGCGATGTTCTCCGGCAGCACCGGCGCCTGCGCGCGGATGCGTTCGCCGGCGGCCTTGGCCGCGCGCGAGGCGGCCTGCCTGGACGCCGCCCGCTGGTCCGCCGCCGGCTCGGGCGGTTGCTGGGGCGGCTCCTTGCGGGGCGGCGCCTTCGCCGGCGGATCTCGCTTGGCCGGCGTGGCCGGCTTGGGGTCGCGCTTGGCCGGCGTGCCGCGTCCGGGTTCGCGCTGCGGCGGTTCGGCGGCGCGCACCGAGCGGGAGGACACGGAGCGGCCGGTGGAGCGCTTGCTGGGCATTGCGGTTGCCTCTTCGGAAACGTGGCTGCGGCGCGTCGCCATGATGCGTCGCCTGCGCCGTTATCGCCGTGAAGGCGGGTTCGGCCTAACGGCGAGGGCAACGGCAAATCTCCCCTTCCCCTTCGCAGGGAGGGAGAACCAGCTCGCCCATGCCGCCTTTCGCGGATACCTTTACTGCATGTACCAGCCATGGCTGACGACGAAACTCTGACCGGTCAGGGCCGCGCTCGGGAATTCGGCGAGGAAGCGCACGGTCTGGGCGACGTCCTCGACCGTGGTGAACACGCCGTCGACGGTGTTGCCGAGCATGACGTTCCTGATCACCTCGTCCTCGCTGATGCCCAGTTCCTTGGCCTGCTCGGGAATCTGCTTGTCGACCAGCGGGGTACGCACGAAGCCCGGGCAGACCACGTGGCTGCGCACGCCATGCTTGGCGCCCTCCTTCGCCAGCACCCGCGACAGGCCCAGCAGACCGTGCTTGGCGGTGACGTAGGCCGACTTCAACGGCGAGGCCTCGTGCGAATGCACCGAACCCATGTAGATCACCGTGCCGCCCCGGCTCTGGCCCGAACCGTTGTCCTTGTACATGTGCGGCAGCGCCGCCTTGGTGGTCAGGAACGCTCCGTCGAGGTGGATCGCGAGCATCTTCTTCCAGTCGGTGAAGGCGTAGTTCTCGATCGGGTTGACGATCTGGATGCCGGCGTTGGACACCAGGATGTCGAGGCCGCCGAGTTCGGCGACCACGCGCTCGATCCCGGCGTTGACCGCGGCCTCGTCGGTGACGTCCATGGCCACGCCGATCGCGCGCCCGCCGTTGCCGGCGATCTCGTCGGCGACCGCCTGGGCCCCGGCCTGGTTGAGGTCGGCGATCGCGATCGCGGCGCCGGCGCGGGCCAGCTCGTGGGCGATTTCCTTGCCGATGCCGCTGGCGGCTCCGGTGACGACGGCGACCTTGCCTTGGATCGAACTCATGGCGACTCCTGGATGCAGTGCGAGGGGGAGGATGCGTCGGGCCGCCGTGCGGCGCGAGGCGCGAACCGGCGGCCATTGTCGCCGCCGCAGGTTATCGCGGCGTGGCGGCCGGCGCACCGCAGTGTCCCGCGGCGGGGATCGAGCGGCTATCGGACCTTCGTACCCGGTCTGGAGGGATGAAGAGTTTGCGGGATCGGGCGGAATGCCGACCTCGGTACGGAGTGTTGATCGGTGGCGGTGTGGTGTGTTCGTACACCGCGGGAACCCCAATGACGGCACGAGGCCGCCAGATGGCGGTCGCGGCTTGCGCCGCTCCTACCCAAGAGCGGTCGTGAAACCGGCACCGTGCCGTTGCCCTTGCCGTTGCCGTAAGGACTTTCGCGGTTGCTTTGCCGATCAACGGCAGACCCGGAGGGCGGCCCGCAGGGATGCGGGCCGTGCGCAGCCAGGCCATGGATGGCCTGTGCGGAGCATCCCTGCGTCGGCATCGCACCCGCGGGCTCTTGATTCGAAACAGAAGGCACTTTTCTTTGGTTACTTTCTTTTGTTGCTTCAGACAAAAGAAAGTAACCCGCCGCTTTAGTGGCGGAAGCTTTGGGTTTGATCTTGATCCTGATCTTTCTTGAGCCATGCGCCGCGAGACCGCCACAGCGATGTCGCGGCTTGCGCCGCTGCTACCCAAGAGCGGTCGTGAAACCGCCACGGTGCCGTTGCCGTAAGGACTTTCGCAGTTGCTTGCCGATCGACGGCAGACCCGGAGGGCGGCCCGCAGGGATGCGGGCCGTGCGCAGCCAGGCCATGGATGGCCTGTGCGGAGCATCCCTGCGTCGGCTTCGCACCTGCGGACTCTTGATTCGAAACAGAAGGCACTTTTCTTTGGTTACTTTCTTTTGTTGCTTCAGACAAAAGAAAGTGACCCGCCGCTTTAGTGGCGGAAGCTTTGGGTTTGATCTTGATCCTGATCTTTCTTGAGCCATGCGCCGCGAGACCGCCACAGCGATGTCGCGGCTTGCGCCGCTCCTACCCAAGAGCGGTCGTGAAACCGCCAAGGTGTCGTTGCCGTTGCCGTTGCCGTTGCCGTTGCCGCGAAGATTCTGCTGTCGCTGTGCGCAGCCTCGGCCTAGCGAAGGCAATAGACGACCCGTAGGGCGGCGCGCAAGGATGCGCGCCGTTTTTCATCGGGACAGGGAGGTCCCGTATGAAAAATCTCCGCGTCGGCATCGGTCGTGCGGGCCTGTGATTCAAGAAAAAAGCACTTTTCTTTGGTTACCTTTCTTTTGTTGCTTTAGACAAAAGAAAGTAACCCGTCGCTTTAGTGGCGGAAGCTTTGGGTTTGATCTTGATCTGATCTTTCTTGAGCCATGCGCCGCGAGACCGCCACAGCGATGTCGCGGCTTGCGCCGCTCCTACCCTGATGGGCTGCAGGCGGTAACGGCGCGAGATTGACAAGTCGCGGTCGCGACTCACGTCGCTCCTACAGAGATAGGCTCGCAACTACAGGACGGGTTCGCAACGACATACCTGGCCCAGGGCGCGCGCCCCGTCCCTCAGTCTTTCTTCTTGCCCTTCTTCTTGCCCTTCTTCTTGTCTTTCTTCTTTTTCTTGTCTTTCTTCTTGTCCTTGTCCTTCTTCGCCTTCTTTTCCTTCTTCGGCTGCAACATCGTCCCGGTGCAGTTGGCCGAACCGCAGCGGCACTCCCAGATCTTCTTCAGTTCCTTGGTGTGCTTTTCGGCCAGGGTGATGCCGTAGTTGTAGGACAGTTCCTCGCCCGCGGCGATGTCGCGGACCGCCTCGATGAAGACGCGGTCGCGGCGGCGGTCGTCGCCGTCGTCCTCTTCCAGCACCGCTTCGCAGTTCGGCGAACAGCTGTGATTGATCCAGCGCGCGGTGTTGCCTTCGTGATTGGCGTCGATCACGTACTCGTCGTTGAGCGTGAACAGGAAGGTGTGGCCGGACTCGGCGTCGCCGGTCTCGCCCGCGTCGACTTCGGCATGGGTACGGCGAGCGCCCTTGTACTCGACGACCCGCTCGCCCTTGGCGATCGGGGCAATAGCGAACACACCATTACCGTGAATGGCGGAACGACGGGCGGCGATCTTGCGCGGCATAGCGAATCCCAAAATGACGAACCGGCATTCTGACCTGCTTGCATCGCCTTCGCTATCCGGGCCGGCCACAGGGCTCACGGAACGCAGCGCGGCAGGCGCTCGCCCCCGGCCCGCATCCTCGCCGCTGCCGCACGCCGCGCAGGCGGAGCTCGATGGCTGCGCTTGCGAGCCAGCGCTTCGCGCGGCGTTCGACGGCAGGCAATCACTAGGCCCATGCCGGCCGTGGCCGGCATTTCAGCGACATAAACCCCCGGGCGGCGGCGCCCCTAAGAGGACGGTCACCCAAAAGCACGCGCCCAGGCACCCCGCCGGCCGGGCCGGACCCCGCCCGCGAACGCCTGAATCGCGCAAAACCCCCGGCTTGGCCGCGCCCGGAGAAAAACGTACAATTTCGGTACGAATTCCCCCCGAGCCGCGCCGCCGATGCTTCGCGTCACCAAACTCACCGACTACGCCACGGTCGTCCTGACCGTCCTGGCGGCCCAGTCCGACCGCGTCCTGAGCGCGTCGGAGCTGGCCGAACGGGCGGGTCTGGAGGCGCCGACGGTCAGCAAGCTGCTCAAGCCGCTGGCCCAGGCAGGCCTGGTCGAGGGGTTCCGCGGCGCCAACGGCGGCTATCGCCTGGCCCGCCCCGCCGACGAAATCGGCCTGATCGAGATCGTCGAGGCAATGGAAGGCCCGCTCGGCATGACCGAGTGCAGCGTCCACGAAGGCAATTGCGGCCTCGAACACCAGTGCGGCGTACGCGCCAACTGGCGCCGCATCAACGACGTGGTCGTCGAGGCCCTGAGCAGCGTCACCCTCGCCCAGATGCTAGCCCCTACCCCTTCCTTTTCACCCGAACCTGCCGGCCGGCGCATCGATCTGCGCCTGGCCGGCGCTTAGACAGTAGGCAGCCGCCATGGCCACCGACATCATCAAGACGCCCGTTTCCTCGGGCGACACCGGCAATCGTCCGCTTCAGAACGAGGCGATCCACGAGCAGCTCGGGCGTCGCTACGAGGCCGGGTTCATCACCGACATCGAATCCGACAGCCTGCCTCCGGGCCTCGACGAGGACACCATCCGTGCCCTCTCGGCCAAGAAGGATGAGCCCGAGTGGATGACCCAATGGCGGCTGGAGGCCTACCGCCACTGGCTGACCATGCCGATGCCGCATTGGGCCAAGCTCAACATCGCCGCGATCGACTTTCAGGCGTTGAGCTACTACAGCGCGCCGAAGGCCAAGTACAAGTCGCTCGACGAGGTGCCCGAGGAACTCATCGCCACCTACGACAAGCTGGGCGTGCCGCTGCACGAGCGCGCGCGGCTGGCCGGCGTGGCGGTCGATGCGGTGTTCGACTCGGTCTCGGTCGGCACCACCTTCCGCAAGGAACTCGCCGAAAAAGGCGTGATCTTCTGTTCGATGTCGGAAGCGATCCGCGAATATCCCGAACTGGTGCAGAAATATCTCGGCAGCGTCGTGCCGACCGGCGACAATTTCTTCGCCGCGCTGAACTCGGCGGTGTTCTCCGACGGCAGTTTCGTGTTCATCCCCAAAGGCGTGCGTTGCCCGATGGAGCTGAGCACCTATTTCCGCATCAACGCCGGCCACACCGGCCAGTTCGAACGCACCCTGATCGTGTGCGAGGACAAGGCCTACGTTTCCTACCTGGAAGGCTGCACCGCGCCGATGCGCGACGAGAACCAGCTGCACGCCGCAGTGGTGGAGCTGGTCGCGCTGGAAGACGCCGAGATCAAGTACTCGACGGTGCAGAACTGGTACCCCGGCGATGAGAACGGCGTCGGCGGCATCTACAACTTCGTGACCAAGCGCGGCGAATGCCGCGGCGCGCGCAGCAAGATCAGCTGGACCCAGGTCGAGACCGGTTCGGCGATCACCTGGAAATACCCCAGCTGCGTGCTGCTCGGCGACGATTCCAGCGGCGAGTTCTACTCGGTCGCGCTGACCCATCATCGCCAGCAGGCCGACACCGGCACCAAGATGATCCACATCGGCAAGCGCACCAAGTCGAAGATCGTCAGCAAGGGCATCAGCGCCGGCCGCGGCCAGAACACCTACCGCGGCCTGGTCAAGATCGAGAAGAACGCCGCCGGCGCGCGCAACCACACCCAGTGCGACAGCCTGTTGATCGGTAAGAAATGCGGCGCGCACACCTTCCCCTACATCGAGGTCAAGCACCCCGATGCGACCGTCGAACACGAGGCCACCACCTCGAAGATCAGCGACGACCAGCTGTTCTACTGCCGCTCGCGCGGCATCGGCGAGGAAGACGCGGTGTCGATGATCGTCGACGGCTTCTGCAAGTCGGTGTTCCGCGAGCTGCCGATGGAGTTCGCGGTCGAAGCCAAGAAGCTGCTCGAAGTCAGCCTGGAAGGTTCGGTCGGATGACGCCCGCGCGCTTGCTCCCGGCGCTGCTGGCCGCCGCGCTCGCCGCCTGCTCGGCCGCACCGGCTCCGCAACCGGCGGCGTCCGCGGCGGCGCCGGCTTCGTCGGGGTCTGCCGTGCCTGCTCCGGCACCCGGCACCGCGGCGACGCCGGCCGAAGCCCCGCTGGCGCCGCCGGGCACGATCAAGCACGCGCTCGCCGACGGCGAGTACCTGCTGCCGTTCACGATCGCGCCGGAGTTGGCCGAGACCCGCGATCCGCGCGTGCTGCAGTGGAGCGAACATCCCTGCGGCGCGACCCCGTATGCGCGGGTGCGCGCGCTGCCGCTCGACGACAAGCTGCTGATCGCCGACGACGTGATCGAAATCGACGACGCCGGCCGGGAACTGCGCCGTTGGCGCAAGCCGTTCGAGGCCGAGGTGGTCGCCATCGACGGCGAGCGCCTGCGCCTGCGCAGCCTCGACGGCAACGGCGTCGAGCAACTGCTGTGGACCGACCCCGCCGGCGCCCTGGCGCCCGCGCAGGTCGCCGCCGAAGCCGAACCGCGCCTGTTCGACTGCCCGACCTTGAAGGCCTTCGCCGGCTCCGACTTCGTGCAATGCCTGGAGTACGCCGACGCCGGCGGCGCCAAGCGCAAGCTCGCCTACGAAGGCGTCTGTACCTGAGCGCGGGCCCTTCGCCGCCCGCCTTCCCGATACCGGCGCCGCCGCGCCACTCAAGTTTTCTGGACACCGCCATGTTGAAGATCGAAAACCTCCACGTCCGCGTCGCCGGCAAGGACATCCTCAAGGGCCTCACCCTGGACCTGCAGCCGGGCCAGGTGCACGCGATCATGGGCCCGAACGGCGCCGGCAAGTCGACCCTCGGCAATGTCCTGGCCGGCCGCGAAGGCTATGAAGTCAGCGAGGGCACGGTCGAATTCGAGGGCCGCAACCTGCTCGAACTGGAGCCGGAAGAACGCGCCGCCGCCGGCGTGTTCCTGGCGTTCCAGTACCCGGTCGAGATCGCCGGCGTCAACAACACCTACTTCCTGCGCGCCGCGCTCAACGCCCAGCGCAAGGCGCGCGGCGAGGCCGAGCTCGACTCGATGCAGTTCCTCAAGCTGGTGCGCGAGAAGCTCGCCGTGCTGCACCTGAAGGACGAGCTGCTGCACCGCGGCGTCAACGAAGGCTTCAGCGGCGGCGAGAAGAAGCGCAACGAGATCTTCCAGCTCGCCCTGCTCGAACCCAAGTTGGCGATCCTCGACGAGACCGACTCGGGCCTCGACATCGACGCGCTCAAGGCGGTCGCCGACGGCGTCAACGCGCTGCGTTCGCCCGACCGCGCTTTCCTGGTCATCACCCACTATCAGCGCCTGCTCGACTACATCAAGCCCGACGTCGTGCACGTGCTCGCCGAAGGCCGCATCGTCGAGAGCGGCGGCCCGGAGCTGGCCCTGGAACTGGAAGCGCACGGCTACGAATGGCTCAAGGACCGCGTCGCACCGGAGAACGCCGCGTGACCCAGCCCCGCCGCGCCGCCATCGACTTGCATACGCAGTCCCGGGCCCGGATGGGCGTCCGCTGCGCCGCGCCTGCGCGAGGACACTGACATGAGCCTGCTACTCGAAGGATTCGCCGCCTCGTTCGACCAGTTGCCGGCGCGCGAAGCCGCCGGACTGGGCCCGACCCGCCGCGCCGCGCTGGACGCGGTGCTGCGCGACGGCCTGCCCGGCCCGCGCACCGAGGCCTGGAAGTACACCCCGCTGCGCGCGCTCGACCGGCGCGCGTTCGCCGCCGCCGACCTCGTTCCCGGCAGCTTCGATGCCTCGGCCATCGCCGGCATCCCGGCTCCGCGCATCGTCTTCCATAACGGCCGTTACGCCGCCGCGCACAGCGATCTCAGCGGCCTGCCGCAGGGCGTGTCGCTGCAGCCCCTGTCGCAGGTGCTGGCGATCGACGACGCCCGCGAGGCCAACTTCCTCGCCCGCCGCTTCGAGCGCAGCGACGAGGTCTTCGCCCGCCTCAACGCCGCCCTGGCCGACGAGGGCGCGGTGCTGCGCGTCGACGCCGGCGTGCGGGTCGAAGGCGCGATCCATTTCGTGTTCGTCGGCAGCCCGGTCGCCGGCGACCGCGCCTGGCACCTGCGTCATCTGGTCGAGTTGCGCGAAGGCGCCTCGCTGACTCTGGTCGAGCACCAGCTCGCCGCCGACAGCCATACCCACCTGTCGAACAGCCTGACCCACGTGCATCTGGCGCCGAACGCCTCGCTGTCGCATGCGCGCGTGCAGGACGAAGCCACCGGCGCGACCGTGCTCGCGCGTACCGACGCCGTGCTCGCCCGCGCCGCGCGCTACCGCCGCATCGATCTCGAACTCGGCGCGGCGCTGTCGCGCCACGAGCTCAATGCCGCGCTGCATGGCGAAGCCGCGCAGGTGCACGCCAACGGTGTGTTGCTCGCGACCGGTCGCCGTCATCTGGATACGCGTCTGGGCATCGACCACGTCGGCCGCGACAGCCAGTGCGAGCTGACCTGGCGCGGGCTCGGCGCCGGCCGCTCGCGCACCGCCTTCCACGGCGGCATCCTGATCCGCGAGGGCGCCGACGGCAGCAATGCCGCACTGTCGAACAAAAACCTGCTGCTCAACGAAGGCGCCGAGATCGACACCCAGCCGGTGCTCGAGATCCATGCCGACGAAGTCCAGGCCGCGCACGGCGCCACCGTCGGCCAGCTCGACAGCCAGGCGATGTTCTACCTGCGCTCGCGCGGCTTGCCGGCCGAACAGGCGCGGGCGCTGCTGACCGCCGCGTTCTGCCGCGAGACCTTGTCGGTGATCGAGGACGAAGACGTGCGCGCGATCCTGGAAGTGCGCGTGAACCTCGCCCTGGAGCGCTTGCAGATCGTTTAAGGCGAGTAACGAGCGCGTAGCAACGAGGAACGAGTTCCAACGCGGCCTCACCCGTTTATCGTTCCTCTTTACTCGTTGCTGGCTCTGCCGTTTGAAGCTAGGAGTTGGGTGAGGAACGAGTTAAGTGGAACGAGTAACGAGTTCCCGCGTGCTCTTACTCGTTTCTCGTTCCCGTCTATTCGTTCCTATCCACTCGTTCCTGTCTACTCGTCCCGATCTACTCGCTTCTCTCTACTCGTCGCCGCCCTCCCCGGACCTGCCCGATGACCGTCGCCCAACTCCCCGCCGCTCCCGACTGGACCGCCGTCCGCACCGACTTTCCGGTGCTGACCCGCGAGGTCCACGGCAAGCCGCTGATCTATTTCGATTCGGCCAACACCGGCCAGAAGCCGGGCGCGGTCATCGAGGCGGTCGACGATTTCTATCGCCACCACAACGCCAACGTCAGCCGCGCCGTGCACGCGCTCGGCAGCGAGGCCACCGAGGCCTACGAGGGCGCGCGCGCCAAACTCGCGCGCTTCTTCAACGTGCGCGTCGACGAGCTGGTGCTGTGCAGCGGCACGACCTTCGCGATCAACCTGGTCGCTTACTCCTGGGCGCTGCCGCGGCTGCGTCCCGGCGATGCGATCGTGCTTACCCGCATGGAGCACCACGCCAACATCGTGCCCTGGCAATTGGTCGCCCAGCGCACCGGCGCGACCATCAAGGTCGCCGAGATCGACGAACGCGGCCAGCTCGACCTGGATCAGTTGTACTCGTTGCTGACGCCCGAGGCGAAGCTGCTCGCGCTGACCCACGTCTCCAACGTGCTCGGCACCGTCAACCCGGTGCGCGAGATCTGCCGCGAAGCGCGCAAGCGCGGCATCGCCACCCTGGTCGACGGCTCGCAGGCGGCGCCGCACCGGCCGCTCGACATCGCTGCGGTCGGTTGCGACTTCTACGCGATCACCGGCCACAAGATGAGCGGCCCGACCGGCACCGGCGCGCTGTGGGCGCGCCGCGAGCACCTCGATGCGATGCCGCCCTTCATCGGGGGCGGCGAGATGATCAAGGAAGTGCGTTTCGAAGGCACGGTGTTCGCCGAGGGCCCGCGCAAGTTCGAGGCCGGCACCCCGAACATCGCCGGCTTCGTCGGGCTCGGCGCGGCGGTCGACTATCTGTCGGCGCTTGGCATGGCCCATGTCGACGCGCGCGAGCAGGCGTTGCTGGCTTACGCCACCGACGCCCTGGCCCAGGTGCCGGGCCTGCGCATCTTCGGCCAGGCGCAGGAGAAGGCGGCGGTGATCAGCTTCCTGGTCGAAGGCGCGCATGCGCACGACCTGGCGACCCTGCTCGACCTGGAAGGCGTGGCGATCCGCTCCGGCCACCACTGCGCCCACCCGCTCATGCAACACTTCGGCGTGCCGGCGACCTGCCGCGCCTCGCTCGCGTTCTACAACACCCACGACGAGATCGACGCGTTCGTGGCCGCCCTGAACAAAGTCCGCAAACTGCTCGCATGACCCACGACTCCCTGAGCTTCCGCGCCGCCACCCCGGCCGACACCAATGCCCTCGTCGCTCTGGTCGAATCGGCCTATCGCGGCGATTCCAGCCGCGCCGGATGGACCACCGAAGCCGACTTCCTCGACGGCCGCCGCACCGGCGCCGACGACATCAAGGCCTGCCTCGACCGCCCGCAGAGCGTGATCCTGATCGCCGAACGCAACGGCGCCGGCGCCACGCCCGAACTGCTCGCCTGCGCGCACATCGCGGTCGAGGACGGCGCCGGCTATTTCGGCATGTTCTCGGTCAAACCGAGCCTGCAGGGCGGCGGCATCGGCAAGCGCGTGATCGACGAGGCCGAGCGCATCGTGCGCGAAGACTGGAATCAGCCGGCCATGCGTATGACCGTGATCGACATCCGGGACGAGCTGATCGCCTTCTACGAACGCCGCGGCTATGTCCGCACCGGCCACTACAAGCCCTTCCCCTACGGCGACGAGCGCTTCGGCCTGCCCAAGCGCGACGACCTGCGCTTCGAGGTGCTGGAGAAAACGTTCTGATCTCCGAGGCCTGAGGCCTGGGTTGAGAGGGGCGGGTCAGAGCGCCGCCTCCGCCCCCGCTTAGTCGCTTACGATCCGGCCTGCGTCCCTCGGGCCGGTCGTATTCCTCGGCATGGCCGGGAGCGCGCCGCGCACACCCGCCGCGCCGGCTTCTACAATGCACGGCACCGCACTGCCAGCTCTTCAGGAAGCACGCCATGGGCGACTGGGTTTTCGTCTGCGCCACCTCGCAATTGCTGCCCGGCGAGTCGACCGTCGCCTGGGACGGCGACACCGCGATCTTCGTCTGCAACTACGACGGCGATTTCTACGCCCTCGAAGACCGATGCTCGCACGAGGACTTCGAACTGTCCGCGGGCGCCTTCGACGGCGAGGAAGCCACGATCGAATGCGTCCTGCACGGCGCCCGTTTCGACGTGCGCGACGGCCGCCCCCTGTGCGCGCCGGCCTACGAGCCGGTGGCGAAGTTCCCGGTCAAGGTCGAGGACGGCGGGGTCTGGACTCGCGACGACCGCGAGTAAGCGCCGCCTCGTTTCGATCGTTGTCGCCGTAGCTGTTCCCCCTTTGGAAAAGGGGGCTGGGGATTTTCCTTTCGCTTCTTCTCCACGCGGGCAAGAGCAAATCCCCCGCGCCGAAACCGCATTGGACTTCGTGCCTGCACCAGGCGCTCGCCCCCTTTGCAAAAGGGGGCGACAAGTCGCGCCGATCCCGCCGCAGCGTTTTTCCCATTGCACTGCGGTTGCTCTTCCCCCCTTTGAAAAAGGGGGGCTTGGGGGGATTTGCTTTTCGCTTCTCCTTGAACCCAAGAGCAGATCCCCCGCGCCGAAACCGCATCGGGCTTCATGCCTGTCTCCGGCGCTCGCCCCTTTCTCAAAGGGGGCGACGGTCGAGCGACGGGCTACTGCGCGAGTTCGGGGCTTTGGGTCGCGGCTTACGCCGCTCCTACAAGAGGTTGTTACGCGAGTCCGGTGCTTCACGGTCGCGGCTTGCGCCGCTCCTACTCTTTGAAGCACCGATGCCAGCGCTTGTATCGTGGCCCCCTGCGCCCCGCCTGCGCCCGGTTTGCGCACGCATTTACACCGGAAACGGTTACAAGACCCTCGAATTGTTCACAATTCGTTGCAAATGAGAATCCATCTCATTAAGATCGCGGACTGACGCGGCCCCGCGCCGTCTATCCGCAATCCAGAGATCCCCCATGACCACGAAGTTCGTCGTGTCGCCGCTCGCCGGTGCACTTGCCCTCGCCCTCAGCCTGCCCGTGCTCGCCGCACCGGCGCCCGAACCCCAGGCCAAGGACCTCGACGGCGTCGCGGTCCACGGCCATCGCGTGCAGAAGGCCAGCAGCGGCAAGTACACCGCCAACCTGCGCGACACCCCGCAGACGATCAGCGTGATCGACCGCACCACCATCGACGGCCAGAACCTGCTGTCGCTGACCGACATCCTCAGCACCCTGCCCGGCATCACCTTCGGCGCCGGCGAAGGCGGCGGCGGTTTCGGCGACAAGATCAACCTGCGCGGCTTCGACGCCAGCACCGACATCACCGTCGACGGGGTGCGCGACAGCGGCCTCTACAGCCGCACCGATCCGTTCAACCTGGAAGCGGTCGAAGTCGTCAACGGCGCCAACTCGGTCTACTCCGGCGCCGGCTCGGTCGGCGGCACGGTCAACCTGGTCAGCAAGAACGCCAGCCTCAACGAGTTCCACAAGGCGTCGATCGCCGCTGGCACCGACAGCTACACCCGCGTCACCACCGACAGCAACTTCGTCCTCGGCGAAGGCTCGGCGCTGCGCCTGAACGCGATGGCCCACCAGAACGACGTGCCTGGCCGCGACATCGAGCAGAACGAACGTTGGGGCGTGGCCGCCTCGCTCGCCTTCGGCCTCGGCGGCGACACCAGCTGGACCTTGAACTATCTGCATCAGGAAGACGACAACACCCCGCAATACGGCCTGCCGTTCTTCAACGGCGACGGGCTGCCGGGCGTCGACCGCGGCAACTACTACGGTTACAGCAACATCGACCGCCAGGACGTGCAGGTCGATTCGGTCACCTCGATCGTCGACCACGCCTTCAACGACACTTTTAAGCTCCGCAACCTGACCCGCTGGCAGCAGGCCGATCAGTTCTCGCTGGTCGACGCGGTCCAGGGCACCTGGTGCCTGGCCAACAACCTGACCCCGCTCGGCGCCAGCTGCGGCAGCACCCGTCCCGGCAACTACAGCCCGAGCGGCCCGCGCGGTTACGGCCGCGACACCCGCAACACCACGCTGTACAACCAGACCGACCTGACGGTGAGCTTCAACACCGGCGCGATCGAGCACAACCTGGTCGCCGGCTTCTCGGTGCTGCACGAAGAATTCGACCTCGACGTCACCAGCGATTTCCGCAACCCCAACGGCACCAACCCGTACCTGTCGGGCCTGCCGCAGATGAACATCGCGCGTCCGGACCACATCTACCGCGGCCCGGTCAACCGCACCCTGACTGGCCGCAGTGAAGGCGAGCTCGACAACCGCGCCATCTACGTGTTCGACACGCTCAAGTTCAACGAGCAGTGGCAGCTGAGCCTGGGCGCGCGCTATGAGCGTAACGAAGGCGAGACCATCAATGCGGTGGTGGTGCAGGCCCCGACTGCGGCGAACCAGCCGCTGCCGGCCCTGCCGATCGGCACCGTCACCGGCTACGGCGTGCCGTTCAAGAGCAACGACGATCTGTTCTCCTACCGGGCCGGCCTGGTCTACAAGCCGGTCGAGAACGGCAGCATCTACATCGCCTACGGCAATTCGAAGACTCCGTCGAAGGCCTCGGTCAACGGCTCGTGCACCGCGCAGACCTGCTCGGTCGACCCGGAAACCGCGGTCAATTATGAGCTCGGCACCAAGTGGGACTTCCTCGACGGCCGCCTCGCTCTGACCGGCTCGGTGTTCCGCAACGAGCGCGAGAACTACAAGGTCGCCGACCTCGACAACCCGGCCAACCTGTCCGGCCTGCAGCAACTCGACGGCAGCGCGCGCGTCGACGGCGTGATGCTCGGCCTGTCCGGCCTGATCAGCGACCAGTGGGCGGTCTACGCCAACTACGCCTTCCTCGACAGCGAAGTGCTGCAGGGCGTGTCCGACCGCCAGGCCGGCCTGGGCCTGGACTACACCCGCGGCGACCGCCTGACCCAGGTGCCGGAGCACGCTTTCAGCCTGTGGACCACCTACGACATCAGCCCGCGTTGGCAGGTCGGTTACGGCGCGACCTTCCAGGGCAAGATCTGGCTGACCCAGCACAGCGCGACCAACCTCAACGGCCCGCTGACGACCTACGGCAGCTACTGGACCCACCGCGCGATGGTCAATTACAAGATCAACCGCCAGGCCTCGCTGCAGCTCAACATCAACAACCTCACGGACGAGGAGTACTTCACCCGCATCCGCAACAACGGTTGGGCCACCCCGGGCGACGGACGCCAGGTGGTGCTGAGCGCCAACTTCGCCTTCTGAGTGGTACCGAACCTCGAGTTCACGTTCTAATCGGACTTCCACAGTCCAGGCGCGCCGCCCGGGTCCACCGGGCGGCCGCATTGAGGAAACCCATGCTGCTGCACGTGCCCAAGGTGCTCACCGCCGAACAGGTCGGCCATTGCCGCGAACGCCTGGCCCAGGCCGGCTGGAGCGACGGCCGGATCACCGCGGGCCATCAGTCGGCCAAGGCCAAGGACAACGCGCAACTGCCCGAGAACGATCCGGTCGCGCGCGAGCTCGGCCCGCTCATCCTCGACGCCCTGTCGCGCAACCCGACCTTCTTTTCCGCGGCGCTGCCGCAGCGGGTGTATCCGCCGCTGTTCAACCGCTACGCCGGCGGCCAGTCGTTCGGCTTCCACGTCGACAACGCGATCCGCTACGACCGCAGCCGCGGCGGCATGGACGCGGTGCGCACCGACCTGTCGGCCACCTTGTTCCTGAGCGCGCCAGAGGAATACGACGGCGGCGAACTGGTCATCGAAGACACCTACGGCACCCACCAGGTGAAGTTGGCGGCCGGCGACCTGGTGCTGTATCCGGGCACCAGCCTGCACAAGGTCACCCCGGTCACCCGCGGCGAACGTCTCGCCTCGTTCTTCTGGATCCAGAGCCTGCTCGCCGAAGACGCGCAGCGGCGGCTGATGTTCGAGCTGGACGTGTCGATCCGGCGCCTGACCGCCGACGTGCCCGATCATCCCGCGCTGGTTCAGTTGACCGGCGTTTATCACAATCTGCTGCGGCGCTGGAGCCAGACGTGAGCGTGGCCGGCGGCGACGATCGCGCGATCGAGACCGGCTCGATCAAAGCCGGCCCGATCAAAGCCGGCCCGATCAAAGCCGGCCCGATCAAAGGCGAACCGATCAAGGGCGAACCGTTCAAGGGCGAACCGTTCAAGGCCGCTTCGGGCACGATCGATCCGAATCGCCGCTCCTATTGGCTCAAGACCCTGCACCGCTGGCACTGGATCAGCGCCGCGGTGAGCCTGGTCGCACTGCTGCTGTTCTCGGTCACCGGCATCACTCTCAATCACGCCGCCCAGATCGAGTCCGAGCCGGTCGTGGTCAACGTCAAGGAAACCTTGCCGGCGAGCCTGCTGCGCGGCCTCAAGCGCGAGCATGCCGCCGACGCGCCCTTGCCCGGCGCTGTCAACGACTGGCTCGCCGACGCGTTGGATGTGCGCACGGCCGGGCGCAAGGGCGAGTGGTCCGATGCCGATGTCTACGTTTCGCTACCGCGCCCCGGCGGCGATGCCTGGCTCAGCATCGACCGCGCGAGCGGCGCGATCGAGTACGAACGCACCGACCGCGGCTGGATCGCCTGGCTCAACGACCTGCACAAGGGCCGCAACACCGGCGCGGCCTGGCGCTGGTTCATCGACCTGTTCGCGGTGGCCTGCCTGCTGTTCGCCTCGACCGGCCTGTGGCTGCTGCAATTGCACGCGCGCCAGCGGGGCAAGACCTGGCCGCTGGTCGCGGCGGGCCTGGCGGTGCCGCTGCTGCTGATCATCCTGTTCATGCACTGATTCGTTCGCTTACGCATTCCACGCTTTAGAAACCCAGGAGCGATCCATGAAGCTGTCGTCTTTCAAAGTGCTGATCCCGGCGATGGTGCTGCCGATGCCGGCGCTCGCGGCCGATCTCGAACTCAGCATCGAGATCCCGCGCATCAACGCCGCCGAGTACCACCGCCCTTACGTCGCCGCCTGGATCGAGAAGGCCGACAACACCGTCGCCAGCAATCTCGCGGTCTGGTACGACCTGGACATGAAGAACGGCGAAGGCACCAAGTGGCTCAAGGACATGCGCCAATGGTGGCGCCGCACCGGCCGCACGCTGACCATGCCGGTCGACGGCGTCAGCGGCGCGACCCGTCCGGTCGGCCAGCATGCGGTGTCGTTCAAGGGCAACAGCAAAGCCCTCGCCGGGCTGACGCCGGGCCGCTACACCCTGGTCGTGGAAGCCGCGCGCGAAGTCGGCGGCCGCGAAATGCTGAGCATCCCGTTCGAGTGGCCGGCCAAGGCGCAGAACCTGTCGGCGCAGGGCAAGACCGAACTCGGCAAGGTGAAGGTGGTGGTGAAGCCTTGATATTCGGGACTGGGAATTCGGGATTCGCAGTCGCGAAATCCCGGCCCCGGACGCGAATCCAGCCTCACCCGCTTTTGCGAATCCCGAATCCCGAATCACCCATCCCGGACTCAAGCACATGAACCTCAAACTTCTCGCCGCTGTCGTCGTCGCCACCTTCGCGCTCGCCGGCCCCGCCCAGGCGCACAAGGCCTGGCTGCAGCCCTCGCAGACCGTGTTCTCGGACAAGGGCTCGTGGCTGACCGTCGATGCCGCGGTCTCCAACGACCTGTTCTATTTCAACCACGTGCCCCTGCCTTTGGAGCGCCTGCAGATCACCGCGCCCGACGGCGGCAGCGTGCAACCGCAGAACGGTTCGACCGGCAAGCTGCGCAGCGTGTTCGACGTCGAGCTGTCGCAGGAAGGCACCTACAAGATCGCGATGAACAACGAAGGCATGTTCGCCAGCTACAAGCTCGGCGGCGAAGCCAAACGCTGGCGCGGCAAGGCCAGCGAGTTCAAGAGCGGCATCCCGGCCGGCGCCACCGAGGTCAACGCGTCCGAGAGCCTCGGCCGTGTCGAGACCTTCGCCACCGTCGGCAAGCCGAGCACGACCGTGTTCAAGACCACCGGCAAGGGCATCGAGCTGGTGCCGGTGACCCATCCGAACGACCTGTTCGCCGGCGAAACCGCTACGTTCCAGTTGCTCGTCGACGGCAAGCCGGCGGCCGGCCTCAAGGTCGAGATCGTGCCGGGCTCGACCCGTTATCGCGACCAGCAGAACGAAATCAACCTCACCACCGGCAACGACGGCAAGTTCGAGGTCAAGTGGCCGCAGGCCGGCATGTACTGGCTGGAAACCGCCAGCGAAGACGCCAAGACCACGCTGCCGGAAGCCAAGCAGCGTCGCCTGAGCTACGTTGCCGTGTTCGAAGTGCTGCCGCAGTAAAACCGATGCCGGGGTCGACGCCGCAGGTGAGTTGGACGTGGTCGGGCGCATGGGACGCGTGCGAAGCCGCGTCGCTGCATACGCTCGACGGCCTCACCATGGGCACGCGCTGGTCGGTCAAGTTGATCGCCCGCGCCAGCGCTCTGTCGATGTTGGAGCGCGGCATCCAGGCGCGGCTCGACGAGGTCGTCGCCCAGATGAGCACCTGGGAAGCCGGCTCCGACATCAGCCGTTACAACCGCTCAGCGGCCGGCAGCGTGCACACGCTGCCGGCCGAATTTTCCGAAGTGATGGCGGCCGCGCTCGCGCTGGCCGCCGATACCGACGGCGCCTACGACCCGAGCATCGGCCCGCTGGTCGACCTGTGGGGGTTTGGCTCTGCGGGCGCACGCGAGGCCGCTCCCGACCCCGTCGCGCTGGCGAACGCGCAGGCGCGGGTGGGCTGGCGCCGGCTGCGTTTCGACGCCGCCACGCGACGCATGGAACAACCCGGCGGCGCCCATGTCGACCTGTCCTCGATCGCCAAGGGCTACGGCGTCGATCGCGTCGCCGATTATCTGTTCGAACAGGACATCGCCGATTGCCTGATCGAAGTCGGCGGCGAACTGCGCGGGCACGGATGCAAACCCGATGCGACGCCGTGGCGCGTCGCGGTCGAACGACCCGGCGGCGGCGACGACGAAGCCGCCGCGGTCATCGCGCTCGACGGCCTGGCCATCGCGACCTCCGGCGACTATCGCCGCTATTTCGACGCCGACGGCCTGCGCTACTCGCATACTCTCGACCCGCGCAGCGGCCGGCCGATCGCGCATCCGTTGGCGTCGGTCACCGTGCTGCATCCGCAATGCATGCAGGCCGACGCGCTCGCCACCGCCCTGACCGTGCTCGGCGCGCACGCCGGCATGGCCTATGCGAACCGGCACGGCCTGGCGGCGCTGTTCGTGCTGCGCCAGGGCGACGGCTTCGTCACCCGCACCACGCCGGCGTTCGTCGCCCGGCAGCGCCGCCAATGAGCGACGTGTCGCCCGCACCGCGCCGGCGTTTCGACCTCGGCGTCCTGGGCAATCTGCTGGTCGTGCTGGCGTTGGTCGCGCTTGCGCTGGGCTTGTCGCAATGGCAGGCCGAACCACTGCGCTGGAGCTTCCCGGGCCGCGGCCGGCTGTGGGCGGCGGGCGCGGTCGCCGCGTTGTATGCCGGCTTCGTCGCCGCCATCGCGGTTTCGCGCGCACAGCGCGCACGCACGCAGGCCTTGCCGGCGATCTCCGCGCAACAACGCGGAGACTCGCTGGTCGCCTTCGCCAGCCAGACCGGTTTCGCCGAACAGCTCGCGCGCCGCAGTTACGACGCCTTGCGCAGTGCCGGGCTGCGTGCCGACCTCGCGGTGCTCGGCAGCCTCGATGCCGCGCAGCTCGCGCAGTATCGGCGGGCGTTGTTCATCGTCAGCACCACCGGCGAAGGCGATGCGCCCGACAGCGCCGCAGGCTTCGTCCGCCGGACGATGGCGCAGGCCGGCGAACTCGCGGCGACGCGCTACGGCGTGCTCGCCCTCGGCGACCGCGAGTACGCCGAGTACTGCGCGTTCGGCCATCGCCTCGATCACTGGCTGCGCCATTCCGGCGCCCAACCGTTGTTCGACCTGGTCGAAGTCGACAACAGCGACCCCGGCGCCTTGCGCCATTGGCAGCATCACCTCGGTCTGCTCGCCGGCCGCACCGACCTGCCCGATTGGAGCGCACCCGAGTACCGTCCCTGGCGCCTGCGCGAACGCCTGCTATCGAACCCGGGCAGCGTCGGCGGCCCGGTATTCCGACTCGGCCTGATGCCGGCCGACGGCGCCGCGCTCGATTGGCGCGCCGGCGATATCGCCGAGATCGGCCCGCGCAACAGCGCGGCCGACGTCGCGCAGTGGTTGGCGACGCTCGGCCTCGATGGCGCCGAAACAGTGCGGCACGAGGACGTGCAGGAGCCGTTGTCGGCATTGTTGGCGCGTTCGCGCTTGCCCGGCCCCGACGCGGTGCGGGGACAAAGCGCCCAGGCCATCGCTGATGCGCTCAAGCTGCTGTCGCACCGCGAATATTCGATCGCCTCGGTGCCTTCGGACGGCTCGCTGCAACTCCTGGTCCGGCAGATGCGCCACGAAGACGGCCGCTACGGATACGGCAGCGGCTGGCTGACCCATCATGCCGCGTTAGGCGCGGCGATCGACCTGCGCATCCGCAGCAACCCCTCCTTCCACGCACCGAGCGACGCGCGCCCGCTGCTGCTGATCGGCAACGGCACCGGCCTGGCCGGCCTGCGCGCATTGCTCAAGACCCGGATCGCCGCCGGGCATACCCGCAACTGGCTGCTGTTCGGCGAACGCAACGCCGCCTGCGACCTGCATTACCGCGACGAACTCGACGCCTGGCAGGCCGCCGGCGCGATCGAACGCGTCGACTATGCGTTCTCGCGCGACGGCGCAACGCGGACCTACGTGCAGGATGTGTTGCGCGCGCACCTGGACGCGGTGCGCGACTGGATCGCGCAAGGCGCCGCGGTCTACGTCTGCGGCAGCCTCGAGGGCATGGCCCCGGGCGTCGAAGCGGTGCTGCACGAAGCGGTCGGCGTGGACGCGCTGGAGACCATGGCGGCGGATGGCCGCTATCGGCGCGACGTGTATTGAGCGCCGCCGGCGCGTGGACACGCGCGCGGATCGCGCCGTGGAACGGTCGCCGAGGTCATTGGATCCCCGCCTGCGCGGGGAGGGCGGTTCGGGGATGACGGCTCTGGTCGGACGACAGGTCTTGGGAGCCGCGCCAAGCGCACTCAGTCGAGCGGAGCGACCCGCACCAGCAGCACTTCGCCGCCGCCTTCGAGCACGTTGCGCAGGCGGGTACTGCCGGCGGCGAGAATGGCGGTGTCGCCGGCTTGGAGAGGCGGCAGGCCGGAGTCGTCGGCGAACCGCGCCTGGCCGGCCAGCAGGTGCACGGCCCAGGTCTGGCCCGGCTCGGCGAAGATCACCATCGGCCCGACCAGGGGCCGGTGCCAAAGCTCGGCGCGGACCCGGTCGCGGCGCCACATCAGGTTGAAGTCGTGGGTCGGACCATCGAGCAGTTCGCCCTGCACCGCGCGTTCGCCGGCGAAACGCAGCTTGTCGTGCGGCGGCAGCAGTTCGTGAACCTCGCCGTCGTCGAAACGCAGGCGCAGGCCGTTGCCGCTGAGCAGGACCAGCTCGCGGTCGATCCCGGGGAAGGCCGAGAACGGCGCGTCGCGCTCGATCTCGGCGATCGACAGGCGCCAGTCCCAGTCCTCGCCGGGAATCGGGCGATCCAGACCGGCCTCGTTCTGGCGGCTCATGCGCACGATTTCGCGGGTCCAGCCGAATTGGTTGCGCCAGCGTTCGCGGCGGTACTCGTTGGCGGGGATGGACCAGGTCAGGCGGTCGGGCATGGGCGTGGCTGCGGCTGAACGAAGGCGCAGTCTAGTGGTTGGGCCGGGGTGGGCCCAAGCGGGGGGCTGGAAGCGGAGGATGGCGGCCAAAGGCGTTAGGCGAAGCCGGCGAGGCCTGGCCGCGCGGTGGTTCGGCATCGACAGTCGGGATGCGGCTATGGCGCAAGGATCCCTGTGGTTCGGGAGCGAGCGCGGGTGCCAGGGGATTAGCTGGGCCGACAGATGGCGGTCGCGGCTTACGCCGCTCCTACAGGGGCGCGCGCGGGTTGCTGGGGAATTGGCCGGAGCTGATCGATGGCGGTCGCGGCTTGCGCCGCTCCTACCCTCAAAGCAAAGGCAGAGCCAGGAGCCCGGCGCGAGTCCCGAGTCCCGAGTCCCGAGTCCCGAGTCCCGAACCCCGAACCCCGAATCCCGAACAAGGGTGTGCCCCGCCGCAGATCCCTCTGGGGCGGGGCAACGTACTTCCGTGTCCAGGGACCTCCCCCCGAATCCTTTCGGGCCTCCTTGCCCGATTAGCTGCCGACCCCGCGTCCTTACGGCATCGGCAGACTTGTTCAGCGCTTGCTGGCAGCGCGCGGGGCCGCGATGGCTCCGGCGGTGTTGGTCGGACGGACCTGAGCGGCCCCGCCCACCACGATGCGATCCCGATTCTTTTCGACCGTCTTCAGGCCGATTCCCTTGACCAGGGCCAGCTGCTCGACGCTGCGGAAGGCCCCGTTGGCCTTGCGGTAAGCGACGATGGCTTCGGCCTTGGAAGCCCCGATGTTGAGCAGCACGCGGTCCAAGGTGGCCGCGTCTGCACTGTTGATGTTGACCTTTTCCGAGGCGAAGGCACTGCCGGCGAGCATCAGCGACAGAACCAGCGACTTTGCGATGAGGGCAAACGATTTCATGGTTAAAGCTCCTGAGAGTGGATTCCGTTCCTGGCCGGCGGCCTTACGTCCTTGAGTCCTTGTGTCCGCCGGTGGAGACAGTCTCCATGTCTCGACCGGCACAGGTTATCGCCGCAGGGGCCCGTGCGAAGCCGGGGGATGCCGCAGCGCAGGGTAGGAAAAGTCCTACACGGCCCGGGAGGCGTAAAATGCCCCCTTCCCCGCTCCAAGAGGTCCGTCAATGGACGCCAGCAAGGTCGATCGCTACGTCAGCGAGAAGTGGGACGACGAAATCGTCCCGCAACTGGTCGAATACATCCGCATCCCCAACAAGTCGCCGATGTTCGACGCCGACTGGGTCCAGCACGGCTACATGGACGATGCCGTCAGGCTCATGGAAACCTGGGCCCGCGCCCAGTCGATCCCGGGCATGCAGGTCGAGGTGGTGCGCCTGGAAGGCCGCACGCCGTTGATCTTCATCGATATTCCGGCCGCCCATGGGGGCAGCGACGAAGATTGCGTGCTGCTCTACGGCCATCTCGACAAGCAGCCGGAAATGACCGGCTGGGACGACGACCTGGGCCCGTGGAAGCCGGTGATCAAGGGCGACAAGCTCTACGGCCGCGGCGGCGCCGACGACGGCTACGCCATCTTCGGTTCGCTGGCGGCGATCCTGGCCCTGCAGGAACAGCAGCAGCCGCATGCGCGCTGCGTGATCCTGATCGAGGCCTGCGAAGAGTCCGGCAGCTACGACCTGCCCGCCTACGTCGATCACCTCGCCGACCGCATCGGCAAGCCCTCGCTGGTGGTCTGCCTGGACTCGGGCTGCGGCAACTACGACCAGCTGTGGTGCACGACCTCGCTGCGCGGCCTGGCCGGCGGCAACTTCACCGTCAAGGTGCTCAGCGAAGGCGTGCATTCGGGCGACGCGTCGGGCGTGGTGCCGTCGAGCTTCCGCCTGCTGCGCCAGTTGCTGTCGCGCCTGGAAGACGAGAGCAACGGCAAGATCCTGATCGAGGGCCTGTACGTGGACGTGCCGGAGGAACGCCTGGAGCAGGCGCGCCAGGCCGCCAAGGTGCTCGGCACCGCGGTCTACGACAAGTTCCCGTTCCTGCCCGGCATGAAGCCGATGGCCGACGACCTGGCCGAGCTGGTGCTCAACCGCACCTGGCGCCCGGCCCTGTCGGTGACCGGCGTCGACGGCATGCCGGCGCTGGCCTCGGCCGGCAACGTGCTGCGTCCGCATACCTCGGTGAAGCTGTCGCTGCGCCTGCCGCCGACCCTCGACGGCAAGCGCGCCGGCGAGCTGCTCAAGGAGGTGCTGCTGCGCGATCCGCCGAACGGTGCGCAGGTGACCCTGGAACTGGAGAAATCGTCGAGCGGCTGGAACGCGCCGGCGATGTCGTCGTGGCTGTCGAACGCGATCGACGCCTCGAGCCGCGAGTTCTTCGGCCAGCCGGCGGTGTACATGGGCGAAGGCGGCTCGATTCCGTTCATGGGCATGCTCGGCGAGAAGTTCCCCGGCGCGCAGTTCATGATCACCGGCGTGCTCGGCCCGCATTCCAACGCGCACGGCCCGAACGAGTTCCTGCACATCCCGATGGGCAAGCGGGTGACCGCCTGCGTCGCCCGCGTGGTCGCCGAGCATCACCTGGCCGGTCAGCGCGGAGAGACCACCGGCGCGGCGGTGGCCGCCGACAGCGGCGATCGCCACGGCGGGCACGGTTGCTGCTGAGCCTTGCGATTAGTGGATGATGAAAGAAACGGGCCTTCGGGCCCGTTTCTGTTTTGGGGACGAATCGCTTGGATGTGGTTCGCAGAAGGCGACGGCCGTGCCACCGCCGGCGAACGAAGGTTGGCGTTCGTGGCTCCGGTCGATGGCGTTTAAGCGAAAGGTTCTGCGTCCCGGTCGCGGCTTGCGCCGCTGCTGCCCTTTGCCGGCGCTGCTCCTGGGTAGGAGCGGCGCGAGCCGCGACCGTGTGGTCGCACCGTGCGGCGTTTGCCGGGGGGGCTGCGCATGACGATGCGATGGCGGTTTGTTCGCTTCGGTCGAAACGCAGCAGCGGAGTTTCTGCGCATCCCGGTCGCGGCTTACGCCGCTCCTACAAAGGCACGATGCGACGCGGCCACCGTGGGAGCGGCGCGAGCCGCGAGCGCGTTATCGCACGGTGCGGCGTCCTCGGGAGCTTGCTGCGAATGGCTGATGCGGTGGAGGTCGCTGGCTTCGAATCCGCACGCCCCGCCCTCACGCCGCAGCGACGCTGGCCGCCACATGCTCCAGCCGCGTCACCCACCGTCCCCAGGAGGGCAAGCCCATGCTAGGCGGCATTATTTCCACGATCATCATCGGCGCGGTCATCGGCGTTCTAGCGCGCTTCTTCAAGCCCGGCGCGGATCCGATGGGCTGGATTCTCACCATCCTGCTCGGCATCGCCGGCGCCTACATCGGCAGCCTGTTGTACGCCGGCGGCGGGCTGATCGGCCTGATCGTCTCGATCATCTGCGCGATCGTGCTGCTGTTCCTGTACGAGATGATCCGGCGCAAGACAGCCAAACCGTGAAGCGGCGGCGGCATTTACGCGGCTGAGAACAAAACACCCTGGCTCGGGCCGGGGTGTTCGCTTGTCGCCGCGGACGATCTCAATCGCGCAAGTAATCGATCACCCGTTGCGCCAGGACTTGCGCGTCGTCTTCCAGGGTCTCCAGCCGCAGCTCGGCCGCTTCGGGCGCCTCGTACGGCGAGTCGATGCCGGTGAAGTTCGGGATCTTGCCGGCGCGCGCCTTCGCGTACAGGCCCTTGACGTCGCGGCGCTCGGCCTCGGCCAGCGGGGTGTCGACGAACACTTCGACGAATTCGCCGTCCTCGAACAACTCGCGCGCAAGTCGGCGCTCGGCGCGGAAGGGCGAGATGAAGCTGACCAGCACGATCAACCCGGCGTCGGTCATCAGCTTGGCGACTTCGGCGACGCGGCGGATGTTCTCGACCCGGTCCTCGTCGGTGAAGCCCAGGTCCTTGTTGAGGCCGTGCCGCACGTTGTCGCCGTCGAGCACGAAGCTGTGGTGGCCGAGCGCGTGCAGTTGCTTGTCGACCAGGTTGGCGATGGTCGACTTGCCCGAGCCCGACAGGCCGGTGAACCACACACATCGCGGCTTCTGGTGCTTGCTGCGCGCGCGCGCGGCCTTGTCGACGTCGACCGGCTGCCAATGGAGGTTGCCGGCGCGGCGCAGGGCGAAATCGAGGGTGCCGGCGGCGATCGTAGCGTGGGTTTGGCGGTCGATCAGGATGAAGCTGCCGAGCTCGCGGTTGTCGAGATAAGCCTCGAACGCGATCGGCTGGTCCAGGCTCAGGTTGCAGTAGGCGACCTCGTTGAGTTCGAGGTGCTTGGCGGCGAGCTGGGCCTGGCTGTTGACGTCGACCTTGTGCTTGATCTCGGTGACGCTGGCGCTGACCGTGCGCGCGCCGATCTTCAACCAGTACGAGCGGCCCGGCAGCAGCGGCTGCGCGTCCATCCACAGCAGGTGCACGGCGAACTGGTCGGCCACCTGCGCCGGCCGCGCGGCATTGGCGATGACGTCTCCACGGCTGACGTCGAGTTCGTCGGCGAGAGTCACGGTGACCGCCTGTCCGGCGCCGGCGACATCGAGGTCGCCGTCGGCGGTGACGATGCGCTGCACCCGCGAACGGCGGCCCGAGGGCAAGGCGACGACCTCGTCGCCGGGCCGCACCGTGCCCGCGGAGATGGTGCCGGCGAAGCCGCGAAAATCCTGGTTCGGGCGGTTGACCCATTGCACCGGCAAGCGAAAGCCGAGTTCGGCCGCGCTGCGTTCGGTATCTACCGATTCCAGATGCTCGAGCACGCTCGGGCCGTGGTACCACGGCGTCAGCGGCGAACGTTCGGTGAGGTTGTGGCCGTGCAGGGCCGACAACGGCACCGCGGCGACATGTTCGATGCCGAGCTGCGCGGCGAGCTCTCGGTATTCGCCGACGATGCGTTCGAACACGGCCTGATCGAAGTCGACCAGGTCCATCTTGTTGACCGCCAGCAACACATGGCGAATCCCGAGCAAGGACACGATGTAGCTGTGCCGGCGAGTCTGCGTCAGCAAGCCCTTGCGCGCATCGACCAGCACCACCGCCAGGGCGGCGGTCGAGGCGCCGGTCGCCATGTTGCGGGTGTACTGCTCGTGGCCCGGGCAGTCGGCGACGATGAACTTGCGCTTCTCGGTGCCGAAGAACCGGTAGGCGACGTCGATGGTGATGCCTTGCTCGCGCTCGGCGGCCAGCCCGTCGACGAGCAGGGCGAAATCGATCTCGCCGTTCTGGGTGCCGTGGCGACGGCTGTCGGCGTCGAGCGCGGCCAGTTGGTCGTCGAACAGCAGGCGGGTGTCGTGCAGCAGGCGACCGATGAGGGTGCTCTTGCCGTCGTCGACGCTGCCGCAGGTGATGAAGCGCAGCAGGCTCTTGTGCTCGTGCTGCTGCAGGTAGCCGGCGATGCTGGCGGTGGCGGTGGCGGTGGCGGTGGCGGGACTCGGGACTCGGGACTCGGGACTCGCGAATGTCACCACCCTTCCTGATGTCTCGATCGCTTCCGCGTTGCCGCGTTCGGCAGGCTCCATTTCGGTCTGTTCCAATTCGGTCTGTTCCAATTCGGTCTGCTCCAACTCGGTCTGCTCCGGCCCCGGCTCCCGACTCGCGAATCCCGGTTTCATCAGAAGTAGCCCTCTTGTTTCTTGCGTTCCATCGACGCCGACGGGTCGTGATCGATCACCCGGCCCTGGCGCTCGGAGGTGGTCGCGACCAGCATCTCGGCGATGATCGCCTCGAGCGTGTCGGCCTCGGATTCGATCGCGCCGGTCAGCGGGTAGCAGCCGAGCGTGCGGAAGCGCACCTTGCGGGTCTGCGGCATTTCGCCGTCGCGCAGCGGCAGGCGCTCGTCGTCGACCAGGATCAGGCTGCCGTCGCGTTCCACCACCGGGCGTTCGGCGGCGAAATACAGCGACGGCACCGGGATCTTCTCGCGGTAGATGTACAGCCACACGTCGAGCTCGGTCCAGTTGGAGATCGGAAACACCCGCACGCTCTCGCCGGCATGGATGCGGGTGTTGAACAGCGACCACAGCTCCGGGCGCTGGTTCTTCGGGTCCCAGCGGTGCTGCGGATTGCGGAACGAGAAGATGCGTTCCTTGGCGCGCGACTTCTCTTCGTCGCGGCGCGCACCGCCGATGGCGGCATCGAACTTGTTCCAGTCCAGCGCCTGCTTGAGGCCCTGGGTCTTCATCACGTCGGTGTGGACGCTGGCGCCGTGGCTGACCGGGCCGATGCCCTGGGCCAGGCCGTCGGGATTGATGTGCACGCGCAGGTCGACGCCGGTCTCGGCGGCGCGGCGGTCGCGGAAGGCGATCATCTCCGCGAACTTCCAGCCGGTATCGACATGCAGCAAAGGAATCGGCGGGCGCGCCGGATAGAAGGCCTTGAGCAACAGGTGCAGCAGCACCGAGCTGTCCTTGCCGACCGAGTACAGCATCACCGGGTTGCGGAACTCGGCGGCGACCTCGCGCAGGATGTGGATGCTTTCGGCCTCGAGCCGGTCCAGATGACTCAACGCCTGCGCGGGCAGCGGCGGCGGAGCGGACAGCGGCGGGCTCAGGTCGGGTGACGCACTCATGCGGGCGGACTCATCAAGGCGGCGGAGCGGAGGTGGCGAACGGGCGACGCTCGCCGCCCAGGGTACCGGTCGCTGCGGCCGCGCACGGCGGAAAGCAGGCTGATCGAGGCGGACGCGCCGCGCTCGGGGGACGCCCCGGCCCGGCCGGACCGGCGGCTGGGCGTGCGGCCATTAGAATTCCCCCGGTTTCGGGGAGGAAATAAGCGCCGGGCATGAGCGCATTACCGAGCATCCTTTCCGCGGCGCGGGAGCCGCTCGTAGCCTGCAGTTTCCCGAAGTCAGAAGCCGACCGCCGTGCCCGCCGCCGCCCTGTCCGCTCCAGCCGTCTCCGCACCGCCCTCGCTGGCCACTCCGCTGCCCGCGGATCGGCTCGATTCGCTCGTCCGCCTCACCGAGGGCCTGGACCACAACAGCCTGTGGTGGTTGTCCGGCTATGCCGCCGGCTTGGCCCGCGCCGGCGCCGGCAACCTCGCTACCCTCGCGGCGCCGGCCACGGCGCCCGCGGTCGCCGCGCCCGAGGCCCGCGCCAGCGAGCGCCTGACCATCGTCTACGGCAGCCAGACCGGCAACGCCAAGCGCTTGGCCGAGCAGCTCGCCGGCCAGGCCGAGGCCGCCGGCCTCAGCGTGCGCCTGCTGCGCGCCGACGCCTACCCGACCCGCGAACTCAAGAACGAACGCCTGCTGTATGTCGTGATCAGCACCCAGGGCGACGGCGATCCGCCGGACGACTCGCGCGGCCTGATCGACTTCATCGCCGGCAAGCGCGCGCCCGAGCTCAAGGGCCTCAGCTACGCCGTGTTGGGCCTGGGCGATTCGAGCTATCCGGATTTCTGCGCGATCGGCCAGAAGATCGACGCTCGCCTCGGCGAGCTCGGCGCGACCCGGCTGTTCGCCCGCGGCGACGCCGACCTCGATTTCGAAACCGTCTCCACTCCCTGGCTGCAGCAAGCGCTGAGCCAGGCCAAGGAAGCGCTCAAGCCGGTCGCGACCCACCTGGCCACGGTCACGCCGCTGCGCCCGCTCGCCACCGCGCCGGCCTTCCATCGCGACGCGCCGTTCGCCGCCGAACTGCTTAGCAACCAGCGCTTGATCGCGCGCGGTTCCGACCGTCTGGTGCCGGACAAGGACATCCGCCATATCGAGATCTCGCTGGAAGGCTCCGGCCTGCACTACCAGCCCGGCGACTCGCTCGGGATCTGGCCGCGCAACCCGCCGGCCCTGGTCGAGGCGGTGCTTGGCACGCTCGAGCTCGACGGCGACACCGGCGTCGAACACGGCGGCCAGTCGCTGCCGCTGCGCCAATGGCTCAGCGAGAAGCGCGAGCTGACCAAGCTGGCGCGTCCTTTCGTCGCCAGCCATGCCGCGCATGCGCGCAGCGACGAACTCAACCGCCTGCTCGCCCCCGATCACGCCGCCCAATTCGCCGAGCTGCTGGCCAGCAGCCAGGTCATCGACCTGCTGCAGCGCTACGACGGCCAGTGGTCGGCCGAGGAACTGGTCGCCGCGCTGCGCCCGCTGACCCCGCGCATGTATTCGATCGCCTCCAGCCAGAAGCTGGTCGGCGACGAGGCTCATCTCACTGTGGCCCACGTCGAATACCAGAACGCCGGCGCCACCCGCTGGGGCGCGGCCTCGCACCTGCTCGCGAGCGCCGACGAAGGCCAGCGCCTGTCGGTGTTCATCGAACACAACGACCGCTTCCGGGTGCCCGCCGACGGCAGCCGCGACGTCATCATGATCGGCCCCGGCACCGGCGTCGCGCCGTTCCGCGGCTTCGTCCAGGAGCGCGCCGCCGACGGCGCCAGCGGCCGCAACTGGCTGCTGTTCGGCAATCCGCATTTCCGCACCGACTTCCTCTACCAGGTCGAGTGGCAGGCCGCGCTGAAGGCCGGCCAGCTGCACAGGCTGGATCTGGCGTTCTCGCGCGACCAGGCGCAGAAGGTCTACGTCCAGCATCGTCTCGCCGAGCACGGCCGCGACCTGTACGACTGGCTGGAAGGCGGCGCGCACCTGTACGTGTGCGGCGACGCCTCGCGCATGGCCAAGGACGTGCATGCGGCGCTGCTGGCGGCGATCGCCAAGCACGGCGGCAAGGACGAGGAAGCCGCCGAGGACTATCTCAACGAATTGCAGCGGCAGGGCCGCTACGCCCGGGACGTTTACTGATGCAGCCGTTTCGCCATCGCCATTTGTTGGAATCGGGCCGCGCGTCGCAGGCCGATGCGTCCGGCATCGTGTCTACTGCGCTCGACGGCGCTGCCGCGAACGGCATCGCCGAGTACGAATCGTCCGCAACCGGATCGCTGCTTGCCCCGGCGGCCCGGATGGAACGAGGCGACCACACCGCACCGGCAGCACGCGCCGAGCAGAGCGCTTCGCCGGATACGGGCCGCGCTCCATTCGGGCTGCATCCGCTCGGCGCCCCTGCGCAGCGTTTCGCCGCGACCGCCGGGGCGCCGGCATGAGCGCGCATTCGGTCGAAGACATCAAGCGTTCCAGCGCGCGCCTGCGCGGCAGCCTGCTGGAAAGCCTGGCCGATCCGGTCACCGGCGCCCTGCGCGACGACGACCAGACCCTGATCAAGTACCACGGCAGCTACCAGCAGGACGACCGCGACGTGCGCGAGGAGCGCCGCCTCGCGCGCCTGGAGCCGGCCTACAGCTTCATGATCCGCACCCGCACCCCGGGCGGCGTGGTCACGCCGGAACAATGGCTCAAGCTCGACGCCATCGCGACGACATATGCCGAACGCGGCCTGCGCATCACCACCCGCCAGGCCTTCCAGTTCCACGGCGTGATCAAGACCGAGCTGAAGCCGACCATGCAGTCGATCAACGCCGCCTTGATCGACACCCTGGCCGCCTGCGGCGACGTCAACCGCAACGTCGCCGTCGCCGCCAACCCGCAGGTCTCGGCCTCGCATGCGCAGGTGTTCAAGCAGGCCGCGGCGCTGTCCGAGCACCTGCTGCCGAACACCCGCGCCTATTACGAGATATGGCTGGACGAAGAGCGCGTCGACGGCAGCGGCAGCGAGGACGAGCCGATCTACGGCAACGCCTACCTGCCGCGCAAGTTCAAGATCGGCTTCGCCATCCCGCCCTACAACGACGTCGATGTGTTCGCCCAGGACCTGGGCTATATCGCGATTCTGGCCAAGAACGCGGACGGCGCCGACGTACTGCTCGGCTACAACGTCACCGTCGGCGGCGGCATGGGCGCGACCCACGGCGATGCCGAAACCTATCCGCGCGTCGCCGACGTGATCGGCTTCGTCACTCCCGACCAGGTCATCGCGGTCGGCGAAGCGGTGGTCACCGCGCAACGCGATTACGGCAACCGCGCCGTGCGCAAGCGCGCCCGCCTCAAGTACACCATCGACGACCGCGGGCTGGCCTGGTTCAAAGCGGAAGTCGAACGCCGTGCCGGGTTCCCTCTCCTCCCGGCACGGCCGTTCGCCTTCCGTCATAACGGCGACCGCTTCGGCTGGGTCGAGAGCGAAGCCCGCGCCGACGGCGAGGCGCGCGCCCATCTGACCCTGCGCCTGCCGGCCGGCCGCATCGTCGACGGCGCGCTCGACGGGCAGGGTCCCGAGCTGACCCACCTCAGCGGCCTGCGCGCGATCGCGCAACTGCTCAGCGGCCACGACGGCGCCGAGTTCCGCATGACCCCGAACCAGAACCTGGTGGTCGCCGGGGTGCCGTCGGCGCTGCGCGCGCAGGTCGATGTGCTGGTCGCCCGGCACGGCCTCGACGCCTATCGGCAGGCCAGCCCGCTGCGCCGCAACGCCCTGGCCTGCGTATCGCTGCCGACCTGCGGCCTGGCCATGGCCGAAGCCGAACGCTATCTGCCGGATTTTCTCGGCCACGTGGAAGCGCTGTTGGCGCGCCATGCGATCCCCGATGCCGCGATCAACCTGCGCATCAGCGGCTGCCCGAACGGTTGCTCGCGTCCCTACCTCGGCGAGATCGCCCTGGTCGGCAAGGCCCCGGGCCGTTACAACCTGATGCTCGGCGCCGATCACCGCGGCCAGCGTCTGAACACCCTGTACCGCGAAAACATCGCCGAGCCGGAGATCCTGGCCGCGCTCGACCCGCTGTTCGCCGCCTACGCGAGCGGACGCAACGACGACGAAGGTTTCGGCGACTACCTGGTGCGCAGCCAGGTCGTGTCGATTCCGTATCCCACTCCCACCGGTATTCCGATCGCACTAGTCGCAGAGGCGTACGCATGAGCGCTCCCACCGATCCCGTCACCGCCGCCGAATCGCCGCGCGCGTTGGCCGAACTCAATGCCTGGCTGGCGACGCAGAGCGCCGAGCAGCGCGTGGCCTGGGCCCTGGAAAACACCGCCGGCGAGCACGCGCTGTCGTCGAGCTTCGGCGCCCAGTCGGCGGTGTCGCTGCACATGGTGACCCAACAGGCGCCGCGGATCCCGGTGATCGTGGTCGACACCGGCTATCTGTTTCCGGAGACCTACCGCTTCATCGACGAACTCGGCGAGCGGCTCAAGCTCAACCTGAAGGTCTATCGCCCGCAGATCGGCGTGGCCTGGATGGAAGCGCGCTTCGGTCGCCTGTGGGAACAGGGCCTGGACGGCATCGAACGCTACAACCGCCTGCGCAAGGTCGAACCGATGCAGCGTGCGCTCGACGAACTCGGCGTGCGCACCTGGATCGCCGGGCTGCGCCGCAGCCAGTCGGGCAGCCGCGCCAACATCGAGTTCCTGCAGTTGCGCGACGGCCGCTGGAAACTGCACCCGCTGGCAGACTGGAGCGACCGCGACGTCTGGCAGTACCTGCACGCCCACGACCTGCCGTACCACCCGCTGTGGCACGACGGCTACGTCTCGATCGGCGACATCCACACCACCCGCCGCCTCGAACCCGGCATGCGCGAGGAAGACACCCGTTTCTTCGGCCTCAAGCGCGAATGCGGCCTGCATTTCGACAGCGAACCGGTGGCGGAGCATCAGGCGGCTTGATGGGCCGGCTGTTCCGCGAGCCGGCCTGCCTTTACCTTCCCCCGCAAGCGGGGGGAGGTGGCCCGAAGGGTCGGATGAGGGCGCGAGATGCGGCGAAACCGCCCGCTCGCATTCCCTCGCCCCAACCCCTCTCCCGTGAACGGGAGAGGAGCTCTCGCTAGGTCATGGTGGTTTGCGCAGTGGCTGGGACGGATAGCCAGTCCCCGTGCCCCTCGTCGAGAGGAAACGCTTGCGCGGCACTCTTCAGCAGCTTGGCAGACCGCTTACGAACTGATCGGTTGGGTCAGCTCGGTCCAGGTCGGGGCTTTCGGCCACTGCGGTTCCAGGTTGCCTTCGAGCACGCGGCGCAGGTCGCGGCGGTCGATCTGCGGGGCCAGGCCGTGCAGCAGTTCCAGCGCGTAGTCGCGCAGCACGCGCGCACGCGGGATCACCGCCCAGGTGACGCACTCGGGAAACGCGTCCGGTGCGATCAATGCCTTGAGGTCGTCGTCGCGCGAAGTCACCGCCATCTCGGCCAGCACGCCGACGCCCAGGCCGGCGCGTACGTAAGTCTTGATCAGGTCGGCGTCGCGCGCGGTCATCGCCAGCTGCGGCTCGTGGCCGCCGGCGGCGAAGGCGCGGCGCAGCGAGGATTCCGGACGGGTCGAGGATTCGTAGCTGATCAGCGGATGGGTAGCGAGGTCGGCCAGGGTCGGCGCGCGATCGAGCTTGGCCAGCACATGCGTGCGCGGCACCAGCACCACCCGGCGCCAGCGGAACAGCGGCACGGCCAGTCCGCCCTCGGGCGCTGCACCGGCGGTGCTGATCACCGCCAGATCGGCGTTGCCGTGCGACAGGTGCGACAACACTTCGCCGTCGGCGGCGGCCTGCAAATGCACGCTGACCTGGGGGAAGTCGCGTTTGACCTGGGCGATCACCGGCGGCAGTACGTAGCGCGCCTGGGTGTGGGTGGTCGACAGCACCAGGCGGCCGGCATGCTGGCCGCGCTCGTTGGCGGCGTAGGCGCGGATGTTGCCGGCTTCTTCGAGTATGCGGCGCGCGTGTTCGAGCACGCGCTCGCCGGCCGGCGCGATCGCTTCCAGGCTGCGGCCCTTGCGCACGAACAACAGGAAACCCAATTCGTCTTCGAGTTGCTTGAGCTGCTTGGACAAACCCGGCTGGGTGGCGTGGACGCGCTCGGCGGCCAGGGTGATGTTGAGGCCCGAATCGGCAATGGCGACCAGGTAGCGGAGCTGGGTCAGGGTCATGGCGTGGCTATCCGTACGGGTAAAGGATCGGCGGCGGAATGTCGGCGCGGGCGACGACAACAGCCCGCGCCGTGGCGGAGCGGGTCGTGCGGCCGGGACATTCGTTTGCGGATCGCATCCACGTCTTTATCGCTCTATTCGGATATAACGATTTATAGGTTATTCGGCGTATGGTCGGCTTGTCCAGCCCCTGGGCGGCCCGGCGGGGACTCATGCCGTGACGGCATGTGCAAAGGCGGCGACGTCATTTCCGGCCCCGCCCGACGGGCCGTAGGGTCGTCCCATCGTCCCCGGATTGTCCCCCCGCCGCCATGACCAGCTCCCTGTTCCCCGTGTTTGCCGACCTGCGCGGGCGCACCGTGCTCGTGGTCGGTGGGGGCGCGGTCGCGCTGCGCAAGGCCGGCGCGCTGCTGGAGGCCGGCGCCCGGGTCCGGGTCGGCGCGCCCGAACTGGCCCCCGCGCTGGCGGCCTGGGCCGACGAGGGCCGCATCGAGCACCTGCCGGGGCATTTCGTCGAAGACTGGCTGGACCAGGCCTGGCTGGCGATCGCCGCGACCGACGACGCCGCGGTCAACCGCCGCGTCGCCGACGCCGGCGAAGCGCGCCGGGTCTGGGTGAACGTCGTCGACGATGTCGAGGCGTCGAGCTTCCACGTCCCGGCGCGGGTGGTCCGCGGCCCGGTGCAGATCGCGATCTCCAGCGGCGGCGGCGTGCCGATGCTGTCGCGCCATCTGCGCGAAACCCTGGAAACCCAACTCGACGAATCGCTCGGCGCACTCGCGCAGTTGTTGTCGCGCGAACGCGAGCGCATCCGCAAGCACTATCCCGAACTCGGTGCGCGCCGTCGCTTCTTCGACCGCGTGCTGTCGGGCCCGATTCCCTCGCTGCTGCGCCAGGGCCGCGGCGAAGAAGCGCAACGCGCCTTCGTCGCCGCGCTGGTCGAATCCGATGCAGCCGCCGCGCAAGTCGGTTCGGTCGCCCTGGTCGGCGCCGGCCCCGGCGACCCGGGCCTGCTGACCCTGCGCGGCCTGCGCGTGCTCAACGAAGCCGACGTGATCCTGCACGACCGCCTGGTCAGCCCGCAGGTGCTGCAACTGGCGCGCCGCGACGCCGAGCTGATCGACGTCGGCAAGCCGCTCGCCGGCACGCTGTCGCCGGCGAGTCATCACAGCACCCAGGAGCGCATCCACAGCCTCATGCTCGAACATGCCCGCGCCGGCAAACGCGTGGTGCGGCTCAAGGGCGGCGACCCATTCGTGTTCGGCCGCGGCGGCGAAGAACTCGAAGTGCTGCGCGACCACGGCATCGCCTTCGAGGTGGTGCCCGGCATCACCGCCGCGCTGGCCTGCGGCGCCTACGCCGGCGTCCCGCTGACCCATCGCGAGCATGCGCAGTCGCTGCGCCTGGTCACCGCCCACCTCAAGGACGCCAACGACGGCCTCGACTGGCGCGCGCTGGCCCAGGAAAAGCAGACCCTCGCGGTGTACATGGGCGTGTCCGGGCTCGATGTATTGCGCGACAAACTGATCGAACACGGCCGCGCCGCCAGCACCCCGTTCGCGCTGATCGAAAACGGCTCGCGCCCGGAGCAGCGCGTGGTCACCGGCACGCTCGCCGAACTGGCCGAACGCGCCCAGGCCCACCGCGTGCAGTCGCCGGCGCTGTTGATCGTCGGCGAAGTCGCCGCGCTGGCCGCCCGCCTGCACTGGTTCGGCGACGTGCCGCTGACCCAGCTGCCGACGCCGGCCGAAAGCTACGCCGTAGCCGCCTGACCGCCCTCATTCGCACCCACGCCACGGGAACTCACTCATGCCCCTGTACGACAACATCCTCGACACCATCGGCAACACGCCGATCGTCAAACTGCACCGCATCGCGCCGAAGCACGTGACCCTGTACGCCAAGGTCGAATCCTTCAACCCCGGCGGTTCGGTCAAGGACCGCCTGGCCCTGGCGATCGTGCTCGACGCCGAGCGCAGCGGCGCGCTGAAGCCGGGCCAGACCATCGTCGAAGCGACCTCCGGCAACACCGGCATCGCCCTGGCGATGGTCGCCGCGGCGCGCGGCTATCCGTTCGTGGCGGTGATGACCGAGACCTTCTCGATCGAGCGCCGCAAGCTGATGCGTGCCTATGGCGCGAAAGTGATCCTGACCCCGGCCGCCGAGCGCGGCACCGGCATGGTGCGCAAGGCCGCCGAGTTGGCCGAGAAGCACGGCTGGTTCCTCGCCCGCCAGTTCGACAATCCGGCCAACCCGGCCTACCACCGCAACACCACCGGTCCGGAAATCCTGCGCGACTTCGCCGGCAAGCGGCTCGACTATTTCGTCACCGGCTGGGGCACCGGCGGCACCCTCAGCGGCGCCGGTCAGGTACTGAAGCTGGCGCGCCCGGAGCTGAAGATCATTACCTCCGAACCGGCCGGCGCATCGCTGTTGAGCGGCAACGCCTGGCAACCGCACAAGATCCAGGGCTGGACCCCGGACTTCGTGCCGGGCGTGCTCGACCGCGGCATCGCCGACGAAATCCGCCCGGTCGATGACGTCGCCGCGCGCGACACCGCCCGCCGCCTGGCCGCCGAGGAAGGCGTATTCGTCGGCATCTCCGCCGGCGCGACCGTCGCCGCCGCGCTGCAGGTCGCCGAACAGGCGCCGGAAGGCGCGGTGCTGCTGGCGATGCTGCCGGACACCGGCGAGCGTTATCTGTCGACCTTCTTGTTCGAAGGCGTGGCCGAAGGCTCCGACGACGAGTGGCTGGCTTCCCTGGATCGGGAGGAGTCGGCCGCGGCTTGAGCAACAGGCGGGGCGGAGCCGAGCGCGGCCTTCCAGCGCGCACGTGCCGCCGCGTCGGGACGGCTTCGCGCCGGACCCGCCCCGCGCTTCTTATCCAGCAAGGCGTCATGCGGTAACGAATGGCGGCAACCGGGCACCCGTAGGGCGGGGCTCACGACGGCGAGGCGCCGGAAGCAGCGGTGGCGACTGCATCCGGAACAACGTCGGCGTGGGCTTCGCCCTACATCTTTTGTCCGGCGGCGCGGCGACCAAGCTTGAGCCCTCGCCCGCCTCCCAGCGTTGCAATGGCTGCGCTCGCCACCCGCGGGAGAGGCGCTAAAGCTGCCGGGCCGACGCTTCTCCTGCCGGTAAGGGAAGACCGCACGGATTCACCCCCGGACCGCGGACGTTTACCCTGTGCGCTTGCGGCACCCGCCGCGCGGAGCAGGCATGACCCAGTCCCACCCTACCGATCGCGACCTCGCCCGCCTGAACTGGGCCCGCGCCGCGACCGGCGACGACCGCCTCGAACTCGTACGCGCCTCGTTCGACGCCGGTTTCCGCAGCTACTGGCGCGGCGCGACCGGTGTCGGCGCCGACCGGAACCAAACCCAGGACACCGTCATCGTGATGGACTCGCCGCCCGAGCTCGAGGACGCGCGCCCCTGGCTGCGCATGCGCGAGGTCCTGCTCGCCGGCGGCGTGCGGGTGCCGGAGGTGCGGGCCCAGGATCTCGAACACGGTTTCCTGCTGCTCGAAGACCTCGGCCGCGATACCTATCTGCAGGTGATCGACGAGCGCAACGCCGACGCGTTGTTCGACGACGCTTTCACTCAGTTGCTCAAGATCCAGGCGCTGCCCTGCCCCGACGACCTGCCCCCTTACGACGAGGCCTTCCTCGCGCGCGAGCTGCGCCTGTTCGACGAATGGTTCCTCGGCCGCCACCTCGGCATCGAGCTGAGCTGCGGCGACCTGGAGCAACTCGACCTGGCCTATCGGCGCATCCTCGACAACGTGCTCGCCCAACCCCAGAGTTTCGTGCACCGCGATTTCATGCCGCGCAACCTGATGCCGGTGCCCGGCGGCGTGGCGGTGATCGATTTCCAGGGCGCGCTGCGCGGGCCCATCGCCTACGACCCGATCAGCCTGTTCCGCGATGCCTTCCTGAGCTGGCCGGAAGCGCGCGTCGAGGCCTGGCTGGCGCGTTATCACGCGCGGGCCACCGCCGCCGGCATTCCGTTGCCGGAGCTCGCGCGTTTCCGCCGCGACGCCGACTTCGCCGGCCTGCAGCGCCACATCAAGATCCTCGGCCTGTTCGCGCGCCTGCACCATCGCGACGGCAAGCCGAAGTACCTGGCGGACGCGCCGCGCTTCCTCGGCTACCTCGACGTAGTCCTGTCGCGTTATCCGGAACTCGCGCCGCTGGCCGACATCGTCGAACGCTACGTCCGCCCGGCCCTGACCGCCGCCGCTGCGGCCAACGCTGTCGAGGCGGCCGAGGCGGCCGGCTCGGCATGAAAGCGCTGATCTTCGCCGCCGGCCTCGGCGAGCGCATGCGCCCGCTGACCCTGCACACACCCAAGCCCTTGCTCAGCGCGGGCGGCAAGCGCCTGATCGAATGGCATCTGGAAAAATTCGCCGCGCTCGGCATCGACGAAGTCGTGATCAACACCAGTTGGCTCGCGCTGCAGTTCCCCGAGACCCTCGGCGACGGCGCGCGCTGGGGCCTGCGCCTGCGCTATTCCTACGAAGGGCCGACTCCGCTGGAAACCGGCGGCGGCATGCTGCAGGCGCTGTCGTTGCTGCAGGAAGGCGCCGACCCGCAGGCGCCGTTCCTGGTCGCCAACGGCGACATCTGGACCGACTACGACTTCGCCGCGCTGCCGCGCGACTTCGACGGCGACGCGCACCTGCTGCTGGTCGACAATCCGGCACAGCATCCGCACGGCGATTTCCGTCTTGAGGACGGACGGCTGCATAACCACGGGGAGCCGCGCCTGACCTATTCCGGCATCGGCCTGTATCGTGCGTCCCTGTTCGCCGACTGGCGCGCCCGGCTTGGCGAAGCCGCCGGCGCGCAGTTGCAGCCGCCGCGCTTCAGCACCGTGCCGCTGCTGCGCGCCGCCGCCGACGCCGGCCGATTGAGCGGATCGCACCATCGCGGCCGCTGGACCGACGTCGGCACGCCCGAACGCCTGCAGCGACTCGACGCCGCGCTGACTGCGGCGGCGCACGACTGAACGCACTACCCGACTTATCGCGCGGCCTGGACCACCGCAGCCACTTCTCCCTGCGAACTGGAACCCCATGACCGCCGTCAACCTCACCAAGACCAGCAAATTCCTCAGCCTGGTGCTGCGCCACGAACCCGAAGCCATCGGCCTGAGCCTCGACGACAACGGCTGGGCCGACATCGACGAACTGATCGGCCTGGCCAACGCCGCCGGCAAGCCGGTGACGCGCGCGTTGATCGACGAAGTCGTGCGCGACAGCGGCAAACAGCGCTTCGCGATCAGCGACGACGGCGCGCGCATCCGCGCCAACCAGGGTCACTCGATCGAGATCGACCTGGCGCTGACCGCGCTGGCGCCGCCGGCCGTCCTCTATCACGGCACCGCGACCCGCTTCGCCAAGTCGATCCGCAACCTCGGCCTGGTCAAGCAGAGCCGCCAGCACGTGCACCTGTCGTCCGACCCGGACACCGCGACCAAGGTCGGCAGCCGCCACGGCAAGGCCCTGGTGCTGTCGATTCGCGCCGGCGACATGCATGCGCGCGGCCTGAGCTTCTTCCAGTCCGCCAACGGCGTCTGGCTGACCGACGCGGTCGCGCCGGAATTCATCGACTGGCCCGAGCAGGCTTGAAGCGATGCGGCTGCGCGCGATCCAGGGCGACATCACCACCCTGAGCGTCGACGCGATCGTCAACGCCGCCAATTCCTCCCTGCTCGGCGGCGGCGGCGTCGACGGTGCGATCCATCGCGCGGCCGGCCCCGCGCTGGTGGCCGAATGCCGCTTGCTCGGCGGCTGCGAGACCGGCGAAGCCAAACTCACCCGCGGTTATCGGTTGCCGGCGCGACACATCGTCCACACCGTCGGTCCCGTCTGGCGCGGCGGCGAGCACGGCGAACCCGAGCTGTTGGCCGCGTGCTATCGCAACTGCATGTCGGTGGCGGCGCGGCATGGATTGGCCAGCATCGCCTTCCCCTGCATCAGCACCGGCATCTTCGGCTACCCCGCCGACGCGGCCGCGCGGATCGCGGTGGACACGGTACGCGCGCAGGCTGCAACCCGGATCGACGAAGTCGTTTTTTGTTGTTTCTCCGATGCGGATCGCAGGTTGTACGAGGAGTTGTTGGGATGAGTTGCGTCGCGGTGTGATCGATGGGTCCGCCGCATGGCGCTGCAGGGGCTCGCCTTTGTAGGAGCGACGCGAGTGGCGACTGCGACCTCGCACTATCGCGCCGATTCTGGCCGCAGCCTGGGTCAGGGTAGAAGCGAGGCAAGCCGCGACCGCCATGCCTCATTCCGTGCCGTCTTCGGGCGCGCATCCTGTAGGAGCGGCGTGAGCCGCGACCACGGGACGCGCCGAGGCCACAATGCCAATACCGTCCATCGAAGCGGCGCGCTTTCGCCAGGGTAGGAACGGCGCAAGCCGCGACATCGTTGGGACGGTCTTGCGGCGCATCTCTCGTTCAATAGATCAACATCAAGATCAAACCCAAAGCTTCCGCCACTAAAGCGGCGGGTTACTTTCTTTTGTCTAAAGCAACAAAAGAAAGGTAACCAAAGAAAAATGCTTCTTTTTGAATCACCAGCCCGCACGATCGGCGCATACGCAGGGATTTTTCATACGGGACATCCTTGTCCCGATGAAAAACGGCCCGCATCCCTGCGGGCCGCCCTTTGGGTCTTCTTTAGCCGTCGCGAGCGCTCGGCTGCGCATAGCCAGAGCCAGAGCCAGAGCTAACAACAGGAAATCGGAGCACGTCGATCCATCCCTGTAGGAGCGGCGTGAGCCGCGACCAAGGGACGCGCCGAAACCACAAGGCCAATGCCGTCCATCGAAGCGGCGCGCTATCGCCGGAGTAGGAGCGGCGCAAGCCGCGACCGCGAATCTGCGGCTGGCGGCGCGTGCAATCGGGATTGCGCGGTCGCGGCTTGCACCGCTCCTACCCAAAAGCAGGTGCAGCCCATCTGCGGTTGCGGTTGCGGTTGCCTTGATTTTGATTTGTCGCTTTGCCGGTCAAAAGCAGACCCGGAGGGTGGCCCGCAGGGATGCGGGCCGTGCGCAAGCAGGCCAGGGATGGCCTGCCTGGAGCATCCCTGCGTCGGCACCGATCGTGCGGACTGGTGCCCTTACAAGCAGAAGCACTTTTCTTTAGTGACTTTCTTTTGTTGCTTTGGACGAGAAAGTTACCCGCACCCTTTAGGGAGCGGAAGCTTTGCTCTTGATCCAAAGTTACGCAGCAAGGCGCCACAACGCGGTCGCGACTCACGTCGCTCCTACAGGGGCCCAGCCGGTGGCGCAGCGAGGTCGAAGCGGCGCGGTCGCGACTTGCGTCGCTCCTACCCCAACGGGCCACCGCCGGCATCGGCGCGAGATCGAGGACATCGCGGGCGCGAGAACCAAACCGCAACCGACAGTGGGTTCCGGGATTGAATCGGCGAGGGCCGGGTCGAATCGGACCGAGTCGAAATCCAACCGACCGTCCCAACCCCACACACCACGCCCCTACTCCGCCCCAAGGGTCTGCCGCAAAAACGGCACGGTGATTCGCCGCTGCGCCGCGAGCGAGGCGCGATCGAGTTTGTCGAGCAGGGCGGTCAGACCGCCCAGGTCGCGGTCGACGCGCTTGAGCAGCCAGTCCAATGCGGCTTCTTCCAGGGCCAGACCGCGGCGCTGGGCGCGCTGGCGCAGGACTTCGCCGCGGCCTGCGTCGTCGAGCGGGGTCAGCACGATGCGGGTGCACTGCGACAGGCGCGAACGCAGGTCGGGCAGGCTCAAAGGGAGTTCGTCGGGGTTGTCGCGCGCGGCATAGATCAGCGATGCGCCGGCGGCGCGCGCGCGGTTGTGGGTGTCGAACAGGGCGATCTCGTCGTCGCGGTCGCCGGCGATCGCTTCGATGCCGTCGAGCGCCAGCAGGTCGTTGCCTTCGAGGGCGTACAGCGCATCGCGCAGGCGGCCGGCGGCGGCCTGCAAGGGCAGGTAGGCGGCGCGGCGGCCGGCCGATTCGGCGGCGGCGCAGGCGGCCAGCAACAGATGGGTCTTGCCCACTCCGGCCGGTCCGGCCAGATACACCCAGTCGGCGCCGGTCGGGTCGAGGTAACCCGCGGTCTCCTGGGTCTGGGTGGCCAGGGCGCGCAGTTGCGCGATCGCGCCCTCGGGCGCGTCGACATAGGTATCCAAACGCTGGTCCGGCGGATAGCGCAGGGCCAGCGGCAACTGCGGCACGCTCACTGCGGTTCGCGCTCCGCGCGGTCGCCCTGCTCCGCGCTCTTGTTCGACGCGCTCTTGTCGGACCCGCTCTTGTCCTGCCCGCTCTTGTCCGGCCCGCTCTGGTTCGGCCCGCTCTGGTTCGGCCCGCTCTGGTTCGGCCCGTTCTGGTTCGGCCCGTTCTTATTCGGCGCAGGTGCGGCCTTCGGCACGACCGGCGTGGACGCCGGGTCGAGCAGGATGGTCGGGTGATCGCCGGCGTACAGGCGGCTGTGGGTGTAGCGGTCTTGCGCGTAGCGCAACAGCACGTTGGCGACGGCGGCGACCGGCAGGGCCAGCAGCATGCCGAGGAAACCGAACAGGGTGCCGCCGGCGAGCACGGCGAAGATCACCGCGACCGGATGCAGGCCGATGCGGTCGCCGACCAGCTTCGGCGTCAGCCAATAGCTTTCGATGACCTGGCCGACGCCGAACACGGCGAGCACGCCGGCCACGTATTTCCAGTCGCCGTACTGCACCAGCGCGGCGATCACGCCGAGGATGATGCCGCTGGCCGGGCCGAGATAAGGCACGAAGGTCAGCAGGCCGGCGATGATGCCGATCAGGATGCCCAGGTCCAGCCCCACCGCCCACAGGCCGAGGCCGTACATCACGCCGAGCGCCAGCATCACCAGGAACTGGCCGCGCAGGAAAGCGCCGAGTACGTCGCTGGACTCCTTGGCCAGGCGGCTCGCGGTGGCGAGGTGGGCGCGCGGGATCAGCGAGGCGACGCGGTCGACCAGCACGTCCCAGTCGCGCAGGAAGAAGAAGGTCAGCACCGGCAGCAGGGCGATGTTGGCGATCAGGCCCATGATCGCGAAGCCCGAACGCGACAGATAGCCCAGCAGGGTGGTGGCGACGCCGCCGGCGCGCTCCCAGTTGCCGCGGACCAGCTCGATCAGATGATTGAGGTCGAGCCAATTGCTGATCTCGAAACCGGTGCGCTGCTCCAGCCACGGCAGCGCGGTGCCGGTGAACCATTCGCGATAGCGCGGCAGCGATACGATCAGGGTCGAGATCTGGCGTTCGATCAACGGCACCAGGATCACCAGCACCAGGATCACGAGCAGGGCCATCAGCCCGAACACCAGCGACACGGCGACGTTGCGCGAGCGCCCGGTGCGTTCGAGCCGGTCGACCAGCGGGTCGCCGAGCCAGCCGAGCATCGCGGCGATCACGAACGGCGTCAGCACCGGCGCGAGCACCCACAGCAACCAGCATGCGCCCAGGCCGAGCGCGGTCCACTGCAGGCGCCGCAGGAACAGCGCGATGTCTTCCAACGGGGCGCGTTCCATGCGTCAGTGCAGCCGGTACACGGGCGGCTGGCCTTCCAGGCCTTCCAGCGCTTCGAGGGTGTCGCCGCTGTCGGCCATGCGCTTCAGGCCGGGCAGGCCGGAAATCAGGTCGAGGTCGAATTCGACGCTGTCGGGCGTGGCGCGGATCGGAGTCATCTTGCGGATCACCGCCAGTCCCTGCAGATAGCCGGACAGGCGGATGTAGTCGTCTGCGCTGCGCAGGTTGGTGAACACGACCCGGTAAACGCCCGCCGGACCGGCCGCGCTGCGCTTGGCGTAGCGTTTCATCAGCGCGTCGGCCGCGCCGTCGGCGCCGCCGGCCATGACCCTGCGCGCGTCGGGATCGGTGTTGGACCAGCTGCCCAGCACCTTGCCGCCGTCGACGAAGGTCCAGTCGCCCTTCCAACCGCCGGTCTTGACCCGGTAAACCTTGCCGATCAGCTGCATCGGCGGGCTGTAGCGCGAGGAGGCGCGGGCCACCGCGGCGGCGTCGCCGCGCCAGATGGCGCCGACGCTGGCCTGTTCGGCGGCGCTGCCGTTCGGCAGGCCGAGGCGGTAGCCGCGGTCGATCGCGCGGTTCAGCGCCGAACGCGCGGCGTTGACCTGGGGCAGGCCGACCAGGCGCGGGCCGCTGCCGTCGTCGATCGCCATCCACAGCACCGGCTTGGGCCGCGGCTGCGGCCAGATCGGCAGGCCGAGGGTCGAGGCCAGGGTCTCGACCTTGGCCTGGTCGAAATTGACCACCAGGGTGGTCTGGAAGGTCGGCGCGCCGGTCGAGCGCGACACGCCTTCGTCCTGGCGGTAGTCGTAGCCGGTCACGTACTCCTTGGCCCGGCGCAGTTCCTGGCCGACCCCCGGCCGGCTGGCCGCGGCGCGGTCGCCGGACATTTTGCCCAGCACCTGGGCCAGGGCACGCGCCATCGCTCCGTTGCGCTCGGCTTCGCCCTGGCCGTTGACCTGGACCTCGGCCGAATACGGACCCGCCGCCTCGGCGCGGTCGCCCTCGACGCGCTGCGCCGCGGCGGCAAAGCTCGCCAGCATCAGCGCTGCGACCACAAAACTCCGGATTGCCCGAACCATCGCCATCCTTAACTGTATGTAGAAAAACGGGCGTCCCGTCGCCGTTCCAGCGCGAACCGGGACCACCGGCCCGGCATCGTTGCGGCTGGACCCACCACCGTGGGCGAAGGCCGTGCCCTCGCCTCCTGCTTCGGTCCGGCGGTCGCGGGTGCGGTCCGCCGACGGTGCTCAAGGTCCGAAATGTTGCCGTAGTGGGGCCGGCACGTCCATTCGCGCGCCTGAACGGACCGGTTCAGGCAACGCCCGCCGCAGCCTCGGCGCGCGCCCTGCATCGTCTTGGCCGAGGTTCTGCGCAACCCCGGCCCGGCCCGGCTGCGGGTCGAACCGGTTCGGACGCCCCATGGCTGCTAAAATCCCACGTTTCCTTCCGCGACCGCCGGGGCCGCCGTGACCGCATCTCCTTCCGACACCTCCCCCAAGCCGCTGACCTACCGGGACGCGGGCGTCGACATCGACGCCGGCAACCAGGTCGTCGAACGCATCAAGCCCTTGGTCAAGCGCAGCTTCCGTCCCGAGGTCATGGGCGGCCTGGGCGGCTTCGGCGCTTTGTTCGACCTGTCCGGCAAGTACCGCGAGCCGGTCCTGGTCTCGGGCACCGACGGCGTCGGCACCAAGCTCAAGCTGGCCCAGCAGCTCAACCGCCACGACACCATCGGCATCGACCTGGTCGGCATGTGCGTCAACGACGTGCTGGTGCAGGGCGCCGAGCCGCTGTTCTTCCTCGATTACTTCGCCACCGGCAAGCTCGACGTCGACACCACCGTGGCCGTGGTCGGCGGCATCGCCAAGGGCTGCGAGCTCGCCGGCTGCGCACTGATCGGCGGCGAGACCGCGGAAATGCCCGACATGTACCCGCCGGGCGAGTACGACCTGGCCGGCTTCACCGTCGGCGCGGTCGAGAAGTCGCAGTTGCTCGACGGCGCGCGCGTGCGCCGCGGCGACGTGCTGATCGGCATCGCCTCGAGCGGCCCGCACTCCAACGGCTATTCGCTGATCCGCCGGATCTTCGATCGCGCCGGCCGTCCGGGCGATGTCGCCGTCGGCGGCGTGCGCCTGATCGATGCGCTGATGGAGCCGACCGCGCTGTACGTCAAGCCGGTGCTGGAACTGCTGCGCGCCAACGGCGGCGAACACCAGATCCACGCCATGGCCCACATCACCGGCGGCGGCCTGACCGAGAACATCATCCGGGTAATCCCCGACGGCCTCGGCCTGGACATCCGCACCGCCACCTGGACCCTGCCGCCGGTGTTCGACTGGCTGCAGCGCGAAGGCGCGGTGCCGCGCGAGGAAATGTGGCGCACCTTCAACTGCGGCATCGGCTTCGTGCTGGTGGTGCCGGAAGAAGCGGTCGCCGCGACCGAACGCGACCTGAAGCGCCTGGGTCTGTCGCACTGGCGCATCGGCGAAGTCGTCGCCCACTCCGACGGCGAGCGCGTACACATCGGCTGAGCCGCGCGCACGATCGCGATGCATGCAACGGCGGGCCTCGGCCCGCCGTTGTTTTGTCCGCTGCTCGCCCGCTGTCCTGGCCGCCGCCGTGCCGGTTCCCCTGCCGATTCCCTTACCTGCCGCGCTCGGGTAGCGTGTGACGGACCGCTCACTCCATAGACCCCGCACCCGATGACCGCAACGCCGGCAGGACGCACGAGCGTCGCCAAGAAATTCGCCCTGACCGTGGTGTTGACGGTATTCGCGCTGACCTGGATCGACCCGACCAGCCCGTTCGAACAAGGCATGCACAGCGTGCTGACCGTGCTCGGCCTGCTGTGGCTGTGGCGCCACGACCGCCGCTGGCCGCTGCGCGACGGGCACTACCTCGCGATCTGCGCCTTCATGGTCGCGCACTGCCTCGCCGCACGCTGGCTGTATTCCTACGTGCCTTACGACCAGTGGATTCAGGCGCTGACCGGCGGCTGGTCGCTGGATCGCGCGTTCGGCTTCGAGCGCAACCATTTCGACCGCCTGATCCACTTCCTCTACGGCGTGTGCTTCGCCCCGGCCGTGCGCGAATACCTGCGCCAGCGCTGGCCGGCGCTGTCGCCGCGCCAGGCCTTCGTGCTCGCGGTGGCCGCGATCATGTGCACCAGCCTGGTCTACGAGTGGATCGAATGGGCGATCGCGCTGAGCATGTCGCCGGGGGCCGCCGAGTCCTACAACGGCCAGCAGGGCGATGTCTGGGACGCCCACACCGACATGTTTCTTGCGACACTGGGTTCGCTGGCGGCCTGGCCGCGCGCGCGGCGCTGACGATCACGATCCGAGCTAGCCCCGGGGAAGTCATGTCCGAATTCGATCCCGCCGCCGACCGCCATGCCACCGCGACGGATGCGGCCGATGCGGCCGATGCCTCGCAACTGCATACGCTCAGCGTCCTCTACTACGTGTTTGGCGGGCTCAACGCCTTGATGCTGTCGCTGACCCTGCTGTTGGTCGGCGCCGTGGTGGTGCTCGCTGCGCGGGAGCCCGACTCGGCATCCGCGACGGCGGCCGCGTCCGGCGATTCGACGATGGCGACGAGCATCGCCCTGCTGATCTATCTGGCCGTCTTCCTCCTCAGTGCGGTCTGCGCCGTGCTGCAGTTCATGGCCGCGCGGCGTCTGCGCGAACGCCGCAGCTTCCGCTTCTGCCAAGTCGCCGCCGGCCTGAGCTGTCTGTCGGTGCCGCTCGGCACCTTGCTCGGTGCGTTCACCTTCGTCGTCCTGGCGCGTCCGTCGGTGCGAGCGCGGTTCGCCGCGCGCGACTGATTCGCCCCGTCTCCGCAAGCCCGGAATGCGGCCGTAACCTCTCACTCAGGAGATCCATCCATGAACCACGTCCCCGCCGCCGCAGCCGCCGAAAACCCGCAGGACGCGTCGCAGCTCAAGACCCTGAGCATCCTGCACTACGTATTCGCCGCCCTGTACCTGCTGCCGCTGCTGATGGCCTTTCTGTACGTCTTCATGGGGGTCGCGATACTCAACGGCGGCATCCACAGCCAACCCGGCGACGAGGTCGGCGGCTGGGTGCTGATCGGCGTCGCGGTGGCGCTGTTCCTGGTCGCCGTCATCGGCGGCAGCCTGACCTTCCTCGCCGGGCGCCGCCTCAGCCAGCGCCGCAGCCGCACGCTGTGCATGGTCGTCGCCTGTATTTCCTGCCTGTCGGTGCCGCTGGGCACCGCCCTGGGCGTGTTCAGCCTGATCGTATTGAGCCGGCCTTCGGTGAAGGCCTTGTTCGGCGAACGCTAGAGCGAAGCCTCGAATGGGAGCGGCCATGCTGCGATACAGCGACGGACTCGAGGTCAGGCTCGGCGACCGGGTGCTGTCCTACGAGCTCAATCGCGGCCGGATCGTGGCCCTGATCGACCGCGGCGAGTATTCGGCGAAGTTCCCGCAGGCCGAATGGGACTACCTCGAACGCGGCGTGCTGGTCGAAACCGACTTCGGCGGTCTGGTGCACTACCCGAACGGTTTCAAGCACGACGAGTTGTCCCTGATCGAGCGGGGGGCGGAGCCCGAATAGACCCGGTGCACCGTCGCTGCCGGCTGAATATCGCTCGATCGGCCGCGCTGGGCGAACGCAGGCCTCACAATGCAGCGTATCGGTCCGTCCCCTGACGGCTCGCAATTTATCGGCAGGAGTGAATCGATGGGCGCTTGGGGCATTACCACGTTCGACAACGACGATGCGGCGGACTGGCTGGCCGAATTGTCCGATCACCAAAGCCTGGCGCTGGTGCGCGAGACCATCGCCGCCGCGCTCGAGGCGGACGACTACCTGGAAGCGCCGGAAGCTTCGGCCGCGTTGGCCGCCTGCGAACTGATCGCCGCCGCGATCGGCCGCCCTTCGGCCGCGGCGCGCAAGCAGGAGAAGCTGACCCACTGGATCGCGCATCGCAGGCCGTCCCCGGATGCCGCGCTGATCGCCGATGCGCTGCGCAGCATCGATCGCGTGCTCGGCCCGGAATCGGAACTGCGCGAGCTGTGGGAAGAAACCGAGGACTACGCCGCATGGCAGGCCGACGTCGCTCAGCTGCGGTCGCGGCTGTCGCATTGAGGCATCGCCGTCGGCCGTGGCTCTCGGCGGCTTCCGCCTCCGAACTCCGCGCCGATCCAAACGCGGGCTATGGCGGCCTGACCCGCCATAGCCCGCTGCGTCCAGTCCGCTGGCTCCCCCGTCGGACCGACCGCACCCGCCTGGGCCGCGCGTTGCGCGCGGCGCCTCGGCCGCGCCGGACCGTCCTTGGCCGACGCGGGGCGGGCGGCATGTCCCTATGCCTCATCGCCGGCCCGGCGATCGCTGCCTGCGCTCCCACCCGTGAGACTCGCTGGAGTCGCGGAACGTGCACGCGCGATCGCGGCGGGCCGCGAAGCTCATCGCCTGGCGATGCTCACCACAGATCGTTGACGATCTTCGAGCAGGCGCCGGCGGCAGGACCGGCGGCGGCCTGCGCCCCCGGGATCGCGCCGACCGCCACCGCGCAGCCGGCGTCCGCGCCGACCACGCTGACGATCTGCAGCACCACCTGCCACCACTTGCGTTTGGCCTGGACCCGGCCCGCTTCCGGCTGCGCCTCATAGTGCGCGGCCCAGTATTCGAGCGAGTGGCGCGCGGTGCTGATCCCGCCGAGCACGGCCTGCCCCCCCTGGCTCTTCGGGTCCAGCTTGGCGATGGCTTCGCTTTCGATCTCGGCCAGAGCCTTGTCCATCTCGGCGGCCGACTGGGCCTGGCTCGACAACGCCGCATCGATGCGGGTCAGCAAGGCGTACTCGACCGTGCTGAAGTATTGGCGGTAGGGCGCGACGCGTTCGCCGAAGCTCGGCTCGCGCTGGGTCGGCAGGAACGGGGTGTAGCGGGCCACGAATTCTTCGGCGCTGCCCTCGGGGCGATAGCCGCACAGCACGATCAGGTCTTCCAGCTCCGAGCCTTTGCCGGCTCCGCCGGCCGCCTGCGCCATCAGGCAGCCGAGGTAGGCGTTGTGTTCGACCCCCACGTGGTCCATCGGATTGCCCGCCAGGGCCGGCGAGCACGCGCCCGCCACCACGGCGGCCGCGAACCACTGGGTCAGACCGATTCGACGCTTGATTCCCATCGCGATGTTTCTCCTTTGATTGAACGGAACGAGTGCTGACGGATGCCGGCCTTGCCGGCATTTCCGTCGGTCTCGGCCAAGCCCTGGCCGATGAATCGGCCGCGTCGGCATGCGAACGGGCGTGAGCGCTGCCCGATGCGCATGCCGACGCGCCCTGTCGACACGATCGCGGTGCGTCCGTCCGATGGACGAGCCCGGCGTTGACCGGGCCGACGCCGCGTCGGCGACATGTCCATTTACCGTCGGCGCGAATCGATTTGCTAGGAACGTTCAGGGACCGAACCGGGACACGGCGGGAAGGTTTCGCGATCGGGGGCGGCGATGAACGAGCGGATTGCCAAAGAGGTCACAGCACGATCGTGCCGTACGACAAATTCGCGCCGATTCGTTCCCGCTTTGGTCCCCGAATTGCTTGGACGCGGCTTCGGCGCCCTTCGTAGGCTGGGCTTCCATCGAGCTTCGCCTACAGGGGGCGGACATGCGTACGACACTCAAGGGATTCATTCTCGCGGCGGCGTTGTTCAACACCGCCGCCCTCGCCCACGACACCGACGGCGCCTGCGCACAGGAAGGCGCGCGCATGACCGTGGTCGGCTCGTTCAACTTCAGCTCGCAGGACCTGCTCGAGTTCCAGCAGCGCGAACTGAGCGGCGGCATCCGGCTGCCCCCGGGCGGCATGTGCACGCCGAGCAGCTGCGGCATCGTCGACGACCACTGGGCGGTCGCGACCCGCCGCGCCTTCCAGTACTGCGAACAGATCGCCCCGGGCAGCATCGCCCAGGTCAGCTCGCCGGCGACCTACACCGACGCCCTGCTGCACCACTCCGCCTACAGCTTCGGCCCGAACACCCCGAACCTGCAGGGCCTGTGCGTGCGTTGCCAGGTGCCCAGCGGTACGCCGATCAGGCTGACGAAGGCGACTCAGGGGGTGCGGCCGTAAGCGCGAGCGCGGGCCGTAGGAAGCGAGGCCGACTACCCGTAACGGCGAAACACCTCGCCGTAGGCGGCGAAACCGCCCCAGCGTCGCCCCGCGAAAGCGGGGATCCGCAGACTTCGCAGCCATGCCGCGGTAGAGCCCTGGATCCCCGCCTTCGCGGGATGACGAATCGGGGCAATCGCGCAGATCTGAACTCGCTGCGAGCTGAAGTCTCTACGGCCCGGCCAGGGCGTACTGCGCCCGGCGTTCATGGATGCGCAGCGCACCCGTTCACCCGTGCCGCCGCGCGCTGGTGGTTCGATCCGAGGGGGTCGGATCGACGAGCAAGGAGCCGCTCACACCAGCGCGTGGCGTCGCGTATAGGTCAGCACCGTATCGACGTGCTTTTGCAGTTCGCTGCGCACCGGTTCTTCCAGCGGGCACTCGGCCAGCACGTAGTAGGCCGAGCGCAATACGTCGCGCCAGCGCGGCTGGCGCGGCAGCTTGGCGAGGCTCAGGTAACGCTCCATCGCCCGCGCCCGCAAGCGGCCGTCGTCGACGGTGACCCGCCAGATCCGGCTTTTCTCGGCCAGTTCCAGCCGGCCCTGGCCGGTGCTGCGTTCCCAAGCCTCGACCACCGCCAGCATCAGTTCGACCAGGGCGCGACGGAACGACGAGCGCATCGCCTCGTCGGCGGCGGCGCCCAGGGCCGGGCCGGCTTCGACGTCGGCCAGCGCATCGGTCGCGTCCGCGTCGATGCGCAGCGGTTCCAGGCCAACGCGCTCGGCCTGCCCGGCAGCGAGTGGGTCCAGGCCGAGCACGATCAGACCTTCGCCCTGCCCGGTCTCGCTGAGCTGCGCACGCAAGGCGCCGCCGTCGAGGCGGAAATCCAGGCGCTGCGACGCCGAGGACTCGTCGAGCCGCTCCAGGGCCTCGGCGAAACGCGCCCGGTCGGCCTCGCCCAGCAGTTCGCCGAAGCCGCGGCCGGGCAGGCTGTCGCCGGCCTGCCCGAGCAATTGTCCGGCGCTGCGATTGGCCGCGAGCACCTGGCCGCCGCCATCGAGGATCAGCACCGCGTCGTCGCGGCTGTCGAGTGCGGCCTGCAAGCGCTTGCGGTCCACGCCGAGCTCGGCCGCGGCGCGGCGGTAATACTCCACTTCCTCGGCCAGGCGCGCCTGCCGCGCGGCTTCGGCGAGGCGGGCGCGCTGTTGCCGGCGCAGGAAGAACACCAGCAGCCCGAGCACGGCGGCGACCGCCGACACTGCAGTCAGCCACAAGGCCAGCGTGCGTTGCCGGAGACTGAGTGCGCGCACTTCGTTCTCGGCGGCGAGTGCGGCGATGGTGCGGTCGCGTTCGGCGGTCTCGAAGCGGATCTGCATCCATTTCATCTCGCGGTCGTAGCGCGCCTCGCGCAAAGTGCGCGCGGCGATTTCGGACTCGCGCAAGGTCGCCAGCGCGCGCGGCCATTCGCCCAGGGCTTCGTAAGCGTCGGCGAGCTCGGCCAACAGTGCCGGCCGGTCGCTGTCCTGCGCCGGCAGGCTCGACAAGGCATCGCTCAGGCGCACTTGCGCCGCTCGTGCCTGTCCGGACAAACGCGCGGCGCGCGCGGCCTGCAATTGCAGCGGCGCCGGCGGCCGCACGCCGTCTTCGGCCGCCAGGGCGAGACCGCGTTCGGTCCAGTCGCGCGCCTTGGCCAGATCGCCGCGCAGGATCGCGGCGCGGCCGAGTTCGGCATGCACGCGCAACTGATAGGTACGTTCGCCGGCTTTGACGAACGCGGCCAGGGCCTGCTCCAGCAGGGCTTCGGCGCGCTGCGTGTCGCCCGAATCCAAGGCCAGAACGGCCATGCTCTGCAGTACGTGCGCGGCTTCGACCGAGTTGCCGACGCGATGGAACTCGGCCAATGCCTGGTCGTAGTGACGCGCAGCGTTGTCGGTCGCGCCGAGGTCGCGATAGATATCTGCGATGTTGTTGAGCACCGGCCCCAAGGCCGGCTCGCGCGCGCCGCGCTGAATTCTCAGACTCGAAAGGAATGCCTCCAAGGCGCCGCGATAATCGCCCAGACGCCGCAGCGAGGCGCCGATGTTATTCCAGCTCCTGGACTGCGCCGGCGGGTCTTCGTGCCGCTTGGCGATCTGCAGCGCCCGGTGAAACTTGCCCAGGGCTTCGACGGTGCAGTCCTGGCGATAATCGAGCACGCCGCGACGCCGTACGAGTTCGTAATCGACCCGCCAACCGGCGTCGGCACCGGCGACGGCCTGCGCACAATCGAGCGCACCGGCCGCGCCGGCGAAATCGCCGCCGCGCGAGCGCTGGTCTCCGGCCTGGTAGAGCGCGGCGAGCGCATGCGCGCGATCGCCGCCGGGCTTCAGGCCATGGCGCCGCAGGCACTCGTCCGCCTTGGGCAGCGTCGCAGCCGGTTGCGACGGTCGGCATGCCGCGCTTGCGCCGGCCTGCGCTGCCGCCGCCGGCACGTTCAACAGCAAGCCGCTCAGTACCGCAAACGCCCAACACCTCGAACTGTCCTTGCCCACGCCCCGCTCCCGGCTGCCGCTCTGGGCAGCTTTGCCCATCCTGTCGCGAAGCGGAAGCGATGGGGTTGCGGAAAGTCTTCATCGATCCGATTCATTTAGCGCACCCGGTCACACTGGCCGTGGACTCGATCGACACCCGCGCAGACGTGGCGCCGCTCGTCTGCGCCGCCCAGACTTCACACTGACAGCCGGAACGGGCCGCGGCCTCGAGACCGGATGGTCGCGGCAGCGCCCTGGCGAGCGGCGATCCCCGGCCACCCTCGGCAACGACACGAACACAAGCCCTCTCCACCTCCCCTTTCACCTCCCCCAACCGCCAGATCGCGCACCCGGCGAATCGCTTAAAATGCCGGCCTGTCTCGACCTGATGGCCCGCAATGTCCCAGCCGCTTCCCCGGATCGCCGTCCTCGCATCGGGCCGCGGCAGCAATCTGCAGGCCGTGCTCGACGCCATCGGCGCCGGCCGGCTGGCCGCCGAGGTGGTCGGGGTGTTCTCCGACAAACCCGGCGCGGCCGCGCTGGAGCGCGTGCCCGAGGCCCTGCGCTGGTCGGCCCCGGCGAAGGCCTACCCGAGCCGGGAGGCCTTCGACGCCGATCTCGCCGACGCCGTCGCCGCCAGCCGGCCCGACTGGATCCTCTGCGCCGGTTACCTGCGCATCCTCGGCGACGCCTTCGTCGAACGCTTCCGCGGCCGCACCATCAACATCCATCCCTCGCTGCTGCCGAAGTTCCGCGGCCTGCACACCCACGCCCGCGCCCTCGCCGAGGGCGAGCGCGAGCACGGCGCCAGCGTGCACTTCGTCATTCCCGAACTCGACGCCGGCGCGGTCATCGCCCAGGCCGTCGTCGCAATCGAACCCGGCGACACGCCCGAGGCCCTGGCCCAGCGCGTGCTCGGCGTCGAGCATCCGCTCTTGCTCGCGGTCATGCGACTGGCCGCCAGCGGCCGCCTGGCTGAACACGGCGCAACCGTCACCCTCGACGGTCATCCGCTATTTACGCCGCTGCGTTTAGATTTCGCCGGCGATCTGACCCACCCGGCCACCGGCCTCGCGGCCTGAACGCCACGCCCCGCGCAGGGGTCCAACGCGTTTCGCACACGCGGTCCACGCACCGCCAATCGAGCCCTCCAGGATCTCCGCGTTGCCCATGAAGTCCTCTCTGCCCTTGCTCATGGCTGTGCTGATCGGCGCGGCCCTCCCCGGCAGCGCTGCCGCGCTGGAACCGTTCGTGGCCAATTACCAGGTCTTCAACAGCGGCAAGGCGCTTGGCGATGCGACCATGCAGGTCAAGCCCGAGGGCAGCCACTGGCGGATCGACCTGAACATCCATGCCGAGCGCGGCATGATGGGCCTGGCCGGCGCCGCCGCGCAGCAAAGCACCTTGTTCGAAACCGTCGGCGACGGTTACCGCCCGCTCAGCCAGACCATGGTCCGCAAGGTCCTGTTTTCCAAGCGCACGATCACCGGCGTTTACGACTGGAACAAGCGCAGCGCGCAGTGGAGCGGCGACGTCAAGGAGCACCGGCGCAAGCCGATCCCGCTGGTCGACGGCGACATGAGCGGCCTGCTTATCAATCTCGCCGTGGTCCGCGACGCCCAGCCGGGCAAGACCCTGAATTACCGCTTCGTGGATTCCGGCCGTGCCCGCCCCCATCAATACCTGGTGGCCCAGGAGCTGGAAGGCGTCAAGGTCGACGACATGAGCTTCAACGCGATGCGCGTCAACCGCGTGCAGAGCGGCAACGAGGAAACCTCGATCTGGGTGGTCGACGGCGTTCCCACCCCGGTGCGCATCCTGCAGCGCGAAAATGGCCAGGACACGTACGATCTGCGTCTGGTCGAATACAAAGGAGTCAACGAATAAATGACGACCCACACGAATAGTCGAATCCCCAGGATTCGTTTTGCCTTGCTCGCTGCCGCGCTGGCCCTCGCCAGCGCCCCGGCGCTCGCGGTCAAGCCGTTCAGCGCCGACTATTCGGCCAGCTACATGGGCATGCAGGGCAACGGCCGCATGACCGTCGCCGCCGCCGGCGCGAACCGCTGGAAGTACAGCCTGGCGGTGACCAGCCCGCTGGCGAACCTGCAGCAGTCGACCGTGTTCGAGGAAAAGGCCGGCCAGTTGCGCCCGCTCAGCGGCAGCGACAGCAGCAAGGTGCTGACCAAGAACAAGAACAAGAACGCGAGCTACGACTGGGCGCGCGGTGTCGCCACCTGGACCGGCGACGTCAAGCCCGACCGCGCCGGGCCGATCAAGCTGCAGGCCGGCGACCTGGACGCGTTGTTGATCAACCTCGCGCTGGTCCGCGACGCCTCCGCCGGCAAGCCGTTGAGCTACCGCATGGTCGAGGACGGCCGGGTCAAGCAGTTGACCTACACCGTCGAAGGCAAGGAGGCGATCACCGTCGGCGGCAAGTCGCAGCAGGCGACCAAGCTCGTCAGCAAGAACGGCGACAAGGAAACCATCGCCTGGGTGGTCCCGGGCATGCCGGTGCCGGCGCGCATCCTGCAGCGCGACAAGGGCGCCGACGCGATCGACCTGCGCGTGCAGTCGGTGCGCTGAGCCTGCCCCGCCACACCACGCCGGCATCGCATCGCTGCGACGCCCAAGAGCCCCGCTTCGGCGGGGCTTTTTGTTGTTGGAAGATGGAGCGAATTGCGTCGAGAGCCTCGGCACCCCTTCCGCAGAGGGATTCGACTTAGCAGCGCGAACAGGAAATTTGCTCCGCTTTATAGCCGCAATTTTCGCCGAACGCAGAGCAGTCCCCGCGCCAGCCGATTTCATCGGCACCCGAACAACGCAAGGCGCAGCCCCCTTTGCAAAGGGGGCGAATTACCAAGGGGAACGGACGGTCGCGAATGCGTCGAGAAAAACCCGCTTACACCCGGCGGATCTTCGCGCCCAGCTTGGACAGCTTGGCTTCGATGTTTTCGTAGCCGCGGTCGAGGTGGTAGATCCGGTCGATCGTGGTCTCGCCCTGCGCCACCAGGCCGGCCAGGATCAGCGAGGCCGAGGCGCGCAGGTCGGTCGCCATCACCGGGGCGCCGCTGAGTTTGGGCACGCCGCGGATCACCGCGGTGTGGCCGTCCACGCGGATGTCGGCGCCCAGGCGCAGCAGTTCGTTGACGTGCATGAAGCGGTTTTCGAAGATCGTCTCGTTGATCACGCCCACGCCTTCGGCCACGCAGTTGAGCGCCATGAATTGCGCCTGCATGTCGGTCGGGAACGCCGGATACGGCGCGGTCACCATGTCGATGGCGCGCGCGCGGCGGCCGCCCATGTCGAGGGTGATGCGGTCGCCGTCGACTTCGATATGGGCGCCGGCGTCGCGCAGCTTGTCGAGCACCGAGTCCAGCGTGTCGGCGCGGCTGTGGGTCGCGGTGACACGGCCGCCGGTCATCGCCGCGGCGACGAGGAAGGTGCCGGTCTCGATGCGGTCGGGCAACACGTCGTGGCTGCCGCCGTGCAATTTTTCGACGCCATGCACGACGATGCGACCGCTGCCGGCGTTCTCGACCCGCGCGCCGAGCGCATTGAGGCAGTCGGCCAGGTCGACGATCTCGGGCTCCATCGCGGCGTTTTCGAGCACGCTGGTGCCCTCGGCGAGCACCGCGGCCATCAGCACGTTCTCGGTGCCGGTGACGGTGACCACGTCGAACACGAAGCGCGCGCCCTTCAGGCGACCCTTGCGTTGCGCCTTGATGTAGCCGTTCTCGACGGTGATCTCGGCGCCGAGCGCCTGCAGGCCCTTGATGTGCTGGTCGACCGGACGCGAACCGATCGCGCAACCGCCCGGCAGCGAGACCTCGGCTTCGCCGTACTTGGCCAGCAGCGGGCCGAGCACGAGCACCGAGGCGCGCATGGTCTTGACCAGTTCGTACGGGGCGACATGGCTGTTGACCGTGGTCGGGTCGACCGTGATCGTCGCGCCTTCGCTGCGCACGCCGGCACCGAGCTCGCCGAGCAGCTTGGCGGTGGTCAGCACGTCGTGCAGCTGTGGCACGTTGCGGATCGTCACCGGCGCATCGGCCAGCAAGGTCGCGCACAGGATCGGCAACACGGCGTTCTTGGCGCCGGAAATCTGGACTTCGCCATTGAGCGGCTGCCCGCCTTCGACCACGATTTTTTGCATTTAGGGAGCCGGGTATGGGAAATGGAGAATCGTTAATGGTAAGAGCAGACGGCCGGGGACGGGTGAGGTCCCGGTGAAGTGCCGCCGGGCACCGGCCCGGTGGCGGCCGCTCGCGGCGCAGCCGCTTGGCTGGCCGCGCATCCTCGACTGCCTGCTCGGGCCGCTTGCCCGGGCCGCTTACTTCGGGTTGCCCGCTTCTTCGGGCGTCAGGGTCTTCAGCGCCAGGGCGTGGATCTCGCCGCCCATGCGCTCGCCCAGGGTCGAATAGACCAGGCGGTGGCGCGCCAGCGGCAGCTTGCCGCGAAAGGCTTCGGCGACCACGGTGGCCTCGAAGTGGACGCCGTCGTCGCCGCGCACTTGCGCTTGCGCGCCGGGCAGGCCTTGTTCGATCAGGGTGCGGATGGTTTCGGCGTTCACTACTCGAGCCTCTGGAGGATGCGGCCCGTTGCGCGGGCCAAACGATGGAGCGGCAAGCGGACGACGCAGGCGCGCTGCGCGGCCGGAGGCCGGCTGAATACGGGGTGGCCGCTGCCCAGAGCGGATCCTGCCGGGAGGGGATCCGCCGCGGGGGACGGCGCTGGGCGGACGAACCGCTTAGAATTGACGGATTAGCCTAGCGGAAAGCCCTCCGGTCCGAAATGGCGACCTTCGACACGGCCTCTCTATGACCAGCTCCGCACGCCCCGCCCTCGATCCCACCGTCCTGCAGTCGCCCGCGGCGCAGGCCGGTCTGGCCCAGAGCGGCCGGCGCGTGTTCGAGATCGAGGCCGAGGCGCTGGCCGCAGTCGCGGCCCGCATCGACGGCGATTTCACCGCCGCCTGCAACCTGGTCCTGGCCGCGCGCGGCCGGGTCGTCTGCACCGGCATGGGCAAGTCCGGCCACATCGCGCGCAAGATCGCCGCGACCCTGGCCTCGACCGGCACCCCGGCCTTCTACGTCCATCCGGGCGAAGCCGGCCACGGCGACCTGGGCATGATCACCGACGCCGACGTGGTCCTGGCCCTGTCCTATTCGGGCGAAAGCGACGAAGTGCTGATGCTGCTGCCGGTGCTCAAGCGCCAGGGCAACCGCCTGATCGCGATGACCGGCCGGCCGCAGTCGACCCTGGCGCGCGAGTCCGACGTCCACCTCGACGTCAGCGTGCCGGCCGAGGCCTGCCCGCTCGCCCTGGCGCCGACCTCCAGCACCACCGCCTCGCTGGCGATGGGCGACGCGCTCGCGGTGGCCCTGCTCGAAGCGCGCGGCTTCACCGCCGACGACTTCGCCCGTTCGCACCCGGCCGGCGCGCTCGGCCGGCGCCTGCTGCTGCACATCACCGACATCATGCACGCCGGCGACGAAGTGCCGCGGGTCCACGCCGATGCCAGCATCAGCGAAGCCCTGGTCGAGATGAGCCACAAGCGCCTGGGCATGACCGCGATCGTCGACGACGCCGGTTGCCTGATCGGTCTGTACACCGACGGCGACTTGCGCCGCACCCTCGACGACGCCGGCGTGGACCTGCGTTCGACCCGCATTTCCGAGGTCATGACCCGCTCGCCCAAGACCATCGGTGCCGACGCGCTCGCGGTCGAAGCCGCGCAGCTGATGGAGACGCACAAGATCAGCGGCCTGCTGGTCGTGGACACTGAACGCCGCGTGGTCGGCGCGCTCAATATTCACGACTTGTTGCGTGCGAGAGTGGTTTAAGAGCCGGGACTCGGGACTCGGGACTCGGGACTCGGGACTCGCAACAGCATCAGAGCTTTCCTGCCAAATTCCAAATTCCCGAAATCCGAGTCGAGTCCCGAAACCCGAGTCCCGAGTCCCGAAATACCGAGCGCCAAACCTGTGCCCTACAGTCACCTCAACGATTACCCCGCCGAAGTCCGCGAACGCGCCGCCCGCATCCGGCTGGCCTGCTTCGACGTGGACGGCACCCTGACCGACGGCCGGCTGACCTACGACAGCGAGGGGCGCGAGCTCAAGAGCTTCCACGTCCAGGACGGCCAGGGCCTGTCGCTGCTGGGCAGGTACGGCATCGCCGTGCATTTCGTCACCGCCCGCGGCGGCGTCATCGCCGCTCAGCGCGCGGCCGAGCTCGGCGCCACCGCCCACGGCGACGTCGCCGACAAGCTCGCCTGCGTGCGGCAGATCGCCGCCGGCCTGGGGCTGTCGCTGGACCAGGTCGCGTTCATGGGCGACGACCTCGCCGACCTCAAGATCCTGCCCCACGTCGGCCTGTCGGTCGCCCCCGGCAACGCCCACCCGTGGGTGCGCGAGCGCGTGCACTGGCGCACCGTGGCGCGCGGCGGCGAAGGCGCGGCGCGCGAACTGTGCGACCTGCTGCTCGGCGCGCAAGGCCATGCCGAGCGCGTGCTGACCGGTGCGCTCGGATGAGCTGGCGCGGCATGCTGACCCTGATCCTGATGGCCGCCGCGGCGCTGAGCGGCTGGGCGCTGTGGTCGCAGCGCGACAAGAACGGCGGCGACGGCCGCGCCGAGGCGCGCCCGGACTACGTGCTCAACCAGTTCGAGGCGGTCGTGCTCAACAGGCAGGGCAAGGAATCGTTCACCTTGCGCGCGCCGAAGCTGACCCGCGACCCGAACGAGAAGACCCTGGACGTCACCACCCCGCTGTTCCTGATCCCGCCGAAGGCCGGCGGCAACGGCGGGGCCTGGGAAGTGCGCTCGCAACGCGGCTGGGTCAGCGCCGAGGGCGACGAAGTGCGCCTGCGCGGCCAGGTCAAGGCCGACAGCACCAATGCCGAGGGCAAGCCGATCAACATCACCACCGAGGAACTGAACCTGTTCCCCGACACGAACAAGGCCACCTCGGCCGTTCCGGTGACGTTGATACAGCCCGGCACTATAATGAACGGGTCGGGATTGCAGGCCGATCTCGAAACCAAGAACGTCACCATTCCCAACGTCAAGGTCCGCTATGAAGCGAAAGCCCGCTAACTGGCCGGCGCTGTGCCTGGTCGCCCTTCTGCTGGCGCCGGCGGCCGCGCTCGCGCGCTCTTCGGACCGCAACCAGCCCATGGATGTCGGCGCCGACAGCAGCAACTGCTCGGTCAGCTCCGACTCCGGCCCCTGCGTGCTCACCGGCGGCGTCAAGATCGTCCAGGGCACGTTGGTCATCAACGCCGCCAAGGCCGACATCAAGCGTGCCGCGGGCGACATCAGCTTCGTCACCCTGACCGGCTCGCAGGCGACGCTGAAGCAGGAGCTCGACGACGGTTCGCCGTTCAACGGCCGCGCCAACAAGATCGAGTACGACATGCCGAAGGACACCATCGTCCTGACCGGCAACGCCTACGTCGACAAGAACGGCGACACCATCAAGAGCGAACGCATCGTCTACAACTCCAAGACCGGCCAGGTCGAGAGCGGCGGCACCGGCGGCCGCGTGAACATGCGCCTGCAGCCCAAGAGCAAGACCGCCGCGCCGGCCAAGGGAGGCGGCTGATGCTGGTCGCGCAAGGCCTGCGCAAGGCCTACCGCTCGCGCGAAGTAGTGCGCGACTTCGGCCTGACCCTGGATGCGGGCGAAGTCGTCGGCTTGCTCGGCCCCAACGGCGCCGGCAAGACCACCTGCTTCTACATGATCGTCGGCCTGGTCCCGGCCGATGCCGGCCAGATCGTCCTCGACGGCAAGGACATCACCGCCGAGCCGATGTACGCCCGCGCCAAGTACGGCGTCGGCTATTTGCCGCAGGAACCCTCGGTGTTCCGCAAGCTCAGCGTCGCCGACAACCTGCGACTGGTGCTGGAACTGCGCGACGACCTCGACCGCGCCGGCATCGAGCGCGAGCTGGCCAGCCTGATGGAGGAACTGCAGGTGACCCACGTCGCCGAGCAGCTCGGCGCCAGCCTGTCCGGCGGCGAGCGCCGCCGGGTCGAAATCGCCCGCGCCCTGGCCGCCCGCCCGCGCCTGATGCTGCTGGACGAACCCTTCGCCGGCGTCGACCCGATTTCGGTCGGCGAGATCCAGCGAATCGTGCGCCATCTCAAGAATCGCGGCATCGGAGTGTTGATCACGGACCATAACGTCCGTGAAACCTTGGGCATTTGCGACCGGGCGTATATCCTGAACGACGGTGGCGTGCTCGCGCAGGGGGCTCCGGACGCGCTGCTGGCCAATCCCGATGTCCGTCGTGTCTATCTGGGCGAACAGTTCCGTCTGTAACCTTGCGGTTACCGGGCGCGGACGACGCCCACGACGCGCGGCCCGGGCCGACAGCCATCTCAGGTCGCGTTAGCAATCGATGATGAAGCCTCGCCTCCAAGCCTCGCTCGGACAACAGCTGGTGATGACACCGCAATTGCGGCAGGCGATCCGCCTGCTGCAGTTGTCGGCTGTCGAACTGGAAGCCGAGCTGGCCACCGCGATCGAGAGCAATCCGCTGCTCGACTGGACCGATCCGTCCGCGGTCAACGAAGACGAGCCGCGCGCGCCGCCGAGCGTCGAGGAAGGCGCCGAAGCGCCGACCGCTGAGCCGGAATGGACGATGGACGACGGCGAGACGTGGTACGAACGGGTCGGCCCTTCCGACCACGACGAAGACTCGCCCGCGGCCGAACAGGTCGCCGAGGCCGAGACTCTGCACGATCACCTGCTGTGGCAACTGCACCTCAGCCCGCTGTCGCAGCGCGACCGCAGCATCGGCGTGGCCCTGATCGAGGCGATCGACGACGACGGCTATCTGCGCGAAAGCCTGTCGGCGATCGTCGAATCGCTGGCGATGGGGGTCAGCGAGGAAGAAGTCGCGACCGTGCTGCACCAGGTGCAGCGCTTCGACCCGGTCGGCTCCGGCGCGCGCTCGCTCAGCGAGTGCCTGAGCCTGCAGCTCAGCACCTTGTCCGACGACACCCCCGGCAAGACCCTGGCTTTGGTGATCGCCGGCGAACCGCTCGAACGCCTGCCGCGGATCGGCGCGACCGGGCTGGCCAACGAACTCAAGCGCGACATCGCCGAGGTCGAGACTGCGGTGCAGTTGCTGCGCTCGCTCGACCCGCGTCCCGGCGCGCAGATGGGCGCGATCTCTACCGACACTTACGTGACCCCGGACGTGGTGATCTGGCGCCAGAACGGCCTGTGGCGGGTGGCGCTGTCGGAAGCGATGCGCCCGCGCATCTCGATCCATCGCGGCTACGAAAGCATGATCCGCCACGCCAGCGCTTCCGACGCCAGCTATCTGCGCGGGCATCTGCAGGAAGCGCGCTGGCTGCTCAAGAGCCTGGAAGCGCGCGGCGACACCTTGCTCAAGGTCGCGCGCTGCCTGCTCAAGCAACAGGCCGGCTTCCTCGAATTCGGCGACAGTGCGCTGCGCCCGCTGACCCTGCGCGAGGTCGCCAACGAAGTCGGCCTGCACGAGTCCACGGTCTCGCGCGCGATCGCCCGCAAGTACGCGCGCACCCCGCGCGGGACCATGCCGCTGCGCGCCTTTTTCGCCTCCGGCATCGACACCGGCTCCGGCGGCGAGGCCTCCAGCACCGCGATCCAGGCCATGATCCGGCGCCTGATCGAGGCCGAGAACCCGCGCAAACCCTTGTCCGACGCGCGTCTGGCCGAAACTCTCAAGGCCACCGGCGTGCCGGTCGCGCGCCGCACCGTGGCCAAATATCGCGAGGCGATGAGCATCCCCTCGTCGCAGGAACGCGTGCGCATGGCGTAAGCCCGCCAGATTCCGCAAATCCGCCGGATTTCGGCTCTATTTCCCAACGAATCAGCGACTTAGGCCCGGCCTACGACCATTGTTGCGGTCTGGCCACTTGCACCTGGAACTGGGCGTGCGATGCTGGAATCCCTGGCCCCGGCCAGGGCGTCAAACAGGCCCCCGGAGCCGTCGACGACCGACGGCCCGGAGCCCAGTCTGCATTCTCCCGCGACGTGAAGGAGGTCTCCGATGCGTATCGAAACCCACGGCCAGCAACTGGAAGTCACCGCAGCCCTGCGTGACTATGTGGAAACCAAGCTGGCCCGCCTGCAGCGCCATTTCGACCAACCCTTCGACGTGCGTACCCAGCTCAGTCTCGACAAGCCCGACCATCGCGCCGAGGCCACCGTGCTCATCGCCGGCCGCACCCTGCACTGCGACGCCGCCGCCATCGACATGTACGCCGCCATCGATCTGCTCGCCGACAAGCTCGACCGCCTGCTGATGAAACACAAGAGCAAGCAAGTCGACCATCACCGCGGCGAAAGCCTCGCACGCAACGGCGAATTCGTCGGCTGAAACCGGTTTACGGGGCCCGGTCATCGATCCAGACACGCCGTCATGCCGCTTTATGAATTACTGAGTGCGGAACGGGTCGCGATCCTGGTCGAACCCGGCGATCGCAATACCGTGCTCGATGTCGCCGCGCGCATGCTCTGCGACGGTAATTCCTCCACTGCGTTCGCCCTGCGCGCAAGCCTGGGCGAACGCGAACGGCTCGCCAGCACCGCGATCGGCCACGGCGTCGCCATCCCGCATGCGCGCACGCCCCTGTTCGAACACAGCCGCGGCGCCTTTCTCAGGCTGGCCCAGCCGGTCGATTTCGGCGCCATCGACGGACGCCCGGTCGACCTGATCCTGGCCATGGCCATTCCCGAGCACCACGTCCAGCAGCATCTGCTGTTGCTGGCCGAGCTCGCCGAACGCTTCGCCGACGGCAGCTTCCTCGAGCGATTGCGCTCGGCGCCGACCGTCGCCGAGCTGAGCTACCGCCTGCTCGATCATTGCCGCCGCAGCGCGGCCTGAGCCCTGCCTTCGCAGAAACCTCGATTCGAGCGGCGCTCGCTTCGAAGCGCTTTTCCGGCAAGCGTCCCGGCGCCGCGTCGGCCCAGCGCTTTCACGCCGCAGGAGCCCCCGCCGGCTGCGCATCGGTGCGGACACTGCCATCGCTTTGCTCGTAAACTTGCGCCCATGAGCAAGAGCATCCGTGCAGGCGAACTGTTCGAACAGCAGCGCGAGCGGCTCGCCCTGCGCTGGGTGGCCGGCCAACGCGGCGACGGCCGCCTGGTCGAGGCGGTCAACACGGTCGCGCGGCGCCCGTCGCTGGCCGGCTACCTCAATGCGATCTATCCCAACAAGGTGCAGATCCTCGGCACCGAGGAGCTGACCTGGCTCGACGGCCTGGACTCGCGGCTGCGCTGGGAAACGATCGAGAAGATCATCCAGTTCCGGCCCCTGGCCCTGGTCATCAGCAAGGACCAGCCCTGCCCCGAGGACCTGCGCATCGCCGCCGAGGAAACCGACACCCCACTGTGGGTTTCGCCGCGCCGCGGCCACGAATTGCTCAACCACCTGCAATACCACCTGGCGCGCGCGCTCGCCCCGCAGATCACCCTGCACGGGGTGTTCATGGAAATCTATTCGATCGGCGTGCTGATCACCGGCGAATCCGGATCGGGCAAGAGCGAACTCGCGTTGGAGCTGGTCACCCGCGGCCATCGCCTGGTCGCCGACGATGCCCCTGAATTCACCCAGATCGCGCCCGACGTGCTCGACGGCACCTGCCCGGACATGCTCCAGGACCTGCTCGAAGTGCGCGGCCTGGGCGTGCTCAACATCCGCCAGATGTTCGGCGACACCGCGGTCAAGAACAACAAATACCTGCGCCTGATCGTGCACCTGACCAAGCCGATGAGCGAACCGATACCCGCCGGAATCGAACGCCTGACCGGCGACACCGGCATCCGCCGCGTGCTCGACCTCGACGTGCCGATGATCACCCTGCCGGTCATGCCCGGCCGCAACCTCGCCGTGCTGACCGAAGCGGCGACGCGGCTGCACAGCCTGCGCATGAAAGGCCTCGACCCGGCCGCGGCCTTCATCGCCCGGCACAGCAACTTCCTGGAGCGCGGCGAATCGTGAGCAACTCCCCTTTCGATCCCGCCGCGTCCGGCGAGGGCAGTGCCTTCACCCTGGTCATCGTCAGCGGCATGTCCGGCTCGGGCAAGTCGGTGGCGCTGAACACCTTCGAGGACCTGGGCTTCTACTGCGTCGACAACCTGCCGGCGGAACTGCTGCCGCAGTTCGTGCAGAACGTGATCAAGGCCGAGGAAGGCATGCCGACCAAGCTCGCGGTCGGCATCGACGTGCGCAACCGCCACAGCGACCTGGCCAACATCCCGGAATGGCTGTCGGCGGTCGGTGCGCTCGGTGCCGACCCGCGACTGGTGTTCTTCGAATCCAGCGACGGCGTGCTGCTCAAGCGCTACGCCGACACCCGCCGCCGCCATCCGCTGAGCCAGTTCGGCCTGGCCCTGGCCGATGCGATCTCGCTCGAACGCCAGGTGCTCAAGCCGCTGCGCCAGATCGCCGATGCGATCGTCGACACCAGCGAACTCAACGTCCATCAGCTGCGCCGCCACGTCATCACCGAATTCGCGATGGGCGGCGACGCCGGCATGTCGCTGCTGTTCGAATCCTTCGCTTACCGCCGCGGCGTGCCGGCCGATGCCGACTTCGTGTTCGATGCGCGCGGGCTGCCGAATCCGCACTGGAATCCGGCGCTGCGGCCCTTGTCGGGCCGCGACGGCGGCGTGCGCGACTATCTGGAAGCGCAGGCCGACGTGAACCTCTACGTCGAGCAGATCAGCCAGTTCCTCGACACCTGGCTGCCGCGCCTGCAGGCCGACAGCACCCGCAGCTACGCGACCATCGCCTTCGGCTGCACCGGCGGCCGGCATCGCTCGGTCTACCTGGCCGAACGCATGGCCGAACACGCCCGTACCCGCGGCTGGAACGAAGTCGCCGTGCACCATCGCGAACTCGACTGAGTACGCTGCGCGACGCTCGTCCGGCCTCGATGCGGTTTTTTTTTAGAGGTCCAGAGTCGCTAAGGAGCCGAGGGCCGCGCAAGCAGGCGACCTCGCGCGAACGGCCCCCCCCGCGCCGCTCGTCTCCGCCGCGGCTTCGCACCACGCCCGGCGCCGCCCCTGTGCATAGGCGCACTGCCGTTGGCGCGAATGGCCGCAGCGGACAAGCAAGCCATCCGTGCTGCGCCCATCGCGGCGATCTGAACCGTTCCGAGCCTCGCCGTCGACCGGCTCGGCATCCTTACAAAATTTTCCCATTGCCGTGTCGCGACGCTTGCAGGCCTCGCATTAGGTTCGGCCTGTGCCGGATGCCGAGCGCTCCGGTGCGTCCCTCCTACGGAGCACCGCCATGAAAAGCACGATCCGCCGCCTCACGCCGATGCTGCTTGCGGTCGGCGCGCTCGCCCTGGCGCCGGCGGTAATGGCCCAAGCACAGTCCGCGCCACCGGGCGATGCGATGCAGCGAACCGAGCCGCCGGTCAACGATCAACGCGGCCAGGCGCCGATGCCTCCGCCGGCCGATACCACCGTGCCGGCGAACTTTGCCGACCTCGACAGCAACGGCGACAGCAAGATCAGCCGCGACGAAGCCGCGCTCGATGCGCGCCTCGCCGCCAATTTTGCCACGCACGATCACGACGGCGACGGTGCCCTGTCCCTGGCCGAGTACCAAGCCGGTCACGGCCAGCGCAGCGGCGACAAATAACCTCTTCCCGCCGCGACCCTCCTTCCCGACAGCTGAGGATCACGATGAATACTTCCCCGACACACCCTCGCGCCCTGGCCCTGGCCTTGGGCGCCTTGCTTGCGGCCGGCCTGCTGAGCGGCTGCGACAAGCCCGACCCGGCGCCGATGGAGTCGAACGGGCCGGCTCCGGCCACGACCGACCCGGGACCGGCGCCCGCACCGGCCACGGACACCAGTCCGCCGGCCGACGCTGCACCCTCGGACTTGCCTGCGACTCATTTGCCGCCGCCGACCGATACCCCCACCGACACCCCGCCGACCCAGAATCCGCAACCGACCCCGACCGACCCGACCGCGCCCCCACCGCCGACCGCGGACCAAGCCCCGTCGAAGCAGTGACGCCGCCTCACCGATAATGCAGCGGGTCGTTTTCGCGGCCCGCTGCGTTCGTGAACCCGGTCCGCCGGCCCTGGCCAGCGCGCCTTCGATCCGCTGCCTCTCATCGCTTGGGGCGGCGTTCCGGCAACGACTGCGCGCTCCGACGCGGCGCCCTGCCCCACCACCGCCCGCTCCCTCCAGCGATCCGCGAACGCAGAATCAAACAGTTGCCCGCGCTCCCCGGCGCTCGGCCGGGCCCTGCGCTGCCATGCCCGCGGACCGCCGCATTCGGCGCTTCCGGCTTGTCACTCCGCTCTGTTAAGTTGGCGGCATGTCAGTCGGCGTCCTTCTCATCACCCATTCCGGTATCGGCAGCGCTTTGGTCGCCGTCGCCAACCGCCTGCTCAACCCCTTGCCGTTGCGCACTGAAGCGTTGGAGGTCCCGTTCGACGCCGACCCCGACGCTCTGCTGCCGCTGGCGAGCGCGGCGCTGCGCCGCGTCGACGACGGCGACGGCGTGCTGGTGTTGACCGACCTTTACGGCGCCTCGCCGAGCAACCTCGCCGCGCGCGTGTCGCGGCTGGGCACGCCGGTGCGGCGAGTGTCGGCCCTGAACCTGCCGATGCTGCTGCGGGTGATGAATTATTCGGAGCTGGAACTGGACCAACTGCCCGCGGTCGCCTCCGCCGGCGCCCGCAACGGTGTGATCCTGGATGACGCCTGACCGCATGACGCGACTCGCAACGACGCGTAAGACCATTGCCTGAGGACCCCGACATGATCGAACGCGACCTGACTGTTTCCAACCGACTCGGCCTGCACGCCCGCGCCACCGCCAAGCTGGTCCAGGTGCTGTCGGCCTTCCGCAGCAACGCCACGCTCACCGCCAAGGGCCGCGAGGTCAACGCCAAGAGCATCATGGGGGTGATGCTGCTCGCCGCCGGCCAGGGCACCCACGTCAAACTGCGCGTCGAGGGCGAGGACGAAACCAGCGCCGCCGACGCGGTGATCGCCCTGTTCGATCGTCGCTTCGACGAAGACAGCTGAGCCGGAGGCGCGCATGAGGCAGGAATTCCAGGGTCATGGTGCCTCGCGCGGCAGCGCGCTCGGCCGTGCCCGCGTCCGCTTGCCGCATGCGCTGGAAGTCGCCGAGGAACGCATCGGCCACGACCAGGTCGAGGCCGAACTGGCCCGCCTGCACGTCGCCATCGACACCGTGCGCAACGAAATGCACACCCTGCGCGAGCGCCTGCACGGCGCGCTCGCGCACGAGGTCGGCGAATTCCTCGATCTGCATACCCTGCTGCTCGACGACCCGGAGCTGCTGCACGGCCTCGACGAGCTGATCCGCAGCGGCCACTACGCCGCCGACTACGCCCTGCGTCTGCAGCGCGACCGCATCGCCTCGGTGTTCGAGGCCATGGACGACGCCTACTTCCGCAGCCGCGTCGACGACATCGACCAGGTGATCGGGCGCATCCACGCCGCGCTGCACCGGCGCGACCACGATACCTCCGGGGTAGCCGGCGAGATCCTGGTCACCGACAACGTCGCCCCGGCCGAGCTGGCGCAGTTGCAGGCCCAGGGGGTGATGGCGATCGTCACCGCCGCCGGCAGCACCCTGTCGCACAGCGCCATCCTCGCCCGCAGCCTGCATCTGCCGCTCGTGGTCGGCACCGCCCAGGCGCTGCTCAAGATCAACGACGGCGACGCCCTGGTCGTCGACGGCGCCACCGGCACGGTCATTCTCGAACCCAACGCCGAGGACCTGCGCAGCCACCGCGTGCGTACCCGCGAGCTCGCCCGCGAACGCAAGCAGTTGCACCGCCTGCGCCGCGAGCCGACCCGCACCCTCGACGGGGTCGACATCAAGCTGTACGCCAACGCCGAATCGCGCGAGGACGTAGCCGAGGCGCATTCGCTCGGCGCCGCCGGCGTCGGCCTGTACCGCACCGAATTCCTGTTCCTGCAGCGCAACGAACTGCCCGACGAAGACGAACAGTTCCGGGTCTATCGCGACGTCGTGCTCGGCATGACCGGCCGCATGGTCACCATCCGCACCCTGGACCTCGGCGCCGACAAGGCCGACAAGACCGGCCTGGCCCTGCGCGACGAACCCAACCCGGCGCTCGGCGTACGCGGCGTGCGCCTGTCGCTGGCCCGCGACGGCCTGCTCGAGACCCAGTTGCGCGCGATCCTGCGCGCCTCCGGCTACGGCCCGGTGCGGATCCTGGTGCCGATGGTCAGCTCGGCCGAAGAAATGCGCACCGTGCGCGGGCTGTTGAACCGGGTCGCCGCCGACCTGCGCCGGCAGGGCCATGAGATCGCCGATCAGGTGCCGCTCGGGGCGATGATCGAAGTGCCGGCCGCGGCGATCGCCCTGCCCGGCTACATCAACACCATCGATTTCCTGTCGATCGGCACCAACGACCTGGTCCAGTACCTGCTCGCGGTCGACCGCAACAACGAGGCGCTGAGCGAGCTGTATACGCCGCTGCATCCGGCGGTGCTGAAGGTGATCCGCGACGTGATCCGCCTGGCCCAGGCGCGCGGCAAGCCGGTCGCGGTGTGCGGCGAAATGGCCGGCGATTCGAACTTCGCCCCCTTGCTGCTGGCGCTGGGGCTCGAGGAATTCAGCCTGCACCCGGCGACCCTGCTCGAGCTGCGCCGCGCGATCCGCGGCCTCGACCTCGGCGTGCTGCGCAAGCGCGCGCCGGCACTCTTGCGGGCCCGCGACCGCGCCGGCATCGAGGCCTGGCTGCGCGCTTGAGCGCGGCCTCGGCCCGCGCTGCCTCGGCTCGGTACGTCGCGTCGTTCATCCGGGCGGCCCGATCACGCTGTCTTCCGACGCGAACGTGAAAGCTGGGCTTTGTAAGCTGCAGGGGCGATAATCGCCGCATGAACATCTGACCCTCGCCGGCTTCGTGGCCGCGTCCGTCACCCGCCAGGAAGTACCGTATGGCCGAAGCCGTCCGCCACGACAAAACCGCACGTCAGCTGCGCCTGCTTTCCGACGCACTCGACAGCGGTCGTCTGGGGCCGGTGCGGCGCCTGGTCAACACCCTGTCCCCGGCCGAGATCGGCAACCTGCTCGAGTCGCTGCCTCCGGGCAAGCGCGTGGTGGTATGGGGCCTGGTCGACCCGGAAGACGACGGCGAGGTGCTGGTCCACGTCGGCGAGGAAGTGCGCGAAAGCCTGCTCGCGGACATGGACACCGACGAGATCGTCGCCGCGGTCGAAGACCTCGACATCGACGACCTCGCCGACCTGGTCGAAGACCTGCCCGACACCGTCATCGACGAAGTGCTCAAGTCGATGGACCGCGAGAACCGCGAGCGGCTCGAACAGGTCCTGTCGTATCCGGAAGATACCGCCGGCCGCCTGATGAACCCGGACGTGGTGACGGTGCGCGCCGACACCACCATCGACGTGGTGCTGCGCTACCTGCGCCTGCGCGGCGAATTGCCCGAACACACCGATCACCTGTACGTGGTCAGCCGCCGTCATCAATACCTCGGCCGCATCGCCCTGGCCGCCCTGCTCACCCACGAGCCCGGCACCGCGATCAACAAGCTGATCGACGACGAACAGCCGGCGATCGACGTCGGCGAGACCGCCGCCGAAGTCGCCCGCCAATTCTCCGACCACGACTGGATCAGCGCCCCGGTCGTCGACGACAACAACATCCTGCTCGGCCGCATCACCATCGACGACGTGGTCGACATCATCCGCGAACAGGCCGAACACCAGGCCTTGAGCGCGGCCGGCCTGGACGAGGACGAAGACTTGTTCAGCCCGGTGCGGCGCGCGTTCCGGCGCCGCCTGATCTGGCTGTCGATCAATCTGTGCACGGCCTTCCTCGCCGCCAGCGTGGTCGGCCAGTTCGAGGACAGCATCGCCAAGCTGGTCGCCCTGGCGGCGCTGATGCCGATCGTCGCCGGCATGGGCGGCAACGCCGGCACCCAGGTGCTCGCGTTGATGATCCGCGGTCTGGCCCTCGGCCAGATCGGCGCCTCCAACGTCGGCGTGCTGCTGCGCAAGGAATTGATGGTCGCGCTGATCAACGGCCTCGTGCTCGGCGTGGGCCTGGGCCTGATCGTACTGGCCTGGTTCCGCCAGCCCGGCCTGTCGCTGGTGATCGGCGCCGCCCTGACCATCAACCTGCTGACCGCCGCCGCGGGCGGCGTGCTGGTGCCGATCACGCTCAAGCGGCTCGGCTTCGACCCGGCCCTCGCCGGCGGCGTGATGCTGACCACCCTCACCGACGTGATGGGCTTTCTGAGCTTCCTCGGCCTGGCGACGCTGATTTTGATTCGCTAGTCCTGATTCGCCAGCGCCGATTCGCCAGCGCTGATCCCCGAGTCCTGATTGCCAGTCCTTGTCAGGCACCGAGCGCGACCGTTCGTACCCGGACGAGCGGCGACGGCGCCGCCGCAGCCGCCGGCTAAGATCGCCGCATGTTGCAGGAAGCAGACATCGAACAGGCCGTGGACCTGCAGGCGCGCAGCTACGCCCTGCTGAAGTGGATGGCCGAAGGAATCCGGCGCGGCTTCATCGGCTTCGACGCCGCCCATGCCTATGCCCACGACGCCCAGGCCGCCGCGGCCTGGATCGAACGCCATTACGCCGATCTGCCGCCGGCGGCGCGTCCGCCGCGCGAACACCTCGCCGCGTTCTGCCGTTTGTTCACGACGTATCTCGACGGCGGCCAGCGCTTGGTCCGCGATCCGGGCCAGCGCCTGTACTCGCCGGATGCGCATTGCTTCTGCGAGATGTGCAGTTGGTACATCCACAACGCCTCGCTGAAGGCGCGCACGATCTCCAGCGGCGACCGCCGTCGTGCCGACCGGCAGATGCGCCACAGCCTCGACGAACTGGCGCTGGAGCACGACCGCCTGCTCGAAGACGGCGAGGTCGACCGGCTGATGCGCGATGCCTCGTTCCGCGAAGCCCTGGCGCTGTATGCCTATACCGAGACCCTGCTGCGCCGGCTGCGCGGCGGCGGCGCCGAGATCGGTGTGCCGCTGGTGCTGTGGCGGCGCTTCGCCTGGACCGAACAGGGCGCGCCCAAGCGCAAGTACCGCCTCAGTGCCGTGTCGATCCTCGAGGCGTCGGCCCTGCTGCGGCAGCGCCTGGCCGCGCTGGGCTGAAGTGGACCGTACGAAGTCGATACTGCGACGCCGGTAGCGCGTCGCGCTTGAACCGCTGCCGGACGCGGCCGATGATGCGGGCAACCGCTCCGGAGAATGCCGATGCCGACTGGCCGCCCGCTTCGTCTCGCCGTCGCGTTATTGCTGGGCGGCTCGCTGCTGTTCGGCGCCGCTTGCGCCCCTTCGTCGACCCGACCCGATACCGCCTCCATGTCCGACCCGAGAACGCACGGCCAGTTCGTTTCGCGCCAACTCGAGCGCGACGGCATCGTCCATCGTTACCAGGTGTTCCTGCCTTCGCGCCGCGCCGGCGGCGAGCGCCCCGCGCTGATCATGTTCCTGCACGGCTCGGGCGAACGCGGCAACGACAACCGCAAGCAGGTCGAGGTCGGGCTCGGGCCGGTGGTCCGTTCGCGTCTCGACGAATTCCCGGCGATCGTCGTGTTCCCGCAGATTCATTCCGACGAGGCCGACCTCGAACGCTTCGGCGATACCGCTTTCGCGATCCTCGATGCGGTGCAGGCCGAGTTCGGCGGCGACCCACAGCGGGTGTTGCTGACCGGCTTGTCGCTGGGCGGCTACGCGAGTTTCGAACTCGCCCTGATGCAGCCCGAGCGCTTCGCCGCGGTGGTGCCGATCTGCGGCGGCTTCGACCCGCCCGAAGCGCAGTTCGTCGCCCGCCGCAAGGCCCTCGGCGGCGTATCCAGCCACGACGAAGCCGCACGCAAACTGCGCGGCATTCCGTTCTGGGTCTTCCATGGCGCGAAGGACGACGTGGTCTCGGTGGAGAACTCGCGCCAGATGGTCGATGCCCTGAAGCGCGCCGGCGCCGACGTGCGCTACACCGAATTTCCGGACACCGGCCACAACGCCTGGGACCCGGCCTATGCGACCGCCGAGCTATGGCCGTGGCTGTTCGCGCAGCGGCGTTGAGGGTGGACGCGCGGATGGGTGCGGGGAGAGCCAATCCCCACCCCTCCCGAATAGGGGAATCATTCGGGAGGGTTTTAAAGCGACTGGGTTCTTCGCGATACGATTCGGAAGCGTCTCGGTACGTCGTGGGCCCGGCCGGCGATCACGACGCAGCCGGCTCGAAGATTCTTGTCTTCGGAACACGGCGAAATCGCCCGAGCCCCCTTTTGGGAGGGCGCTGTTGCTGTTGTACCTACCCTAGCCGCAGCCTCTACCCGGCAACCCCGCTCAAGCCTTCTTCAGGAACTCGGTCTTCAGGCACCAGCCCCTTGACCTTGTCGACGTTGCACTCGATCTCGCCCTCCTCGTCAGTCAGGCGGATGTTCTTGCACAAGGTGCCGCGCTTGAGGGTCACCGAGGTGCCCTTCACTTTCAAATCCTTGATCAGCAGCACCGAGTCGCCATCGGCGAGCGGGGTGCCGTTGCTGTCTTTCACGATCATGTCGGTATCCGGTAAGCGGCCGCACCGAAGGGCACGGCGAAGGTTCAGCCCCTGAGCAGGGCCTCGAGCACCGCCATGCGCACGGCGACGCCGTTGGCGACCTGGGTCAGGATCAGCGATTGCGGGCCGTCGGCGACTTCGTCGGTGATCTCGACGCCGCGGTTCATCGGCCCCGGGTGCATCACCACCGCATCGGCCGCCGCGCGCTTGAGGCGCGCCGAGGTCAAACCGTAATCGCGGTGGTAGTCCTGCAGGGAACTGACCAGTCCCTCTTCCATGCGCTCGCGCTGCAGGCGCAGCATCATCACCGCATCGACGCCGTCGAGTGCGGCGTCGAAGTCCTGAGTCACGGTGCAGCCGTCGAGGGTGCCGTCGTCGGGCAGCAGCGACACCGGGCCGCAGACGCGGATCTCGCCGGCGCCGAGCGTGCGCAGGGCCTGCAAATCCGAGCGCGCGACGCGCGAATGCTTGACGTCGCCGATCAGCGCCACCCGCAGGCGCGAGAAGTCGCGGCCCTTGGCTTGGCGCAGGCTGAGCATGTCGAGCAGGCCCTGGGTCGGGTGCGCGCTGCGGCCGTCGCCGGCGTTGACCAGGCAGGTGCCTTCGCGCGCCTGTGCGGCGAGCGCGGCGACGGCGCCGTCTTCGCGATGGCGGACGATGAAACCGCGCACGCCCATCGCCTCGATGTTCTTGAGGGTGTCGAGCGCGGTCTCGCCCTTGCTGGTCGACGAGGTCGAGGCGTCGAAATTCAACACATGCGCGCCCAATTGCTGCGCGGCGAGCTGGAAGCTCAGGCGGGTGCGGGTGGAGGGTTCGAAAAACAGGGTGCAGACCGCGATGCCGTCGAGCGCGCGGCGGTCGTAATGGCCCTCGGCGAAGGCTTGGGCGCGGATCAGCAGGGCTTCCAGCGTGTCGCGCGAGGCGTCGGCCAGGCTCAGCAGATGGCGCGAGCCGGCGACGGCGGAAACAGGGGCATTCATATGTGCGGAAGCTCGTCGATATCGGTTGCGTCGTCGGGTGAAGCCAGCCAGCGCTCGACGATCACCGCCGCGGCCACCGCATCGAGCGCCTCGGCATCGCGGCGGCGTTTGCGGCCTTCGGCGCGATCGGCGGCGAAACGGTGCGCGGCCTCGATCGAGCTGGAGCGCTCGTCGACCAGCACTACCGGTAGCTTGTAGCGCACGCGCAGTTGCCGGGCGAAATCGAGAGCGCGGGTACGCGCGGGCTGATCGCCGCCGTCCAGGGTCATCGGGTCGCCGACGATGAAACCGTCGGGTCGCCATTCCTTATGCAGGCGGTCGATCGTGCCCCAATCGGGGCCGGCGCCGTGCACGTCGATGACCGCCAGCGCGCGTGCGCCGTAGCCGAAGGCGCTGCCGACGGCCACGCCGATGCGGCGCGAACCCACGTCGAACCCGAGCACGGTACCGTCCCGACGGATGCTGGGGGGCTTGCTCGCCACCGAACTCATGCGTGACCGGCGTAGTCGGCCAGGTGGGCGAAATCGACGCCGATGCGCCCCGCCGCCGCCTGCCAACGCGCGTCCAGCGGCAGCTCGAACAGCAGCTCGGCGTCGGCCGGCGCAGTCAGCCAGTCGTTCTCGGTGATCTCGTGTTCGAGCTGGCCCGAACCCCAGCCGGCGCAGCCCAGGGCGACGATGGCGTTGTCCGGGCCTTCGCCCTTGGCCATCGCCTCGAGGATGTCGCGCGAGGTGGTCAGGAACAGGTCGTTGCCGATCACCAGGGTCGAGTCCCAGCGGGTGCCGCCGTCGTGCAGCACGAACCCGCGTTCCGGATGGACCGGGCCGCCGGCCAGCACGACCTGCGAACGCAGCGACTCGTCGCCGCCGTCCACGCCCATCTGCCCGAATACTTCGCCGAGCGTGTATTCGGACGGGCGGTTCACCACGATGCCCATCGCACCGTCGTCGTCGTGCTGGCAGATCAGCGCCACGCTGCGCGAGAAATTGGTATCGGCCAGCGCGGACAGCGCGATCAGGACCTGATTGGCGAGGGGTGTGGGCATCACGGACATGGCCCCATTCTAACCGCCCCAGCGTGAAATCGGACTCGATAACCTCCGGTCCGCGGCTGCCGCCGGCGGGCCTGCGTCCCGAATCCGGGACCTGTCCCGGCTTGCGTCCAGCTTGCGTTCCGGCTTGCGTCTGGGCGCGCGACCGGCCTATCGACCACGCCCCCGCCTCTGGATTCCCCTGGGCCCGGGCACCACAATCCAGGTCCGCGTCCCACGAGGTTCCCATGTCGGGCTATTGCGACATCGCGCCGGGCCATCCGGTCCACGGCGACTATCACGATCACGAATACGGCTATGCGCGGCGCGACGAAGCCGAGCTGTTCGAGCGCCTGATCCTGGAGATCAACCAGGCCGGCCTGAGCTGGGAAACGATCCTGCGCAAGCGCGAGGGCTTCCGCCGTGCGTACGACGGATTCGACGTCGACACCGTCGCCGGGTACGGCGAGAGCGAGCGCCTGCGCCTGCTCGAAGACGCCGGCATCATCCGCAACCGGCTCAAGGTCGACGCCGCGATTCACAACGCCCAGGTGATTCAGGGGCTGCGCGCCAGCCACGGCGGCTTCGCCGAATGGCTGGACGCCCACCTGCTGCTGGACGGCCGCCCGCGCGACAAGGCCGCATGGATCAAGCTGTTCAAGCAGACCTTCCGCTTCACCGGGGGCGAGATCACCAACGAATTCCTGATGAGCCTGGGCTACCTGCCCGGGGCGCATCGCGAAGATTGCCCGGCCTACCGGCGCATCGAGCAGCAGGGCCCGTATTGGCGGCAAGCCCAGGCTCAGGCCGATACGGCGCCGGCGGCGTCCAAGGCGGTGCCCAAGCCCGCTGCGAAAAAAACCGCCGCGAAACAGGCCGCCACGAAACAGCCGGCGGCAAGAACGGTCGCGAAAAAGCGCGTGGCGAAAAAACCGGCAGCGAAACCGGCCACGAAAAACACCGCCGCGAACAAGGCCGCGAGCAAAGCACCCGCGCGTAAGCCGCGCCGTAACGGCTGAAACCGAACGCCGCCGACGGCAACGCCGCGCCCGCCTTCGGCCGGGCCGGCATTGCCGTAAGGACCGCGGCCCCCGATCAAGGACCGACCATGAGCACGCCCCCCGCACTGCCCCGTTCCACGCGCGTCTTCATCGTCGCCATCGCCCTGCTGCAAGGCCTGTTGCTGTACTTGGCCCGCAGCGGCCACGGCTTCGAGGGCCACGGCGCGCAGATCGGCTGGTATGCGATGGTGCTGTCGGTGCCGAGCGCGATGATCCTGTCGGTGCAGGCCTTGCGCGACCGCCGCTTTTGGGAACACAGCCTCGGCTTGGCCGCGATCTGCGCCGCCCTGGCCGGGTGGGCCGGCTGGAGCGCCACCGGTGCACCCGACATCAAGGCCGGCGCGGTGCTGTGGCCGTTCGGCGTCAGCCTGGCGCTCGCCACGTTCATCGCCCTGCCCTACCTGCAATGCCGGATCCAACACCGGCGCTGGAGCGCGCCGTACCCGGATCTGTTCGAGTACGGCTGGCAGAACGCCCTGACTTTGATCCTGACCGGCGTGTTCGTCGGCATCAGCTGGAGCGTGCTCGCGCTGTGCGCAGTCTTGTTCGAATTGATCGGCATCGAGTTCTTCGGCGAACTGTTCGCCGATCCGCGCTTCGTCTTTCTCGCCACCGGCACCATGGCCAGCCTCGGCATCCTGGTCGGCCGCACCCAACAGCGGCCGGTGCAGGTCGCGCGCCAGATCCTGTTCGCGATCTTCAAGGGCCTGTTGCCTTTGCTGTCGCTGATCGCGGTGCTGTTCGTCGCCAGCCTGCCGTTCACCGGGCTCGAAGCCCTGTGGCGCACGCGCTCGGCGAGCATGATCCTGATGAGCCTGATCGCGGTGCTGGTGCTGTTCGTCAACGCGGTCTACCAAGACGGCCAGGGCGAACCGCCCTACCCAGCGTGGCTGCGGCGCATCGTCGAGGCCGCCCTGCTGAGCCTGCCGATCTATGCCGCCCTCGGCCTGTACGCCCTGGGCCTGCGCATCGCCCAGCATGGCTGGACCGGCGACCGCTTCTGGGCCCTGGCCGCCTCGCTGCTGCTGAGCGGGTATGCCTTCGGCTACGCCTGGGCCGCATTGCGCCCGCGCATGGGTTGGCTGCAGCCGCTGATGCGGGTCAACATCGTCGTCTCGTTGGCGGCAATGGCGATCGCCATCGCCGCCAACTCCTGGCTGCTCGACCCGCACCGGCTCAGCGTCGGCGACCAACTCGCGCGCCTGCACGACGGCCGCATCGCCGCGGAAGACTTCGACCTCAAGCACCTGCGCTTCCACAGCGGCCGCCGCGGCTACGAGGCGTTGCTGGCCCTACGCCGGGACCCGAAGTTCGCCACGGCCGCGGAGAAAGCCGAGCTCGAACGCGTGATCGCACTCCAACACCCGTGGGGCTACAACGCCAACCGCTACGGCAAAACACCGAGCAGCCTGGCCGCAATGAGCCGGCACATCAAACCCGCACCCGGCGCCGACGCACCCGACCCGGCCTGGTTGCAGAACGTGCTCGACAGAAAGCTGTCCACGCCCGACTGCCTCGACGAACAGGCCGAATGCCTGCTGTTTACCCCCGACCTGGACCGCGACGGCCGCAACGACTACCTGCTGTGCAGCACCCACCAGTACGGCGCCAGCTGTTTCGTCTACGCCCTCGACGACGGCGCCTGGGTCAAGATCGGCAGCAGCTACCTCGGCGACCGTTTCGAAGCGATCCAACCGGCCCTGCGCAAAGGCGACATCCGCCCGGTGCCCCGCCGCTGGGCCGATTATCAATTCGGCGAGGGTGGCGAGGTAATTCGGCTGGAGCTTGAGCGCGTGGAGCGGGCAAAGGCGACTGCGCCGACTGCTACTGCGAAACCTGAGTAACCCCAACTGCGCCTGATCGCCGCTTCCTTGTAGGAGCAGCGTAAGCCGCGACCAAGCTTCGCGGTGGTGGGACGGCTCAGCTTGTTCCCATTCGTAATGGTACCAAGCCAGCCCGAACGACACCGCTTCATTGCTCCCTGCGCACACTCATAGCGTCATCTCAAATAAATATCGATCGGAAACAGCTTGCTCAGCTCGGACACTCTCTTTGCCCGGACCAAGCCATTGCAGCCTGATATTTCACTTTCACGAAAATGTGCCTAATCGAGCCCCGGCACTCACTCAACACCAGACACCCCTCCTCTTCGCCAAGTACGTACCTGTTCGCTGCTAAAGCAAATATCGCAGTTCTCTGACGACATATATGTGCCGCCTTTGTGCAAGTTGAAGGAGCTGGCGACTCATATCCTCAGACCCGAGCGTCTCCATGTGCCTCGCCCCTCTTCTCTGCCCATGTAAAACAGGGCAAGACCAAAATCAGCGATGCGGCACCGACGCAGGAAACAGCATAGGAACGCACACCAATCACACCAAGGATGATTTCTTAATAAATTTCACCCTAGCTATTCATTAATCGCAAATCAGAGCAATCACTCCGGACGGAGCAAGCTTTTCCTATGCAAAGCCCCCCTTTCGATTTCCACAAACCACGTCCTTCGTACTTTCGAAGGTGTACGAGCCTCAATGGGCACAACATATCGTTCCTGGCAAACAGAAACGGGGCCTATGTCGATGATATCAACTTTTAACCCGACCTCCAAAATGAAGAAGTCTGCAGCACCCCTCTCCATTTCAGAACCTTCTTCACCTTGCATTAGAACGCAGCCAGGCGCCAAAGGAGCAACAGGAGCAACAGGAGCAACATACGTGTCATTTTTTTCCACGCAACAAGAACATAGAAAGCAGCTAGCTACCACCCACGCGAATCGCATTGGTATCTCCCGCGATAGTAATTAGCACCCCTGATATATTCTTCAATATCGTACCGGCATGACGAATCAAGACACCTAGTACCTTTGAAATTTTCCGCGCACTTTTTCCCAGCCGAAATAGCAGCGCATTCAAACCTATACCACTGGTACGGGCTCTTCATATCCGAAGAAAGAGTAGGATTATCGCCTCGCTTTTTACCCCGGCAACGCCCTGGCGCACGAGTAAGAAATAACTCTTTGTGCTTTTCTTCATGAACACGCGTACATTCCTTTGAACACCCCTTATTACAAACACGCATCTCGAATCCATTATTTCCATCACACAAAGTTATCCCGTTACCGCCATCACAGCCAACTAGAATCGGTTCCTGTCCATCGGGGTCAGAATAGCTTGTAGGCCTGTTAACAGAATAGCTATAGAGTGCGATATCGCCGTACAACCCCTTGGGGTCACCCGTCAGATACCTCCCAGATCGAGAATCATAATCTCTAAAATAATTGTAATTAGAATCAGTAAATCGGTCATATATTTGACCTGGGAATCTCATATCAAGCACAAATAACGCACCATCCAGATCTGGATCCTGATTTGGCGGATTGTTGCCAAACACCTCACTCTTCGCATCCCAGCTCCAGATCACGACATTCCGAACAGCGTCGATCACCGTACGCGGAGTAGCCAAGTGATCCGTTTGAATGTAATGCAGTTTCTGCACTACATCAGCACCAGCCAACAGACCGACCGGCGCCTCATCCAGCCAAACTACTTGTTGCGTAACAACACCGCTAGCATCGTAGTCGCCTAGCCAATGGCCGGCTTCGTCGTACAGCATATAGCCGGTGGTCGCGCCGGTCGCGTTGTCGGCCCGCGAGACTCGCTCGCCCTTGGCGTTGTACCGGTAGCTGGTCTTGAGCATACCGGCATGCTTGACCTGGCTCAGGCGGTCGTTGGCGTTGTAGACGAGCTCTTTCGTCGCTCCGCCGATCGAGATAGTATTACCGACCGCATCATAGCCCCGACTGATATTGCCGACATTGCTTAAGCGATGGCTATCGGACGGATAGCTGTAGCTCGTAGTGGCGCCGGCATGTAGCAAGCTGGTGCGATTACCCGTGGCGTCGTAGCCGTATGTTTCTATCGGGGTACCGGTCGGACCATCGCGGGTAATTTTCAGCCGGCCGAGCATGTCGTAATCGTACTTAGCAAGGGATGCACTCTGAAGACCGTCCATGAGTTCGGTCAGCTCCCCGACTTCGTTGTAGCTGTAGGACAGTGACAAACCACCACTGGCGGCATCAAAGATCGACTTCTGACGGTAATCCTGGTCGAAGGTCCGCTGCAGGCTGCGACCATTGCCATAAGTCCACCCAGCCACCGGACCGAAGGGCTTATAAGTCGCATTGTTAAGCAACACGCTGCGCACGCCGCCTACCGGCGTCACGCCAATCTCGCTGACCCGCCCCTGGTTGTCGCGGACGTAATCGGCGACCGCTCCATCTGGATACGTCAGAGCTTGCAGGTGCCCAGCCAGTGTGTAGGCGTAACGCAAGGTGAAGCTCTGGCTGTCGACCGACTGCACTTTGCGTACGACCTGGCCGAAGCGGTCGTAGCAGTACTTCAGCTCCGTGCCTTCGGTACGCATCGCGGTCACGCGGCCGACTGCGAAGGTTTCTCCGGCGGCACAAACTGAGTTGACGGTGTCGTAGTCGTATTCGACATCAGCGCTTCCGCTGCCGTAGGACACTGTCTTCGGGCGGCCCAATGCGTCGTAGGTGTAGGTGTGCGGGACGGCATCATTGGCGTCCTGTTTGGTCGCCACCTGGCCAGCTGCGTTGTAGCTGAAGTTCGTGACGCCCGTGTCCGGACTCGACAGTTGTACCTGATCGCCCAAGCCGTTGTAGCTGTAGGTGGTATTCAAGCCCTTGGGGTCGGTGACCTGGGTCAGCCGGTCGAGCGCGTCGTACTTGTATTCGATCTTGGCATTGATGCCGCCGACGTCCTGCAGAGTCTTGGTCAGACGGTTGAGCGGGTCGTAGTCATTGTCGGTCTTGCGGCCGAGCGCATCGGTGGTGATGTCGCCGTTGCCGTTGGCGTCGTAGCTGAAGCCGGTGGCGTGATCCTGCGCGGTCTTAGCCGTCTTGAGTTGCCCCAATTGGTTATAGACGCGCGACAAGGTGCGCATCAGGGCGCCACCGCTGTCGTTCGTGTCTTCCTTGGTCCGGTTGCCGGCGCTGTCGAGCGTGTAGTGGATGCGGTTGCCGGCGTTGTCGTAGATGTCGGTCAGGCGATGCGCCGCGTCGTATTCGTAGCGCAAGAACATGCCGTCGGGCTGGATGACTTTCTTGACCTGGCCGATCAGGTCGTACTCCATGCGGGTGATCGCATCGTCGGTTTCCGAACTGTTATTGGCGCCGCGCACCTTGCGCGCCGCCAACCAACCGCGCGGGGTGTATTCCAGGTCGGTCACGACACCGTTCGCGTCCTTGGATGATTTAACTCGCCCAACGCCGTCGTATTGGAGGTATTCGACGACCGTCTGCCCCAATGCATTGACGATCTTGCGAAGATCGCCCTTTCGATAGCTGCAAGTAGATGGTGTCACTGCACAACTTGCATCATCAGCAGCGTAGTAGACGCGTGAGGTCGTATCGATCACATCGGAACGAGGACCGTCGGTCGACGTCACGAGCCCGATCAGAGGACAAGTTCCCGCATCAATATTGACCTGCTCGCAGTAGGCCGTTTTTGCGACCCGATCCAGCAACTGCCCTGCTGGATCGATCTGAGCATCAGTGAGCGCCTGCCCACGCGAGTTATATGACCAAGCTTGCTTATGCACAATCGTCCCTGCGGCATTAAGCACGCGTCGTTCCGAAGGCGCAAAAAACTGCGGATGCCAATCCGTCTGCGTGGCGCGGCGAAAACCCGCCGTATCGCTTGTCGCTTCGACCTTACCCAGTAAACGTCCGTTCGCGTCGTAGTCGTAGTCGTTTTGGGCGCCCCCGGAGGTGACCACATCGGGACGACCATTCGCATCATACGAATACTGCTTCGATTCGGACACACAATCCTGGCATGTCGTGCTCTGACCGTTCGGAACGGCAACTCCGTTAAGAACGGTGAAGTTCATCGAGCGGGTAGCGCCGCTTGGCAAAGAGATCGAAGCCTGCGTAACTATGTCGCCGGTCGCAGCATAATTAGCTACGTACAGATCAACGCCACCGGCAAGATAAGTTGAAATGGCTCTTGATTTTGCATCGTAAGTCGTAGACGAATATCTACCTTGAGCCTCGTCAACCACCCCAGTCAACGAACCAACGGCGGTTCCGCTGGATACCAAACCGGACTCGTCGTACAAGTACTGCACATAACTGCCGTCCGCATACTCGACCCGCGAAAGGTCCTTGCCCGACGTGTAAGCAAACGCGACGTAACCGCCATCCGGAAGATTCAACCTGCTAATCAGCTTAGAGGTGTTGTAAATGAATTCGATAGAGCGACCATTGTGGTCGGTAATACGTTGCAGTTGTCCGGCAGTACCCGCGTACGTCAGACTCTGAGCGAACCCGAAGCGATCCAGAACTTTGATCAATCGGCCCTGAGCATCGAAGATTTCGCGGCCGCCGCTTTCGTCATCGAACTGCCAGCCACTGATCGAACCGGACTCGTTGAGCTGTGTCAATCGTCCGGCGCTATGCAGATCGGCAATCCAAACCCCGTTAGCGCTGGCGAAACGCAGCACTTTCCCATCAGGTCGCGCCAAGTAGGCCAGATCGACCGTACGGAAATGCATCAAGGAGGCAGAGTAACTATGCGTACGATTTCGACCTAGTGTCGTCGCTTCGACGCGCAACACATTGGCCGCACTGAAGCTGTTATAGGTCCAGGCAAAGCCAAGCGGGAAAACACCCTCTCCTCGATACTCAGTACGTGTCTCGAACTTATTGCCCGTGCCAGCATTTACCGGATCACCGAAGCACTGATCAGGACACGGGGGAGGCCCCGCATTATCGCTTGGCTTCGTTTCACTCACTACGGGAGTATGAAACCCGCCGTAGTACCAAATGTAAGCACCTTGCGCATTCTTTTCATTACTGCGGAAATTCCCACCGGTATAGTACTGAGTGCCGCCCGAACTACCTCCGAGGCAGCCACCTTGATTAAATCGGCTCGCAAACGCCTGACACGCCAGACGGGCCGCCTCCAACGTCGGGCATTTGCCATCGACTCGTGCGGAAGTTGGAGACAACAACTTCGCACTGATATCGCAAGTATTCGCAGATGCGAAATCAGAAAAGCACAGTATCGCAAGCCCAAGGAATATTGCGACCAGACTAACCATCCGATGGCGTATAGAGTCATGCATATCCAGATCCTAGGCTTGTTATCGACACGTGTTGTCGCGTCACTTTATAACGGGCAACCTTGAAAAACCATTACAAGCTGAGGCGCTTTATTCTTCGTACGGCCATCTCCAATGCAGCTTATGGCACACGATTGATATGGACACCAAGGCATAAAGCACCTAAACACAATCAACAAAAAACCCGGCCGAAGCCGGGTTCTTCATTTCTGACGATGCGCCGATGCTTACCGCACTTCGGCCACTTCTACACCATCCATGCCTTGCGACAGAGTGCGCGCGTCGCCGCCCTGGGCGAGCTTGATGCGCAGGCGCACTTCGTTTTGCGAGTCGGCGTAGCGCAGGGCGTCTTCGTAACCGATCTCGCCGGCCTGGTAGAGCTCGAACAAGGCCTGGTCGAAGGTCTTCATGCCGAGCTGCACGGATTCCTTCATCAGCTCCTTGAGCTTGTGGATCTCGCCGTCGCGGATGTAGTCCTGGGCCAGCGGGGTGCCCAACAGGATTTCCATGGCGACGCGGCGGCCCTTGCCGTCCGGGGTCGGGATCAGCTGCTGCGCGACCACGCCCTTGAGGTTCAGCGACAAGTCCATCAACAACTGGTCGCGGCGGTCCTCGGGGAAGAAGTTGATGATGCGGTCCATCGCCTGGTTGGCGTTGTTGGCGTGCAAGGTGCACAGCACCAGGTGGCCGGTTTCGGCGAAGGCGATGGCGTGGTCCATGCCTTCGCGGGTGCGCACCTCGCCGATCATGATCACGTCCGGCGCCTGGCGCAGGGTGTTCTTGAGCGCGTTCTCCCAGCTGTCGGTGTCGATGCCGACTTCGCGCTGGGTGATGATGCAGCCTTCGTGGCGGTGGACGAATTCGATCGGGTCTTCGATGGTGATGATGTGGCCGGTCGAGTTCTGGTTGCGGTAGCCGATCATCGCCGCGAGCGAGGTCGACTTGCCGGTGCCGGTCGCGCCGACGAAGATGATGATGCCGCGCTTGGTCATCGCCAGCGTCTTGATGATCGGCGGCAGGTTCAGCTCTTCGACGGTCGGGATCTTGGTCTCGATGCGGCGCAGGACCATGCCGACCTGGTTGCGCTGGTAGAAGCAGCTCACGCGGAAGCGGCCGACGCCGGTCACGCCGATGGCGAAGTTGCACTCGTGGGTCTTTTCGAACTCTTCGCGCTGCTGCGGGCTCATCACGTTGAGCACGAGATCGCGGCTCTGCTGCGGCGTCAGCGGGTTCTGGGTGATCGGGCTGATCTTGCCGTGGACCTTCATCGACGGCGGCATGCCGGAGGTGATGAACAAGTCCGAGGCGCGCTGGTGCGCCATCAGCTTGAGGAAGGAAGTGAAGTCGATGGCGCCGGTGGCGGGACTGGCCGGGCCGGCCGGATTGGGATTGGCTGGGTTGTTCATGGGGCTACCTCCTCGGGAGGTCTGAAACCAGGGGATGTGGTGCGCAAGCGGCTATCGGCGCGAAGCGGAGGCCGGCGAAGCGGGCGCTTCGCCGGCGGGCGCGTCAGTCGAACAGACGCTTGTCCTTCGCGTACTCGCGCGCCTGCGGACGCAGGATCATGCCGCGCTTGACGAGGTCTTGCAGGTGCTGGTCGAGCGTCATCATGCCGTGGCTCTGGCCGGTCTGGATCGCCGAATACATCTGCGCGACCTTGTCTTCGCGGATCAGGTTACGGATGGCGGGGATGCCGACCATGATTTCCCAGGCCGCGGTACGACCGCCGCCGACCTTCTTGAGCAGGGCCTGCGAGATCACCGCGCGCAAGGACTCCGACAGCATCGAACGCACCATCGGCTTTTCGCCGGCCGGGAACACGTCGATGATGCGGTCGACGGTCTTGGCCGCCGACGAGGTATGCAGGGTGCCGAACACCAAGTGGCCGGTTTCGGCCGCGGTCAGCGCCAGGCGAATGGTTTCCAGATCGCGCAACTCGCCGACCAGGATGTAGTCGGGGTCTTCGCGCAAGGCCGAACGCAGCGCCTCGTTGAAGCCGTGGGTGTCGCGGTGGACTTCGCGCTGGTTGATCAGGCACTTCTGCGAGGTATGCACGAACTCGATCGGGTCTTCGACCGACAGGATGTGCGCGTACTCGTTCTTGTTGATGTGGTCGATCATCGCCGCGAGCGTGGTCGACTTGCCCGAACCGGTCGGGCCGGTCACCAGGATCAGGCCCTGCGGCTGCTCGATGAGCTGGCGGAAGATCGGCGGGCAGCCGAGGTCTTCCAGCGACAGCACTTCCGAGGGAATGGTACGGAACACCGCGCCGGCGCCGCGGTTCTGGTTGAAGGCGTTGACGCGGAAACGCGCCAGGCCCGGAATCTCGAACGAGAAGTCGACCTCGAGGAATTCTTCGAAGTCGCGGCGCTGCTTGTCCGACATGATGTCGTAGACGAGCGCATGGACCTGTTTGTGGTCCAGGGCCGGGATGTTGATCCGGCGCACGTCGCCGTCGACCCGGATCATCGGCGGCAGACCCGCCGACAGATGCAAGTCGGATGCTTTGTTCTTGACCGAGAACGCCAGTAATTCGGCGATATCCATGCGTGCTCCCCGCACTGCAGGGACCCGTCAACCGGGTCCGTGAAAAGCCAGCCTCATGGGCTTGATTGCAACTTCAAGCTGGAACCAAACCACCCCTGCGAGGCAGTATAGCCCCCTGACGGCGTGTCCGATCCAGCCCACCTCACAACAGGATTCCCCTCGTGCACGAGCACGTCCTGCACGACATCTTGCATCAGTTGGCGCGTGCGGCGCATGACGCCGCAAGGCCGGTACCTCGATTGCTTGCGGTCAGTAAGACCCGGGATGAGACGGCGGTCGCGAATCTGGCGCTGAAAGGGCAGACCGCGTTCGGGGAGAACTACGTTCAGGAGGCTCTGGCCAAGCAGGCGGCCATGGCCGGCACCGCCGCGGCCGGGTTGGCGCTGGAGTGGCACCTGATCGGCCATCTGCAGTCGAACAAGGCCGCCGAGGCCGCCGTGCGCTTCGATTGGGTCCAGACCGTCGACCGGCCGAAGCTGGTGACCGCGCTCGCCCGCCACCGGCGCCCCGACCAGCCCGCGCTCAACGTATTGATTCAAGTGAATATCGACGACGAAGCCAGCAAGCACGGCTGCCGTCCGGACGAGGTCGGAACGCTGGCGGCGGCGGTCGCGGCCGAGCCGCGGCTGTGCCTGCGCGGGCTGATGGTGATCCCGGCGCCGCACGACGACCCGGAACTGCTGCGCCCGGCGTTCCGGCGCAGCAAGCAGTTGTTCGACTCGCTCACTCAAACTCACCGCAGCGTCGACACCTTGTCGATGGGCATGAGCGACGACTATGCGGTGGCGATCGCCGAGGGCTCGACCATGGTCCGGATCGGCACCGCCCTGTTCGGCGCAAGGGCCAAGCCGCCGGCCTGACCGGCCGGAGGTCCAGGCAGCGCAGCGTGCGCGGCGGACGCCGCCGACGCCGGTTGTTATCCTGCGCTCCGGTCTCCGCAGTGGTCGAACATGTCCGAACCCGCTTCCCTTCCCTCCGGGCCGATCGCCTTCATCGGCGGCGGCAACATGGCGCGCAGCCTGATCGGCGGTCTGGTCGCCCGCGGCGTCGCCGCGCGCGAGATCCGCGTCGCCGAACCGGTCGAGTCCCTGCGCGAGGCCTTGCAGCGCGACTTCGGCGTGCAGTGCTTCGACAACGCCGGCGCCGCGGCCGAGGGCGCGTCGGTGTGGCTGCTCGCGGTCAAGCCGCAGGTCATGCGCGAGGTTTGCGCGAGCCTGGCGGCGCAAGCCGCCGCGCAAAGTCCGCTGGCGATCTCGATCGCCGCCGGCATCACCGCCGGCCAGCTCGACCGCTGGCTCGGCGGCGGCGTCGCGGTGGTGCGGGCGATGCCGAACACCCCGGCCCTGCTCGGCGCCGGCATCACCGGCCTGTACGCCAATGCCGCCGCGGCCCCGCGTTTCGGCCAGGCGGCGAGCCTGCTCGAGGCGGTCGGGCCGACCGTGCGCATCGACGAGGAAGCGCAGATGGATGCGGTGACCGCGGTCTCCGGCAGCGGCCCGGCCTACGTGTTTCTGCTCGCCGAGGCGATGCAGCAGGCCGGCCAGGCCCAGGGGCTCAGCGCCGACGCGGCGCGCGCCCTGGTCCAACAGACCCTGCTCGGCGCGGCGACCATGCTGACCCGCACCGACGACCCGGCCGAGGTGCTGCGCGCCAGGGTGACCTCGCCGGGCGGCACCACCCAGGCCGCGATCGAGGCCTTCGAGGCCGGCGGTTTTCGCGCCCTGGTCGACCGCGCCATCGCCGCCGCGACCGAGCGCGGCCGCCAACTGTCGGCGGCGAACGAATGAACCGGCTCGCAGGCAAGGCCGCGGCCGCGATGATGCCGGCCCCGCTGCTGGCGCTGCTGCTGGCGCTGCTGCTGGCTATGCTCGGGGGCTGCGGCGGCGCGGGCCCGGCGCCGGCACCGAACCCGAACGCCGCGCGCAGCGAGGAAGTCGTGCGGGTCGGCGACATCAGCGTGCGCGCCAGCGCGATCCAGGCCAGGCAGTTGTCGCCGGCGATCGCCCAGCGTTACGGCGCGAGCCACGACGAACGCACGGTGCTGCTCGTGGTGTCGCTGCGCAAGGGCGACGACGCGACCTCGGTGTCGGTGCCGGCCAAGGTCACGGCGACCAGCATCGACCTGCTCGGCCGCAAACAGGCGGTGAGCATGCGCGAGATGCGCGACGGCGACCTGCTCGACTACGTCGGCGTGGTCGCGATCTCCCCGCCGGACACCCTGCGCTTCGACGTCACCGCGATCGGCGAGCACGGGCAGCGCTATACCTTGCAGTTCAATCGGGATTTTTTCTGAGGCGGCCGGTCGCGCATCCATTCATCGAGCTTTCGCCGGGATGAGCCAGCGGCAGGCGTTTGACAGGACCGTCGCATGGACGCAACGGTTGACCATGGCGGTCGGCTTGCGTCGCTTCTACCCCTGGCCGACGCAGGCAAGGGTAGGAGCGGCGCAAGCCGCGACCACGGTACGAGGCGGTTATGGTCAACACACGCCACGCCGCACCATACGGCTAGGAACTGTGATCCGGCCGTGCGAATCCGCTGTTCACCCCGCCCCCGGGCGGTCCGGCGATTGCTGCGCCGCACCCAAATCTGCGCGCGGCGCCGTCAACGCGTCGGCGGGCGCATCGGCTAGTGCATCGGCAAGCGCGCCCTCGCCGCGGGGCGCCGGCTTGGCCGACAATCCCCGCTTCGCTTTCAGTATCGGAACTCCATGGGCCCGCAACGCATCGTCTGCCTCACCGAGGAACCCACCGAAACGCTGTACCTGCTCGGCGAACAGCACCGCATCGTCGGCATCAGCGGGTTCACCGTGCGGCCGGCGATCGCGCGCAAGGAAAAGCCCAAGGTCAGCGCCTTCACCAGCGCCAAGATCGGCGAGATCCTCAAGCTGCAGCCCGACTTCGTGGTCGGCTTTTCCGACATCCAGGCCGAGATCGCCAGCGAGCTGATCAAGCACGGCATCGAGGTGTGGATCAGCAATCACCGCAGCGTGGCCGGCATCCTCGACTACATCCGCCGCCTCGGCGCGCTGGTCGGCGCCGGCGACCGCGCCGACGCCCTCGCCGGCGAATACGAAAGGCGCATCGCCGACGTGCAGGCGCGCGCCGCGGCGATGCCGCGCCGGCCGCGGGTGTATTTCGAGGAATGGGACACGCCGCCGATCACCGGCATCCGCTGGGTTTCGGAACTGGTCGGCATCGCCGGCGGCGACGACGTCTTCCCCGAACGCGCGGCGATGTCGCTGGCGCGCGACCGGATCCTGGCCGACCCGCTCGAAGTGGTCCGACGCGCGCCGGACCTGATCCTCGGCAGTTGGTGCGGCAAGAAGTTCCGCCCCGAGCAAGTGGCCGCGCGCGAGGGCTGGGACGCGATCCCGGCGGTGCGCGACGGCGAACTGCACGAGATCAAGTCGCCGATCATCCTGCAGCCCGGCCCCGCCGCGCTGACCGCGGGGTTGGATGCACTGAGCGCGATCGTCCAGGCCTGGTCGGCGAAGCATCGCTGAGTCCGCCGGCGGCGAGTGCGCGATTGCACCGCGGCGCGGGCGATGCGATGGTGTCGCCATGGCCGCGCCCGTCCGCATCGTCTACGCCCGCGAACCGACGATCGAGGTCGCCGAGTTCCGCCAGGTACTCGAGCGTTCCGGCCTCGGCGCGATCCGTCCGGTCGCCGACGAGCATCGCCTGCAGGCGATGCTGTCGGCGGCGAACCTGATCGTGACCGCGCGCCTGGACCAGGCCGATGCGACCCTGGTCGGCCTGGCCCGCTGCGTCACCGATTTCGCCTGGTGCTGTTATCTGTCCGAACTGGCGGTGTCGGCCTCGGCGCAGGGGCTCGGGATCGGCAAAGGCCTGCTCGACACCGTGCGGCAGCAGGTCGGGCCCCAGGTCAGCGTGATCCTGGCCTCAGTGCCGGACGCGGTCGGTTTCTACGAGCGCGCCGGCATGGCGCGGATGCAGGACACCTTCTGGTACAAGCGCGAGCATTGAGACGCGCTGCGAGCTTCTTCCCTGAACTCGCGCGGCGACGGCGCCCTGCCACCTCCTGCGCTTCAGCGCGGCTCGCACAGCCGCTTGCGGAAATACACCACCCGCTCGGTCTCTTCGAAACCGCAGGCTTGGTGAGCACGATGGCCGGCATCGTTGTCGAGCAAGGCATCCGAGGCCAGCTCGCTGACCCCGTGTTGCGCGGACCAGTGCTCGACCGCGGCGATCAGGGCGCGCCCGCCGCCGTGGCCGCGCCAGTCCGCCTGCACGTACCAGCCTTCCAGAAAGCCCACCGGCGAGCTTTCGGTACCGTTGACGTAATCGCGGCGCAGGCTCGCCTCGGCGAAGCCGCGCGCCTCGCCTTCGGCATCGACGAGAAGAAAAGCGGCAGCGTGCTCGGGCCGGGCCAACATCTGCTCGATGTCGCCGGCGTGCTGGCCCGGGTCGGCTTGCGGCCACAGCGCCTGGCGCAGCCGCGACCAGGCGGCGGCGTCGGCGGCGGTCGCGGCGCGCACCCGCCATGCCGCGCTCATGGATACAGCATCCGCTTGCTCCAGTCGCCGGCGCGGTCGCTTTCGTAGGACCAGCGTTCGTGCAGGCGGAAATCGGCGCCGTACCAGAACTCGATCTTCTCGGCGCGCACGCGCAGGCCGGTCCAGCGCGGCGGGCGCGGCACCTCGCGGCCCTCGAACTGTTGTTCGACCTGGGCCAGGCGTTGCTCGAAGGTTTCGCGGTCGGCCAGGGTCTCGGACTGCTTGGAGGCCCAGGCGCCGAGCTGGCTGCCGCGCGCGCGCGTGGCGAAATAGGCATCGGCCTCGGCATCGCCGACTACTTCGACCGTGCCCTCGATGCGCACCTGCACGCCGTGGCGCACGCGCGGCCAATGGAACAGCAGCGCCGCATGCGGGTTGGCCTGGAGTTCGCGGCCCTTGCGCCCGTCGAGATGGGTGTAGAAGACGAAACCGCGCGCGTCGTGGGCCTTCAGCAGCACGGTGCGCGCCGACGGCCGCGCATCGAGCGAAGCGGTGGCGACGGTCATCGCGGTCGGGTCGGGCTCGCCGGCGACGGAGGCTTCTTCGAACAGCGTATCGAAGGTGGCGAGGGCTTCGTTGAGCAGGTCGTGGGTCGTGGTCATTGCGCTATTGTGAGCCGATGTCGCCGCGCCTGCATCCGCCCGCCCGTCCAGGCACCGAGCCCGGCAAAGCGCCCGGCCAGGAGGCCGATCGCGGTGCCGGAGCGGGCGGCGCCGAAGCGGCCGGCTTCGCACCGCGCTGGGTCGAACGCGTGCTCGACGACGCGCTGGCCGCGAACGCCCGCGTTTACGCCATTTGCGGCCTGCAGGGCAGCGGCAAATCGACGCTGGCGGCGCAGCTCGCCGCCCTCGCGCGTTCGCGCGGGCTGCGCGCGGTGGTGTTGTCGATAGACGACTTCTATCTGGGCCGGCGCGAACGCCTGCGCCTGGGTCGCGAGATCCATCCCCTGCTGGCTACGCGCGGACCGCCGGGTACCCACGAGGTCGAGTTCGCCTGCGACGTGCTAGACCGCCTGCGGGCCGGCGCCGCGGTGCGTTGGCCGCGCTTCGACAAGCTGCGCGACACCCGGCTGGCGCCGTCGCGCTGGGTGCGGGCGGAGGCGGCCGACTTGATCCTGTTCGAGGGTTGGTTCCTGAAGACCCCGGCTCAGGCCGAGGCCGAACTGATCGCGCCGGTCAATGCGCTGGAACGCGACGAAGACGGCGATGGCCGCTGGCGCGCCTACTGCAACGAGGCACTGGGCCGCGACTATCCGGCGTTGTGGTCGCGCCTGGACCGTCTGCTGTTCCTGCAGCCGCCGGGTTTCGGGGTCGTGGCGCAGTGGCGCTGGCAACAGGAATGCGCGATGCAGGCCCGGCGCCCGAACCGCCACGCGATGACGCGGGCGCAGGTGGAACGCTTCGTGAGCCTGTTCGAGCGAGTCAGCCGCCAGGCACTGGCGCGGTTGCCGGGGATCGCCGACGCGGGCCTGCGCCTGGACGCCTCGCGGCGGGTGCTTTCGGCCGCCAGCGGCCGGTAAGCCCGCGAGTGACGAAGCCACGGCATTGCCGGCTTCGTCACTCCCGATCGGCTGCGGCGGTCGCGCTTACTTCACGACGAAGGTCACCTTCAGGTTGACCCGCCATTCGGTGATGTTGCCGGAATCGTCGGTCACCACCTTGACGTCGTTGACCCAGGCGCCCTGGATGTTCTTGACCGACTCGGCACATTTGGCCAGGCCGGTCTTGACCGCGTCCTCGATGCCGATGGTGGACGAGGTATTGAGTTCGATGACTTTGGCGACCGCCATGGTGCTTCTCCTGATGGATGCTGCGAATGGGCGTCCCGGAGGACTGCCCGCCGCCTGCGCGGCGACGGAGATCCGAGCCTAGGCCGGTGCCCGTTAAGAAGACGCAAGCACGGTCGTGCGGCTGCCGCACGGCCGCCCTACGGCCTGTCCTGTTGGGTGCCCTACAATCGAGGGCATGAACCCCGCCAGCAATCTGATCCTGGTCGGCCCGATGGGCGCCGGCAAGACCTGCATCGGCAAACGCCTCGCCGAGCGTTTCGGCCTGCGCCTGGCCGATGCCGACCGCGAGATCGAGCAACGCACCGGCACCAGCGTGGCGGCGATTTTCGAGCACGAAGGCGAAGCCGGTTTCCGCGCCCGCGAGAGCGCGGTGCTGGCCGAGCTGCTGGAAGGCGAAGGCCTGCTGCTCGCCACCGGCGGCGGCGCGGTGCTCGCCGCAGACAACCGGCGCCTGCTGCGCGAGCGCGGCTTCGTGGTGCAGTTGTTGGTAACGGTCGAGCAGCAGCTCGAACGCCTGGCCCTCGACCGCAGCCGGCCCTTGCTCGCCGGCAGCGACCGCGAGCAGGTGCTGCGCACCCTGGCCGAACAACGCGCGCCGTTGTACGCCGAAGTCGCCGACCTGCGCTTCGACACCGGCGCCCTGAGTTCGGCCGATGCCGCGAACGGGCTCGCCGAACAGCTCGCCCGGCTCTGGCGACGTCCGCAGGCCCCATCGGCGCCCCAACCCCATTCCGGAGTCAACGCATGAGTGCGGTACGCAAGGTCGAAGTATCCGGCGAGTCCGCCTACAGCATCGAAATCGGCGCGGGCTTGCTCGACGACGGCGCGCGCCTGGGCCGCAGCGTGCGTGGCCGCCATGCGTTGATCGTCAGCGACGAGAACGTCGCGCCGCTGTATCTCGCCCGCGTCGAAGCCGCCTTGCGCGCGGCGAAGCCGAACCTGAGCCTCGCCCGCTTCGTGATCCCGCCCGGCGAACACGAGAAGACCCTGGCGCGGTTCGGCGAATGCCTGGAAGCGCTCGCCGCGCTCGGCGCCACCCGCGACGCCAGCGTGATCGCGCTCGGCGGCGGCGTGGTCGGCGACCTGGCCGGTTTCGCCGCCGCGTGCTGGATGCGCGGCATCGATTGCGTGCAGGTGCCGACCACGCTGCTGGCGATGGTCGACTCCTCGGTCGGCGGCAAGACCGCGGTCGACCTGCCCAGCGGCAAGAACCTGGTCGGCGCGTTCCATCCGCCGCGCGCGGTGATCGCCGACACCGCCGCCCTGCGCACCCTGCCCGACCGCGAGCTGCGCGCCGGCCTGGCCGAAGTGGTCAAGTACGGCGCGATCTTCGACGCCGGTTTTCTCGACTGGCTGGAAGCGCACGCCGAGGCCCTGCTGGCCCGCGACGGCGAGGCCCTGGCCGAAGCGGTCGCGCGCAGTTGCGGCTACAAGGCCGACGTGGTCGCCCGCGACCTGTACGAACACGGCGACCGCGCCATGCTCAATTTCGGCCACACCTTCGGCCACGCCATCGAAACCGAGCAGGGTTACGCCGGCACCCGCGGCGATGGCCTCAACCACGGCGAAGCGGTCGCGGTCGGCATGGTCCTGGCGGCGCGCCTGTCGGCGGCGCTGGGACGCGCGAGCGCGGCCGACACCGATCGCCTCAGGCACCTGCTGGAGCGGCTGGACCTGCCGACCTCGATCCCCGACGGCCTGGCGCCGCAGGCGCTGCTGGCGCGCATGCGCCTGGACAAGAAGGCCGATGCGGCCGGCCTGCGTTTCATCCTCTGGGACAAGGCCGGCGCGGCGCGGATCGTCTCGGACGTGGCCGACGACGCGGTGCTGGCGGTGCTGGCCACCGGTTGAGTGGCACCGCGCGCGCAGCGCGACGGCTGCGGTGCCCACCTTCGCGGGAACGACGGCAGGTGACTTCGCGGTTGAATCTTTCAGCTCGCTACGCGGGTCGAATCTTCAGCTCGTCTTCTCCGCGAGGGCGAAGATCCAGAGACTTCAGAGTCATTCCTCGATCAGGCCCCGGGGGTTCGGCTCCGCCGAAGTAAAACGGAGCCGGCCTTCGCGGGAACGACAAGGGGTAGCTTTCGTGGGCGATCCATCCAACGCCTGCATCGCGCGCCTCCACTCACGGCCAACCCACCGCGTGCTGCAGATACTCGACGTGCCCTGGCAGCAGTTCGGTAACGTAGAGCGTGGTCAGGATAGGGTGATTGCCCCAGACGATGCCGCAGCGCGTGTTGACCGGGTTCACGCCGGCGTCGCGTTGGGTGTACTGGACCGCCGGGTTTTCCGGCGCGCCTACGTTGTTCGCCAGGCCGAGCGCCCAATGTTCCCAGGTCCGCCAACCGTCCGAGGCCATGACGATGGAGTACTGCGTCGGCGCGGTTCCGTCGTCGCCCGATAAGGTCAGGCCGGCGAGGATCATGCACAGCCGCGCGAGCGCGCCGGTGCAGGCCTGCTTCGCCGCGGCGCTGCCAGGCGCGTCGTCGTCGCCGGCGGCGGCGGCGTTCGCCGCGACGATCTGCGCCTGCGCATCGGCGGCCGCGTTGCCGAAGGTGGCGTGGACCCAGTCGACGAAGCCCGGGTTGAGCACGAAGTCTTCGGCTTCGGCGTCGAACGACCAGGCCTGTTCGAAGATCGTCGGCGGCGTGTTGGCGGCATGCCCGCCCGGTCCTGCGAACAGTGCATAGCCCCAGCACGGCGCATCGGGCCAGGGGTCGGGCCAATCGGGGTCGAGTTCGGTGCCGGCATCGAGGCGGTTGCTGGCGAGTCCTTGCAGTTGTGCGGGGGTCAACACGGGCATCGGGGCGGCTCCTGGTGGTCGCAACGAGATCGAAGGCGACGCGCGCAGCGAACGCCCTGTCTGGATCCATTACCCGAACTAACGCCGCCGCGCCGCGTCCGTGAACCCGGGCGCCGGCGCGCACCCGCGCTTCACAACCCGCCTGCCCCCGCGTTTCCAGCTGTGCACCGCCCCGCGCTGAGGATCGGCACCGCATGGCCCTGAACCCCCTGGAATTGCTGCTTCTGCACAAGGCCCTGACCCAGCCGTCGCCCGCGACGGATGCGGCGGGCGCCGGCCCGACCACTTCCGCCCCCTCCGCCGCACCCTCCGCCGCCGTCACCACCAAGGAGCCGTCCATGGCCAACCAGTTCGAATTCCTCGACAAGCACTTCGACCCCACCGACATTCCCGAGGTCGCCGCCCAGACCGCCTTCGAGCGCTTCGGCAACTATCCGAACGCGCGCACCAGCACGGTGATCTTCAACATCAGCTGGAACGCGCTCACCGACGCGATCAAGCACGCGGTGCTGAACTTCAACAACGGCGGCGTCTACGACTCCTCGGCCTTCGCCACGCTCAGCGCCGACGGCAATCAGTGGAACATCGTCCTGACCGGCCTGCAGTACGTGAACGCCACGCGCACGATCGTACGCGGCCGGCCCGAGTACGAGATCAACGAGTACAACAACGGCTCGGTCTTCATCAAGGCCGAGGCGCTCGGTGCGCAGTTGCTCGGCGAGGTCGTGCATCTGGACACCGGTTTCGGCACCTGGGTGCAGCAGATCCAGCTCAAGAACCCGCCGACGTTCTGAACCCGCCCGAGCACCGACAGACGAAGCCCCGCCATGGCGGGGCTTCGCATTGCGCGGTGGTCGGGCCGGATCTGGTTGGGCGCGGACTGCGCCGGGTTTCAGGCGGCGGCCAGGTTGCGCGCGCGTGCGCGCTGGTTCGACGCATGCGGGTTGTCGAGCTGCGGCACCGCGCCGGTGTGCAGCGCATCGATCCATTCCTCGGTGCTCAGCACTGCGGCGAAGCGGCTCTGGAACACCACCATGAAGACCCGGTGGATCTCCTCGGCGCTGGCATGGCCGGCGCTGTTCTCGTACGACAGCGAGCCGCTGGCGTCGTGCAGGAACTCCACGTTCAAGTTCAGGTGCGCGGCCTCGAACACGGTGGACGCGTCGCAATTGTGAGTCATGTAGCCGACTACGCTGAGGGTGTCGATGCCGTTGCGCTCGATCCACCGCCCGAAGTCGGTGCCGGTGAACACGCTCGGATAGTTTTTCTCGATGTAATGATCGCGCGGGCGGCTGGCGACCACCTCGTTGAGTTCCCAGCCCGGCGTGCCCTTGTCGAACACCGGCGAGCCGGCGGGCGCGGTGTTCTGCACCACCACCACCGGCACGCCGGCGGCGCGCGCGGCGTCCATGGCGCGGCCGATGTTCGGCAGGGTCCTGGCGACCGGCGGGTATTCGATCGGCAGGCCGTCGGCGAAGTAGTCGTTCTGCACGTCGATGACGACGAGGGCGCGTTGGCTGCGGTTGGAAGCGTTCATGAGCGGTCTCCAGGGCAGGGAATGTTGCGAAGTGGGCTCATTGTTGGCTTGCGCCGGCCTCTTCGATACTGGCCCGAATGACAATATTCGATAGGATCGGGCCATGTAGAATCGGGCCATGAACGAATCCGCCGCTACCCGCCGCCTCGCCGTGGTCGCCTTCGACCGCATCAGCCCCTTCCACCTGTCGGTGCCTTGCCTGGTGTTCGACAACCGCGAAAGCGAGAGCGATCGCGACCCCGACCTGCCGCGATTCGACCTGCGAGTCTGCGCCGCCGAGCCCGGCCGCCTGCGCACCCGCGCCGGTTTCAGCATCGAGACGCGCTACGGGCTGCAGGCGCTGCGCAGCGCCGATACGGTCATCGTGCCGTCCTGGCGCGACGCCGACGAACGCCCGCCGGAGCCCCTGCTCAAGGCCCTGCGGGGCGCCCACGAACGCGGCGCGCACATCGTCGGCCTGTGCCTGGGCGCGTACGTGCTGGCCGAAGCGGGCCTGCTCGACGGGCGCCGCGCGACCACCCACTGGCATTGGAGCGAGCACTTCGCCGCGCGCTATCCGCAGGTCGCGCTGCAGCCCGACGTGCTCTACGTCGACGACGAACGCATCACCACCTCGGCCGGCACCGCCGCCGCCCTGGATTGCTGCCTGCATCTGCTGCGCGGCATGCACGGCGCCGAGATCGCCAACCGCATCGCGCGCCGCCTGGTGATCGCGCCGCACCGCCAGGGTGGGCAGGCCCAGTACATCGAACAACCCCTGCCGGCCTCGGCCCAGGACGACCGCCTGGCTGCGGTGCTGGCCTGGGCGCTGGCTCACCTGGACCAGCCGCACAGCCTCGACGCCCTGGCCGAACGCGCGCTGATGAGCCGGCGCACCTTCACCCGCCGCTTCCGCGACAGCACCGGCACCACGGTCGGGCAATGGCTGATCAGCCAGCGCCTGGCGCGGGCGCAGCGCCTGCTGGAAACCAGCGACGCCGGCCTGGACACCATCGCCGCCGAGACCGGCTTCGGCAGCCCGGCTTCGCTGCGCCAACACTTCGCCGCCCAGCTCGGCACCTCGCCCTCGGCCTACCGGCGCGGTTTCCGCGGCGCCTGAAAGCCCCGCCGGCGCAACGCTGCGGGGTACGGACCGCGACAACGCGCCCGGTCGGCGCGGGCCCGGTACCCGCTACAATCGCCGGGTGCGCCTCCTTCTCCAACAACGGCCCGAAGGCCGCGAAGCTCCCCGCTTCGTACAGCTGATGCTGCAGCCCGATTTGCTCGGCGGCTGGACGCTGGTGCGCGAAAGCGGCCAGATCGGCGGCCGCAGCACGGTCCGGCGCGAGCAGTTCATGGACCAGCCCAGCGCCCTGGCCGCGCTCGAGCAGGCACGCGACCAGCAGCTCAAGCGCGGCTTCCAGCTGATGTTCTCGCAGGGCGCCGAAGCGCCGCGATGAGGCTTTCCGTGGTTCGGTCCGGTCGGGCGGGAACAGCAAATCCCCCCTGCCCCCCTTTGGCGAAGGGGGGAGCGACGTGTGGCTCGGCGATCGTCGACCGCCGGCCGCTGCCTTCGCACCGCCTCGCATCGCCCCCTTTTAAACGCGCTCTCTCGCTGAGATCTTCCGCGTTCGAAAAGGAAGGCCGAGGGGGATTTGCTTTGCCTGGCCACGGCCACCACTCCGCCCCACCCCCGCGCCGCCTCACCGGCGCGCGGCGCGCCCCCTTTTCCTCCCCTTGACGGCGTTCCCCGCCACGGTTCTTTCATGTCCAATCCTTCTCCCGTCAACGACCGCTTCCTGCGCGCGCTGCGCCGCCAACCCGTCGACCGCACCCCGGTCTGGCTGATGCGCCAGGCCGGCCGATATCTGCCGGAATACCGCGCCACCCGTGCCCAGGCCGGCAGCTTCCTCAACCTGGCCAAGAACCCGGAGCTGGCCTGCGAGGTCACTCTGCAGCCGTTGCGCCGCTTTCCGCTCGATGCGGCGATCCTGTTCTCCGACATCCTGACCGTGCCCGACGCGATGGGCCTGGGCTTGTATTTCGCCGACGGCGAGGGCCCGAAGTTCGAGCGTCCGATCCGCTCCACCGCCGACATCGACCGCCTGGCCGTGCCCGACATGGGCCAGGAGCTGCGCTACGTGATGGATGCGGTCAGCACCATCCGCCGCGAACTGAACGGCTCGGTGCCGCTGATCGGTTTCTCCGGCAGCCCGTGGACCTTGGCCTGCTACATGGTCGAAGGCGGCGGCAGCGACAACTACGGCAAGGTGAAGTCGCTCGCGCTCAACGACCCGGCGGCGATGCACCGCCTGTTGAGCGTGGTCACCGATGCGGTGATCGAATACCTCAAGGCCCAGCACGCCAGCGGCGCGCAGGCGCTGCAGGTGTTCGACACCTGGGGCGGCGTGCTGTCGCCGTCGATGTATCGCGAGTTCTCGCTGCGCTACCTGCAGCGCATCGCCGCCGAATTGCCGCGCGGCGAGGGCGACGAGCGCGCGCCGCTGATCCTGTTCGGCAAGGGCAACGATCCCTATATCGAAGACCTCGCCGCGAGCGGCGCGGAAGCGGTCGGCGTCGACTGGACCATCGGCCTGGGCGACGCCGCGCGCCGCATCGGCGGGCAGGTCGCGATCCAGGGCAACCTCGACCCGGTCACCTTGTACGCCACCCCCGAAACGATCCGCGGCGAAGTCGGCCGCGCGCTCGACGATTACCGCGACGGCAACGGCGGCTCGCGCGAAGGCCACATCTTCAATCTCGGCCACGGCATGTCGCCCGACATGCAGCCCGAGCACGTCGCGGCGATGGTCGCGGCGGTGCACGAGCTCAGCGCGCGCTGAGGCGCGTTGGGTCGGTGAGGGCCGCAGTGGCTGGCGCTCTCACCCCAATCCTCTCCCGCGAACGGGAGAGGGCAAAGCGATCATCGCGACGCCATCCCTTCTCCCGCGGGCGGGAGAAGGTGGCCGAAGGCCGGACGAGAGCACGCCATAACGTCAAACGTTCGAGCCGGACCGTCAGAGCGAGATCAACCGCCCGCCTTGCGCGCCAGCACTGCGTCCATGGCTTCGCGCAGCATCGAGCCGGTCACCGGTTTGCGCAGGAAACGGTCGAAACCGGCGGCGCTGGCCTGCGGTTCCGCGTCGGCGTCGGCTCGCGCGGTCACTGCGATCAAGGGCTGGGCGAAACCCTGCGAACGCAGCTGCCGGGCCAGGTCGAGGCCGTTGATGCCGGGCAGATCGAGATCGAGCAGAGCCAGGTCGAAATGCCCGGTCGCCACTTCGGTCAAGGCCGCCAGGCCGTTGCCGACATGGGCCACACGATGCCCCTGCGCGCGCAACAGGCCGGCGATGACTTCGGCCACGGTCGCGTCGTCCTCCACCAACAGCAAAGACAGCGGTCTGCCGTGCAAACCGCGCGAGGCGGGCTCCGACGCCGACGGCGCCGCGCGCGGCGGCACCGCCACCGGCAGCGGCAGGTCGAACACGAAGCGCGCGCCCTGCCCCGGCTCGCTGTAGACGGTGATGTGCCCGTCCATCGCCGCAGCCAGCTCCTGGCAGATCGCCAGGCCCAGGCCGCTGCCGCCGTAGCGCGCCGCGGTGCGGGCGCCGTCGCCCTGTTCGAAGCGGCGGAACAGGCGGTTCTTCTGCTCTTCGTTGAGGCCGGGGCCGGTGTCGGCGATCTCGAAGCGCACGCCCTGCGGCTTCAGCGCTTCCACGCGCAGGCTGACCTTGCCTTCGTCGGTGAACTTGATCGCGTTGCCGAGCAGGTTGAGCAGGATCTGGCAAACCCGGCTGACGTCGCCGCGCAACCCCGCCGGCGCGCCGCTGGAAATATCGATCTCGAAGGCGAGGCGGCGTTGGCGCGCGAGCGGCGCCATCAGGTTGCTGGCCTCTTCGACCAGCGCGCGCAGGTCGAAGGCTTCGTCGGCGAGTTCGAGCTTGCCCGATTCGATCCGCGCCAGGTCCAGCGCATCGTTGACCAGGCGCAACAGATGTTCGCCGGCGCGGCGCACCGCCAGGGTGTAGCTGCGCTGGCGTTCGTCGAGCGGGGTGTCGAGCAGGAGTTCGCTCATGCCGAGCACGCCGGTCATCGGTGTGCGCACTTCGTGGCCGAGGGTGGCGAGGAAGCGGGTCTTGGCCAACGAGGCCTGCTTGGCGACTTCGCGTTCGTGCTCGGCGCGCTGCCAGGCCAGGCGCCGCCGCGCGCGCCGGCGATAGGCGAACCAGAGCAGGCCGAGCAGCGACAGCACCAGGGCGATGAAACCGGTGATCGCCCACGGGCTCCACCACCACGGTGAATCGACGTGGATGGCGATCGCCTGCACCGGCGTCCACACGTTGTCGGCGCTCTTGGCCTTCACTTCCAGACGGTAGTCGCCCGGGGCGAGCTGCGAGAAGCTGCGTTCGCCGCTGGCGCCGACGTCGACCCAGCCCGGGTCGTAATTGCTGAGCCGGAACCGGTAGCGATTGGTCTGGGCGTTGTTGAACGACAACAGCCGCGCCACGATGCGCAGGTCGCGATCGCCATCGGCGATCGTAATGGGTGCGATGCCATCGGCGATCGTAATAGGCGCGATGCCGTCGGCGATCGTCATAGGCGCGATGCCGTCGGCCTTGGCGATCGGCGCGACGCCATCGACCGCGGCAGTCGTCGCCGCATTCGCCACCGGAAACGCGATGCGCTCGTTGCGCCTGCGCACTTCGATGGTCTCGATGATCAACGGCGGCGCGCGGTCGACCGGCCGCACCACCGCCGGGTCGAACAGGATCAGACCTTCGGGACTGCCGACGAGGATGCGGCCGTCGCTCGGGCGCGCCTGCGGCCGCTCCAGGAATTCCTGGCTCGGCAGACCGTCCTTCACCCCGTACACGCGCACCGAGCGCAGTTGCGGATCGACCCGCACCAGGCCGCGCGTGGTGGTCATCCAGATCAATCCGGCGCTGTCGACGATCAGCCCGCGCGCTTCGGTCAGCGGCAGGCCGGCCCGTGCGCCGAGGCTCGATTCGCGTTGCAGGCGCACGCCGTCCCAATGATAGGCCTCGAGCGTGCCGAAGCCGGCCGCCCACATCCGCGTGCGTCCTTCGAAGGCGAAGGCGTGCACCGGCTGCGCCGGCGAACCGGGCACCGCCTCGAAGCGGCGCGCGGCTGCATTCCAGCGCCACAGCCCTTGCGAGCTGGACACCCACAAGGCGCCGTCGGGGCCGCTGCTGCCTTGTTCGAGGGCGGCGTCCTTCGGCAGTCCTCGCTCGCCGAACGAAAACGACTCGCGCACTCGGCCGTCGAGGTCGCGCGCCTGCAGGTCGCCGTCGCTGCCGAGCAGCCAGATCAGGCCCTGGCTTTCGACCAGCTCGGCGGTGGTGCCGCCGACCGTCGGGTCGCGGGCGCTGTCGAGGCTCCAGTTGCGATACGCGCCGGTGGCCGGATCGATTCGCGCCAGGCCGCCGTAGTAAGTCACCCAGACCCGGCCGGCGCGATCCTGCAGCACCCTGTCCAGGCCTAGGTTGCCGCTGAAGCCCTGGGCGACATGCACCACATGCCCGCTCTCGGGATCGAGCCGGTCGAGCACGCCGCCGCTGCCGACCAGCCACATGTCGCCGCCCTGCGCCGGCGCGATGCCGCGCACGCTGGCGTTCGCCAGGGTCGAGGGGTCGTCGATGCGCCGCGTCAGCACCGAAAACTGGCGCCAGTTCGGCGGCAGATACCACAGGCCGTGGCCGTTGCTGGCGAACCACAGGCCGCCTTCGCGGTCCTCGTAGGCGCCCGACCAGTTCGGCCGCACCAGGCCCTGGCTGGTGCTGCTGAACAACGGCACCACCGCCACCCCGTCGGCGTTGCCGATGCCCAGGCCCTCGGGCAGGTCGAACCAGTATTGGCCGGTGCGGTCGCGGCGCAGCACGTCGATGATGGTCTTGTCGGGGGCGAAGCGCGCCCACGGCTGCGCCTCGTAGCGGCCGTCGGGACGGCGCACGCCGACGCCGTGCGGAGTGCCGAACCAGGCGGTGCCGTCGCTCTCGAAGGTGATGGTGTTGACGATGTCCGAGGTCAGCGCGCGTTCGGGCACGCGCTCGAAATCGCGCCCGGTCCAGCGCGCCGCGCCGGCCAGCGTGCTCACCCACAGGCTGCCGTCGGGAGCGACGCTGAGGTTGGCGATGCCGTCGCTCGGCAGGCTGCGCGGATCGCCTTCGCGGGCGACGTAGCGGGTGATGCCGCCGTCGGCCGCCATCCGGTGCAGGCCGCCGTGGGCGGTGCCGAACCACAGCGCGCCGTCAGGCGTGGAAGCGATCGACCAGATGTTGTTGTCGCCCAGCCCGGGGGTGTTGGCGCGGTCGTAGTAGCGGAACTGCTTGCGCTCGGCGTCGAGCATCGCCAGGCCGGACTGGCTGGTGCCGATCCAGACCCGGTTGTGCGCATCGACATGCACCGCCCACAGGAAGTTGTCGCGCAGGCCCTGTTCGCGCCGCCACACCCGGTAGCCGCTGCCGTCGTAGCGGGCCAACCCTTCGCTGGTGGCCAGCCACAGATAGCCTTGGCGGTCTTCGGCGATGCGATTGACGGTGTTGGACGGCAGGCCGTCGGCGACGGTGAGCTGGCGCGGTCGCGGCGTCTCGGGCAGGCCGGCCGCGGCGGTCGCGATCACGCTGTTCAAGATCGAGCCGGGCGGCGCCACGACACAGGACAGCGCCGCCAGGCACAGCGCGAACAGCCAACGAATAGTGCGCCGCATCCGGACTCCCTCGCCACAACGCGCGGCGATCCGGGATCGTCGCAATGTGTGTGTTATCGCGCAAGCGCAGCCGCGGCGGGGCTGCGCCGCCATGCTCCGGCGCGGGCCGCCTGCACTGGCATCGCGCCTATTCCGGGGCTGCGCCGTCCATCGTCGCGGCGATCGCCTCGGCCAGCATCGCACCGGTGACCGGCTTGCGCAGGAAGCGGTCGATGCCGGCCTCGCGCGTTTGCGGCTCGGCGTCCGGGTCGGTGCGCGCGGTCACCGCGATCAGCGGCCGCAGGAAGCCCTGCGCGCGCAACTGCCGCGCCAGGTCCAGCCCGTTGAGCCCGGGCAGATCGAGATCGAGCAGGGCCAGGTCGAAGTGCCCGGTCGCCACTTCGGCCAGCGCGGCCAGGCCGTTGGCGACATGGGTGACGCGATGGCCTTGCGCGCGCAGCAGCCCGGCGATGACTTCGGCCACGGTGGCGTCGTCTTCGACCAACAGCAGCGCCAGCGGCCTGCCCCGCAGGCCGCGCGAGGCAGGCTCCGGCGGCGACGACGAAACCTCGTGCGCCGGCGCCGCCACCGGCAACAGCGGCACGTCGAAGATGAAACGCGCGCCCTGGCCGGGTTCGCTCTGCACCGCGATGTGCCCTTCCATCGCCGCGGCCAGCTCCTGGCAGATCGCCAGGCCCAAACCGCTGCCGCCGTAGCGCGCCGCGGTGCGCGCGCCTTCGGCCTGTTCGAAGCGGCGGAACAGCCGGGTCTTCTGTTCCTCGTTCAAGCCCGGGCCGGTGTCGACGACCTCGAAACGCACGCCCTGCGGCGCCAGCGCATCGACGATCAGGCTGACCTTGCCCTGCTCGGTGAATTTGATCGCGTTGCCGAGCAGGTTCATCAGGATCTGGCAGACCCGGCTCGGATCGCCGCGCAGGCCTTGCGGCGCGCTCGAAGTGATCACCACCTCGAAGGCGAGTCCGCGCTGGCGTGCCAGCGGCTGCATCAGCCCGGTGACCTCGTCGACCAGCGCGCGCAGGTCGAAGGCGCGGTCCTCGAGTTCGAGCTTGCCCGATTCGATCCGCGCCAAGTCCAGCGCGTCGTTGACCAGCCGCAGCAAATGCTCGCCGGCGCGGCGGATCGCCTCGGTGTAGCTGCGCTGGCGCTCGTCCAGCGGCGTATCCAGCAGCAGCTCGCTCATGCCGAGCACGCCGGTCATCGGCGTGCGCACTTCGTGGCCGAGGGTGGCGAGGAAGCGGGTCTTCGCCAGCGAGGCCTGTTCGGCCAGTTCGCGCTTGTGCACCGCGAGCTGCCAGGCGCTGCGTCGGCCGAGCCGGCGCCGGTACCCCAGCGCGCCGATCCCGAGCAGCAACAAGCCCAGCAACACGAACCCGGCCTGGGCCCAGGTCGCGCGCCACCACGGCGGTTTGACGTGCAAGGTGAAAGCGGCCGGGTCGGACCAGATGCCGTCGGCGCCGGCGGCCTTGACCTGCAGGCGGTACTCGCCCGGTTCCAGGCGCGAGAACACCCGCTCGCCGTTGGCGCGTTGCTCGATCCAGTCCGGGTCGTAGCCTTCGAGCTTGAAACGGTAGGTGTGCGAACGCGGGTCGAGGAAGGACATCAACCGCGCGACCACGCGGAAATCGCGGTCACCGGATTCCAGTTGCACCGTGTCGTGCTCGATCGGCAACGCCCACTCGTCCTCTTCGCGGCGCACGCTGAGGCTTTCCAGCGACAGCCGCGGCGGCCGCGAACGCGGGAACGGCGTATTGAGGTCGAACAGCACCATGCCGTCGAGCGACAGGGTCGCGGCAATGCCCTTGGCCCCGCGCTGCGGCGCGGTCCGGTTCAATTCGACATTCGGGATGCCGTCGCCGAGGCCGAACAGGCGCAGGCGCTTGTCTTTCGGCGAGACCAGCAGCAGCCCGCGCGAGGTCGTCGCCCAGACCATGCCGGCGTCGCTGACCAGCAGGCCGGACACGCTGGTGTCGGGATAACCGGCGCTGTTGTCGATGCGTTGCTCGAACACGAGCTGACCCTCGGCCCAGCGATACGACTCCAAGGCACCGTTGCGCGCGACCCACAGCCGGTGCGGGCCGGCGAAGGCCATCGCCTGGACGTCGCCGAACGCGCCGCCCGGCACGGCGACGAAGCGCTTGCCGTCCCAACGCCATAAACCCGCGGTGCCGGCGAACCAGGGCCGTTCGCCGGGGCCGACCACGAAGGTCGCCGCGCCGGTGGTGAAACCGGCGGTCGCGAACACGCGTTCGATCTCGCCCGAGGGCAGGCGTTCGCCCGCGGCGTTGTAGCGGCGCGCGCTGCCGTCCGAGAACCACAGCCACAGGCCGCCGTCGGGCAACTCGTGCAGGAACCACACCGTAGTGCCGAGTTCGCCGGCGCCGAACGGCCAGCTGCGCGCCGTGCGCGTGGCCGGGTCGAACAGGCTCAGGCCGCTGGAATGGCCGATCCACAAGGTGCCGTCGGGGCGCAGATACAAGGTGTGCATCCACTTCAGGCCGAGCTGCCGGTTGTCGGCGACCGGTTCCAGCACCCGCGCATCGCGGCGCAGGCGATACAGATCGGTGGCCGACAACATCCAGAAGCCGCCCTCGCCGTCGGGCGCGATGTCGCGCACGTCGAGGCGGTCGATCTGCACGCCCCCAACCGAGGTGATCGAAGCGAAACGGTTCCAGTCCGGCGGCAGATACACCAGCCCCTGCGAATAGGTCACCAGCCACAGCCCGCCTTCGCCGTCGCGCAGCATCTGCTGCAGGCCGCTGCGGCGATCCCAGATGCCGTCGCCGGCGTCATCCTGCAACAGCCGCGCCTCGCCGTTGCGGTCGACCCGGTACAGGCCGGCAGTGGTGCCGATCCAGCGTCCGCCGGACTGGTCGCCGACGACGATGGCGTTGGTGGTCTGCTCGCCGAGCGCCCACGGCGCCGGAGTCATGCGGTCGTCGGTACCGAGCCGGAACAGCCCGCGCTGGCTGCCGACCCAGATCGAACCGTCGGCATCGCGCGACAACTCGCCGATCCGCACACCGGCGGTGTCGTCGCCGCCGATCGGGCCGAAGCGGCCGCGCTCGAACCGCACCAGCCCATGCATGGTGCCGACCAGCAGGCGGCCGCGGTCGTCGCTGAGCAGCGCGGTCACCGGTCCCGGCGGCAGCCGCTTGCCGGCGCCGACGCCGGGGGTATAGCGCGACAGACGGCCCTCTGCGTCGATGCGGCACATCTCGCCGTCGTAGGTCGCGGTCCAGATCGCGCCGTCGGGCGTGCCGGTCATGTACGAGACATCATCGCTGCACGAGGCGTCCTGGCCCTCGAAGACGACGCGGACGAATTCCTTGCGATCGCTGCCGAGCCAGCTCAGGCCATCGCGGCTGGCGACCCAGACGCGGTCGCGGCCGTCGACATGAACGTCTTCGATCGAATTGTCCGGCAGCGAGCCGGACAGGCCGATGACATGGCGCCAGACGGTGAACTCGACGCCGTCGTAGCGGGCCAGCCCGTCCTCGGTCGCGATCCACAGATAGCCCTGGCGATCCAGGTCCATGCTGACGACCGACTTGGGCAGGCCCTGTTCCTGGCCGTAGCGGCGGAAACGCGGCGTTTCGGGAAGGCGTGCCTCTGCCTGCATGGCGAACAGCAACATCAGCAGACACAGACAACGTCCCAGCACGGGTACCTCCTGGACCGCGAGCGAAGCCCCCGGTGCGGTCGAACGCTATCGTCGCAACGGTGTTCCGCAGGCGCAAGCGTGACTCATTGTGCGACATCCATCCGGTTCATCGGGTGCCCCCGGCGAGCACGCGGATCTCAACTGCGCATCGGGTCACGCTTGTCGGCGCTCGGGCGACAGCGCGCGGCGCTCAAGGCTTCGGCGCCTGCACCGCCGCGACGGTGTCGGCGAGCATCGCGCCGGTCACCGGCTTGCGCAGGAAGCGGTCGAAGCCGGCCGCGCTCGCCTGCGGTTCGGCATCGGCGTCGGCGCGCGCGGTCACCGCGACCAGGGGCGCGGCGAATCCTTGCGCGCGCAGTTGCCGGGCCAGATCGAGGCCGGTGATGCCGGGCAAGTCCAGGTCGAGCAGCGCCAAATCGAAATGCGCGGTGGTGACTTCGGCGAGCGCCGCCAGGCCATTGGCCACATGGGTGACGCGGTGGCCCTGCGCACGCAGCAGGCCGGCGATGACTTCGGCCACGGTCGGATCGTCTTCGACCAACAGCAACGCCAGCGGCCCCACCTGCACGCCGCGCGAGGCAGGTTCCAGCGTCGACGAAGGCGATACCGGTGGTTCGGCGCTCGGCAACGGCAGCTCGAACACGAAATGCGCGCCCTGGCCGGGCTCGCTGTGGACCGCGATATGCCCTTCCATCGCCGCGGCCAGCTCCTGGCAGATCGCCAGGCCCAAACCGCTGCCGCCGTAGCGCGCCGCGGTGCGCGCGCCGTCGGCCTGCTCGAAGCGGCGGAACAGGCGCGCCTTTTGCTCTTCGTTCAAGCCCGGACCGGTGTCGGCGACCTCGAAGCGCACGCCCTGCGGCGCCAGCGCATCGACGATCAGGCTGACCTTGCCGTGCTCGGTGAACTTGATCGCGTTGCCGAGCAGGTTGAGCAGGATCTGGCAGACCCGGCTGGCGTCGCCGCGCAGGCCGCGCGGCGCGCTCGGCGCGATCAGCACCTCGAACGCGAGCCCGCGCTGCTGCGCCAGCGGCCGCATCAGTTCGGCGGCCTGTTCTATCAGCGCGCGCAGGTCGAAGGACTCGTCGGCGAGTTCGAGCTTGCCCGATTCGATCCGGGCCAGGTCCAAGGCGTCGTTGACCAGCCGCAGCAGGTGCTGGCCGGCGCGCAGGATCGATTCGGTGTAGCCGCGCTGGCGCTCGTTCAAGGGCGTGTCGAGCAGCAGCTCGCTCATGCCGAGCACGCCGGTCATCGGCGTGCGCACTTCGTGGCCGAGGGTGGCGAGGAAGCGGGTCTTCGCCAACGACGCCTGCTTGGCGACTTCGCGCTCGTGCTCGGCGGCCTGCCAGGACAGCCGGCGTTGCAGGCGGCGCCGGTACGAGGCCGCGACCCACCACACCAGCAAAGCGATCAACCCGGCCAGCGCCGCCAGCGCCGGCGGCGTGCGCCACCACGGCGGGCGCACGTTGAATTCGAGGGTGCGTTCGACCGCGGCGTTGCCGTTGGCGTCGACCGCACGCGCATGCAGCACGTAGCTGCCCGACGGCAGTCCGGCGAACACCCGCTCGCCGCTGTTGCCGACCGATACCCAGTCGCTGTCGTAGCCTTCCAGGCGGGTGTAATACCGATTGCCCTGCGGATCGTCGAACGACAGCAGGCGCAATTGCACGCGCATTTCGCGGTCGTCCGGCGCCAGCGAAGGAATCGTCGCGTAACGCGCGGCGCGGGTCGCGCCCGCCGGCAGCGACGAGCCGTGCAGCGGCAGCGGCACCCAGCGGCCGTGCCGGCGCACGTCGAGCTGATGCCATTGCAGCCGCGGTTGGCGCGGCGGCGGGTCGGCCAGCTCGGTATCGACCAGCACCACGCTGCCGTCCGACAACGCCGATGCGAGCACGCCGCGCGGGGTCATGACCGAACCGCGGCGGATGAACTCCTGGCTGCTCATGCCGTTCTGCACGCCGAAGTGGCGCAGTTGCCGTTGCTTGGGATCCCAGCGGAACAGGCCGCGCGAGGTCGGCATCCAGATCCGGCCGAGGCGGTCGCGGAACAGGTCGGTCGCCTCGACCGCGGGAATGCCCTCGGCCACACCGACCTGCGAGTGCAGGCGCCAGTGCGCGCCGTCGCGGCGATATCGCGCCAACCCCTTGAGGGTCTGCAGCCACAGGCTGTCGGGGTCGTCGAAGACGAAACCGAACACCCGCTCGCGCGGCAGGCCTTGCACCGGCCGCATGCGGTTGCCGGCGGCATCGTGGCGCAGCATGCCCTGCCCCGACGCCACCCACAGCACGCCGTCGGGCGCGATCTTCATCGAACCCAGGTCGCCGACGCCGATGCCCTGCTCGGGCCCGACCAGGATCGTCGACAACACCTTGCCGGTGTCGGTGTCGCGCTGCTGCAACCCCTGGGTCAGGAACGAGATCCACAGGCTGCCGTCGCGCGCGATCAGCATCCGCTCCGGCTCGCCGTTGAGCGCCGGTTCCGGCGTGTCCACGGTCCAGTCGCGCCACACGCCGGAAGGATCGATCCGGACCACGCTGTTGCGGCTGGTCGCGACCCACAACCGGCCCTTGCGGTCTTCGACCGCGGCATTGGGCAGGCTGTGGCCGATCGAGTCGTGCGGCCCGTCGCTGACCGGCTCGACCACGCCGTCGGCGCCGAGACGTTCGATCTCGCCGCGCGCGCCAAGCAGCCACAACCCGCCGCTCGCCGACGGCGCCAGCGAGGGATACAGCTCGCTCGACAAGGTGCCGCGTTCGCGCGAGTACTGGGCGATGCGGCGCCAGTCCGAACGCAGATAGCCCACGCCGGTGCCGGCGAACGGAAACCAGAACGAACCGTCGTCCTGGCCGACGATCTGCTGCACCGGCCGCGCCGGCCGGGCCGGGCCGAGCGTGGCCGGCACCGGCACCGCGCCCGGCGCGACCCGCCAGATGCTGCGCTGGGTGCCGAGCCAGAAATTGCCGCCGCGATCGGGCGCCAGGCTCAGCACCGCGTTGAGGTGGCCGAACATCACCGAGTAGTCGGGATCGGTCCAGCGGCCGTCGCGCTCGCGCCGGTACAGGCCGGTCTTGGTGCCGACCCAGAGCTGGTCGCCGACCGGGGTGACCGAGAAGATCCACGGCGCCGGCTCTTCGCCGGGCACGTCGATACGTTCGAAGTCGCTGCCGGTCCAGCGCGCCAGGCCCTTGAAGGTGCCGACCCACAGATCGCCGCGGGCGTCGTAGGCCAGCGACAGCACCGTTTCCGCCGGCAGGCTGCGCAGATCGCCGGGCTTGGGCACGAAGCGGGTGATGCGGCCGTCGCGGTCGAGCCGGTGCAGACCGCCTCCGTAGGTACCGAACCATATCTCGCCGTTGCGGCTGGCGACGGCGAAGGTGTCGTCGCTGCCTATCTCGGGGCGGTCGGCCTGACGGTAGTGGACGAAGCCCTCGCGCTTGCCGTCCATCATGCTCAGGCCGCGGCCCTCGGCCGCGACCCAGATGCGGTCGCGATCGTCGACCGAGACCAGGGTCAGGTCGTTGCCGGGCAAGGAGGCCGGGTCGCCGGGCGTATGCCGCCAGACCTTCATGCCGATGCCGTCGTAGCGGGCCAGGCCGTCGGTCGTGGCCAGCCACAGGTAGCCGGCGTGGTCGAAGGCCATGCCGTTGACCTTGCTCGACGGCAACCCGTCGGCGACGCCGATGATGCGCGCGCGCGGCACTTCGGGCACGGCGGCTCCGGCCGCCCAAGGGGCGCCCAGGCACAGACAGGCGGTTAGCAGCGCACGCAGCATTCGGTCCCCTCCCCGGGTGGAACGCGGCGTCCCAGCGCCCGTCTTGTTCGTTCCCTCGCCCACTAGGCTCGGCGATACCGCCTGTACGAAGCAAGAGGCGCCGTTCGCCGGCCCCGAACTCCCGCCGCTAGGGCCGGTCGAAACGGATCGTTGCACGGGCCTAGACACGACTTTGCGCGGCTGTGCCTAGAATCCCCCGAACCCTGCCGGAGCCGCCATGCCTCTCATCCGCCGTTGCGCCGCCCTGACCGCCGCGCTGGCCGCGATGCCGTTCGCGTTGGCCTCGGCCGTCGCGAGCGCGGCGCCGCCGCAGCGCTACGGCCTGGACCCGGTGCATACCCGGGTGATGTTCGCGGTCTCGCATGCCGGCTTCTCCCAGGCCCTCGGCACCGTGTCGGGCGCTCGCGGCAGCCTGCTGTTCGACCGCGACGACTGGCGCAGCGCCAAGCTCGAGGTCAGCCTGCCGCTGGCCCGGCTGGACCTCGGCGACGCCAAATGGAATGCCGCCACGCTCGCCGCCAACCTGCTCGACGGCAAGCGCCATCCGCTCGCCCGCTTCGTTTCCGAGACCGTCGAACCGCTGCCGGCCGAGGGCGAGCACCGCGCCGACCGCGCCCGGGTCTGCGGCGCCCTGAGTCTGCACGGCGTCACCCGTCCGCTATGCATGGAGGTGCGGCTCAATGCCTACAAGCGCCACCCGCTGCCGCCGTTCCGCCATACCGCCGGCTTCTCGGCGACCGCGCGCCTGAGCCGCGCCGCGTTCGGCATCGACGCCTGGAAGTCGGTGATCGGCGACGAGGTCGAGCTGCGCATCGAAGCCGAGGCGGTACGCAACCAGTATCTCGACAACGGCCCCGCCGACGACAGCGAGCCGATTGCGGACGACGCTCTGCCTGCCGCCGGCGACGAAGCCGCCGATCCTTCTCCTCGCCCAGCCACGCCCGAACCGGAGCCTCGCCGATGACGTTCAAGAACACCGCCGACCGCTGGGGGCCGATCAGCCAGTTGCTGCACTGGGCGGTCGTGCTGCTGATCGCGGCGATCGCGATCATCGGCCTGACCATGACCGACATGAGCAACGGCCCGTCGAAGATCAAGATCTACGCGCTGCATAAATCGCTGGGCCTGACCCTGTTGAGTCTGGTCGTGCTGCGGCTGCTGTGGCGGCTGTACGCCGGCGCCCCGCGCCCGGTGGCCGGCACCCCGCATTGGCAGGAACGCATCGCCTCGCTGACCCATTGGGCCCTGTACGCGTTGATGTTCGCCCTGCCGATTTCGGGCTGGGTATTCAATTCGTCCTCGGGTTACCCGTTGCAGTACTTCGGCCTGTTCAATCTGCCGCGTATCGCCGAGCGCAGCGAAGACCTGTCGCGCCTGAGCCGCGACCTCCACGAATACGGCTTCTGGCTGCTGCTCGCCCTGGTCCTGGCGCATGCCGGCGCGGCCTTCTATCACCACCTGTTCCAGAACGACGCCACCCTGACGCGGATGCTGCCGGGCCGTCGCCAACTGCGGCCCGCCCCGGCCGCCTCGCCTTCGCCTGCCGCCTCGCCTGTCCCCTCCTCTTCCCCTTCGCCTACGCAAGTTCCGGAGCAACCCGATGCCGATTAAATCCCTCGCCCTGGCCGGCCTGCTGTTCGCCGCCACCGCGCCCGCCCTCGCCGCCGACTACGTTCAGCAGCCCGGCTCCAGCCTGACCTTCGCCACCAAGTACCAGGGCGAGGTGTTCGCCGGCAACTTCCCCGGCTTCACCGCCCGCATCAGCTTCGACCCCGCGCAGCTGAACGCCTCCAAGCTCGACGTGGTGATCCCGTTGGCCGGCACCAACACCAAGAACAGCGAACGCGACGACACCCTCAAGGGCGCCGACTTCTTCAGCATCGCCAAGTTCCCGCAGGCCCGCTTCACCGCGACCAAGTTCCGCAGCCTGGGCGGCAACAACTACGCCGCCGACGGCAGCCTCAACCTGCGCGGCGCGACCAAGCCGGTCACCCTGACCTTCACCTGGACCGCCGGCGCCAAGCCCGTGCTGGCCGGCAAGGCCACGGTCAAGCGCCTGGACTTCGGCGTGGGCGGCGGCGACTGGGCCGACACCTCGATCATCCCGAACGAAGTCGCGGTCAGCACCAAGGTGGTGTTCGCGCCGGCGAAGTAAGTTGCGCGGCGCGGTGAATGCGATGCGAGCGTCTGCGTCGTCGAGCGCCCGTTTTCGACGGCATTTTGCGTTGCCGTTGCCGTTGCCGTTGCCGTTGCCGTTGCCGTTGCCGTTGCCGTTGCCGTTGCCGTGATTTTGATCTGCTTTGCTGCATTGCCGGACAAAAGCAGATCCGTAGAGCGGCCCGCAGGGGTGCGGGCCGTGCGCAAGCAGGCCATGGATGGCCTGTCTGGAGCATCCCTGCGTCGGCAGCGATCGCGCGGGCTTGTGCCCTTGCAGGGAAGGCCTTTTCTTTGGTTATCTTTCTTTTGGGCCAGCAAAAGAAAGTAACCCGGCCGCGTCAGCGGACGGAAGCTTTGCTCTTTACTCAGGGTGCAGCGAACTCCCTTTGTAGGAGCGACGTGAGTCGCGACCGCGGAACGCGCAGCGGTACCAAGGCTCATGTCGTTCATCGAAGCGGCGGGCTTTCGCCAGGGGTAGGAGCGACGCAAGCCGCGACATCGCTGTGGCGGTCTCGCGGCGCTTCTTTCGTTCACTAGACAAGATCAAGATCAAACCCAAAACTTCCGCCCGTAACGGCCGGGTTACTTTCTTTTGTCATAAGCAACAAAAAAAGGTAACCAAAGAAAAGTGCTTTTCTTTGAGTCAAGGGCCCGCACGTCCGATGCCGACGCAGGGATTTTTCATACGGGACATCCTTGTCCCGATGAAAAACGGCCCGCATCCCTGCGGGCCGCCCTCCGGGTCTTCTATGGCCTTCGCTAGTGCTCGGCTGCGCACAGCAGCAACAGCAACAGCAAAATATTTAGCGCGACGGCGGCGGCAAGATCTTAGGGCAACGGCAAATCCCCCTTACCCACTTTTCAAAAGGGGGAAACGTAGACGCAACCCGGCCGCTCAGTCCTCACCCCAGCCGCCCCAGCAACACCGCGACCGCCGCCGCATCGAACGGCCAATCCAACTCGATTCCGGCCGCCTCATCCCGCAACACCGGTACCCGCATCCCGTACAGCGCCTCCAGGCCCTCGTCCTCGTCGATGAAGACACTCTCGAACTCGGGCGCGCGGGCCTGCGCCAGCACCTCCAGCGCGAGGTCGCACAGGTGGCAGTCGTCGCGCTGGAACAGGGTCAGGACGGGAGCGGTGGTGATCATGGCAATGCGGCGCGGTATGGCGTCGGGAACAGGTCGACCCGGGTAGAATAAGCGGCTCCGCGCCTGCCGCGGCATCGCGGTCCGGATGCCGGCGACGCGGTCCGCCAGCATCGTCCGACTTCTTCCCTCGTTGGAGCAGCAAGCCCGTGGCAGTCAGCAGTTTCGACCTGTTCAAGATCGGCATCGGCCCGAGCTCGTCCCATACCGTCGGCCCGATGCGCGCCGCCGCGCGCTTCATCGAGCGCTGGCTCATCGAGGGCTGCAACGCCGAAGCCGAAGGCGCCGACCTCGCCCGCACCGCACGCGTGCGCGCCGAGGTGTTCGGCTCGCTCGCCCTGACCGGACGCGGCCACGGTACCGACAAGGCGGTGCTGATGGGACTGGAGGGCCACTGGCCGAACCAGATCGACCCCGACATCATCCCGGCGGCGCTCGAGCGCATCCGCACGACCAAGCGCATACGCTTGTTCGGCCGCCACGAGATCGGCTTCGACGAGAAGCACGACCTGATCATGAACAAGCGCCAGAAACTGCCGTTCCACACCAACGGCATGCGCTTCACCGCCTACGACGCGGCCGGCGAAGTCATCGCCACGCGCGACTACTATTCGGTCGGCGGCGGCTTCGTCGTCAACCAGGACGAAGCGGCCGAAGACCGCATCGTCGCCGACACCACCGAGCTGCCGTATCCGTTCCACTCCGGCGACGAGCTGCTGGCGCAGGCGCAACGCAGCGGCCTCAGCATCGCCGAGATGATGATGGCCAACGAGCGGGTCTGGCGCACCAGCGAAGAGATCAACGACGGCCTCGACGCGATCTGGAACGCGATGCAGTCCTGCGTGGCGCGCGGCATCCGCGAGACCGGCACCCTGCCCGGCGGCCTGCACGTGTCGCGGCGCGCGCCGGCCTTGTTCGCGGAACTGTCGAGCAAGCCCGAAGCGGCGATGCGCGATCCGCTGACCGTGCTCGACTGGGTCAATCTGTACGCGCTCGCGGTCAACGAAGAGAACGCCGCCGGCGGCCGCGTCGTCACCGCGCCGACCAACGGCGCCGCCGGCATCATCCCGTCGGTGCTGCACTACTACGACCGATTCTGCCCCGGCGCCAACCTGCAGGGCGTGCGCAACTTCCTGCTGACCGCGGCCGCGGTCGGCATCCTGTACAAGGAAAACGCCTCGATCAGCGGCGCCGAAGTCGGCTGCCAGGGCGAGGTCGGCGTGGCCTGTTCGATGGCGGCGGCCGGTCTGGTCGCCGCGCTCGGCGGCACCCCGAGCCAGATCGAGAACGCCGCCGAGATCGGCATGGAACACAACCTCGGCCTGACCTGCGACCCGATCGGCGGGCTGGTGCAGATCCCCTGCATCGAGCGCAATGCGATGGGCGCGGTCAAGGCGATCAATGCCTATCGCATGGCCATGCGCGGCGACGGCAAGCACAAGGTCAGCCTCGACAAGGTCATCAAGACCATGCGCGACACCGGCCGCGACATGCAGGACAAGTACAAGGAAACTTCGCGCGGCGGCCTGGCGGTCAACGTCATCGAGTGCTGAGGCGGCGATGAGCGCGCCGCGCCGGCACCGCGACGAAGGCCGCAGCCTCGGCGTCTTCGCCGACCGCATCGAGGTCCGCTGCCCGCGCTGCGGGCAGGCCGGCACCGTGTGCGCCGACTGGCGCGACCGGCAATGGCATGCGCGCTTCGTCTGCGCGCACTGTGCGCTGGAAGCGCGCGGCGCCCGTTGCGACTGGTTCGGCGAGGTCCGCGTCTACGGAAGAAGACCCTGCGGCTACTGCGGCCACCAATGGCTGTGCGTCGACCGGATTCGCCCCGCGTCCAGCCAGGCCCGGCACGTGCACGAATGCAGCTCGACGCATCTGGGCGAGTCGCTGCCGGTGCAATGCCCGGTCTGCGAGCGCAGCAGCGAGGTCCAGGTCGATGCCATGCGGCGACGCGGGAACGCGGGGCTCGACCCGCACTTCGGTCTGCCGTTGCGGCTGGTCGAACCGACCCGGGCCGGCCTGTTGTGGGCGTATAACGCGCAGCACCTCGACGAGCTGCGCCGCTACATCGCGGCCGACCAGCGCGAACGCCGCGGCGTCGCCCACCGGAGCATGGTCTCGCGCCTGCCCACCTGGATGAAACTCGCGCGTCATCGCCCGTTGCTGCTGAAGTCGCTCGACCGGCTCGGCGCGCTATCGGACCCGCAACCGCGCGCATGACGCCGATGCGCTGCATCGTGCTGCCCGGCATGGACGGCACCGGCGAGCTGCTGACGGACTTCGTCGCGGCGATGGCGCCGGCCTTCGCCGCCGAGGTGATCGCCTACCCGCGCGATCGCCCGCTGGGCTACGACGAACTGGTCGAATTGGTGCGTCCGCAGTTGCCGGCCCACGCCCCCTATCTGCTGCTCGCCGAATCGTTCTCCGGCCCGATCGCGATCCGTCTCGCCGCATCCAGGCCGCCGCAGCTCGCCGGGCTGGTGCTGTGCGCCTCGTTCGCGCGCGCGCCGCGGCCGCCCGGCTCGCCCCTGAGCGCGGCGACGCTGTCGCGGCTCGCCGGGCGCTTGCCGCTGGCCCGAATGCCGACGCGCTGGGTCGCCTCGGCCATGCTCGGCCGCTGGTCTTCGCCGTCGTGGCGCGAGCGCCTGGGCCCGCTGTTGGCGTCGCTGGACCCGGCGGTGATGCGCCATCGCCTGCGCGAAGGCGGCGCGGCCGACGTCACCGCGGCGCTGGCCGACATCGCCTGCCCGCTGCTGTATCTGCGCGCCCGCCGCGACCGCCTTGTATCGGGCGACAGTTGGCGGCGCATCGGCCGAGCCCGGCCGGATGCGCGCTGCATCGAGGTCGACGCGCCGCACTTCCTGCTGCAGGCCCGCGCCCAGGCCGCGGCCGACGCGATCCGCGGCTGGCGCGACGAATTCGCCGGCGCCGTCCGCGGCTGAGCCGAGCGCCGCGGCCGCGCCGGCTGCCGGCGGATCTGTCGAATCGCGCGATTTCACCGCATATTGCCGCGCAACATGTGACTACTATCGGCCAGCGCCAGCCGGAGTCAGCCATGCCAGCCCGCTTGAGCCGTCGCGATTTCCTCAAAGGCAGCCTGGTGGCCGGGATCACGGTGTACATCGCCGCCCCGGGCAGCGCCGCCATCGCCGCCCTGTTCGAACGCGAGCGCATCCGGCCCGGGCCCTGGGACGCCAAGACCGGGCACATCCGCTACCGCAGCGATGCCACCGCCAAGGTCACCGGCGAGAAGCTCTTCAGCTACGACATGCGTTCGCGCGACCTGCCCGGTTGGCCGCGCGCGCAGGCCCACGCGATGCTGCTGCGGGTGACCCGCGCCGATCGCGTGTTCGAAGGCATCGACCTGTCGTCGCTCGACGCCGGGCTGCAGCCCGACCGCATCGTCACCGCGGCCGATCTGCTGCGCGACGGGGTCGCCTTTCCCAAGTTCTACGGCGAGGACATGCTGCTGCCGGCCGGCAAGACCCCGGCTTACCTCGGCCACGCCGTGGCCCTGCTGATCTGGCATGACTTCGCCCGCTTCCGCGCCGCCAAGAGCCGGCTCAAGTTCCGCGACGGGCTGATCCGTTGGGGCGCGCAGAGCGGCCCGTTGGAGCGCACGCCCTGGGCCAGCTTCCGCTACGTGCGCGTGGGCGGGGCGACGCCGTTCGACGACGACACGTACTCCAGCCTCAAGGACACCCCGCTGTTTCCGGCCGGCTATCGCAAGCTGGCCCCGCAATGGCCGCTGGCCGACGCGATGGGCACGATCGATGCGCAGGGCATGGCCCATGCCGAGGCGATGACCGCCGAACTCGACCGGCCCGGCGCCGACAAGCAAGTGTTCGAGCGCGAGTATTTCTCGCAGTCCATCGACACCGCGGCGATGGAACTCGACAACGGCAACGGCTGGTTCGATGCCGCCACCGGCACCGTGCACGCCGTGTCGGCGACGCAATCGCCCAACGAAGTCGCCGAGGACGGCGCGCGCATGCTCGCGGCCAGCCGGTTCGCGGTCAAGAGCCTGATCCTGCACCCTTGCTATACGGTCGGCTACGGTTCAAAAGACCACAATCCTTACCCGTTCTACGCCCTGGCCGCCGCGCTGTACGGCGACGGCCGGCCGGTGCGGCTCGCCAACGACCGCTATGAGCAGTTCCAGTCGAGTCTCAAACGCCACAGTTTCCGCATGCACTATCGGCTCAAGCTCGATCGCGCGAGCGGCAAGTTCGAGGTATTCCAGGGGCGCATGCAGGGCGACGGCGGCGGCCGGATGAATTTCTCGCCCTCGGTGTGCCTGGTCGCGGCGACCGCCGCGCAATCGATCTATTACTTTCCGCGCAGCGACCTGGCCAGCACCGTGATCGCCTCGCGCGCGCTCGATGCCGGCTCGGCGCGCGGCTACGGCACCCTGCAGAGCATGGGCGCGACCGAGATGCTGGTCGACGAGATCGCCCACGAGCTCGGGCTCGACCCGATCGAACTGCGCCTGCGCAACGTGTTCGAGACCGGCATGAAGAACACCCAGGGCGCGATTCCGGGCGGCCTGCAACGCGCCGAGGAGATCCTGCGCAAAGCGCGCGCGCATCCGCTGTGGAGCCGACGCGCGGCGCGCAAGCGCGAGTACGAGGCGGCGCACCCCGGCCGGCGCTACGGAGTCGGCTTCGGCTGCGTGCAGAAGGATTACGGGACCGGCGCCGAGGCCGCGTTCGCCGAAGTGGCGCTCGACCGCGATGGCCGCATCGTCCTGCGCCACATCGGCATCGAGATGGGCACCGGTATGGCCACCAGCCAGGCCGCGGTCTGCGCGCAATGGCTGGGCCGGCCGGCCGACGAGATCCGCACCGGCGAAACCGACTGGCGCGAGCTGCCGATGTTCGCCACCGACGATCCCTGGCTGATGACGGCCGAAGTGCAGGCCGCCCACATCGGCGACCCGCGCTGGACGCCGAATTACGCCAGCCCCAGCAGCGCCAGCAACTCGGCCTATTTCTTCAGCCACGCCACCCGCGAAGCGGCGCGGCTGGTGTTCACCCAGGGCCTGTGGCCGGCTGCCCAGGCGATCTGGAGCCAGGGCTACGGCGGCGGCCAACTCTCGCCGCTGGCGATACGGCGCGAGGATGCGCGCTGGGTCGAAGGCCGGCTCACCGCCGGCGGCCTGGCGCCGCTGAGCCTGCAGCAGTTGACCGTGAAGGCCTACGAACTCGGCCTCGTCACCGGCGCGATCGTGCACACCTTCAATCGCTGGCAATGGGCCGAAGCCGAGTTTCCGTTGCGCGACGACGCGCGCCTGCCGCTGGACGGTCTCGCCCTGCGCTGGGGCGACGGCGCCGAAGCCCCGGCAAGCGGAAGACCCGGCACGCCGACCGCCAACGGCTACCGCATCGTCGAACGCACGCGCGTGTTCTACCCGCCGCCGCAACGCAATAACGCCGGCGTCGTCTATTACAGCGCCATCGGCACCATCGCCGAGGTCGCGGTCGACACCGCCACCGGCCGCGTCGAACTGCTCGACCACCATTCGATCCTCGAATGCGGTACGCCGATCGTGCCCGAGTTGGTATCGAGCCAGTTGCAAGGCGGACTGGCGATGGGCATCGGCCACGCCCTGCACGAGTTCCTGCCGCTGTACGAAGACGGCCCCGGCAACGGCAGTTGGAACTTCAACCGCTACGTCCTGCCGCGCGCGCGCGACGTCGCGGTGTGGAAGCAGAGCGGCGAGTTGCTGCCGCCGCTGTCGCAGACCGATGCGCCGAAGGGCATGGCCGAGGTGGTGATGATCGCGGTGGTGCCGGCGATCGTGAACGCCATCGCCCACGCCACCGGCCACCGGTTCCGCGAACTGCCGGTGACCCCGGACAAGATCCTCGCGGCTGCCGCCGACGACGAGACCGCCGCTGCCGCCCAGGAGGCCCGCGCATGAGCGCCTCGCCGATCCGCACGCGCCCGCTCGCGCTCGACATCAACGGTCGTCGCCATGGGCCGCTCGAGGTGCCCGAGGACATGATGTTGGTCGACGTCCTGCACGAGTACCTCGGCCTGACGGGTACCCGCTTCGGCTGCGGCCAGGGCGTATGCCGCGCCTGCACCGTCATCGTCGACGACGAACACGGGCCGCGCGAAGTGCGCAGTTGCATCACCGGCGCGCACTATTTCAACGGCAAACGCATCCGCACGGTCGAAGGCCACGCGCAGCGCGACGAGGCCGGCGCGATCAAGGCGCTGTCGCCGGTGCAGCAGGCCTTCCTCGATCATTTCAGCTTCCAGTGCGGCTATTGCACGCCGGGCTTCGTCAACGCCGCCACGGTGTTGCTCGAGCGCCTGGCCAAGCGGCCGATCGCGCATAGCGAAATCGAGGCCACCATCACCGACGCGCTCGATCCGCACCTGTGCCGCTGCACCGGCTATGTCCGCTATTACCAGGCGGTCAAGGAGTTGGTGCTGAAAACGCCCGGCCTGGTCCGCGGCGCCGATGCCGCGCGCGGCCGGCGGGAGGACGCGCCATGAGCCGGCGCCGCTGGAAACGCCTTGGCCTGTGGGCGCTGATGCTCGCCGCGTCGATACTGGTGTGGATGCTGGGCAGCTGGCTGGTGCAGCGCTGGCACCAGCGCGGCCCGGCCGTGCAAGTCCGGGCCAGCGCCGCACAGATCGAACGCGGCCGTTACCTCGTCGCCGCGGGCGACTGCGCGGCCTGCCATACCGCCGACGGCGGCGCGCCGTTCGCCGGCGGAGTGCCGCTGGCCTCCCCGTTCGGCGTGATCCACGGCACCAACATCACCCCCGATGCGCAGACCGGCATCGGCCGCTACAGCGCCGACGAGTTCTTCCACGCGGTCACCCGCGGCGAGGCGCGCGACGGTCACCAGTTGTACCCGGCGATGCCGTATGTCTCCTACAAGACCCTGGCGCGGGCCGACAGCGATGCGATCTATGCCTATCTGATGACGCGTCCGGCGGTGCAGCAGGCCAACCGCGCCAACGGCGTCGGCTTCCCCTTCAACATCCGCACCGGCATCCACGCCTGGAACCTGCTGTTCGCCGGCGCCGATGCGCAGCCCGCCTCGCAGGGTCGTTCGGCGGCCTGGAAACGCGGCGAATACCTGGTCGAAACGCTGGGCCATTGCGGCGAGTGCCATAGCCCGCGCGGTTGGCTCGGCCAAGTCGATCGCGAGCGCCCGTTGACCGGCAACGACGAGCTCGGCCGTTACGCCGCGCCGGATCTCACCCCGACCGGACTCGCGGCGCGCGGTTGGGACCGCGCCGGTCTGCGCGCTTACCTCGCCACCGGCATCGCTGCGCAGGCGGTGGCCTCGGACGAAATGCTCAAGGTGGTGAACCTGTCGACCAGCCGACTCGCCGGCCCGGACCTCGATGCCATCGCGACCTATCTCACCGGCGATTCGCCCCGCCCCGCCGCGGCGCTCGCGCACTCGGCCGGCGAGGTCGCCGCGACGCCGGCGCAGGACCGCTATCTCGCGGTCTGCGCCGGTTGCCACGGCCGCGACGGCCAGGGCGTGCCGCACGTCGCCCCGGCCCTGCGCGGCAACAGCGGCCTGCGCGATGCGAATCCGCACAACGTAATCGTCGCGATCCTCGACGGCTTGCCCGAACACGATCTGCCCGGCCTGGAACGCATGCAGGAGATGCCTGGGTTCGGCGACCAGTTCGACGACGCCCAGGTCGCCGAACTCGCCACTTGGCTGCGCGCACGCTACGGCGGCCGCACCGAGCCGGTCCCGGCCGGCCGAGTGCGCGCGCTGCGCTCGGCAGCGCCGCAGTCGGGGCATCGTTGATGCCTGCGGCGCCTGAGCCGCAGGCGCTCGCGCACTCCCGGGCATCACTCGCCGCCCTGTCGCCGGGCGTTCGGCCAACCCGGTCGCCGCCGTGGCGATGCGGCTGCACGGCTTGGATAAGATGCATGCTCCCCCTCATGGAGCGCTCCCGGTGCGCAAGTCCCTCCTCGCCGCCCTGCCGGCGCTGTTCGCGCTTTCGTCGGGCGCCGCCGAACCGGCGATGCCTTCGTTCGGTCCGCAACTCGAAGGCTTCGACTATCCGCACCCGGTGCAGCGCCACGCCATCCGGTCGCAAGGCGAACCCCTGCAGATGGCCTATATGGACGTGCGTCCGCAGCGCGCCAACGGCCGCGTCGTGGTGCTGCTGCACGGCAAGAATTTCTGCGCGGCCACCTGGGAATCCAGCATCGCCGCGCTGCGCGACGCCGGCTATCGGGTGATCGCGCCCGACCAGATCGGCTTCTGCAAATCCAGCAAGCCCGTGCATTATCAGTACAGCCTGCATCAGCTCGCCGCGAACACGCATGCGCTGCTGCAGTCGTTGCGAATCGAACGCGCCAGCATCATCGGGCATTCGATGGGCGGCATGCTCGGCGCGCGCTATGCCTTGATGTATCCGCAGGCCAGCGAGCGTCTGCTGCTGGTCAATCCGATCGGCCTGGAAGACTGGAAAGCGCTCGGCGTGCCGTGGCGCAGCGTCGACGAGGCCTATGCGCGCGAACTCAAGACCAGTTTCGCCTCGATCAAGCAGTATCAACTCGAGGTCTACTACGGCGGCCAATGGAAACCCGAGTACGACCGCTGGGTCGGCATGCTCGCCGGGCTCTACGCCGGTCCGGGCCACGAACGCGTGGCCTGGAACCAGGCACTGACCTCGGACATGATATTCACCCAGCCGGTGGTGCACGAGTTCGGCAACCTGCGCGTGCCGACCACCTTGTTGATCGGCCAGCGCGATCGCACCGCGATCAATCGCGACCTCGCCTCGGCCGAGCTCAAGCCGAAGCTCGGCCTGTATCCCGAGCTGGGCCGTCGCGCAGCGCGCGCCATCGCCCACTCGACCCTGATCGAATTCGACGACCTGGGCCATTCACCGCAAGTCGAAGCGCCCGACCGCTTCAACCGCCATTTGATCGAAGCGCTCGCCGCCCCCGCCACCAAGCCATAGCGGCCGCACGATTACCGCTGGCTGGCCCTGACGCTAACGTTGTTGTTGCTGGTGCTGTTGGTGCTGTTGCTGCTGTTACTGTTGCTGTTGCTGTTGCTGTTGCTGTTGCTGTTGCTGTGCGCAGCTTCGCACTAGCGAAGGCTAAAGAAGACCCAAAGGGCGGCCCGCAGGGATGCGGGCCGTTTTTCATCGGGACAGGGAGGTCCCGTATGAAAAATCACCGCGGAGGCATCGCTCGTGCGGGCCCTTGATTCAAAACAAAGCAACTTCTTTGGTTACCTTTCTTTTGTTGCTTTAGACAAAAGAAAGTAACCCGCCGCTTTAGTAGCGGAAGCTTTAGGCTTGATCTTGATCTTGATCTTGATTCTGGCTCTAACCTTACTAGACAGAGACGCCGAGACCGTCGCAGCGATGTCGCGGCTTGCGCCGCTCCTACCCTGACCGGCTGCGGCTACCATCGACGCGAGATTGAGAGGTCGCAGTCGTGGCTTGCGTCGCTCCTACCCCGACCGGCTGCGGCCACCATCGGCGCGAGATTGAGAGGTCGCAGTCGCGGCTTGCGCCGCTCCTACCCCGACCGGCTGCGGCCACCATCGGCGCGAGACTGAGAGGTCGCAGTCGCGGCTTGCGTCGCTCCTACCCTGCGAGAGCACGCAGCTTCTACGGCCGGCAACGGCCTCGTCGTCTCTGCTCGTCCGTGATCGCGGCTACGCCGCTCCTACCCTCGCGACGGCTCCGACCTCCGATCGACGACGTAGGCGTTGTGAACTCTGCGCGTCCCATGGTCGCGACTCACGCCGCTCCTACAGGAGCTTCTTAAACGCCACCGCGCCGACCCGGGCCTCGTCGCCGCGCGCATCGTAATCGCGCAATGCCGATGTTGCGCCGCGTCATCGCACACTCCAACAACTCCAATGACCTGCGATGGACATCAATGTCTTTGAGACATCGTCGTATGTCACTGTTTCTAAAGATAAGTCAATTTTCCTTCGCGCTGCGACGCAGCAAATTCCGTCGCATTCGGCGAACGTTGTCATCGTGTTCTGTGAACCACACCGCAAAGGCTGGAATCACAAGTTGACAACGTTGTCACGCAAGGCCAGTTTGCCCACCAGCGAGCAGGCGCCGTCCGGCGCTCCGACGCAGCGGTCATCGCAGGGAGGATGCCGAGGGATCGCGGCCCAAGCCGCATAGCGACATGCGTACGACCGGCCTATCGCACCGGTCGCGCCGCCACGGCGGCAGTGCGCCGCAGGACCGCAGCACAGGACACGACGGCGCGAGCGCCGATCACTCGAGGAGGCACGAGCCTCCCATGCAGGACGGAAGGCCATGGCCTTTCTTCAAACACGGCGGGGAACTGCCGCTGGCCGGTCATGGCCGGCTCTGTCTTGACTATGCACGGGAGAGAGGAAGCATCATGAGACACGCACGGTCCGCCAACCTGCTGTTGCTGTCCGCCATGCTCGCCGCGTCGTCGCTATCGACGGCGTATGCGCAGGGCGCGTCCTGCACCGGAGTTCCCGCCTGGAACCCCTCGACGATCTACAACGCTGGCGACAAGCTGACGTACCAGAACCATCTGTACCAAGCCGCCATTCAGATCTGGAACACCCCGCCGACCCATTGTGCGAGCTGCGGCTGGTACGTTGATCTGGGCGTGTGCGGCACCGGTCCCGGCAATCAGTCGCCGACCGTCTCGCTGACCGCGCCGAGCAACGGCGCCAACTACAACGCCGGCGCCAACATCGCCGTCAGCGCCAACGCGGCCGACAGCGACGGCAGCATCGCCAGCGTCGAGTTCTTCCGCGGTAGCGCCTCGCTCGGCGTCGACACCAGCTCGCCCTACGGCGTGAGCTGGAACAACGCGACCGCCGGCAACCACAGCTTCACCGCCGTGGCCAAGGACAACCAGAACGCGACCACCACCTCAGCCGCGGTCAGCATCACCGTCGGCGCCGGTCCCACCGACACCACACCGCCGAGCGTGCCGAGCGGCCTGTCCTCGCCGTCGCAGACCTCCAGCAGCATCTCGCTGGCCTGGAACGCATCGACCGACAACGCCGGCGGCAGCGGCGTGGCCGGCTACGACGTCTACCGCAACGGCAGCCTGGTCGGCTCGCCCACGAGCAACAGCTACGTCAGCAGCGGCCTGGCCGCCAGCACCAGCTACAGCTTCACCGTGCGTGCGCGCGACAAGGCCGGCAACGCCTCGGCTCAGACCGCATCCATCAGCGCGACCACCAAGCCGACCGGCCCGGGCGGCAACAAAAAGGTGATCGGCTACTTCGTCCAGTGGGGCATCTACGGCCGCAACTACCGGGTCAAGAACATCGACACCAGCGGCTCGGCAGCGAAGCTCACCCACATCAACTACGCCTTCGGCAACGTCCGCAACAACCGCTGCGAAGTCGGCGTGACCGTTCCGTCCGACCCGAACACCGGCGTCGGCGGCGACGCCTTCGCCGATTACACCAAGGCCTTCCAGGCCGGCGAAAGCGTCAGCGGCGCAAGCGACACCTGGGACCAGCCGCTGCGCGGCAACTGGAACCAGCTCAAGCAGCTCAAGGCCAAGCACCCGAACCTCAAGGTGCTGATCTCGCTCGGCGGCTGGACCTGGTCGCGCGGCTTCTCCAGCGCGGCGCGTCCTGAGAACCGCCAGGCCTTCGTCGCGTCCTGCGTGGATGCCTACATCAAGGGCAACCTGCCGGTCACCGACGGCGCGGGCGGCCCGGGCGCGGCAGCCGGCGTGTTCGACGGCATCGACATCGACTGGGAATACCCGGTCGCTTGCGGCATCGCCTGCGGCACCCCGGAAGACAACGCCAACTTCACCGCGTTGATGGCCGAGTTCCGCAAGCAGCTAGATGCCGTTCGACCGGGCCTGTTGCTGACCGTCGCCGTCGGCGCCGGCATCGACAAGATCCGCGTGACCAACCCGGCCGCGTACCACCCCTATCTCGACTTCATCAACGTGATGACCTACGACTTCCACGGCGCGTGGGACCCGAAGACCAACCATCACTCCGCCCTGTTCGCTTCGCCCAACGATCCCTCGACCGGCGACCAGAAGTTCTACAACTCCAACGACGCCATCGAAGCCTTCCTGTCGCGCGGCGTGCCGGCCTCCAAGCTCAACCTCGGCATCGGGTTCTACGGCCGCGGCTGGACCAACGTGCCGAACGTCAACAACGGCCTGTACCAAAGCGGCACCGCGGCCCCGGGCACTTACGAAGCCGGCATCGAGGACTACAAGGTCCTGAAGAATCTCGCCGGCACCGTCCACACCGATGCCAACGCCACCGCGACTTGGAAGTACAACGGCACCACGTTCTGGAGCTACGACACCCCGGCGCTGGTCACGCAGAAGATGAGCTACGTCAAGGCGCAGAACCTCGGCGGCGCGTTCTTCTGGGAGTTCAGCGGCGACGACGCCCAGGGCAGCCTGGCCACCGCGATCAGCGACGGCCTGAAGTAAGACGGCGAAATAATCACCAGTAAGGCCCTCTCCCCACGCGGGAGAGGGTTGCCGGGACGTTGCTCGCTTAACGACGATCAATCGCAGCGCGACGGATATTCGGCTGATCGGAGGCAGACGTCCTCAGGTCCGGCCAGCATCGCGCATCGCACATCGCGGATCGGAGCCTTGCTGCAGCATCGCCAACGCTCTTCAGTCACGTTTTACGAAGGCCAGCCGATTGGCGCGCCCTCGGTACAGTTTTGCAAAGCCGCGGCGAGCGATACGTCGCGGTGATATGCAACGGAGCGCCGATCATCCCCCCGATCGGCGCTCCGATTTCGTTTCTGGTGGTCGCGTTTCGCGGCCGGATCTATGCGCCGGCCCAGAGCTTCTAGAAGCGGCGCAAGCCGCGACCGCGCAAACGCGATCGCCCGCGCCGGCAACCGCAGATTCGCGGTCGCGGCTGCGCCGCTCCTACAGGAGGATGCCTGCGTGGCTCCGATGACAGCTGCAGTCGTCGCGGGTGCCGTGTGTAGCCGCGAACTCGCGAAGGCAAGAGAAAGACCCGGAGGGCGGCCCGCAGGGATGCGGGCCGTTTTTCATCGGGACAGGGATGTCCCGTATGAAAAAGCCCCGCGTATGCGTCGCGCGTGCGGGCCCTTGATTCAAAACAAAGCAACTTCTTTGGTTACCTTTCTTTTGTTGCTTTAGACAAAAGAAAGTAACCCGCCGCTTCAGTGGCGGAAGCTTTGGACTTGATCTTGATCTTGATCTTGTTTGAGAGAGACGTAGCGAAACCGCCGCAGCGATGTCGCGGCTTGCGCCGCTCCTACCTCTCGAGAGCACACCGCTTCTACGACCGGCGACAGCCTCGCCGCCTCTACGCGTCCCATAGTCGCGACTCACCTCGCTCCTTCAGGGGCACAACCGAAGGCGACGCGACATTGGGACATGGCGGTCGCGGCTCGCGCCGCTCCGGCCCTATAAGCCGCTCCGCGAGCGAACGATCACCCCACCAGCCGCAATACATCGTCCAACAGCCCCGCCGCGGTCACTTCCGCGCCCGCACCCGGGCCCTGGATCACCAGGGGCTGTGCGCGATAACGGTCCGACCAGATCGCGACCTTGTTGTCGGTGCCGGCGCCGCCGGCCAGGGGATGGTCGCCGGGCAGGGATTCCAGGCCGACCTTGGCCGAGCTGCGGCCGTCGTCGCGACGCTCGAGGCGGGCGATGAAGCGCAGCTTCTCGCCGTTCTTGTAGGCTCCGGCATAACGCTCGCGCAAGGGCGCATCGAGCGCCGGCAGCGCCGCGTCCACGCCGTCGCGCGACAGGATCGCCAGTTCCGGCGGCACCAGCGAAGCCACTTCGACCTCGCCGGCGTCCAGAGCGACGCCGGCGGCGCGGGCCAGGATCAACAGCTTGCGCCGCACGTCCTCGCCGGACAGGTCGTCGCGCGGGTCGGGCTCGGTATAGCCGGCATCGCGCGCCTGGCGTACCAGCGCCGAAAACGGGCGCATGCCGTCGTAGTGATTGAACAGCCAGGCCAGCGAGCCCGACAGCACGCCGGCGATGGCGTGGATACGGTCGCCGCCGGCCTGCAGTTCGCGCAGGCTGCGCAGCAGCGGCAAGCCGGCGCCGACCGTGGCGCTATCGCCGTAGCCGCTGCCGCCTTGCGCGCAGGCGTCGCGGATCGCGCGCCACCGCGCCAGGGTAGTGCCCTGCCCGATCTTGCAGGCGGTGACCACATGGATGCCCTGCGCCAACCACTGCGCGTGTTGTTCGGCGACCGCTTCGCTGGCGGTCGCATCGATCACCACCCGCGCACCCTCGCCTTCGAGCGCCAGCGCGATATCGCCCAGCGAACTAGGCTGCACCGAATCGGCCAGGGCGGCGACCGCCCGCTCCGGCGAAATGCCGTCGAGGCCGACCGCGGCGCGGCGCGAGTTCGCGACATGCACCAGCGACAGGCGTTCGCCGAGCGCGGTGCCGCGCCACGAGGTCAGCCGCGCGATCACCGCGCCGCCGACGGTGCCGGTGCCGAGCAAGGCGACCTTCGCCGGTGCCGACCGGGCCGCGGCGGCGCTGGTCGGGCGCGGCCGCGCCTGCGGAGCCTGCCCGTGCAGGGCGCTGGCCGCGGCGTTCATCGTTTGACGCGCGCCGCCGTGGCCACCGCGGCGGCGGCGCGTTCGAGCGCGGCTTCGAGGTCGGCGACCAGGTCGTCGACGTGTTCGATGCCGATCGACAGGCGCAGCAGACCGTCGCTGATGCCGGCGGCGGTGCGCGCTTCCAGCGACATCGCGGCGTGGGTCATGGTCGCCGGATGGGCGATCAGGCTTTCGACGCCGCCCAGCGATTCGGCCAGGGTGAAACAACTTAGCCCTTCGACGAAGGCCCGCACCGCCTCCTCGCCGCCTTCGATCTCGACGCTCAGCATCGCGCCGAAGCCCTTCTGCTGGCGCGCGGCGAGCGCATGGCCGGGATGCGATTCCAGGCCCGGGTAATGCACGACGCGCACGGCCGGATGGTTGTCGAGCAGGGCCGCGATGGCCCGGGTGTTTTCCTGGTGCACGCGCAGACGCGCATCGAGGGTGCGCAGGCCGCGCAGGGTCAGGAAGGCATCGAACGGCGAGCCGGTCAGGCCGAGCGCATTGGCCCACCAGGTCAGCTGCTGGTGATGCTCCGCGCTCTTGGCGACCACCGCTCCGCCGACGACGTCGCTGTGGCCGTTGATGTACTTGGTCGTCGAATGCACGATCAGGTCCGCACCGAACGCGATCGGGCGCTGCAGCGCCGGCGACAGGAAGGTGTTGTCGACCACGGTCAGCGCGCCCTGGGCGTGTGCGGCCTCGATCACGAAGCGCAGGTCGGTGATGCGCAGCAGCGGGTTCGACGGAGTTTCGATCCAGACCACGGCCGGCTTGGTCGCCAGCGCTTCGGTCAGCGAGCGCGGGTCGGTCAGGTCGGCGGTGATCAGTTCGAACGCGCCTTTCGCCGCCAGCGCATTGAACAACCGCCAGCTGCCGCCGTAGCCGTCGTGCGGCACGACGATGCGGTCGCCGGGCTTGAGGAAGGCGTGCAGCACCAGGGTGATCGCCGACATGCCGGTCGAGGTGACGACGCCGCCGGCGCCGCCTTCGAGTTCGGCCAGGGCTTCGCCGAGCAAGTCGCGGGTCGGATTGCCGCTGCGGGTGTAGTCGTACTGGCGCTTGTCGTTGAAGCCGGCGAAGCTGAAGTTCGACGACAGCACGATCGGCGGCGTCACCGCGCCATAGGCGATGTCGCGGTCGATGCCGGCGCGCACCGCGGCGGTGCAGGTGCTGCGGATGCTGGTCGTGCTGGGGGTCGTGATCACTGGTGCCGCTCCGTTGTTCTGAGTGCTCATGCGGCCGCCTGCGTACAGTCGGCCAGCGCTTCGCGCAGGATGGTGTCGATGTCGGATTCTTCTTTCAGGCACGCGTCGTGCCCGTAGATGGAGCGCAGTACGCGCAGGCGGGTTTCGCCGCGCAGGCGTTCGATGAGGTCGTAAGACTCGCTGAGCGGGATCAGGCGATCCTCGCTGACCGCGACCACGGTGACCGGCACGCGGATCGTCGAGGGATCGATCTGCTGCAGGTCGATCGATTCGGACAGGCGCAGGAAGGCGGTGGCCGGCGTGCGCGCGACGTACTTGTTGCCGCAGTGGTCGAGGTAGTCCTCGGCGGCGACGCGGACGCGGCCGTCGCGCACCTCGGCGTTGCCGAAGCGTTCGGCGAACTCTTCCGGGGTGCGATAGCTCAGCACCGCCAGTTCGCGCGCCAACGCCAGGCCCTGGCTCTCGTCGCACTGCAGCGCACCGAGCGCGACCGCGCGGCGCTGCAGCGCGCGCCAGGCGGCGGCATAGGGATGGGCGCGGTGGGTGCCGCTGATCGAGACCAGCTCGCCCAGGCGCGCGGCATGCCGCGAGGCGAACTGCAGCCCGACCATGGCGCCGTAGGAATAGCCGATGAAGGCCTGCAGGCGTTCGATGCGCAGCGCGTCGAGCAAGGCGGCGATGGCGTCGGCCTGATCGGCCGGGTCGAGTGCGATGTCGAGGGTCCCGTCGGCGCCGATCCAGTCGAACGAGACCAGGTGGTGCCGGGCCGGATCGAGCGAACGGCCGGGCCCGACCTGGCTCTGCCACCAGCCTGGCTCGCCGAATTCGCGGCTCGGCGCCAGGTGGCGGTGCGCCGAAATGCCGCCGGCGACGAACAAAGCCGGCAGGCTGCGGTCGCCCTGGGTTTCGTAGCGCAAGGTCAGGCGGCGGCGGCCGGCGTGGCGCAGGTCCAGTTCGACCTCGATCTCGCCGCGGATGGCGGCGGCACGGCCGCTGCGCTCGAACACGTCGGGGGAAACGATCGCGGGCGAAGCGTAGGAAACGAAGCTGTCGCTGCGTTCGAACGTGGTGGCGGGGCTGTTGGCGAAGCTCATGGCGGTCATCCGAAGTGAACGGGCCACCGAGCTGCAAGTCGCAAGTGCGCCGGAAGCGCACTTCGCAACCATCTTCCGACCGACGCCATGAGGCGGGCCGCAGGAATTGGCACCTTCACGCAGCTTGCGCCGCGTTGGGTTGCCCCGGCTTCTAAGGGCCTGTCCCTCAGCCGGTCTCGATGGATGGCCTCAGTCTGCCGACCGGCGGCAGACGTGTCAATCGCTTCATCCGCATATAGCGATTTATCATGTAGCCCCACTCGACCGTCACGGTGGCCACCCCGTTGCCACCGCCCGCGCATACACTTGGGATGATGAATAGCCGCCTCGTTGCCGCCGTCCTGGCCACCGTCCTGCTGTCGGCCTGCGCCACCCGCCCGGTCCTGGAATCGGAAACCCGCACGACCAGCGCCGGTCGGGCCGGAGTGCGGATCGTGCCCGAACGCTTCGTCTCGGCCGAAAGCCCCGAGGACGAACTCGATTCGCTGGCCACCTGGCCGACCGAGGACGGCGCCACCTGGCTGATCGCCAGCGCCAAATCGACCCATCGCCTGGCGGTCTACGACGCCGGCAGCGGCCAGCGTCTGCGCACGGTCGGCGGCAAAGGCCAGGCGCTCGGCCAGTTCAAGCGCCCGAACGGGCTGACCGTGTTCGGCGACCATCTGTTCGTGGTCGAGCGCGACAACCACCGCGTCCAGGTACTGCGCCTGCCCGACTTCGTCCCGCTCGGCAGCTTCGGCGACGCCGAATTGCGCAGTCCCTATGGCGCGTGGATCAACGAGATCGCGCCCGGCGAACTCGAGGCCTACATCACCGACAGCTTCATGTACGGCGACAAGCACGACCGGGTGCCGGAGCTGAGCGAGCTCGACCAGCGCGTGCGCCGCTACAAGATCCATTTCGACGACGGCGATGCGATGCGCAGCGAATATGTCGGTTCGTTCGGCGACACCAGCGAGGAGGCCGCCCTGCGCGTGGTCGAGTCGATCGCCGGCGACCCCGCCAACGACCGCCTGCTGATCGCCGACGAGGACGCCCGCCGCCTCTCGACCTTGCGCGAATACACTCTGGCCGGCCGCTACACCGGCCGCCGCCTGCCCGACCGCAGCTTCGACGCCCAGGCCGAGGGCGTGGCCCTGTGGAGCTGCCCGAACGGCGCCGGCTACTGGATCGCCGTGGACCAGCTGATGCCGCGTACGATCTTCCACGTCTTCGACCGCGTCAGCCTGATGCAGCAGGGCAGCTTCAGCGGCGAGGTCACCGCCCACACCGACGGCATCGCCCTGCACGCCGCCGGCACGAGCGCATTCCCGACCGGCGCCTTGTACGCGGTGCACGACGATCGATCGGTGACTGCGTTCGACCTCGGCGACATCGCCCGCTCCCTGCAACTGCAGTCCGGCTGCCTGAATTGACCCTCCAGACCTAGCCACCGCCCAGACCTCGCTCACGCTGCACCGACGCCGCCCTACGAACCCGACCATGCCGCGCCTTACCGCCCTGATCGCCGCCTGTCTTTGCACCAGCCTGCTCGCCGTCCCGGCAGTGCAGGCCGCCAAGCTCTACCGCTGGACCGACCGCAGCGGCATCAGCCACTACGGCGATCGCCCGCCCGGGGCCGCGCCGCCCTCGGAAGTGCAGGTCATCCCGTTCCGTGCCGAACCCGGCGCGATCGCGCGCCTGCGCGTGCAGCAGGACGGCGACCGCTACCTGGCCTGGGCCGACAACAGCCTGTCCGGGCCGATCGAGGTCCGCCTGGATTTCACCCACAGCAACAACATCGCCGGCTCGCCCTCGCTGCCCGCCTTCGCCACCGTGGGCGCTCGCGGCAGCGCCGTGGTCGCGGTGCTCAGCGCCCAGGACCCGACCCGCGGCGGCGACTTCGAGCTGAGCCTGCGCAGCACCCCGGGCGACCCGGCCGCGCGCGCGCAAAACGTGGACTACCTGCTGCCGCTGCAGCAGCAGCAATTCCGCATCGACCAGGGCTATGGCGGCCATTTCAGCCACACCGAACCCGAACACCGTTATGCGGTCGATTTCGCCGCCGACATCGGCACCCCGGTGCTGGCCGCACGCGACGGCTCGGTCATGCAGGTCGAGTCCGATTTCGACAAGGCCGGGCTCAACCTGGAAAAGTTCGGCGACCGCGCCAACTTCGTCCGCATCCTCCACGACGACGGCAGCATGGCCTTGTACGCCCACCTCAAGGCCGACGGCGGCGTGCTGGTGCGCACCGGCCAGCGCGTGCGCGCCGGCCAGCAGATCGGCCTGTCCGGCAACACCGGCTTCAGCACCGGCCCGCACCTGCATTTCGCCGTGCAGATCAACCGCGGCATGAAGCTGGAATCGATCCCGTTCCGCATGAGCGGCCCGCAAGGCCCGCTGCGCCTGAGCGGCGGCACGCGCTGAGGTCGGCCGGTTCTGGGCAGAGCGGCGCGAGCCGCGGCCACGTCCCTCGCCCGCAGCGACGCCACCTGCGGCAGCCCTGCGGTCGCGGCTCGCGCCGCTCGGCCCCGATAGTCCGCCCCGGCGATCCGGCCATCGCCCGGCGCCCGCCGGCCCAGGCGCGCCGCCCGGGTATACTTCCGCCCTTCCTCTTGCCTCCCGACGCGCCCCGGGCGCGCCGTTCCCATGTCCGAAGTCTCCCAAGAAGCCCTCCGCCGCCGCACGTTCGCGATCATTTCGCACCCCGACGCCGGCAAGACCACGTTGACCGAAAAGCTGTTGCTGTTCGGCGGCGCCATCCAGATGGCCGGCTCGGTCAAGGGCCGCAAGGCCGCGCGCCATGCCACCTCGGACTGGATGGCCCTGGAAAAGGAACGCGGCATCTCGGTCACCTCCTCGGTGATGCAGTTCCCCTACGAGGGCCGCATCGTCAACCTGCTCGACACCCCCGGCCACGCCGACTTCGGCGAGGACACTTACCGCGTGCTGACCGCGGTCGACTCGGCGCTGATGGTCATCGACGTCGCCAAGGGCGTCGAGGAACGCACGATCAAGCTGATGGAGGTCTGCCGCCTGCGCGACACGCCGATCATGAGCTTCATCAACAAGCTCGACCGCGAAGGCAAGAACCCGATCGAGCTGCTCGACGAAGTCGAATCGGTGCTCGGCATCCAGTGCGCGCCGATCACCTGGCCCATCGGCATGGGCCAGCGCCTCAAGGGCGTGGTCCACCTGCTCAGCGGCGAGGTGCACCTGTACGAGCAAGGCCGCAACTTCACCCGCCAGGACTCGACCATCTACGCCTCGATCGACGACCCCGCGTTCGAAGCGCGCATCGGCGCGCCGATGCTGGCCGAACTGCGCGAGGAGCTGGAACTGGTCGAAGGCGCCTCGCATCCGTTCGACAAGGCCAAGTACCTGGCCGGCGAGCAGACCCCGGTGTTCTTCGGCTCGGCGGTCAACAACTTCGGCGTGCAGCTGCTGCTGGATTTCTTCATCGAGCACGCCCCCGCGCCGAAGCCTCGCGAGACCACCACCCGCGAAGTGCAGCCGACCGAAGACAAGCTCAGCGGCTTCGTATTCAAGATCCAGGCCAACATGGACCCGCAGCACCGCGACCGGGTCGCCTTCATGCGCATCTGCTCGGGCAAGTTCAGCGCCGGCATGAAGGCCTTCCATGCCCGCACCGGCAAGGAAGTGAAGCTCGCCAATGCCCTGACCTTCATGGCCAGCGACCGCGAAATCGCCGAAAGCGCGTTCCCGGGCGACGTCATCGGCATCCACAACCACGGCACGATCTCGATCGGCGACAGCTTCAGCGAAGGCGAAGCGCTGTCGTTCACCGGCATCCCGAACTTCGCCCCGGAACTGTTCCGCCGCGCGCGCCTGCGCGATCCGCTCAAGCTCAAGCAGTTGCAGAAGGGCCTGGCGCAGTTGTCGGAGGAAGGCGCGACCCAGTTCTTCCGCCCGCTGATGAGCAACGACCTGATCCTCGGCGCGGTCGGCGTGCTGCAGTTCGACGTCGTCGCCTACCGCCTCAAGGACGAGTACGGCGTGGACGCGAGTTTCGAACAGGTCGGCGTGGCGACCGCGCGCTGGATCCGCTGCAACGACGCCAAGAAGCTCGAAGAGTTCCGCGACAAGAACGCGCTGAACCTGTCGGTCGACGCCGCCGGGCAGTTGGTCTATCTCGCGCCGACCCGGGTCAACCTGCAACTGGCCCAGGAACGCGCGCCCGGCGTCGAATTCCTCGCCACCCGCGAACACGCGCACGCAGTGGCGCTCGATTGATGCAGGCGCTGCGGCGATGGTGGCGGCATTTGCCGAACACGCGTTGCTGAGCAAGCGCAGCGAAGTCGCCGCGCTCGACTGCAAGGACGCCTATCCGGTCAAGGCGGTGCTGGACATCCCTCGCCTGCGCAGCGGCAAGGCCCAGGCGGTGGCGCCGCTGCATGCCCTGCATCCGATCCACCGCATCGACCGCGACTCGGCGCTGCAGGCCACCCGCGCGCGGGCTCGGGCGCTGCGGGCGCGACGCGAGGACGTGCCTGCTCGCGGGGACTGGACCTGACGATGTTGAACGACATCGTCCCTGCGGTCTCGCAGATCAAGTCGTGCGCGACGGCGAGCGCTGGTTCGCCTCCGAGGGCAACGGCCGCCTCTACGCGATGCGCGAGGCGCTCGGCTAAGACAGGGGTGTTGATCGAAGTCGAGGAATACCGATTCGACCGCCTGCACAAGATCCAACGCCGGCTGCTGCGGGTGCGCCGCTTGAACTGACCCGGATAAGCGTCGACCGGCGCCGTGTGGATATCCGGCCCACGCATCGCGCCGTCGCTCGCTGTCGCCCTGTCCTGCGGTCCGAGGCCCCTCACCGGACTGCGCCGTTCTTCGCGTTTCGCCGATGCTGCGCGGCAGCATCGACTAGGATCGGCCGGCCGGCCACTCGAGCCGGCATCAACCAGGAGGGGGACGTATGTATTACTTGGGCATCGTGTTGTGCCTGATCGGCGGTCTGTGGATCGTCGTCAACGCGTTTCGCAAGAGCATCTGGTGGGGACTGGGTTCGCTGCTGATCCCGTTCGTGGCGGTGATATTCGCGGTCATGAACTTCGCCCAGAACAAGATTCCGCTGATCATCTACATCGTCGGCTTCGTCCTGCTGATCGTCGGCATGCCGTCGATGAGCCAGATGGCGGCCGTCCCGGCGGCCTGAGCCGCCGCCGCGATCCGGCCCGGGGCCCAACCGCCTCGGCCGGGTCGCTCGCCCTGCGCCGGCCTCCAGGCTTGCGTCTCCTGCAGGCCGCGGGCGTTCTGGCCCCTCCCCGCGCCCGTGACCCGGGTCGCGAAACCGGACCGCCGGCACCTTACCGTCCCTGTCCTTTCATCCTGACTGCGGGCATTTGCCCCAGACCGCGCTAGGATGCCGGAACCATGCCACTCGCCCATGCCCCCGCTCACGGCGAACACTCGATCCGCGAAGAGATCGCCAACGCACTGACCCACGGTCTCGGCGCCACCGCGGCCTTGGCCGGCGGCGCCGTCATGATCACCCTGACCGCGATCTACGGCGACGCCTGGCAACTCGGCAGCGCGATCGTGTTCGGAATCAGCCTGCTGCTGCTGTATCTGGCCTCGACCCTGTACCACGCGATCCAGCATCCCGTGCTCAAGGGCCGGCTCAAGGTCTTCGACCACTGCGCGATCTATCTGTTGATCGCCGGCACCTACACGCCCTTCACCCTGATCGGCCTGCGCGGCCCATGGGGCTGGGGCCTGTTCGCGGCGATCTGGGGCCTGGCCTTCGCCGGCATCGTGTTCAAGCTGTTCTACACCGGCCGCTTCAAGCTGCTGTCGACGATGATCTACATCGCGATGGGCTGGCTGGTGCTGGTCGCGATCAAGCCGCTGCTCAACGCCCTCGATGCCTGGACCCTGAGCTGGCTGCTGGCCGGCGGCCTGTGCTACACGCTCGGCACGGTGTTCTATCACCGGCCCTCGCTGCGCTATTCGCACGCGATCTGGCACCTGTTCGTGGTCGCCGGCAGCGTCTGCCATTACATCTCGGTGTTCGCCCAGGTCGTCCCCTCGCCGGCCTGAACACCGCACGCCGCGTCCACGGCGTATTCACCTTCGCTTTACCGGCCTGCCGCAATGGTGAGGGCATCGTAGCGAACAGGTCCCGCCGCGCGGGCCGATGGCGAACGCATCGCCGGCATGATCGGCCTCCGCGCTTGATGCAATGAGCGCGTCTCCCACTCCTCCCGTATCTGCGTCCGCCCCTGCCGATTCTTCGACTTGGCGGACGAGTCTGCGTCGCCATCCCTGGCGCGCCGCATTGGCGTTGCTGGCCCTCGGCATCGCCGCCTTGCTGTGGCTGTGGGACTGGAACTGGTTCAAGGGCCCGATCGAACGCCAGGTCGAGGCGCGCACCGGCCGACGCCTTGAGATCGCCGGCGACCTCGACGTCGATCTCGGGCGCGTGCCGGTGATCCGCGCCGACGGCTTGAGTTTCGCCAATGCCGACTGGGCCCAACAGCCGCTGATGGCTTCGGCGCAGCGCCTGGAACTGGCGGTCGAATTCTGGCCGCTGCTCAAGGGCGAAGTGCGCATCCCCGACATCCGCCTGACCCGTCCGCAGCTGAATCTGCAGACCGACCCCAAGCACGGCGGCAACTGGAAATTCGGGCGCGACGGCGGCGGCGAGCTGCCGGTGTTCCGCCGCATCTGGATCGACGACGGGCGCTTGCGGTTTCTCGACGCCGCCGGCAAGACCGACATCGACCTGGCCGTCGCCAGCCGCGAGGCGCGGCGCGAGGACGCCGCGCCGCCGGTCGAGGTCGAAGGCGGCGGGCGTTGGAAGAACAATCGCTTCACCCTCGAAGGCCGGGCCGAATCGCCGCTGGAGCTGCGCGACGCGCAACGTCCGTATCGGATGAACCTGCGCGCCGTGGCCGGCGCCACCCGCGCGCACGCCCGCGGCGAACTGGTCGACCCCTTCCATCTGGGCGACTTCGAGCTGCAGCTCGCCCTGGCCGGCAAGAACCTCGCCGACCTGTATCCGCTGCTCGGCATCGCGCTTCCGCCGACCCCGCCTTATGCGCTCGACGGGCGCCTGGGCCGCGACGGCGGGCGCTGGAACTACGACCGATTCACCGGCAAGGTCGGCGACAGCGATCTCGCCGGCAGTGCCAGCGTCGACACCGGCGGCGCGCGGCCGTATCTGCGCGCCGACCTGGTGTCCAAGCGCCTCGACATGGACGATCTGGCCGGCTTCGTCGGCGCGCCGCCTCAGACCGGGCGCGGCGAAAGCACCAACCCCGAACTCGCCGCCGAACATGCGCGCCTGGATGCCAGCGCGAAGCTGTTGCCGGACACGCCGTACCGGCTCGACAAACTGCGGGCGATGGATGCGGACGTGAAACTCAAGGCCGCTCGCATCAACGCGCCGGGCTGGCCGATCGAGGACATGCAGGCGCACCTGCTGCTCGAAAACGGCCTGTTGAAACTCGACCCGCTCAACTTCGGCGTCGCCGACGGCGACATCCGCTCGGTCGTCAGCATGGACGCACGCCGGTCGCCGATCCGCACCCGCGCCGAGATCACCGCGCGCAAACTGACCCTGGCCAAGCTGCTGCCCAAGGTGAAACTGGCCCAGGACGCGGTCGGCAAGGTCGGCGGCCGCATCGCCCTGACCGGCAACGGCAATTCGGTCGCGAGCATGCTCGCGACCAGCGACGGCGACGTCGCGGTCGGCATGGGCCAGGGCCAGATCAGCAACCTGCTGATGGAATTCGCCGGGCTCGACCTGGCCGAGATCCTCAAGTTCAAGCTGACCCACGACCGCAAGATCCCGATCCGTTGCGCCTTCGGCGATTTCGCCGTCGCCGACGGCGTCATGACCGCGCGTTCGCTGGCCTTCGACACCAGCGACACCATCCTGGTCGGCAGCGGCACCATCGACCTCGGCGACGAGCGACTCGACCTGCTGATCCGCCCGCGCCCGAAAGACCGCAGCCTGTTCGCCCTGCGCACCCCCCTGACCGTCACCGGCACCTTCAAGCAACCCAACGCCCGCCCCGACTTCAAGCGCCTGGGCCTGCGCGGCGCCGTCGCCGTGGCGCTGGGCAGCATCGCCCCGCCCGCCGCCCTGCTGGCCACGATCGAACTCGGCCCGGGCAAGGATGCCGGGTGCGCGGCGCACGTGGTGAATTGAGCGACGTGGGTTCTTACGCACCACCCGGCCAAGCCGCCTAAGGCTGCCGCTGTGCCAGTAACGGTTGCCGTATCGCCGTCGCTGTTACCCCCTCTGCCACATCCAGATTGACCGCAAGCGTCGAAGTCACCGCCGTTGTGACTGTTGATGTCGCTGACGCTGTTGTTGCGGTTGCCGTTGCCGTTGCGGTTGCGGTTGCGGTTGCGGTTGCCATGCGTAGCCTGGCACTAGCGACGGCTAAAGAAGACCCGGAGGGCGGCGCGCAGGGATGCGCGCCGTTTTTCATCGGGACAAGGAGGTCCCGTATGAAAAATCCCCGCGGATGCATCGAACGCGCGGGCCCTTGATTCAAAACAAAGCATTTTTCTTTGGTTAGCTTTCTTTTGTTGCTTTGGACAAAAGAAAGTAACCCGCCGCTTTAGTGGCGGAAGCTTTGGGTTTGATCTTGATCTTGATCTTCCCACGAGAAAAGCGCCGCGAGACCGTCGCAACGATGTCGCGGCATGCGCCGCTCCTACCCTGGCGAACGCACGCCGCTTCGATAAAGGACGACGGCCCTGCCGTGTCTGTGCGTTCCGCGGTCGCGACTCACGTCGCTCCTACAGGGACTCACCCGAAGAGGACGCGACATTGGGGCATGGCGGTCGCGGCTTGCGCCGCCCTGGCGAAAGCACGCCGCTTCGACAAAGGACGACGGCCCTGCCGCACCTGCGCGTTCCGCGGTCGCGACTCACGTCGCTCCTACAGGGACTCACCCGAAGACGACGCGACATTGGGACATGGCGGTCGCGGCTTACGCCGCTCCTACCCTGGCGAAGGCACGCCGCTTCGACAAAGGACGACGGCCCTGCCGTGTCTGCGCGTTCCGCGGTCGCGACTCACGTCGCTCCTACAGGGACACACCCGAAGACGACGCGACATTGGGACATGGCGGTCGCGGCTTGCGCCGCTCCTACCCTGGCGAAGGCACGCCGCTTCGACAAAGGACGACGGCCCTGCCATGTCTGCGCGTTCCGCGGTCGCGACTCACGTCGCTCCTACAGGGGCACACCCGAAGACGATGCGATATTGGGACATGGCGGTCGCGGCTCGCGCCGCTCCTACCCTGGCGAAGGCACGCCGCTTCGACAAAGGACGACCGCCTTGCCGTGTCTGCGCGTTCCGCGGTCGCGACTCACGTCGCTCCTACAGGGACACACCCGAAGACGATGCGATATTGGGACATGGCGGTCGCGGCTTGCGCCGCTCCTACCCTGGCGAAGGCACGCCGCTTCGACAAAGGACGACCGCCTTGCCGTGTCTGCGCGTTCCGCGGTCGCGACTCACGTCGCTCCTACAGGGATACACCCGAAGACGACGCGACATTGGGACATGGCGGTCGCGGCTTGCGCCGCTCCTACCCTGGCGAAGGCACGCCGCTTCGACAAAGGACGACGGCCCTGCCGTCTCTGCGCGTTCCGCGCTCGGGACTCACGTCGCTCCTACAGGGCAAGGTTTATGCGCCAGGCCGATGCGTTCGCTCTCGGACAGGAGCGACGCAAGTCGCGACCGCGCCGCCGCCCGCTGCGTCCTACGTCTCGGCGCCCTACATCGTCACCCCCGCCCCCGGATGGGCTAGGTCGTACTCGAGGTGCACGTCCCAGGTATCCCCTGCGGGGTAGGTCCGCTTGAGGTCGTACTCGACTCGCCCGTCGGGAAAACGGCGCTCCGCGACCGGGCGGATCCGCTCCAGACAGGATTCGAAGCTCTGCGAGCCGGTGACCATGTTGTCGTGGCCGTCGAAGGAAATCTCGCGCAATACGATCTCACGCCCTTCACGGCAGCGTCCGCCTTCGGCCTTCGGGTCGCTCGGCCCTTCGATGCGCAGCAACAGATCGAAACGTTCGCCGCGATCCTCCTGCCCCAGGATCGCGACCCGGTCGATGCGCGGGGCCCGGCCAGCGAACACGTCGTCCGCTTCGATCGGAAAATCGAGCACCGCGGTCGCCACGTCGATGCGCTTGCCGTCGTCCGCGACCGATACCTTCGCCGGGCGCTGCGGCGGGGGCGCCGGCTTCGCAGCGACGCCCTTGGCCGGTGTTTGCGCGGCCCCGGCAGGCGGGTCGGACGAGGCGGCGCATCCGGCCATCGCTACGGCGGCGACGAAGGCAAGGGACAGGCGCAAGGCGGTGGCGCGGAATCGGCTCATGGTGATCCTTCACGGGAATGACGCAGGACGGCCATCATCCCATCGCGTGCCTGTTTCCTGCGAGAACGGATCGCCGCGCGTGTGCCGCCTGCGACGCCAGGCGGCGCGGCCTCGCCTGCCATGCCCTGACTGGCGCCGCTCTCATCGGCGCCGCTTTCATCGGCACCGCTCTCAACTGGCGATGTAACGCTGCAGCTGATCCAGTTCGACCTGTTGGTCCTCGATCACCGCCTTGACCAGGTCGCCGATCGAGACCACGCCGACGACCCGGCCCGATTCGACCACCGGCAGATGGCGGATGCGCCGGTCGGTCACCAGTTGCATGCAATGGTCGGCGCTGTCGCCGAGCCCGACCACCACCACTTCGGCGGTCATGATCGCGCGCACCGGGGTATCGGCGGAGGAGCGGCCCTGCAATACGATCTTGCGGGCGTAATCGCGCTCGGACAGGATCCCGGCCAACTGCGCGCCGTCCATCACCAGTACCGCGCCGATGCGTTTCTCGGCCATCAGCCGGATGGCGTCGATCACCGGCGCGTCGGGACCGATCGCATGGATCTCAGGCGCTTTCGCCTCCAACAGCTGTCTTACGGTGCGCATGACTGTCTCCTTCCGCGAGCTGGGGAAACCGTGTCTGGTCCGAGGATACTCCTGGCGCGGGCTGCCAGGTGTCGATGAGGTAAAGCGGGCGCTGTTTCGATTCCTCGTACAGCCGGCCCAGGTATTCGCCGATCAGGCCCAGTGCGATCAACTGCACACCTCCCAGGAACAGGATCACCGCCATCATCGTCGGCCAACCCTGGACCTGGTCGCCGAACAGCAACGCTTTGAGCACCACCTTGGCGCCGAACGCGAACGCCACCAGCGCCGTCGCCAGGCCCAGGTACGTCGCCAGGCGCAGCGGCGCGGTCGAGAAGCTGGTGATGCCTTCGAGGGCCAGGTTCCACAGCCGCCACAGGTTGAACTTGCTGGCCCCGGCCACGCGCGCTTCGCGGTGATAGGGCAAGGCGATGCGGTTGTAGCCGACCCAGCCGAACAGGCCTTTCATGAAGCGGTGGCGTTCGCGCAATTGCCGCAACGCGTCGAGCGCGCGCGGCGACAGCAGGCGGAAGTCGCCGGTGTCGGCCGGGATCGGGGTGCGCGAGAGCCGCCCGATCACCCGATAGAAAGCGTGCGCGGTGGCGCGCTTGAACCAACCCTCGCCCTCGCGCTCCAGGCGCGTACCGTAGACGTCGTCGTAGCCTTCGCGCCACTTGGCGACGAACTGCGGGATCAGTTCCGGCGGATCCTGGCCGTCGGCATCGAGGATCAGGGCGGCGCCCTGCTCGACCCGGTCCAGGCCCGCGGTCAAGGCCGCTTCCTTGCCGAAATTGCGCGACAGCCGCAGCAAGGCGACCCGCGGATCGGCCGCGGCGATGCCTTGCAGGATTTCCCAGGTGCGGTCGCGGCTGCCGTCGTCGATGTACAGCACTCGCCCGTCGACGCCTTGCGCGGCCAGCGCATCCAGGGCCGCGGCGATGCGCGGCTGCAGCAGCGGCAAGCTCGGCGCCTCGTCGAAGGCGGCCAGGACGACGGTGATTAGATCGCGATTCATGCCCGACATAGTAGCGGCGACGCCGGCCGCGCCGATGTGATCGCCGCTCGGCGCCGCGAGCTCGGGCCGTGCCGCGGTGCGGCGCCCGTCCCGGCCTGTTGGCCCGAATCGCCTGGCCCGCCCCGGCTCAGTCGATCTGCTTCAGATACCCGTTGCCGCCGATCGAGCGCATCTGCCGCTGGATCGCGCCGGCGCGGCGCTGCACGTAGGGGCCGGGCCGGGAAATGCTGTAGCGCTTGGGATTCGGCAGCACCGCGGCCATGCGCGCGGCCTCGGCCGCGCCGAGCTGGCGCGCGTCCTTGCGGTAATAAGTGCGCGCCGCCGCCTGGGCGCCGTACACGCCGTCGCCGAACTCGGCGAAGTTGGCGTACATCTCGATGATCCGGTGCTTGGACCACATCGATTCGATCAGCAGGGTGTACCAGGCCTCGACGCCCTTGCGGATCCAACTGCGGCCGCTCCACAGGAACAGGTTCTTCGCGGTCTGCTGGCTGATCGTGCTGCCGCCGCGGACCTTGCGGCCGCGCGCATTGTTCTTGCGCGCCTTCTCGATCGCCTTGAGGTCGAAGCCGAAATGCTCGGCGAAATTCTGGTCTTCCGAGGCCACCAGCGCGACCGGCACGTTCGAGGACATCTCTTCGAGGTCGCGCCAATCGTGGGCAAGACGAAAGCCGAAATCGCCCGAGCCCCAGGCTTCGAGCTGGCGGATCATCATGAACGCCGAGAACGGCGGGTCGACGAAGCGCAGGGTCGCGACCTGCAGCACCGAGGCCAGCACGAACAGGAACGGCAGGGCGATCAGCCAGCGCAGCCAGCGGCGCAGACGCCGCGGGCGCGGCGCCGGCGCGGCCGGCTCGCCTGCGGCGGGCGAGGACACACGCTCGGTCAAGCCTTGCACCGCATCGCCTCCGTCCCCACTCTTGCCCCGTGGCCGCGCGAGCGCCCATATGCCGGCACTGCTGAAATTCGCTCCGAACGCATCGGCATGCTTTCCCTCCCCCCTTCACAGGACCCCGCGCATTATCCGCGATGCGGCGTCCCGCATTCGCATAACCGCACGATCCGCGCGACCGAGAGTACGACGATGACCGAAGCCCGCCCCGCCGCCCAGCCCGACGACCGCGACCGCCTGACCCGCTTTTTGATCGAAGGGGCCGGCGTCCGCGGCGTGCGCGTCCATCTGCACGATACCTGGCGGCAGATCCGCGAACGCTCCGACTACCCGGCCGCCGCGGCCGAGCTGCTCGGCGAGGCGGCCGCGGCTGCGGCGTTGTTCACCGGCCACGCCAAGGTCGACGGCCGGCTGTCGGTGCAACTGCGCGGCAACGGCGCGCTGCGCACCTTGTTCGCCGAATGCACCGCCGCCGGCACCCTGCGCGGCATCGCCCAGCTCGACGAGGATGCCGGCGAGGTATCGCGCGACCTGCGGACCATGGGGCCGGACGCGATGCTCGCCATCACCATCGAGAACCCGGGCCTGCACGGCCGCGAACCGGTCCGCTACCAGGGCCTGGTCGGGTTGGAGTCCGATTCGCTGGCCGGCGCGTTCGAGGGGTATTTCCGCCAGTCCGAGCAGCTGCCGACCCGCTTGCTGCTGGCCGCCGACGAACGGCAGGCCGCCGGCCTGATGCTGCAGAAGCTGCCCGGCGACGAAGGCGACGACGACGGCTGGGTACGGGCCGGCGCCCTGTTCGACACCCTCACCGCCGCCGAGTTGCTCGAGCTGCCGACCGACACCCTGCTGACCCGGCTGTTCCACGAGGACGGTATCCAACTGCTCGGCGGCAAGCCGCTGGGCTTCGCCTGCTCGTGCTCCCGGGAGCGGGTCGAGGCCATGCTGGTCTCGCTCGGCCGGGAAGAAGCCGAGGCGGCCGCGGCCGACGGCGAAGCCGAGATCCGCTGCGAGTTCTGCGGCCAGCGCTATGGTTTCGACCGCAACCAAATTGCCGGCCTGTTTGCCGCCGCAGGCCACGAAATAGAGGCTCCCGACCGGCTACAGTGAGGGCGCATCGGTCGGATTTGAGACATCGTCCCGATTGTTAAATAAACATAAACCGGCTATAGTCGGGCGGCAAGAAATGGGGAACTTGGCCGGCTTCACTCGGTCATAACGACGGTCTGCACACCTAAAGAATCCATGCTCAAGCACCTGCGCCAATTGCCGCTCGTCCTGTCGCTCGCCTTTGGCGTGGCTGCGGGCGCGCATGCGCAGGCGCTGCCGGGCAAGCGTGCGGAGCCCACTTATCTGCCGGTCTGGAACCAGAACAACGGCAAGCTGGAATACCTGCTGCAGTTGGAGCCCGCGAGCAATCAGGTAGCCGGCGCACGCTGGAAAGCCGGCAGCAACATCTTCGATGCGACGCTCGGCCTGGAAGCCGGCGACGGCCTCGGCCTGGTCTGCGATCGCAAGACCGGCCTGGCCGGCGTGGTCGGCAACCTCGCCAATCACTGCCTGCTCGCCAGCCTCGACGACGATGCGCGCAACGACAGTCGCCAAGTGACCGCCGGTGCCAGCATCAGCCGTCCTGGTGGACGCGTCGGCGTCTCCGTCGGTACCGGCCGCGACACCATGCCGGCTTGGCTGAGCCCGAACAGCCGACCCAGCCGGGTCGAACAGAACACCCTGACCGTTTACGGCCAGAAAGACATCGGCAGCGGTTATGCGATGGTCTCGATCGGCGGCACCCGCGCGCGCGCGCGCCTGATCCCGGCCGGCGAAATGCCGGGCCTCGCCGATCGCTGGAGCAGCAAGAGCCTGACCCTCGGTGCCGGCATCGGCAACTTCGGCGCCAACATCATCGGCCGCGTCGTCGACACCCCCGGCCCTGGCCAATGGGAAGGCCTTGGCGTCGGCCTGACCTGGCGCACGCCGTGGAGCGGCCAGCTCACCGTCGGCGCCGAAAACGTCGTTACGCGCGGCAAGAATCCGTTCGCCCCCGGCAACGGCGAAAAGGACGAAGGCACCGTGCCCTACGTCCGTTACGAGCAGGATCTCTGATCGGGTTTCGGCCCGGGACGCGCGATCCACCCGGGGCGATGCCTCGCGGCCTTACCTCTCAAACGCCTCAAGCGCCCGGCCATGACGGCTGCGAAGCTCGCAATATGCTGCGCATCGGCTGCGTTCCGGCTATGCGGCCGACGCCGTTTGCGCGCCCGGGGCAACACAATCGATTGCCCGTGATCGGCTTTTCGAGCGCCGGGCCTCGATTTATCGGCATCGGCCTCGCTCCTGGCCGCGCCCGGCGCTCGGCCTCTGCCCCACCTCAGCCGGCCGCTCAGCTAGCTGAATAGGCACATTAGCCGACGTGACGGCCGTTCCCAGAAAAAATACGCGAAAGTACGGTGGAGACTGGCTCACAGCCCTCGCGCCGCATACGTCACAAATAGACGCTTAACGACACTTTAATTTTTCCGAAGGCGCGGTTAGGATCGGCGAACCTTGCCGGCCTTGGCGTCTGATTTGACTCCTCCGGCGGGATACACGGGTACACCAGACCGATTCGGAGAGAGAGAATGACTTTTAAAACCACCAAGCTCCGCGACGCGATCACCTTCGCGCTCGCAGTGGGCTCGACGGCCCTCGCAGGTGCCGCCGGCGCGCAGGACGCGAGCGCCCCCGCCCAGAAGGAAGCGACCACCCTCGATCGCATCGAGGTCACCGGTTCGCGCATCCGTCAGGTCGATCTCGAAACCGCTCAGCCGGTTCTGTCGATCACCCGCGCGGATATCGAAAAGCAAGGCTTCCAGTCGGTCGCCGAAATCCTGCAGAACATCTCTGCAGTCGGCGCACCGGCGATCAGCCGCGCGATGCCGCTGTCGGCCGGCGAAAACGTCGGCGGCCAGTTCATCAGCATGCGTAACCTCGGCGCCACCCGCACCCTGATCCTGGTCAACGGCAAGCGCCTGGGCATCAGCACCAGCGGTCTGCAGGACGTCTCGCTGATCCCGACCGCTGCGGTCGAGCGCATCGAAGTGCTGAAGGACGGCGCCTCGTCGATCTACGGCTCCGACGCCATCGCCGGCGTGGTCAACATCATCACCCGCACCAACTTCGAAGGCGCCACCGCCAACGCCTACTACGGCCAGTACAGCGAGGGCGACGGCGAAACCACCCGCGCCGACTTCGTCCTCGGTTTCACCGGCGACCGCGGTTCGCTGACCGCCGCCGTCGAATACCGCAAGGAAGAAGCCGTGTTCTCGGGCGACCGCGAATTCTCGGCTTATCCGCAGGGCCCGATGCATCCGACCCGCGGCTGGACCACGGTCAGCCAATGGGGCGTGATCAACCTGCCGGCCGCGCTCGGCGGCAACCGCGTGCTCAACGCCGGCGCCGACTACCGCAACATCGCCAACTACCACGCGCAGAACGCGAACACCGGCGGCACCGCTGCCGATCCGAACGGTTCGACGATCGACAAGAGCAACACCAACCTGCAGACGCACCTGCGTACGCCGTTGGAAAGCCGCTCGCTGTTCGTCAACGGCGTGTTCGACATCAACGACAAGCTGCGCTTCCGCAGCGACATCCTGTACTCGTCGCGCGATGCCGAGCGTCAGGTCGCCGGCTATCCGTTCCAGAGCGCGTCGGCCGGTCCCGTCCCGGGCGGCTTCCGCATGTCGCGCGACAGCTACTACAACCCGGTCGGCTCCCACCACGGCTTCGCCACCCCGCAGGACGTGAACTTCTGGCGTCGTACCTGGGAAGTGCCGCGCACCGACAAGCCCACCTCGACCACCTGGCGTTTCGCCGCCGGCCTCGAAGGCAACTTCGATCTGGGCGAGCGCACCTTCGATTGGGACGTGGGCTACCTGTACAACAACAACAAGGTCACCCAGGAAAACTACGGCAACCTGAACATCGAGCGCACCAAGCAAGCGGTGGGCCCGTCGTTCCTCAACGCCAATGGCGTGGTCCAGTGCGGCACGGCCGCCAGCCCGATCCCGCTGACCCAGTGCGTGCCGTGGAATCCGTACATCCCGTTCGGCCGCACCGGCGACGGCGGTCTCACCGGCAACCAGGCCCTGCAGGACTTCCTGTTCCAGCGCCTGAACTCCAGCGGCGAGACCGAAACCAGCGTGTACAGCGCCAACCTCGCCGGCTCGTTGTTCGCCCTGCCGGGCGGCGACATGGGCTTCGCGGTCGGCTATGAACACCGCAAGGAAGAAGGTCGCTTCATCCCCGACGCGCAGGCCGTGACCGGCAACTCGACCACCCTCGCCGGCGGTCCGACCCAGGGTTCGTACAAGGTCGACGAGTTCTTCGTCGAGCTCGCGATCCCGCTGCTCGCCGATCTGCCGGGCGCCAAGGAACTGAGCTTCAGCGTCGCCAGCCGTTATTCGGACTACGACACCTTCGGCGACACGGTCAACAACAAGTTCGGCTTCAAGTGGAAGCCGATCGACTCGTTGCTGGTCCGCGGCACCTGGGCTGAAGGCTTCCGCGCTCCGACCATCAACGATCTGTACGGTGGCGGCTCGCAGACCTTCTCGTTCTTCACCGATCCCTGCGACACGACCTTCGGTGCCGCTCGCGGCAACGCGCGTTGCTCGGCCGACATCGTCAATGCGGCGGCTTTCCGTCAGCTGCAGCAGGGCTTCGTCCCGGCGACCGGCACCAATGCGCAGACGCCGGTGGCGTTCTTCTCCGGTTCGAACCCGAACCTGATTCCGGAAACCTCGGAGTCGAAGACCCTGGGTCTGGTCTGGAGCCCGGGCTTCGTCGAAGGCCTGAACGTCAGCCTCGACTGGTGGACCATCAAGATCGAAGACACCATCGTCGCCGACACGCCGACGCAGATGCTCAACGACTGCTACCTGCAGAACGACGCTGCGCGTTGCGCCGGCTTCACCCGCGATCCGGTCCTGGGCTACGTCAACAGCCTGAACTTCACCAGCATCAACGCCGGCTACCGCGAGACCGAAGGCTACGACTTCGAGTTGAATTACCGCCTGCCCACGCAGGTCGGCAACTTCAACCTGAACTGGCAGACGACCTACACCGTCCAGGATGAGATCAAGACCGACACCAACCCGACCACCCTGCCGCAGCAGCTGGTCGGCTACGCGACGTCGCCGGGCTTCATCGGCACGTTCCGTGTCCGTTCGAACGCCAGCCTGAGCTGGGAGAAGGGTCCGGTCAGCGCAACCTGGGGTGCTCGCTACTACTCCTCGATGAAGGAAACCTGCTTGTCGGCCACGCTCTTCCCGAGCGAGTGCGACAACCCGACCTTCCGCGCCGCCAACCCGGCTCAGACCCGTCCGACCAACAAGCTGGGCTCCAACACCTTCCACGACCTCGAAGTCCGCTTCGCGACCCCGTGGAATGCGACTGTCGCGCTGGGCGCCAACAACGTGTTCGATCACGTCGGCCCGACCGTGTACAGCCAGCCGAGCGCGAACGTGTCCTACCAGGGCCAGTTCGACATCGGTCGCTTCGTGTACATGAAGTACCAGCAGCGCTTCTAAGCAACACGCGTTGCCGCAACACCGGAACGGCCTCCTTCGGGAGGCCGTTTTCTTTTGCGCGGCCGAAAACCCGTGTCGCAGCGGCCTTTGCGACAAAAAAGCACTTAACAACACTTTAATTACTCGGCCAAGGCGTCTACTATCGGGCCGGCTTTGCCAATTTAGGCCTTTAAATATGCGCCGTTTGGCCAGCCCCTTTGCTTGGGACCCGTTCGTTCAGGACAGACTTGGAGAGAGAGATGACCCTGAAGACCACCAAACTGCGCGACGCGATCGTATTCGCGTTGTGCGTGGGCGCGACCAGCCTGGCCGGTACCGGCCTCGCCTCCGCCCAGGACGCTGCGGCACCCGCCGCCGCGCCCGCCGAAGACGCCACCACCCTGGATCGCATCCAGGTCACCGGTAGCCGCATTTCGATTCCCGGCCTGACCACCAACAGCCCGGTCATGACCGTCGATCGCGAAGAAATCGACCGCAACCAGCCGGTCACCGCCGAAGACTTCCTCAAGGTCCTGCCCGGCGCCGTGCCGGCCATCGGCCCCGGCACCAACAACGGCGCCAACGGCGGCGCCACGATCAACCTGCGCGGCCTCGGCGACAATCGCACCGTGGTGCTGATGGACGGCCGTCGCGTCGTTCCGTTCAACCTGTTCGGCGTGGTCGACACCAACGTCATCCCGGTCGCGCTGATCGACAGCGTCGACCTGGTCACCGGCGGCGCATCGGCCGTGTACGGCGCCGACGCCGTCTCGGGCGTGGTCAACTTCGTCCTCAAGCGCAATTTCGAAGGCGTCGAGGTCAACACCAGCTACGGCCAGTCGAGCAAGCAGGACGGCGACCGCCGCAACACCACCGTCACCCTGGGCATGAACCTGGACGACGGCCGCGGCAATTTCGTGCTGAGCCTGGGCAAGACCGACAACGATCCGCTGCTGCAGGGCTCGCGCGGCTTCTCCGAGTTCAACCTCGACTCGACCAGCGGCGAAGCCGGCGGTTCGGGCACCTCGATCCCGACCCGCGTCGGCCCGCTCGGCCAGATCAATCCGGCCACCGGCCGCTTCGACGGCATCGTCACCCCGTTCAACTACAACCCGTTCAACTTCAACCAGACCGCGCTGGACCGCTGGCAGGCCACCGCACTGGGCCGCTACGAAATCAACGAGCACGCCGAGGCTTACACCCAGCTGCTCTACACGCGTTCGAACGTGTTCTCGCAGATCGCCCCGGGCGGCCTGTTCGGCGGCCGCTTCGACCTGGGCATCGGCAACCCGCTGATCCCCGAGCCGGCCCGCCAGCAAATCTGCACCCAGTTCGGCGTGCCGGCGGCCAACTGCGTGGTCGGCAGCCCGACCACGGTCAACACCACCTTGAACCGTCGTACCACCGAGCTCGGCACCCGCTCGACCGACTTCCAGAACAAGGTCTTCCAGGCCACCCTGGGCCTGCGCGGCAACATCACCGACAACTGGCGCTACGACGCCTACTGGTCGCACGGCGAGGCCGATCAGCTGACCGTCTCGGCCGGCTTCCTGTCCAAGGCCCGCACCCAGCAGGCCTTGCTGTCGACCGACGGCGTCAACTGCGTCGACCCGACCAACGGCTGCATCCCGCTGAACCTGTGGGGCGCGGAAGGCACGATCAGCACCGACTCGAAGAAGTTCCTCGAAGTGCTGACCTTCGCCACCCAGCGCGTCGAACAGGAAGTCTGGTCCGGTTCGGTCAACGGCGACCTGGGCGACAACTTCAAGAGCCCGTGGGCCGATTACCCGATCGGTATGGCGTTCGGCCTGGAAGGCCGCAAGATGACCGCGCTGAACCGCGCCGATGCGGCTTCGCGCGATCCGGAAGAAGTGCAGGGTTCGGGCGGCGCCAACCCCGACGTCGAGGGCAGCCTGAAGCTGCGTGAGGCTTACTTCGAAACGATCGTGCCGCTGATCAGCGGCAAGACCGGCGCGTATGCCTTGAACTTCGAGGCCGGCTACCGCCACACCGAGTTCAAGTCGGGTCAGACCGACACCGACTACGGCAGCTACAAGTACGGCCTGGAATGGGCGCCGATCGAAACGCTGCGCTTCCGCGGCATGTTCCAGCGCGCGACCCGCGCCCCGAACATCAACGAGCTGTTCCAGCCGGTCGTCACCGGCCTGGACAACACCGCGGTAGATCCCTGCGAAGCCTCGCAGCTGGCGCTCAACGGCGGCGTGACCGGTTCGGTGGCCGCGCTGTGCGTCGCGACCGGCGTGCCGCAGGCGATCCTCGACAGCCAGGGCGGCGTCGACGGCCCGAGCGCGGGTCAGGCCAACGCTTTCGTCGGCGGCAACCCGATCCTCGGCCCGGAAAAGGCCGACACCCAGACCCTGGGCCTGGTGTGGCAGCCGATGGAAGAGCTGGCGATCACCCTGGACTACTGGAAGATCGACATCAAGGACGCGATCACCCGTCCGGTGCTCGGCGATGCGCTGTTCGGTTGCTACGACCGTCAGTTCAACCCGACCCTCAGCATCACCCACCCGATGTGCCAGCTGATGATCGGCGCGCGCGAAGCGGTCGACGGTTCGCTCAACGGCGAAGCGCGCGGTCCCTTCCTCAACCGCTCGAACAAGGGCCGCATCACCACCGACGGCTGGGACCTGGGCGTTCGCTACGGCATCCCGCTGAGCAACGAGTGGGGCCGCCTGGACTTCGCGCTCGACCTGACCAAGACCGACACTTACGACTATCAGGGCGATCCGCAGGTCGGCAAGCACGACTGCGTCGGCGTCTACGGCGTGTCGTGCAACGTCATCGCCGGCATCGTGTACGACTACAAGTCGAACTTCCGCGCGGTGTGGTCGATCAAGGACTTCGAGCTCGGCTTCAACTGGCGTCACCTGAGCGCGGTCGACGTCGAACCGGGTCCGATCGAGTGGTTCCCGGACTACACCTCGATCGATTCGTACGACTACTTCGATCTGACCATGGCGTATGAACTGCCGTGGAACGCTCGCATCAACTTCACCGTCAACAACGTCGCCGACAAGAAGCCGCCGGTCGTGGGCAGCAACATCGGCAGCACCGGCTTCAACAGCGGCAACACGTTCCCGCAGTACTACGACACCCTGGGTCGCTACTACACCCTGGGCCTGACGATGCGCTTCTAATAAAAAGCATCATCCGAGTCGAATTGAGGCGGGCTTCGGCCCGCCTTTTTTTGTGGGCGGCCGGAAACGGCGGGGATGGGTTCTGGCGTCGTCTGGGCCTGTCTGGCCCGATCCCTGCCGTAATCCGACCGCGTCAGCGGACGGGAGTTTTGCGCTTGATGTACCCCCTCTGTCCGACGGCCGGACGCGCCGGCGCACGACAGGACGCGGTCGCGACTTGCGTCGCTCCTACCCTGACCGGCTGCCGTCGGCATCGGCGCGAGATTGATGGGTCGCGGTCGCGGCTTACGCCGCTCCTACAGGGGATGGACTCGCAACACGGCGTTACACGCCCCCTCTGTAGGAGCGGCGTGAGCCGCGACCACGGGACGCGCAGAGGTGCCAGGGCGGATGTCGTCCATCGAAGCGGCGAACTCTCGCCAGGGTAGGAGCGGCGCAAGCCGCGACCGCGTCGTTACGGTCTCGCGGCGCATCGTTCATCGAACGATGATCAAAGATCAAGATCAAAACCAAAGCTTCCGCCACTAAAGCGGCGGGTTACTTTCTTTTGTCTAAAGCAACAAAAGAAAGGTAACCAAAGAAAAGTGCTTTTCTTTGAATCAAGGGCCCGCACGATCCATGCAGACGCGGGGATTTTTCATACGGGACCTCCCTGTCCCGATGAAAAACGGCGCGCATCCCTGCGCGCCGCCCTCCGGGTCCTCTATTGCCTTCGCTAATGCCTGGCTACGCACAGCAACAGCGGCCAAGACTAAAGCCGGCATGGGGAATCAGATGCGGCGAGACCATCCCTGTAGGAGCGGCGTGAGCCGCGACCACGGGACGCGCAGAGGTGCCAGGGCGGATGTCGTCCATCGAAGCGGCGAACTCTCGCCAGGGTAGGAGCGGCGCAAGCCGCGACCGCGTCGTTACGGTCTCGCGGCGCATCGTTCATCGAACGATGATCAAAGATCAAGATCAAAACCAAAGCTTCCGCCACTAAAGCGGCGGGTTACTTTCTTTTGTCTGAAGCAACAAAAGAAAGCTAACCAAAGAAAAGTGCTTTTCTTTGAATCAAGGGCCCGCACGATCCATGCAGACGCGGGGATTTTTCATACGGGACCTCCCTGTCCCGATGAAAAACGGCGCGCATCCCTGCGCGCCGCCCTCCGGGTCCTCTATTGCCTTCGCGAATGCCTGGCTACGCACAGCAACAGCGGCCAAGACTAAAGCCGGCATGGGGAATCAGATGCGGCGAGACCATCCCTGTAGGAGCGGCGTGAGCCGCGACCACGGGACGCGCAGAGGTGCCAGGGCGGATGTCGTCCATCGAAGCGGCGAACTCTCGCCAGGGTAGGAGCGGCGCAAGCCGCGACCGCGTCGTTACGGTCTCGCGGCGCATCGTTCATCGAACGATGATCAAAGATCAAGATCAAAACCAAAGCTTCCGCCACTAAAGCGGCGGGTTACTTTCTTTTGTCTAAAGCAACAAAAGAAAGGTAACCAAAGAAAAGTGCTTTGTTTTGAATCAAGGGCCCGCACGATCGATGCCGGCGCGGGGATTTTTCATACGGGACCTCCCTGTCCCGATGAAAAACGGCGCGCATCCCTGCGCGCCGCCCTCCGGGTCTTCTATTGCCTTCGCGAATGCCTGGCTACGCACAGCAACGACTACCACCAAGGCCAAGGCCAAGGCCAGGATCAGGGTCGGGGTCGGGGTCGGGGTCGGAACTGAAGCTAGAACTAGGAATTGCGGGCTATGTTAGGCCTGGGCTGGAACAGCGGCCCAGCCGGAACCTACAACGCCCGCCAACGCCCTACCCCGCGGCGGCGCCCCTCAACCCGCCAGAAAATCGCGGTGCGCGCGCATCATCGCGTCGACCATGTCGCGTTCGGCAAGCGACAGCAACGGGTTCCACACGTCGAAGATCAGCACCACGCGCAGTTCGTCGCTGTCGTTGCGCGCTTCGTGTTCGATCGAGTCGTCGAAGATCAGCACTTCGCCGACCTTCCATTCGCGCCGCTCGAAACCGACCCGGTAACTGCAGCGCTCGGGCACGATCAACGGCAGGTGCACGACCAGGCGCGCGTTGGTCTCGCCGTGGTGCGGAGGGATATGGGTGTGCGGCGCCAGCGCCGAGAACATCGCGTTCGGGCAAACATCGGCGATCTGGGCCATCTCCACCGCTTCCAGCGCGGCGCGGGTCTGCGGGCACAACGCCAGGTGTTCGTGCACAGGCTGCGCGTAGCTCCACAATTTGTAGGTGCTCCAGCGCCGCGAATGGTTGAGCTCCTGCCACTGGTTGACCGGGTCGCCGGGCTGGTACTCGATGTAGGGCGTGAACTCGGCCTGCTCGTTGCGCAGCACCTCGCGCATTTCGCGCTGGATCTCGTAGGTGCGCGCTTCCAGTTCGGGCACCCAGGGGAACTGGGTGCGCTCGTGGAACGGGATCGCCGGCAGCCGCGGCACGCACAGTTGGTTGCAGTCGGAGTGATACGGCTTGCTGCGCCCGACCATGATCGAGGCGGCCTCGTCCCAGCGGCCGAGCACGCCGGCCTCGAGCGCGGCGCGCGGGCCGCCGACGCGGTGGGCGAGAAATTCGCTGAACTCGTCGGAATGTTGCTGGACTTTGCTCTTGGCGTGGAGCAACTGGGTCTTCAGCATGTCCGGCCAATGCGGCTCCGGCGGCGCGACGGTCAGCGCGTTGCGATAGGCCTGGGCCGCCGCCCGCGCCTTGCCGGTGCGTTCGAGAAACGCCGCCTTGGCCAGCAGCCCGGCCAGGAAATACGGATCGGCCACGAGCGCGGCGCTGATCGCCTCCCACTCGGCGGCAGCATCGCCGCGTTCGCGCTGGACCATGCCGATCGAGAGCAGGATCATCGGGTCGTTCGGCGCAGCGCGATGCGCGGACTGCAGCAGCTCGACCGCGCCGCGGGTATCGCCGCGCTGCAGGGCATGGATGCCGAGGCTGTACAGCGCCTGCGGATGCTGCGGCGCGAGGGTGCGCACTTGGCTCCACAGCGCTTCGGCCTCCTGCCAACGGCCTGCGCGCGAGGCCAGGCCGGCGGCCTGGACCAGTTGATTGACCTGTTCGTTCAAGACCGCTTCCCTCGCCGGACGGAACTGCGATAGCGCTCGAGGCGCGATCGGCGCTGCTTCGATGGCGCGCCGGGCGCGCCTAGGCGAGGAACATACACCGGCGGCGTTGCGCCGCCCAGAGCGGCTGCGGTTGCGGCCTGCGCGCCGGGACAGGCGATTCCGGAGCCCCCCCGCGCGCCAGCGGTAATCAGTTCAGCTCCAGGGCCGCGTCGCCGGAGAACGTCTCGATCTTGATCGACCCACTGCCGTTGCCGTAGCGGTGCTCGAAGCTCGAACCCGGGCCGTGCTTCGGCCGGACGATCTGCACGTCCGGCGCGCTGAGGTCGCCGCTGAAACTCTGTCCGCGCACGCTCGCCGACAGCGCGCGCGGCAGCGACAGGCGGACGTCGCCGCTGACCGTTTCCAGCGAAATCTCGCCGCCGTCGGCCAGGGCGCCAGCCACGCGCAGGTCGCCGGACACCGAATTGCCCGACAGCTTGGTCAGCCGCGACTCGCGGGTGGTCACATCGACCCTGCCCGACACCGTCTCGATGTCGACCTCGCCGTTGAGCCGGCCGCGCAGGTTGAGGTCGCCGCTGACCGTCTGGGCCGAGACCTTCGGACTGTTGAGGGTCAGACGCAGGTCGCCGCTGACGCTTTCGATCTCGGCCTCGCGCGGGGCCGCGGCGACGATCACGTCGCCGCTGACGCTGTCGATACTGAGATCGCGCGGTGCGACGCCGTTGACGTCGACGGTGGCCGAGACCGCATCGATCTCGAGCTTGGCCTGCAGCGGCACCATCAGGCGCAGCTCGGTCGGTTCGCTGTTGTCGCCGCCCACCAGAAAGCCCATGCCGCTGCCGCGGTTGGGATAGCGGACCTTGATCGACAGGTGCTCGCGGTCGCCTTCGATCTCGAGCTTCTCGACGCCTTCCCCGAGGCTGCCTTCGATCTTGACCTCGGAGCGATCCCAGGCGCGGACCTGGATCAGGCCTTTGACGTTGTCGATCTCGATGCTGCCCAAGGGGTTGAGCGGACGGGTCTGGTTGATCGGCGTCGCGGCGCAGGCCGGCAACGCCGCGACCAGCGCCCATGCCAACAGGCCGAATACGGGAACGGCATGGCGGCGATTGCGGAGAGCGCTGCGGTACTGGGGGTGAGCGGTGGTCATCGTGGCGTCCTCCGTGGATCAGGTGTAGACCACGCGCTGTGCGAGCGCGAGGCGACGGGCATAGGTGCGGCGCAGTTGCTCGAGCAACAGCCGCGAATCGGGGTCATGGGCGAGCGCATCGAGGATCAGCGCGGCGTTGCGGTCGAGTTCGTCGAACGCCGGCTGCATCGCCTTCGCCCGCTCGGTGGCCGGGCCGATCTCGCGGATCGCCGCCTGGTACTGCCGGGTCATGCCGTCGGCTTCGCGTTGCATCAGGCTCGCAGGCGCGCTGGGCTGAGCGGCGACCGACGGCGACGACTCGGGCTCGGCGCGGTACTGCCCGGCGATGCCGATCGCCAATGCCGCAACACTGGCCGCCAGCGCGAGCGGCGCCATCCAACGGTGGCGGGTCCGTTCGCGCGGGCGCAGCGCGGTCACCGGCGCGCCGGCTTGCATCCCGTCGGGGGCGGCCGGCGTTTGCGCGGCGACCGCCGGTGCCTGCTCGCCCAGACGCGCGGCGATGGCGGGCCACAGATCACGGGTCGGCGGCGCATCCCGGCGCAGCGCACGCAACTGCCAGCGCAAGGCGTCGGGCAGCTCGCCTTCCGGGGTGTTCGCTTCGGGGATTCGGTTGTGGTCGCTCATGCCTGCTCTCCAAGGCGCGTCCGCAGCAGACTGCGGGCGCGATGCAACTGTGCTTTGGAACTGCCGACCGCCATGCCGAGTTCGGCGGCGATCTCCTCATGCTTCCAGCCTTCGACGTCGTACAGCACCAGCACGGCCCGGGCGCGGGGCGGCAGGGTAGCGACGGCGCGCTCGAGATCCATCGACAAGGCCATCACATGGCCGGCCGAGTCCGCGCTGCCGATCAGCTCGAACGCCTCCTCGTCGCTGTCCTCGAACGGCCGGCTACGCCGTCCGCGCAGCTCCATCAGGGCGGTGTTGACCGCCAGCCGGTGCAGCCAGGTGCCGAACGCCGATTCGAAGCGGAAGTTCGGCAGCGCCTGCCAGGCGCGGACGAAGGCTTCCTGGGTGAGGTCCTCGGCGCGGGCGCCGTGGTAACCGACCAGCCGGGCGATCACACCGTGGACCCGGCCGGCGTGGCGGCGGTACAGCGCTTCGAAGGCGGCGACGCCGCCGGCCGCGGCGGCGGCGACCAAGGCCCGGTCGTCGTCGACTTCGATCGGGGCTGCGGTGTCTGGCATGTGGTCGTTCACGGCGGTCAGCATACTGAGTCCGATGCGGGGTCGGGGCTCAGGGTTTAAGGGCAGGCGGTGGATCGGGAAGAGTCGAGAGGAACGAGAGGGGTCGCGTCCGGCCCGCTCCCTCGCCCGGCGGCAGCCCGCCGGAGGAGAAGCCGATATGAGGCAGGAACTAGAGATCAGGACCGAGGAACGAGAGGTGGCGCGACCGGCCCCTCTCCTGGCCCGGCGGAGGTCGCCGGCGGCTGGGCCGGAGACGAAAGAGGAAACGGAGCGCCCCGCCCCTCCCCTGGCCCGGCGGAAGTCTGCCGGCGGCTGAAGGCCCGAAAACGAAAGAGGAACGAGCCCCGAGCAGGCCGGACCGCGGCCCACTCGTTACTCGTTCCTCTCCACTCGTTCCTAAGAAGCGACAGCCTCAGCCCTTGAGCACCGCCGCGATCCGCTGCTGCTCGTCGTGCAGGGCCTGCGGCATGCGCGGGCCGTATTCGCGCAGGTACTCGCCGATGCTGTCGAACTCGGCGGTCCAACCGGCATGGTCGAAGCCGAACAACTTGGCATAGGCCTCGTCGCTGAGGTTCACCCCGGACAGGTTGAGATCCTGCGCATCCGGCAGGTAGCCGATCGGCGTTTCGGTGGCGCCGGCTTCGCCCTTGACCCGGCCGATCATCCACTCGATCACGCGCAGGTTGTCGCCGAAGCCCGGCCACAGGAACTTGCCGTCGTCGCCCTTGCGGAACCAGTTGACGTGGAAGACCTTCGGCAGCTGCGCGCCGTCGCGGTCGAACGACAGCCAGTGGCTGAAGTAGTCGGCGAAGTTGTAGCCGCAGAACGGCTTCATCGCCATCGGATCGCGGCGCATCACGCCGACCGCGCCGGTCGCGGCGGCGGTGGTTTCCGAGCCCATCGCGGCGCCGACCAGCACGCCGTGGGTCCAGTCGCGCGCCTCGAACACCAGCGGCACCAGCGAGGCGCGGCGGCCGCCGAACACGATCGCCGAGATCGGCACGCCGGCGGGGTTCTCCGCTTCCGGGGAGTAGCTCGGGCACTGCTTGGCCGACACGGTGAAGCGGGCGTTCGGATGCGCGGCCGGGCCCTTGGCGGCATCGTAGGCGTTGCCGCGCCAGTCGGTGACCGGGGTCTGCCCGTCGTCCAGGCCTTCCCACCACGGCTGGCCGTCGGCGGTCACGCCGACGTTGGTGAAGATGGTGTTGCTCTGGATCGACTTGAGCGCGTTCGGGTTCGACTTGGCTGAGGTGCCCGGCGCGACGCCGAAGTAACCGGCTTCGGGATTGATCGCGTACAAGCGGCCGTCGGCGCCCGGGCGCATCCAGCAGATGTCGTCGCCGACCGTCCACACCTTCCAGCCGGCATGCCGGTAGCCTTCCGGCGGAATCAGCATGGCCAGGTTGGTCTTGCCGCAGGCCGACGGGAACGCGGCGGCGACGTAGTGGGTCTCGCCGAGCGGGTTCTCGATACCGACGATCAGCATGTGCTCGGCGAGCCAGCCTTCGTTGCGGGCCTGGTGCGAAGCGATGCGCAGCGCGTGGCACTTCTTGCCGAGCAGGGCGTTGCCGCCGTAGCCCGAGCCGAACGACTTGATCGCCAGCTCGTCGGGGAAATGCATGATGAAACGGCGCTCGGGATCGAGCTCGCCGATCGAGTGCAGGCCGCGCACGAAGCTGCCTTCGCGCTCGATGCGCGCCAGCGCCTGTGCGCCCATGCGCGTCATCACGCGCATATTGGCGACCACGTACGGCGAGTCGGTGATTTCCACGCCGCAACGCGCCAGCGGCGAGTCGATCGGGCCCATGCAGTACGGAATCACGTACAGGGTGCGGCCGCGCATGCAGCCGTCGAACAGCGCGTCCATCTTGGCGTGCGCCTGCGCCGGCGCCATCCAGTGGTTGTTCGGGCCGGCGTCTTCGCGATCGTTGGTGCAGACGAAGGTCAGGTGCTCGACCCGGGCCACGTCGTCGGGATGCGAGCGGTGCAGATAGCTGCCCGGGTGCGTGTCCTGGTTCAGCGTTTCGAGGGTGCCGTCGGCCAGCATCTGCGCGACCAGGGCGTCGTATTCGGCATCGCTGCCGTCGCACCAGTGGATCTTGTCGGGACGGGTCAGCGCGGCGACTTGCGCGACCCATTCGTTGAGTGCGACCAGCAGGCTGCCCGCGCTCCCCGGCACGGCAGTCGCGGGGGCGGCGTCTTTCAAATTGGCATTCACGGCATTGCTCTCCAGCCGGGGGAACGGGAAAAAAAGCGAATCAAGTGGAAACAAGGCTCATGACGAAGGAATCAGCGTGGCCATCATGTGCTCGACATAGGCCTCGAATTCGTCGTGTTGCATACGGGTCTGGTGCAACTGCAGGTTCAGTTGCAGGAAGCCGACATAGGCGGCGTAGAGCAGGCGCGCGCGATGCTGGGCATCGGTGCGGCTGAGGCCGGCCTGGCGGAAGGACGCGGTGAGGTAATCGAGGCGGCGTTCGGAGACGCGCCCGATCACCGGCTGCACGGCGGGATGGTCCAGCGCCTTGAGCAACTCGGAATAGATGATGTGCGACTTGACCTCGTGGGCGACGAGGTGGAACAGCGAACGCAGGCGCTGGCGCGGATCGGGGATCGGCTCGAGCTGGCCGAACACGGTTTCCTGCTCGACTTTTTCCCAACGCTCCAGCGCGGCGACGAGCAAGGCATCGCGCGAAGGGAAGTGCCAGTAGAAGCTGCCCTTGGTGACGCCGAGCCGGCGCGCGAGCGGTTCGACCGCCACCGCCGCGACGCCTTGTTCGGCGATCAGGTCGAGGGCCGCCTGGGCCCAGTCGTCGGCACTGAGGCGGCCGCTGCGCTCGGGCTTGGCCTCCGGCTTGGCGTCGGCGGCCGGGACGGCGGGCGGGGTGTCGAGCTTCGGCTCGGACTTGTTCGAGACAGGCTGGTTCATGGATGACAAGTTTAACCATACGCCACGGTCGGGAACAGTACGCAGTGCAGCAAAAAGCGACCGGCTTGGGTATTCGGGATTCGGGATCGGTACAGCAAGAGCCCGGATTTGCCGCGCAAGAAATCGACTCTGCCGCCAGGTACGCCGCCTGTTCCCGAATCCCAATCCCGAATCCGGCTCCTCGGTTGACAGCTCGAAACGGCGATTCCATACTCGGCCGTATGTTAAGCGTTTGATGCCAGCGTTTGAATGCCGATGGTCTGCCGGTTTGGAGCATCGTTTCCGCATTGACGTCACACGTGTCCCATTAGCTTGAGTCTTAGCCGCATCCTCCGGAGCGCCGCCATGAGTATCGCGATCCCCTTCCTTGCCTTCCTTCTGGTCGGCGCCATCGCCGCCTATCACCGCCTGCGCCTGCCGGTCTGGGCCGCGCTGACCGCGACGGTGCTGGTGGGCTGTTATCTGCTGGGCGCCAACCCGGTCGCGACCATCCTCGCCGCGGCCCTGGTCGCGCTGATCGCGGTGCCGCTGCTGGTGCCGGCGATCCGCCTGCCGCTGATCACCAAGCCGCTGCTCGGCTTCTACACCAAGATCCTGCCGCCGCTGTCGGAAACCGAACGCACCGCGCTCGAAGCCGGCACAGTCGGGTTCGAAGGCGAGCTGTTCTCGGGCAAGCCCGACTGGCAGCAGTTGCTGTCGCAGCCCAAGCCGGTGCTGAGCGCCGAGGAACAAGCCTTCCTCGACGGTCCGGTCGAAGAGCTGTGCAAGATGACCAACGATTGGCAGATCACCCACGTCGATGCCGATCTGTCGCCGGAGCTGTGGGGCTACATCAAGAAGAACAAGTTCTTCGGCCTCAACATCCCGAAGGAATACGGCGGCCTGGGCTTCACCGCGCTGGCCAACCACAAGGTGATCCAGAAGCTCGCGTCGGTCTCCAGCGTGGTCAGCTCGACCGTCGGCGTGCCGAACTCGCTCGGCCCGGCCGAGTTGCTGATGCACTACGGCACCCAGGAACAGAAAGATCACTACCTGCCGCGCCTCGCCGACGGCCGCGAGGTCCCCTGCTTCGGCCTGACCGGTCCCTGGGCCGGCTCGGACGCGACCTCGATCCCGGACTTCGGCATCGTCACCATGGGCGACTGGAACGGCGCGCGCGTGGTCGGCGTCAAGCTGACCTTCGACAAGCGCTATATCACCCTGGCCCCGGTCGCGACCCTGATTGGCCTGGCCTTCCGCATGTACGACCCGGACGGCCTGATCGGCGACAAGCGCGACATCGGCATCACCCTGGCGCTGCTGCCGCGCGATACCGCCGGCGTCGAAGTCGGCCGTCGCCACTTCCCGCTCAACTGCACCTTCCAGAACGGTCCGATCCGCGGCAAGGACGTCTTCATTCCGCTGAGCCAGCTCATCGGCGGTGAAGCCTACGCCGGCAAGGGCTGGCAGATGTTGGTCGAATGCCTCTCGATCGGCCGTTCGATCACCCTGCCCTCCTCGGGCAGCGGCGGCGCCAAGATGGGCGCCATCGTCACCGGCGCCTACGCCCGCATCCGCAAGCAGTTCGGCTTGTCGATCGGGCGCTTCGAAGGCGTCGAGGAAGCGTTGGCGCGCATCGCCGGCCACGCCTTCGCGGTCAGCGCGCTGTCGCAGGCCACCGCCGCGGCGGTCGCGCGCGGCGAAAACCCGGCGGTGCCGTCGACCATCGCCAAGTACCACTGCACCGAGATGGCCCGCGAAGTCGCCAAGGACGTCATGGACATCCACGGCGGCAAGGGCATCATCCTGGGGCCGAAGAATTACGCCGGCCGCAACTGGCAGGCCCTGCCGATCATGATCACGGTGGAAGGCGCGAACATCATGACGCGCTCGCTGATGATCTTCGGCCAGGGCGCGATCCTGTGCCACCCGTGGGTGCTCAAGGAAATGAAGGCGGCGATGCTGCCCGACGAAACCGAGCGGCTGCGCGAATTCGACAAGAACCTGTTCGGCCACATCGGCTTCGCCATCTCCAACGCGGTGCGCAGCTGGTGGTACGGCCTGACCGCGGCGCGCATCGGCGCGGCCCCGGGCGACGCCTACACCCGCCGCTACTACCGCAAGCTCAACCGTTATTCGGCGACCTTGGCGGTGATGGCCGACACCTCGATGCTGCTGCTCGGCGGCAAGCTCAAGTTCAAGGAATCGCTGTCGGGCCGCCTCGGCGACGTGCTGAGCCAGCTCTACATCGCCAGCAGTATGCTCAAGCGCTACGAAGACCAGGGCCGTCCGGCCGGCGACCAGCCGCTGCTCGCGTGGGCCTTCCACGACGCCGTGCACAAAATCGAACTGGCGCTGTCTGGCGCCCTGCGCAACTTCCCGATCCGTCCGGTCGGCTGGCTGCTGTGGGCATTGATCTTCCCCTGGGGCCGCCGCGCCCAGGCGCCGAGCGACCGCCTCGGCCACCGCGCCGCGTCCTTGCTGATGTCGCCGAACGATGCGCGCGACCGCCTCGCCGAGGGTCTGTTCATCACCCCCTGCGAGAACAACCCGGCCGGCCGCATCAACAGCTATCTGCAGAAGGTCATCCTGGCCGAGCCGGTCGAGCGCAAGTTCCTCAAGGCGCTCAAGAACAGCGACATCGAAGCGCTGGACTTCCCGAGCCAGCTCGACGAGGGCGTGCGCGAAGGCTGGATCACCGCCGAGGAACGCAAGCAACTCGAAGAGCTGCGCGAGATGACCATCGATGCGATCAGCGTCGACGACTTCGACGCCGCCGAGCTGCGTTCGGCCGGCTACAAGGCAAAGCACGAAGCCGATCACGGCGACGCCCGCGCCGCGGCCTGACCCGGCGACCACGCATGCGATACGACGCTTGAACGAAACGGCGGGCCTTCGGGTCCGCCGTTTTGGTTTCGGGCATCCGACACTCGGCGTCCAATGCCCCCCGCGTCGCGCCCGCTGCCGTCATCCCCGCGAAGGCGGGGATCCAGAGACTTCAGAGCGATGTCGCGGTAAAGCCCTCGGGTCCGCGCCTGCGCGGGGACGACGGTCCGAAAGTACTCCTCGCACTCAACCTTCAACGACGGCCAACGCCCATGAGCACCGACGTCCTGTCCCTGTACAAGAAGATGACCCGTTGGCCGGCCGGCCACTGGCTGTTCTCCCGCGCCATCTGCTGGAACGCGCCCTACTTCGCCAGCATCTCGCCGCGCTTCGAATCGCTCGAACCCGGCCGCTGCAGCGCGACCATGCGCCATCGCCGCAAGATCACCAACCACCTCGGCACCGTGCACGCGATCGCCATGTGCAACCTGGCCGAGCTTACCGGCGGCGTCATGACCGACGTCAGCATCCCGCGCTCGATGCGCTGGATCCCGGTCGGCATGAGCGTGGAATACCTCAAGAAGGCAGCCGGCCAGGTACGCGCCGTCGCCACCCCGGCCGCGCCCATCGTCGAGTCGGCGAGCGCCTATGATCTGCCGGTCGACGTCGTCGTTACCGACCCCGCCGGCGACACGGTGTTTCGCGCCCGCATCAACATGCGCGTCTCGCCCAAGCCCAAGCGCGGCTGATTCGCGCCCCCCGCACAGCCTACAGCCGGTGCCCGGCGTAGCATCCCACAGAAAGCAATCCGCATCGGGAGCCCCCCTCATGAGCGCAAATGCCTGGATTTGGCTCGGCGGCCTGCACAGCCTGGCCTTCGCCGTCTTCCACATGGCGTTCTGGAAACTGTTCGGCTGGCGCCGCAGCCTGCAGAGCGCCACCGTCGCCGACCGCGCGATCCTGCAGATCCTCAACCTGCGCCTGATCTACGTCTTCCTCGGCGTCGCCACCCTGTGCTTCTTCTATACCGACGAACTGCTGAGCACCGCGCTGGGCCGCGCGCTGCTGGTCGGCATGTCCTTGTTCTGGGTCGGGCGGACGATCGAGCAGTTCGTGTTCCTGCGGATCAACCGGCCGATGATTCATGTGTTGACTGCGCTGTTCGTGCTGGGCGCTGCGATCTTCGTCATGCCTTTGTTGCCGGCGACGTGCTTGTACACTGGGTGTGAGTGACCGAAAACGGCGAAAACGGGGTCAGAGCCACTTTCAACTGCTGCAGTCAAACGGCCTTGCGTGGTCGGTGCACGGGGCCTCACCCCGGTGAAGCGGCCGAGCTGCGCTGCGACGGCTTGCTGGAACTTTGGACTACCCCATGCCCGCTGATGCTGCAAATAGATTCGAGCCTCGTCCATATCCTGCTCACTTCAAAACTGGGGAAAAACCGGGGCAGAGCCCTTCGCTGTCCTCATGCCGTCACGACGGCCAGACCGGGCCGCGTCGACGACTCACCGCCACTCGTTCAACGCACGTATCTTGGATTGGCGAACGCAAGACCGGAGCAAGTAATGACGCCCTTGGACACGGATACGCCTTCAAGCGTCTGAAGGATATATTTCTTGCTTTCGAACGACGATTCGTTGTCCTGATACAGGTAGCCGACGAACTCCGCGGGCAATTGCTCCAGAATCAATCGGGCCAGAAGCCTTGGCTCGCGCTCGGCCATTATTGAAAAAGCAGGATAACCGGCGGATTTGAGTTCCAGATAAATCCCGCTGGGCTCATAGTCCGAGCCGTCGTCTTCGCCTTCTCTAGCCAAGAAGTCGCTGAAGTACGCGCCAAAGCAGCCGTCCGCCGTGTCCACGTCGACACGGATGCTGTAGGGCAGCGAATCCACTCCCGGATTCCGCCCGAACGAAACCGAGCCGACCCTGATCAACGCAGGCTCGATTTCCACCGAGTCAATGATGCAAGTTTTCATTCAACGAAATCCCGGACAAAGTGAGGTGATGGTTCCATTGAGGAAAACGGGGTCAGAGCTACTTTTCAACTGCTGCAGTCAAAACGGCCTTTCGTGGTCTATGCGCGGGCCTCACTTCTGTAAAGCGGCCGAGCTGCGCCGCGATGGCTTGCTGGAACTTTGGACTACCCCATACCCGCTGCTGCTGCAAGTAGATTCGGATCTCGTCCATATCCTGCTCACTCAGGACTTCGTCGAACAGTCCACGATACGCGACTGCGCACTCCTCGGCTTGTCGCCCAAGCCCCAAATACACTTCATGAGGCTGTACTGTCGAATCGGCTTTACCCAGCGCATTACAGCGATAACTAGACCAGGCGTACTCCTCGGGACGAACCACCATTCGGGCGCGCACTGGATTCAGCTCTATGTAGCGCTGACAGCGGAGCAAGTAGGCGTCCGTATCCACCAGACACGACTTGAAGCGCCCTTCCCACAGCGTACCGGTACGCCGATAATGGGCATTCACGTAGGTCACATAGCTGCGCCCCAGACTCTGCATCATATGCGACACGGCGCCCGCCGCTGCAGGCGTAGCCAGCAGGTGCACATGATTAGTCATCAGTACGTAGGCGTGGACCGCTATGCCGTAACGTAGCGACGCTTCACGTAGCGCAAAGAGGTAGCGCACGTAGTCAGCCGGCCTGAAGAAGCAAGGCTGACGGTCGTTGCCGCGTTGAACTACGTGGTGCGGCACGCCGGCGAGATCGGGGCGTGGCTGACGGGGCATAAGGGCCTCCTTTGCAGCCCCTTACCCTAGTTAAGACGTATTGCCCCTAACTATAGGAGTTCGCCGCCCGGCTCTATCGGAAAGGGGCTCTGACCCCGTTTTGGTGTGACCCCGTTTTGGTGTGGCTGACGGGGCATAAGGGCCTCCTTTGCAGACCCTTACCCTAGTTAAGACGTATTGCCCCTAACTATAGGAGTTCGCCGCCCGGCTCTATCGGAAAGGGGCTCTGACCCCGTTTTGCCGGACCCCGTTTTGCCGGCCCACGCGATTCGCCCAGGCGAACCGCGCGGTGCCTCCCGCTCAACTTGTGCAATCCACTGCTTCGACCGGCTCAGGCCGCTCACCGGCCGACATCAGCACGACGCCCACCAGCACCGACACCCCCACGATCGCCGCGGCGGCATAGCCGAGGCCGCCGACGCCGATCGCGTCGATGACCCGGCCGCCGACGATGGCGCCGACGCCGATGCCGAGGTTGGCGCCGGAGATGTTCAAGGACGCGGCGAACGCCGGCGCCTCGGGCGCGGACTTCATCACCCGCACGTGACTGACCGGGAACAAGGCGGCCTGGGTCACGCCCCACAGCGCCAGGGTCGCGGCGAACAGCGGCAGCGAGTGGATCGACGGCACCACCAGCACCAGGCCGAGCGCCATCGGCACGCTGAAGATCATCGAGGCGGCGAGCGGGTTGCGGTCGACGATGCGGCCGCCAAGGGTATTGCCGATCAGGCCGACGGCGCCGAACCCCATCAGCGCCCAGCCGACCACCGAGCCGTTGAAGCCGGCCAGGCGCTCGAACATGTCGGCCAGGTAGGTGTAGGCGGTGAACATGCCGGTGAACAGCAGCACCGACAGCAGCACGTGCCCGCTCACGCGCGGATCGCGCAGCACCCGGAACTGCTGGCTCAGCTTCACCTGCGGCTTGTCCATGCGGCTGTCCGGCAGGAACACGAACAGCAGAGTCGCCTTCAATAACGAGGCGATCGACAGCGCGACGAAAGCCGCGCGCCAGCCGAAGGCGTCGGCGATCAGGGTGCCGGTCGGCACGCCGATCACGGTGGCGCAGATCACGCCGAAGGAAATCACCGAAATCGCGCGGCCGGCGCGTTCCTGGCCGGCGAGGTCGACCGCGGTTTCGCTGGCCAGCGCCCAGAACACCGGCACGCCCAGCGCCGGAATCAGGCGCGCGAACGCCATCACGCCGAGATTCGGCGCCATCGCCGCGACCGCATTCGAGGCCGCAAACAACAGCAGCACCACGATGAACAAGCGCTTGCGCTCGAAGCGCGAAAAGTACGCGGTCAGGAACGGACCGCTGGCGGCGACCGCGAAGGCGAACAAGGTCACCAGCAGGCCGGCCTGCGACACGCTGATGCCAAGATCGCGCGCCAGCGACGGCAACAGGCCGACCAGGATGAATTCGGTCGTCAGCACGGTAAAACCGGCCGCCGACAACAGTAGAAGAGGCAGTAGCAAGACGGACTCCAGGGACGGGCACGCCGCGGCCGGAACGATCGGGCCGGGGTGGAAGATGAGGGAAGAATCGCGGCGCGCCGATGCGGCGCATGCGGTCAATCTAGAAAATCGCGAAGGGCGGATAAACCGCATCGCGACGATTTCATCGTTCCGGGCGGCGAACGATGGGCGCAGGCCGCGCCGCTGCGCGGGTTGGCGAATTTACCGCGATTCGGGACTGTCCATCCCGGATCGCGGTCTAGTCGGTGAGCGCGCGATGCGGCAGGCTGTACGATCTGCGTCGCACGCGCGGCGCGATCGCCGTCACGCCGCGCCATCGCATCCTCACGCGGCCTCGAACCTCACCGTCCTAGGCTCGATGGCCTATTCGGCGAGAGGGTTAGGCCATGGCGAAGATCCTGGTGCTGTATTACTCGGCTTATGGCCATATCGAGACGATGGCGCAGGCCGTCGCCGAAGGCGCCCGCGAGGCCGGCGCGCAGGTCGACATCAAGCGCGTGCCCGAACTGGTGCCGGACGAGATCGCACGCAAGTCGCACTACAAGCTAGACCAGCAGGCGCCGATCGCCAAGATCGCCGAACTGGCCGATTACGATGCGATCATCGTCGGCACCGGCACGCGCTTCGGCCGCATGTCGTCGCAGATGGCGAATTTTCTCGACCAGGCCGGCGGCCTGTGGGCGTCGGGCGTGCTGCACGGCAAGGTCGGCGCCGCCTTCACCTCGACCGCGACCCAGCACGGCGGCCAGGAGACCACCTTGTTCTCGATCATCACCAACCTGCTCCATTTCGGCATGGTGGTCGTCGGCCTCAACTACGGTTTTCCGGGGCAGACACGCCTGGACGAAGTTACCGGCGGCGCGCCTTACGGCAGCACCACCATCGCTGGCAGCGACGGCTCGCGCCAGCCGAGCGACAACGAACTCGATGCGGCGCGCTATCAGGGCCGCGAGGTCGCCGAGGTCGCGAAGAAACTGCACGGTTGAGCGGCGGCGCCGGCCAGGCGGCCGGTGGCGGGGTGTGGCTGGCGGCTGTTTTGTACGTCGCCATCTGCGACCGGTCCGGATTGATTACCGCCGATCAGGGCAAATCATGGCCCTGTCGGCGACGCGATTGCGTACGTAAGGTGTGACAGGAACGTCGATGACACCCGCGCGCCTCTTTGGCGCCGCATCGGCAACCGCTTCCCGGCATGCAGTTGCGCCGTGCACGGACCGCAACTGTCGAAGGAACGCAACCATGTCGTCTCCCGCACGTGAATTGATCGATCGCCTGCCGCTGGTCGGCGAGGGGGCCGCCGCCGCTCAGGCGCGCGAGCTGTTGGCGATGGAGGTCGGATGGGCTTCGATCCGGGGCCAAGCTTCGCCGGCTCCGGCCTGGCGCCCCAGCCAGGCCTTCCTGATCGTCGAAGGCTCGCTCGACCTCGCCGGCAATGCGGTGATCGGCGCCAGCGAGCATGACCGGGGCGCAGTGATCGTGCTCGGCGACCTGCGCTGCCGCAACCTGGTGGTGGCCCACGACTTCCATCTGGTCGTCACCGGGGATCTGATCGCGAGCGAAGCCGTGGTCGCCGACCTCGGCGACAGCACCGCCCATGTCGCCGGCGCGGTGCAGGCGCCGGTGCTGCTGTCCGGCGATGCCGGCTGGTTGACCCTCGATCGCGCCGACGGCCTGCGCGTGGCGCGCACCAGCGCCTACGTCATCGTCGATGAACAACCCCTGCCCTTGCCGCCGCACAGCCTCAGCGAACTCGTCGAAGACGGAGTGCTCGATCGGGAAGAATGGGACGGCCTGGGCGCGGACGAGCGCGAAGGCCAGGACATCGACGAGTTCGTCGCACTCGACGAAGCGCTCGTGCTCAAACGGCTCGCCGCGGGCGATTCGATCCTGCGCCGCTGAGGCCGTGGATGCAGGGACCTGCCTTAGCAGGGCCTGCATAGTCAGGGCCGCTCTACCGTGTGCGGGCAGCGAACGCGCTCAGTGCAGCCACACCGCCAAAAAGCCCAGCAGAGCCGGCAGCGCCTGGATGAAGAAGATCTTGCGGCTGACAGTGGCCGCACCATAGACGCCGGCGATCACCACGCAGGCCAGGAAGAACAGCGCGACGTCCTGCCGCGTGCATATCAGCGACCAGATCAGGCCGGCGGCGAGGAAGCCGTTGTACAGCCCCTGGTTCGCGGCCAGCACCTTCGACTGTTCGGCCTTCTCCAGGCTCTGGCGGAACACCTTGAGCCCCAGCGGCCGGGTCCACAAGAACATCTCCAGCACCATGAAATACAGGTGCAGCAGCGCGACCACGACGATCAGGGCGACGGCGATCCAGTGCATCGGCTGGCTCCTAGGTATGGCGGGTATCGGGGCTCCAGGATACGAGAGTTGAGAGTGAGGAGTGAGGAGTGAGAGGTGAGGGGCGAGGGGAGGAACTAGGAACTAGGGATTAGGAACGAGTAAAGCCTCGGGCTTCCGGCTTTTCGCTCACTTCTCACTCTTCCGCGCTCACTACTCCGCTCTCACTCCTCCGCACTCACTTCTCCTGCTCCTGCCCCCGCTCCTTCCCCTTCGCCGCCTCGGCGCTGGCGTGCCAAGCCTTCAACACCTCCGCCTCGCGTTGCGGCGCGATTCCGGCCTTGGGCTTGGCGCGGCGTTCGGCCGGCAGGCCCTGCCAGTAAGCGAGCGTGTCGCGCACGGTCTCGCCCAACGGCCGATAGCTCAAACCGGCCGCGCGCGCCTTCGCCACCGAGGTACGGCCGAAGCCGGCGTATTCGCCGCGCGCCGGAATCCACGCCGGCATGTCCTGCCAGGGCGACACTTTCTGCGCTTCAAGGAAGTCCGCCGGCACCCAGGTGACCGTCGACTTTGCCTTGGCCGCGCGCTGCGATTCGGCCAGCACCGCGCCCATGGTCAGCGCGCCCGGCGCGCCGTCGGCGTTATAGATACCGAAATGGCCGCGTTCGATCGTCGCCAGCAGGAAGGCCGCCAGGTCGCGCACGTCGATGAACTGGGTCGGGTCTTGCGCACTGCCCGGCGCCAGAATCTCGCCGCCGCGGTCGGCGCGCGCCGGCCAGTAAGTGAAACGGTCGGTGGTGTCGCCGGGGCCGACGATCAGGCCCGGCCGGACCACGGTGGTGCGCTTGGGCAGTTCGCGCTCGGCGGCCTGCTCGCACAAGGCCTTGAGGCCGCCGTAGGTTTCGCCCGTGACCTCGGTGACGTTCGGATCGGCCAGCACCGCAAGCGGCGAATTCTCGTCGCTGGGTACGTCGTTCTTGGCGTAAACCGAAATCGTCGACACCAGCACGTACTGCTTGACCCGCGGCGCGAGCAGCTTGGCCGAGCGCGTCACGTCCGCCGGCAGATACGCCGAGGTGTCGAGCACCGCATCCCACCGGCGCTCGCCTTCCAGCGCTTTCATGTCGGTCTTGCGATCGCCGTGCAATTGCTCGATATCGCTGAACTGCTCGCCGGAGAACTTGCCGGGATTGGTCTTGCCGCGATTGAACAGGGTCAGGGTGTGACCGTGCCTGCGCGCGATTTCGACGAAGTGCGGGCCCAGAAAGCCGGTACCGCCGAGCACCAGCAACTTCAACCGCGCCGGTTTGCGCAGGCTGCGCCCGAACGAGGGCAAGGCGAGCAGGCCGGCGCCGGCGGCGCCCGCGGCCAGGAAATCGCGACGACTGGTTTTCATGCTTCACCTCGTAGAGATCGGATGTCGGTGGGAAGATTCGAGGCCGCGCCCGGCAGGCCGCGTTGGGCGCGCACGATGCTCCAGGCGCTCACGGTCATGCCGGCGGCGGCGAGCACGCCGGCGGCGAATACCGCCTGGGTGCCGAATACGGCCAGGCCCTTATGGATCCAGACGAAAGCCAGGTCGGTGCCGCGGAACACCGCAGTGTCGATCACCGCCTTGCCCTTGTAGCGCGAGGGCCGGTCGACGCGGGTGTACAAGGTCTCGCGCGCCGGCTTGGCCAGGGCGAATTCGCCTGCGCGCTGCAGCACCTGCACGATCGCGACCATCACCGGCAACGGCGAGGCCAGCAGCACGCCGAAACCGAGCAGCAGAGTCAGGCCCGGCATCAATAAGGCCGGAGCGACGCCGTGGCGATTCAGCAGCCAGCGGGTCAGCAGCAACTGGGTCAGGATCGCGAGCAGGTTGACCGCGCTGTCGATGCGGGCGAAGTAACGCGTAGCGGCCTCGGCGCTGGGATAGAACTCGCGCGCGATCGCCGCCTGCTGGTTGTAGAGCAGGGTCGCCGCGCCGACGCTGAAGAACAGGGTGACCGCCATCGCACGCAGCACCGGCCGCTGCCAGACCAGCCGCAAGCCGGCCCAGATCGAGCCGCCCATCGCGCCCTCGCCGCTGGCGAGCCCGTGCTCGCGCTCGCGCCGGATCGCCCACGGCCGTAGCCGCACGATGCAAAGCACGCAGACCGACAGGAACGCCACCGAGACCAGCAGCAGATTGGCCACGCCGAGCGGTTGCACCAGCCATTGGGTCAGGATCGGACCGAGCACCGCCCCGGCGGTGCCGCCGGCACCGATATAGCCGTACAGGCGACGTGCCTGCGCGTCGTCGAACACGTCGGCCATGTAACTCCAGAACACCGTCACCGCGAACAGGTTGAACACCGCGGTCCAGACGAAGAACACCATGCCCCGCCCCGGCACCCCGGCATTGAAGGCCCAGTGGAAGGCCAGCAGGCAGGCGATGAACAGCACGTACACCACCGGCAGGAACACCCGCCGCGGAAACCGCGCGACCAGGGCGCCGTAGACCGGCTGCAAGGCCAACATCGTCACGAACGTGCAGGTGAACAACAACTGCAGCACGAAGTCCTTCAGCTCCAGGCCGTGCGCCTGCGCCCAGGCGATCATCGCCTGCGGAAACACCGTGGCCGCATCGGCCGAGGCGCCCATCGCATCGCGCACCGGACGCAGCACGTAATAGCCGCAGAGCAGGCAGAAGAAATACAGCAGCGACCACCACAGTGGCGCGTTCGCCGCGGCTTTCGGCGCAGCCTTCATCGCGCGCCCCCATACGGCGCACGCGGCATCGCAACACAACGCGCCGCGCCGCGCCGGCCGGCGTTCGGGCGATGCGCACCGGACCGGGCAGGATTGCGTCGGCCGGCCCTGCACTGAGCCGCGCTGCGCCGAGCCGCGCCGTACCGATTCGCACCGCGCATGCTGCGCCTCCTGATTCGCCCTCGCCCACCTTATCCAGCGCGGCGCCGGGCCGGCCTCTGCGGTTGGTCACACCCACTTCTGGCCTACGGTCGGCGGCGCCGGCACAGCACCGGATGCCGGTCGCGCGAAGCGTGTCCTCAGTGCGATTGGCCCCCGCCTTCCGCAGCCGCCCGCCCGATGCCCGTGCTCGCCGGCCGCGCCGCCGCCCGCAGGGTCAAGCGCGAAATCTCCGGCGGCACGCCGAAACGCACCGGCAGGATGCTGGTGCCGATGCCGGTCGAGACGAACAGGGACTTGCCGTGTTCGATCAGATAGCCGGCGGCGTAGCGCTGGTCGGCCGGCAGCACCGGGGTACCGATCCACGGCAGGCGCACCTGGCCGCCGTGGGTGTGCCCGGCCACGGTCAGCGAGGCGCGCGGCGGGATGTCGGGAAACAGGTCGGGGTTGTGGGTCAGGGCCAGTACCGGCGCCTCGTCGGTGACGCCGGCGAAGGCGCGGTCGATGTCGTGCGCGGCCTCCCATTTGTCGCCGATGCCGACCATCCACACCCGGCAGGCGCCGAGCTGCACCGCCTGCGCCTGATCTTCGAGCACGATCACGCCGGCCGACTCCAACGCCGCACGCACCCGTACCCCGTCCTTCCACCAGTCGTGGTTGCCGAGCACCGCGTAGACCGGCTTGCGCCGGGTCAGGGGCCGCAGGTGCGGCGCCATCTGCTCGGCCGACACATAGGTGCCGCCGAGCACGCTGAGTATCACGTAGTCGCCGGCCATCATCACCGCCTGGGCGTCGCTCGCGACCAGCCGCTCGACGATGCGGTCGAGCCGGTCGAGGCCGTTGTGCGGCGAGCCGGTGTGCAGGTCGGCGACGACGTCGACGCGCAGGCCTTCGCAGTCGCGCGACCAGTGCGGCAGACGAAACGCGTAGTCGCGTTCGACCAGTTGCCGCGGCTCCCAGAAGAAGCCCCAGGCGAAGCAACCGAGCCCGCACAGCACCGTACCGACGAACAAACGCTGCAGCCACAACTGTCGCGGCCAGGGCCGCCAACCGCGTTTCATGCCTTGGAAGTCTCCTGGGTTTCGGACGCGCCGCCGCGTTGCACCCAGCGCGCGACGTTCCAGCCGATCAATCCGGCGCCGGCGGCGACCGCGGCGCTGATGCCGGCCAGACCGGCGATGCCGACACCGACACTGCGCAGGCCGACCATCGTGGTCGCAACGGCGACGTCGCCGAAACGCCAGGCGGCGGTGTCGACCGCGTTCTTGCCCTTGTAGCGCAGGGTGCGCGCGGCGCTGCTGAACAGACTTTCGCGGGCCGGGCCGACCATGCCGTAGGCGAGCCCGCGGCTGATCACCAGCGCCATCGCCACTGCCGGCATCGGCAGCAGCATCGCCGCCATGCCCTGCGGCAGCATCGCGACCAGCGCGCCGTAGCCCGGGAACAACCGGGTCAGCGGCGCGTGCGGGTCGGCGACCAGCGCGACCAGCGACAGGATCGACACCGTCACCACCGACCAGACTCCGATCACCACCGCCGCGCCGCGTCGCGCCAGCAGCCACGGCGTCAACAGCAACTGCGCCGCCAGCGCGATCATGTTGGTCATCAGGTCCAGGTCGGCGGCGAAGCGCGTGCGCGCGACCGCGTCGACGAAGGTCGCCTTCGAGTAGTCCACCACCAGGCCGTAGTTGACCGTGCCGATCCAGTCGCCGAGCAACAGCAGGGCCGCCATCGAGCGCATGAACGGATTGGCGAACACCTGCTTGAGGCCGTCGAGCATGCCGCCGCCGATCGCCGATTCGTGCGAGGCCTCGAAGCGGCGGGCGCCGTGGACGCGCGCCCAATGCCCGAGCAAGGCCACGAACATCAGCGCCAGGCCGAGCAGGCCGGCCGAGACCATCAGCAGCGGCGCCACTCCGATCACCCCGACCAGCAGCCGGGTCAGCGCCGGCCCCGCCAGCGAACCGAGCGTGCCGGCGACCGCGATCAGCGGGAACAGGCGCCGCGCCTGGCCTTCGCTCCAGATGTCGGTCATGAAGCTCCAGAACACCGACACCACGAACAGATTGAAGACGCTGATCCAGACGAAGAACACGGTGCCGAGCGCGCGCGGGCTGAGCACGCCGTGGGCGCCGAACAAGGGCACGAAGCCGATCAGGCAGGCGATGAAGAAGCCGTACACCAGCGGCACCACGATCCGGCGCGGGTAACGCGAGACCAGGGCCGAGAACACCGGCGTCAGCGCCAGGGTCGCCAGGAAGGTCGCCGCGTAGAACCAGGGCAACTGGGTCGAGCCGACCGCGCCGCTGAGCTGGTCGCGGACCGGGCGGATCACGTAATAAGCGGTCAGCACGCAGAAGAAATACGCCAGCGAGAACGCGACTGCGCGCCACTCCCCGCTGTGGACGCGCCCGGTCTGCAGGCTGGCGCCTTGGACTGCCGACATTCCGTCGCTCCGTTGGACTGCCGGCGGTGCCGACGGTGGTGCGGGTGGTCGGCGCGCCGCCGGGCCGGGCCCGGTCTGATCGCCGCTGGCGGCGCCGCAAAGCGCCCGCCCGCTCGTTGCCGGCACGGTAGCCCAAGGCGTCGCGCACCGCCAGCGCCGCGTCCGGCGGCATCGGCATCGCGATTGGGAGCATATGCTCTAGTTTTGCCGCTTACGTTCGCGGCACGGTAAAGCGACCGATGCAGAGCAGCCCGAGAATGTCCCAAGAGTTCGACTACATCATCGTCGGCGCCGGTTCGGCCGGCTGCGTGCTGGCCAACCGCCTCAGCGAAGATCCCGACGCCCGGGTGCTGTTGATCGAAGCCGGTCCGCGCGACCGCCACCCCTTCATCCACATGCCCGCCGGGCTGGCCAAGCTGGTCGGCAAGAAAGGCGTGAACTGGAATTACGACACCGCGCCGGAAGCGCAGCTCAATCAGCGGGTGCTGTGGTGGCCGCGCGGCAAGGTGCTCGGCGGCTCCAGCTCGATCAACGCCATGTGCTACATCCGCGGCGTGCCCGGCGACTACGACGACTGGGCCGCGGCCGGCGCCAGCGGCTGGAGCTGGAACGACGTGCTGCCCTATTTCCGCCGTTCCGAGCGCAACAGCCGAGGCGACAGCCCGCTGCACGGCAGCCTGGGCCCGCTCTACGTCTCCGACCTGCGCTATACCAATCCGCTGTCGGGCGTGTTCATCGAAGCCGGGCAACAGGCCGGCTTCGCCGCGAACCCGGATTTCAACGGCCCGCAGCAGGAAGGCTTCGGCCTGTACCAGGTGACCCAGAAGAACGGCGCGCGCTGTTCGAGCGCGGTCGCCTACCTGGACCCGGCACGCGAACGCCATAACCTGCACGTCGTCACCGGCGCCCTGGTCAGCCGCATCACCATCGAACGCGGCCGCGCCACTGGCGTGACCTACAGCGTCGGCGGCCGCGCCTATCACCAGCACGCCGCGCGCGAAGTGCTGTTGAGCGGCGGCGCGATCAATTCGCCGCAGTTGCTGATGCTGTCGGGCATCGGTCCGGCCGAGGAACTGCGTCGCCACGGCATCGAGGTGCTGCACGACGCGCCGCAGGTCGGGCAGAACCTGCAGGACCATCTCGACATCTGCACCCTGCAGCACTCGACCCGGCGCGTGACCTACGACCGCCTCAGCGACCTGCGCATCGCCTTCGACTATTACCTGCGCGGCCACAGCGGCCCGGGCAGCAGCAACATCGCCGAAGCCGGCGCCTTCGTGCGCTCGTCGCTGGCGCCCGACCAGCGCCCCGACATCCAGATGCATTTCGTGCCGGCGATGCTCGACGACCACGGCCGCCATCGCCTGCCCGGCGACGGCTACACCGCCCATGCCTGCTTCCTGCGTCCGCGCAGCCGAGGCCGCATCGGCCTGGCCAGCGCCAGCGCCGGCGACAAGGCGCGCATCGAAGCCAATTACCTGAGCGACCCGGAAGGCTTCGACCTGAAGATGATGCTCGAGTGCGCCAAGCTCTCGCGCACCGTGTTCGCGCAGAAGGCCTTCGACCCGTATCGAGGCGCGCCGATCTTCCCGGCCCGCGACGACCTCAGCGACGCCGAACTGGTCGAGTTCGTGCGCGCCAAGGCCGAAAGCGTCTACCACCCGGTCGGCACCTGCCGCATGGGCGACGACCCGGCCTCGGTGGTCGACTCGCAACTGCGCGTGCGCGGGGTGGCGGGCTTGCGCGTGGTCGACGCCTCGGTCATGCCAAGCCTGATCGGCGGCAATACCAATGCGCCGACGATGATGATCGCCGAGCGCGCCTCGGACCTGATCAGCGGGCGGATCTGAGCCGGGCGGGCGCGCCCGGCCGAGCGCCGACCGAGCATCGATCGGGCCGCCGCGACGCGAGCGGGGCCTGCAACCGGATCGCCGCGACCGCCGGTCGCCTATGCGGGCGACTATCTGAACGAGGACCGCGCTGAGCCATTCATTCGGGCCATTAATGCCTGAAAAATCAGAATCCTGAATGCGCTTGTTGTCCAATTCCCTGAGATCGGCGCTAGAATCGTTGCAACCCGGCTCACGCAGGCGCTGCGACCGATGAAACACGACAAGCATCCGGGCTCGCCCCGGCGGTCACTCAATCCCTGGCGCCTGGGCACGCTCGCTGCCCTGTTGACCTTGACCCTGGGTTCGACCGCACAAACCTCGCTGCGCTGGCAGAGTCCGCAGGCGCCGGTCGCGCGCGCGCAAGGCGTCGACGGCACGCTCGCGCCGGGCCAACGCCTGATGCCGGCGCAGAATCCGAACGGCCGCGCGCTGCCGCTCGCCGCCGATTTCGACATCCGCCAGTTCGAGGCGATGGCGCAGCATCTGGTCGCCGATCAGCGCATTCCCGGCATGGCCATGGCGGTCGTGCACAACGGCCAGGTGCTGAGCGCGCGCGGCTACGGCATCACCGACGTACGCAACGCCGAGCCGATCGACGGCCACACCGTGTTCCGCCTGGCCTCGTTGTCGAAGAGCTTCGCCGGCACCCTGACCGGCCTGCTCGTCAACGACGGCACCCTGCGCTGGGACAGCAAGCTGGTCGACTACATGCCCAGCTTCCAGTTGGTCGACCCGGGCGCGGCGCGCCAGATCACCGTCGCCGACCTGCTGAGCCATCGCGTCGGCCTGACCCACAACACCTACGACCGCGATCTGGAGAACTACGCCGACTACCGCGTGCTGACCCAGAAGCTGGCGTATGCGCCGATGACCTGCCAGCCGGGCACCTGCTACGGCTACCAGAACATCGCCTTCAGCCTGATCGGCGACGTCGTGTTCGCCGCGACCGGCGACTTCTACAGCCAGGAAGTGCAGCGCCGCCTGTTCAAGCCGCTCGGCATGAACGACGCCAGCCTCGGCCTGGAAGGCATCACCGCCAGCGCGCGCTGGGCCAAGCCGCACGTGCGCGGCCGCGGCAACTGGGTGTCGCTGACGCCGAAGCCGACCTATTACCAGCTGCCGCCGGCCGCAGGCGTCAACGCCAGCGCCAGCGACATGGCGCAGTGGCTGATCGCCCAGACCGGCCACCGCCCCGACGTGCTGCCGCTGCCCCTGCTGGCGACCTTGCACCAGCCCCTGGTCGACACGCCGACCGAGATCCGCGGTTCGAGCTGGCGCCGCCAGCGCCTGAGCTCGGCCGGCTACGCGCTCGGCTGGCGCGTCTACGACTACGCCGGCCATCGCATGGTGTTCCATGCCGGCGCCGTGCAGGGCTATCGCGGCGTGGTGGCGCTGCTGCCCGAACGCGACCTAGGCATCGCCCTGCTGTGGAACAGCGAAAGCGGTCTGCCGACCGGCCTGCTGCCGACCATGCTCGATCGCGCGATCGGCTTGCCGCCGGAACGTTGGCTCGATGTCGGCTTCGACGATCCCGGCCTGTACGCGGCCGAATCCAACCCGGCCCAGCCGCGCGATCCCAACGGCAGCAACGCCCAGAAAGCGACCGCCGCACCGCGCTGAGACGGGCGCTTCCCGGCGCGACCGGTCGATCGAAACCAGACGGGCCGCGGCATTGCCGCGGCCCGTTTCGTTTGAACTAGGTCTCGCTGGATTCAGCCGGACGCCGACTGGGTTTCAGATCCGCCGACGCGGTCCGATGCGGCCGCTGCGCAGGCCCTCGCCGGTGGACGGCATGCCCTCATTGCGGCTGTTCTTCGAGCACCCGCTTGAGCTTGGCCAGGCCCTTGTCGTAATCCTTGCCGACCATCTTGTCGAGGACCAGGCCGAACCAGCGCGAGACCAGGTTGTTGCCGTGCGCGCTGTCGAGCGACCAGGTCACCCGGGTGCCGTCGCCCTCGGCCTTGAGGTCGAAGGTGCCGACCGCCTGGGTGCCGTCGAAGTCGAGCGCGTTGACGACCTTTTGCTGCGGCACCGACTCGGCGATGCGCTGGCTGCCCTTGCCGACCTTCGCGCCTTCCCAGGCCAGCGAGGCGCCGACGCCGGATTCGGGCCCGCTGAAGACGTACTTCGCGGTCGGCTCCAGTTCGTACCACGGCGACCACTCGTTGAAGCGCTTGTAGGAATCGAGCATGGCATGTACTTCGCCGGGCGGCCGATCGACCACGATGGATCGTTCGACATGGGTCTTGTCGGGCAGCAGGAAGCCGCCGGCGACGAACACCAGAGCCAGCAGTACGACGAGATACAGCAATCCCTTCAGCAAGGCTTTCATGACGCTCCCCCCGGGCTTAGGACCAGGCCCGATCCTAACCGCTGCCGCGGCGGCGGGAAGCGGCGGCGGCGGGTTCGCCGACGAGAGGCGCGTGGGGTTGGAAGTCGGGACTTGGGACTCGGGACTCGGGACTCGGGACTTGGGACTTGGGACTTGGGACTTGGGACTCGGGACTCGGGACTTGGGACTTGGGACTTGGGACTCGGGACTCGGGACTCGGGACTCGGGACTCGGGACTCGGGACTCGGGACTTGGGACTTGGGACTTGGGACTTGGGACTCGGGACTCGGGACTCGGGACTTGGGACTTGGGACTTGGGACTCGGGACTCGGGACTTGGGACTTGGGACTTGGGACTTGGGACTTGGGACTTGGGAACGGGAGTCGGGAGTCGGGAGTCTGATGGAGGGCTGGTGGCGCACGAGCCGGCCTGTCGTGGCTCGCCCGGGAGGGCAGCCGTCATCGCTAGTTCGGACGGCTGGAGCGGGACCGCCGCACCGCCCTCACGGCCTGATTCCGCGAAGGCAGACTCCAGAGAGTCATAAGGCATGGCGCTGAACTCTTCTGCCGTCCGGCCAGGGCGAGCAGCGCTCGGGCGTTCGCAAAGGCGCGAGCCAGTGGCTGGGAGTCTTTCGCACGCCCGGCCCTCGCGCACAGCGCTCGGGCGTTCGCAAAGGCGCGAGCCAGTGGCTGGGAGTCTTTCGCACGCCCGGCCCTCGCGCACAGCGCTCGGGCGTTCGCAAAGGCGCGAGCCAGTGGCTCGCGAGCGCCTTTGCTCACCCCAAAAAAAAACTCTCTCCCCGCCTGGGCTGCGGGGAGAGAGCTTGATTACGGCTTAATCGGGGTCTTTCTTATTTAGATCAGCGGAGCCGGGGTGGCCGGCAACGCAGCTGCAGCCTTGGACTTGCGGGCCTTCTTGGCGGCCTTCTTCGGGGCCTTCTTGGCGGCCTTCTTAGCAGTCTTCTTGGTCGCCTTCTTGGCGGTCTTCTTGGTGGCCTTCTTAGCCGCCTTCTTGGCGGTCTTCTTGGCGGCCTTCTTCACAGCCTTCTTGGCGGTCTTCTTGGTCGCCTTCTTGGCTGCCTTCTTGGCGGTCTTCTTAGCAGTCTTCTTGGTCGCCTTCTTCGCAGTCTTCTTGGCCGTCTTCTTGGTGGCCTTGCGTGCGGTCTTCTTGGCGGCCTTCTTCACGGTCTTCTTGGCTGCCTTCTTGGCGGTCTTCTTGGTGGCCTTCTTGGCAACCTTCTTCGCGCCAGTTTTCTTGACAGCCTTCTTCGTCGCCTTCTTGGCGGCGGACTTCTTAGCAGCTTTCTTAACGGCCATGTGATGGCTCCTCGTCAGTGGTGATCAGGGATTGATCAGTGGTGGTGCGGTAAGCCCAGTGGAAAGGGACTCTGTGAAGACAGAGCCGCGGGAGTCGGACCCGCGTGCAACCGCCGACGCGCAGTGCGCGCCGGAACGGATCGGGGATCGCATCCGGCCGCAGGCGCGGCGGGACCGATGGCGCGTCCGCCCGGAAGGCGGACGGAGGGGGCCGCAAAGGGGCGCGGCCAAACAAAAACCCGGCCCGCCGAACGCGAACCAGGTTGCATGGAACAGGACGCCAACGATGTCATCTGGGTTTTGGATGTCATCGGCGAAGAGAGTGCGGTCAACATTTCTGCAGAGGAAGCGAATCCTGCGTCCACCGTTTTGACTGTCCGGGCGGAGGTCCGTTTTGTGCTGCATGTTGTCGCGCTGGGTTTTCTCACTCTCGTCTGCAGGAAACGTCTGCTGGGCGAAACCTAATCACGCTTTTTCATACTGTCAACAACCGAGCCTGTTTTTTTTCAGGCCCGCCCGCCCCGGCGGCGGCGGCGTCGGTCGCGCGCTCGTTCGTCGAATACGCGCGCACGCATCCGGTCGATTCGCGACGGGTCTCTTTCGACATCGCTGAAACCCAAGCGTGGCGCGGGTTTCGGCGATGCGATGTTTTTTCGCGCGGAGTTTTTTCGATAACGCGCACGGTCGCGCAAGGCTGTCGAAGGCGATCTTCGAAGGCGAATCCGGAAGAAAAAATTCCGCTCCGCGGCGGCCGCCGATTTCGCGTCGCACAAGCCGAATTGCGCGAAACTGCGCGAACCGTTTTCGGCCTCGAGCGGCGCTCGGCCACCGTCTCGACGGAACGAGGAGCGCGCCGACGCGACGACGCGCTCGGTCGAACGACGGCGACGGACGACGTCGCCGAGCATGTGTGTCTGCGCCTCGGCGGCGCCGACGAACGGCGACGCCGGCATGCGCGGCGACGACCGTTCGTCTGCCGAAGTCGCCGCGCTCGCGCCTCGATGCGGCGCGAGCACGGCGAACTGGAAAGCGTTTTCCGAAGTCGGCCAAGACCGACCCCACCAGCGTGCCCGGCGTTCGCCGACGCTGTCGCCGGCCTGCCTCGAAGATTCGCCGAAACGCAAAAAACCGCTTGTTTTACGCACTGTGGCGCCGAGCGCGCCGTTCGCGCACGACTCCGCCCGTCGCGTCGCGGAGCGCCGCACCGGTCGCGGCGCGCTCGCCTCGGGCGCGACGCGGCGAGGCGACGCGAGCGGCGCGCGGGTGGCTTCGCCGCCAGATCGGCGGCGAGCAAACGGTGCGCTCTTCACGCCGAGTCCACGCGCCGCGCTCGGCTCGTCGTGTCGGGCGAGCAGCGTCGTCGTCGGTCGCGACCGTGCGTCCGACGGACCGGCGACGACGCCTCGCCGCGCACGACCGCGTCGATGGCGTCGCGACCACCTCCGGCATCGGAGCGCATCGCCGGTCGCCGACTCGCCGTCATGTCGTTCGCCTTGCCGCCCTCGCGTCGACCGCTCGTCGGCCGAGTCGCCGAGCGCCGCGGCGAAACCGGAATCGCACCCGCGCTCGCCTCGCCCCAGCCGAAGCAAAAACGGGAACGCGACACCGGCCGCCGCGTTCGCGATCCAGGTCTGCGTTCTCCCGCGTCGGCCGCACTCGCCCGCCGCGGCGCAACCGGACCGCCGAACCCGCGCTCCGCCGCCGCATCGCCCGAACGAAAACGGGAAGCGGGGCCGGCCGCCGCGCTTGCGGTCGGGGTCGATGCACCCCGCCGCCCGCGTCGGCCGCACTCGCGTCGCGGCGAAACCCATCCCGAACCCGCGCTGCGCCGCCCAAACGAAAACGGGGAGCGGAGAACCGGCGGCCGCGTTCGCGGTCCGGTTCTGCGCTCCCCGCTGCCGCCGCCCTCAGGGCGACGGTGCCGGATCGGCCGGGATCAGTGGTCGTCTTCTTCGAGCAGTTCGGCGTAGTCGTCCGGGCCCAGCAGCTCGTTGAGCTGATCCGGCTCGTCGATCTCGACGGTGTAGATCCAACCCTCGCCGTAGGCGTCTTCGTTGATCGTTTCCGGCTTGTCCGCCAGCGCGGCGTTGACCGCGGTCACGGTGCCGGAGACCGGCGAATAAACGTCGGAGGCGGCCTTGACCGACTCGACCACCGCCGAGGCGGTGCCGGCTTCGACGCGGTCGCCGATGTTCGGCAGTTCGACGTAGACCAGGTCGCCGAGCAGGCCTTGGGCATGGTCGGAGATACCGACCGTGACTTTGCCGTCGCCTTCGACGCGGGCCCACTCGTGGGATTTCATAAACTTCAGATCGCCGGGGATTTCACTCATGGCTGGCCTCGAACGTGACGGGAGCGGCTGGTAATGGCGGGTAGTTTAACGATGCGGGAGCTACATGCCACAGGGACGGCGGCCGGAACGTCGGCGGGCGCGTTCAACCCGCCCTCCCGCCGTCGTCGACCCGGTACGGCGCGCGAGCGCTGAGCAGCGCCTCGCGCAACGCCTCGACGCGGTCCTGGCCCCAGAACGGTTCGCCGTGCAGCACGTAGCCGGGCAGGCCCGGCAGGTCGGCGGCGATCGCCTGTGCGGTGTAATCCTGATAGCGCGCGGCGACCTCGGCGGTGTCGGCAGCGGCGATGATCGCCTCCGCATCGTGACCGCGATCGCGCAACAGGCGCGCGACCGTGTTGCGGTCGGCCAGGTCCCGGTCGTGCGCCCAGATCGCCCGGAACGCGGCGTCCATGTAGTCGGCCGGATCGGCGCCGGCCTCGACCAGGGCGATCGCGCAACGATCGGCCAGGCCGGGATCGACCGGGAAGAACTTCGGCGCCAGGTTTAAGGGCAAGGCGCGCTGCTCGCGGGCGCGCTGCAACTCGTACAGGCGATAACGCTGCCGCGCCGGCGCGCGCTGGCCGAGCGGCAGGCCGCCGTTGGCGGCGAACAGCTCGAAGATGCGCACCGGCTTGTAGACCAGGCGCGCGCCGCCCGCCTGCGCCGCCTCGAGCACGGCGGCGTGGCCCAGGTAGGCATAGGGCGAGATCAGGCTGAAGTAGTAATCGACGTGGACCATGGCGGTGGCGACGTCAGACCAGCACGCCGTCCTGGGCCTGGCCGTCGCGCACGAACGGGAACTTCACCACCCGCACCGGCACTTCCTTGCCGCGGATGTCGACGCGGACGTTGCCGGCGGTGCCGAACGGAATCTCGCCGGCCGGCACGCGTGCGAAGGCGATCGACTTGTTCAGCGTCGGCGAGAAGGTGCCCGAGAGGATCTCGCCCTCGCCGTGCGCGGTGAGCACTTTCTGGCCGTGGCGCAGCACGCCCTTCTCGTCCATCACCAGGCCGATCATCTGGCGCGCGGCGCCGCTGGCCTTGAGCTGTTCGAGCGGCTGGCGGCCGATGAAGTCGCGGCCCTCGTCGAGGGCGATGGTCCAGGCCAGCGCGGCTTCGTACGGCGACACGCTGTCGTCCATGTCCTGGCCGTAGAGGTTCATGCCGGCTTCCAGGCGCAGGGTGTCGCGCGCGCCGAGACCGGCCGGCTTGACCCCGGCGGCGAGCAGCGCATCCCACAGCGCCACCGCGCGGTCTTCGGGCACGACCACTTCGAAACCGTCCTCGCCGGTGTAGCCGGTGCGGGCGACGAACAGTTCTATGCCGTCGGCGGTTCGGGCCTGCCCGGCGACGAACTTGCCGAGCTTGCCGATGCGCGCGCGGTCTTCCTCGCGCAGCAGGCCGATCAGCTTGTCGCGCGCGCTCGGGCCCTGCACCGCGATCATCGCCAGTTCCGGACGCTCCTGGACCTCGACGCCGAAGGCCCGGGCCTGCCCGCCGATCCAGGCCAGGTCTTTCTCGCGGGTGGCGGCGTTGACCACCAGGCGGAAGAATTCTTCCTCGAGGAAGTACACGATCAGATCGTCGATCACCCCGCCCTGCGGATTGAGCATGCAGGTGTACAGCGCCTTGCCCGGTTTCTGCAGCTTGTCGACCGAATTGGCGACCAGGTGGCGCAGGAACTCGCGGGTGCGCGCGCCGCGCAGGTCGACCACGGTCATGTGGCTGACGTCGAACATGCCGGCGTCGCGGCGCACCTGATGATGCTCTTCGATCTGCGAGCCGTAGCTGATCGGCATGTCCCAGCCGCCGAAATCCACCATCTTGGCGCCGAGTGCGCGGTGGGCGTCGTTGAGGATGGTCTTCTGGCTCATGGGGCGCTGCCTGCTCTGCTGGGGAGGTTGAGCCGGCGATTATCCCAGAAGCGCGCGTCGCCCGTGGGGCCCGCATTCGGTACGCAAGCGCATGGAGACGCGCCGCGTGCTCCAAAGAGCAGGAGCGGCGCGAAGCGCGTCCGCGAAACTGAGCTCAGATGCCAAGGAGCACGCTCGCGGTTTACAGGTCCGGCCACGCGGCGAAGCGCTGCGGCGACCGATGCCGGGGGCGGCGGCTGCAGAGCTCTGCGACCAACCTCGCAAGCGTGCCGCATTGCGATCCCGCCGCCGGTTCTACTCCCCTTCGGCGCCTTCGTTGTAACAACTTACTTCGGTTGGCTTGACTTCGACGAAGCGTCCCTTGCGGCGATCCAGGCGTACCGCCCAGCGCGAGGCGTCGAACATCTCGCGCGCGTCGGCGTTCTCGACCGCGGTATCGATGATCGCGATCACGCCCGGATCGCCGACGCCATCGATGACACAGGTCGAAATCGACACGCGTTCGCCGCGCAGCAGTTTCGGATAAGGCACCACGTCGGTGATCTTCCAGCGCGCTTCGTTGCCGATCCGGCCGACCAGTTCGGCGGCGTAGAGCTTGAGCGAGCGGTCCTCGGCGTCGTCGATGGTGCCGATGCTGCGGGCGCAGATCTGCTCGGCGCTGCGCCCGGAGCCGACGCAGCCGCCGGTGTTGGATTTGAAGCCGTCCGGGAACGGCGGCACCACGCGGCCGATCCAGGTCTCGGCGCCGCCCGGTTGGCCGGCCAGGCAGGGAACGGCCGTGCACAGCAACGCGAGCATCGCCGATGTGCGCATGGCCGTCATCGTCTCAGTCCACCGCTTCGACCCGCAGGGTCATGCCGTCGGTGCCGATCACCCGCACCGCCGCGCCGGCCGGCAACTCGGGGCCGCTGACGTCCCAGTACGCGTCGGCGATCTGCACTCGTCCGCTGCCCTGGACGATGCCGCGCTCCAGGGTCACCACCCGGCCGACCAACTGTTCGGCGCGGCGGTTGAGCAGGGGCCGGTCGCTCTGGCGCTCGCGGCCGCGGAACCAGGTGCGGTAGACCTGGATCGAGACGAAGCTGAGCAACACGAACGCGGCCACCTGGGCCAGCACGCTCAGTCCCGGGAACACCAGTACCAGCCCGAACATCACCGCCGCGGCCAGGCCGAGCCAGAGCATGAAGGCGCCGGGCGCCATCGCTTCGGCCGCGAACAGCAGCAGCGCGATCGCGGCCCAGGTCACGGTCTGCCAGTTCCAAGCCATGGTTCAGCCTCCGCTGCGCGGCACGGGCGGCGGCACCACCCGGCTGGGCTGGCGCTCCAGCGCTTCCTTGGCCAACTCGCCGATGCCGGCGAGCGAGCCGATGATGCCGGCCGATTCCATCGGCATCATCACGAACTTCTGGTTCGGCGCTTCGGCCAGCGACTTGAAGGCCTCGATGTATTTTTGCGCGATGAAGTAATTGATCGCCTGCACGTTGCCTTGCGAAATCGCGTTGGACACCATCTCGGTCGCCTTGGCCTCGGCCTGGGCCAGGCGCTCGCGCGCTTCGGCCTGGCGGAACGCGGCCTCCCTCTCGCCCTCGGCTTCGAGGATCACCGACTGCTTCTCGCCTTCGGCCTTGAGGATCGCCGCCTGGCGGAAGCCCTCGGCCTCGAGGATGTTGGCGCGCTTCTCGCGCTCGGCCTTCATCTGCCGCGCCATCGAGTCGACCAGATCGCGCGGCGGCTGGATGTCCTTGAGTTCGATGCGGTTGACCTTCAGCCCCCAGGGGTGGGTCGCCGCGTCGACCGCGTTGAGCACCTTGGTGTTGATCTCGTCGCGCTTGGACAACGACTCGTCCAGGTCCATCGAACCGATCGCGGTGCGGATGTTGGTCATGACCAGGTTCAGGATCGCGATTTCGAGCGTCGCGACTTCGTAGGCGGCCTTGGCCGCATCCTGGACCTGGAAGAACACGATGCCGTCGACCTTGACCACCGCATTGTCCTTGGTGATCACGTCCTGGCTCGGCACTTCCAGCACCTGTTCCATCATGTTGATCTTGCGGCCGACGCCGTAGATCACCGGGACCAGAAAGTGCAGGCCCGGGTCCATGGTGTGGGTGTAGCGGCCGAAGCGCTCGACCGTCCATTGATAGCCCTGCGGCACCATGCGCACGGTCTTGAACAGCAGCACCACGCCGGCGAACACCAGTACCGCAGCGAGCAATGTCGCTCCCATGTCTCCCCTCCTCCCTGTCCGTTGACTCAGTATAGGGCTTGGCCGCGGCTGCGACCCTTCACGCCCCTGGCGCATCCTTGTCCTGGAATGCCGACCGAAACCCCGCCCCCGCCGTCCCTCCCGCCCGATCCGGCGCGCCCGGTGTCGAGCTTCGCCATAGACGTGCCGGAGGCGCTGCTGACCCGCGCCCGCTCCGGCGAAGGCGCGGCGTTCGAGCAGATCTACCGCTGGTTCGAGCGGCCGGTATTCACCCTGGCGATGCGGATCGCCGGCGACCGCGACGAGGCCACCGAAGTGTTGCAGGACACCATGCTCAAAGTGTTGACCCGGATCGGCGATTTCCGCGGCCATCGCGACGGCAGCGGCACTCCGTTCTGGGGCTGGCTGCGGCAGATCGCGGTCAACGAATCGCTGATGCGTCTGCGCAGCCGGCGCCGCGACCATGCGGCCGAGCCGGACGACGAATACCTCGCCGACGACCGTACCCCGCCGCCGCCCGCGGCGGCCGACGCGGCGGCGCTGGGCCGCGCCCTGGCGCAGTTGCCGGCGCCGACCCGCAGCGTGCTCTGGCTGTACCACGCCGAGGGCTACACCCACGAGGAGATCGCGGCGCTGATGCAGCGCACGCCGAGCTTCTCCAAATCGCAACTCGCTCGTGGCGGTCGGCGCCTGCGCCAGTTGCTGGAGTCGGGCATCAAGCACAACGATCTGGAGCAGGCCCATGCCTGACCGCACTGACCACCCCCCTTCCACACCGCCGGACTGGTCGTCGGCGTTCGCGCGACTGCCGCCGGAAACGCCGCCGGCCGACGGCTGGTCGCGCATCGCCGCGACCCTCGCCCGGCGCGGCGTCCTGCCGGCCGTGGACGGCACGCCTGCGGACGAACCGATCCGCCCGCATCCTTCAAACGATCCGGTCCAGATCGAACCCCGCAGCGCCGCCGCGAACGCACGGCCGCGCCAGCGCCAGGGCCGGCGATGGATGATCGCGGCGATGTTGGCCGCCGCCCTGCCGCTGGGCCTGTGGCTGTCGCTGCGCGATCACGGCCCGGGTCGTACCGATGCCGGCGCCGATGCGGTCGCGCATTCCGCTGCGGCGCCCGCGGCGGCGCAGCCTACGACCGCGAAGCCGGCCCCCGACGCTGTCGCCTATTCGCGGCACGGCGCCGCGCCGGCTGCCGTCGCTATTGCCGAGGCGTCCGAGCCCAATCCCTCGTCACCGGAGATCCCGGCCACGGCGACCACGCCGGCACCCGCGCCAGCCCCGGCCACCGACCGCATCGCAGCCACGCCGGCGCCGCGACGCGTGCAGGGCCGGCCGATGCGCTCGCCCACGCCCGACAGCGCGGCCCCCGATTCCGCGACGGGCCAGCTCGCAGCGATCCCGCCGGAAGTCTCCGCGCCGACCTCCCCGGACACGGCGTCCACCGCCGCGACCGCGCTCGCCTCTATCGACGACGAGGCCGGCCTGCTGCGCGAACTCGGCGACCTGCAGGCCGAATCGGCCCAGCTCGAGGCCTTGGTCGCGGCCACCCGCGACGAACAGGTCGGCAGCGCCGCCGCCACGGTGATGAGTTCCGAACTCGACGAACGCGTGCGCCTGATCGACGCCACCCTGATCGCCGGTTCGCTGCCCGCCGCGCAACGCCTGGCGCTGTGGCAGCAGCGCGTCGGCGCGCTGCGGACCCTGGCCGGGGTGGAGAGCACGCAACGCTGGTTCGCCGCGCGCGGCGAACGCTACGACGACGCCCTGGTTCGCGTCGACTGATTCCTTCATGCCGTACCGGAGACCGATATGCACCGCTTCTTCCTGACCGCACTGCTGTCGACCGCGATCGGCAGCGCCCTGGCCTATGCGCCGGCCGGCGCCGCGGCCCCCGCGCCGACGCCCCTCGGCGAGCTCTCGCCGAGAGTGACCGTGCACCGGATGGACGGCGAGCGCCCGATGCTGATCGCCCAGGTGCGGCCGCACGTCGTCCAGCAAATCCGTGGCCTGCCCGATCCGATCGCCAAGCCGGTGCTGATCCGCGACGAAATCCGCGGGCCGCAGCTCGGCGTGATCCTGGCGCCCGACGCCAAGGCCGGCGTGCGCATCGTCGCGGTCACGCCCGACAGCGCCGCCGCCAGGGCCGGCCTGCGCAGCGGCGACCGCCTGCTCGCGGTCGGCGACAAGAACATCGTCGGCGCCGACGGCGAGGCGCGCCTGGCCGACGCCCGCGCCCTGCTCGGCCGGCTCGAAGCGCGCAAGCCGCTGCGCATCCGCTATCAGCGCGACGGCCGCGACGCCACCGTCGAGGCGACGCCGCAGCTCGGCGAACGGGTGATGGTGTTCGAGAGCGGCGACGGCTCGCAGTTCGTCACCAGCGGCCAGGTCATGATCCGTCGTTCGGTCGACGGCGAGATGGAAGTTTCCGGCGACCGCATGGAGTTCACCCCGGCCGACGCGGTGGTCGTGCCCCGCCTGCGCACCGAGATCGTCCGTCTCGGCCCGGAGGACTGCAAAGACAAACCCTGTCCGCTGCCGGCGATCAGCGATGCCCTGCGCTGGAATGGCCTCAACCTGGCCTCGGTCGACGCCAGACTCGGCCGTTACTTCGGCGCCGAGCGAGGCGTGCTGGTGCTCAGCACCGGCCCCGAACTCAAGGGCCTGGAACCCGGCGACGTGATCCAGAGCGTCGACGGCCGCCGCGTCGATACGCCCCGCCAGACCATGGAGGCCCTGCGCAACAAACCCGAGGGCAGCCAGGTCGAGGTCGGCTATCTGCGCGACCGCGCCAGTGCCAGCACCCGGCTCAAGGTGCCCAAGGCCGTGCAATGGACGCCGCCGCGCCCGCCACGGCCGCCGGTGGCGCCGCTGCCGCCGCGCCCCCCGGTCGCACCAGGCGCACCGCGTGCGCCGCTGCCGCCCGCACCACCCGCTCCACCGAGCCCGCCGACACCGCCCCAGGCCAAGGCGCCGCCGCTGCCGCCCGCGCCGCCGGCCTGGGCGATCGCGGACGACCGACGCCTGCACCGGGTGTACTGACCCGGCGAAGGCCGGCTTCGACGCAGACGTATAACGAGTACGAAAACGAAACAGAAAGGCCGGGCGCTCAGCCCGGCCTTTCCTGTATCCGCCCTGCGCGCCGCTTACTCGGCGGGCGCCGCGGTCACCCACTTGGCGAACACTGCATCGATCTCGCCGTCGGCGACGTTTTTGCCGTCCTCGAGCTTGGCCGCTTGCTCGAACAGAGGAATGATCATCGCCATGCCGTCGATCTTGGTCTTGAGCTGCACGCCCGGGGCGCGGCCGAGAAAAGCGTCCCAGCGCGCGCGGACCTTGGTCCAATACCCCTGGGTCGCGTTCCAATAGGTATACGCCGGCTTGAAGTCGACTTCGACGGTCTTCTGGTAATCGTTGAAGCCGAACTCGCGCGCCAGCTCTTCCTGGCTGCCGTCGGGCTTGCGCAGCACTTTGGTGTTGAACTGCTCGTGGGTCCAGCCGTTCGGAGTGATGGTGTGGCGATTGACCGCGGAGACCGCGTTGTAGTCGCTGCGCTTGGTGTATTCGCGCCGCGGCAGCGGCCGCCAGCTGGCGTCGCTGGTCCAGGTCGCGACGCCGTTGCGGTAGTCCCAACGGCCGGTGCCGCAGTAGCGCGGCGCGTCGCTGACCTCGTACACGCACTGGGTCCAGGCCCCGCGATTGAGCTCGGCCGGGATCTTGCGCACGTGCCAGGTCTGGTCGGCGCTGAACTCGAAACGCTGCGGCGCCTCGTACACCCAGTCCTGGCGCCAGTGCTTGGTCACGTGGCCGCTCTTGGCGTCGACCAGGATGTGCTGCAGCACGAGCTTGCGCGGGCTGTCCTCGACCACGATGACGGTCTCGTTGCCGCCGCTGCGCATCGCCGGCGCGCGCTCGTAGCCGGGCTTGAGCAGGACGGTCTCGTCGAAGGCGAAGTCGACGATGTATTCGCCCTTCATCGCCAGGATCGAAGCGCGGTCGCGCTCGATCGCAGCCTCGGCGGCCGGCACGGGAGACAGGGCCAGCACCGCGGGGCTGGCAAGAACGGTGAGGGCCAGCAGGCTGGCGGTGTACAGACGTCGGGTCATGGCTGAACTCGATGATTCTCGGTTGGCTGAAGGATTCGGATGAAGGAATGCGGATGAAGGGATTCGGATAGCGCAGCGACGCGGCCGGCTCAGGCGTACTGCGGCGGGGCGCCGTCGCGCAAGCCCGAGGCCATGCAGCAGCACACGTGCGCCTGCGGGCGCAGGCGCGCGCCCTCGCCGGCGGCGATGCGGCGCGCGTGCGCATGGCCAAGCTGCGACAGCCCGGCCGCATCGGCAAGCAGGACGCAATGACCCGCCTCGTCGTGCAGCACGTGCAGGCGCAGCACCTCGGCGCGCCAGCGGCTGCGCAGGCGCCGCCACCAGCGACGGCGCAGACGCGGCCACAGGCCGCCGCGCGCCTCGGAGCCGCGGTGCGCGGGCAGCTCGGCGGCGGCATCGTCCCAGGCCAGGAAGTCGCTGTCGGGCAACAGATACAAACGCCAGCAGGCACGCCCGGCGCCGTTGCGGAACAGCAAGCCCTCGCACGAGGCCTCGCCGTCGTGGCGGACCAGCCGCTCGGCGCTGTGCGCCTGCAGCCAGCCGTCGAGCGCGTCGCGATGGCGCGAGGGATACACGCACAACACCGTCGCGACCGCGGCCAGGCGCTCCGGCGCCGGCAGGCCGGCGCGATCGAGCCTCGCGGTCGGCGACGGCGCGCGCATGGTTTACCAGCTCACCGCCACGCTCATGCCGACGTTGCGGCCGGGCGCGGTGTAGCGGTCGACGATGGCGCTGCCGGCGCTGAGGCCGGGCAGATTGGCGCCGTCCCAGTACTTCTTGTCGGCGAGATTGAACACGCCGGCGTTGAACTGGGCGCCGGGCGCGAAGTCCCAGTGCGCGAGCAAGTCGAGCACGCCGTAGCCGGGCGTGGCGAAGCGGTTCGGCGCCGGCAGGTCGGTCTTGCGGTGGGCGAAACGGCCGGCCAGTTCGAGGCCCCAGCTTTCGCGGTCGTAGGCCACGCCGAGGGTGGCGGTCAACGGCGCGACCGACTCCAGCGGCCGGTCGCTGGTCTTGTCCTCGCCCTCGCTCCAGGCCGCCGCGCCGCGCAGCGACCAGCCGGCGAGGCCTTCGGAGAGCTGGGCGAAGTCGATCCCGCCGCGCAGCTCGACGCCGCGGATGCGCGCCTTGGCGACATTCTGCGACTGGAACACGATCAACGGCGTCTGCGGCGGTGCGCTGACCTGGCGGTTGGATTCGATGAAGTCCTGGTAGTCGTTGGAGTACACCGACAACTGCGCATACGCCGCGGCGGTGCTGAAGCGCAGACCGATTTCGTAACCGTCGCTGGTCTCGGGCTTGAGGTCCGGGTTCGGGATCGCGGTGTAGCCGAACTGCAGATTGGTGAAGCCGAGGTTGACGTCGCTGTAGGGCGGCGCGCGGAAGCCGCGCTGGTAGCCACCGAACAACGACCAGTCCTCGGCGAAGTGCCAGACCGCGCCGAGCTTGGGCGAGACGCTGGTCTTGCTGAGGTCGCTGATCTCCACCCCGGGGTTGTCGGCGTTCCAGATCGGGTCGTGCTGCGGACGCAGTTCGTAACGGTCCACCCGCACCGCCGGTACCAGGCGGAACTTGCCGTCGGCGAAGCGGATCTCGTCCTGCACGAACACACCGGCGTTGCGGGTCTTGCTGACCGGGAAATCGCGCACCGGGAAGGTGTCGGGCGAGATCACGCTGCTGACCGCGCCGGTGGTCAGGTTGATCGCGCGGCCGTCGCGCTTCTGCCGGAACTCGGTGGCTTCGTACTCGAAACCGTAGGTCAGGGTGTGCTCGACCGCGCCGCTCGCGAAGTCCTTGTGCGCGGTGGCCTCGGCGCCGTACACGCGCTGGTCGAAATTGAACTCGCGCAGGCGCAGGGTCGGGCCGACCTCGCGGCCGCCGATCACGCTGACGCGCTGCTCCCGGGTGCGCTGGGTGGTCTCGCTGTCCTGGCGATAGATCTGCCAGCGCAGCGAATCGGCGAGCACGCTGTCGAGGCTGTCGATTTCGTGCGCGAACGCGACCCGCGCGCGGGTCTGGCGATCGTCGCCGGTCTGCGACAGCACCCGCACCTGCGGCGCACCCGGCATCGACAAGGCGGTGCCGCGGGCGCTGAAGACCTGAGTGTCGGTCTGGTCTTCGCTGCCTTCCACGGTCAGGCGAAAGCGCTGGCGGCCGCTCGGCGCGTACACCAGTTTGCTCAGCAGGCTGCGGCCGTCGCTGCTCTGCGGGTTCGGACGGGTGCGGCGCGCGTCCAGCGCGGCGTTGCCGCCCTGGTTGCCGGTTTCCTCGCCCTGGTGATGATTGAGCACCACCAGGCCGGACCAGCGCTCGCCGCCGAACGCCGCGGTGGCGCCGCCGAACAGGCTTTCGTTCTTGCCGTCGTAACCGGCCTTGAGGCCGAAGTAACTGCCGGCATCGTCGTCGAGGTAGTCGGCCGGGTCCTTGGTCGCGAACGAGACCACGCCGCCGAGCGCGTCGGAGCCGTGCAGGGCGCTGCTCGGGCCGCGCACCACCTCGACTTCCTTGACCGTGTCGAGGTCGACGAAATTGCGGCCGGCGCTGGAGAAGCTGCCGATCGAGAAACCGTCCGACACCGAGATGCCGTCGACCAGCACCCGCACGCGGTTGCCGCCGAGGCCGCGGATGCGGATGTCGCCGAGACCGAAGCGTTCGCTGTTGGCGCCGACTTCGATGCCGGGCTCGTAGCGGAACAGGTCCTTCAGGTCGCGCACCAGTTCGCGGTCCATGCGCTCGCGGTCGATCGCGCCGACCGTCGCCGGCACGTCCTGCACGGCACGCTCGGTGCGGGTGGCGCTGACCACGACCCGCTGCATTTCGTTGACGTCGGCGCTGTCGGCGGCTTCGTCCGCGGCGGCGGCCGCCGGCAGGGCCAGCATCAAGGCCAGGGCGAGCGCGGAGCGCACCGGTGCGCGCAGGGACGGGAAAGCGGAACGGGCGGGCACGGCAATAGTAGGAACGCAGGACATTCGGTCGGACTCGGTAGTGGTTTGGCCGAGGCGAGCGGGCGTCCGTTGCAACGACTGTGCAAAGCGGAGGGGCTGGCAGCCTTGAGAGAGAAGGTGCTGGCGAGTCGGCCGGAGCCGACGCGCCATACCGCGCCCCTGCCGGAGCGCGGTATGGCGGATGACGCGGGCGTTACTGCGTCGGATCGGGGCACCGATCGGATCGAGCGCCGATCCGATCGGAAAGCGGCTGCGGCCGGAGGGGCCTGCCGGATCGCGCCGGCCACGCCGATCGCCGGGTTACTTGGTGAGGATCAGCTTGTCGTTGCGGGTGTGACGCAGGCGATAGACCTCGCCGCCATGGCGGATCAACACTTCGCGCGCGCCGCGAAGCAGCGCCGTGCTCTCTACTAGGACGCCCTGGGCGGCGGCGACGACGGCGGAGGTGGCCGACGCCGAAGCGATCGAAGACACGGCGGCAGGCGCCGGGACGGCCGCCAGGGGACGTTCGGCACGGGGTTTCAGTTGCAGCACCGGATTGCGCAGAGACATGACGGTGGCTCGTTGGGGGTGGGCTCGACAAGAATGATAATGATTCTCATTTGACAGTCAACACCCCGACACGCGGATCTGCGACCCCGGTCATGCGCCGCCCGCCCTTCAGGCCGTCGCGCGCTCGACCCGATGCCAGCCGGCCTCGTCGATGCGCTCGATCCAGTCCAACGCCTGCAGGTTCTGCAGCAACTGTTCGGTGCGGCTGGCGCCGAGGATCACGCTGGAGACGTGCGGGTTGCGCAGGCACCAGGCGATCGCCAGCGGCGCCGGCTCCGCGCCGAGTTCGCGCGCGACCTCGACGAAGGCCTCGGCGCGTTGCGGCCGCCGCTGCTCCGAGCTGCCGAACACGACCCGCTGCAGCCACCGCTGGTCCGCTTGGCCGAGCCGGCTCTGCGCGGCGATGCCTTCGCGGTACTTGCCGGTCAGCAGGCCCGAGGCCAACGGCGACCAGATCGTGGTGCCGAGGCCGAGCTCGGCGTACAACGGTGCGTACTCCAGCTCCACCCGCTCGCGATGCAGCAGGTTGTACTGCGGCTGCTCCATGGTCGGCGGATGCAGGTGATGAGCGCGGGCGATCTTGTGCGCCTCGCGGATCAGCGCCGCCGGCCATTCCGAAGTGCCCCAGTACAAGACCTTGCCCTGGCGGATCAGCGCGTCCATCGCCCATACGGTCTCCTCGACCGGCACCTCCGGGTCGGGACGATGGCAGTAGTACAGATCGAGATGTTCGACACGCAGCCGGCGCAGCGCGTCGTGGCAGGCTTCGGTGACATGCTTGCGCGACAACCCCTTCTGGGTCGGTCCCGGTTCCTCGACCGAGCCGAACATGACCTTGCTCGACACGCAGTAGCCGTCGCGCGGCAGGCGCAGGTCGGCGATCGCCTCGCCCATCACCCGCTCGGCCTCGCCGTTGGCGTAACCTTCGGCGTTGTCGAAGAAATTGATGCCGTGGTCCCAGGCCGCGGCGATCAGCTCGCGGGCGGTGTCGCGGCCGATCTGCGCGCCGAAGGTGACCCAGGCGCCGAACGACAGCGCCGAAATCTGGAGGCCGGATGAACCGAGGCGACGGTACTGCATGGATGCACTCCAATCTGAGCGGTGACTGCGGTCATGCTACGCCCCTGGACGATGCGACAAAGGACTGCCCGTGGCGACGACGAACCTGAAAACTCGAGGCGTGATCGTGATCTTCATCGCGATGGCGGTCGCACTGTTGGCTTGGCAACTGTGGCGTCTGCGCACGCCCGCGCCGGCCGCGCCCGAACCCGACGCGACGCAGGCCGAGGCCGCCGACGCCCTGCCCCAAGCGGCCGACGCCGCGCCGGCCGCCGCCACGCCGCGCAAGATCCAGCCGGCCGCCGGCGACTACCGCAGCCCGGCTCTGGCCGAACTCAAGAGTCGCGCCGACGGCGGCGACAGCCGCGCCTCCTGCCAGCTCGGCATGGAGCTGCTGCGCTGCACCGACCTGACCGCCGCCGAGCAAGTGGTGGCCGCGGCCGACGACAACGCGCGCCCGGACATGCCGGCCGAGCAACGCGCCTACATGAGCAAACTCGAGAACCGCGCGCGGCACCTGGTCGCCGAGTGCCGCAACGCACCCGCCGATGCCTGGAAACAGGGCAACCATTACCTGCGCCAGGCCGCCCTGGCAGGCGAACCCGAAGCGATGTACCGCTACGCCCGCGGCGACTCGGTGCTGATCGACTACTCGCGCATGGGCACGCCCGAATTCGACCGCTGGCGCGCCGAGGCCGGCAACATGATGCAGCTCGCGTTCGAAGCCGGTTACCTGCCCTCGGTGTTCGACCTGATGGTCGGCTACAGCGACAACTCCTCGCCGATCACCGGCCTGATCCCGAACGACCCGACCAAGGCCCGCGCCATGCGCCTGCTGATCGGCCGGCTGTCCGGCAAACCCGCCGACCGCCCCGAGGCGCGTTACGCTGCCCTCGAACCGGCCGCCGCCGCCCTGGCCGCGCAGTGGCAGCGCGATTACTTCCCGACCCTGAGACCGCCCCTGCAGCGTATGCCCCGGGTCATGCCGGCGGGGTTCGCTTCGTTGTATGCGGATGAGGGCGTGGAGAGTCCGTGTTCGCAGTGAGGCGTTTGTTGCGGTCGTTGGATCGTTGATTGCATGGAGAAACGCCGCGGCTCTTGGATACAACGCTGCGGCTCTTCGTGTGTTTTTCAATCCTGTAGATCAGGATCAAGTCCAAAGCTTCCGCCGCTGAAGCGGCGGGTTACTTTCTTTTGTCTAAAGCAACAAAAGAAAGGCAACCAAAGAAAAATGCTTCTTTTTGAATCACAAGCCCGCACGAGCGTTGCCGACGCGGTGATTTTTCATACGGGACATCCTAGTCCCGATGAAAAACGGCGCGCATCCCTGCGCGCCGCCCTCCGGGTCTTCCATGGCCTTCGCGAGTGCTCGGCGGCGCACAGCAGCGGCAATAGCCAAAGTCAAAGTCGGCATCAGCAACCGGAGCGCCGCGACGCTTCCCCTGTAGGAGCGGCGTAAGCCGCGACCACGGCACGCGCAGAGACAACAGCGCCGATGCACTCCGTCGAGGCGACACGCTGTCGCAGGGTAGGAGCGGTCACATAGCCATCAACGTTTGCCGCTGCCGTCAGAGATTGGCGCAGCACCGAACTCGCGATGCAACCGTAGACCGGGAGGGCGGCGCACAGGACGTGCGCCGTTTTCCGATAAGACAAGGACGTCTTATCGGAAAATCCCGGCGCGCGCTGCGCACTCGCAGGGGAGCTTCGTCAAGGAAGGCCTTTTCTTTGGTTATCTTTCTTTTGGGCCAGCAAAAGAAAGTAACCCGGCCGCGTCAGCGGACGGAAGCTTTAGATCTTGATGTGGCTTTCATCGTCCTACGATAAGAGGTGCAGCAGCGGATTGCGACGCGGTCGCGGCTTGCGCCACTTCCACAGGGAGCTACCGCCAATAGCGCCGCGAACTGGTGGCGGCGCGGTAGCGGCTTGCGCCGCTCCTATTCCTAGAGCCGAAGCCTCCCAACGGACGCTACGCCCACGCCGCTACTCCGCCCTCGATGGCCCCAGACCCAGCGCGCGCACCCTCAACAGCAAAAGATTCTCATTCCCCACCTTCTCCCCCGTTCCCGCTACAATCCGCCCCACTTTCCTCCTCCGGGGAGTAGCCCACCCGCAGCCGCCAGGCCCGCGGGGACATGCGTCAACACACTTGGCCCACCGGCCATGGCGCATGAGCGGCAGCCAGCGCGAACGATCCGGGTCCACGACCCGACCGGGCGGCGCTAGCGACCACGGGCAAGACCGAAGGCAGGCGTTGCGCGCAACCCGGGTCGGGCCGTGCATCGTCCGCCTTCGCGTCCACGCGAATGCCCGACCCCGGAGTTGTCATGGACCTGTCCTTACTGCCGGCCTCGGTCGTCGCCACCCTCGTCTCGACCGGCACGGTCACGCTCGCCGAAATCGGCGACAAGACCCAGTTGCTCGCCCTGCTGCTCGCCGCGCGGTTCCGCAAACCCTGGCCGATCATCGCCGGCATCCTCGTCGCCACCTTGCTCAACCATGCCCTCGCCGCCTGGTTCGGCACCCTGGTGGCGCATTGGCTGCGGCCCGAGGTGCTGCGCTGGGTGGTCGCCGCCAGCTTCCTCGCGGTCGCGCTGTGGACGCTCAAGCCCGACCGGCTCGACGAGGAGCCGCAGTTCTCGGCGCGCGGCGCCTTTCTCGCCACCACCATCGCGTTCTTCTTCGCCGAGATCGGCGACAAGACCCAAGTCGCGACCGTGCTGCTGGCGACCCGCTACGAGCCGCTGTGGGCGGTGATCGCCGGCACCACCGTCGGCATGCTGCTCGCCAACGTGCCGGTGGCCCTGCTCGGCAGCCGTTTCGCCGACCGCCTGCCGCTGAAAACCGCGCGCTACATCGCCGCAGCGGTGTTCGCGGCGCTCGCAATCTGGGCCGCGGTGCGCGGAATCGGCTGATCGCCACCCACGCGGATGCCACCACGGGAGCCGGGCGACCGGCTCTCGCGCTATGCTCGCCGCGGACGGCAAGGGGATCGCGTAGGGATGCACGGCATCGGCGGAAGGTTGCGCGGCGTACTGGTGGCGCTGTTGCTGCGGCCGGACGAAATCATGCTCGAGATCGGCGCCGGCGGCGAACTGCTGGTGGCGCGACTGCGCGCGGTGCTCGCCGCGATGCTGTTGCTGCTGCCGCTGTTCAACGCGATCGGCGGCGGCAGCGTCAAGGAAACCATGATCGGCCTGGGCGGGGCGGTGTTCGTCAACGTGTTCTCGCAGCTGTGGCTGGCCCTGGCCCGGCGCCAGCGCCGCTACCGCTGGTTGCCCTTCACGACCGCCGGCTTCGACGTGACCGCCACCACCCTGGTCCTGGCCGCGCTCGCCGCCCAGCACCTGCCGGCCGGGCTCAACAGCCTGATCGTCTGGTGCGGCTATCTGTTCGCGATCCTGCTGACCGCGCTACGCAGCGACGGCCGGGTCACCCTGTTCGCGGGCGTGCTCGCCCTGGTCCAGTACGGGGTGCTGATCGTGGCGGTGTTCGCCGCCGCCGATTCGCCGGAAGAGCTGATGTCGAGCGATTACGGCGCGGTCACCGTCGGCAGCCAGGCCCAGCGCATCGTCCTGCTGGCGATGATCACCATCGCCACCTCGATGGTCGTGTACCGGATGCAGCGGCTGATCGAGATGTCCGGCACCGACGGCCTGACCCGGCTGCCGAACCGCACCTGGCTGACCCACCGCATCCCGCGCCTGTTCGACACCGTGCGCCGCGACGGCGGCAGTCTGACCCTGGCCCTGATCGACCTCGATCATTTCAAGCGCATCAACGACGACTACGGCCACCGCCTCGGCGACCGCAGCCTGCGCCACCTGGTCGCGGTGCTGCGCGAGCAGGCCGAACCCAGCGAGTGGCTGGTCCGGCTGAGCGGCGGCGAGTTCCTGCTGGTGATGCGCAAGCCGCTGGGCACCGCCTTCGAGGAAGTCGACGCGATCCGCCGCACCGTCGCCGAGCGCCCGTTCGAGCCCGGCCGCGGCGCCGAGCCGCTGTGGCTGAGCTTCAGCGCCGGCCTGGTGACGTTTCCGCAGGAAGGCGGCGACCTCTCACGGCTGCTCCGCCGCGCCGACCTGCGCCTGCAGCGGGCCAAGCAATCCGGCCGCAATCGCGTGGTCGCCCGCGATATCTGAACGAGCCGGCCCTGGCAAGCCTCGCGGCGCAACTTGCCGCTGGCGCCGTCACTGCACTAGGCTGCCCCGATTAATAAGTCGCTAACAAGCCGCCGGGGCTCCGGCGCCCGGGGAGAGTGGAGTGGATTCGATTACGCGCGTGGCCTTCGGCCTGTTCGGTTTGGCGGTGCTCGTCGGCATTGCGTGGGTGTTCTCGGTCAACCGCCGTTCGGTCGACTGGAAGCTGGTCGCGATCGGCATCTCCCTGCAGATCGCCTTCGCCTCGGTGGTGCTGCTGGTGCCGGGCGGCAAGGACGTGTTCGACGCGATCGGCAAAGGCTTCGTGCACGTGCTGGAGTTCGTCGGCGCCGGCTCGAAGTTCATCTTCGGCGACCTCATGGACGTCAGCAAATTCGGCTTCATCTTCGCCTTCCAGGTGCTGCCGACGATCATCTTCTTCTCCGCGCTGATGGGCGTGCTCTACCACCTGGGCGTGATGCAGGCGGTGGTGCGGGCGATGGCCTGGGCGATCACCAAGGTAATGCGCGTGTCCGGCGCCGAGACCACCAGCGTCTGCGCCAGCGTCTTCATCGGCCAGACCGAAGCGCCGCTGACCGTACGGCCGTACATCCCCAAGATGACCGAGTCCGAGCTGATCACCATGATGATCGGCGGCATGGCCCACATCGCCGGCGGCGTGCTCGCCGCCTATGTCGGCATGCTCGGCGCCGGCGACCCGGACGCGCAGGCGTTCTACGCCAAGCACCTGCTCGCCGCCTCGATCATGGCCGCGCCGGCGACCCTGGTGATCGCCAAGATCCTGGTGCCCGAGACCGGCGAACCGCTGACCCGCGGCACGGTCAAGATGGAAGTCGAAAAGAACACCGCCAACATCATCGACGCCGCCGCCGCCGGCGCCGGCGACGGCCTGCGCCTGGCGCTCAACATCGGCGCGATGCTGCTGGCCTTCATCGCCCTGATCGCGCTGGTCAACGCGCCGCTGACCTGGCTCGGCGAACAGACCGGCCTGGCCGCGGCCATCGGCAAGCCGACCGACCTGTCGACCCTGCTCGGCTTCCTGCTCGCGCCGATCGCCTGGGTCATCGGCACGCCCTGGGCCGACGCCAACGTGGTCGGCGGCCTGATCGGCGAGAAGGTGGTGCTCAACGAGTTCGTCGCCTATACCCACTTGGCCGACATCGTCAACGGCAAGGTCGCCGGGGTCGCCCTCAGCGACGAAGGCCGCCTGATCGCCACCTATGCCCTGTGCGGCTTCGCCAACTTCAGCTCGATCGCGATCCAGATCGGCGGCATCGGCGGCCTGGCCCCGGAGCGTCGCCAGGACCTGGCCCGCTTCGGCTTGCGCGCGGTGCTCGGCGGTTCGATCGCGACCTTCATGACCGCGACCATCGCCGGCGTGCTGACCCACTTCTCCGCCTAAGCCCATGAGCCAAGCCAGCACAGGCCGCGTCGTCGTCGTCGGCTCGTTCAACGTCGACCATGTCTGGTCCCTCGCCGCGCTGCCGCAGCCCGGCGAGACTCTGGCCGGCCGCTACCACACCGGTCCCGGAGGCAAAGGCTTCAACCAGGCCACCGCAGCCGCGCGCGCCGGCGCGCAGACCAGCTTCGTCTGCGCCCTGGGCGAGGACAGCGGCGGCCAGCTCGCCCGCGCGCTCGCCGCCGCCGACGGCATCGACCTGCGCGACCTGCGCAGCGCAGCGCCGACCGGCACCGCCGGCATCTACGTCGACGCCGACGGCCGCAACACCATCGTCATCGGCCCGGGCGCCAATGCCGAGCTGTCGGCCGAGTTCGTCGCCAGCCACGATGCCCTGCTCGGCACCGCCCGGGTGCTGTTGAGCCAGTTGGAGACGCCGGTCGAATCGGCCGAAGCCGCCTTCGCCGCGGCGCGCCGCATCGGCGCGCTGACCGTGCTCAACCCGGCCCCGGCCGACGCCGTCGTCAGCGACGCGCTGTGGGCGCTGGCCGACGTGGTCACCCCGAACGAAACCGAGTTCTGCGCGCAACTGCGCCGGCGCACCGGCAGCGCGCTCGACCCCGACACCCTCAGCGCCCTGCCGGACGCCGAACTGCACGCGCACTGCCGCCGCCTGTTCGGGCACGGCAGCGTGATCGTGACTCTGGGCAAGGCCGGCAGCTTCGTGTCCCATGCCGATGGCGTCCTGCGCGGCGACGACCGCGCTTTCTACCGTTGCCCCGCCGCGGCGGTGAAAGCGGTCGACACCACCGGCGCCGGCGACGCCTTCAACGGCGCCCTCGCCGCCGCTCTCGCCCGCGACCCGGCGGCCCCGTTCGGGCGCCAGGTCGCTTATGCGAATCGTTACGCCGGCCTGTCGACCGAGCGCGCCGGCGCCGCGGCGGCGATGCCGCGCGATGCCGAAGTGAGCGCGCGCTTCGGCTGAGAATTGGCCGCTCCCCGGCGGGATTTAGCCTTGAGGGGCGGCATTGTCTTAAGGGTAGGAGCGACGCGAGCCGCGCCTGCATCCCTCAACTCGGGTCATCACATACGACTTCTGTAGGAGCGACGTGAGTCGCGACCGCGGGACGCGCAGAAACGCCAAGGCCGCTGTCGCCCATCGAAGCAACGCGCTTTCGCCGGGGTAGGAGCGGCGCAAGCCGCGACATCGCTGCGGCGGTCTTGCGGCGTTTCTTTCAATCGACATCAAGATCAAGATCAAACCCAAAGCTTCCGCCACTAAAGCGGCGGGTTACTTTCCTTTGTCTAAAGCAACAAAAGAAAGATAACCAAAGAAGTTGCTTTGTTTTGAATCAATGGCCCGCGCGATCGGTGCTTCCGCGGGGATTTTTCACACGGGACATCCTTGTCCCGATGAAAAACGGCGCGCATCCCTGCGCGCCGCCCTCCGGGTCTTCGATGGCCTTCGCGAGTGCACGGCGACGCACGGCAGCAGCAACAGCCAAAGTCGATAACACGAACCCGGAGCGCGGCGACGCCTCCCCTGTAGGAGCGGCGTAAGCCGCGACCACGGGACGCGCGGCACAACAGGCCAATGTCGTCCATCGAAGCGGCGCGCTTTCGCCGGGGTAGGAGCGTTCGATCAAGGGTTGCCGTTGCTGGGATTTTGATCTGCCCTGCCGCTTTGCCGGGCAATTGGAAGACCCGTAGGGCGGCCCGCAGGGAGGCGGGCCGTGCGCAAGCAGGCCAGGGATGGCCTGTCTGGAGCATCCCTGCGTCGGCAGCGATCGCGCGGGCTGGTGCCCTTGCAAGGAGAGCCCTTTTCTTTGGTTAGCTTTCTTTTGGGCTCAGCAAAAGAAAGTAACCCGGCCGCGTCAGTGGACGGAAGCTTTAGATGCTGATGTGGCTTCACCGCCTTATGGCCAGCGACGCCGCAACGACAGACAGCGCGGTCGCGACTTACGTCGCTCCTACCCTCGCGTAAGTGCACCGCTTCGATAAGCGGCATCGGCGTTGCCGCCTTTGCGCGTCCCTTGGTCGCCGCTTACGCCGCTCCTACCCTGAGGCCAGGCGGCCTCCGACGCGAAGCCGCGGCCCCTTTCACAGGTCGATAACGCCCGCCTCCCGCCCCTGGCAGGGGCAAAACCCCAGCCCACCCTTTTGTTTGAGAATGGTTCGCATTAACATGCCAACCCTGTCGCAGTTCTCAGGCCTATCCCGAATGCCCCGATTCACTCTACTCGCCAGCGCCATGCTGGCGGCCCTCGCCGCGTCCGTCGCCCACGCCGATGAGGCCAAGGACATCGACCGGGTCACCGTGTCGGCCAGCACCAGCCGCATGCCGAACTCCGAGGCCGCGCTGGCCAATACGATCACCGTGATCGACCAGGAACAGCTGCGCCAGCAGCTGGCCGTGACCCAGGACATCTCGCAGGTCCTCGCCAACCTGATCCCCTCGTTCGCGCCGTCGCGGCAGAAGCTCACCAACGGCGGCGAAACCCTGCGCGGGCGCAAGCCGCTGTACCTGATAGACGGCGTGCCGCAATCGACGCCGCTGCGCGAGGGCGGTCGCGACGGCCACACCATCGACCCGGCGATGATCGAACGCATCGAAGTCATCCACGGCGCCAATGCGCTGCAAGGCCTCGGCGCCTCGGGCGGCATCATCAACATCATCACCAAGCGCGCGCCGCGCCAGGACGGCGAAAGCTTCCACGAGCTTAGCCTCGGCGCCAGCACCGCGCTGCCGGGCCAGAGCGACGGCAGCGGCTACCGCGGCTCCTACCTGTTCGGCACCCGCCAGGGCGCGTTCGACTTCGTCGGCGGCGTGTCCTTCGCCAGCGAAGGCCTGTACTACGACGGCAACGGCGACGCGATCGCGGTCAACGACATCCAGGGCGACCTGATGGACGCGCGCAGCCACAACCTGTTCGCCAAGGCCGGCTGGGACATCGACGAGCAGCGCCGCCTGCAGCTCACCGCCAACCGCTACGAGCTCGAAGGCAACAACGACTACGTCACCGTCAACGGCGACATCCGTACCGGGCGCCTGGCCACCTCGGCGCGCGGCAGCCGGGAAGGCCAGGGCGCGCGCAACCGCTCGACCTCGCTGGTGCTCGACTACACCGACAAGTCCATGGCCGGCGGTTATCTGCAGGCGCAGTTGTATTGGGTCGACTTTAAGGGCCTGTACGGCGCCACCGACTGGGAAGACTTCTGGCGCGACGGCCGCGACCTGCACTGGTGGGACCAGTCGCAGAACGTCTCGGAAAAGCTCGGCGGCAAGTTCAGCTGGTCGCGCGACAACCTGTTCGACCAGCGCCTGCGCGTCACCCTCGGCCTCGACTGGGGCCGCGACACGACCTATCAGGAACTGGTGGTCAGCGGCCTGAAATGGGTGCCGGAAACGCAGTACGAATCGTGGTCGCCGTTCGTCCAGGCCGAATGGCGGGTCGCCGATAAGTTGATGCTGACCGGCGGCCTGCGCCACGAACGCGGCCGGCTCAAGGTCGACGACTTCAGCACCATCCCGGCCAACGCCGGCGGCAGCCGCTTCGTCGAGGGCGGCTCGCCCAAGACCAGCAAGACCCTGCCGAACTTCGGCGCGGTCTGGGAAGCGAGCGACTCTCTGAAATTCTATGCCTCGTACTCGGAAGGCTACACCGTCGCCGACATCGGCCGGGTGCTGCGCGGCATCACCGCGCCGAACCAGCGCGTCGACAACCTGGTCGACCTGTCGCCGGTGGTCTCCGACAACCGCGAGGTCGGCCTGGACTTCGACAACGGCCGCTGGGTCGCGCACGTAGCGGCGTACTGGTCCGACTCCGACCTCGGCTCGCGCCTGTCCTTCGACCGCAACACCCAGAGCTACAACGTGGTGCGCGAACGCACCGAGATCAGCGGCGTCGAAGCCAACCTGGCGTTCCGGTTCTCCGAGGCCGGCCGGGTCGGCCTGGGCTACGCCGGCGCGGAAGGCCGCTACGACAGCGACGGCGACGACCGCGTCGACAGCGACCTGCCGGGCATCAACATCAGCCCCGACCGCATCATCGCGTTCTGGGACCACAGTTGGAGCGAGACGATCTCCACTCGCCTGCAGGGCAGCCGCTCGCTGGACCGCGACTTCGATCTCAAGGGCGTGCGCGTCGCCAGCACCGACGGCTACACCACCCTCGACCTGCAGGCCCGCTTCAAGCTGCCGGTCGGCCAGCTCAACCTCGGCGTGGAGAATCTGCTCGACGAGCAGTACGTGACCTATTACTCGCAGAGCACGCCGCGCAACGACACCTACGTCGCCGGCCGCGGCCGGGTGTTGAGCGCGAGCTGGCAATATCGTTTCTGAGTCCGTTTCCGGCCCGCCCAGCATGCCGCATCGCCAGGCCCACACTTCGTTGCGTTCGCGCCTGCGCACGAGCCTGAAGTGGCTGCACCTGTGGCTCGGCCTCAGCGCCGGGCTGGCGTTCGCCGTGGTCGCCTTGTCGGGCACGGCGCTCGCGTTCCAGCGCGAGCTGCTGGTCCTCGCCTACCCGCAGCTCGCCGAACACGCCTTGCCGACCGCGGAGCAACGCGGACGCGCGCTCGAGCGCATCGTCGGCCATTGGCAGAGCCAGGGAATGAGCTCGCTCGACCTGCCCACAGCGAAACTGCCGGTGTGGCAGGCGTATTTCCCCGACAACGAACGCCGTTACTTCGACCCGGCCAGCGGCGAGCTGTTGTTGTTGCGCAATACCGACAACGACCTGCTGCTGTGGCTGCGCGACCTGCACATCCACCTGCTCGCCGGCAAAGCCGGCGAACAGGCGCTCGGCTTGGTCGGGCTGGTCGCGGTGTTCCTGCTCGCCAGCGGTCTGTACCTGTGGTGGCCGCGCTGGCGGGCGTTGGCGGCCAGCCTGAAATGGTATCGCGGGCCGCCGACCCGGCGCTGGCTCAGCTGGCATCGCGGCATCGGTCTGTGGCTGCTGCCGCTGACCTTGCTGGCGACCTTGACCGGCGTATCGATGATCTACGACGGCGTGGTCCGCGACGGCCTGCAGGCGGCCTTCGGCGATGCCACGCCGCCCAAGCCGCCCAAGCTCGTCGCACGCGACGAACCGATCGACTGGAACGCGACCCTGCGCGCGGCCGAGGCCGCGGTCGCGGCAGGCGGCCCGCTCGCGGGCGCGGGCCTGAGCCGCATCAGCCTGCCCAAGGCCGGCAGCGGCCTGATCGCGATCCGCAGCCGCGCCGTCGACGAATGGCATCCAGTCGGGCGCAGCATGGTCTGGCTCGACCCCTACCAAGGCCGTCTGATCGGCACGCTCGACGCGACCCGGCAGGGCCTGGGTACCCGCAGCTACGACTCGATCTATCCACTGCACGGCGGTTTCGTCGGCGGCCGCCTGTGGCAAGCGCTGATTGCGCTGACCGGGCTGGCGCCGCCGTTCCTGCTCGTCACCGGCTTCCTGTTCTGGCGCCGGCGCCGCAATCGCTGAACCCTCGCCGCTCGCTCGCGGGCTGAGGTTGACCGCCTGCCCGAACCGCGCCGGCAGACCTGCCGCGCCCGCACCTGCATCGCCACGAAAGCCAGCGGCGACGCGACCGCGGCCCTGGGTCGGGACCGCCGAGGCGACCGGCGCTCGCGGCCCGCGGCCGGATCGGCTTCACAACCGCGTTCTATCGACGTGTAACCGGATGTCACACGTCCGCCGCCGGCGGCTATAACCGAGGGAACGAAAATGGCAGGCAAGTTCGTAATCAGCAAGCGCAGCAACGGCGAGTTCCAGTTCGTGCTCAAGGCCGGCAACGGCGAACCGATCCTCAGCAGCGAGGGCTACAAGGCCAAGGACTCGTGCGCCAACGGCGTCGAATCGGTGCGCGCCAACAGCCAGAACGACGCCCGTTACGAGCGCAAGACCTCGTCCAACGACCGCCCCTATTTCGTCCTGAAGGCCGGCAACGGCGAGATCGTCGGCACCAGCGAGCTGTATTCCAGCGCCGGCGCGCTCGAAAAAGGGATCGCCTCGGTCAGGCTGAACGCCCCGACCGCCGTCCTGGACGATCACGCCGTCTGAGCCGGGTCCGCCTCGGCCAGCCCGCCTCGCCGGCCGTCGCGGCCCGCCCAGCCAGGCCCGCGCGCAGGGTGGCTTACAATGCCGCCATGCGCATCGGCCCCTATTCCCTCATGCCGCGCGTGATCCTCGCGCCCATGGCCGGGGTCACCGACAAACCCTTCCGGGTGCTGAGCAAGCGCCTGGGGGCGGGCCTGTGCGTGTCGGAGATGACCACCAGCGACCCGCGCTTCTGGGGCACGGCCAAGTCGCGCCACCGCATGGACCACGACGGCGAACCCGACCCGATCAGCGTGCAGATCGCCGGCACCGTGCCGCAGATCATGGCCGACGCGGCGCGCTACAACGTCGACCACGGCGCCCAGATCGTCGACATCAACATGGGCTGCCCGGCCAAGAAGGTCTGCAACGCCTGGGCCGGCTCGGCGCTGATGCGCGACGAGGCCCTGGTCGGGCGCATCGTCGAGGCGGTGGTCAAGGCGGTCGAGGTACCGGTCACCTTGAAGATCCGCACCGGCTGGGACCACGACCAGCGCAACGCCCCGAACATCGCCCGCATCGCCGAGGACGCCGGCATCGCCGCCCTCGCCGTGCATGGCCGCACCCGCGACCAGCAATACACCGGCAGCGCCGAGTACGACACCATCGCCGCGATCAAGGCGGCACTGTCGATCCCGGTGATCGCCAACGGCGACATCGACTCGCCGCAGAAGGCCGCCTACGTGCTCGCCCACACCGGCTGCGACGCGGTCATGGTCGGGCGCGCCGCGCAGGGCCGGCCGTGGATATTCCGCGAGATCGCCCATTACCTGGAGCACGGCGAAACACTCGCGCCGCCGACCCTGGCCGAAGTGCGCGACATCCTGCTCGGCCATCTCGAACATCTGCACGCGTTCTATGGCGAAGTCTCGGGCGTGCGCATCGCCCGCAAGCACCTGAGCTGGTACGCCAAGGACCGCCCCGAAAACGCCGCGTTCCGCGCCGTGGTCAACCGCGCCGATACCGCCGAGCTGCAGTTGCGGCTGACCCGCGATTACTTCGACGCCCTGGTCGCGGGCGTGTCGCCGGAGCTGCCGGTCGCGGCCTGAACCATTGGCCCACGCAGCGCAAGACGCTTCAATATCTCGCAGCGACGCCGTGCATGCCGCGCGGCCTGCGGCCGCGACTCAACGCATGCCGCCGTTGTGGCTCTGCGCCGGAATAGCCGCGGCGCGCGTCGACACCGGCGCGGGCGGTTCCACGTCGGCCACGATCTCCGGCTCCTGCCAGATCCGCGTCCACATCGCCGGCAGCTTGCGCGCCGCATCCCAGGGCCACTTCAACTGCTGCGGCGGAATCTCGCGCCAGGATTCGGCGGCGCGTTCGGCCACCGCGAAGCGGAAACTGTAGTCGGGCTCGGCGCCCATGCGCAGGTCGGTCACGATCAGGCGGCCGTCGCGCTGTTCGGCCTTCATGAAACCGTGGTTGAACCAGTTCAGGCGATGCACGGCCGGATAACCGCTGACTTGCCAGTAGGCCTCCATGTCCGAGTCGTAGGCGCGGAACCGCATGGGCCCGCGGTCGGCCACCAGCGAACGCTCGCCTTCGACGAAGCCGCCGGGCGTCATCGCCACTACCCGCCACAGCAGGGTATTGAACGGCATCGGCACCGAGAACCGCGGCGCGTCCTCCAGGCCGAGCTTGGCCAGCGCGGTTTCGGCATCGCGTTCGACCCGCGCCTTGGCCCACAGCGAGCCGCCGAGGTAGAGCGTGCTCAAGGCCAGGCCGGCGACCAGCGCCGGCTGCGCGAGCCTGCGTTCGCGCGCGAACCAGGCCACCACGCAGGCGAGCAACAGCCACACCGTATACAGCGGGTCGATGATGAACACGCTCGACCACATCACCGGCTTGACCGGCAGCGGCCACAGCAGCTGAGTGCCGTAGACGGTGAACGCATCGAGTATCGGATGGGTCAGCAAGGCCGCCTGCATCGCCCAGAACCAGCGCTTGGGCGACTGCGCGACGCGGCCGCCGCGTTCGCGGCACCAGGCCCAGATCGCCCAGGCGATGAAGGGCAGCACCAGCAGCGAATGGCTGAGGCTGCGGTGCCAGGTCATGCGCTCGACCGGGTCGGCGGTGAACAGGTTGACCGGAATGACGTCGAGGTCGGGCAAGGTGCCGAGTGCGGCGCCCGCGAGCAAGGCCGCGCGGCGATGCCCGGCAGGCGCGATGGCGGCGCTCAGCGCCGCGCCGAGCACGATTTGAGTCAGAGAATCCATGCGCGAATGCTAACCGCAGGCCCGCCGCCGGCGAGTTTGTTTTTCGTTGCGAGGGCGCGGCCGGTGCCCAGGCCTCGCCATCGACCTCGCCATCGACCTCGCCATGAACCTCGCCCCGGACCCCGCCTGGAAGCGCTTGCGGCGCTGCCCGATAATCGCCGCGATCCCATCCGGAACCGCCCGCATGCCTAACCACCCGCCCCAGCCCATCGGCATCGTCGCCTGTTCGGCCGAGGGCGCGGCGCTGTGCTACCGGACGATCTGCGCCGAGGGCGCGCGCCTGCTCGGCCCGCATGCGCACCCCGACATCGTCCTGCACGGCCATTCCCTGGCCGACTACGTGACCTGCCTGGACCGCGGCGACCTCGACGGCGTCGGCGAGCTGATGCTGTCGTCGGCGCGCAAGCTGGCCGCGGCCGGCGCGCGGTTCCTGATCTGCCCCGACAACACCATTCACCAGGCCATGGCCTATGTCGAGCCGCGCTCGCCGCTGCCGTGGCTGCACATCGCGCAGGTCGTGGCGCAGCGCGCGGCCGAACGCGGCTTCCGCCGGATCGGCATCACCGGCACGCGCTGGCTGGTCGAGAGCGAGGTCTACCCGGACAAGCTCGGCGCGCTCGGCCTGGACTGGCTGCGGCCGAACGCGGAGGAACGCGCGCAGATCGGCCGGATCATCATGGACGAGCTGGTCTACGGCGAGTTCAAGCCCGAGTCGGTGGCGTATTTTCAGCAGGTCATCGGCCGGCTGCGCGATGCCGGCTGCGATGCGGTGGTGCTGGGCTGCACCGAGATCCCCCTGATCATCGACGATGCGAACTCGCCGCTGCCGACCCTGGATTCGACCCGGCTGCTGGCGCAGGCGGCGTTGCAGCGGTCGCTGTCGGAGGCCTGAGGGCGTCGGAAGGGTTTCGGCCAAGGGCTTCGGATGGGAACACGGCGTCTGCCGCCCTCGCCCCTACGCGGGAGAGGAGCAAAGCGTAATCGCGATGTCGGAGCGTACTCAGGCCGCGTGCGGCAACGCGCCCGGCAACTGCCGCGGTGCGCGCGCCGGCAACAGCGCCAGGGTCTCGCCGGTGTGGGCCAAAAGGCGCAGGGTCCCGTCGGGGTCTTCGGCCAGCGCGGTCAGGCTTTCGACCCAGTCGCCGTCGTTGGCATAGACGCAGCCGTCGCGTTCGAACAGGGCGGCGCGATGGATGTGGCCGCAGACGATGCCGTCGAGGCCGCGCCGGCCGGCATCGCCCAGGCCGGCCTGGACGAAACGCGAGATATAACGTTCGGCCGCGCCGCTCTGGCGTTTGAGGAAATCCGCCAGCGACCAGTAGCGCAGGCCGAAACGGCGGCGCACCCGGTTGGTCAGGCGGTTGCCGGTGAGGATGCGCTCGTACAGCCAGTCGCCGAACCTCTCCTGCATGCCGCCGAACTGGGTCACGGTGTCGTAATCGTCGCCGTGGGTCACCAGCAGACGGCGGCCGTCGGCGGTCAGGTGGATCGCCCGCCGCCGCACCTGCATGCGCGGCAGCACCAGGCCGCAGAAGCGTCGGATCGAGCGGTCGTGGTTGCCCGGCACGTAGATCAGCTCGGTGCCGGCGCGCACCAGCGCGTGCAGCGCCTCGACCACCCGATACTGGGCCGAACCCCAGGCGGCGCGGCGCTGCGCCATCCACCACAGGTCGACGATGTCGCCGACGAGGTACAGGCGATCGCAGCGCAAACCCTGCAGGAAGTCGGCGAACTCCTCGGCATGGCAGTGCTTGGCGCCCAGGTGCACATCGGAGACGAACACGGCTCTGCGGCGTACCGGCAACTGCACGATCGATGCAGGACTCATGACACGGCCTCGTTGGCGACGGGTTCGGTGCCGGACTCGGCCGCGCGAGGCGCGGCGCCGAGGTAGCGCTCGCGCTTCTTCGGGCGCAGGCGCTGCAGGTCCACTTCGATCAGGCCGTCGACCGCGTCGCTGAACGCCGGGTCGACGCCGAAAGCGAGAAAACGCGCACCGCCGGGTTCGCACAGGTCGGTGTATTGCTTGTAGAGCATCGGCAGGGTGGCGCCGAGCGCATCGAGATTGCCCTTGAGCACGCGGAACGCGGTCGCCGCATCGAGCGCGTCGAACTGCGGCGGCGCGGCCCGGTAGACGAAGGGTTGCTTCGACACCGCGGCCGATTGCTCGCTGCCGTAGTAGCGGGCGTAGTAGGCGACGATCTGCTCGCGCGCATCGGCCGGCAGGGCCGCGCTGATCGAGACCGGCCCGAACAGGTAGCGCACGCCCGGGTGCCGGGCCAGATAGGCGCCGATGCCCTGCCACAGGTAATCGATGCTGCGGCTGCCCCAGTACTCGGGCACGACGAAGCTGCGGCCGAGTTCCATGCCCTGGGCCAGGCGCGGGATTGCGTCGTCGGCATAGCGGAACAAGGACGCGGTATACAGTCCGGCCAGGCCGCGCTCGGCCAGCACCCGGCTGCCGCGCGCGATCCGGTAGGCGCCGGCGATCTTCGCCTCGGCCGCGTCCCACAGCACGATGTGTTCGTACCAGCTGTCGAAGACGTCGACGTCGAGGCGCTGGCCGGTGCCCTCGCCGACCGCGCGGAAGGTCAGCTCGCGCAGGCGGCCGATCTCGCGCAACAGGGGCGCGCCCGCCGGCAGCACGCCGACCCGGATCTGCTTGCCGTCGACGGTGCGGCCCAGCGACTCCATCGCCTCGACCCCGGACCGCACCAGCGCCGGGTCGACCGCGTCGATCAAGGGCTCCGGCCCGACCGGCGCGGCGCGCTCGCGCGGCGTGCCGATCGCGTGCAGTTCGCTGCGCACTTCGCGCAGCAGGCGCTCGGCGTCGCCGTCGAGCGGCAGCTGCAGCGGCCGGCCGATGCGCAGCGCCACCCGGCGCGCGCGGCGGGCGAACATCTCGCGCGCCAGCAAGGCGGTACCGGCCGGCTTGAACAAGGCCGAGGCGCCGTAGAACAGCGCCGAATTGCGTGCCTCGATCCGCACCGGCAGCACCGGCGCGGCGGTCCTGTGAGCGAAGCGCAGGAAGCCGCGCCGCCAGCGGCCGTCGGTGACCCCGCGCAACCCGAGCCGGGCGACTTCGCCGGCCGGGAACACGATGACGCATTGTTCGGCCTGCAGCGCGGCCTCGATCGCGTGCAGGCTGTCGGGGCTCGGCCGGCCGCCCAGAATGCGCACCGGCAGGATCAGGCCTTCGAGGCCGTCGAGCGCCGACAGCAAATCGTTGGCGACGATGCGCACGTCGCGGCGCACACGGCCGACCGCATCGAGCAGGGCCAGGGCGTCGACCGCCCCGGACGGATGATTGGCGACGATCAGCAGGCGCCCGGTGGCCGGGATCCGCTGCAGTTCGGCGGCCTCGACCAGGTAGCGCGCCTGCAGGAAATCCAGCGCGGCGGTGACGAAGGCGAAGCCGCGCAGGTGGCCGTTCTCGGCCAGGAAGCCATCGACCCGGTCGAAACCCGACCAGCGGCCGATGGTGCGCAGCAAAGGACGGGCGATCCCGGCCCGGCGGCCCCGGAACCATTGCGGGAAGCGCTCTTGCAGTCGGCGTTCGAATTGCAGCATGGCGTCGCATCGGCGGCGGTATGCCGCGGAGCCTGAGCCGGGCCGGCGACAGCATCATGGCGGTTTCGGGTCAGTCCGGTGACACGCCCGGCGGCGCCCGGCAGGCCGGCTTTTCCCCGAAGATTCCGGACATAGGCCGCAGTTAAAGACCGCTTAACCCTCGGCAACCCCAAGACACGGCACAATGCGCGCTCGCGGCCGAGTCTGTATCATGTGCGGCCATCTTTCTATCCGAATACGAGGATATAGCCTCGATGTCCAGCTACCTGTTCACCTCCGAATCCGTCTCCGAAGGCCACCCGGACAAGATCGCCGACCAGATCTCCGACGCCGTCCTCGACGCCATCCTGGCCCAGGACAAGCGCGCGCGCGTGGCCTGCGAGACGATGGTGAAGACTGGCGCGGCCATCGTCGCCGGCGAAGTCACCACCAATGCGTGGGTCGACATCGAGGCGATCGCGCGCAAGGTCATCAACGACATCGGCTACGACAACTCCAACGTCGGCTTCGACGGCCACACCTGCGCGATCATCAACATGCTCGGCAAGCAGTCGCCCGACATCGCCGCCGGCGTCGACCGCAAGAAGCCGGAAGAACAGGGCGCGGGCGACCAGGGCCTGATGTTCGGCTACGCCTGCAACGAAGCGCCGGAATTCATGCCGGCGCCGATCTACTACTCGCACCGCCTGGTCGAGCAGCAGGCCAAGATCCGCAAGGCCAAGAACTCCAAGCTGCCCTGGCTGCGTCCGGACGCGAAGTCGCAGGTCACCCTGCGCTACGACAACGAGCACAAGGTGGTCGGCCTCGACGCCGTGGTCCTGTCGACCCAGCACGACCCGGGCATCAAGCAGAAGGACCTGGTCGAGGGCGTGTACGAGCACGTGCTCAAGCCGGTGCTGCCGAAGGCCTGGCTCGAGAAGCTGCCGAAGAACAAGATCCACATCAACCCGACCGGCATCTTCGTGATCGGCGGCCCGGTCGGCGACTGCGGCCTGACCGGCCGCAAGATCATCGTCGACAGCTACGGCGGCATGGCCCGCCACGGCGGCGGCGCGTTCTCGGGCAAGGATCCCTCGAAGGTCGACCGTTCGGCCGCCTACGCCGCGCGCTACGTCGCCAAGAACATCGTCGCCGCCGGCCTGGCCGACAAGTGCGAAGTGCAGGTCTCCTATGCCATCGGCGTGGCCGAGCCGACCTCGATCTCGGTCACCACCTTCGGCACCGGCAAGATCAGCGACGACAAGATCGAGAAGCTGATCCGCAAGCACTTCGACCTGCGCCCGTACGGCATCGTCAAGATGCTCGACCTGATCCACCCGGTCTACCAGCCCACCGCCGCCTACGGCCACTTCGGCCGCAAGCCGAAGGAAGTCGGCTACGTCGACAGCGCCGGCAAGAAGCAGACCGCGACCGCGTTCTCGTGGGAAAAGACCGACAAGGCCGACGACCTGCGCAAGGATGCCGGGCTGAAGAAATAAGCCGGCAGCGACGTCGCCTCAAGAGAAAGGGCCGCGAAAGCGGCCCTTTTTCGTGGTCGCGCCGCTTGGCCGCGGCCTTACAGATGCTGGGGCGAGGTGCTGCCCAGGGTCTGCGACGGGTTCGTATTCGACGGCGTCGCCGACAGCGCGCGCGCGGCATGCAGGCTGGCCGCCTCGGCGCTCAGCTTCGACATCGACATATCGCATACGTCTTCCAGATTCACCGCGGCGAAGGTGCGCGATTCGATGGGCGCGCGGTTGGTCGCGCTCAGCATCGTGTCCTCCTTGCCCGGCGGGACGAAGGTCTTGATCTCGTCGATGTCGCCGTAGATGCCCCGCTTCATGCAGGCCACGGTCAGGGCCGCTGCCGCTTGTTGAGCGCTGAACAAATCGGCGACGTTCTCGCCTTCCTGCAGATCGAACGCCTTGCCGGGCACCTTACCCAGGATTTCCGCGTACAAGCCATGCATCGGGTGGTGCTTATCGGTCAGTGCCGCCGCCTCGGCCGGTTTGCTCGCCCCGACCGCCAAAACCGGCGCCGACACGCTGGGCGTTTCCCTCGCCTGCGCCAGCGCCGCCGGGTAACAAGGCTTGCCGAGCGTCGCCAAGGTGGCCGCTTCGGTACTCGGGTCGGCCGACAATCCGTAATCGCGCGAGGTCTTGTAACCGTGGCTGTAGAACTCGGCGGTGTCGTGCTTCTTCAGGGTCGAGGTCACCCCATCGGCGTCGACCGAAATCCGGCAGCCGTTGTCCTGCCGGGTTTCGACGACCGCGCCTTTGCTTTCGAGCCAGGTCTTGAGCTTTGCCGGCAACCATCCGTCCTGGCCGCCGGCGTCTCCGCCCTGGGCGCATACCAGCACGGCCTTCTTCCCGCGCAGGTCGCCCAAGCCCGAATTTTCCAGGGCCGCTTCCAGCTTGGGATGGTAGTCACCCCAGGCCTTCTCGCTGTCGCAACCCGAGTAGACGTGCGACAGCGCGACTTTGCCGTTGCCCGCCAGCCCCACCGCCACGCAACCGGACAAACCATCGGTGACCAGGTCCGTGGTGCCGGCATCGGCGACGATCCATTCGTTCAGACCGACTTTGACTCGATCGTTCATTGCATTCTCCGTCATGACGAGCAGACTTCGGGTTCGAGGGATGGCGGCGACGAATTCGCCGCGTCGAACTGATTACTCAACGCGAAACGGCGGCCGATACGGTCGGGGCGCGCCGTCGCAACGCCGCTTTAGATGCCCTTGGTCAGGCCGCTGTGCTGGGTTTGCGCGTGGACCCCCTGCGTTTCGCTGTGCTGGCCGATCGGCGCATAGTGCTTGAAGGCGCGTTCGCTCGCGTTGGCGATGGTCTCCTCGTTGACGTCCAAGGCGTCCACGCACAGATCGTGCGGTGCGGACTCCTGCCGGCCGGCAGGGAGCACGAACACTTGATCGGCATCGTTGGCGCCCGAAGCGACTTGCCTGACCTCGCGGACGCCGGCATCGAGGCATCGCGCGGTCAATTCGGCGGCGATCTGCTGCTCCCAGATATCGTTGCCTTTGAACATGCCGCCGTCCAAAGCCTTTACGCCGCCGAGAATCGAGGCATACAACGGATATCCCGGATGCGACGGCTCGCCCAAGGTCGGCGTCTTCGCGTCCGCCAGCGAAATCCGCGGGTCCCGCAACGCCGGCGTGGCCGCCCCCGCGTCCTTCGACAACGCGGACCGCACCACCGGCAGGTCGGCCTCGCTCGTGGTCCGATAGCCGTAGCTGTAGTCGTCGCTGCGGTCCAGACTCTTGCCGACGACGATCGGCCCGGACACCGAATCCGACACCCGGCAGCCGTCGTCCTGCCGTCGTTGCGACTGGATGCCATGCTGCGACAGCCAACTCCCGATACGCTCGCACAACGGCCCGCTGGTGTGATCGGAATACACCAGCACCGCGCGGATATCCTTCGGCTCGCCCAACTGCGAGGCTTGCAAGGCATCGTCGAGTTTCTCGCGGTACCCCGGCCAAAGCTCGCCGTCCTTGGCGACGTCGTAGACATGCGTCAGGGCGATCCGGTCCTTGCCGGTCAATGCCACCGCAACGCATCCCAGCAGACCATCGGTGATCAGCTCGGTCTGCTTCGGGTCGGCCGCCAGCCATTCGTCCAGGCCTACTTTGACTCGCATGGTGTTCGCGCTCCTTCGTCAGGGGTTCGATGCGCCTGCCGTGCGGAGATCCGACACCCGCCGGCGCAAGGCCGGACGCAGCCGGTGCCGGCGGCATGGTCCTTCGTTGTCCTGCTTAACGAAAAAGGGCCGCATGAGCGGCCCTTCGGGATCGGTGCGATGTCCGGCGGCGAGCCGGACGGGCTACTTCGCCGCCGCCGACTTGTCCTTGCCCTTCGCGGCGGGCGCCGCCGCTGGCTTGGCGTTCTTGACGTACTGGTCCAGCCAGCGGTTCGTCTCGGCCAGCATGTGCAGGATCGATTCGCGCGCGCGGTAGCCATGGCTTTCGTTCGGCAGCATCACCAGGCGCGCCTTGCCGCCCAGGCCCTTGATCGCGGCGAACAGGCGTTCGCTCTGCACCGGGAAGGTGCCGGAGTTGTTGTCCTGCTCGCCGTGGATCAACAGCAGCGGGTCCTTGATCTTGTCGGCGTAGTTGAACGGCGACATCGCCCGGTAGGTCGGTTCGGCCTGCCAGTAGTTGCGCTCTTCGGCCTGGAAGCCGAACGGCGTCAGGGTGCGGTTGTAGGCGCCGCTGCGGGCGATGCCGGCCTTGAACAAGCGCGTGTGGGCGAGCAGGTTCGCGGTCATGAAGGCGCCGTAGGAATGGCCGCTGACCGCGATGCGCTCGCGGTCGGCGACGCCGCGGCGTACCACTTCGTCGACCGCCGCCTGCGCGCTCGCGGTGAGCTGCTCGATGTAGGTGTCGTTGGGCTCGCGCTCGCCTTCGCCGACGATCGGCATCGACGGGTCGTCGAGCACCGCATACCCCATCGCCAGGTACGGCAGCGGACCCCAGTAGCTGACCGAGTTGAAGCGATACGGCGAACCATTGACCTGGCTGGCCGCGGCGGCCGACTTGAATTCGGCGGGATAGGCGTACATCAGCAACGGTAGCGGCCCGTCGCGCTTGGCGTCGTAACCGGGCGGCAGGTACAGGTCGGCGGTCAGCTCGACCCCGTCGCCGCGCTTGTAGCGGATTTGTTCTTTCTTGATGTCTTTGAGCTGCGGCGTCGGATGCGGGAAGCGGGTCAGTGCGCGGGGCGCCGCATCGGCGGCGGACAGGTCGCGCAGGTACAGATTGCCCGGCTCGGTCGGCGACTCGCGCAAGGTCAACAGGCGCTGGCCGCGATCGTCGAGCAACGCCTGCGGCGCTTCGTAATGCGGCGCCTGCGAGTGGAACAGCCGGGTCCGCTTCCTGTCGGCCAGGTCGTAACGGTCGAGGAAGGGCCGGTCGCCTTCGGGCGAAGCGCCGCGGCCGATGTAGAACAGGCTCGCGCCGTCGGCGCTGGTCAGCAGGCGGCGCTGGCCGTTTTCGTCGCGCATGATCACCGGATCGCCGGGATCGTTGTAGCGGTCTTCGCTCGAGCCTTCGAAGATCAGTTCGGGCGCGCGATCGCCGTGGTCCGGCGCGATCCGCCATTGCCGGGTCTGGCGGGTCTTCCACCAGAATTCGTCGACCAGGGCGAGATCGCCGCGGCCCCAATGCGCACCGGCGTAACGTGCGCCCAGACGCATCAGGGTCTGCGGCGGACGCTCGAACGGCGCGGCCTGCATCATCACCGCATCGCGGATCTCGGTCTTGCGCGCGGGGTCGCCGCCGTCCTGGGCTTCGGCCCAGATCAGCGTCGCCGGCGCATCGCCGCGCCAGGCGATCTCGCGCACGCCGGTCGGCACCGCATCGTTGCCGGTCGGCAGGCCGTCGACCAAGGGCAGGCGCGCGATCTCGTGCTCGAACTTGCCGTCCGGGGCCAACACCTCGATACGGTGCGCGAACATCGACACCGGCACCTGGTACGAAAACGGCCGCTCGACCCGGGTCGCCAGGACATGGCGGCCGTCGGGCGACGGCGTGGCTTCCAGGTACAACTGCGGCGCGCCGGCGCGCACGACCGTCCCGGCCAGGTCGACGGTGGCGAGTTGCGAGCGCAGGTAGTACTCGAACACGCGCGCATCGCTCTCGTTGCGCAGCAGGTCCTGGTAGGTGCGGATCTGCCGCACCGTCGCGCTGATTTCGGTTTCCTGCACCGCCGGCCCGTTCGGGGTGGCGTCGGTCGGCGGCGCCTCGCCCTGCCCTTCGGGTTGCAACTGCACCAGCAGGCGGCGGCTGTCGGGCATCCAGGCATAGCCGCGGCCGGACACGGTGTTGAGGCCCGAAACCAGCTTGTGCGCGCGGCGCCGGCTCACTTCGACCAGCCACAGCTCGTTGGCGCCGCTGGCGCTGTCGACCCGGTTGAAGGCGATCCAGCGCTGGTCCGGCGACCAGTCCAGGGTGGCCAGCGACAACGGCGCCGGCAAGCCTTCCACGTCCAGGCTCTTGCCGCCGGCGATATCGAGCAGGCTCAGGCCGGCGCCGAAGGTGAAGCGGCTTTGCGCGCGCGTGCGCGGATGAATGCGCAGGCCGGCGAGCTTGAGTTCCGGCTGCGCGACTACTTCGATGCCAGGCAACGACGGCGTCTGCACCAGGGCGACCAGGTCGCGCTTCGGACTGGTGAACATCTGCGGCGGTCGCGGCGCATCGACGATGGCCTGCAAGGCCTTCGGCGGTAGCTGGTAACCGCTGGCCGGCGCGGTCTGCGCGCTCGCCGCCGAGAGCGGCAGGAGCAGCAGGAGCAGCAGGTCCGGCCGGCGCAAGGCCCGGAACGGCGGCTTCGGGAAGGACAGGCCGTCGTGGCCGCTGCGTCGCGCGATTGAGTTCATGCTCGATCCGATCCGTAAGTGAAGAAGTCTTGAGCGCCGCAACCCGGCCGGCGCTCGGCCGATGCGAACTCGCCTGGGCCGGGCACCCCGCCCGAGCTTAGCCCGAGGCGGCGACCGCCGGCCTATGCCATTGGGGCTGCCCGGGCCGCCGCCGGGCGGATGCATTCGGGCGACGTTCGGGACCGCAAACCGGCTCCACGCGGTTTCGCGATGAACGTCATATTCAGGCGCATCCGGCCCGGCGCCGTGCGGCGGTCATGGGCGCCGCGATATACTGCGCGCTCAGCCCGCCGAGGGGCGCTGCGACCGTCGTCCGCGGATCTTTCCGCAAAGCCCGCACCCGCTGCGGACTTCCAGAATGACGGCCAGGCTCGGCGAGGCGTAGTCCTAACGGCGCCCGGTTTGAGCGATCGCTTTGAAGCGATGACTCGCCGGACCCGGCATCCGCCGGCTCCCCAAAGAACTGGAGCGACACAGCATGAACGCAGTACCTAAGACCTTCTCGACCGAAGGCGACTACAAGGTCGCCGACATCTCGCTGGCCGATTGGGGCCGCAAGGAAATCGACATCGCCGAGCACGAAATGCCGGGCCTGATGTCGATCCGCAAGAAGTACGCCGCTGCGCAATCGCTCAAGGGCGTGCGCGTGACCGGCTCGCTGCACATGACCATCCAGACCGCGGTGCTGATCGAGACCCTGCGCGACCTCGGCGCCGACGTGCGCTGGGCGTCGTGCAACATCTTCTCGACCCAGGACCACGCCGCCGCCGCGATCGCCGCGAGCGGCACGCCGGTGTTCGCCTGGAAGGGCGAGTCGCTGGAAGAGTACTGGGACTGCACCCTCGAAGCGCTGACCTTCCCGGGCGACGGCGCGGTCAAGTTCCGCGGCCCGGAACTGGTCGTCGACGACGGCGGCGACGTCACCCTGCTGATCCACAAGGGCTATGAGCTCGAAAACGGCGACGGCTGGGTCAACACCCCGTCGGGCAACCACGAAGAACAGGTCATCAAGAACCTGCTCAAGCGCGTGCACGCCGAGCGTCCGGGCTTCTGGCACGAAGTGGTCAAGCATTGGAAGGGCGTGTCCGAAGAGACCACCACCGGCGTGCACCGCCTGTACCAGCTCGCCGAAGCCGGCTCGCTGCTGGTCCCGGCGATCAACGTCAACGACTCGGTCACCAAGTCGAAGTTCGACAACCTCTACGGCTGCCGCGAGTCGCTGGCCGACGGCCTCAAGCGCGCGATGGACGTGATGCTGGCCGGCAAGGTCGCGGTGGTCTGCGGCTACGGCGACGTCGGCAAGGGCTCGGCCCACTCGCTGCGCGCTTACGGCGCCCGCGTGGTGGTCACCGAGATCGACCCGATCAACGCCCTGCAGGCGGCGATGGAAGGCTTCGAAGTCAACACCGTCGAGAGCACCCTCGGCCGCGGCGACATCTACGTCACCACGACCGGCAACAAGGACGTGCTGACCCTGGCCCACATGCAGCAGATGAAGGACCAGGCGATCGTCTGCAACATCGGCCACTTCGACAACGAGATTCAGGTCGATGCGCTGGCCGCCTCGGGCGCGAAGCGCCTGAACATCAAGCCGCAGGTCGACAAGTACACCTTCGCCAACGGCAATTCGATCTTCCTGCTGGCCGAAGGCCGCCTGGTCAACCTCGGTTGCGCCACCGGCCACCCGAGCTTCGTCATGTCGAACTCCTTCGCCAACCAGACTCTGGCGCAGATCGACCTGTGGGCCAACAAGGACAACTACGAAGCCAAGGTCTACATCCTGCCGAAGAAGCTCGACGAAGAAGTCGCGCGCCTGCACCTGGAAAAGATCGGCGTGAAGCTGACCACCCTGACCGAAGACCAGGCCAAGTACCTGGGCGTCTCGGTCGACGGCCCGTACAAGCCGGATCATTACCGCTACTGATCGGTCCCGCCGCGAGGCGGATCGATGCGACACGAAACGGGCGCTTCGGCGCCCGTTTTTTTTTGCGGTCTCTGCTCGCCGCGACGTTCCCTCGCTCGTCGCCGACATCGCTCACCGCAACGACGCCGCCAACCGCGGCATCGCGGTCGCGGCTCGCGACGCTTCTACCCCAAAGCCGCGCATCCAAGGGTAGGAGCGGCGCAAGCCGCGACACGCCGCCGCAAGCACCGTGCATCGGCCGAAGGGAGGCGTGTAATGGTCCACACAACACACTGATGCCCCCATGGCTGAACCGGCGAACGATCCGCCGACCTAGGGTCCTACCGAGGCTGGCAGGCGCAACCGCGGCCGCTAGGCTGGCGGCGCAACCCTGCAGGAGCACGCCATGATCCGCCCCATCGACGGCCCGTCGTTTCCGAGCTACACCCCGCCTGCCAACGACCCGGCCCCGGTCGAAGTCGGCACCCCGGCTTACTACGAACAGCGCCTCGCCGACTTCCAGGCGCGCAATCCGGGCGTGGAACCGCCGGACTACTACCTGGGCTATGGCGACAAATACATGGAACGGTTCGCCGCGCTGGACGGCACCGACCTGTCGCCGGAAGGGCTGGAATGGCGCGACAAGACCACCCTCGCCCTGCAGACGGCGATCGAGGACTACCGCATCCGCGACCCGCAGGGCTTTGCCGAGCTGGAGCGCGATTCCGCCGCGTTCCGCCGCTTCGCTTTCGCCAGCCATCCCGACGCCTACGTCGACTCGGGCCTGTACGACTTGTCCGTGCAGGACCTGACGGTGATCGCGCTGACCCCGGACATCGGCGACGTGCTCAACCAGGAAGGCATCGACCAGACCAAGATCACCATCGGCAAGCTCGAACCCGAAGACGTGCCGGAGATCCTCGGCGACACCGGCGTGCAGTACCTGCGCGATGCCGGCCCCTTCGCCTTCACTCCGCTGGGGCCGTCGCTCGCCCTCGGCAAACAGGGCGAACGTTTGTTCGACCGTTTGACCGAACAATCCTGGTTCCCCGACATCACCGACCTGCCGCCGGTAGCCGTGCCCGATCTCAACCTGGACCTGTTGCCGGACGTCGACTTGCCCGACGTGAGCCTACCGGATATCGATCTGCCCGATATCGACTTGCCGGACGATGTGCCGGGAATTCCGGGAATTTGAAGACTACGCGGCTAAGCTGGAGTAGCGCCGCGAGCCTCGGCATCGTGTCGCGGTTTGCGCCGCTCCTACCCCTGGATGCGCGCGTTGGGGGTAGGAGCGGCGCAAGCCGCGACACGCCGTTGCACGACCGAGGCATCGATCACGTAGCCCGCACCACCTTGCGGCTTTCGCTCAAGCGATGGGCCAGCGCGGCAACCGTTGGCGCCTACGAACGCCGCAACGACCAAAACGGAATATCCCGCCGCAGGCGATAGCCGTTGCGTTCGTACAACCCGACCGCGCGCGGGTTTTCGTGGCTGACGTGCAGGAACGGAATCAGCCCGCGTGCGTGGTTGTCGTTGGACAGGAACCTCAACAGCCGGCGCGCATGGCCGTGGCCGTTGAAGTCCGGGTGGGTGCAGACGGCGCTGATCTCGGTGTAGCCGTCCATGCCCATGCGCTCGCCGATCATCGCCGCAAGGAGGCCGTCGCGGTAAACGCCGAAGTAGCGGCCCAGGCGCATCGTGTGCGGGCGAAAGTAATGGGGGTATACCAGGGCGGTCAATGCGAGCACATCGCCGCGCTGGTCTTCGCCGAGTTCGACGATGTCGTTCGTGTCCTCGCTCGCCGGGTCGCCGGCGATAGGCGCCTCGCAGATCATCTGCGCCAGGTCGGCGAGGTGTTTGAGCTCCCAGCCGGTCGGGATCGCCGGCACCCGGTCGAGCAGCAACACGGTGTCCTGCGCCGGCACCAGCTCCTCCAGAGCGGCCGCGGCGTCGGCGCCCTCCTCGGCCACGCCCATGAACGGCGCGACCTGCGCCGGGTAGCGCGCGAGCGGCCCGGCGCTCAGCGCCAGCGCGACGTGGCGACTGCGCAGGGACGACCAGATCGGGTTATCGAGAACATGGGGCTCGGCGGCACTCATCGGCTCGTACTCATGGGAATGGGCGGCTTATCGCGGCAATGGCCCCAGTTTAGGCAAGCGCCGGCCCGGACTGGAACAGGCTTGTTTCATTCATCGCGATAGAGAGATATTATCCAGCCACCCACCACCGTGCGACTCGCCCATGCTGCCGATCAGCTTCGAGTTCTACCCGCCCAAGACCGACGAGCAGCGCACCCAGCTGGACCGGTCCGCGGCCAAGCTCAAGCCCTACTCGCCGAACTACGTGTCCTGCACCTTCGGCGCCGGCGGCTCGACCCTGAGCTACACCCCCGACACGATCCAGCGCCTGCGCGATAAACACCGGCTCGACGCCGCGCCGCACCTGTCCTGCGTCGGCGGCACCCGCGCGGAGATCCGCGAGCTGCTGGCGCGCTATCGCGACCTGGGCTGCCGGCGCCTGGTGACGCTGCGCGGCGACCTGCCCTCGGGCATGGCCAGCGCCGGCGACCTGCGCTACGCCAACGAACTGGTCGAATTCATCCGCGCCGAAACCGGCGACCATTTCCATATCGAAGTCGCGGCCTATCCGGAGACTCATCCGCAGGCGCGCGACGCGCTGTCGGACCTGGAGAACTTCAAGCGCAAGGTCCGCGCCGGCGCCGACGGCGCGATCACCCAATACTTCTACAACCCCGATGCGTACTTCCGTTTCGTCGACGACGTGCGCGCCGCCGGGATCGACATTCCGATCGTGCCGGGGATCATGCCGATCTCGAACTTCAGCCAGTTGCGGCGGTTTTCCGACCTGTGCGGCGCCGAAATCCCGCGCTGGATCGGCCAGCGCATGCAGGCCTACGGCGACGACGCCGACAGCGTGCGCGAGTTCGGCGCCGATGTGGTCGCGCAGTTGTGCAGCCGCCTGATCGAGGGCGGCGCGCCGGGCCTGCACTTCTACACCCTCAACCTGGCCAAGCCGACCCTGACGGTGCTGTCGCGCATCGCCTGATGCATTCAGGCACCTGAAAGAACAAGTGCAGGCGTCAAGAAACGGCTTGGCACGGCGAGCGCCGATGACGAATTGCTAACAAAGGTCTCATCTCCGATTTGTCCTGCGACAAGTTGGGTCTTGAGCGGCGCGACGGCGCGGTAGCTCACTGCCAGCAGGACGCATCGCCACGACGGGCGATGCCCTCGCGACCGCCGTCGGAGCCCCGCGCCCCGACGCGCAGCGGTCCTCACTGGAGAGAGCGCATCATGTCCGCACGCAAGTTGCTGCCGTTGAACCTCGCCATCGCTCTGTCGCTCGGCCTCGCCGGCGCCGCCTCGGCCGCCGAACCGGCCCCGCTGTTTTCTTCGCCCGCCGTCAGTCAGATACGCAGCGCCAACTCCGATACCGCCTACCAGGCCGTCAAGGCCGAGCGCGCCGCGGTCAAGGTCGACCTGGTCCGCGCCAACACCGCTCAGATCACCGAGAACCAGCAGGAACTGCTGCTCAACCTCGCACCCGGCGTCAGCCTCAAGGCGCACAAGCTGCAGGCCGAGCGCAAGTCCGACGGCGTGGTGATCTGGCAGGGCCTGGTCGGCGACCCGAACACCCAGCTCAAGCGCATCAACCAGTTCACCGGCGCCGAACTCATCGGCGATCCGGAGGAATCGGCCACCATCGTGCGCCAGGGCGATCAGATGTCCGGGACCGTGCGCAGCGGCGGCAAGCTCTACCGCATCGATCCGCTCAAGAACGGCGGCCACACCATCAGCCTGATCGACGAGGCGCTGATGCCGCCGGATCATCCGGCCGCGGCCTACACTGCCAAGCCGATCGTGCCCTTCCTCAACGACCCCAAGTTCAATGAAGCCGCCGCCGGCGAGAAGGCGCCGGTCACCGTGCGCGTCATGGTGGTCTACACCCAGGCGGCCGCCAACGCGGTCGGCAACATCACCACCAAGTCCAACCTGGCGATCACCGAGAGCAACCAGAGCTTCGCCAACAGCGCGGTCAACGTGCGCTTCGAGCTGGCCGGCAACTACACCAACAGCTACGTCAGCGCCGGTTTCGACACCGACCTGAGCCGCTTCCGCGGCACCAGCGACGGCTATCTCGACAGCTACCACACCACCCGCAACACGATCGCCGCCGACGTCAACGTGTTGATCATCACCGACCCGGCGTACTGCGGCCTGGGCTATCTCAACTCGAACGCGGCCAGCGCCTTCAGCGTGGTCGGCAACACCTGCATGACCGGCTACTACAGCTTCGCCCACGAGATCGGCCACAACTTCGGCGCCCACCACGATCCGAACAACGGCACCAACGGCACCTATGCCTACGGCCACGGCTATTGGGCGCCGAACAAGACCTGGCGCACCATCATGGCCTACAACTGCGGCTCCAACTGTCCGCGCCTGAACTATTGGTCCAACCCGAACATCACCTACAACGGCGTGCCGATGGGCACCGCGGCGAAGAGCAACAACGCCCGCGTGCTCAACGAACGCGCCGCCACCGTGGGTGCGTTCCGCTGATCGCCGTCTAGGCGACAGCCGCGAGGACGCAGCCCGTGGGCTGCGTCCTCGCACCACGCCGCGGCGATCCGGCCGCGGCGTCGGCGACGCGGCGACGGCGCCACCGCGGCCCCCGGCCCCTCGCGGTATCGCCGCACTGTCCCTGGCCGCCCCTCGGCGCTAGTCTTCGCCGATGCCTTCGTTCGCCCGCCTTTGCCTGTTGTCGTCGTCGACCGCCCTGTGGGCCGTGGCGATGCTGTACCCGGGCGCCGCCCCGGCGCAGATCCGCCGTTGCACCGACATCCACGGCAATTCGGTCTATACCGACCGCGACTGCGCCGCGGTCGGCGGGGTCGACCGCCTGCCGCGCGGCGCCGCCGCCCAGCAGAAGCAGCAGCAGGCCTACGTCGGCGGCTGCGCGCGCAATCTACGCGACCTGATCGGGCTGATCACCAGCGCGATCGATACCCACGACAGCAACCGCCTGGCCTCGGCCTATCACTGGGCCGGCATGTCCGGCGACCAGGGCTATGCGGTGCTGCAGCGGCTCGACGCCATCGCCCAGCGTCCCTTGCTCGACATCGCCCCGATCCTGTCGTCGCCGTCGCCGGCACCGCCCGAACCGAGCGGCGTGGGCTGGACCACCTTGCCGCCGGCCGCGCCGAACGCCGCCACCGCGCCACTGCCGCCGATCCCGGCGCCGGCGACCCCGCTGGGCAGCCCGGCCGGCGCCGCCACGGCCGACGCGCCCGAGGCCGCGAGCGAGGGCAGCGCGGCCGCGCCGCCGCCCGCAGCGCCGGTCGCGCAGCGGCGCACGCCGGTGGCGCTGCGTCTGGAGCAGACCATGGCCAACGGGGTGACGCCGTCGCGCACCGTGTTCGGCCTATACCGCCATTTCGGCTGCTGGTGGATCCGCGGCGGCTGATCGCCGTGCGCGCGGCCGCAGACGTTCCATACGCCGCTCGATTGGGCCTGAACCCGGCAGGCAGGGCACAATAGGGGTTTCCCCAACCCCACCACGGAAGCCGACGATGCAATACCCCGAATGGATCTGGCACAACGGTGCGATCAAGCGCTGGGCCGAAGCGACCACCCACGTCATGTCGCATGCGTTGCACTACGGTTCGTCCGTATTCGAGGGCATTCGCACCTACGACACGCCGCAGGGCCCGGTCATCTTCCGCCTCAACGACCACAACACGCGGCTGTTCGCCTCGGCCAAGATCTACGACATGGGTATCCCGTACTCGGTCGAGCAGATCAACCAGGCCTGCCACGAAGTGATCAAGGCCAACGGCCACACCACCGACTACCTGCGCCCGGTCGCCTACCGCGGTCTCGGCGGTTTCGGCCTGTCCGCCGACACCCCGACCGACGTCGCCGTAGCGACCTGGAAGATGGGCCAGTACCTCGGCGCCAGCGTGCTCGAGGAAGGCATCGACGCCTGCGTCTCGAGCTGGCAGCGCTTCGCCCCGAACACCATCCCGGCCGGCGCCAAGGCCGGCGGCAACTACCTGTCCGGCCAGTTGGTCGCGCGCGAAGCGCGTCGCCTGGGCTTCGGCGAGGGCATCGCGCTCGCCTCGACCGGCCTGCTCTCGGAAGGCGCGGGCGAAAACCTGTTCCTGGTGTTCAACGGCGCCCTGCACACCACCCCGGTCAGCGCCGCGCTGCTCAACGGCCTGACCCGCAACACCATCATCACCCTCGCCCGCGACGTCGGCATCGAAGTGGTCGAACGCGATCTGCCGCGCGAGTACCTGTATCTGTGCGACGAGCTGTTCATGTGCGGCACCGCCGCCGAGATCACCCCGATCCGCTCGGTCGACGGCCGCCAGGTCGGCAGCGGCCGCCGCGGCCCGGTCACCGAGCGCATCCAGGAACTGTTCTTCGGCCTGTTCAACGGCAAGACGGCGGATAAGTATGGGTGGCTGGAGCCCGTCAGCTGAGCTGACGGGACTCGGGATTCGGGATTCGGGATTCGGGATTCGGGACTGGGGACTGGGGACTCGGGACTCGGGACTCGGGACTCGGGACTCGTAAAGCGGTCCGGCGCGAGCCTGTAGCTCATCACCGGCTCGGTAGAAACAAAACGCCCGGCTTCGACGAAGCCGGGCGTTTTGTTTTTGCTTTACCGAGTCCCGAGTCCCGAGTTCCGAACCCCGAGTCCCGGCTCTTACCGAGTCCCGAGTTCCGAACCCCGAGTCCCGGCTCTTAGCGAGTCCCGAGTCCCCAGTCCCGAGTCCCGGCTCTTGAGCGAGTCCCGAGTCCCCAGTCCCGAGTCCCGGCTCTTGAGCGAGTCCCGAGTCCCGGCCCTCAGAAAGTAAGCGTGGCCACCACCCCCACGTCCTTCCCGGGCTTGACCCGAACGTCCCAGCCGTAGAGCTCGCACAGGCGACGCACGATCGACAGGCCGATGCCGCCGCCTTGCGAGTGGCCGGCATGGGTGCCGCGGTAGCCGCGCTCGAACAACTTGGCCGCGTCTTCGGCGCTGAGGCCGGGGCCGGAATCGATCACGTCGACCGAGCGCGCGTGCAGGCGCACCACCACCTCGCCCTGGGTCGTGTACTTGACCGCATTGCCGATCAGATTGCCCAGCGCGACCGCGACCGCCGCTTCCGGGGCGTCGACGACCAGCCCCTGTTCGCCTTCGATGCGCAGCACCAGCGGCTTGCCGCCGAGCTGGGCGCGATGAGCATCGAGCAGTTGTTCCGACAGCCGCGCGACGTCGGTCGAGCCGTGCCCGCGCTCGTTGCGCGACAGCAGCAGCAAAGCGCTGATCAGGTCGGTGCACTGCTGCTCGGCGCGCTGGATACGCAATAATCGATTGCGAGTCTTTTCCTCGATGTCCGGGCGCGACAGCAGCAGCTCGACCGCGCCCTTGATCACCGCCAGCGGCGTGCGCAGCTCGTGGCTGACGTCGGCGTTGAACTCGCGGTCGCGCTGGACCACGTTGGTCAGGCGCTCGGCGTAGTCGTCCAGCGCTTCGGCGAGCTGGCCGACTTCGTCGTCGGGGAAGTGCGCTGCCAGCGCCTCGGCCTGCGCGCTGCGGCCGGAACGCTTGAGCCGGTTGGCCAGTTCCGACACCGGGCTCATCACGCGCGAGGCTGCCCACAGGCCGACCAGCAGCGAGAACAGGGTGAACACCGGCACCGACAGATAGATCGCCCGGTTGAACTGCTCCTCGCTCTTCGCGCCCTGGCTCATGTCGTAGGCCAGGAAAAACCACTCGGTCGGCGTCTTGCGCACGCCGAGCTTGTACGAGAACGGAGTGCCGTCGGGGTCCTTGCCCTCGATGTTGTGAATGCCGTCGGGCAAGATGTACCAGTCGGGTTGCTCGATGCGTACTTTTTCGAAGCGGTCGCTCTTATATACTCGCAGCGTCATCTGCTGGAACGGCAGTTCGGGCTTCGAGTCCGGCGCCGAGTAGTACTGCCGGGCGTACTCGTCGATGTTGCGATTCACCACGTCCGCGACGAGCTCGTTCTCGACCCGCGTCCGCGTCCAATTGGTCGCGAACGCGAACATCGCCGTCAGGCCGAAGCCCAGCAGCACGAACGACAGGACGATACGGCTGCGCAACCGTCGCCGGTAGCGCTTCTTCTTCAACCGCGCTGCGGAAGGTTCCCCTGAGGCCACGCGGTCAACCGTTGCTTTCGGGCGCTGCGATGCGGTAGCCGATGCCGTGGCGGGTCTGGATCAGCGGCGTCTCGAACGGTTTGTCGACCACCGCGCGCAGCCCGTGGATGTGCACGCGCAAGCTGTCGGAGTCGGGCAACTCTTCGCCCCACACGCGGGTTTCCAGCTCCTGGCGGGTGACCACCGCCGGCGAAGCTTCCATCAGCGCCTGCAGGATCTTCAGCGCGGTCGGATTGAGCTGCAGCAGCTTGCCCTGGCGACGCACTTCCAGGGTGTCGAGGTTGTATTCCAGGTCGGCGGCATTGAGCACTCGGGTCTGCACGCCGCGGCCGCGGCGCGACAGGGCGTTGAGGCGAACCTCGACTTCCTGGAGGGCGAACGGCTTGATCAGGTAGTCGTCGGCGCCGGAATCGAAGCCGGCCAGCTTGTTGTCGAGGCTGTCGCGCGCGGTCAGCATCAGCACCGGGGTCTGCTTGCGCGCTTCGTTGCGCAGCTTGCGGCAGACCTCCAGGCCGTCGAGGCCGGGCAGGTTCAGATCGAGGACGATGGCGTCGAAGTCGTGCACGACGGCCAAGTGCAGTCCGGTGATGCCGTCGGCGGCGAAGTCCACCGTGTGGCCGCGGTCTTCGAGAAAATCGCCGAGGTTGGCGGCGATGTCTTGGTTGTCTTCGATCACGAGTATGCGCATGGGCTCTTCCCAGTTGAGTGGCGTTCGACCGCAAGATCGCGCCCGGGTTCCAGAGTCGGGCTGCTGCGCGAAGCGCAACAGCGGCAAGCGAACGATTCTGCCAGAGCGCGGGGCAATGCCGGATGAGCCGGATGGCATGGCGGCAGGCCGCGGCCGTCACGGTTCGCGGCCGGCGCCCTGCCCGCCGCGATGCCGGACCGCCTCGCGCGGCGTCCGCGGCGCCGGCGGCCGAGGGCTTGGATCGGCAAAAAACCCGCAAAACAAAGGCCCAAGCGCGGGGCCACCGCGCTTGGGCCAAAAGGGTATTGCCCCGATTACCGTAACCTGCTTTCGACCAGATCCCTATCCGTAACGTTCTGACGAGGAGCGTGACTTGGAGGAGCGGCAGTGCTGCGGTCCGGGTAACGCTACGCGGATTTCGATTAAACGGTCGTTAAAAACGATGTTAAAAAATAATTAATAGCAACCCGAAGTTGTCATCTCGAGGGCCCGGCCCTTCCGCGCCGGGGAGGCACCGTTCGGCGGATCGCCGGCAGATGACCTGCCAGGCTTGCCATTCCCCCCGCCCGGCCGGCTCGGGGGCTCGACTGGGCGCCTGTTCAGCGTCTGGTGGCGGTGCGGCGCCCGGACCCGAGCTTCAGCTGGCCGGCCACGTGCTGGATGATTTCCCCGGCCACGTCGACTCCGCTGGCCTCCTCGATGCCCTCCAGGCCCGGCGAGGCGTTCACCTCCAGGACCAGCGGGCCGCGGACCGAGCGGATCAAGTCGACGCCGGCTACGCCCAGGCCGAGCACGCGGGCGGCGCGGACCGCCACCTCCTGCTCGGCCGCGCTCGCGCGCACGCCCTTGGCGGTGCCGCCTCGGTGCAGGTTGGAGCGGAAGTCGCCCTTCGGCGCCTGCCGCTTCATCGCCGCGACCACCCGGCCGCCGACCACGAAGCAGCGCAGGTCCGCGCCCTTGGCCTCGGCGACGAACTCCTGGACCAGGAAGTTGGCGTACAGGCCGCGCAGCGCCTCGATCACGCCCTTCGACGCCGACAGCTTCTCGGTCAGCATGACCCCGGCGCCCTGGGTGCCCTCGTTGAGCTTGATCACGTGCGGCGGCGGGCCGAGCATCGACAACAGGTCGGCGGTGTCGTCGGGGTTGTCGCCGAACACCGTCGCCGGCAGGCCGATGCGCTCGGCGGCCAACAACTGATGGCTGCGCAGCTTGTCGCGCGCGCGCAGGATCGCGTCGGAGGTGTTCGGGGTGTAGGTCTCCATCAGCTCGAACTGGCGCAGCACCGCCGAACCGTAGCGGGTCACCGAGGCGCCGATGCGCGGGATCACCGCGTGGTAACCGGAGATCTCGCGCCCCTTGTAGTGCATCTCGAAACCGTCGGACGCGATGCGCATGTAGCAGCGCAGCGGGTCGAGCACGCGCACGCTGTGGCCGCGCTCGCGGGCAGCCTCCACCAGCCGGCGGGTCGAATAGAGCTTGGTGTTGCGCGACAGGATCGCAAGCTTCATCGGAAGGGATTCGCGTGGGTGCAAGAACATGGAGGAGAGGACAGGCCGGCGGCCGGCGCGTTCAGACGCGCGGGTGGCGCCGCCGGACGCGTCCGTGGAGGAACGAGCGTGACGGATCGACCGTGAACAGCTCGGTCACCGCGGTGCGGCCGAGCAACATCGGGAAACGCATGCCACGACGATCCGCCAGGTTTATTTCAATTTCGCGTTCGACGCCGGCCAGACTCAGCACGGTCCGGATGAACACCCGGCTGCTGCGATGACCGCCGGAGTCGGTGACCCAACGCTCGTCGTGCACCGGCGCCCGTGCCTCGACGCGCTCCGCCCCCGGCGCCCCCAGGGTCAGCTCGAAGCCCACCCAGGGCCCGCCGGCCTCGACGAAGCGCCATTGCGAATCCACGTGCAGCGCCGAGCTGCGCGCGCCGGTATCGATCTTGGCGCGGATCGCGGCCAGCCCCAACGCGGGCAACGCCGCCGCCTCGCGCCAACCGAGGAGGATTTTCGATGACATCGTACCTCCGCAGTAGCGACCGCTGCCGGCCTGGACGACCGCGACCGGGCTTGGACCGCGACCGCCGCCGGTCGTTCCGTTCCGGGCGCAGCGCGGCGACAAAAAACGGCGACCTCGCGGCCGCCGTACGTGTCGGACCCGGGCAGGCGCGGATCGTCCGGCCTGCGGCTGCGGTGCGATGCGCGACGACCCACTCGGGACCGGGCGCGCAGTCTAGCGCGCCGATAGTGAAGCGTCGATGCGTGCCGCGCGACGGCCGGAGCGGCTGTGGCGCGGCCGTCGAAATGAACCTTTCACATCGCACGGCGAACGCAATCGCTGAACCGGTCAGGAGCGATGGCGTGGGCGGCTGACGCGCGCTGCGGCGCGTCCTGGATCGCCTCGTATCGCCTCGTATCGCCGGTTCGGCGATACGCCTAGCGTCGGCTACCGCACCCGATTACGCCGCCCCGCTCACCCCGTAGACAACAGCCGCCACGCCAGCCAGGCCGGGACGCCGAGGTAGAACGCCAAGCGGCCCAGCCATTCCAGCGCGTCGCGCAAGACGGCGGCGTGCGCGTAGCGCAGCGCCATGGCGAGTGCCGCGACCGTTTCGACGGCCACGCGCAGCACGGCGGCGAACAGCATCAGGCCGATCACCCAGGACGCCCACCAGATCAGCAAGCCGGTGAGATAGGCCGCCAACCCATAGCTGTAGTACTCGCCGAAGGTGCCGCCGAAGGCGATGACCTGATGCAGGCGGAACGCGACCAGCGCCAGCAGCAACGGGAATAGCGCGAACTTCACCAGCGGATGATCGAGCCGGCACCGGCGCGCATCGTCGCGGTGCTGGACGAGCTCGGCCCGAGCGGCGGCGAAGCGGCCTTCCCAGGCGATCGGCACGCCGGTCGAAACCAACAGTCGACGCAAGGCTTGCGGACGCGCCGACGCCAGGCTCCTGGTCCAGAGCGGGCCCGCGGCCAGGCGCAGATCGACGCCGCTGCGCGGCAACGGCAACCGCCATGGCCGCAACGCAGCGATCGACGCCAGCGGAAGTTCGATCCGTTGCCGTCGCTGATCCAGCACCAGCGACGCACCTTCGACGCGCACTTGCGCGGCGAACGCGAACTCGATGGCCCAGGCCGCCAGCGACGGCAGCAGCACCGCCACGGCGAACAGCCGCAGCTGCGACAGGGATTGGATCTGCAAGCCGGTACGCGCCAGCATGTCGAAGGCCAGCCACAACAGCCCCGCGCCGGCGCACAGCCTCAACACGCCGCTGAGCGCGCGCCACAACGGGGTCAGCACCACCGCGTCGACGACCGCTTCCGGTTCCGGCGCGGCGACGACGCGGCGGCGCAACGCCTGCCATACGGCCAGCGCCGTCAAAGCCAGTAGGAAGACCATGCCCGCGCGCCCTACCCAATCGCCCCAGCGCACCATCAAGGTGGGCGACGGGTCGCGGGCGCCGACGAAGGCGGTCAACACCGCCTGGTCGCCGACCGAGGTGTTCGCCAGCACCTCGCCGGTGTCGTCGATGATCGCACTGAGGCCGTTGGTGGTGACGCGCACCTGCGGCAACCGCGTTTCGATGCTGCGGAAGGCGGCGACCGCCAGGTGCAAGCGGGCGCCTACCGGGTAAGCGGTGAACCAGGAATCGTTGGACATACCTAGGATGGCTTGCGCGCCGAGCCGTGCGCCGTCGATGGCCAGGTCGGTATGCACGTCGTCCAGGCAGATCAGCGGCACCACGTTGACCTCGCGCCCGTCCGCGCTGCGCAGGGGCAGCACACGCGCGCCGTCGCCCGCGCGCCAGCCGCCGGTCCACGGCAGCCAGCTCCGCAACAGCGGACCGTCGAGCCAACGCGGCACGTACTCGGTCAGCGGGAACGGATGGCTCTTGCGATAGAAGCCGAGCAAGCCCTTGCCGGGCTCGAGGAACGCGGCGGCGTTGTATTCGCCTTGTTCGTCGCGGTCGTAGGTGCCGAACACCAGGGGCACGCCGGCGGTATCGACGAAGCCCTGGATCTCGCGGTCCAGCGCGGCGCCGTCCTCGCTGCGCGGGCTGCCGAAGCTGGTCGGGTAGACGGTCTCCGACCACAACAGCACGTCGGCGCCGTGGTCGCGGATCGCCGACCAGGACAATTCGTAATGCGTATCGAGCACCTTGCGCACCACCGCATAGGCGCCGATTTCCTTGCGCAAGCGCTCGTAGTCGGTGATGTTGGCCTGGACCATGGCGACGCGCAGCGTCGGCGCATCGTCGGCCACCGGCGCCTGCAAGCCGGCACGGCGCACCGCGCCGTAGCCTGCCATGCACACGACGATCAGCGCCCCCAGCGCGAGCGGCCGCAGCAGTGCGCGCATGCCGCGGTCGCGCTGGCGGACGGCGAATGCGACCGTCTCGTTGACCAACAGCAACAACAAGGTGATGCCGGCGGCGCCGCCGAGGTCGGCGACCTGGCGCAACACCGCGGACGGAAACAGGCCGTGCCCCAAGGTGTCGCCCAGCAGCTTGGGCAGCAGCCACTCGCAGGCCACCCAGGCCGACGCCGCGGCCAGGGCGCGCAGCACCGGCCCGTAACGCCGCCCCGCCCACCGGCGCACCAGCGCGAAGGCGAGGAATTGCGGCTGCAGCACGGGGGCCAGCACCAGCAACACCGTCGTCGCGGTGAGCGCGCCTACCCCGATATAGGCGCCGATCGCCGCGCCGAACCAATGAAACACGGCGGCCGCGAAGGCGATGCTCATCAACGCCGCATTCGCCAACGTGCGCAGCGTGGACCTGTCGCGGTCGAGAACCAACAACCACGGCACCAGCGCGACGAAGCCCAGGCCCCAGGCGGGGCCGCCGCGCGCGTACAGGCCGAGCAGGACAGCGGTGGCGAGAATGCCGGCGAGGCTACGCCAGCGGGACGAGGACAACCGCTCCTGGATCAATCGAAACACTCCGTGTCGCGGGTTCAGCGCGGGGGAATCCGGATCGGCCGCTGCGGCATCCCGGGCGGTGCGAGTTCCGGCGGCACCACCCGATCGGCCGGCATCGCGATGGGCCGGCCCTGCGCGTCGTGCAAGGTGAAGCCCGGAGCGAACATCAGCACCGGCTCGATCGGCACGCCCTCGTCGGTCACCTGATGGTGGCGAACATAGCCCGTGGGCAGCTCGTAGTTCTCCGGCACGGCCAGGCCGAGCAGCGGTGGACTGGTCCCGGGCGGATTGAATGCGCCGAGCCCGGTACGCACGCCGGCTTGCTGCAAGGCCTCGATGACCTGGGCGCCGGTGGGTTCGGGGTCGCCGGGTTGGAAGTAAGCGGCGAGGTCGTTCGGATCGTTGCTCGGCATGGCGGGCGGTTCGGGCGACGGTGCGGCGGGTCGTGTGCGACTCGCGGTTGCAGGCGAACCGTCGAGCGGAGCGGACACCGCGTTGCGATCCACGCCGGCCGTTGCGGCGACGGCATACGCGCCGCGCGCAGGCTCGCGCATCCACCACCCCGCCGCAATCACGGCGGCCAAGACCACGGCGCCGACCATCCACGGCGCGCGCCCACCTCGACCCGCGGGCGTTTTCGCGATCACACGCATGCCCTCGCCGTCCGCTCGGAACGACGGGGCATGCGGGCGATCGCGCCGGGTCATGGTCGGCTATCCGCCGGGCGCATACGTCAGGGCGAAGCCGGCTGATAGACCGACAAAGCCCAGCCCATGCGCTCGTGCCCGTACTGGTTCCAGATCGGGCTGCGGCCGTTGGTGAAGCTGGAATAGCGCGGCGCGCCGGTGCCGGTGCTGCCGCCCCACAGCCCAGCCGACACGGTGCCGCCGGTGTAGGTCGGGTGGGTATCGTCGGACTGGATGTAGTCGAACGAACTCGACGACGACACGAACTTGGTGTTGGCGTCGCGCAAGGTCGCACGCAAGGTGACGGCGGTGCGGTTGATGTAGCTCGCCTCGCTTTCGCCGGCCACGTAGCGCAAAGCGTCGGAGTCGATCTGGCCGTCGCCGTTGCTGTCGTAGTCCGCGCCCATGTACTGGGCGAAGCTGTCCGCGCACTGGAAGCCCTTCTGGCGAGCGTATTCGCACATCCAGTAATTCATCTTGGCGATGGCGGGCAGGAAGCGATCGCGCATGTTCACCGTCTGGCCGGTGGCGGCATCGCGGCACGAGCTCTGCACGTTGTCGGCGTTGTAACCGGGGTAATACAGATTCGAAATCACCTTGAGCTTGGTGTTGGCATGCGCATTGGCGTTGATGTAGTCCATCGCCGCCGCCACGTAGGTCCTGCAGGAACTGACCGCCGCGTCCAGCCCGCTGTAATTGCAGGTACCGGTCTGCTCCTTGAACGCGGTGCGCGCCTGCAGGCCGTCGTTGCCGCACATCTCGAAGCTCACCACCCGGGTCGAGGCGGCCTGCATGTAGGAACGGTCGGCGACGATCTTATTCTCGTACACATCCCGCGCCACCGCACCGGACTTGGCCCGGCGAATGCTTTCGACATCGACATTCCAGCGCGCCGACAGGTACTCGGCATCCACGGTCGGCGCCGAGTAGCGCGCCGCGTTGCTGATCGAACCGTTGTAGCCGGCGAAGATCGAATCGCCGTAAGCGACGACGCGGTACTTGGTGGTAGTCGCGGGCCGGTCGACGGTCCACGACACGTTCTGGTTGAGCGTGCTGGCCATGCCCGAAGCCGAGAGCGCGAACAGCGCCGCAGCCGAAAGCAACCGCCCCGCCTTATTGCGGAACAGAGTCTTCATCCTTAATTCCCCTTCGAGGTGATGAGCGCTGCGGACACCGGTGGGTGCCCGATGAGTAACGCGAAACCCGAATCACGATGGGGATGCCCGGACCTCGCAGCACGCCCCCCTGCCATCGCCCCCGGACGCTAGCGTATGGTTTCAGGGGGCGCAATGTGCGCTGCAACAGCAGCGGGGGGCTGCATCACGGTTTGGAGTTTGGGGGCCGTATACGCGCTATATGCGCCGATGAGGACTGCTATCTGGGCAGCAATCAAGCAAGTCTGTTATCTGAAATCGTGCTGTCTCATTGATCTAAAAATACCGCTGTGTAGATCAAGACAAGTTCCAAAAGGTGGAGCGTATACCTTCAACGCAGACGCCCCCCCCTCTCACCCATACCGCCCCACGTAATACAACGCCCCAATCAACCCGCTTGCCGCCAACGTCCACCCCATGCCGATCTTGAAGCGCAGCATGGCGATCAGCGCGGCGAGCGCGAGCACGGCGGCGCCGGGTTCGAGCGATGTCCAGTCCGGCCGGTCCAGGGTCAGCGGGCCCCACTGCCATGCGATGGTGGCGCGGAAGATCGTATGCAGTGCGAACCAGACGGCGAGGTTGAGTATCACGCCGACCACGGCTGCGGTGATCGTCGAGAGGGCCGCCTGCAGGCCGCGGCGTCGGCGCAATTTTTCGACGTAGGGCGCGCCTACGAAGATGAATAAGAAGCTCGGCACGAAGGTGACCCAGGTCGTCAGCGCGGCCCCCGACATTGCCGCCAACATCGGGTCCAGCGCGCCGGGGTTGCGGTAGGCGGCGACGAAGCCGACGAACTGCAGGACCATGATCAGCGGCCCCGGCGTGGTCTCGGCCAAGGCGAGGCCGTCGATCATCTCGTGCGGGCGTAGCCAGCCGAAGTCCTCGACGGCGCGCTGGGCGACGTAGGCCAGCACGGCGTAGGCGCCGCCGAAGGTCACCACGGCGGCCTGGCTGAAGAACACGCCTTCGCGCGCGATGACGTGGTCGCGCCCCAGCCACCAACCGGCCAGGGCGACCGGAAGCAGCCAAAGCACCAGCCCGATCGCGCTGGTCCACAAGCCTTTACGCCAGGAGGGCCGGGTATGCGGCGCCGCCCCGGACGCGAGCATCCGGTCGATCACGTAGCGCTCGTCTTCGCCGTCCGCGGACGTTTGCGATGTCGGCAACCAGGTCGGCGAGACGCGGTACGCCATCCAGCCCAACACGCCCGCCCCCAGCACGATCAGCGGAAACGGCACATGCAGTGCGTAGATCGCGACGAAGGACAGCCCCGCCACGCTCGTCAGGAAGCGGGTCTTCAATGCGCGCTTGCCGATCCGCAGCACCGCCTCGACCACGATGGCGAGCACGGCCGCCTTCAAGCCGAAGAACAAGGCCGCCACGAGCGGGGCCGAGCCGTGAACGACATACAGCCAGCCGAGCAGGCCCAAGACCAAAGCGCCCGGCAGAACAAACAGCACCCCGGCGACGATGCCGCCCCATTTGCGGTGCAGCAGCCAGCCGATATACACCGCAAGCTGCTGGGCCTCGGGCCCGGGCAATAACATGCAGTAGTTCAAGGCGTGCAGGAAGCGCGGCTCGCTGATCCACTTGCGCTTCTCGACCAGCTCGCGATGCATCAGCGCGATCTGGCCCGCCGGCCCGCCGAAGCCGAGCGCGCCGATCTTGGCCCACACGCGCAGCGCCTGTCCGAAGCCGATGCGCTCGTGCGTCTCGGCGGGGTCGTTCGGCGCGGGATCTGGCTCGTTCACATGGCACCCAAGGCTGGAGTCGGCGTGTCGCTGTCGGAGACGATAGCGTCGGCGAGCCTCCGTCGCCTTCGCCGCTGCATCGCACTCGGTCCGTTCGCCGATCGGCAGGATCTTCGATGGCTGCGCCAGTATCCGCCAGATGCTTGGCGATGGCCGCTGGGATATGCCCGGCCTCAAGACAGCCTGCGTGGCGCCCGACGCGCGTGCAGAGGCTCATCGGCCGGTTAGGCGGGAATGGACCGCGGCCTCGGCCTGCGGCGATATCGGCAGCGATCGCTGCGATGGGAATGGAGCGGGTGATGGGAATCGAACCCTTCACTAATTTCCAGATGCTAATCAGTTACTTAACGATTGGCATGGCTGGAAAACCGATACCTGAAACTATACCCATAGCCTACCTCAACCTCGACGCAAACCTCCAGAGGCAGTGAAGTGCCTGCAGGCTCGGAGCGCCGGTGCCAACCGACCCTCATTCTCGGCTCAGGCATAGCAAGCCGAGTGATGCAGCGCACCTTGCCCCCCCCGCGTGCTGCCAATCCATCTCGTCAAAGGTCTCCGCTATCCCCGGCGAGGCAAGGATGCGATCGAATGACCGGACGGGCATGTGCTCACGCGTCATCGAACTGGCAGACGGCGCTCCGCCACTTTGTTCGCGTTCTACGCAATCCATCTCAGTTCGCGGCCCTTGCCGATGTCGGTCTTTCTGCTTCTATCAATAGACCGCAACCAGCAGGAGACGACAATTAGAAGAATGCGTTTGATGATAGCGACCCATCTACTAGGTAGTTTGATCGCGCGCGACCAGGGTCGATCCTTGGCCCATCGAGAAGAAGAGATCGACCACAGTCTCCAACTCGCCGACCGGCTGATCGAGAAATCGGAACAAAAGCCACCAGAGCCAAACCAAGCTCCGATTTTTCCTAGGCAACAAGACAAGAAGGCACGGCCAGACACTCCGCGTCCCGTGCCCATCGGACGGGGAGAAAAACTGGTCAAGCCGAGACGCGCTTCCCACCTACCTACGCTGCACTGAATGATTTCCGACTTCCGAATAGGGCGCGCCCCAAAGGCGCGCCCATTGTCCTTACTGGGACCTAGTGAAGCGTCGATCGCAACCTGCGGGGTGCTTGATGCCCCTTCGCATGTCTCTGGTCATCAAGCGCCTCCTCTGCCTTTGAAACCTCAGGCGTGATCGGCTCGACCTCCTTGATCGAATACGACTTGCTCATACGATCGGCAATCCGCTTTAACTCGACCAAGCTCCGATCGACTTCCCGGGTATAGCGCACCTGAGCCTCAGGTCCTGTCGCATCCCGGGCCTCATCTCGCGCTCGCTGACGCTCGGCAACCCGCTGTTCCTGCGCTCGCCGACGCTGGGCCCACTCACGCTTGGTCCAGAGCGCTGCGCGAGCGATCTTTGGGTCTAACTGGCCCAACTCCAGCCTGGCCTGATCCAGCTCCATTTGAGCCCTGTCCGCGGCTTCCAGGCTCCTGGGCCACTGCGATTGGTCACGGCTGAACTGGCGTATAGCGCGAACAAGTTCCCGGCAGTCTCGATGTAGAGCCACGCGATGGCCGTGCTGGCGTATCAGCTCCTCCCGCTGCACCAAAAATAGCTCGATCGCCCAGTTGCTTTTTCGCACGGTCTCGTCAATCCCTTCCAGCCAACGGCGCATTGCCTCGAACAAGAGCAACTCGATCTCGCTCTCACGAGCGCTCTTCCCCTTCCCCACCCGCTGAAGACTGACACGCTGAGAACCTATCACCACCGGTGCCGATCGCGTGCGACGAACGCGTGGCCGGGCAAGACCGGCAGCCACAAGCTGTTCCGAGGAGAGATCTAGACGCGCGGATTGTTTGGCTTCCTGGCGTTCACGACGGGCGGCTTCTTGGGTATGACCGTCAGGTGTGGACATCAGGCGCCCCTCCTTCTGTATAGCCTCCAGCCGTGCCTGAAGATCGCCGTTGTTCTCCACCCGGATCATTTCGTTTTCGGCGCCTAGCGCTGAAGCCAAGCCTCCACGATCAAGGGCGGCCGCAGACTTGCCCAGATGTTTGGTAGGCTCGCGGGCCAGGAGCATTGCTGCTGCAAAATCACCTCGTTCCTCAGCGGATTGGGACTGCGCTTCGAGCGTGCGATGGTCGACCCGTGCGCTAATCCCTGCTTGTGCCAAGTGCGCATTGATCCGGTTGGCGAGCATTTCCCGCACCCAGTTCACCTCTGCCCGCCCCGAGGGCCCGCCATCGAGCTCTCGGGTCTTCTCACCCAGCCCCTCACGGGTCATCCGGCGGGTGGTCGCCAGGATGTGGACATGCCAGTTCAAGCCTCCCTGCGTGCGCGGGCTGTGGATGCTGGCTTGAACAGCAAAATTGTATCGATCAATCAACTGGCCGCAGATGTCTCCGACCAAGGCTGAGCGCTGGACAGCGTCGAGCTGATGAGGGAGTGCTGCTTCAAACTCCCGACAGAGCATCGCATCACAGCGTTTTTCGGCGGCACTCGCTCTAACCCAAAGCTCTTCGGGCTTGATCGCCCATTCCGGAGATCCCTTGGGAGCAAAGCAAACCGTATTTTCCACACCGCCGCGCCGCTTGTAGTTGTGGTGCTCACCCTTTGCATCCACAAGATGAAGGCCGGCGCGATACGCCGCCGCGGCTACTGCACTGTGGCCTTTGGCTCGACTGAAGGTTTTGATGTCTGCGTGATAAATCGCCATTAATCTCTCCGAAGTGGGGACGATTCCTTTATGTCTGGAAAGTCCCGCTTCGCAAGGCGATTCCAGCCTCTCAGCGACGACCCTAGAGGGTCTAGCATCGGGTGCCGTCGCGCAGCGACGGGGGTTCGGGGCGGAGCCCTGGCGCACGCATTCGAAGAATGCCTAGGTGCGCTCTTGCTCTGGTTTTTCAGCGTCGCTGAATGGGTCGTGGCATTTTCCGGAGCTGCGGTTGACGCGTCGGAAAGTTTTGCTTGGATGTTGGCGTATACCCACCATTCAGGAGCAAGCATGGGAACGACCGAACGACTTCGCGCACAGATCGACCGATCCACTCAGCGGCTAGCCCAACTGCGGGCGAAGGAGATGCTTTCTGAGCAACGGGAGGCAGTGAAGACACGACAAGCGAACCGGCGAGCGGAGCTTCACCGGAAGATCCAACTAGGCGGATGGGCAATGGACGCTGGCGCGGGAGAAATGACGGGCGCCGAACTGGTCGGCGCCCTACTCTCGTATCGCGAGAAAGTCGTGGCAACGGCTGAGCGGGAGCACCATCGCCAGCGCGGTGCCGTTCATTTGGCTCAACAGGCGGCGGCTCGAAGCGACGCCCGTCCCAACTGATACGGTCTCTTACTTCAGAGTGGCCAGCCCGGTCCAGGCCTTGAGCCGGGCGAACCACTCATCTCTCTCCTGGCCATTGATCTTGCTGGTCTTGATCCACCGGTCCGAATGGCGCTCGAATAGCACGCAGCATTGAGGGTTCGCGATATCCGCGATTTGGAGCTCAATGCGCTGCCTAAAAGTGCCATTCCGCCAATCGTGGTCGGTCTTCGCGGCCAAGATATCCGAGCGCAAGAGGTAGCGTTCGCCGCGCGTAGGATCTCGTATCCACAGCACCCCCTGTTCTGCGTCCAGCGCAATGTTGTCGTGCGCGATCGAGGGGATAAAGCCGTCTCGATACTTGACCGGCGCGGCCGGTCGGCGGTGGCTAAAGAGAAGTGGCACGAGCCACAGCACGGCCAGAACGATCGCCACGGGCACGACAGTCAAAATCAACCCGACGATATCGTCGCCGCGAAAGCTGATGAACAAAATCAGGGCGCAGAGGGCCGTTATCGCCAGCCTGGCGATTTTTAATAGTGCGAACATTGTGTCCTTCCTTAGAGAGGTGGGTAGCGGTTGACTGCAGTTTCCTAGCCGCATACAGCGGCTTATTCAAATAGGTGCGTCCGCTTCCTGGCTCCGGCCAAACACGCGGCTGGCCTGAGCGCGAGGTTCGTTGCCGTCATCGTCTTCGTGACCACCTCCCCTATTGGATGAGCACGCAGTGATCGCCCGGAGATGGCGCCGTTCCGGGTAACAGCTCTGTCTCAAGCACGGCGCCCCGCTGTCCCAGGACCAGCACGACCTGGCTGGGACTCGCTGAGGAGTCCTCCTCCCGCTCAACGAGGTAGGCCAACGCGACCTTGCCGCCGTAGTCGATCGAGCGACCAAAGCGGATCGAGCCTGCGAGAGGCGCCGGCAGCCGGAGCGCCTTGCCATCGAGCGTCAGGACCGTGGCTGGCCCCGTGCCCGCACCTTGGTAGATGTGGCCGATGCTGGTCTTGATCGGGCCCGCAGCCTCCTCCGTGCCGTGCGCTGCGCTCCAAATGAACTCAGCGACGACTGGAGCCCTAGCGGTGCCCTTGATTTGATCGCCGTGGACCCGGCACGACAGGCTGGCCGTCTCAGCGGCTTTCGACGGCGGCGCACCCAAAAAGCCCGCCAAGACGATTACGAGCGCCAAGGCGCGGGACAGGTGGGAAAGGATGGGCAGGCTCATGCTGGGGCTCCGGAGCGGATTGGCAGACTCTAATGAAGTCTTAGAAGACAAGTCCAGCGCCTTCTAAGACCCTCTTAGGTGTCGTTCACGCATGAGATCCCTGGCTTGCCCCGAGGTCCGGCCCCCAGCTCACTTGGTGTTGTCGCCCTGCGCCTGAAGCAGGCGCGCGAAGCCGTGGGCATGTCTCAGCGTGGCCTTGGCATCGCCGCTGGGTTCGACCCCACCGTCGCGTCGCCCAGGGTTAACCAATACGAGGCGGGCAAGCACACGCCGGACGTGCGCTCGCTGGAGTTGTTAGGGAAAGTGCTGGGCAAGCCCGTGCCGTTCTTCTATGCGTCCGACGATATCTTGGCGGAAGCGATCGACTTGCTCGCTCGAATGCCAATAAAGACCAGGAAAGAAGCGCTCAAGGCTCTGCGCGAGAGCATGGAAGCGAGTTGAGTTTGGAAAGCCGGCGAGCACTATTGGCCTGTCCGTCCTGAGCAGCACCCGGGAGACGGCTCTGTCTCGTTGATGTCAGTTGGACCTGTCGCTCTGAACGTTTGACCACAAAGAGAAAGGACTCCTCCATGAGCACACCCCAGGCTATTTTGCGCATTCTTGGCGCTATCCCGATGCCGGTCTCTCACAGCATGGCAGCCCTTATAGGAATCTGGCTGAGCTTAGGTATTCCACATCAGATAATCGTGGCGATGGTGATTGATCTGTTGATCGGGGGAGATGCAAGCCATTTGATTGATCAGAAAAAGCACGCGGATGCAGATTCGCTCGCGCAGGGCATTACGGACAAGACGGATACCGCAGCAGCGTTAAAGCTTGCCCTTTCAAGACACGCAATCGTTCAGCACTGGGCTCGTTGGGAACGAGTAGTGCGACGGATCAAAGAGCGTGCAGGCTCATTGACGCGCGACCAGCTCGCCGAGATTTATGAACGCTTCTGCGCTGGCGAGATGGATACCAGCGAAGACATCGACAGGATCCTAGACGCACTACTCCACCCTGTCGCGCAAGCGGGAAGCGATCGGCTTGGTGTTCCGCCAAGCGACCTTGGTGTCCGCTGAAGGCCTGAAATACTCCAAGACCAACGCATCCGCAGGCAGCGACTTGCTCCTTGCCGCGTAGGCCAAAAACGAAAGGACCACGGGCCTGTTCTCTTCCGACAGGAAGCGTAGTTCAGAGACATCCACGGGAAACTTCTGAGCGTATCCCAGTGCATTTAAGGCAATGCGCGCCATCAGCGACTTGTTTCGGTTCGCCATCCTAAAATAGCGAACGAAACTCGATAGGGGCAGAGACGAATGCATCGATCAATCCGCCCCTTGTTGTTGCGGCTCAGTCGGGAATGCACTCACCAGTTCCATCAACGCATGGCAGAGCCCCTCTTCTTTGTGCCAACTGCCATACTCGATGGGGAAGGACCCGCAGTTGCTGAAGAATGCGCCCACCATGATGCGGTTCTCGCTATGCAAGGCCAGCACCTCTGATAGGTCGACGGGATACTGTTCGGGATCGAAAAGAAAGTTGAGTGCTACACGAGCCATCACCCGCTGCTCTTCAGGCCAGCGGTTGGCCTCAATCACAAACAACGCGAAATCGCCTGGGTAGAGCATAGGTGGACTGGGTGTCGGGGCCCTCAACCTAGCCTCAGATCGTCTGGCGTCAAGATACGGAGCAAGCGCTTGGCGTGCCCACGGGGCGGTTAGCCGTTTTAAGACTGTCCAACAGCTGGCCGCGCCCCTTGATGCCCTGAGACACTACGGATATGCATCCAATCTTCCATATCACGGTCGACCAGATCCGCCGGCTCAATGATGGCCAAGCACGCGAGCTGATCGCCCGGCTCTCCCGCGCCCATCTCCAACGCGCAGGTCTGGACAGTTCCAGCGTGCAGTGGGGTGGCGACCAGCGCGCAGCGGATGGCGGTATAGATGTGCTGATCGAGCACTCGCCCGCGGTCGATATGGATGGCCCACTACGGCGCAGTGCCGGGATCATCCAGGTAAAGGCCGAAACGTTTGGTCCCGCCAAGATTGGACCTGAGATGGCTCCCAAGGGCGTCCTACGCCCGACCATCGCGGCGCTTGCGCCCCAACGCGGCACCTACCTAATCGCCTCGACTCGCGACGATCCCGCTGCCCCCGGAAAGCGCAAGCGCGTGGCGGCCATGGAGCAAGTGCTAAGCGACCATGGGTTCGCTGGACAGATCCATGTTGACTTTCTTGGGGCCAGAGAAGTCGCAGACTGGGTCGAGCAGTTCCCCCCGCTCGCCATTTGGCTTCGTCAAGCGATTGGCGATCCGCTGGTTGGCTGGAAAGGCTATGGACCCTGGGCCTACCATGAGGACGACGTCCAGGCAGCATTCGTTCTGAGTGACACACCTCGGGTGTTCGCTCCCGGCGCAACCGAGGCGATGACCGATGTGCAAGGTATCGATGCCATTCGCGCCGACCTGCACGCCGGGCGGTCAGTGCGACTGGTCGGATTGTCCGGCGTGGGTAAGACCCGCTTGGCGCAGGCGCTGTTCGATCCTCGTATCGAGACGAACACTCCAGCCCTATCGCCAGAGCGAGCTATCTATACCGACATTTCCGATCGGCCAGATCCTTCACCCGAGGCCATGACGGAGATCCTTCGGTCGACGCACGAACCTGCTGTATTGATCGTCGACAACTGCGGGCAGGAGACCCACAGCGCGCTTGTTGCGAAGAAGGGGCGGAACGCAAATACGCTTGGCCTTTTGACTATCGAATACGACATTCGCGACGACATTCCAGACGATACCCGCTGCTATCGGCTGGAAGGCTCCTCAGATGAGGCCCTGTGGTCCGTCTTGCACTCGCACTACCCAAATCTGTCCGGCCCGGATCTCACGACAGTTATTGCGGCGAGCCAAGGCAACGCCAGGCTCTCGTTCGCGCTGGCCTCCACCTCTCAACAGACTGGAGATCTCGCATCATTGCGCAGCGACGATCTTTTTAGACGGCTATTTGAACAAAAGCGTGGAGCTGGAGACGAACTGCTGCGGTGCGCCAAAGCAGCAAGCCTCATTTACTCTTTCAACGGCGAAGATCTCTCGGCCGGCTCAGAGATGACCCTCTTGTCGACATTTGCCCGCGTTTCGGCTGCGGACTTCCTGGCCTACATGGTCGAAATCCGCAGGCGCGGTTTGCTCCAAGAGCGCGGAAAGATGCGTGCCCTCCTGCCACATGCCGTGTCCAATCGCTTAGCCGCCGAGGCCCTCGAAGAGCTAAGTGCGGAGGATCTACAGGAGCGTCTGTTTCGCAGCGCACCGGCCCGCGTGCGGGCATCGTTTGCCAATCGCCTGAGTTATCTGCATTCGTCGCCTGACGCCCGGGCGATCGTCGCTAAATGGCTGGCGCCAACTGGGGATCTTGGGAACATCGGGACCCTCTCGCATCAAGACTTCCAGATCTTTCAGCGCGTCGCCGGCGTCGACCTGGCAGCAACGCTGGCCGCGATAGAACGCTTTTCTGAGCGTTCGCATTTAGGCCTTCGCAATGAGTATGAGATCGACAAGCTGGCGCAGATTACGCATTCCATCGCTTATGAGGCTCCCTATTTCGACCGATGTGTTGAAGTATTGCTGAAGTTGGCCCCCATGCAGCCAGTCAACCGAAACAGCGGCAAGCGAGGCCTGGAGCATCTAAAAGCGCTGTTCCAAGCCTACGGGTCCGGCACCCTAGCGCTCGCCCCTCAGCGCGCTGCGCATGTATCACGGCTACTGGCCTCTCGCGACCCCTCGGAACGCGAGATCGGCACAACGCTACTTGTTGAAGCGCTCAAAGTGCGGAACTTCCGCAATCATGGATCGTTCCAGTTTGGAGCACGCACGCGAACACAAGGGTGGCGACCGAGAGATGCGGCGGAGCATCGTGGTTGGTTTGAGGAGTTTCTAGTGCTTGCCGAGCCTCTTGCGATCCAGGACGATGAGGCTGGCCGCGCCATACGAACAGCGTTGGGCGGAACGATGCCGGGCTTTATCCGTGACCCGCTGTTAATGCGGCATTTGGAGCAACTGGCACCTCGCCTTCTGAAGATCGACGGCTGGCTTGCGAGTCTGAAGACGGCTAGGCTATTTCTGAAGCAGAAAGACCTGGACGTCCAGCTACGCGATCGCGCTCGTGAGTTCGAGCAGCTTGTGTCGCCCAAGGGCTTGCGTGACCAAGTGCTTGCCGCAATAGCAATGCGCGATCCGTTCGACTACGCGAAGGATGTCGAAGAAGATGCGGACCCCTATCAACGCGCCGCAAAACAAGCCGAGGCGCTCGGCCACCAGCTTGCGGCCGAGCCAACGCTGTTGCAGGAGTTGCTGCCCCGCTTGATCCACGGTGACGTCTACATTCAAGCCTTATCCATTGGCCGAGGCGTCGCCTCTGCCACCGCGGATGCGCAGACCCTGGTAGCGCAGGTCCGGTCCCAGATGCTGTCAGTTAGCGATCTACGATCACTGAGCCCGGCCTTTGTCAGCGGCCTGTTCTCCGGCTGGAACGACCGCGATCCGGCGCTGGCCACCCTGCTTCTTGATGAATCGCTCAACGACCCTGTTCTCGGCACATGGTTTACCTATTTGCAACTGAGCGTACCTTTGGATGCGCATGGCGCCGCGCGCATTCTGACCTCGATCGAGGTCGGACTCGCCCCAATAGCGAGCTATACGTCACTTGGACATGGCGGCGCTCTCAAGTCCATTTCCATCGCCGACGTTACTCGCATCCTTAATGCGCTTGCTCGCCTCGGTCCAGAAGGCGTCCATGTCGCCATAGATGTCTTGTCCATGGTTGTGTTTAGTGCAAACGAACGCGAGGCCTCGGAGCAGGCGGAACTGGCGGAGTTTTGTCGAAACTTTATGGCTCGGATTGACTGGCCGGCGACCGGTGACTTAGAGGACGGGCAAGATCATGAGATCTCGCAGATCATCGCCTTTGGAACGAAGCATTCGCAGGACTTCGAAGATGTGCGCCCATTGCTGCAGCGGGTCGTGAGCTATCGCGAGGACAGCTCGCAGTATGTCCCAGAGAACAAGGGGAACTATTTGTCACCTATCCTCCGACGACACCCACAAAAAGCTTTGGGCTATCTGTCGGAGCAGAGCACCGTGGACCTTCACCTCATCAGTGACATGGTGCTGAAAGCATGGGTCAGCGATGAGGTGGGGCAACCTCGCCCTGTGATGGAGGCCGATATGCTCGTCGATTGGTGCGCCGAGAAGCCGCACGAGCGTATGGCGTTCTGCGTCCAAATCTGCCCACTCGATGAGCCTGCAGACGGCACCATTTCAACTGCGGCGCGCCTCTATTCATTGGCGCCTAACAAGCCGGCCTTCATTGAAGGGATAGAGGAACGCTGTATGCACGGCGACAGCTCACAGGAAGAAATCCCGAACCTCACCGCAGGCATTCGTCTACTAGAGAGACTTCCTGTGCCTGGGGGTTCGCCGGAGGAGGCGCTGAATAAGCAGGCCATTGAAGGCTTGCGAAAACGCATCGACTGGTGGAACAAAATGCTCGGGCACACCGGCCGAGAGCGGGACGAAGGTTTCGAGTAGCGCGAGCCGATTTGCGCCATCTAAGGAAACGACGACCTCCGCATTATTTGCTGGGGAGCGGTCTTACGCACTCGTCCAGGCATCTGAGAGGAGCGCCCACCCTTGCAGGCTCGTCGCATCCCGCCGCGGCGCTTGGACATCCATATCAAGAACAGTGAACCGCCCCTGTTCCGCGACAGGCATCACATTACAGTCATGTCAATAACGACAGGTCTCTGTCGCCCCTGCGATTTTTTACTTTTTAACATTCTAGCGGCCAAGACCTTGAAGTGCGTTGGAAAAAGGACCTTGAGCATTGCCTCGAACTGTCTGCAGGAAAGGCCGACCCCGGTTGGCAGGCAGAGCACATTGAGCCGCTGGATACGCAGACCTAAGTGCTCGCCATCCTGACTTCGTTTCTGTAGCAGAGAAGGTGCGTGAGTGGATATTGGCGACCCCGGCCAAGGATGAAAAACAGGGCACGCAGAAAGCGCAATGACAACCTGACCTCAACAACAGGGCACTGGCTAGAACATCGAATTCGGCATATGGCAGAAGACGAATGGCCAGTCAGCCATGCAGTTGCTCTCATGCCTAAGGGCTTTGACTGCGATCGACTAATAGCAACCTGCCCAAGCTCTCGTATGGACGGGACGGGTGCTGCAGTTCAACAGACCATTTCGCGAAACGCACCACCGAGCGGTGGGCGTCAAAACTCGCATTCTGTCGACCATCAAGATCGAATGCGATGTAGTCGGTATCGAAGCCGCCTCCGTCCACATCACCACCAATGATTACTGGCCCAGCAGGCCCGACCGTCAGCGTGGCGGTTTGGTTGGCATCGCGCTGGGGAGTGGCGCCGTCCTCCACCGCTGGAAACCAGGTAAACGAAGAAGCGATCATCAAGCACCGTGGCATGCCGCTGCCAATCTTTATTAGCCGACCCGCGTAATCTCCCTCAAGCATGATGAAGCCTTTGGTCTCGGTTTGGTTGCCGAATACCACACGTAGTGCCCAGGAGTCCCTGAGCTTAAACAACTGACCAGGCAACATCTCTGATGGAAACTCCTCGCCGAACACTTCTGCTGGGATGCTCATAAATGTCCTAAGTTTTTTGAGTTGCACGAACCATCTGCAGCCCGCATGCCCGACAAGAGCAAAGTGGCATGGGAAATGCCGCCGCCAGTTGATAGACCATGGACAACATGGCACCTCCTAGCGTTGCAGGGATTCAATCAGCATTCCCCAATAGAGTTCTGCCGCCCCCTCCTGGGACAACTTCCGATCACGGTCTTGCGAGAAGCTCACCATTCCCATGTTCCTGAGGTAAAGCGTTTGATCGTCTGCCTGAACGGTCAGGCTCTCGTTCATGCTGTTGCTCTGGTGGGCGTGCCCATGGACGTAAGCAATGCCGCCAAGAAAACCGCCTGTATACACGGTGGCGCGGGCGACGTCCTTTCCATCTTTGTAGATCGAGGCAAAGAAACGACTAGCGTCGATGCGCCGAAAATCAATGTCGTAACCTGGGTTTCGAGCGGCCAGCTCCGTCAACGAGTTCTCGAAGTAACGTGCGATAAACTCGAACGTATCGGCCTGGAAGCGGTCTTTGTCTAACTGCGTAAACGACTTCGCCAAGCGCAAGTTGCTTGACCGCACGACAGCGGCTGACGCCGATGTCGTTGGAGCCGCACCGACCTGCAGCGCTGCGGCGAGCTTGGGTGCCGGCACGTCCGCCGGCGCCTTAGCTTGCTCCAAGCGCGCCGCCGCACCGCGAACCGCCTTCGCAACATGCAGAAAGGCTTCGTCGGTGTTCGGCCATTGGGTCACCGGTTTTCCGTCCAGAGGCGTGGCGTTGAGTTTTCCAAACGGCGCGGGGTGCCAGTCGCAGGGCCTTAGGATTACTGGAATGACGATAGCTGCGCCGGTTGCATGTCGTTCCATGGCCCGTTTCATTTCGATGTTGTAGCAGTAGTGGGAGGCGATGAAGTCCGGGCTCACGAGGAGCAGAATGATCTCGTCACCGTTGATTCGCTCATCGATAGCTTCATCGATATTTTCGCCAGCCCCGATCCGACGATCGTGCCAAGTTTCGATCACCCCCTGGTGTTTGAGCATGGAGAGCTGCTTTTCGAGCTGGTCCCGCAGCGCTTCGTCGGCGTGCGAGTAAGAAAAAAAGACGCTGGGCAAGATCTCTCTCCTTGCGATTGCCGTCGGCGAACCTTGATCATGGGGCCGGTGACGTCTGGGTTCCAGTGGTCTCGGGCAACAACAGCCCTGTTCGGATCTCGATGCCTTCTTTAGAGATAGTTCTCAGCACGCTGGTATCGATGTCATAGATTGCGATCAGAGTGTCGTTGGCCGAGACGATGTAGCCCCGAGCTTCCCGCTTGTCTCCGCGCCATAACTCGGAGCGACGCTCCAGCGTCTTAGAAGCGATGCGTGCTCGCGCCTTGTTGGCCATGCCCTTCCCCGCGGACACCCCTATCCCGACCGGCAGTATGCCAAGCACGAGCATGGCCACGCCGATGGCGCCGACGAATGCCAATGCCAACCCCGATGCAATACTCGACATGATGAGCTCTTGTATCCACCTGCGACGCCGCTTCAACCAAGCGCGGAGGGGCGCTTCACGTTTAACCGGGACCCGCGACAGCCAGATGGCTACTGTGACACTCAGGAAGATGATTACCGCGCCTTCCCATGGCAGCGCGGCAAGCAAATCCGTTCCCAGCAAGATGATCGCCTGGTAGCCAAGAAGTATCTTCCATTCTGACGCTTGCGAAAACAGATCCGAGTCGAGCCCGAGCGCCTCCAAATAGGTCGCGTGAGCGACATGTCCGATGAGGTGGAGACAGAATCCCACCAGCGTGGCAATCGCCAGCAACGTGGCTAATATTGAGCTCAAACTAGTGAGGGTGCGCAAAGGCTGTTCTGTTTCGTCGCTTTTGGCACCGGATTTCTGGTTATTCATAGGATCCTAAGTAGACGTTAGGTCGATGTCGGCCTCAACTCCGTCGTCTGCAGTCGAATACATCCCCGTCTCATCTAATGAGACCGCACCGAATTTCGACATACGGTCACCGGATACAGTCGCATCCAGGCCCCAGTCCGGGCTTCCACCACGGAGTAGACAGCACAAATCAACGTAAAGCTAGACGGCACAAATCGCTGCGAGGCAAGCGTTTCTGAGCCATATATATTCGTGGCTCTCGGATAGGAGCTCCTCATTAGCGCCCTAGCCCACAGGCTGCCTGGTCGCCTCACGGTGCCGGTAGGTGTCGGCCACGAAGTCGATGAACGCCACCGCCGAGGAAACCGCCAGCCGAGCATGCCGCGGCTGCAGGCCTCGATGCTTCCCATCGCGCCCATGGCCAGACCCATACAACCCGCGCAACTGGGCCAGGTTGTTCGTGAGCTGGGTTAGGTTGCGCAGGATGAGGCGGATGTTCTCGGCGCCCTTGGCCTCGTCGGAAATACCTTCAGGAACCAACTGGATCTCCTTGACCAGGAGTTTGGTCAGATCATTGAGGTCCACGCCCCTGGCGAACGCCACCCCGCGTTCGGTCAGGATGGTCTTACAGCACGATTCAACTAAATCCTTGGCCGTGCCGATGGCCAACTCCGGATCGGTGTCGATCGAGCGCTCTAGGCGCTCGATGGCCTTAGCCATCCAACCCGCGCTCAGTGCATCGGCCACCGTGCGGGCACGCGACACCGCACGGCCGCCCTGATGGTCGAGCTGGCGGTAGGTGAAGCGGGGCCGGCCACCGATGAGTTCTTCCTCGATTATTTCCCAACCGGCAGGTCGCAACTGGTTATTGTAGTGCGACACCACCTTGGCAGCATCGTCGCGCTCGGGGCGCACCACCGGGTGGACAGTTTCACAAAGAAAACGCAAGAAGCCTTCTGTCGAGCCATCCATCAGGCCGAAGCGCTTATCAGAGAATATCCAGCCTGCATCCCAATCGTCGTTGTTGATGCAGTGCTGCCAAATATCCCCGGCGGCATCCTTAAAGCGGGTGTCGTGCGACGGCAGCTTCTCCAGGTCGTAAAGGCGGCTCAGGAACTCGACATCGTCTAACTGCCCCCGCCAAGACACGTTCTCCAGGCGCAGGCCGTCGACAATGTTCGCCCGAACCTCGCGCGGCAAGCTAGAGCTTTCCGCTCGCCAGTCCTTAGCTTGTGTTCGTCGGGGCATGATCTTGGCGGAATACCAGTCCTGGGTTTCCGGCTCTACGACGGTCTTGAGCCGGGCCGTGATTTGCTCTTCGATTTGCGCTCGACGGGAGCCCAGACGGGCGTAATCCACCGGGGGCACGTCGAAGTAGACATCCCAAATGTTCGTCCCCCCGTTCCAGTTGTCATAGCCGGTTTGCTCAGTCCTTGCCGGATAGGCTCTTACAAAGTGCGCAGCGTCGTTCATGCCTTCTGCCACCAGCAAATCGTGGACGGTCCCCAACACTGCTTCCAGCTCAGTCGTGTCCATGCCCTCTCCTCGCCTTTTCCTCGGTCACCCGCAGTATTGATCGACGACGGTAAGCGGCTAATGTCGCGGCGATTGAGAACCCGCTCCCTAGCACCCCCGTCGTCAGCCGGCGAAAGCTCATGTTCATAGAAGCGCCTCGTCCGGCCGCAGGACCGAAGCCTTTTTTCGACCTTTTAGTTCAGCCACTTGCCAACCTCGGAGTTAGCCTTAGCCTCCGGGTATGGAACTCAATAAACCGCCAACCGATTCCGATAGCGAGGAGCCGCTCCCGCGTTACCTAGTAATCATGATCAAGATGCAGCCCTGGGTTAATGCAATCGGTGCATTAGTAGTGGTTGCTGGCGCTACATATCTGCTCACTCACTAGATCCAAGCAAACTGAAAGGGGCGTAAAAGAATGCGGCGGCAATCATCAACCAGATGACTATCCCAAAGCCATCGGCAAGCCGATCTTTTAAGGCGCGCTTATTCGGCTTTGCTCTGCGGTAAAGGTTGAGAGACAAGATCAACTTGTAGATAGCGACCAGGGACGCCGCAAAACCGCTGGCAAAAGCGATCTGTTGATCCGGAGTCAAAAGCCTAAGCATGTCGAACATGTCGCCTTAGGGACCTCGCTGACGTCAGGGGTGAAGTATTTTCTTGTCCACAAGTGCCGCATCGAACTGTCCTTGTGCATAACTTGCAAGGACAACTGCCGGCTCAAAACGCCGAAGGGCCTCCACGCGATCCGGCATGGTTTTGACCTCGGCAATATGGATGTAGTGGGTCTCTAGCACCGGCACCTGCTGCTTGCGGGCGTGGCCCGTCAACATCGCGATGACATTGATGTCCACCTCCGCCTCGGTGAGCTTCGTGGAAAGCGTGTGCCGGAAAGCGTGGAACGCCACACCCTTCTCCATGCCGAAGGTCTTGAGGTAAGCCGCGAACTGCCTCGATAGCTGGCGCCCATAACCTGTGCCATTCGGCTTGCCCGATTTGCTGGTCCCCGCCGGCAGGTGGGGAAACAGGCGCGGATGGCCAGCCCTACGCATGTCCTCGACGAACTCCAGGAACCCGGCATCGAGGAGGGGTTGCGCCAGTGGGACGAAACGGATGGACGATTGCGTTTTGATCTTCTGCGCCCGAGCGTTCTTCCAGAAGAAGACGCCCCAAACCCCCTTCACCTGACGAACATCGTCAAGGTAGAGCTGCGCGACCTCATTTACCCGAGCATCGGTATACAAGCCGAGCATGGGCCCCCACCAGCGATGCGGTAGGTCCTCAGCCCACGGCAGAAAGCGGGATGGATCGAAGATTTGCTGAAGCTCTTGATCGGTAAACGGCCGGCCAGTGTCCAGATCCGTCGAGGTATCGATCTCGGGCCCCATGCCCTTCAATGGAGACTTGGCAATCAAGTTGGTATCGACCAACCCATTGAAGAACACACTGAGCCGCTGTCGGTGCTTGTTGAGGGTATGCGTCGAGGGGGCGGGGACATCCTCGGCCTTGCCCCGCTCGATGATCTCGTGGATAGACAAGCCTTTGTAGGCGGGTTTCACGGTGGCATTAGCCGGCCACCAGCGCACTCCATTCCAAAAGAACCGAATGTGCGGCGCCTTGATCTTGTCGACTGGAACATCCCCGGCCAATGCCAAGAAGAGGCGCAGCGTGTGCTTGCTTTCGGTGATGGTGTCCGGCGATAACTTGCGTCGCTCCAGATCAGCGATGTGATTGGCGATCTCTGCGGACAGCAAGGGCGCGGACGAAATAGGTGCCGGAGCCGATGACTGGACGAATACTGGGGCGGTGGCCCGCCCCTCCGCTGCGAGAATCGCAGCCTCGAACACCTTCAGGAAATCGGCGGTGTCTTCCGGCCCGCTTGTAGTGACCGTGCCGAAGTCGACTTTGCCGACCTTCAAGCCGGTGGCCGTCCAGTCGCGGACAGACCCGTCGTCCGCAGCCTGCTGGGCTCCTTCCAAAAGCTTCTTGAAAGTCGACCATCCTGGGCCCCCGACGCAGCGCATCGAACGCCTCAGAGAGTGCCATAGCACAGTAGGCGGCCGCCAGCCGGGCATGGTCGCCGCGGCGTCCACCAAGGGATTGGACAATGAAGCGCGAGCCTACGCAGGCCCGAAGATCGACGGGCACTAGGAAGCGGACATAGAGCCCCGAAGGACGCACCAGCAACGCTGGCTTTGGCATAAACGATACCTAAAACGATACCCAGGGGAAGTCGTTTCAGGAATCACTGCCTATCCGAAAAAGCCTTGAAAACCAGCGATTTAGACATCGCGGCCAATCGGAATGGAGCGGGTGATGGGAATCGAACCCACGCTAGCAGCTTGGGAAGCTGCAGTTCTACCATTGAACTACACCCGCTTGCGAGCAGTTTATAGCGCCTGCCGCGCGGGTGGCAAACCCGGGGGCCGGTGGCGCCATGGCGCGGGGTCGGCGCCCTGCCCGCCCCGCGCTTGGGCCCGTCGCTGCACCTCGACAACGCCCCCAATCGATGCGTTGTCTCCGCCCAAAAAGAAACCGGGCCTTTCGGCCCGGTTCCAGTGACGCGATCGAACGAGTGCAGTACAGCAGCGATCAGAAGCCGCGGCCGACCTGTGCGAATACCGTGGTGTTGTTGCCGCCGCCCTGGCCGACGGTGGCGCTGGCGCCGATGTTGGCGTCCATGCCGAACAGGTGGGTGCGCACGCCGAACAGCAAGGTGCCGTAGTTCTGGTCGAACTGGCGGCCCATCACGGCGTAGTCGCCGAGGCCCGGCACCGTCTGCAGGCGTGCGTAGGCGTGTTCGGGGGCGTCCTCGAACTCGCGGTCGACGGTCAGGCGCGCGTACGGGCGGAAGCTTTCGCTGTGGGCGTAGTTGATCTGCCAGCCGACGCTGCCGATCAGCGAGTCGAACTCCTGCCTCGGATAGGCCAGCGAGGTCGACAGGGCCGGGTCGCTTTCGGCGAAGCCGTCGACTTCGATCTTCTGCGAGACCAGGCCGAGCACCGGGCCGTGGCGCAGCGCGTCCTGGCCGAACTCCCAGCCGCCGTTGACGGCGATGGTGAGGTTGTCGCCGTCGGCCGAGCCGTGGTGGACGCGGGTGACCGGGCCGAGATTGGCGTTGCGGTCGATGTCGAAGTCGAGCTGGGTGTAGCTGACCTGGCCGTTGACCCAGGCGCGCTCGCCGTACCAGCCGACGAAGCCGCCGAGGGTGGCTTCCTTCTGCTCGAACTCGCCGTTGCGCAGGCCGAAGTCGTTCTTCTGCTGGCCGTAGCCGGCGAAGGCGCCGAACACCAGGTTGCCGCGGTTCCAGTCGATACCGCCGCTCAGCGCCGGGCCGGCGCCGTCGTACAGGTCGCCATGGCCGTAGCGCTGGAAATCGCCGCGCAGGCTCGTCCACCAACGCATGCCGTCGCCGTCCTGCGGGCCGGCGAGGTGGTTGGCGACCTGGTCGGCGCGGGCGCGGCCGCTCATCGCCGCCGAGTTCGGCAACACCGCGATGAAGCGCGGCGCTTCGAGCACCGACAAGGCGTAGTCGCCGAGGATGCGGTGCGCCTTGCTCGAGGGATGCACGCCGTCGGCGAAGGCGTAGGTTTCCGGCGCGTCGGCGGCGGCGTAGTTGAGCGGGCTGCAGGTCAGCGACGAGCCGGTGATCTGCGGATTGCAGGCGGTGCCGGTGACGTTGGTGATGCCGTACGGCGCCGGGTTGGCGGCGATTTCCGCCAACAGGCTGAAGGTGTTGAGCGGGATCACCCGCAGGCCGGCCGAGGCGAGGCCGCCGTACAGCGCGTTGTTGTAGGTGGTCGACAGTTGGGTGCCGGTGGCCTGGGCGGCGGCGCCGCCCGCGCGGAACTGCGGGGTCAGGCCGAGGTTCGGCACGGTCGGCACCAGCACGTACTGGGCGCCGGCGTTCTGCAGCGCGGCGACCACGCCGATCTGCGCGGTGACGGCATTGGTGATGGTCGTCTGCACCGGTGCGCCGGCGACCACCGCGAACAGGTCGTTGGCGCCGCCCCACACGGTGTACAGCGCGTTGGGGTCGGCGCGGCCGCCGTTGGCGGCGAGGTAGTTGGCGGTCTGGGTGGCCAGCGATGGAATCGTGCCGAGCGCGCCGCTGGTGTTGGTGCCGGTGCGGGCGCCGCCGACGGCGTAGTTGGTGCCGCCCTGGTTGGCGCTGGTGGCGTTGGTGCCGTAGTACTCGGCGACGTATTCCGACCAGACCAGGCCCGGATTGGTGGTGAAGCGGCCGATCAGGGCCGCGTTCGGACCGACCGCCTGGAACAGCGCCGGGCGGAAATGGCCGGAGTCGGTCAGGCTGTCGCCGATGAAGACGGTCTGCGAATACTCCTGGGCGAAAGCCGGAGCGGCGGCCAGCACGAGAGCGGCGGCCAGCGCGGTACGAACGGGTTTCATCATGAACTTCCCTGCGGTGTTGTGACGGGTGATGGCGATCGAACGGTCGGTCGACCGCCGGAGAAAGACAGCCGCCGAGCCGGACATACGCCGGCGGATGGGCGAATCGAAACACGCGCCGGCGGATCAAGGCAAGGCGCAGCGCGGCAAAACCAGGCCGCGATTATCTCCGGCCGGACGCTCCGGCGCCGGGGCCAGAGGTCACAGAGCGCGGATACTCGGCCGGCTCGATGCGCGCCGACCGCCGCCGCCGAGACTGGCCGCGAGCCGGCGCCCACGCGACAATGGCGGCATGAATATCCTGCTCAATGGCGAACCGCGCGCGCTCGCGGCGCCGACCACGGTGGTCGAACTGTTGCACAACGAAGGCCTGGGCGAACGCCGGGTCGCGGTCGAGATCAACGGCGAGATCGTTCCGCGCGGGCGCCACGCCGAGCGCACCCTGGCCGACGGCGACAAGGTCGAGATCGTGCATGCGCTGGGCGGCGGTTGAGCGCGCAACCGCGCTGAGCCGCGGCGCCCCCCGGCGGCCGATGCGGGCGAGGGCTCGCCGGCCTCGATGTCTCTCGTCGCCCCGCTCCGCTGCTCCAGGGCGCGCCGGATAGGCAGCGCGCGCGGCTTATCGCCGGTTGAAATACACCGGGTTGCCCATCAACAGCAGGCGGCCTTGCGCATCGCGCACGTCGACGCGCAGCCAATGACGGGCGCCGTCGCTGCGCCAACGGAAATCGAAGCGCTGTTCGGCTTCGTCGATCGTCGGTCGGCCGATCAGCGGCGCGACGACGCCGTCGACGAGGGTCTCGACCCGGCCGCCGGCGACGTTGCGCACGGTCAGGCTCAACTTCGCCTCGTCTCCGGCGCGCAGGCGCAGTTCCCCGCCCATCGCGACTTGCTGGTCGCCGTGCCGAGCGCTGAGTTCCAGCGCACGGTCCTTCGAACCGCGCACGTCGACGAAGACATTGCCGGCGCGCAGGCCATCGAGGATCGCCGGCATCGACAGCTCGCGCGCATGCACCACCGTGGTCGGCCGGCCGATGCGGCTGGCGCCATAGGTCTCTTCGGCCTCGGTCGGCGCGTCGTGGTTGTCGCTGCCGCCGATGCCGGTGAGGCGGTGGCCGGCATTGAGTTCGCGCTGCCAGAACGCGATGCCGGAGCCCGGCGTGTCGGCGTCGCCGCCGTTGACCGCTTCGACCATGCCGACTCGCGACAGGTCCGCCGCCGGCACCGGCGTCCAGCCGCAGCCCATGCAGCGTTCGTCGGAGGGGCGGATCGGGTGGTTGATCGACACCGGCGCGCCGCGCTTTTCCAGCGCGCGCAATACGCTGTCCCAGTCCGGCACGGCGGCGCTGCCGACGCGGAAATCGACCGGCGCGTAGGTGCCGAACACGTTGGCATGGCCCTGGAAGGTGGTGATCTCGATGCCGGGCATCAGCAGCAACCGGTCGAAGTAGGGCTGCAACTCGCGCAGGGCCGACAGATGCGAGACGGTGTTGTGTTCGGTCACGGCGACGAAGTCGAGCCCCTGCCTGCTCGCGGCCTGCGCGGTCAGGAACAGCGGGCACGGCACCCGCGCGCCGGCCTGCGAGGCGCAGCTGCCGTCGCTGTGGCCGCTGTGCATGTGCAGGTCGCCGCGGTACCAGCCAGGCCCGGAGCGCAGCGGTTTGCCGGCGATGGCGGCAGTCAGGGCATCGGGACGATCGGCTGTGCCGAAATGGATGCGCGCGACGTACCCGGCGCGTTGATCGGCGCGGATGTTGGGAATGCCGAGCAACACCTTCCACTCGCCGGCCGGCAAGGCCCCGGCCGGGTACGACGGGGTGGCGTCGGTGGCGCTGACGGTGAACACGCGTTTGTTGCCGCCGCTCCAACCGCGGAAGCCGTCGCGGCCGAGGAAGTCGCCCGGTCCGATCAGGCCGAGGTCGATGGTGGTCTTGTGCTCGCGGCCGTCGTAGTCGAACTCGACGGTGATGCGGGCGACGCCATCCGGCACCCGGAACGGCAGTTCGCGGTAGCTGCGATTGTCACGGCCATCGATCGTGCCCTCGATGGTCAGGTCGGCGGCGGCGCTGGTCACCTCCGCGGCCGTGGCCGTCGCGCAGGCGAGGACCAGGATCAGCGCACCGCAGCAACGGCGCAGCGAAAACATCGCAAACGGATTCATGATCGCTCCGTACAGGTCAATCGTGCTTCTCGATCGCTTCGGCCGGGCGCTGGTTGCAACGCTCCGGCTGGCGCCGCGGGTTGCAGCGCGCGATTTCGCCGCGCGGGAATATCACGCGATAGCGGCTGAAGCGCCGATCGGGCTGCGGGTAGTCGGTAGAGATGTAGTGCGCGCCGCTGGCGAACGCGGCCTCGCGCCGGCCCGGGTCGTTGCGCCGCGCCTCGACCGTATCGGCGTCGGCGCGCGTGCGCACCAGGAAACCGGCGGCGACCGCCTTGGCGATGCGATCGCCTTGGCCGACCGGGTCGTTGAGGGTCAGGTAGGCGGCATCGGAGGCCTGCTCGTCGGTGTTGACGAACATCGCCCGCCCTTCCAGCGAGCGTCGCCCGCCGCGGTACAGGCCGACCTTGCGCGGGTCCTCGTCGAGCGCGAACAAGACCTTGCCGCGCGCCTGCCCCAGCGTCGGCCAGCCGCCGGCCAGCACCGCCGCGCGCAGGCTCGGCGCGGTGCCGCGCACGTCGTCGGGCACGATCAGTTCGCCAGCGGCGAACACCGAGCGGATCTCGGCGTCGAGCGCATCGAAGGCGGCGGCGTCGAACGGCAGCGGCGCCACCGCACCGGGTCCGCCGCGTCCGTCCTTGGCGTTGATTAGGATCAGGATCGGCGCGTGCTCGCGATGCCGTTGCGACCAGTCGCGGATCTGCCGCAGGCATTGCACGAAGACCATGCATTGGCTGCGGAAATCGATGTCGGCCAGGTGCATGACCTTGAAGCCGGGCCGCGCCATCTCGGCCGCGACCGCCGGCGACCAGGGGCCGGCCTCGCCGTAGCCGCGACGCGAGGCTCCCGGCGGATGCGCGTAACGGCCGCCGCGCGGGTCGTGGTAGACGTCGAGTTCGAGCGTGCGCGCGCCCTGCTCCAACTGCGCGAACAAGGGCGGGTGCGCGTAGTCGAGCGAATCCGCGCCGGCCGCATCGAGCGCGCGATGCGCGGCCAACTCTTCCGGCGGTATCGCGAGCTTGTAGCTGTTGTGGGTGCCGATCGCCTGCAGATCGTTGATCCGCAGGCGCGCATCGATCCAGGCCCGGCTGCAGTCCTGGCCGGCCGACGCGGCACGTTCGGCATCGAGCCTGCAGCCTGGGTCCGCGGCCGGTGCGCCGGTTTGCGCGCCGGCCACGCTTGCAAGGACCGGGACGCCAAGCAGCGCGCAGACAAGCAACGCGCCGCTCAGCCGGACTTTCGGCGTGGGTGCCCGCACCGCGCTCAGAACCGGTACATCAGCGCGGCGCGGAACGACCGGCCGAGCAGCGGGCGGGCGATGAAGGTGTTGGCGCCGGCGTCGGCACTCTGCAATTCGCCGGCACGTGGGTTGCCTTCGGTCAGGCCGCGCGAGTTGGTCAGGTTGTCGCCGTACAGGAACAGGGTCAGCCCTGGGGTGAACTCGTAGCGGGCGCTGGCGTTGAGGACGTTGTACGACGGCAGCCGCACCGAATTGGCGGTGTCGACGAAGCGCTCGCCCTGGTACTCGTAGGCGAGCTGCAGGCGCAGGCGGTCGTCGAGCAGGTTGATGCCGGGGACGATGCGGAAGCTGTTCTTCGGCACCCGGATCAACTGGTTGCCGACGAAGTCGCGCAACACCGGCGCGCCGTTGACGATCTCGGTATAGCGCAGGCCCTTGTACTGCGGGTCCTGCACGGTCGCGGTCAGCTGCAGGTCGAACCAGCGCACCGGGAACCACGAGGCCTCCAGTTCCAGGCCGGTGGTCTTGGTGTCGGCGTAGCCCTGCTGGACGGTCGAGGTGCCGGCGTTGAGGTCGAACACCGCATTGCTGAAGCCGACGTTCTCGTACTTGGTGTAGAACACGGTGGCGAACACGTCGAAGGTTTCGTTGCTGAACTTGTAGCCGACCTCGCCGAGCTGCATGGTCTGGATCACCGGCTGCGCCGCGGTGTCCTTGCCGACGCAGTCCTGCGCCGCGGCCTGGGTGCAGTTGGAATAACGGGTGATGAAGCTCGACAGATTGGGCAGGCGGAAGGTCGGGGTCCAGCGCGCGAACAGGCCGGAGTACTTGTCGAACTGCCAGTTGGCGCCCACGGTCCAGCCGAGCTTGTCGTAGTCGCGGTCGTAGCTCACGAAGCGGCCCGAGCCGGTCAGGATCTGCGAACTCGCCGGGGTGCCGAGGTCGACCTGTTTGCGGATCTCGGTCCAGCCCTTGGCGTTGACTTTCTCCCAGCGCACGCCGGCGTCGATGCGCAGGCGGTCGTTGACCTGCCATTCGTCCGACAGGTACACCGCCTGGGTGGTCGAGCGGCCGCTGGCGTTCTCCCACTCGTAACCGTACCGATAGAAGCCCTGGTCGGTCAGCGTCGTCAGCGCCCGGCCGGCGGTATCCACCGCGACCAGGTCCAGCAAACGCGCGTTGTCGCGCACGTCGAGCAGGGTCGTCGAGGAATATCGGTCGAAATCCTGGTCGAAGCGCGCGTAGTAATAGCCGAAGGTGAGGTCGTGGCTCTGCCCGCCGAAATCGAAGCGGCGCATCAGCCGGGTGTCGCTGATCAACTCGTCGACCGGCATGGTCACGCCGCGCAGGCCGCCGACCGTGACCAGGCCGTTGCCGTTCTGGTTGGCCACATCGAACACCTGGCCCGGGCTGTCGACATAACGCAGCTGGGCGCCAGCGGCGCCGGCAATCGCCGCGAGCTGCTTCTTCAGCGCCGGGTCGGACAGGAACCTGGAGGCGCTGAGCAGTTGCAGCGGGAATACGCCGTTGCGCTGGGTCTCGGTGCGGTCGTAGCGCAGCGACTGGGCCAGTTTGAAGCCGGCGCCGAGCTCGTAGTCGAACTTGACCGTGTACTGGTCGCGCTCGACCTCGGTGCCGCGCGCGTTGTCGAACGCATAGCGGCTGCGGTCGCCCTGCAGCATCGAGGCGTGACGCGTTTCCGGGCCGGCCAGGGTGCCGTAGTGGTCGTCGAAACCGGGCACGCCGCGGATCTTGCCGTCGGCGTAGGTGCGCATCGGAATGCCCAGGTACAGCGCGACGTTGTCGTCGAGGCGCTTGTAGTCGAGGGCGAAGCGGCCGCGTTCGAACTCCTTGCTCAGGTTGATCCGGTACTGGCCGCCGTCGTTGGCCTGGAAGCCGGGGTCGCGGATGCCGTCGTCGAAGCGATAGAAGCCGCCGAGGCCGAGCTTCCAGCCGGCGCCGAGCGGCGTACCGAAGAAGACATCGTAGCGGTTCAGGCCGTAGTCGCCGGCGGTGTACTTGACCACGCCCTCGGCGCTGTCGCCGACCACACGCGGGATGAAGTTGATCGCGCCGGCGGGCGCGTTCGAATAGAACACCGACGAGGGGCCGCCGCGCACCACCTCGATGCGTTCGATGGTTTCGTCGAGGCGGAACGCCTGATCGCCGTTGAGGAAGCCCAGGGCCGGGTCGTGCTGCACCGGGATGCCGTCTTCGAGCAGGGTCACCGAGCCGAAGCCGTCGACCGGGATGCCGCGCGCGCGGATGTTGCCGCTGGCTTCGCCGCCGGTGGCTTCGACCCAGAAGCCCGGCACCGACTTCATCGCCTCGGTGACCGAGGTCGGCGCCTGCATGCGCAGGCGGTCCTCGTCGATGGCGGTGATCGAATAGCTGGTCTCGGCCTTGCTGCGCTGGCGGGTGCCGGAGCGGCCGGTGACGATGACGGTGTCGAGATCGGTGGCGCTGGCGGCGGCTAGGCTCGCGTCGCTGGCGGAGGCCGCGGCGGTGTCCTGGGCCTGTGCGGTGGAGACGGCGAAGGCGGCGGCAGCGGTCGATACGAGGGCGCAGCGGATCGCCCGGCTCAGCTGGCGGGTGGAAGGCATCATGGATTCGGCGTTCGGAAGGAAGGGAAGGCTGCCGGCCGGTTCCGTCCGAAGGCCCTGCGTCGAGCCCGGCAATCCTGCGAATGCTGAGCCGCGACGTTTAAAGATTCGTGACAGCCGTCGATGCGATTGCGCGCATGCGGCTTGGCGCCAGGATCGGTCAAGCGTGGTGCGCGGGAGTCGGAGAGCCGCGCGCGGTCGCACAGCACAAGTAAATCCCTGCGCCGTCAGCCGAAGCGAAGCCAGGCTGCGCCAGGGTCACGCAGATCGCCATGATCTCGATGAGGCACTGACGCGCCGCCTCGCTCCACGCAAAGAGCCCCGGCCGAGGCCGGGGCTCTGTTGCGGTTTGCGAGTACCGTACGTATCAGCTGTCGCCGCCTCCGTCGATCACGGTGGCCGGCGAGACCGAGCAATGGCCGGGTCCGGTCGTGCCTTCGTTGTAGGCGGCGAGAATGCCGGCGAGCCGGATCGCGGTGTCGCGTGCCGGGCCCTTCGGCGCGTTGGTGTTGCGGCCGATGAACCATGCGGTGGCTTCGGCGATCGCGGCCTGCACCTGGGACGGAGCGCCCGCGCCGGCTTCGGCGTTGAGGCGTGCGGCCATGTACTGGTGCGCGAGGATGTAGTACCCGTTGCCGCCCTTCGGCGGGGTCCAGAACACCTTGTACCAGGTCTGACCGGACGCGAAGAACAGGGTGTCTTCGCCGATCGAGGCCCAGGTCGCGTCATACGGCGCGGGGCCGTACGTCGAGTGGGTCTTCCAATAACCCTGGGTGTAGGTGCATCCGCTCACGGCGCACAGTTCCGGCACCTTCACGCTGATCACGGCTTCGTCGCTCCTGTTGGCGCCGTTGTCGGTCGCCAGGTTGAGGAGGTTCGGAACCATGAATTCGCACGTGTTACCGGGGCCGACCTGGCTCGGCAGTATCCACGACGAGAAAATGTCGAGGCTGTTGACGATGCCCGGATCGGGGTTGATGTCGCCGGTGACGTACTGGTTGAAGCTGTCGCACATCAGCGGGCTGACCTGCCAACCGAAGCTGTCGCCGAGGTTGAGGCCGGCGGTGCCGTTGAACAGGTCGCTGACCTGCACGCAGGCGTCGGTTTCGACGTTCGGCGAGCCGTACACCAGCGCGGCCTGGTTGGAGGTGTAGCTCTTGAAGCCGCAGTCGCTGGCGTTGCCGGCGGCGTCGTAGCACTTCAGCACGCGCTGGATGCTCGCCTCGTTATAGCCTTCGAGCTTGCCGCTCAGCGCGGCCTCGTAGGTGCAGTTGAGCGAGGTCGGGCCCTGCGGATCGCAGGTCGGCGACACCGACTGGGTGTCTCCACCGGCGAAGTACAAGGTATCGCTCGGATCGGCCGGGCTGAACTGCGGCGTGGCGTCGGCGGGCCAGGAGACCATGATGCCGCCGCTGACCGCGAAGCCGCTTTCCGACTCGATGCTGCGGGTCGCCGCGAGACGATACACCGTCTCGTAGTTGCCGCCGACATTGAGCAGCACCTGCACGTCGTCGCACAGGAAGTTGCCAGCGTAGACGCCGCTGGCGATCGGATCGGCCAGGCAGCCCTGCATGCCGACGACCGTCGCGTCGGCCGGCGAAACCACCACGTGCTTGTCGGGAGCCCAAGCGTAGTCGCGGTCGTAGCGGGTCTGCGCGGTCTTGCTGATCGCGACGGTCCGGCAGGCGACGTTGACCATGGCCGAGTCGCTGGCGGTGGCCCTGGTGCTGGCGCTGGTGCTCCAGGTGCCGGTCGCGGTGTTGTTGTGCTGGCCCTCGTCGGCGCCGCACACGAACGGCAACGGACGCGGATAGGTCCACACGTACGGACCGTTGCCGAGACTGAAGCTGTGGTTCGGATCGCCGGGCAGCATCGAGTCGTCGATCGCGAACGTATCGCCGTAGCTCTCGGCCGGGTTCGCCGGGATCGAGAACGACGCCGAAGCGACGAACGTGTACGAACCGCCCGCCCGCTCGCTGGTGATGCCGGCGGCGTTACCGCCTCCGGAGGCATCCAGCAGGAAGGGATGGCTGTTGCTGCTCAAGTCGAATGCGTAATCGCAGGTCAGGATGATCTTGTCCGGATTCGCCGCCGGCTTGACGCAGGCCAGGGTGTCGGTGTCGCCGCCCTGCGAGGTCCACGCGAGCTGGAACTGGGTCGCGCTGTTGTTGAACTGCAGGGTGTCGACCACCGCGGTGGTCTTCCAGCCGAAGTCGAACGGATCCCTGACCGTGATGGCGCCGGCGACGCGGTACATGCCGCGGGTGGTCGGCGTCGCGGTGACGGTGTATTCGACCTGGTGGCTGTCGCCGTCGAACATCACGATGTTCTCGGGCGTGACGGTCTTGTCGATCTGCCAGTCGGTATAGCGCTTCCAACTCGCCGTGGCGGTCTTGTCGCCGCTCGGCTTGGGCAGGAAACAGTACACGACATGGCTGACGCCGGCGGGTTCGCCGCTGGAATTGAGCGGCGCGAACAGGTTGCCGTCGCTGAGCACGCCGGGGGCGTACTGGAAGACGTTGTAAGCGTTGCCGCCCTTGACCACGATGTAGTCCATCGGCGCGGTCGAGCTGAAGCCGAGGTACCTGTTTTGGTCGGCGGGGGTGTAGTTGAAGGTGATGGTCTGGCCGGCCGCGCCGAGGCTGTAACTTTGGCCGTTGACCGGCGCGCTGCCAGTGCTGCCGCCCAATCCGGACCAGGTCGCGACGCCGGGCAGGTCGTCGCAACTGGTGAAATTCCCCGAATAAGTGGTCGGCTGCACCGAGGCCGCCCAGGCCCCGGCAGGCAAGGCGGCAGCGGAAGCAAGCAGGAGCGCCGTTGCAAGCAACGGACGCCAACGTCGAGTGGTGGACATGTCAGAACTCCGTGAGCGGGGTGGCAAAGCACCCTGTTCTTCGCGCTCGGTAGCTCGGCCATGCTGACCTGGACGGCCCGCACCCGTGGCTTTGCGACGCCGGCTCTCGCCGGTTGTGCCTTTGTCGAGTCCCGTATGACGGCGCGGCGCCCACTTCCCCAGCGGACGCCGCCGGCGATGGCCTGTGCGTCGCGAACTACGGCGACGCCCAGTACCGCCTGGCGGCCAATATACGCTTCAAAATGTGATTGCAATCACATTTTTATCATTCGGCGACGAACGGTCGCCAACCTGGATAGCTGGCGCGGGCGGCCGGATTCGGCGCCGAGCCGCCTTATTCCGGCCCCTCCCCCACCCGACCGGGCGAGCCGCGGCAAGCACCGCGAAAACCGCATGCCGGATGAAACGCCGACGCGCGCGGGGTCCAAGCGCAGGGCGTTATCCGACATAATTCACCGATGACGAACAACGCCTTATCCGATCCGCTGGTCATCGCCGGCAAAACCTATCGCTCGCGCCTGTTGACCGGCACCGGCAAGTTCAAGGACCTCGACGAAACCCGCCTGGCGACCGAAGCGGCCGGCGCCGAGATCGTCACCGTCGCCATCCGCCGCACCAACATCGGCCAGAACCCCGGCGAGCCCAACCTGCTCGACGTGCTGCCGCCGGACCGCTACACCCTGCTGCCCAACACCGCCGGCTGCTATACCGCCGACGACGCGGTGCGCACCTGTCGCCTCGCCCGCGAGCTGCTCGACGGCCACAAGCTGGTCAAGCTCGAAGTGCTCGGCGACCAACGCACCCTGTTCCCGGACGTCGTCCAGACCCTGGCCGCGGCCGAGATCCTGGTCAAGGACGGTTTCGACGTCATGGTCTACACCTCCGACGACCCGATCCTGGCCAAGCGCCTGGAACAGATCGGCTGCGTGGCGGTGATGCCGCTGGCCGCGCCGATCGGCTCGGGCCTGGGCGTGCAGAACAAGTACAACCTGCTCGAGATCATCGAGAACGCCAAGGTGCCGATCCTGGTCGACGCCGGCGTCGGCACCGCTTCGGACGCCGCCATCGCGATGGAGCTGGGCTGCGACGGCGTGCTGATGAACACCGCCATCGCCGGCGCCCGCGACCCGATCCTGATGGCGCATGCGATGAAGCTGGCGATCGAGGCCGGCCGCGCCGCGTTCAAGGCCGGCCGCATCCCGCGCAAGCGCTATGCCAGCGCCTCGAGCCCGGTGGACGGGTTGATCGGCTGATATGACTGACCCGTTCTCGAGCGACGGCGCCAAGACCCCGCCCAAGCCGTTCACCGTGGAAGAAGGCCGGCGCCAGGTGCGCAGCTTCGTCCTGCGCCAGGGCCGCTTCACCCCGGCCCAGCAGCGCGCCTTCGACGAACTGTGGCCGCGCTTCGGCATCGACTACCAGGGCGTCCCGCGCGATTACGACGACATCTTCGGCCGCAGCGCCAAGCGCGTGCTCGAAATCGGTTTCGGCAACGGCGAGGCCTTGCGCTTCGCCGCCCAGCACGACCGCGAACGCGACCTCATCGGCATCGAGGTCCACGCGCCCGGTGTCGGCCGGCTGTTGAACGCCCTGGCCGAAGACGGCAGCGACCACGTCCGCCTGTATCACCACGACGCGGTCGAAGTGTTGAACCACGAAATCGCCGACGCTTCGCTCGACGAGGTCCGGATCTACTTCCCGGACCCCTGGCACAAGAAGCGCCACAACAAGCGCCGCCTGGTCCAGCCGGCGTTCGCCGAGCTGCTGGTGCGCAAGCTCTCGCCCGACGGTCGCTTGCACCTCGCCACCGATTGGCAGGACTATGCCGAACAGATGTGGGACGTGCTCGACGCGACCGCCGGCCTGGTCAACCGCGCCGGCCCGCGCGGCAGCGTGGCCCGGCCGCCGTGGCGTCCGCAGACCCACTTCGAGACCCGCGGCCAGAAACTCGGCCACGGCGTGTGGGATTTGCTGTACGACAAGAAGCCGGGAACTGGGAATCGGGAATAGGGAACCGGATGCGCCCCACCGAACATTCGCGATGCTTTGCCGAGCCCGAATCCGGTGCCGACGGGTTGCCTCGCCCCTGCTGTTCCGATTCCCGATTCCCCCATCCCGAATCCCGGCCCTAAATGGATACCGCCCTCGCGCTCACCACCGACATGAAGCTCGTTCTCGGGCTGGTGGTCTTCACGATGGCGATGTTCCTGTTCGAGCGCATCCGCGCCGACGTCGTCGCCCTGGTGGTGCTGGTGCTGCTGGGCCTGTCCGGCCTGGTCGAGCCCGACGAGCTGTTCAACGGCTTCTCGGGCAACGCGGTCATCAGCATCATCGCCACGATGATCCTCGGCGCCGGCCTCGACCGCACCGGCGCGCTCAACCGCCTCGCCGCCTGGCTGCTGCGGCGCGCGCACGGCGTCGAGCAACGATTGCTGCTGCTGACCACCGCGGTGGCCGGGCTCAATTCGTCCTTCATGCAGAACCCTTCGGTGATGGCGCTGTACATGCCGGTCGCCTCGCGCCTGTCCTCGCGCACCGGCCTGTCGCTGCCGCGCCTGCTGCTGCCGATCGCCGCGGCCATCGTGATGGGCGGCGCCCTGACCATGGTCGGCAACTCGCCGCTGATCCTGCTCAACGACTTGCTGCTCAACGCCAACAGCAACCTGCCCTCGGGCGCGGCGACCATCGAGCCGCTGAAGATGTTCGCGCCGCTGCCGATCGGCATCGCCCTGCTGGTGGCTTCGCTGGCGTACTTCCATTTCTTCGGCGACAAACTGCTGCGCGACGACAGCGACAAGGGCGCCACCCCGGCGCGCACCCAGAGCTATTTCGCCAAGGCCTACGGGATCGAGGGCGACGTCTACGAAATGACCGTCACCGCCGACAGCCCTTTGGTCGGCATGTCGCTCGGCGAGGCCGAGGCCCTGCGCGGCGCGCCGCTGCTGCTCGCGCTCAAGAGCGACGGCGAAGCGCGGCTGGCGCCGCCGGCCGAAACCCGCATCTGGGTCGGCAGCGTGCTCGGCGCGATGGGGCCGAAGCAGCAGGTCGCCGACTTCGCCCAGAACCAGTTCCTGCGCCTGTCCACGCGCTTGCGCAACTTCGCCGACCTGTTCAACCCCAGCCGCGCCGGCATCTCCGAAGCGGTGGTGCCGGCGACTTCGGCCTACATCGGCAAGACCGCCGGCGACCTGCACCTGCGCAAGCAAGCCGGCCTGAGCCTGCTGGCGATCAACCGCGACAAGAGCGTGCTGCGCGACAACGTGCGCACCGTGCCGATGCGCGCCGGCGACATGCTGGTGTTCCATAGCATCTGGACCGATCTGGCGACCGCGGCGGCGAGCAAGGACCTGGTCGTGGTCACCGACTACCCCAAGGGCGAGCAGCGCCCGCACAAGCTCAAACTCGCGCTGACCATCTTCGCCGTGGCGATGCTGCTGGCCCTGTCTTCGCGCCTGCCGGTGTCGATCGCGCTGATGACCGGCGTGGCCGGCATGCTGATCGCCGGAGTGATCAACATCGACGAGGCCTACGCGGCGATCAACTGGAAGACCGTGTTCCTGATGGCCTGCCTGATCCCGCTGGGCTGGGCGATGGATTCCAGCGGCGCGGCGGCGTGGATCGCCGGCCACACCATCGAGCGCCTGCCGACCGGCACTCCGGTGTGGCTGCTGGAGATTTTCATCGGCTTGCTGACCACGATGTTCTCGTTGGTCATCAGCCATGTCGGCGCGACCATCGTGGTGGTGCCGCTCGCGGTCAACCTCGCGCTGGCCGCCGGTGGCAACCCGACCGCTTTCGCCCTGATCGTGGCGCTGTCGGCCTCGAACAACTTCATGACCGCCTCGAACCCGGTGATCTCGATGATCACCGGCCCGGCCGGCTACACCGGCAAGGAGCTGTGGCGCATCGGCGGCCCGCTGTCGCTGATCTACACCGTGGTGACGGTGCTGATGGTGAATTTGTTGTTCTGGGGAAAGTGATGTCGCAGAAGCCGCAGCTTCGGTACGGCGGCCGGAAAAGCTGTTGGCTGTTGGCTGTTGGCTGTTGGCTGTTGGCTGTTGGCCGCTAACCGTCAACAGCCCTGTCTCACCCCAGCCACACCGCCCCATCGCGCACGGTCACCGCGACCGCGCGCAGCGCTTCGCCCCGGCAGGGGCCGGCGACGCACTGGCCGCCTTGCAGCTCGAAACTCGCGCCGTGCGCGGCGCAGACCAGCAGGCCGTCCTTGCTCTTGAGGAATTGCCCCGGCGCCCAGTCGAGACGACGGCCGGCATGCGGGCAGATATTCAACCAGGCGCGCACGGCCTCGCCGTCGCGATACAGCAGCAACGACTCGGCGTCGCCGTCCAGGGTCGCTTCGACTTCGGCGAAGGCGCCGTCGGCCAGCCGTTCAAGCCCGATCAGGGGCAACGCTGCGTTGCCGCCGTCGGCGGGAGGATTTAACGAACTTCTCACACCCTCGTCCATGCCTGGAACGATACTCCTGTGTCCGGCGTTTGCCGCATTGTCTCACGACACCCTAAATGTTTGCCCAGACCTTCCGATTCTCCGATCACCGACCGCAATGGAATGCGTTCCAGTCGCGCGTGCGCAACGCTTTCGAGCCGCGCAAGCCGCGTCACCGCCTCCTGCGTTTCGTGCTCGGCGTGGTCGGGCTCGGCCTGCTGGCGCTGCTGGTGATGTTCAGCATGGTGGTCGGCGCGGCGATGATCGCCGTCGGCCTCGCCTACAAGCTGTGGAAGCGCCGCGGCCAGCCGATGGCCCATCGCGGCCACGACATCGTCGAAGGCGAGTTCCGCGTCGTCGACGCGGCCCGGCTCGACCATCGCGCCCCTACTTCCTCCACCCATTGAACGCATGAGCGACGCGATCGCGGCACCGCCGCACACCCGCATTCCGGTCCGCGGCGCCGCCGTCGCCGACGGCACCACCTTCCCGGTCCGCCGCGTCTACTGCGTCGGCCGCAACTTCGCCGAACACGCTCGCGAGATGGGCGCGGCCGTACCGACCTCGGCCGCCGATCGCGGCCGCCCGGTGTTCTTCCTCAAGCCGCACGACGCGATCGAACTCGGCCAGGCCGTGCCCTACCCGCCCGGCACCGACGACCTGCACCATGAGGTCGAGCTGGTGGTCGCGATCGGTCGCGACGCGCCGGCCGGCGAGCTCGCCGTCGGCGACGCCCAGACGCTGGTCTATGGCTATGCGGTCGGCCTGGACCTGACCCGCCGCGACCTGCAGTCGCAGGCCAAAGCCAAGGGCCTGCCCTGGGATACCGGCAAGTCCTTCGATCATGCCGCGCCGATCAGCGCGATCGTGCCGGTCGCCGACGTCGGCGAACTCGGCGCGCGCGCCCTGAGCCTGGAAGTGAACGGCGAAGTCCGCCAGCGCGGCACGCTCGACGACCTGGTCTGGAACGTGCCCGAAATCCTGCACGAGCTGTCGCGGCTGTACGCGCTGCGCGCCGGCGACCTGATCTACATGGGCACGCCCTCCGGGGTCGGCCCGCTGCGGCCGGGCGACCGCTACCACGCCGTGCTCGAAGGCGTGGCCGAGCTGCACGGACACATCATCGCGGCGCCGGTATAGTCGCCCCGGCGCTGCGGCGCCGCCTTCATGTCGTCAACCAGGGAGAGCATGCGGATGGGCATGGTCAGCGAGTTCAAAGAGTTCATAGCGCGCGGCAACGTGGTCGATCTGGCCGTCGGTGTGGTGATCGGCGCGGCTTTCGGCAAGATCGTCACCGCCTTGGTCGACGGCATCGTCATGCCTTTCATCGGCTACCTCAGCGGCGGGGTCAACCTCAGCGACGCCAAGTACGTGCTGACCGCGGCGCAGATGGACGCCGCCGGCAAGGAAGTCGCCGCCGAAGTGGCGATCAAGTACGGCGCTTTCCTGCAGACCGCGGTCGACTTCCTGCTGATCGCGTTCGTGATCTTCCTGTTCCTCAAGGCTTACAACAAGGTCCGCAAGCCCGCCGACGCGGCGCCGGCGGCGACGCCCGAGGACATCGTGCTGCTGCGCGAGATCCGCGATTCGCTGCGCAGGTGAGAACGCTTCGCCCGTTGCGGCAAACCGCCTCAAACCTGGCGATAGGCAGCGACAAAAAACCCTCAAGTCCAACGTGACTTGCGACAGGTAGAGACGAAGCCGCGGGTTGCTAAGCTCGCGGCTTCGTCTTTTCCGGCCGTCTGGCTCCAGGCGGCCTCCGTACTTTCCAGATCAGGGAGTTGGGGATGCGCGCACCGTTGTGGGCAGCGATCGCTGCTGTGTTGTTCGTCGGCTCCGCCGTGGCCGCCCCGCGCGAAACGCGCATCCCCGAGGCCGCCATCGCCGCCGCCGGCGAATTGCGCGAAACCGCGCTGGCCAGCGACCTGGGTTATCGCATTACCGAATCGCTGACCACCGAAGTCGGCCCGCGCCTGGCCGGCAGCGAAGCCGATGCGCGCGCGGTGAAGTGGGCCGAAGCCAAGTTCCGCGAACTCGGCTTCGACAAGGTCTGGCTGGAGCCGGTGACGTTTCCGAAGTGGGAGCGCCGCAGCGAGCGGGCCGAAGTGCTCGGCGAGCATCGCCAGCCCTTGCACCTGACCGCCCTGGGCGGCAGCCCCGCCGGCAAGGTCGAGGGCGAGATCGTGCGCTTCGCCGACCTCGCCGCGCTGGAAGCCGCGCCGGCCGGTTCGCTCGAGGGCAAGATCGCCTTCATCGACTACCGCATGGAGCGGGCGAAAGACGGCGCCGGCTACGGCCCCGGCGGACGCGTGCGCAGCCGCGGCCCCTCGGCGGCGATCCGCGCCGGCGCCAGCGCCTACCTGATGCGTTCGGCCGGCACCGACTCGCACCGTAACCCGCACACCGGCATCACCCGTTTCGACGAAGGCCTGACCCCGATCCCGTCGGCCGCGCTGGCCGCGCCCGATGCCGACCAGCTCGCCCGCCTCGCCGCGCGCGGCCCGGTGCGCGTGCGCGTCGCCCTGGACTGCGGCTGGGACGGCGAAGCGACCTCGCACAACGTCATCGGCGAGATCCGCGGCAAGAGCAAGCCCGAGGAAGTCGTGATCATCGGCGGTCACCTGGACTCGTGGGACCTCGGCACCGGCGCGATCGACGACGGCGCCGGCGTCGGCCTGACCATGGCCGCGGCCAAGTTGATCGGCCAGAGCAAGCTGCGCCCGGCGCGCAGCATCCGGGTGATCGCCTTCGCCAACGAAGAGCAGGGCCTGTACGGCGGCAAGGCCTATGCGCTCAAGCACGCCGCGCAGGTCAAGCAACACCAGATCGGCGCCGAGAGCGATTTCGGCGCGGGCCGCATCTACGCCTATTCGAGTTCGGCCCCGGCGCATGCGCAGGCCGCCGACAAGCAGATCGCCGAGGCCCTGGCGCCGCTCGGCATCGAGCACACCCCGGGCAAGGGCGGGCCGGGTCCGGACATCTCGCCGTTCGCCGCGCAAGGCCTGGCCTGGGCGCGCCTGGCCCAGGACGGCAGCGACTACTTCGACTATCACCACACTCCCGACGACACCCTCGACAAGATCGACCCGAAGGCGCTGGCGCAGAACGTCGCCGCGTATGCGGTGTTCGCCTACCTGGCCGCCTCGGCCGAAGGCGATTTCGGCAGCGAAGCCAAGGCGGTTACGCCGCCGGAGGAGTGAAGCGGCGCGGTACTGCCGCTTGCCCGAGGCCACGGCAGAATCTGTTCGATCCACCCTGGTCTCTGCTTGAAACTGGCGCCCTCACCCCAACCCCTCTCCCGCACGCGGGAGAGGGGCTTTGAATCGGGCGGGACGGTCGGTTCGCTAGCTCGACGGAAACAAAGCCAGCCCCTTTCTCGCATGCGGAAAGGGGTTTTGCTTTTGCGCGGCACGGCGGTGCCGTTGCTGGAAGCGACGCAGGCTCAGTCCCCCTCTCCCGCGTGCGGGAGAGGGTCAGGGTGAGGGCGCTGCTACGCCCTGAAAGCCATGGTCAGAGCGCTCGCCGCCCCAAGGGCTATGCGCTGCGCGCCGTCCAGGCCGCCAGCAGCACCGCGGTCGCCGCGGCGACGTTGAGACTTTCGACCTTGCCGCTGCCGGGAATCGACAAACGCAGGTCGCAGGCGGCGACGAGGTCGCGGTCCATGCCTTCGCTTTCCGCGCCCAGCACATAGACCAGGCGCTGCGGCAGCGGGGTCGCGAAGGCGTTGTCGCCGCCGGAGACCACCGTCGCGGCCAGGGCGAAACCGGCGCCGCGCAGCTGGGTCAGCGCATTGTCGCTGCGGCCCATCCGCACCATCGGCACCGCTTCGGCGCCGCCTTCGGCGACGCGCGCGGCGGCGCCCGACAGGGCCAGGGTCGAGTCCTTCGGCATCAGCACCGCGGCGACGCCGAAGTGGGCGGCCGAACGCAGGATCGCGCCGAGGTTGTGCGGGTTGCCGACGCCGTCCAGCCAGATCGCCAGCTGCGGGCCGTCCGGCAATTCGCGCAGCCATTCCGACAAAGAGACCGGCTCCTCGCGCAATACGTCGGCGACCACGCCTTCGTGGTGGCCGCTCGCGGCGAGTTTGTCGAGGTCTGCTTCCTCGACCACGCGATAACCGACGCGATTGGCCACGCACCACGCCAGCAACGGCTGCAGGGCGGGAATGCGGTTGCCGCTCAGGTACAGCTTGCGGATCGCCTGCGGCCGGCGCGCGAACACCGCGCGGATCGCATTGAGACCGTACAGGCGCAGCTCGACGTCGCGGCGCGTGCGCTGCGGATGCGGCGCCTCGAACATGTCCTCGCCGAGGGGCTGGCGCAGGTCGGCCTCGTCGCGCTGGCGGTAGACCCGCTCGTCGCGCTCGTGGCGTTCCGGCCGGGCCCGCTCGCGCGGTGGACGCGTGTCGCCGGCATGTTGGGTGCGTTGCTCGCGCCGCTCCGAGCGCGAGTGCGGGTGCGCGTGCGCATGCCCGCTGCGGTCGTGTCCACCGCGATAGGGCGACGGCGGCGGCTCGACCGGCCCCGCGCCAGCCGGCGCATCGGGCTCGCGCCGCGGGCGTTGTTCGTCGTCGCGGCGCGGGCCGGTTCGCCAGGGGCTCTGTCCCGGAGCGAGGGGGGGGCGCGGACCGCGCGGGGGATCACGTCGCATCGTCGAGACTCCTTCTTACTTTGGCGAACACCCGCAGGTCGTGCAGTCGCCCGCGCTTGAACACGGCGCAGCGTTGCGCGCCTTCTTCTTCGAAGCCGTTCTTCAGCAGCACCCGCGCCGAGGCCGGATTGTGGTCGAGCACCGTCGCGCACAGCCGATACAGCGACAGCTCGCGCATGACCCAGGGCGCGAACACGCCGACCGCGCGGGTCATCAGGCCGGTATTCCACAGCGCGCGGCCGAGCCAGTAACCGAGCTCGGCGCTGTGGCCGCGCTCGCCCTGGCCGGCGCGTACGCCGATGCCGCCGCAGGCGCGGCCGTCGACTTCGATCGCGAACACCGGGGCCGAGAAATCGACGACCTGGCCGGACAAGAACCGTTCGCCGTCTTCGCGGGTATAGGGATACGGAAAACGGTCGCTGGTGGAACGCGAGACGTGTTCGTCGTTGGCGTGCAGGACCAGGTTGTCGAGGTCGTCGGGCCGCCAGCGGCGCAGGACGAAGCCTTCGCCAAGCAGGCGGATATCGCCCGGGTCGGATAAGGGAGCGGCGTTCATGGCGATAGCGTACTGCATCGCCCTCGGCGGGCGGAAACCGCGGTCTTTAGACGGATCGGGAGCAGGAGCGGCGCGAGCCGCGACCTGCGTCGTGGCCGCAGCCGCGCGGTCGCGGCCTGCGCCGTTCCTGCCCTGAGAACGACGCGTCCAGCCCGGAGACGGACGGCTTACCCGGTCAGGCGTGACCGCCGGCCTGCGGGGTTTCCTTTTCCAGTTTCTCCAGTTCGTGTGCGACCGCCTCGGGCGACTTGGTGTAGCGCGCCAGCAGGACGTAGAACGCCGGTACGATGAACAGCGACAACAGAGTCGAGAACGACACGCCGAAGATCACCACGATGCCGATCGTCGCGCGGCTCGCCGAGCCCGGGCCGCCGGCCAGGACCAGGGGCACGGCGCCGACCACGGTCGCGATCGAGGTCATCAGGATCGGGCGCAGGCGCACCGCCGAGGACTCGACGATCGCGGCATGGATGCTGCGGCCCTCGTCGCGCAACTGGTTGGCGAACTCGACGATCAGGATGCCGTTCTTCGCCGCCAGGCCGACCAGCATGACGATGCCGATCTGACTGAACAGGTTGAGGGTGCCGCCGGTCATCCACAGACCGAGCAAGGCCCCGAGCACGCCGAGCGGCACGGTCAGCATGATCACGAAGGGGTGGATGAAGCTCTCGAACTGCGCCGCGAGCACCAGGTACACGACGAGCAGCGCGAGAGTGAAGGTCATCAGCACTGCGCCGCCGGCCTTCTGGTATTCGCGCGATTCGCCTTTCCAGTCGATCTGCGCCTGCTCCGGCAGTTCTTCCTCGACCACCTGGTTGAGCCAGGCGATCGCCTCGCCCATGGAATAGCCGGGCGCGAGGCCGGCGCTGACGGTGATCGCGCGCAGCCGGTTGAAACGGTTGAGGCTGCCGGGCTCGGCCAGTTCCTTCAGCGTGACCAGGTTCGACAACGGCACCAGGCCGCCGTCGCGGGCGCGTACCTGGATCGCCGCCAGGTCGGCCGGCGAAGCGCGCACTTCGCGGCCGGCCTGGACGATCACGTCGTATTCCTCGCCGTTCTGCACGAAGGTGGTCGCGCGGCGCGACCCCATCATGGTTTCCAGCGAATGGCCGATGTCGGTGACGCTGACGCCGAGGTCGGCGGCGCGTTGGCGGTCGATCTCCACGCGCATCTGCGGCCGGGTTTCCTTGTAGTCCGAATCGACCGAGAACAGCCCCTTGTTCTGCTCGATGCGGGCCAGCAGCCGGTCGCGCCATTTCGCCAGTTCGAGGTATTCCGGGCCGCCGAGCACGATCTGGATCGGCTGCCCGCGGGTGCGCACCAGGCCGCCGCCGACCTGCGGCAGCGCGCGCACGCCGGTCAGCTGGCCGAGCTCGCTGCGCAGGCCGTCTGCGACGTCGGCGGTGCTGACCTCGCGCTTGTCCCAATCCTGCAGGAACACCGCGATGCGACCGGTGTGCATTTCCTCGCTGGCGCCGAAGCCGCCGGGCACGCGCGGGTTGTAGCGCTGGATGGTCTGGTCCGGCCCGGTGTGCGAGGCGATGATCTTCTCGACCTGCTGCACCTGCTTGACCGTGTAGTCGTAACCGGCGCCTTCCGGGCCGACGATCGAGACCTGGAACGAGCCGCGGTCTTCCTGCGGCGCCAGTTCCGACGGCACCAGCTTGAACAGGCCGAAGCTCAGGGCCAGCGCGATCAACAGCAGCGCGCCGAACAGCCACGGCCGCTCGACGGTGCGGTCGAGCAGCCCCTTGTAGCGCCGGCTCACGCCGTCGAGGCGCGCGTTGACCCAGCGGTTGACCGGATTGGATTTCTCTTCGCTGTGCGGTCGCACGAACTTCGACGACATCATCGGCGTCAGGGTCAGGGCGACGAAGGCCGACAAGGCCACCGCGCCGGCCAGCGCCACCGACAACTCGCGGAACAGCCGCCCGGTGTTGCCTTCCATGAAACCGATCGGCAGGAACACCGCGACCAGCACCGCAGTGGTCGCGATCACCGCGAACGCGACCTGCTTGGTGCCGCGCGCGGCGGCGACCAGTTTCGGCTCGCCGAGGTCGGCGCGGCGCTGGATGTTCTCCAGCACCACGATCGCATCGTCGACCACCAGGCCGATGCACAGCACCAGCGCCAGCAAGGTCAACAGGTTGATCGAGAAGTCGAAGGCGTACAGCGGGATGAAGGCGGCGATCAGGCACACCGGCACGGTCACCGCCGGGATCAGCGCGGCGCGGAAGCTGCCGAGGAACAGCCAGATCACGATCAACACCAGCACCACCGCCTCGGCCAGCGTGTGGTACACGCGTTCGACCGCCGACTCGATGAAGATGGTGGTATCGAAGGCGACGAAGATGTCGGTGCCGTCCGGCAGGCTGGGGCGGATCTTGTCGGCCTCGGCGCGAATCGCGCGGGCCACGTCCAGACTGTTCGCGGTCGAGGTCTTGACCACGCCCAGGCCGATGTTGGGCTCGCCGTTGCTGCGATAGTAGGCGCGGCGTTCGGCCGAATCGAGCTGGATCTTGGCCACGTCGCCGAGCCGCACCACATAGCCGTCGGCGCCCTTCTTCAGCGGAATCTGGGCGAAGTCCTCGGGCTTTTGATAACTGCGCGCGACCCGCAGGGTGAAGTCGCGCGACTGCGATTCGATGCGCCCGGCCGGCAGTTCGACGTTCTCGGCGCCGAGCGCGGCCTCGACTTCGTTGACGGTGATGTCGCGCGCCGCCAGCGCGTCCTGATCGAGCCAGATGCGCATGGCATAGCGCTGCTGGCCGCCGATGCGGACCTGAGCCACGCCGTCGACCGAGGACAGCCGGTCGACCACGTAACGCTCCGCATAGTCGGACAGCTGCAGCGTGTCCATCTGCTTGGAGTTCATGTTGAGCCACATGATCGGGTCGGCGTCGCTTTCGACCTTCTCGATCTGCGGCGGGTCGGCCTCTTCCGGCATGCGATTGGAAACGCGGCTGACCGCGTCGCGCACGTCGTTGGCCGCGGCTTCGATCTCGCGCTGCAGGGTGAACTCGATGCTGATCGAGGCGCGCCCGTTGACGCTGCGCGACTCGATGCTCTCGATGCCTTCGATGCCGGCCAGCGCGTCTTCCAGCACCTGGGTGATGCGGGTTTCGACCACCGCCGCCGAGGCGCCGGGATAGGTCACGTCGACCGAGACCACCGGCGGGTCGATCGCCGGCAATTCGCGCAAGGTCAGGCGCGAGAACGCCATCACGCCGAGGGCGATCAACAGCAGGCTCATCACGGTGGCGAACACCGGACGGCGGATCGACAGGTCGGAAATATTCATTGCGCTTCGCCGCCGTCGCGGCGCTTGGGCGCGCTGCGCTTGGGCGCTATGTAGATCGGCACGACCCGGGGCCGGTCGCCCGCGGCCTGCCCGGGGTCGCTGGCGAGGTCTTCAGGCGGCGCCGCCGGCACGCTGCGCAGGCGGAAGTCCAGAGCGCGCTTGACCGCGGCGCGCAGGTCGCCGGCATCGGGCTTGCGCGGCAGCGAGGACAGCAGGGAACGCATCCAGTCAGCCATTCGCGCCGCCCTTCGCCGCGGCGGCGCCCTTCTGTGCCGGCGGCTTCGTGCCGGCGGCCTGAATCTTGTTGCCGACGCGCAGCTTGCCGGTGCCGTCGACGACGATGACGTCGCCGACCTTGAGGCCCTTGACGATTTCGGCCAAGCCTTCGCGGCGGGTGCCGACCTCCACGTCGGCGCGCTCGACCGTGTTGTCCGGCTTGACCCGGAACACATAGGAATCGGTGCCGACCTGCACCACCGCGATCTCCGGCACCAACAGCGCCTGGCGTTCCGGCTGCAACAAGGTCACCTGCATCAGCATGCCCGGACGCAGGCGATGCTCGGGATTGGGGAAATCCGCGCGCACCGTGATCGCGCGCGTGGCCGGGTCGACCCGCGCGTCGATCGTGCTGACCTCGCCCTGGAACGGCTGGTCCGGATACGCGGCGCTGCGGCCCTCGACGGTCTGGCCCTTGGCCACCCGGGCCAACTGGGTTTCCGGCACCGGGAAATCGACGTAGACCCGGCCGGTGTCGTCGAGGGTCGCGATCGGCGTGCCCGGCGTCACCAGCGAGCCGGGGCTGACCTGGCGGATGCCCAGCACGCCGGCGAACGGCGCGCGGATCACCCGGTCGCCGATGTCGGCCTTCATTTGTTCGACCCGGGCGCGGGCGGCGTCGCGGGTCGCGCGCTGGGTGTCGAGCGCGGACCGCGCGATCAACTGCTGCGCGGCCAGTTCGCTCTGGCGCTGGTACAGGGCGGCGGCTTCCTTGGCGGTGGCCTCGGCCTGGGCCAGCGCGGCCTGCTGCGCCTTGCCGCTGAGGGTGACCAGGGACGCGCCGGCGGCGACCTGATCGCCGCTGTCGAAGTGCACGCCCTGGACGATCTCGCTGACCTTGGCGGTGACCGTGATCGACTCGCGCGCTTTGACGTTGCCCAGCGCCTGCACAGTGTCGTTCCAGGACCGCAGGCGGACCGGCTCGGTGGTGACCGGGATCGGACGATCGCCGCCCTGCCCTGCCTGGGGCGCCCCGCCCTTGCTGCCGCAGGCGGCTAGAGCGAGGGCGAAGGCAAGGGTGCAGCAGGAGCGAAGGCCGGAACGTGGTCGCATGCGGTTCTCTGAACGGGTGCCCGGAAGGGCGGCGGCGCGGGTCTGCCGGGCGCTGTCGCGACCCGGGCAGGCGATCCGCGCGGAAGGTAGAGCCGGCGCGGCGATGAGGCCGCGCGATTCTAGCGGTGCAGCATTAACGCTCGCGTGGGCCATTGGTTGACCACCGTATAGGCAAAGTCGTCCCGGCGATGTGTTGGGCCGGGCCCGCTCATCCGGCGCTCGTCCGGCGCTCGTCCTGGGCCTCGGCCGCAGTCCCCGCCGCGCCGATGTTTCATCGCGGTAATGACGGTGGTGCGCGGGCGGCACGGACGGAGTTCATACTCAGCGGGTCCCCCTGCTGGAGCCTGGTCATGATCCACGACAGCATTCTCGACACCATCGGCCGCACCCCGGTGATCCGCCTGCATCGCATCGCCCCGGCCCACGTCAGCCTGTACGCCAAGGTCGAATCCTTCAATCCCGGCGGTTCGGTCAAGGACCGCCTGGCCCTGGCGATCATCCTCGACGCCGAAGCCAAGGGCCTGATCAAGCCCGGCGACACGGTGATCGAGGCGACCTCGGGCAACACCGGCGTGGCCCTGGCGATGGTCTGCGCCGCGCTCGGCTACAAGTTCGTCGCCACGATGAGCGAAACCTTCTCGATGGAGCGCCGCAAACTCATGCGCGCCTATGGCGCCAAGGTGATCCTGACCCCGGCCGCCGAACGCGGCAGCGGCATGGTGCGGCGCGCCGAGGAACTGGCGAAGAAGCACGGCTGGTTCCTCGCCCGCCAGTTCGAGAATCCGGCCAACCCGGCCTATCACCGCAGCACCACCGCGGCGGAGATCCTGCAGGATTTCGCCGGCCGCCGGCTCGACCATTTCGTCACCGGCTGGGGTACCGGCGGCACCCTCACCGGTGTCGGCGAAGTGCTGCGGGTGGCGCGCCCGGAAGTACGCGTCACCGCCTGCGAGCCGGCCGGCGCGGCCCTGCTCAGCGGCAACGCCTGGCAGCCGCACAAGATCCAGGGCTGGACCCCGGATTTCGTCCCGGCCGTGCTCAACCGCGACGCCGCCCACGACGTGCTGACGGTCGACGAGGTGCTTGCGCGCGACACCGCACGCCGGCTGGCGCTGGAAGAAGGCATCTTCGTCGGCATTTCCGCCGGCGCCACCGCCGCGGCCGCGCTCGAAGTCGCGCGCACCGCCGAGCACGGCGCGGTGATCCTGGCGATGCTGCCCGACACCGGCGAGCGCTACCTCAGCACCTTCCTGTTCGAAGGCATCAACGAAGGCAGCGACGACGAGTGGCTGGCCTCGCTGGACTGAGAATCGGGACCGCGGGCTCTGTATCGACGGTCTAGCTACCCGATACGTACCAGGCCACCGCCGCCGCCCCGGCGATCAGCAACGCCCACCACAGCATCCCGGCGTCGCTGTCGCCGGGCCGGACCGTGCCGTCGACGCGGCCGCTCAGGCCGCGCTTGCCGCGCTGCCGTTCGTACTGCAGCACGCGCTGGATCGCGTCCGCATTCGCCAGCCCATGGGTCTTTTCCAACAGCTCGAGCGCGCCGACCCGGTCGCCGTGCATCAGCGCCATGGTTACATCGGCGGGCAAATCGGCGCGACCGGCGCCCACCCCGGTGGTGGACGCGTCCGCGTGTTGCCCGCGCAGATGCGCATCGACCACCGCGAGCGCATCGCGCAGGTCGAGCCGGTGGACCGCGCGCACGATCTTGACCGCCTCGATCTTGTTGCCGCTGCGCAGCGCCAGCTCGGCCTGCGCCGGGAAACCCTCGGGCGGCGATGGTGCCTCGTCGGGGGCGGCGCGGACTTGCCCGCCTTCGGCAGGCTGGCGCTGGTAATGCTCGACCGCGTTCTTCGCGTCGCGCAGGCCCAGTCCCGGATTCGCATCCAGCACCTGCTTGATCGCCTCGATCTTGCGACCGGCGCGCAACAGCGTGGCCGCCTGCGGCGGTATGAAAGGCGTGCGGTGGTCGCTCATCGCGGGCTCCTTGCCGGCTGCGGATCCAGCCAGCCTAACGGGCCATGGCCGGATCCGTCACGCTCGCAGGCCGCGCCTCAGCGCGACGACCACGCCAGCCTGGCGCCGAAGCCCAGCATCATCGTGCCGATCAGTCCGTCGAGCGCGCGCGCGACCCGTGCGCTGCGCAAGGTCCCGGCCATGCACGAGGCGGCCATCGCGACCACGCACAGCCACACCGCGCCGATGCTGTAGTGCAGCCCGATCATCAGCATCGAGTCGCGCGCCATGTGCGCGCCCGGGGCGAGGAATTGCGGCAGGAACGCGAGATAGAACATGGCGATCTTCGGATTGAGCGCATTGGTCAGCGCGCCCTGCGCGAACGCGCGCCACAACCCGGTCGCGGGCGTCGCCGGTTCCGGCAGCGGCGCGTCGGCGCGCGGCCGCAGCGCCGCGCGCAGCGCCTTCACGCCCAGATACGCCAGATACCCGGCGCCGAGCATTTTCACCGTCCAGAACGCGCGCTCGGAATACATCAACAACCGGGTCACGCCCAACGCGAACAGCGCGACATGGAACAAGCCGCCGAAGGTGATGCCGGCGACCGCAGCGAGCCCGCGGCGCACGCCGCCGAGCGCGTTGCCGATCACCAGGAACGTGTCGGGGCCGGGCATCAGCGTGAGCATCAGCGCGGCGACGGAGAAAGCGAGCCACTGGGTTTCCATGCGTCCGGATCCTGGCAGGTTGAAAGGAACGGTGGGCGCCAACGAAAAACGCCGGCGCGAAGCCGGCGTTTTTCCGATGCGTCGTAGCCGAAGCTTACGCCGCCGACTTCCACTGGCCCAGCGCCGCCAGGCCGTTGGCCTTGGCGCGCTCGTACACGGTCTGCTGGGCCTTGGCGATGTTGCCGACCAGGTCCTGCGACCACAGCTTCAGCGCCGCCGACTGCATGGCGCGGCCGTAGGAGAACGACAGTGGCCACGGGTTCGGGCCCATCTGGTTCATCGCGTTGAGATGCGCGGTGGCGTCCTCGTCCGACTGGCCGCCCGACAGGAACACGATGCCCGGCAGGGTCGCCGGCACGGTCGACTTCAGGCACTGCAGGGTGGCCGCGGCGACGTCGTCGACGCTGGCGCGGTCGTTCGACAAGGTGCCCGGCAGGACCATCGAGGCCTTCAGGATGGTGCCTTCGAGCACGACGCTCTGCTCGTACAGCGCGCCGAACAGCGAACGCAGGGTCACTTCGGTGACCTCGAAGCAGGTGTCGATGTCGTGGCTGCCGTCCATGATCACTTCCGGCTCGACCATCGGCACCAGGCCCTGCTCCTGGCACAGCGCGGCGTAGCGCGCCAGCGCGTGGCTGTTGGCCTCGATGCAGGTGCCCGACGGGATGTCGTCGCCGATGTTGATGACCGCGCGCCACTTGGCGAAACGGGCGCCGAGCTTGTAGTACTCCTCCAGGCGCGCGCGCAGGCCGTCGAGGCCTTCGGTCACGACTTCGCCGGGGAAGCCGGCCAGCGGCTGCGGGCCCTTGTCGACCTTGATGCCCGGGATCACGCCGTTGTCCATCATGATCTTGGTGAACGGCACGCCGGCCTTGGTCGACTGACGGATGGTTTCGTCGTACAGGATCGCGCCGGAGATGTAGTCGCCGATCTTCGGCGTGGTGAGCAGCAGCTCGCGGTAGGCGCGGCGATTCTCTTCGGTGTTGTCGATGCCGACGCCGGCGAAACGCTTGGCGATGGTGGCGTTCGACTCGTCGATCGCGATGATGCCCTTGCCCGCGGCGACCATGGCCTGGGCGGTTTCGGCAAGCTGTTCGATGCTCATGGAGATCCTGCGGCAGCGGTGGGAAGCCCGCGATTATAGCCGCTGACGGTGAACCTTGCCCCCTCCCGGGGCCTGTCGAATCAGGCACTTGCGCCCAGTTTCGACCGAAACCGTTTTCAGTGCGGCGCAGTCATCGATGTCACTGCGAAGCGCGGACCCGGCCGCTTTGCCGGCTCCGGCGCCGCTGCGAGCGCCTTGGCTGGGGACCGCATGGGGCTGATCGGAGTGGCATGGAATGAGGTATCACGGTGGTTCTGCCGACCACATGGCAGGACCGATCCATTGCCCCATCGCTTCGACGCGAAGGCACCGGACGCACCACGTCGTTGACACTCATACCGGCACCGTCGAGCATTCCACTGGCAATCGGCGCGCCATGGACGCCGCCCTCATCGCTCAGCAAGGAAGCCCTCGCATGTCCTATCTCCATTCCCGCCGCATCCTAGCCGCAGCTCTCGCCTGTGCGATCAGCCTGCTGCCTGCAACGGCCCTCGCCCAATCCAGCGACGCCGACCGCGAGTACCGCGAGGCGCTCGCCCATTGCGAATCGCATCCGGCGCCGTCGGTGCGCTACGTCGTGGCCGATGCGGCACGGATGCGTTCGCTGCCGCGCGCCGAGGGCGGCGCGGTAACCTCGGTGCCGATCGGCGCCGAGGTCGAGGTGCAATGCGCGTACGGCGAGTGGGTGCGGGCGACCTCGGAACGGCCGAACCCGTCGGTCGGGTGGATCCGCGCCGACCTGCTCGGCCCGCGCGCGCCGACCGCAGCCTCGCTGGAACAGGACTACCGCCGCGCCGCTGGCGCCGAACGGCGCACCATCGCCGAACGCGCGATCGCGCTGCGTCCGTTCGCGCGCGACAGCCATCAACTTTTGATCGATGCGCTGCAGGCCGATGGCGACAGCGCTGCGGCACAAGCCGCGATCCTGCGCCGCGAACGCATGACCGCGCCCAAGGTCGAACGCCTGGCCGGCGAACCGCGCCTGTTGTTCGGCGTCGATGGCGGTTATTTAATCGCGATTGCGCGAATCGACGGCACCGGCCGCTACGCCGAGGCCGCGATGCCGGACAGTACCTACGCGATCTGGCGCGGCTTTCATCTGTACCGCAACGGCGCGGCCGACGGACTGGTACAGATCATCGACCGCGGCGATGCCGTCGGCCTCGGAATGGAAGCGCAGGTGCGCCGCCCGCCGGCGACCGAGCGCGCCGATGGCCTGAGCGGCCTGGCCAGCAACGAAAGCCTCGGCGCCGGCGCGGCGCGGGTCGAACCGAACGTGTCGGCCGACGAGCGCCGCGCGGTCGAGCGCGAGCTGCGCAGCGTCCTGACCCGTCAGCGCATGGACCGCGCCGCCATCGACAAGGCGCTGCGCCCTTACGACGAAAAGCAGCGCTTTGGCCTGCGCGTCCACGCGGTCGCATTGGCCGGCGGCCAACGGTTGCTGGTCGCCACCGCCGACGCCGCGGTACGGCCGGAGCGCGCCGAACAGGCCGACACCAGCCTCGATGCGGTGCTGCTGCTGGAAGTCTCGGGCAGGCAATACCGCAATGTCGGTGAGATCGCGCGCGAAACCGCGGGCGACATGGTCGAAACCCATTCCTTCCACGACGCCCTCGACCTGGACGGCGACGGCCAGGCCGAGCTGATCTTCCGTCTGCACCAGTACGAAGGCAACGAGTACCAGATCTGGACACGCCGCTCGGAACCGGGCCCGTCCGGGCAGTGGAAACCGATCTACGCGGGCGGCTATACCGGCGCTTGAGGACTACCGGCGCCGGTCCGGACGCCGCGCTCCAGGGTAGGAGCGGCGCGAGCCGCGACCGCGGACCTCACAACGGCGACGCAAGCGCGGTGTCTCGGTCGCGGCTTACGCCGCTCCTACACCGCTGGCATCGGCGACTCGATGATCCGAGCCGCCGCTCTGCCTTAGAGCTCGCCGAGCCCCTCGGCGCAACCGCCCTCGCCCACCTGCAACAGGCGCAGAGTGTTGGTCGCGCCGTGCTGTTCCATGGTGTCGCCGCTGGTGAAGATCACCCGCTCGCCCTGGCCCAGCTTGCCGGCATCGAACAATTGCTTGACGACGTTGCGCGCGGCGTCGCGCGAAGCCAGGCCTCGGCTATCGAAGTCGATCGGGTAGACGTCGCGCATCATCGACATGCGCCGGCGCGCGCCGCCGTGGCGTGAGAACGCGTAAATCGGCGCATTCGAGCGGAAACGCGACAGGAAACGCACGGTGCCGCCGGACTCGGTCATGGCGACGATGGCGCGCACGCCGATGTGCTCGGACAGGAACATCGCCGCCATCGCGATGGCCTGGTCGGCGCGTTCGAGGTTGCGCGGCGCAGCCTCGAAATCGGTGTCGTGGTCGAACTGGCGCTCGGCGCCGAGGCAGATGCGCGACATCGCCTCCACCGCCTTGACCGGATAGCGGCCGGCCGCGGATTCCTGCGACAGCATCACCGCATCGGTGCCGTCGATCACCGCGTTGGCGACGTCGAGCACCTCGGCGCGGGTCGGGATCGGGTTGTCGACCATCGACTGCATCATCTGGGTGGCGGTGATGACCACGCGGTTGCGCGCCAACGACTCGCGGATGATCTTCTTCTGCAGGCCGGGCAGTTCGGCGTCGCCGATCTCCACACCGAGATCGCCGCGCGCGACCATGACCACGTCGCTGGCGTCGACGATTTCGGTCAGGTTTTCGATCGCTTCGGCGCGCTCGATCTTCGACACCAGCGCGGCGTCGCTGCCGGCGGCGCGGGCGATGCGGCGGGCCTCGTGCATGTCCTCGGCGTTGCGGCAGAACGACACGGCGATGAAATCGGCGCCGAGCTCGGCGGCGACCAGGATCAGCTCCTTGTCGCGCTCGGTCAGCGCGCCCAGCGACAGACCGCCGCCGAGCTTGTTCAGGCCCTTGCGGTCCGACAGCGCGCCGTCGTTGAGCACGGTGGTGATGATGCGTTCGCCGTCGACCGCGCCGACGCGCAGTTGCAGCAGGCCGTCGTCGAGCAGCAGCACGTCGCCGGGGGCGACGTCGTTGGGCAGGCCGAGGTAGCTCACACCGACCTCGCGCAGATTGCCCGGAGGGGCGCTCGCGCTGGCCAGCAGGTCGAAGCGGTCACCGGCCTTGAGCAGGACCCGGCCTTCGGCGAAACGCTCGATTCGGATCTTCGGCCCGGGCAAGTCGGCGAGAATGCCGACCTCCACGCCGACCCGCAGCGCGGCTTCGCGCACGGCCTGGGCGCGCGCGACCTGCGAGGACGGATCGCCGTGCGAGAAATTCAGGCGGACGACGTCGACGCCGGCATTGAGCAAGGCGTCGAGCACGCCCGGCGGATCGGTGGCCGGGCCGAGGGTGGCGAGAATCTTGGTGCGTCGCGGGCTTGAGGACATGGCAGGCTCTCTTGGCTGTCGGCCAAACTAGCACAGCTTCGGCGACGGTCGAACCCACTGCGAGCAGGGACATTCGTCGCGTACCCGCGATTGGAAAAAATCGCCCGGATTTGCGCGTGCGAAGCGCCGGCGCTGTGCGCTGCCGTATGCCGAGCGGCCCGGCGACCGCATGCCGCGGCGGCGTCACGGCCCCGGCGTTCGACCGACTCAGCTCGTGCCCGCGGGACGATGCGGCCGTAGATCAGCTTACGCAACCGGTTGGTCAAGCCCAGCCGGCGGTGCCCGGGCAGCGAATGCGATCGGCCGAAACGCGGCTTACTGGATCGCATCGCCGTAACCGCAGCCGACCGTCACCCATCTTGGTGCATACGACACATCGACCAACACCCGCACGGTCTTCTCGCCAGGCAGCACCTTCCGGTAGTCCAAGCCCTTCCAGCCGTAAGTCTCGACCATCGCCGCCAGGTCGGGACGCGGGCGCATGCCGCCGATCCGCTTGGCCAAGGCCTCGCCGATCTTCAACTCCTCCCCCGCCGGTACCTTATAGGCCAAGTGCATTTCCTGCCGGCTCGGATAATTGACGTAGGTGGATTTCTCGTCCCAGGCCGACAACGGCTGCGCACTCTTCCACAGCATCAAGGCGGCGTCGCCGCCATCGTCGCTCTGCGCCAGGCCCTCGACCTGCCCGGTATTGACCTCGTCGCCGAACGCCTCGACCTGCTCCAGGCTGAGCTTGCACTGGACGAAATCCGCCACCCGCTTCGCGGTGGCGTCCTGCGCCGAAGCCGATGCGGGCGCCAGCGCAGCCGACACCATGGCGAACGACAAAATCGTGTTGCGGTACTTGGTCATAATTCCCTGGGTTTCGGTGACGGATCGTGCATCACTAAACATGACGAAGCACGGGTGAGAATCCAGCACGCCGCTGAGGCAGATGGTGAATCTCTTGTTGGCCCGAATCGGCGGAACCAGCCTTCCTGTCTCAGCGACAGAAATACTGTCGTAGCTGCGCACCGATCTACTTGATTGATTCGTCCCGCCACAGTATGCCCACAGCGATCGGCGCGTACCGAGGCGCATCGGGCCAGCTTCGTAGGAGCCTAAATCCGAAAAACAGGGGGCAAAAGAATGAAATGGTATGCGGCAAGCGTGTTCTTCGAGGCTCAACACGCCCGCCCTCTTCCGTTCCGACGCTTTGGGAGGAGAAGATCTTCCTGGTGCAGGCTTGTTCGAGCGATGAAGCAGTCGAACTCGCGCGCGAGCTACCGATGAGGAACGAAGCGTCTTATCAGGTGGCGGACGGAGCGGTCGTTAATTGGAAGTTCCCAAAGATCGAACGCGTCAACGAACTTGGCTTCGAGACGATTGCATCGGGTTCGGAAGTTTTCTCAAGATTCCTGGGGGCTTCTGAAGTCGAAAGCCTGAATACACCTTTCGACTGATCCGTCAGCCACGCATTGGGTCCTCGGCGACAACGCGGTCCTGCTGTAGTCCCCTGCTGGGCCGGTACTAGCGCAGGCCGCCATTGGCCGCGATCGCGTATTCAGCCGTCCTGACGCCCAAGCGAAATCAGCAAGATGTCTCGGAAAAAGGAAGACGCCAAGGGCAGATAGAGAGGAAAAATACGCGACAGACTGCCCGAATTAGCATTCCCCTCACATGCCCTTTACGCATCGCTGCACGGGCTGCGCCATCTTAGGCATCCGGGGGCGATCTAGCCGAGTGCGTCGTCATGGTCATGAAGCCGATTCCGAAGTACGTCCGCCGCGTGGCGGACGCGAACCTGAGCTATTGGGTCCTGAATTATCCGTCGGCGCCGTTCCACCGGCCCGGCCTCACCTTCCGCGATTACGGCCCTGCGCTGTACCTGGGCATGATGACCTTCGAAGAGCACCCCGAGCGCTTCTTCGACGATCCGCGCTCGGATCTGCGTGGTCGCTACGAGGCGCTGAAGGGAGACTCGCCGCTCGCCTGGCCCGAAGCCCGCAAGGTGGCATGGGCCGCATGGGAACGCGCGCATGCGCAGGCCCTGGCCTGCCAGACCGGACCGATCGAATCGCTGCGTCTTTGCGCTCACGCGTAACGCACTGCATTCGAAACACGGCATCGGGAAACTGGTCTGTACGACTCTTGGCCGAATGTAGAAGAACGGTTATCTCGTTCGCTGCATCGACCATCCAACTCAAGCGACGAGCTGGACACTGATCGGCACCGACGGCACCCGCTAAAGAAAAAAGCACCTGGACGCGAGTCCAGGTGCTTGTCTTGTTTGGTGGGCCGTGAAGGATTCGAACCTTCGACCAAAAGATTAAAAGTCTGATTGACTTAGCTTTTGAATCAATAGCTTAGAGCTTTCATTTTTACCGAAGACCCGCAGATAGGGCGTTGATTGCACTAGATCAGACCCCCTAATTTTCCCGGCCCCACGCAGGCCCTGACGGCCCCGCGCGCGCCGGCTATCGGGTTCCAGCCTCGACCCTTGGAGCAATTGATTAAGAGTTAGATCGCCAAAAGCACATAAAGTGATAAAACTCAAACACTTAAAATTCTCATTTTTCCACTTTACAGTCTTGGAACCGCTGAGCGCAAAGCTTCCTCGCCACCATTTTTCCACCAAAGTTGCCGCTTCAGAAGCCCGTTTGTTCAACAAGTCTCACGGCAGAAGGCCGGCAGCGGCCCAGATGCGGCTATAGGCGTCAATTTTCAGGTTCGCCGTGTCGTCAGCTCGGATGATTTCCGCAGGCGCGCGTTTCGCAAAAGCGTTAAATGACTGCGTAATAGTCCAGGCTGTCTTGCTGTCTACAAATATTGCGCGATCGTGCAACGTTCCCTGAGCGGCCAGCCTCACCTCCAACGGACGGGTTGCTCCGAACTGAGCGACCCATGCACGTACGGCCGGGGCTAAGGATGGTTTCACGGAACGCTGATCCGCCAAAAGGCGGAATGAGATGCCATCCGGGACGGTGTGTCCGAACTCGTTTAAAACCACTTCATCCAGATACGGATCGACGACGAGAACGTCCTCGGTAGCAGAGCCGAAAATCTTGGAAATCGCTCTTAACGCGTCGAATGACGATCCCACTGGGATGAAAGCGTCCTGAGCCGCCGCTGGCACCGCCAACTCACAGACGGCCAGCGCCCGATAGCAAATCGCGAAGATCTCTCTAGAGGCGCTTTGCCAGCCCATGGTTCCCAAAGCCTGAGTCTTGTGCTGGAACGCTGGCGCGTCTAAAACTGATGCATTGACGGCACTAACAAGCGCGTATGCCCTGCCGAGCCATCTGGCCGCCTCATGGCTTGTGCGCACATCATCGTCTGCGAGATCAGGGGCGTTTTCCAGCAAGCGGCCGAGCTGGCTATAGAGGGCTACGTAATCCGGCGGCATCTGAGAAGTCCTTGTCAGCAGTGATTTGAGTGATCTTAGCGAACTCCGCGTGTCCCCGGAGGCTACTCTGAATCACCGCTGCACCAGCAATACGCCGCAACAAGCTGTTTCCCCGTTTTGTCAATCCAGTTGTTCGCTATAACTGGCAAGCAACTTAAGACGCACGCCCTCCCGGGCGCCAAAAAGCGATCCGTTTGATCAACAAGCGCAAGCCGCTGTACTGGCTAGCGTCATCGTCTTTTACGGGCACGTTCGGCTCCCACTCCTCCGGATAGTCGAGCTTCGCAAGACCCCGAGCCAAGGCACAAGCCTTGCGTGCCATAGTCATTGTCATGCTCGACGCCTCGTCCATGTCCTGCATGGCGACTCTGAACAAGGCCGGGTCGTGGATGATGTGCGCCAATCTACTTCGGTCCGGCTCGCCAACGGCTCGATAATTGTCGTACGCATCGCGAAATTTTCGAAGCTGGCGTTCCATCTCTCCGTGCGCGTCAAACACGCTGGCCACGGTGCTTGGATCACTAGAAAGCAGCAATGCTTGATTGGCCTGAAACACTGGAAAACTAATTCCCGCCAGATCAGCTACAGGGTCCACATCCAGCTCGTTGGGCAGGGTGACCAATGAACCATCTTGCTTAGATCGGTCATAACGCCGCCTACGCACCGCCTGCAGCGCCTTTTCAGCCGTGTTCGCTACGTGCCTGAACTCCTCAGCAACTACGTTGCCGGCGATCTGCCCAGCGAGATTGCGTGCCCGGCGTCGATCAAAGTACGGGAGCAATAGCGCTACGGCTGTGGCAATTGCCGTAGCTAGGGCCGCGACCGCATCCCAGTTCAGCGCCCACGCGCTCGCTTCCTCGGCCGCCTTGACGATGATCTGGCTCATTTGGTGATCCTCAACCCTTCCTTGGCAGACCTGAATTGTCACACGGTGGACACCACATCGCCCGAACGCGACACCCTGTCGAACGATGATTGGTTCCTGGAGCGGAAACACAGACAGCGTGTCATCCACGACGCCATCGAGGTATTTTGTTTACCATCTCACGAGCAGCCGCTTCGTCGGCGTAAAGCCGAGTTGACCGGGGATTTCCGAGGGGTCGGGCGGGGCAAGTTCCACTCGGAACTGCATCACACTCAGGCACTCAATCAGGTCGCCTGCTTCCACTCCTCGGGCGACAATGACTGTCATTGAATGAATACCGCGTGGCGCCCTCTCCTCGACAGCTGTTCGTGCAATGCTTGCAGCCTGTTCCGTAGCTGGCTCGCCGAACTTTGCGATCAGCTCTGCAAATATTCTCGCCCGCCTTCCTGCTTCTTGCCCGTCGATCATTCTGAGCCCTCTCAATGGCGGTTGAATTCTCTTAGACCCGACCGGCAGTCGCCCCACCTAAGCCGACGCGGCTCACATCGCTGCATGCTGGAATACCCAGCTAGGCTACCCGCTCAGGTTCTCCAATGCTTCGCAGAAGAGAATTATATTGATCACGATCTTTGTTCCAGATGGCGTCCAAGACATATGTCGCCAAACTCGGAATCTCGGGTATCTCAATCGGCCGCATGCTCCGATCAAAAATTTCCTCTAGGTGAGATAGTTCGTTGCTGATACGCGTCGCAACCGCCACAGCGCCGCTATCCTCTCCGAAAAAACGCCTCAAACGGGTCGCTTGAGTGTCGCCGTCATATGGATATTTATAAAAAAGAAACGCCTCAAGGAACTTTCGCAGGTTGTTCCCAAAGGAATAAAAAGTTTCATGCTCTTGTGCATTCGTAGGCTCCACCCTGCACTTATATATCTGATGAAACAGATATATGAATTCGGTCTGATACTTCTGTAGATACGGCGGCATAGATCGAATATTACTAGCGGACCCACCGCGTTCAATGAGGAAATATGCACTCTTGGCAGTCTTGTTGTTCGGGGCGCTAAGTCTCTTCATATATTTGAAGAAGTCTAAGCTGTGAGTAGAAACGAAAAACTGCCTGTACTTATATGTATGCGGTTGATTGGCAGGTTGATTGGCGACGACAATTGGCGCCGTTATAACGCTCTCAATGAGGCTAAAGATGAAAAAAACGTGGTTGCTATCTAAACTAGATATGGGGTCATCGATATAAATAATCATATCTTTTCCCGCGGTATCAACGTCCTGCAACTTCGCGATGAAGTAACAAAACGCAATTAAGCTACACTCACCTTCACTAAGATTGTAAGCGAGGTCTGCCCCTCGCCTGACTGCAAATTTAACCCCGGCGACACCTTCTGTCGTGTTCGCCTCCAGACGCAATCCTTGATGACCAAAGTGCGAGTTCAAGTACCCGTTGACCAATTCAGCCGCAGCACGCTCATCGTTGAGTTGAGACTGAAGTTCTCTAATGGCCTTTATTGTTTGTTTTTCTTCTTCCAAGAATGGAAGAATGGCTTTCTGCGCCGCCTGAGCCTCGACCTCAAGACTACCCACCCTTTCCAGCAGCGACGGGTAGTCAATCGCCGCAAGAAATTCGACCACGCTATCTAAGCGCAACGACTCTCTAGCGTTATGCTTTTCTGCTTCGAGCGACTGTGATCGAGCATTGTTCTCTGCAATTAGTAGCTTAATTTTCCCAACCAGATCCGAAAGAGCAGCAGCATTGTCGACTACTACAGGCACTGGTACCGCTGAAAATAGATTTCTCTTTCGAACTTCGAGGGCCTCTAACAAGAGTCCCAGTTGCCGACGGTAGGTTTTTAGTTCTTCGTCGAGTCGCGTCGAGATTGATTCGAACTTGGCGGCTTGAGCGCTATAAAAAAGACTTGCTTTCAACGACTCCGGAATCGCCGTCACGTCTAAGGCTCTTTTAACATCAGCTATCAGGTCATTGAGCCGTGATTCAAGCGACATCGACTCCTTGTCGAAATGAGCATCTAGCTCGACCCAAATGTTTTCTGGCAACGGTTGCCGACAGAATCCACAAGTGGTTCGCTTATTTCGATGTAATGAGATGCCTCTTTTGACCCATTCTTGAAGCAAGTCTTCGTTCAACAAATCTTGAATTGCAAGGCTTGGCTTTATTTCACGGGTGACCAGGGCGGCAACCTGATCACGGAGTTCAACGAGCTTAGGGCCGAAGCTCACCACTTCTTGAATGGGCGGAACCACGCTTTCCTTCAGAAGCTCGCGAAACTGCGACTCTTGCTCATACGGCATCTTCACAATACCATCTGAAGCAATTCGAAGAATGTCTTTCTTTATTGAGTCAATAATATAGTTCGGACTTCCGATATCGCGGTCCGGTTTTATGACCTCATTAGCATGTTTTCGCAGCTTACTCTCTATCTCTGCCTTCGCATCAGTCACCGCTTTAAGCGCGACTCTCGCCGCAGACTTGGCTGCCTCACCACTAGCCCTAGTCCCCTGACCTGTTGCGACATCACCCAACTGTTTTTCTAGTTCATCGATTTTTATTTCGATATCCTTATTCTTCGACCCAACAATGGCAAAAGGCTTTATTTCACCAGAGTTTTCATCTGTCAAAAAAATCAGATTCTCAACTGCGAAATCGCGGTTATAAACTCGCACTTCGCAGTTAGGCAGGGCCAGATTCGACTGACTTAGCGGGCCCGCGTCTGTTTCAGCTATAAACGACGAGTGTTCGAAGCGCGGTGGCAGCGTCTTCTGCTCGAAGCTTCGAAATATTCTAGATAGCGTGGTTTTTCCAGAATAGTTGCGTCCGTAGATGATGTTAACTTGCTGGAAAGTCTCAGTTGGCCCCACGGCATTCACGTCGCGCCAGGTGTAGTCATGAAAACTTCCAAAACTGGCTATGTTTATTCGTTTGAACACGCGAGCCCCCCTTGCGCCTCATCTATAGATGCAGACGCATAACGACGTTCATAGCGGACAGTTGCGAGTCCGCGAGCAGAGGCAGCTACGAGGAATTGCCTAGGCTGGAATATGCCGGGTAAGACTCCAGCTCTGCTGCCCCGGCCCACCGGATCGGGCCGGCGATCTTCGCCCCCGCGATGCGCCAGAAGCCCGAGCGGCCCCGCACGCGGTCGAGGTAGCACCCGCCATCGTCTCCGCGCAGCTCCAACAGAGCGCGACGCCGCAGGCAGCGGCCAGGGTCGCCCCATTCGTCGGACTCCCATTCCTCATCGACCACGGCGGTGCCGGCGACGCCATGCGCAGGATCGGCGCCAAGAGGGCCGCGCGACGCGATCACGACCCGGTATCGAACAAGACAGGAAGGCATGGCGCCATCGTAGCGGCCAGCGTCTTACAGCCTGAGACTATGCAGACTTTGGCCGGAGCTATCGGGTCCAGAACATTTGGGGGGTCATCGGAAATCGGTAACATCGGTAACGTGGACTCAAAGGGGCCACTTTCCATCATATTTACAATGACTTAGAGCAATGGGCGGCGGTAACCATTAGGGTAGCTAGAAGGTAATTAATTACTTCTATGTATAGGTAATGTCTTGACCCTAGCTCCCCTATAAAAATCAATTGCTTACGCGCTGATTACCGACCGGGTTACCGAAAATTACCGCTCTGCGGTAACCTTAAAATCCGTTTCATATCAGATGCTTAGGAGCGAAAAATGCCCCTTTCCAATGGAGTTACCGTTTTCCGATGCCCCTCCCCTTGCCTGGGGAAGCGCCGCGATTTCCGCTGATGTCATCGACCAATCGAGCGTGCGAAATCAGCAGCTCCGCAGCCCCGAGAAACCGCCTTGCGTGCGTCTATTCGCGTCAAAAAAGTGCTCGCGCCGAGCGCAGGTATCGCCATTGCGAGCGGGGCTCTCGGCCGACTCCACGATTTGAGTCGAAAGGGGCACAAGTAGCGGGAAGGCGTGGCGGGGTCTCGACCGCGCGCCAACGCGGCCAACCGCCTCCCGGGCGCCTATGCCGCAGCCCGGTCTTCACTCGCCATCGCTGGCGCCCTAACTCGCCCGCCCAGGGCCTGCGGACGTGCGCGGCGTCACCTGCGAGGAAGGCCGAGGGTTAGCCCGACACTCAGCGTAGGAAAAGTCTGACGTTCCCACGCGTCGGTCTAGGCGATACGCAGGGGATCAAGCCATTCTCTGACGCCACCGTAGACGGCCACGCTCCCCCTGGCGGAAGGAACCACTATGACCAGCGAGCCCGAAATCGAAACGGCGTTTGAAGGCAGCGCCTCAGCAGGCGACTTCTACGTTGTCGGTCCAGATATTTATCGCGGCGGCCCGGGACACGGGTTGGTCTTTGACAACCTTGACCGCCTACTAACACCACCTCGGAAAATTCTTCGCCCTTCGGCGGGCGGCTTTCCGGTACTTCGAGAGAAGCCGCGCCTTGTACATGATCGCGCGAACGGACGGGCCTTGAGTGATCTAGAAGCAACATTCAGCGGCTACTGGCTAGTCTCACAACGTCTCAAAGATACTTTTGAACGAATCGATCCTGAGGGCTTCGCGTTTGCCGCGTGTGATGTGGAACTGTCTGATGGGTCTTCAGCATCGCCGCACTACCTCTGTGATGTTCTGCGCGTAATTGACGCACTAGATGAAGACCGATCCAAGTTAAAAATAGAAATCAGCGACGAGTACGTTAAGGGAAAATTCTATTACATCGGAAATGGAGCACGCCTTGCATTTCGGAATGACGTGCTCGGGTCTGCTCACGCATTCCGGACGCCATATTCTGGATTTGTCTTCTGTGACAGGACACTGCAGGACGCGCTAACTCGCGATGGGTTCACAGGTATCAGCCTAGAGGACGCGAGCGATTACTAAATCGAATCCATGACCGGATTAGCGCCCGCCGTGGGGCAAAGGATTTGCCAAGATGAATGACGAACCGACCCGACAAGCGGAAACGCCTGCGCCAGCACAACATCAAGCGACACCCGGTAACGAGGCTTCGCCGGTCACACGGTCGGAACCGGCTGCCCCCGCGCCGGATCCGCCCAACGCCGCCACGCCGGCCCCGGACGACGTATTGCGTCCGGGCAGCGACGGTCAGGAAGTTAAATTTTTGCAGTACCGTCTAGATCGGGTTGGCTATCGCGGCCCCGAGGGTGAGCCCTTGCCGCAAACAGGACAGTACGACGCCAAGACCGAGCAGGCCGTGCGCCAGTTCCAGCGCGATCAAGGCATAGCCGATACCGGCATGACCGACCCAGCGACGCAACAAGCGCTGTCGACGGCACAACATGCGCGTATCGAGTCATCAAAGGTCGGCAGCGCGGCCGCGCCCGCGCCCTTAGAGGAGCCTCCCCGCACCGCGCCTCGGCCCGAGCCCCTGGCAACCGCGGAACCCACCGCCGTCCCCGCTCCCCCGCCCTATGAAGCGCCTACGCTGCTCCCTTACGAACATCGCGCCCCTACAGCGGCCAGTGACGACACGCCGCAGATGAAGCGCCCCCCGCCCTCTCGCCACCCGAAGCGCATTCCCACACGCCGTCATGGGAAGCGGCCTCGACCGCCGAGGCGGCACAACACGACGAATCGACCATCGCAGCGCAAACTCGCGAGCCCGCACCGCTCGCCGAGCCACTCGCCAACGCACCGGTACGCGCAGCATTCACCCGCGCAACCGCTAACGAGGATGAGGATCGGGCGCGCGCGCCTGCGCGGTCGGCGCCGGATCGTGCCCCCGAGCCATCGTTCAATCTGTCGCAGCTAAGCACGAAAGATCAGGCAATGTTCTCCAAGATTCGCAACGGGGCGCAGCCGAACGTGTCGGATGAAACCGTCGCACTAGCGATGCTTGAGGCCAAGCGCAATGGCATTCCCGACGCGGACCGAACCGGGCCGGTCGGTGTCGCAAACGGCACGCTATGGGTCGGTAGCGTGACGCCAGAATTTCGCGCAGGCGTATCCGAGAACGGGCCTACCCCGCCGATCCAAGACACCCTACGCGAGACTAAAGCGGTCAATCAGCAGTACGACCAGCGCCAACAACAGGAAGCGCAAGAACGAGAACTGGCGCAGAGCCAGAAACAAACAAACGCCATTCGCCCGCAGATATAATGTTCAACCAAACGAAGGAGTTCCGGAATTGCTAACCATGCGAGTTGCGGTTGGCAGGTTGTGCGTCAAATGGAATTAACCACCAAAGGACTACACAGTGAAAAAATACTTGTTGCCTCTTCTCGCCTTATCGTTGTTCTGCGGCAATGCCAGCGCCAAGGTACTTTCGTGTGATGGCTGCACTGCCGCAGAAATGTTTAGCGTTGCGGACAACTACCTCCAAGGCATTGGGCCGGTCGAACCTGCATACGTTACCGACATGCACAATCAAAGCGTCCGAAAATACGGCTACTACAACAACTGGACCCCTGATTTCGACCCGGAGACTGACGGATTAATTGAGTGGTCTGAAGAGATGGCAGTTGAGCCGGAGATTGCCGCAATCGTTCAAGCGTTCCCTATGGCTGATTTTCCTAGGACTTCTGCGTACCGGGGGCAAGCCATCACTTCGGCGTGGGATGTCATTCACAATCCGGCCAAAGAAGCTGCGGTCATTGAAGAGGTTTCCAATGGGTGGAACGCTATTCTGGCCAGGGTCACGGATTGGACCAGAGGCATCAACCCTTATCCGTGGTTTGATCCTAAGGAGGTTGTGACCGCCGTCGAGGTAGTTTTCCCCGACGGCTCCAAGATGTTCATTGATATAAATAAAAAAACTGGCAAATGGGAACGCGTAAAGGGCACTGCTGTCGATAGCAATAACAACATCATTCCGGAGACGAAACTCGACTTCACTGGCGGCCAGGACGGCAGGCGTGAGTATGAATTTCTGAACTCGAACAGCATCCCGGACTTGGAGCGTTTCCTTCGGGAAGCTGAGTTATATAAGATCCCGGTAACCGGCTCGCAAGGCAGTGGTCAGTACTACGGTGTTGCTTGTAGTTGGGTCAACGGAATTGCGACTTGCATTATTGTTGCTAGATAAGTTTAACACTTGGCCCCCTTGGAGCTGGACTAATGAAGGCGAAGACTGCGAAGATATTTTCGGCGGGCGTGATCGGCGTGTCGTTGATTTGCGGGACAATCTATTGGAGTTCTCGCGATCAAAATATACAACAGCCGTCGCGTGCTTCCGATTCTGAGTCCACCAAGGGCACTGAGAGTTCTTACGGTCAAGAACAAAGCAACAACCGGATTGGTGGCGTACTGCCACCAATCCATCAACCACTGAAGGAGTCCCTGGGCACACTTCGCCGAATGGCAGATAGTGGGCATCCGATTGCTGCCTGTCGTTTAGCTGCTGAATATCAGTTTTGCGCTGTGGCCGTTTCCAGAACAAATCGCCTGGATGACCTAGCAAGTACAGACCAGGCCGGAGCCCCAAAAGACGGCCCCAATCGATTTAAGCTGATAGATCCTTCGTTGCCCGAAGATGCAACACACTGTGAGGGAGTTGATCCACCGTCATCTCAGGCAATCGTCCAAGCCTGGCGGCGAGCAGCCGAACTTGGGAACGTTAAGGCGATGACAAACTATGCTGTCGGCAACGGCTTGTTCGCTAAAGACACGCTGAGCAATGTCGATGAGCTGAAGATATATAAGGATAACGCCGAAAAGTACGCGCGCCGTGCCGCTGAACTAGGCGATGGCGGTGCATTGCTGGCCCTAGCCGCGGCTTACTCTCCGCAAGCACACGAGTTAATGCCGTCCTTACTGACACAAGCGGTCAAGATAGACGTTCAAGAATCATTGTCGCTCTACCTACTTGCTAAAGACAGAATCCCAAACGATGCTGAGTCTGAGGCTTTACGGCAATTCGTTGACAGTAGAATCTCGGCTTTAGACGGATATGCCAGCTCCGAGCAGAAAAGCAACGCGAGGGCAGTGGCTGTTAGCCGGGGAGCAACGTGGAAAGCATCAAGTTTTCCAGAGGAAAGAGAGATAGCCGCGCTTGCAAGGGGTCGCGTGCTGGATTTGCGATTGGACGAATGCGAAGGGAACTGAGTTTCGAGGAATTCCTCGCGGTACCTGCCCCGTGACCCGGCGCCACAAGACCGATCGACGATCGATCGGCTAATAAAAAAAGCACCTGGACGCGAGTCCAGGTGCTTGTCTTGTTTGGTGGGTCGTGAAGGATTCGAACCTTCGACCAAAAGATTAAAAGTCTTCTGCTCTACCGACTGAGCTAACGACCCGAAGCGGTTGCTGCGGTCCCGGCGCTGCGCCGGGCCGGTGATTCTAACAAAACCTGCGGGGCGCAGTCAGGCCCCCTGGCCAAAGCTGTTCAGACGGCCGGCCTCAGACGTAGCGGGTCGGGTCGGCCACGCCGGCGGCGCTGAAGCCCTCGGCGCGCAGGCGGCAGGCGTCGCAATGGCCGCAGGCGCGGCCGTCGGCGTCGGCCTGGTAGCAGGAGACGGTCTCGGCGAAGTCCACGCCCAGGCGCAGGCCCTCGCGGACGATGTCGGCCTTGCTCATGAACTGCAGCGGCGCCTGCACGCGCAGGCCGGCGCCCTCGACGCCGGCCTTGGTCGCCAGGTTGGCCAAGCGCTCGAAGGCCTCGACGAACTCGGGGCGGCAGTCCGGGTAGCCGGAATAGTCGACGGCGTTGACGCCGCAGAAGATGTCGTTGGCGCCGAGCACTTCGGCCCAGCCCAGGGCGATCGACAGCATGATGGTGTTGCGCGCCGGCACGTAGGTGACTGGGATGTCGTCCTTGAGCGCGGCCTCGCCGATGGCGTGGCCGTCGTTGTCGAGCGGCACCGAGATGGTCTCGTCGGTCAGGGCCGAGCCGCCGATGCTGCGCAGGTCGACGTTGACGGTCTTGTGGGCGACCGCGCCTAGCGAGTCGGCGACGCGGGCCGCCGCGTCGAGCTCGGAGGTGTGGCGCTGGCCGTAGCGCACGCTGAGCGCGTGCACGGCGAAGCCCTGCTCGCGCGCGATGGCGATGACGACGGCGGAGTCCATGCCACCGGAAACGAGGACGACGGCTTTTTTCATGATGTGGGTCGGGGATCGGAAATTGGGGGGCTCGGGACTCGGGACTCGGGACTCGGGACTCGGGACTCGGGACTCGGGACTCGGGACTCGGGACTCGGGACTCGGGACTCGGGACTCGGGAAAAGGCTAAACGATGGAGACGATGGTTGGGCCGCCATCGCCGCGCAGGCGGGATCCAGAGGTTTCACCGCGGCATGGCTCTGAAGTCTCTGGATTCCCGCCTGCGCGGGAATGACGAGCAAGAGCAGAGCCACCAACGAGAGCCGAAGACCTTATCGGGGCTTCCAGCCCGGGGCTAGGGTTGGTCACGCACTCGAGTCCCGAGTCCCGAGTCCCGAGTCCCGAAACCCGAAACCCGAACCCCGAAACCCGAACCAGCCCCCTCACCGCCCCGGTTCGTCGTTCCAGAGAATCTTGTGCAGTTGCAGCTGGAATCGTACCTGCAGGCGGTCGGCGACGATCCAGTCGGCCAGATCGCTCGGCTTGACCTGGGTGAAGCTGGGCGAGAACAGGACGTCGCAGATCTGGGTCAGGCGGTGCTCGGCGACGATGCCCTTGGCCCACTCGTAGTCCTCGCGGCTGCAGATCACGAACTTGATCTGGTCGCGAGCGGTCAGCAGCGGCAGGTTGCTCCACAGGTTGCGGTGGGCTTCCTTGGAATCGGGGGTCTTGATGTCGAGCACGCGCGAGACGCGCGGGTCGACCGGGCCGATGTCGATCGCGCCGGAGGTTTCCAGCGAGACCTCATAGCCGGCGTCGCAGAGTTTCTGCAGCAGGGCGATGCAACGCTTTTGCGCCAGCGGCTCGCCGCCGGTGACGCAGACGTGGCGGGCGCCGTGCCTGGCGACCTCGGCCAGGATGGCGTCGAACTCCCACCATTCGCCGCCGTGGAAGGCATAGGCGGTATCGCAGTACTGACAGCGCAGGGGGCAGCCGGTCAGGCGCACGAACACGGTCGGCCAGCCGATGCTGTTCGACTCGCCTTGCAGCGACAGGAAGATTTCGGTCAGCCGCAGGCGTTCGGACGACGCTGCGGCCGTCTCGGTGGCAACGGCGGTCATGGGGTAACGGTCAGTTGCGCAGCCGGCTCAGCTGGATCGCATTGAGGCGGTCGGAAGCTGTGCGGGCGGCGTCGGTGCCGGGATAGCGGGCGGCAACGTCGGCGAGCGTGCGCTCGGCGGCATCGACCTGTTTGAGGCCGAACTGGGCCAGGCCGACCTTGAGCAAGGCGCCGGCGGCCTTGTCGTGGGTCGGATAGCGGTCGAGCAGGGTCTGGAATTCCTCCTGCGCGAGCTGGTAGTTCTGGGTGACGTAATAGCTTTCGCCGAGCCAGTACAGCGCATTGGGCGCGTAGGCCCCGCTCGGGTAGTTCGCCAGGAAGGCCTGGAACAGGCGCGCCGACTCGACGTACTGGCCGGCCTTGAGCGCGCTGAAGGCGGTGTCGTAGGCGCTGCGCTCGTCGCCGCTCTGGGCGAGCAGGCCGGCATCGCCGTGCACCGTCGGCGCGGTGTCCCTGACCGCCGCCGAAGGCGACGGCGCCGGGGGGGCCTGCGGTGCGGCGGCAGGAGCCGACGGCGCCACTCCGCCTTCGAGGCGGTTGAGGCGGTTGTCGGTGTCCAAGTACTGCGCCTTGCTGGTGTCCCGCAACTGGCGCGTGGTCTGCTGCAGTTCCTCGATCTGAGCGCGCAGGGCCTGCAGTTCGGTCTTGAGCTGAGTCACCTGATTGAGCAAATCGAGGTTGGCCTGGTTGTCCGAGGCACGCTGCTCGAGGACCGCGACGCGGTCGGCGAGGCTGGCGCGCTGGGCGAACGCGGGCGTGGCGGCCAGGCAGGCCGCCGCGATCGCCAAGGCTAGTGCGAACTTACGCATCGCTGAGATCAACCTTCGTGGTTCGTTCGGTCGGTGGACGGCGCCGATGCCCCGGCGCCGCCCTGCGCGACACCGCGATTACTTGGCGGTGTAGACGATTTCGACGCGACGGTTCTTGGCCCAGCAGTCTTCGTTCGACTCGGTGCAGACCGGGCGCTCTTCGCCGTAGGAGGTCACGGTGATCTGGCTGCCCGAACCGCCGTTGGCCTGGACCGCCGAGGACACCGCATTGCCGCGGCGTTCGCCGAGGCCGAGGTTGTACTCGCGGCTGCCGCGCTCGTCGGCATTGCCTTCGAGGGTCATGCGCGAGGACGGACGGTCGCGCAGGTACTTGGCGTGGCAACCGACGATCGCCTGGAATTCCGGCTTCAGCGAGTCCTGGTCGAGATCGAAGTAGACCACGCGCTGGCGCAGGCAGGCATCGGTGTCGAGATCGTTCGGGCCGTAGGCGCCCGAGGCGACCGGACCGCTGTCGGTCGGGGTGCTGGTGGACGGGCCGGTGCCGGAATCGGTCGGCGGGACTTCCTTGACCTTCTTCGAGCAGGCGACGGCTGCCGTACACAGCACGGCGGCGAGCAGGATGCGGGCGGTGTTGTTCATGGGTATTCCTCGTCAGTTGTAACGTGGGGCAGGAGTCGTTCGGGGGGGTGGCGCGTCCGCGCGCAGGGAAACGCCCGGCCGTTCATCGCGGCAGGCGGTAGGGTCCCCAGGCCGGTTCGCGCACGTCGCCGTCGGCGAGCACCAGGCGCTGGCGCACCCGGGCATCGGCTGAAACGGCATAGAGCACGCCACGGCGTCCTTCGCGCGCAGCATAAATGATCATGGAGGCATTCGGGGCAAAGCTCGGCGACTCGTCCAGCGAACCCGGCGACAGGGTGCTCCAGCGCGGCGAGCCCAGGCTGCTGTCCATCATCGCGATCCGGTAGGTATTGCCGGCGCCTTGCGCGGTGGCGATCTTCTTGCCGTCGAAGGCGACGCTGGCGCTGGCGTTGTAGCTGCCCTGGAAGGTGACGCGGGTGGCGCCGCCGCCGCTGGCCGAAACCTGGTAGATCTGCGGCTTGCCGCCGCGGTCGGAGGTGAAATAGATCTTGCTGCCGTCGGCGGCCCAGGTCGGCTCGGTGTCGATGCCGAAGTGGTTGGTCAGCTGGGTCAGCGCCTTGCTGCCGAGGTCCATCACGTAGATCTCGGGGTTGCCGCTGCGCGACAGGGTCAGGGCGAGGCGGCGGCCGTCCGGCGAGAACGCCGGGGCGCCGTTGATGCCGCGGAACTTGGCGATCAGCTCGCGGCTGCCGGTGCCGATGTTCTGGATGTAGATCGAGGAGTTGCCGCCCTCGAAGCTGACGTAAGCCAGGCGCGCGCCGTCCGGGCTCCACGACGGCGACAGCAGCGGCTCGGGCGAGCGCACCACGGTCTGCGGGTTGTAGCCGTCGGAGTCGGCGACCATCAGCGCGTAATTGCTGCCGCGGCCGACGCCGGTGGCGGTGACGTAGGCGATGCGGGTGAAGAACGCGCCGCGCACGCCGGTGATCTTCTCGTAGACCGCATCGGCGATCTGGTGGGCCACGTCGCGCATCGCGTTGGCGCGTGCGGTCAGGGCGAAACCGAGCAGGCGCTGCTGCTTGGCCACGTCGAACAACTCGTACTCGACCCGGTAGCTGCCTGCACCGGCATCGACCACGCGGCCGACCACGATGTAATCCTGGTTGAGCGCGCGCCAGTCCGGGTAGCTGATCTCGCTGCCCTTGGTCGGCTTGGCCGCCATCTGCTCGACCGGCAGGCCGCGGAACTGGCCGGACCGGTTGAGGTCGTTGCGGACGACTTCGGCCACGTCGGTCTGCGGCGCAGCGGCACCGCCCTGGTAGGGCATCGGCACCACCGCGATCGGCAGGGCCGAGGCGTTGCCGCCGACGATGTCGATCTCCAACCCTTGCTGTTGGGCTGCGGCGGCGAAGGGAAGCAGGAGAGCCAGCAGCGAGGCCAGCCAGCGCAGGGGTCGTTTCATCGGCACTCCGTGATCGGTCGACGCGGTTTGTTCAGGTTCGGCATTGTTAACGCTCGAGGGTGAACGTGGGCTCAAAAGCGGGGGTCAATTTGCGTTTCGGGCTTGCCGAATCGGCCCAACGGTCGCGATCGGCGCCCATTCCGGCCGTTTTGCCCCCCGTTGCGGACATGAATCCGGGGCCTCGGCGGGCCGGATGGCCCCTGGCCCGGCTCCGCCCGCGCCGCAGGCTCAGCGCTCGCGCAGCCGGTTCCACCAGCGCCGGGGCTTGGACACCACCGGGTCCTCGTCCTGGACCCGGAAGCTGAGCTGGATCTGCGGCCGGAACACTTGTTGGTAGCCCTGGTAAGGCAGCGGCGAGGCCTGGCGCGCAGCGGCGAGCAGGGACAGCCGCCCGCCCTCGTCCAGGCCGCAGGGCTCGATCACCTGCACCGACAGGACCCGCCCGCCCGGCGCCTGGCGCAGGTCGATGCTGCAACTGGCGTCGGCCGGCGTGGTGGCCGGCGGCGCCCATTGCTCGTCGATGGCGGTGCGCAGGACTTCGGCATAGCGCTGCTGGTTCTGCGCGGCCCGGTCCGACTGGGCCAGCCCGGCCGCGGACCACGCGCACAGCGCGAAGCCGGCGAGCAGGCTCAGGCGCAGCGGCACCGCCCTCGCCCCGCCCACTCAGCGGTCCTGGGCTTTGAAGTTGAGATTCAGATTGCGCTGGAACACCGACTCGAAGCCCGCATACGGCAAGGGCTGGGCCTTGAGCACGGCGGCCTCGATCGAACGCCGGCCTTGCTCGTCGTAAGAGCACGGCTCGACCACCTCGACCGCGAGCACGTTGCCGCCGGGCGACTGGCGGATGTTCAAGCGGCAACCGGCGCCGAGCGGCACGCTGTCGGGGCGCGTCCACTTCTCGACGATCGCGGCCTGCAGGGCGGCGGCGTACTTGGCCGCCAGGCCGGTGTCTACGCCCTGATTGCCGGTGGTCGCCGGCGCGGCGGCGGCGGCGTTCTGGCTGGCCTTGGCCGCGCGCGCGTCGGCGATCTGCTGCAGCTTCTGTTCGCTCAGGCTCTGCTCGCGCTGCAGCCTGGCGCGCTCGGCGCGGATCTTCTCCAACTGCTTGTCGCGTTCGAGTTGTTCGGCGGCCAGACGCTTTTGCTGCTGGGCTTCTTCCTGGCGCTGCTGCTCGGTCAGGTCGACCTGTTCCTGGCGCGCCTTGGCTTCCTGGACCTTCTGCTCTTCGGCGCGGTTCGGCGTGGGCGTGTCGACCACCTGTTCCTGGCTGGTCGTGTCCGGCACCGGGATGAAGTCCTGCGGCGATTGCTGTTGCGGCGCGGTCGCGTCCTGCGGCTTGGGCTCGGGGATGGGCTGCGGCAAGGGCGAGGCGTCCTCCGGCTCGGGCAGCGGCAACGGATCGACCGGCTCGGGGCGGTTGCGCAGGGTGCGCTGCATCGCCGCGGAGAGATCGCTGACGTCGGTCAGCTCCGAAGACAGCGGCGACCCCGCCGCGGACACCTGCGCGCTGTTCCAGTTCCAGAGCATGCTCAGGAAGATGGCGGCGACCAGCAGGCCGTGCAGCAGCACGGCCAGCATGATGGCTTGCGCGGTGTCGGCGCGGGTTTCCCTCATTTCTTCGCGCCCTTCTCGGGCTGGCTCATCAGGCCGACCTTCTCCACGCCGACGTCCTTGAGGATGTTCATCACGTCCATCACCGGCTGATAGTTCGAGCGGCCGTCGGCGGCGATGTAGACCTGCAGCTTTTCCTTGCCGTTCTGCTTGACCAGCGCGCCGACCTTGGTCGCCAGCGTTTCGCGGTTGACCGCTTCGTTGCTGCCGGCCTTGACCGCGAGGAAATAGTTGCCCTGGGCGTCGACCTGGACCACCACCGGGTCTTGCTTGGTCTCGATCGACTTGAGGTTGGAATTGGGCAGGTCGACGTCGATGCCGAGGGTCAGCAGCGGCGCGGTGACCATGAAGATGATCAGCAGCACGAGCATCACGTCGATGTAGGGAACGACGTTGATCTCGGCCTTGAGTTTGCGTTTGCGCGGGCGGCGGATGGCGGTGCCGGACATGGCGGAATTCCTCGTCGGTTACGCGTTGCGGTCGCGCTGGCCGTGGCGCAGCGGACGCGGGCGGTGCAGGCAGCGGTGCGGGCGGCCGTACAAGCGATGGGGCGCGAGCCGCATCACTCGTCCAGGTGGGCCTGGCGCTGCAGGATCGAGGAGAACTCTTCGGAGAACGCGTCGTAACGCACGGCCAGGCGCTCCACGCCGGTGGCGAAGCGGTTGTAGGCCCACACCGCCGGGATCGCCACGAACAGGCCCATCGCGGTGGCCAGCAGCGCCTCGGAGATGCCCGGGGCGACGTCGGCGATGCCGACCTGCTTGGATGCCGAGACCAGCGAATGCATGGTCACCATGATGCCGAATACGGTGCCGACCAGGCCGATGTAGGGCGAGGTGGAGCCGATGTTGGCGAGCAGTTCGAGGTTGTGTTCCAGGCCATCGAGCTCGCGCGAGCCGGTCGCGCGCATCGCTCGCTGGGCGCCTTCGAGCTGGGCGCGCGCGTCGACGCCGCGGCGCTGGCGGATGCGGTTGAACTCGCGGAAACCGGCTTCGAAGATCGCCTCCAGGCCGCCCATCGCGCGGTTGCGCTCGGTGGTGCCGGCGTAGAGCTTGGACAGCTCGGCGCCCGACCAGAAGCGCTCCTCGAAATGATCGGCTTCGGCACGCGCGCGGCGGATCACCTTCCATTTGCGGAAGATGATGATCCACGAGGTGATCGAGGCGATCACCAGCAGGGCCATGATGAACTGGACCGGGAGGCTGGCCTTGATCACCAGGTCCCAGAGATTGAAGCTGGCGGCTTCGCCGGCCGCGGCGGCGCCTTGGGTCACGGCCTGGACGGCTTCCTCCGGCAGGGCTTCCACGGTCGTGGCCAGAAGCGCGATCAGCGATGACGTCATGCTTGGTTCTCCGTAGCCCGGTACGCGGGCCTGTGGTGGGGCTGGGTGGTCCGTGGGGAGTAACGAACCGCCGGATGATTAGGGTTCAACGGTGACCTGGGCGCGAGGGCCTGGGGCTCAGTCGTCGCGGCCGGCCTGGACTTCCTGCGCCTGCAACTGCGCGAACAAGGCCGCTGGAATCGCGCAGGGACGCAGGTGCTCGGCGTCGACCGCGGCGACCCGGACCTCGGCGTCGATCAGTTTTTCCCCGCCGCACCGCACGCTCTGCGCGAAGATCAGGCTGGCGCGGCGGCAGCGCCGCAGTTCCACCGTGACCTCCAGCGCATCGTCGAGCCGCGCCGGCTTGAGGAAACCGATCTGCATCCCGGCAACCACGAACAGCAGCCCGTGATCGCGGCGCAAACCGTCCTGGCCGTAGCCCAAGGCGCGCACCCATTCGGTCCGCGCGCGCTCCAGGAACGCCAGGTACTGAGCGTGATAGACCAGTCCGCCAGCGTCGGTATCTTCCCAATAGACGCGTGTCGGCCAACTGAACACCGATTCGACCGCGCTCATGGCTCGGACGCCTCTTCGAACAGCCCGGCGGTATCGGCGCGGGGTTTCAGGCCCATGTGCCGGTAGGCGCGCTGGGTCGCCATGCGGCCGCGGGCGGTGCGGATCAGATAGCCCTGCTGGATCAGGAAGGGCTCGATCACGTCCTCGAGGGTGCCGCGTTCCTCGCTGAGGGCGGCCGCCAGCGACTCGACCCCGACCGGGCCGCCGTCGAAGGACTCGATGATGGTGCGCAGCAGGCGCCGGTCGAGATCGTCGAACCCTTCCGGATCGACCTTGAGCATGGCCATGGCGGCATCGGCGGTCTTCAGGTCGATGTTGCCGCCGGCGCGGACCTGGGCGTAGTCGCGCACCCGCCGCAACAGGCGGTTGGCGATGCGCGGGGTGCCGCGCGAGCGCCGGGCGATTTCCGCCGCGCCCTCGGCTACGCAGGAAATGCCGAGAATCTGCGCCGAGCGGCGCACGATCCGGGTCAGGTCCTCGGTGTCGTAGAACTCCAGGCGCTGGACGATGCCGAAGCGGTCGCGCAGCGGCGCGGTCAGCAGGCCGGCGCGAGTGGTCGCGCCGATCAGGGTGAACGGCGGCAGGTCGAGCTTGATCGAGCGCGCGGCCGGGCCTTCGCCGATCATGATGTCGATCTGGTAGTCCTCCATCGCCGGATACAGCACCTCCTCGACCACGGGCGAGAGGCGGTGGATCTCGTCGACGAACAGCACGTCGTGCGGCTGCAGGTTGGTCAACAGGGCGGCCAGGTCGCCGGCCTTCTCGATCACCGGGCCCGAGGTCTGGCGCAGATTGACCCCGAGCTCGTTGGCGATGACGTGGCTGAGGGTGGTCTTGCCCAGGCCCGGCGGGCCGAAGATCAGCACGTGATCGAGGGCCTCGCCGCGGTGCTTGGCGGCCTCGATGTAGATCTTGAGCTGCTCGCGCACCGGTTGCTGGCCGAGGTATTCGTCCAGCCGCTTGGGCCGGATCGAAGCCTCGATGGCGTCGTCTTCGCGGGTCGAGGAGGCAGCGATGATGCGGTCTTCGGTCATGCCGCTATGTTCGCATGGGACGGTGCGCGGGCGCAGGACGGAAAGTCCCGGGGTGGCCCGGTGGCGGGTTCAACGCCCGGGCGGTGGGGCGGCTTGCCGCGGGAGCCGGTTACCGCGCCGAGCCTGGACGACCGTGAGCCTGGAGACAGACCGCCCCTTCGACGAAGGGGACGGTCGGCTGACGTCGTGCGGCGAAGCCCCCCTGTCCTGTCCAGAGGGGCAAACGCATCGGCGAAGCGGAAGTTCAGTACGTCCTTCAAGCGAAATGCACGTCGTAGCGATCGTGCACTTCGGCCAGGCGCTCGGGGTCGACTTCGCCCCGCATGATGCTCGGCAGCATGCGGAAGTAGTCGAAACGGTCGATGCCAGGGGTCAGGGTGATGAATACGTCGGCCACCTGGCCCGCGCCGGCACCGAAGGAATGCACGACGCCGGGCGGGATCACCGCGTAACCGCCCTTCTCGACGGTCACGGCCTCGCCGTCGATGATCATCTCCAGCGCGCCGTCGAGCACGTAAAACGCTTCGCTCGAACGCTTGTGATGATGCGGCCTGGCGCCGGCGGCGCCGGCTTCCAGGCGCAGGCGGTTGGCGCCGAGCGCGCCGCAGCAGTCGCTGGCGTCGGCCAGCAACCACAACTGGGTGCCGTTGCCGGCGATGGTTTCGGCGGCTTGTTGCTGGATCACGAACGCGCGTTGTTTCGACATCGCAAAGCCTCGCAGTCGGTTAGGTCGACGGCAGGCTAGTCCGGCGCGCCGCGCCGCGCAGCGGCAGGCGTGGAACGCTTATTTCCCGGCCCGCCACGGACATCGCTGTGTTCCCGTGGCGGGGATTGCCAAGAAGGTCACGCACCGGTGCGGCCGGTGCGCCTGCGTCCGATCAGATTTCGACCTGGGCGCCGAGTTCGACCAGGCGGTTGCCCGGAATGCGGAAGAAACCGGTCGCCGGCGCCGCGTTGCGGTGCATGAAGGCGAACAAACGGTCGCGCCAGATCGGCATGCCGCGGTGACGGCTGGCGACCACGGTTTCGCGGCTGGCGAAATAGGTGGTGTCCATCGGGTCGAAATAGATGCCGCCGGCGTCGCAGGAGCGCATCAGCGCCAGCGGCACGTCGGGCACTTCCATGAAGCCGAAGCGGATCAGCACCCGGTAGAAGTCGTTGCCGATCGCCTCGATCTTCAGGCGCTTCTCGCGCGGCGCGTACGGAATGCCCAGCGTTTCCACGGTCAGGAACACGTTGCGCTCGTGCAGCACCTTGTTGTGCTTGAGGTTGTGCAGCAAGGCATGCGGCACCACGCCCTTGTCGGCGGTCATGAAGATCGCGGTGCCGGGCACGCGCACCGGCGGCGCCAGCATCAGGCCGGGCAGGAAGCTGCCGAGCTGGATGCCTTCCTTGCGCACTTCCTCGTGCAAAAGCTCGCGGCCGCGGCGCCAGGTGCGCAGCAGGGTGAACACCACCAGGCCCAGCACCACCGGGAACCACGCGCCCTGGAAGAACTTGGCGCCGTTGGCGATGACGAAGCCGACATCGACGACGAAGAACACCACGCACAACGGCAGCACCCACTTGCGCCAGCGCGGCCACAGCGCGCGCGCGACCAGCGCCAGCAGCAGGGTGTCGATCAGCATCGTCGCCGAGACCGAGATGCCGTAGGCCGTCGCCAGCGCGGTCGAGCTGCGGAAGGCCAGCACCACCGCGATCACCGTGATCGCCAGGATCCAGTTGATGTACGGCACGTAGATCTGGCCGATGGTGTCGCTGGAGGTGTGCTTGATCTGCATGCGCGGGATGTAGCCCAGCTGCATCGCCTGGCGCGCGACCGAATAGGCGCCGGTGATGACCGCCTGCGAGGCGATCACCGCCGCCATCGTCGCCAGCACGATCATCGGGTACAGCGCCCAGGCCGGCACCGCCTCGAAGAACGGGTTCTTGACCGCTTCGGGGTGGTGCAGCACGAACGCGCCCTGGCCGAGGTAGTTCAGCATCAGGCAGGGCAGCACCATGGTGTACCAGGCATAGCGGATCGGACGCGCGCCGAAGTGGCCCATGTCGGCGTACAGCGCCTCGCCGCCGGTGACCGCCAGCACCACCGCGCCGAGGATCAGCACCGAATGCGAGCCGTGCTCGACGAAGAAGCGCACGCCCCAGCGCGGGTCCAGCGCCTTGAACACCTCCGGCGCCTGGACGATGTTGTAAATGCCGATCGCGGCGAGCGAGAGGAACCACAGCATGGTGATCGGCCCGAACACCTTGCCGACCTTTTCGGTGCCGAAGCGCTGGGCCAGGAACACCATCACCAGGATCAACACGGTGATCGGCACGATGAAACGGTGCAGGCCGGGCGCGGCGACTTCCAGGCCCTCGACCGCGCCGAGCACCGAGATCGCCGGGGTGATGACGCTGTCGCCGAAGAACAGCGAGGCGCCGAAGATGCCCAGGATGCCGACCACGTAGGCCGAGCGCCCGCCCTTGGCCAGAGTGCGCTGGGCCAGGGTCATCAGCGCCATGATCCCGCCTTCGCCTTCGTTGTCGGCGCGCATGATGATGGTCACGTATTTCAGGGTGACCACGATCATCAGCGCCCAGAACACCAGCGACAGGATGCCGAGCACCGTGTCGTGATTGCCGGTCAGGCCGAAATGCGGCGAAAACGCCTCTTTCAGCGTGTACAGCGGGCTGGTGCCGATGTCGCCGAAAACCACCCCGATGGCGCCCACGACCAGCCCGGGCAACCCCTTCTTGGAGCCGTGATGGCCTGAGTCTTGCCCGTTCCCGGCCGAATGGCCGTGAGCGTGCTTGCCTTGGGAAGAGGGAACAGTGGAGGACATGTCGCGTGGTTCCGTGGCGGTAACCCGCCTTGGCTCAACGAAGCGCGGACTTTAGCGCTTTGCGGATGATGGCGGCTGCATCGTCGCCGGCGGCGGTGGCCTCGCGCGCCATGCGCGCGGCCTCGGCCGGTTTGTAGCCCAGCTGCTGCAGGGCGATGGTGGCCTCGCTCTGCGGATCGGCGGGAACCCCGCTGGAACCGAGCGTGGGCGCGCCGAGGCCGGCCAGATCGGCGGCGCGATCGCGCAGCTCGACGACCATGCGCTCGGCGGTCTTCTTGCCGATGCCCGGGATCCGGGTCAGCGCGGTGACGTCGCCGGTCTGGACCAGGCGCGCGAATTCCTCGACCGGCACCCCCGACAGCACCGCCAGGGCGATCTTGGCGCCGATGCCGCTGACCCGCTGCACGTCGCGGAACAGACGCCGCTCGGCCTCGCGCAGGAAGCCGTACAGCGAGACGCTGTCTTCCTTCTGCGCATAGTGGGTGAACAAGGACACTTCGCGGCCGAGCTCGGGCAGGTCGTAGAACGTGCTCATCGGCGCTTCGAGCTCGTAGCCGACGCCGTTGACGTCCACGATGAGCCACGGCGGCTGCTTGTGGATCAGGGTGCCTCTAAGACGACCGATCACTGTGGAGCTCCGGAAACGGCTGGCCACGCGCACCGGTAAAACGGCCGGGCGCGAAGCGGGCTGGGACGATGCGAAGACGAAGGCGGCATGTCGGACGGAACGCGGGTGCGGGCGCAGCTCCCTGCCCCGTGCGCGGCCGGGCCTGTGGCGCGGGCCGGGTTCACGCCCCGCGCCTGCGCAACTGGTGGGTCGCGATGCCGGTGCGCAGCGCCGTAGCACTCATGTGGGCATGGGTCAGGGCCACCGCAAGCGCATCGGCGGCGTCGGCCTGCAGCTTCACTTCGGGAAGATTCAGCAACAGCCGCACCATGTGCTGGACCTGCTGCTTGTCGGCCGCGCCGCGGCCCACCAGCGACTGCTTGATCAGGCGCGGCGCGTACTCGCTGATGGCGATGCGCCGGCGCACCACGGTCGCCAGTGCGGCGCCGCGGGCATGGCCGAGCTTCAGCGCGGAGGTGGCCGACTTGTCCATGAACACGGTCTCGATCGCGACCTGGTCGGGTCGGTACTCGTCGAGCACCGCTTCCAGGCCCTCGCACAGCAGGCCCAGGCGCGAGGGGAAATCCTCGGCGTCGAGCAGCTTGAGCGCTTGCGCGTGCACGTACACGCAGCGTCCGTCGGCCGCGACGTCGATCACGCCGAGGCCGGTCCGCTGCGAACCGGGGTCGATCCCAAGGATTCTAGTCACGGCGACAGCTTACGCGTTATGCGTAAGCGTCCTCGTCCAGATCGGCGTTCGAGTAGACGTTCTGGACGTCGTCGAGGTCTTCCAGCCAGTTCAGCAGCTTGACCACCTGCTGGGCGGTCTCCCCGGTCACGGCGATGTTGTTGTCGGCGCGCAGGGTGACTTCGGCCTGGCCGGCGACCAGGCCGGCGGCGTCCATCGCGGCCTTGACCTGGGCAAACGCTTCGGCGCTGGTCAGCACGTCGATCGAGCCGTCTTCCGGATAGACCACCACGTCGTCGGCACCGGCTTCGATGGCGACCTCGGTGATGCGCTCCTCGTCGGCGCCGGCCTCGAACCACAGCACGCCGCGCTTGGCGAACATGAAGGACACCGAGCCGTCGGTGCCGAGGTTGCCGCCGAACTTGCCGAAGGCATGGCGCACGTCGGCGACGGTGCGGACCTTGTTGTCGGTCAGGCAGTCGACGATCACCGCCACGCCGCCCGGGGCATAGCCCTCGTAGCGGATTTCTTCGTACTCGACGCCTTCCAGCGCACCGGTCGCCTTCTTGATGGCGCGCTCGATGACGTCCTTGGTCATGTTCGCCGACAGGCCCTTGTCGATGGCGCTGCGCAGGCGCGGATTGCTGTTGGGATCGCCGCCGCCCGAACGCGCCGCCACGCTGATCTCGCGGATGATCTTGGTGAAGATCTTCCCGCGCCGCGCATCCTCGGCGTTCTTGCGTGCCTCAATCGACGGACCTCTACCCATGGCGATAACCGGACGTGTTGTCTGAACAAGCCGGCGATTTTACTCGATCGTGCCCGCCCGCCGGCGGCCCGGACGACAATCGTCGGCGATCGGCCCGCTTCGGGCCGTTTGGGCGCTCTGCCCGGCTGAGCGATCGCTCGGTCGCCCGGCTCAGTCGCCGAACCGGCCGCGCCGGAAAAACCCCTCGGCCAGCCGCGCCGCCTGCGCCGAAAACAGCAGGCCGCTGTGGCTGGCGTCGATGACCGTGTGGTCGCGCAGGCCCGGCAGGCGGGTCTCGGCGACCGCCACGGTGCCGTCGTTTTCGCCCTCGAAACGGCCGAAGAAGCGCCCCAGCCCGTGCGGGGTGCGGCCGGCGATCAGCCCGACCTCGGCCGCGCCGCGCCATGGCGGGCAACCGCGTTGGAGCACTTCGGCGGCGCGGCCGAGCACCGCCGCGCTCCAGGCCTTGCGGGCCAGGCCGCCGGCGGCGGCGCTGCCGCACAGCGGGGTGCCCAGGCAGACCACGCGCCGCACCGGCAGCTGCGGCCGCTCGCGCAGGGCGTCGAGGACGATCAGACCGCCGAGGCTGTGCGCCAGCACGTGGCAGGGCGTATCCAGGCGCGCCGCCAGGCGCGCGACCGAGGCCTCGGGGCCGGCGGCGGCGCCGGCATAGGCGAAGACCTCGGGTTCGAAGCCGGCTGCCTTCAGGCGCGCGCCGAGCCAGGCCATCGACGCCCCGGGCATCCAGATGCCGTGCAGCAACAGCACCCGGCGCGGCCCGCGCGGTCTGGCGGCGCGCGCTGCGGCGGGTTCGGCGGTCTTGTGGGGGTCCGTGTCGCTGCGGCTGTCCATGCCGCGAATATGGCCGTCGTCGCCGGCGAATCCAAGCGCGCGGCGATAACCGCGTCGATGAGCGCCAGACGGCATTCAGCGATGCCGCCGCGCAGCCCCGGGGGCCGTGCGGCGGCATCGGGCCGATCAGCAGCGGTGCAAGGTCAGACCGGTCGGCGCGCCGGCCGCGCCCCAGGTCTGTACGTAGCCGTCGCATTCGATGCGGCCGCCGCCGATGGCGTTGCCGCTGCTGTCGTAACGCGTCCACTCGGCCCATTCGACGCCGAGGATCGGGTAGCGCGCGAACGCCGAGCCCGCCACCGCCACCAGTCCCAACAACAACGCTGCCGTGAATACCGCTTTACGGGTACGAAGCATCTGACCTCTCCTTGTGTGTGCCGCGGACTGCATGTCCGCGCTTGCAGGCTAAGCCAGAGCGCCACCACGAATGTTCACCGAAGACCGCCGGACATCACAGTTCGAGGATGCCGATGCCCGCCGAACCGTGCGTTGCCCCGCCTGCGGCTGCGACGGAGTGGTCCAAATCGGAACCCGTCAATACAGATCCAGCCCTATCCCATCGCGAAACCGCGACTCATCTCAACAAAGTCGAAGATAAAAACACGATCGCCGCCAGAGTGTGACGGCGAGCCAATCCTGCGCGTGTTCGCAGCCCCCAGGATTCGCCGCACCTCCCCCCGCTCTTTCGGAAGCCGGTATGACCTTGCGGCACCCTGCCTTGCCCGTCGTCAACGTGTTGGCCTCGGCGCTGCTCGCCGCGGTCGCCATGTTTCCCGCAGCGCCCGCATGTTCAGGCGAGCTGCGTCCCAGCCAAAGCAACAACGATCTGTCCAACCCGCATCGCGGCTTCCTGCTTTGGGGCAGCACCGCCGTCGCCGACGGCGGTCTGCCCGACAACCACTACGGCGCATCGATCTATCAGATCTACGTCCCGTGGCGCGAAATCGAAACCGCCGACGAGCAGTTCGACTGGGACCGGTTCGAAACCAACCACCTGAAGCCGATCCTCGACGAAAACCCCAACGCCACCTTCGTGCTGCGCCCGGTCGCCGACTATCCCGACAGCGTGGCCAACAACATCGGCTACTTCTACCGCAACGAAGCCGAGCCGCTGCGCGCCTATCCGAAGTTCCTCGAACTGGCGCCGGTGAGCATCCAGTTCCACAACTACAGCCAGACCCAGTGCGACGACGTCGGCCCCGGCCGCGCGCCGATCTACAACACGCCGGCGATGCGCCAGCAACTGGTGCAGTTCGTGCAGGCGTTCGGGCGCCGCTACGACGGCGACCCGCGCATCACCGCGGTGCACGTCGGCCTGCTCGGCTTTTGGGGCGAGTGGCACACCGCCGGCTGCGACAGTTGGGAGCCCGACGCGACCACCCGCAGCGTGGTGCGCGATGCTTATGCCGCGGCGTTCCAGCAAACGCCGGTGCACAGCCGCTACGCGCGCCAGTCCGACGTCGGCGGCACCCAGTTCGGCTTCAGCGAAGACTACTTCCCGTCGTTCACCGCGATGTGCAACAGGTTCGCGACCCGGCTGCCCGAGTGCGACGACAGCGGCTGGCACAACCTGGAGTGGGGTTTCCGCAACGACGCCACCGCCGCGCGCGGCAACTGGAAGTTCAACCCGATCGGCGGCGAAAGCCCGAACAACGGCCAAAAGGCCACCTGGACCGGACGCACCAACGACATCCTGACCCTGCTGCGCGAGTACCACTTCACCTGGCTCGGCCCGGCCGGCCAGCATGAGGTCGATCCGGCGGGCAAGCCGTCGACGTTCAAGGCCAACATGCTCAAGGTCAAGCGCGCGCTCGGCTACGAGTTCACCGTGCGCCAGGTCAACTGGCCCGACAGCATGCGGGCCGGTGCGGCGATCCCGCTCAAGCTGAGCGTCGAGAACACCGGTTCGGCGCCGCTGTACCAGGTCTATCAGACCGAACTGCATTGGGTCGACGCCGGCGGCACCACCCGCGCCAAGGCCGCCTTCGACTATCCCTTGAACGCCTTGATGCCGAACACCGTGCCGGCGCTGATCGACGCCACCGCGCAGGTGCCGGCCACGCTCGCGCCGGGCAGCTATTCGCTGCGCCTGGCGATCGCCGACAGCTGGCCCGGCCGGCCGGCGATCAAACCGCAGAACACAGGCCGCGACGCCGCCGGCCGACTGACGCTCGGCACGGTGACCGTCGCCGCGGCGGCGACCGGCCTTTGAACGCGCGGCCCGGCGTTCATACCCTGAACCTCGCCCCGCCCTGCATCGAATCCTGGCGCAGGCATTCACGCCCGGAGTCCGGAACCGACCCGGCGCCGCTCACATAAGCGCGTAAGCGCCCTCGCTCCATACGCCTGCGCCCGCGCGATCCGCGGGCGCAGTCACGTTCGCGGACCCGGCCTGCCCCTAGATTCCCCGACGCCCATCGGGGCCAAATCACCAGGGAGTCGGTATGAAACGATCGTCATGGTTCCTGGCGCTGAGCGTCGCGCTCGCGCCCTGCTTCGCCGCACACGCCGCGCCGCCGCGGGTCACCCAAGGCCTGGTCGGCGAATGGCATCTGGAGTTGTCCGGCAACACCGCTTACGACACCAGCGGTTTCGGCCGCAACGGCCTGGTCGTGGGCGGCGCCGCGTCGAGCTACGGCTGGCTCAACGCCGGCGCCGACTTCAGCGCCGGCAAGTACGTCGAAGTGCCCAATTCGTCGAACCTCAACTTCGGCACCGGCAGCTTCACCGTGGCCGCATGGGTACGCATGGCCAATCCCGGCTCCTCGATCGTCAAGACCCTGGTCGAGAACCGCGCCAGCGGCGTCGGCCGCGGCTACTCGTTCGGCGTCGATCAGGGCCGCAACGTGCTGCTGCAACTCAACGACGGCAGCACCTGGGCCAACTACGTCTCCGATGGCAGCCTGGCGCTGGCGCCGAACCGCTGGCACCACATCGCCGCGGTGGTCAACCGCAGCACCGCGCCGAACACGATCTCGTTCTACATCGACGGCCGCCGCACCACCGCCCAGCCGACCCCGATCGCGGCCAACATCGACAACGGCGACCGGCCATTCCTGATCGGCGGGCACAAGGACAGCCCGTCCTATCGCTTCAACGACCGCGCCGACGAAGTGCTGGTCTACAACCGCGCGATCCCGGCCGACGCCAGCGGCGGCCTCGGCGACCTGATGGCGCCGGGCCGCACCGTTTTCCAGCCGGCCTACTGGAACGACGACGCCACCCGTAAGCGCTACAACAACTGCTACAACTACGCCAACAACAAAGCCACCAACACCTTCGCCCAACCCGGCCGCGCCGCCGGCTCGATGTACAGCTCGATCAGCTGCGCCGCCGTGCACGCCGCCGCGGTGCGCGACGGCCTGGAGCCGGTCAGCGACATCAACGCTTCCAGCTACAAGAACATCGCCGCACTGGTGGTCGGGCCCAATTACGACTATCACTGGTACCGCCGCGACGCCAACGGCAAGTGGACCCACAAGCCCGGCCAGACCTCCGCCACCAACCGCGACAATTCCGGCAACGAAATCACCGACCCGCGCACCGCCAACCGCGGCGCCTACACCGATTTCTGCGGTTTCTTCCGGGTCTGGTCCGACAACGTGGAGGGCACCGGCCATGAACAAGTCAACTAAGCCTGCGTCCACCCTGGGAATCGCCATGACCAAGCTTTCGCTGAAAACCCTGTTGACCGGCCTGGCCCTGCTGGCCGCGCCGGGCTTCGCCCTCGCCGCCGAAGCGCCGGGCCTGCAGATCACCTACCTGGTGTATTCGGGCCGCCCGAACCCGGTGGTGACCGTGACCGACCCGGCCGCCCTGCGCGCGATCGAAACCCGCCTGGCCGATGCCCTGGCCGCCCCGGCCAAGACCGGCGCCGCGGCCGAGCCGGTGCTCGGCTACAACGGCATCCTGCTCGAACACGTCGGCGGCTCGTCCGCTAAAGCGAAGCCGCAGCCGTTGCTGATCAAGGGCCGGCAAGTGCGCGTCGACACCGCACCGGCCACCGCCATGAAAGCCGCGACGGCGACCACCCGCCAGTCGGCGGCCGCCGGCGACCTGGAAGCGATGCTGCTCAAGCTCGGCCAGAAACAGGGTGCGCTCGATGCGACCACGTTGAACGTGTTGCTCGACCAGCGCTGAGCATCGGCGTTTCGATGCGGCCTTCCCGTTTCGGCGGGGAGGCCGTTTTGTTTTGGCGGGTGCGGGTTGCGGGTTGCGGTTGGCGGTTGGCGATATGCGTGTAGAGACAGCGGCGCCGCGAACCTACCCCTGTGGGAGCGAGGTAAGCCGCGACCGCAGGGGGCGGAGAGGCAGCGAGGCTATCGCCATTCGCAGAACCGGCGGATTATCGCCAGGGCAGGAGCGGCGCAAGCCGCGACCACCATGCTTCAATCTCGCTTCGCACTCGCAAAACCTCTGTAGGAGCGACGTGAGTCGCGACCGCGCCACCTCGATCTCGTGCCGACACCGGCCGCAGCCCGTCAGGGTAGGAGCGACGCAAGCCGCGACCTCGCTGCACTGGTCTCGCGGCGCGAAGATTTTGTCGTTGCATTGCGCCGCTGCGCACTAGCGAAGGCAATTGAAGACCCGGAGGGCGGCCCGCAAGGATGCGGGCCGTTTTTCATCGGGACAGGGATGTCCCGTATGAAAAATCCCTGCGTATGCGACGATCGCGCGGGCACTTGATTCAAAACAAAGCACTTTTCTTTGGTTACCTTTCTTTTGTTGCTTTAGACAAAAGAAAGTAACCCGCCGCTTTAGTGGCGGAAGCTTTGGGTTTGATATTGATCTTGATCTATTAGATGAGAGAGGCGCCGCAAGACCGCCGCCTGTCTCACCCCGAAACCGCCACCGCATCGCGCCGCAGAATGAATTCATGGTCTCGCGTGTTGCCGACGATGAAGTCGTAATGCCCCACCTTCTCGAAGCCGTACCGGCTATAGAACCGCTGCGCGCCCAGGTTCTCCGACCACACGCCGATCCACAGGGTCCGCGGGCCATCGCGCTGCAGCCAATCGAACACGGTGTCGAACAAACGTGCGCCCCAGCCGCCGTTCTGCGCTTCGCGCAATACGTACAGCCGCTTGAGCTCGCCGTCGCCTTCGGCCACGTCCGGATGCGGCAGGCCGCAGGGGCCGGCCGCGGCATGGCCCACGACGACGCCGTCGCGTTCGAGCAGGAAGACCGCGTAGTCCGGGTGCGACAGGATCACGGCCTGTTTCTCGACCGAATAGCTGTCGAGCAGGAATGCTTGCAGGTCTTCAGGCGGGTACAGGTGGCCGAAGGTCTCGACGAAGGTGCGGCTGGCGATGTCGGCGACGGTTGGCGCTTCGTCGACGCCGGCGCGGCGGATGGAAAAGGTCGGTGCGGCGTTCGTCATAAGGCCTCGCGGTACGGCGGACGGTAACGATGGAGCGGCAACGCAAACAAGCTGGCGGGGGCCGATGACCGGCACAACCTCACTCGGCAGCCCCGACAGGCGCATCCCGCAGGCGGAGGAAACCAGCGACCTGCAGCGGCGCGCGACGATCCCGCGCGCCGCGGGAACCGGGCTCGACGAGCCCGGCACTGCGACCGGTCAGGCCGGGTCTTGCTTCGGACGCACCATTACGTGCACTTCGGCCAGCTGCGCATCCGGGATCGGCGACGGCGCGCCGGTCATCAGGCACTGCGCGGTGGTGGTCTTCGGAAACGCGATGACGTCGCGGATCGACTCGGTGCCGCCCATCAGCGCGGCGATGCGGTCGATGCCGAAGGCGATGCCGCCGTGCGGCGGCGCGCCGTACTTGAGCGCGTCGAGCAGGAAGCCGAACTTGGCCTCGGCTTCTTCGGCGCCGATGCCGAGCAGGTCGAACACCGCCGACTGCATCTGCGGGCGGTAGATGCGGATCGAACCGCCGCCGATCTCGTTGCCGTTGAGCACCATGTCGTAGCCGCGCGAAACCGCGGTCTTGGCGTTGGCGCGCAGGTCGGCGATGTCGTCGACCGCGGGCGCGGTGAAGGGGTGATGCAGGGCGACGTAGCGCTGCGCTTGTTCGTCCCACTCGAACATCGGAAAATCGGTGACCCACAGCGGCTTCCAGCCCTCGGCGACCAGGCCCAGGTCCTTGCCGAGCTTGAGCCGCAGCGCGCCCATGAAATCGCTGGCGGTCTTGTAATCGGCCGCGCCGAAGAAGATCGCGTCGCCGCTCTGGGCGCCGCTGAGCTCAACGATCTTGGCCAGAGTGGCGTCGTCGAGGAACTTGGCGATCGGCGAATTGATGCCGTCGCGGCCCTTCGACGCGTCTTCGATCTTCATCCAGGCCAGGCCCTTGGCGCCGTACTTGGCCGCGTGCGCGCCGCACTCGTCGATCTGCTTGCGCGACCAGCCGGCCGCGCCGGGGGCGCGCAAGGCGACGACGCGGCCGTCGGCGTGGTTGGCCCAGTCGGTGAAGACCTTGAACTCGCACTGCTTGACCAGTTCGGCGATGTCGACGAATTCCAGGTCGATGCGCAGGTCGGGCTTGTCCGAACCGTATCGGCGCATGGCTTCGGCATAGGTCATGCGCGGGAACTGCGCATCGAGTTCGACCCCGATGGTTTCCTTGAACACCACCCGGATCATGTCCTCGACGGTGTCCTGCACGTCGCGCTCGGAGACCCAGGCGAACTCCATGTCGAGCTGGGTGAATTCGAGCTGGCGGTCTGCGCGCAGGGCTTCGTCGCGGAAGCAGCGCGCGATCTGGTAGTAACGGTCGAATCCGGCCACCATCAGGATCTGCTTGAACAACTGCGGCGACTGCGGCAGGGCGTAGAACTCGCCCGGATGCATGCGCGCCGGCACCAGGAAGTCGCGCGCGCCTTCCGGCGTGGCCTTGGTCAGGATCGGGGTCTCGATGTCCTGGAAGCCGCGCGCATCGAGCCAGCGGCGCAGCGACTGCACCAGGCGGATGCGGGTGCGCATCATCTTCTGCATCTCGGGGCGGCGCAGGTCGAGGTAGCGGTAGGTCAGGCGGGTTTCCTCGCCGGCGTTCTCGTGCGCGTGGAACGGCAGCGGCTCGGCCTTGTTGAGCACCTCGATCGTCGCCGCCAGCACTTCGACCTTGCCGCTGCGGATCTTTTCGTTGGCGGCCTGGCGCGCGCGCACCGTGCCGGTCACCCGCACGCAGCTCTCCACGCTCAGATCGCCGGCGGTCTTGAACAGCTCGGCGGTATCGGAGTCGACGACGATCTGCACCACGCCCTCGTGATCGCGCAGATCGGTGAACACCACGTGGCTTTGGACGCGATTGGTGTTGACCCAGCCGCACAGGGTGACGGTCTGGCCGATCAGCGCCTCGTCGACGAGGCCGCAGAAATGGGTACGCATGAAAACTCCGATTGGTCGAACGCTGGATCGTGGGGGTTTGTCGCAGGAGGGGCCTGGGCCGGGCCGCGGCGCGGGCGCCGGGCCGGAAACACCTCGCCGGCCGGGGCCGGAACCGGTCATTCTAGTGCACGGCGGGAGCGGCATGCGTTCGCCGGAGCGTAGGGCAGAAACGGCCGGGCCGCTGGTTCGCGCTAGCCCGGGAGCCGAAAGCGGCCGCGAGGCAACGCCGCACGACGCCGCACGACACCAGGCGCAGCCGGATCCAACGCGCCCGGGTCAGGCAGCCGACGCGCTGTCGACCGGTTCGGCGTTCGCAATCAGCCCGCGCAGAAACAGCAGAATCAACCGGCCCGACGGATCGGGCCGGGGCCGCGCGCCTTGCAGCGCCAAGCCGTGAGCCAAGGCCATGAACGCCGCGGCCAGTTCCTCGGGTTCGGCCGGCGGCCGGCGCCCGAGGGCGGCGAACAACTTGCCGATCACGCCGCCGAGCCCGGCCCGGTGCGCATCCCAGACACGCTGGTACTTGTCGGCGAAGGTCGGGCTGCGCCTGGCGTGCAACTGCAGTTCGATCGACAGCACGCACCAGCCGACGTCGCGGTTGAGGGTGGCGGCCCAGGACTCGAGCTCGCCGAATATCCGCTCGGGCGTACGCCCGCCGCTGTCCATGAGCTCGGAAAGTTGTGCGGCTTCGGCCTCCATGTGACCTCGCAGCAGCTCCAGCAGGACCTCCTCCTTGCTGGCGAAGTTCGAGTAGAAGGCGCCCTGCGAATAACCCGCCCGGTCGGCGATGTCGCGGATCGAGGTGCCTGCGTATCCGTTCGCGACGAACAGCTGCCGCGCGGTTTCGATCAGTCGCGCGCGGGTCTGCGCCTGGCTTTCCTCGCGGCTCAGCCGCTTCTTCGGCATGGGTTCGCTCATGCGCCAAAGATCACACGACTGCCGATCGTCTGCAACTCAGATATCGCTTGACATCCAAAATCACTCCAGGCAGATTAAATTTCAATTGAATTTTGAATTTCATCCGCCATGCAAAGTGCTCCCCAACTGACGTCCGCGTTCGTCACCGGCGCGACCGGCCTGCTCGGCAACAACCTCGTGCGCGAGCTGATCGCGCAGGGCGCCCAGGTCAAGGCACTGGTCCGCTCGCTGGACAAGGGCAAGCAGCAATTCGCCGGGTTGGCGGGGGTCGAGCTCGTCCTGGGCGACATGGCCGATGTACCCGCCTTCGCCGCCGCACTGCTGGGCTGCGATGTCGTGTTCCATACGGCGGCCTTCTTTCGCGACAACTACAAGGGCGGCCGGCACTGGCAACAGCTCAAGCGCATCAACGTAGAGGGGACCGAATCGCTGATCGAGCGCGCGTACGCCGCGGGCGTGCGCCGGTTCGTCCAGACCTCGTCGATCGGCGTGCTCAACGGCGCGCCGGGCACTCCGATCGACGAAACCTGCCTGCGCGAGCTGGGCGATGCCGACGACTACTACCGCAGCAAGATACTGGCCGACCAGGCGGTGCTGCGCTTTCTGGCGCTGCATCCGGACATGCACGCGAGCCTGGTGCTGCCCGGCTGGATGTGGGGACCGGCCGATATCGGCCCCACCTCGTCGGGCCAGTTCGTCAACGATGTAGTGCTGGGCAAGTTGCCCGGGCTGGTGCCCGGCAGCTTTTCGGTGGTCGATGCGCGCGACGTGGCGCAGGCGCATATCGCAGCGGCGATGCGCGGCAGGCGCGCCGAACGGTATCTGGCCGCCGGCCGGCATATGACGATGCGCGAACTCGTTCCCGTGCTGGGCAGGATCGCCGAAGTCAAGACGCCGACGCGCGACTTGCCCCTGCCGCTGCTGTACGCCCTGGCGGCGGTGCAGGAAATCTATGCGCGCATCAGCGGCCGTCCCATCCTGCTCAGCCTCGCCACGGTGCGGTTGATGGTCAAGGAAGCCGGGCGCAGCCACTTCGATCACGCCAAGAGCGAACGCGAACTGGCCCTGAAGTTCAGGCCGCTCGAACAAACCGTGGCCGACACCGTCGCCTGGTACCGCAGCCACGGTTGGTTTTGACGCTCGGCTCGATCCCGGTCGGGCCGTCGCAGCAGTCCCCAACTCGGGCCGCACTCTTTCCGCGGGCTCGTCCGGCATGGGGCCTCACGGCGGACCACAGTCCCGGCCCGATCTCGCGTTGTAGCCTTGTCCCCGCCTTCGCGGGGATGACGATCCAAGAAAACCGAGGGTAAAGAAGGCGCGACCAGGGTCGCGAGACCATCCGCCGCGCTCCGTCGCTGTTCGGCGCAAAGCGGCATCCGGCGAGGACGAAGCAGTCCCGGAAACGCACTGGGGCGCCTCGCGGCGCCCCAGGGGAATCCAATCAAGACCCGGACGGGGCTCAGCTCAGCTCGCCCCGCCGCCGCTCGCCGGCTTGCTGGCCGCCGCGGTATCGGCCTTCTTCTCGGGTTTGGCCTCGGCCTTCTTCTCGGCCGGCTTGTTGTCGCCGCCGGATGCGGCGGAGCCCGAAGACGCGCCGCCGGAGCTGCCCTCGCCGGCCAGATTGCGTTTCTTGTCGCCGTCCTTCTTGAAGTCGGTCTCGTACCAGCCGCCGCCGGCCAGGCGGAACTGCGGCGCGGTCAACTGGCGCCCCACTTTCTCGGCGCCGCACTCGGGGCAGACGGTGGGGTCGGCGTCGGACAGCTTCTGCAGACGATCGAAGGCGTGGCCGCAGGCGCTGCACTGGAAGGCGTAGATAGGCATGGCGGTGACTGTAGTTCGGGACGACGGACTGGCAGTGTGGGGGCGGATCGCGGCGATGCAAGGCGCGGCGGCCTCTGATCGGACCCGCATCGAGCTCGTTTCAGGCCCCGGCGGGTTCGCTCCGGCCCCGGTCGGCGCGGTCTCGGCTACCGGCAAAGCCGCCGTTTCCTGCCGTTGCCAGGCCTCGTCCGAGCCGTGATCCGTCGGCGCCGGTGACGAAGGGCCGGATTCACATGGCGCCCGCCCTCATCCGGCGCTGCGCGCCACCTTCTCCCGCAAGCGGGAGAAGGATCCGCCCTTGCTCTGCCCTGCCCCTGCCGTTGCTGTAGGCGCCACGACTTTGCTGTTGCCGTTGCCGTTGCCGTGCGTCGATTCGCACTAGCGAAGGCCATAGAAGACCCGGAGGGCGGCCCGCAGGGATGCGGGCCGTTTTTCATCGGGACAGGGAGGTCCCGTATGAAAAATCACCGCGGAGGCACCGAACGTGCGGGCAGGTGATTCAAAGAGAAGCATTTTTCTTTGGTTACCTTTCTTTTGTTGCTTCAGACAAAAGAAAGTAACCCGCCGCTTTAGTGGCGGAAGCTCTGGGTTTGATCTTGATCTTGATCTTCCACGAAGTATGCGCCGCGAGCCCGCAACGGCGCGGTCGCGGCTTGCGCCGCTCCTACCCTTTAAGCCTCGCAGCCGAGCGTTTCGCAGCTGTTGCTGTGCGCCGTTCCGCACTAGCGAAGGCCATAGAAGACCCGGAGGGCGGCCCGCATGGATGCGGGCCGTTTTTCATCGGGACAGGGAGGTCCCGTATGAAAAATCCCCGCGGAGGCACCGAACGTGCGGGCAGGTGATTCAAAGAGAAGCATTTTTCTTTGGTTACCTTTCTTTTGTTGCTTCAGACAAAAGAAAGTAACCCGCCGCTTTAGTGGCGGAAGCTCTGGGTTTGATCTTGATCTTGATCTTCCACGAAGTATGCGCCGCGAGCCCGCAACGGCGCGGTCGCGGCTTGCGCCGCTCCTACCCTGGCGCAAACACGACGTCTCGACGAATGACAAAGGCCTCGCCATTCCTGCGCGTCCCGCGGTCGCGACTCACGTCGCTCCTACACAGGCCTTACCAATATGACGCGAGATCGAAGCATGGCGGTCGCGGCCCACGCCGTTCCTACAAGAGCGGCGTCCCGAACGCAGATGCGAAACCTCACGCCGCGTCGTACAACGCCATCCACTCCGCCTCGGCCCGGGCCAACTCCGCCGCAACCTTCTCGCGCTGCTTGGCCAGCTCGGCGGCGTTGTCGCCGCCACCGGCGTACTTGGTCGGGTCGGCCAGGTCCATGTCCAGGGTGTGCAACTTGGATTCCAGCTCGGCCACGCGCTTTTCCGCTTCCGCCAGCTTGACCGGGTTGACCTTGCGACCGCCCTTGCCGCCCGCAGCCTGCTTGGCGGCCGACGCGGCCGCGGTCGCCTGCGCGGCCGCCTTGGCCACCGCCGCGCCCTTGCCGTCGTTGCTGTTGTCGCGGGTGCGCAGCCACACCGCGTAGGCGTCGAGGTCGCCGTCGAACGGCTGGGCGACGCCGTCGGCCACGCGCCAGAAGGTTTCGCAGACCAGGCCGATCAAGTGGCGGTCGTGCGAGACCAGCACGATCGCGCCGGCGAAATCCGACAAGGCCTCGGCCAGCGCTTCGCGCACGTCCAGGTCCAAGTGGTTGGTCGGTTCGTCGAGCAGCAGCACGTTCGGCTTGCGCCAGGCGATCATCGCCAGGGCCAGGCGCGCGCGCTCGCCGCCGGAAAAACCGTCGACCGATTCGAAGGCGCGGTCGCCGGGGAAATTCCACTTGCCGAGGAAGTCGCGCAACTGCTGGGTCGGCACGCCGGGAGCGATTTCGGCCAGGTGGTCGATCGGGCTGACGCCGGCATGCAGCGATTCGACCGTGTGCTGGGCGAAATAACCGATGCGCAGGTCCGGATGGCCGCCGCGTTCGCCGGTCAGCAACTCCAGCTCGCCGACCAGCGACTTGACCAGTGTCGACTTGCCGGCGCCGTTCGGGCCGAGCAAGGCGATGCGGTCGCCGGCTTCGAGGATGAAACTGACGTCGTCCAGCACCACGTGGTCGCCGTAACCGCAATCGGCATGGATCAGGCGCAGCAACGCGTGCGGCAGCTTGGCCGGCGCCGGGAACTCGATCCGCATCGCGCGTTCCATCCGCACCGCCTCGGTGCCGACCATCTTGGCCAGGCGCTTGACCCGCGACTGCGCCTGCTTGGCCTTGGCCGCGCTGGCGCTGAAACGGTCGATGAAGCTCTGCAGGTGGGCGCGCTCGGCCTGCTGCTTTTCGTGAGTGATCTGCTGCAGGCGCAGGTGTTCGGCGCGCTGGCGTTCGAACGAGGTGTAATCGCCGGTATACAGCTTGGCCTTGCCGTCGTGCAGGTGCAGGGTGTGGGTGGTGACCTCGTCGAGGAACTCGCGGTCGTGCGAGATCAGCAGCAAGGTGCCCGGGTACTTGAGCAACCACTGCTCCAGCCACAGCACCGCGTCCAGGTCCAAATGGTTGGTCGGCTCGTCGAGCAGCAGCAGGTCCGACGGCGTCATCAGCGCGCGCGCCAGGTTCAGGCGCACGCGCCAGCCGCCGGAGAACTCCTTGACCGCGCGTTCGTGGGTATCGGCGGAAAAGCCCAGGCCGTGCAGCAGCTTGCCGGCGCGCGCGGTGGCGTCGTAGCCGCCGAGCTCTTCGAGCTGGTGGTGGGCCTCGGCGACCGCTTCCCAGTCCTCGCGCTCGACCGCTTCGCGCTCCTCGACGATGACTTTGTAAACGTTGGCGTCGCCGGACAGCACGAAGTCCAGCGCGGCATCGTCCAGGGCCGGGGTTTCCTGGGCCACGCTGGCGATGCGCACGCGGTTGGGCACGTCGATGTCGCCGCGGTCGGCCTCGACCTCGCCCTGGATCGCCGCGAACAGCGAGGACTTGCCGGTGCCGTTGCGGCCGATCACGCCCACCCGCCAGCCGGCGTGCAGGGTCAGGTCTACGTTGGACAGCAGCAGGCGTTCGCCACGCCGCATGGCGAAATCACGGAAAGAAATCATGCGGATATGGTCGCATGACTGATCCGTATTTGCTCATGAACACAAGTTCGGCCGTTGCCGGGGCGGCCGTCGAATAATCGGGACGTCGGCCTCAGACCGCCCCCACGCGTCAACGAGCTCGCCTCCCGCGGCAAAGCGCCCCTCGCGCCGGCCGTGGCGGCGGCGCTCGCCCTGACGTTCCCCCGTTCGACCGCCCGGAGCCCCCATGTCCCGCCGCCTGTCCGTGCTCAGCACCGCCGTATCGATCGCCCTGGCCACCGCTCCCGCCTGGGCCCAGGCCCCCGATGGGCAAGACCCGGCCGCCCCGGCTTCGACCGCTCCCGACCCGGGCGCCGCCAACCCGACCAACCTCGACACCCTGATTGTCACCGGCACCCGGGTCAGCGACCGTACCGTCGCCGAATCCACCGCGCCGATCGACATCATCACCCCGCAGACTCTGGAGGCCACCGGTACGGTCGAGCTGGCCACCGCGCTGTCGCGCGCCCTGCCCTCGTTGAACTTCCCGCGCCCGGCCATCACCGATGCCACCGATGCGGTGCGCCCGGCGCAGCTGCGCGGCCTCGCCCCCGACCAGGTGCTGGTGCTGGTCAACGGCAAGCGCCGCCACACGACCTCGCTGATCAATCTCAACGACAGCATCGGCCGCGGCTCTTCGCCGGTGGACCTCAACGCGATCCCGATTGCGGCGATCGAGCGCGTCGAAGTGCTGCGAGACGGCGCCTCGGCGCAGTACGGCTCCGACGCCATCGCCGGCGTGGTCAACATCGTGCTCAAGGGCCGCGGCACCGGCGGCAGCGTCGCCGCACGCTACGGCCAGTACAGCGCCGGCGACGGCAAGCAGTACCAGCTGTCCGGCGACGCCGGCTTCCAGCTCGGCGAGAACGGTGCGGTGCACCTGTCGGCCCAGGGCGGCCACAGCGACAACACCGACCGCGCCCGCCCCTACCTCGGCCCGGTCACCCCGACCAGCAACCCGCCCGGCAAGGTGGTGCACCGCTACGGCGACCCGGAGATCGACCAGGCCGCGCTGGCCTACAACGCAACGTGGAGCCCAAGCGAAGGGGTCGAGTTCTATTCCTTCGGCACCGCCAGCCGTCGCCGCGCCATCTCCAACGGCTACTTCCGCGCCCCCGGCAATCCCAACAACATCCGCTCGGTGTACCCGGACGGCTTCCTGCCGCAGATCGACAACGTCAGCCAGGACCGCGCCTTCGTGCTCGGCCTGCGCGGCCAGACCGCTGGCGGCTGGAACCTCGACCTGAGCTACAACTACGGCCAGAATCAGCTCGACTTCGACGTGCGCAACAGCATCAACCGCACCCTCGGCGCGGCCTCGCCGCGCGACTTCTACATCGGCGCGCTCGAAGTCACCCAGAACGTGCTCAACGCCGACTTCAACAAGTCCTTCGACGTGGGCTGGCTCGAGTACCCGCTGACCGTGGCCTTCGGCGGCGAATGGCGCGGCGAGAAGTTCAACCAGTCGCCCGGCGAACCGGCCTCGTATGTCGCCGGTCCCGAGCCCGGCGCGCCCGGCGCGCAAGTGTTCCCGGGCTTCACCCCGTCGGACGCCAGCCGCCGCAACCGCAACAGTCATTCGTTCTATGCCGACCTTGAAGCCGACGTGACCGCCAAGCTCTCGCTCGGCGCCGCCGCGCGCTACGAGCGCTACAGCGATTTCGGCGAAACCACCTCGGGCAAGCTGTCGGCGCGTTACGCCTTCACCGACAAGGTCGCCCTGCGCGGCACCCTGTCGACCGGCTTCCGCGCACCGTCGCTGCAACAGCAGTTCTACCAATCGACCCAGACCGTGATCGTGCTGGGCGACCCGACTCCGTTCCAGGTCCGCACCTTCGCCGTCGACGACCCGGCCGCGATCGCGCTCGGCGCCGAGCCGCTGAAGGCCGAGGAGTCGACCAACATCGGCCTGGGCCTGGTACTGCAGCCGGTCGAATCGCTGTACATCACCGTCGACGCCTACCAGATCGACATCGACGACCGCATCATCCTCTCGGAAAACCTGCGCGGCCCGGCGGTGGCGAGTTTCCTGGAAGCGCGCGGCCACCGCGGCATCACCGGCGGCCGTTACTTCACCAACGCCGTCGACACCCGCACCCGCGGCATCGACATCGTCGGCAGTTATCGATGGTCGCTCGCCGCCGGCGCCATCGACCTGACCGCCGGCTACAACCGCAACAAGACCACCCTGGAGCGCATCGCCCCCAACCCGCCCGAGCTCACCGCCGGCGGCGTCAACCTGCAGCGCATCGGCCGCGTCGAACAGGGCCGCATCACCCGGGGCGCCCCGCGCGACAAGTTCTTCCTCGGCGGCAGCTGGACCACCGGTCCCTGGCGCTTCGACGCCACCACGACCCGCTACGGCGAGTTCCATACCTTCAACGACGACCCCAGCGGCGTGCGCGACCAGACCTACCGCGCGAAATGGACCCTCGACCTCGCCGCGACCTACGCCGTCGACGGATGGGAGTTCACCGTCGGCGGCGACAACGTACTCAACGAATACCCCGACGAGTCGATCTACGCCAACAGCGAAAGCGGGCAGCTGCCGTATAGCGGCAATTCCCCGTTCGGGTTCAACGGCGCGTTCGCGTACGCCAAGGTCGGGTACAACTGGTGAGCCGGTAGCGGCGACGAGGGTCGCCGCATCCGATCGGGAGGCCGCCGCAGGGCGGCCTTTCTGATAGTGGGGTTTGTTCAACCCGAGAGCGACCGGCCCCTCGATGGCACGATCGTCAGGTCCTGGCCGATGCGCCGCGAGACCGCAAGCCCGCGGTCGCGGCTTGCGCCGCTCCTACCCAAGAGCAACGTCGCAGTTGGCGGTTCCGTTGCCGCGCCGTTGCCATGAAGATTTTACTGTTGCTGTGCGCAGCCGAGCACTCGCAAAGACCGTAGAAGACCCGGAGGGCGGCCTGCAAGGATGCAGGCCGTCTTTCATCGGGACACGGATGTCCCGTATGTAGATCCCTGCGTCGGCATCGCTCGTGCGGGCTCTTGATTCAAAGAAAAGCAACTTCTTTGGTTACCTTTCTTTTGTTGCTTCAGACAAAAGAAAGTAACCCGCCGCTTTAGTGGCGGAAGCTTTGGGTTTGATCTTGATCTTGCCTGAGGGAGACGTCGCGAGACCGCCACAGCGATGTCGCGGCTTGCGCCGCTCCTACCCTGGCGAAGGCCCGCCGCTTCGACGAACGGCGACGGCCCCGGCATCTCTGTGCGTCCCGTGGCCGCGGCTTGCGCCGCTCCTACCTGGCGACGGCACGCCGCGTCCACGGATGACGACGGCCTCGCTATCTCTGCGCGCAACCCAGCCCCCACCACCCCATTTCGCGCAAATCCGCGCCCGATCACTCCGAAGCCCCGCGCACAGCTGAACTCGCATTCATCCCTACACCTCCCGCGAACACGGACCGATCCCCGCCGACCGCCAGACCGTCACACCCGCACCACCCCTTGCGCGCAAGTCTCCGACACGTATCCGCACCGGCGCCGCCTGCCTGTCCACGGGTAAAAATGTTTCAGAAACAATCATTTGCAAGCGCCACAACAACGAGAAAGACTTGCATCCAACGGCCTCGCGACACATCCTAAAAGGACTACATCACAGGAGAGCCGATGCATCACACGTCCCTGATCGCCATCCTGGTAGCCGGTTTCGTACTCGCCTTCATCTTCGGCGCCATCGCGCAACGCCTGCGACTGTCGCCGCTGGTGGGCTATCTCATCGCCGGCATCGTCGCCGGACCCTTCACGCCGGGCTTCGTCGGCGACCAGACCCTTGCGCCGCAATTGGCCGAAATCGGCGTGATCCTGCTGATGTTCGGCGTCGGCCTGCATTTCTCCCTGCGCGACCTGCTCGAGGTCAAGAACATCGCCTTGCCCGGCGCGATCGTGCAGATCGTCGCCGCCACCGCGCTGGGCTGGGGCCTGGCCTGGCTGCTCGGCTGGAGCCACGGCGCCGGCCTGGTGTTCGGCCTGGCGCTGTCGGTGGCCAGTACCGTGGTGCTGCTGCGCGCGCTCGAGGAACGGCGGTTGGTCGAGACCGCCAAGGGACGCATCGCGGTCGGCTGGCTGATCGTCGAAGACCTGGCGATGGTGCTCGCGCTGGTCTTGCTACCGGCGCTGTCGGGCCTGCTCAAGGGCGAAGCCACCGAGGGCTCGGAAGTGTGGAGCCAACTCTTCATCACCCTGGCCAAGGTCGGCGCGTTCATCGCGGTGATGCTGATCGTCGGCCGCCGGGTCATCCCCTGGATTCTCGAACGCGTGGCCGGCACCGGTTCGCGCGAGTTGTTCACTCTGTGCGTGCTGGCGATAGCGCTCGGCGTCGCGTTCGGTTCGGCCGAACTGTTCGGCGTGTCGTTCGCGCTCGGCGCGTTCTTCGCCGGGATGATGCTAAACGAGTCCGAGTTCAGCCATCAGGCGGCCGCTGAGACCCTGCCGCTGCGCGATGCGTTCGCGGTGTTGTTCTTCGTCTCGGTGGGCATGTTGTTCAACCCGATGATCCTGGTCGAACGGCCGGTGGAAGTGGTCGCCACTTTCGCGATCATCGTGATCGGCAAGTCGGTGGCTGCCTATGCCATCGTGCGCGCGTTCGGAAAACCCAATTCGACCGCGATCATGATCTCGGCCAGCCTGGCCCAGATCGGCGAGTTCTCGTTCATCCTCGCTACCCTCGGCGTGGAACTGAAAATCCTGCCGAAGGAAGGCCAGGACTTGATTCTCGCCGGCGCGCTGCTGTCGATCATCGTCAATCCGCTGCTGTTCGCCTGGCTCGACCGCAAGCAGGCGCGCGAGGCCGCGGCCGCGATCGAGGCGAGGATCGACCCGATCGCGCCGCCGGTGCCGGCCGATATCGACCAACACGTGATTCTGATCGGCTACGGCCGGGTCGGCAGCGAGCTCGGCCGCCTGTTGACCGAGCACAAGGTGCCGCTGGTCGTGATCGACGGCGAGGACAGCCTGGTCGACAAGGCGCGCGCCGCCGGACTGCCGGCGGTGTTCGGCAACGCGGTCAACGAGCGGGTGCTGCGCGAAGCGCGGCCGGAACGCGCGACCACGGTGATGGTGGCGATCCCGAACGCGCTCGAAGCCGGCGAGATCATCGCCCGCCTGCGCGAGATCAACCCGGCCCTGAGCATCGTCGCCCGCGCCCACAGCGACAACGAGGTCAAGCACCTGCTCGAGCACGGCGCCGACGGCGCGGTGATGGCCGAGCGCGAGCTGGCCCACAGCCTGGCCGAGATGGTCATGGCCGCGCCGGTCTACCGCGGCGCGCGCCAGCTGCCGCCTTCGACCGCGCTCACCTGAGCGCGGTTCTTCCGCTTCGAACAGACACGAGTCCAGAACGACCATGAGCGAGCCCGACCACTCCAGCACCGACGCCGCATCCGACGCCACCCCGCAACTCAGCGCGGCCGAAGCGCGCATCATCGGCAGCCTGATCGAGAAGGAAGCGACCACTCCGGACGTTTATCCGCTGACCCTCAACGCCATCGTCACCGCCTGCAACCAGAAGACCGCGCGCGAACCGACGATGCAACTGGAACAGGGCGAGGTCGCCAATGCCCTGCGCCGGCTGGAGACGCGCGGCTGGGTGAAGTCGCAGCACAGCTCGCGCGCCGAGCGCTATTCGCATCGCGCCGCCACCGTGCTCGACCTGACCCGTCCGCAGACCGCCCTGCTCGGCTTGTTGCTGCTGCGCGGGCCGCAGACCACCCACGAACTGCTGTCGCGCAGCGAACGCATGGCCAAGTTCGAATCAGTCGGCGACGTGCAGTACGCGCTGGAGCGCCTGGCCCAGCACACCCCCGCCATCGTGCGGGTGATCCCGCGCCAGAGCGGGCAGCGCGAAGACCGCTACGGCCATTTGCTCAGCGGCGAACCGGTGTATGTCGGCGGCGGGTCGGGCGATGAAGGAGGCGGCGCATCGGCCCCCTCCTCGGCCTTGCTCGAACGCATCGCCGCGCTGGAAGCCAAGGTCGCCGAATTGGAAGCCCGGCTGGAAGCCGCCGGGGCCTGAGCGCGGGCGGTCGCGCCTGCCCCGAGGCCTTCGGGGCAGGAGCGGCGCAAGCCGCGATCGTCATCGCCCGCGATCGCGGCGTAATGCAAAACCCGCGTCGCGACCTCTGTAGGAGCGGCGCAAGCCGCGACCGCCATCGGCCCCGATGACCGCGCAATCGGATGCATAACGGCATGACAGGAATGGGCAGGATTTCGATTCGCGACCGGCACTGTCGCCGCAGCGGGTCACTGCGCGGTCGCGGCTTGCGCCGCTCCTAACCCTTCAGCGCAGCGCTGCGCCGCGACTCAACCCCGATCCTGCAGCGGCAGGTAGATATCGGTGCGCAGCAGCGGCTCCGGCACTTCGTCGGGGTCGTCGAGATATTCGTGGTGCAGCGGCGCATCGCGCAAGGATTCGCCGCTGTCGGGCAACCAGCGCGCCAGCAAGGCATCGGTCAGCGCCTCCAGTCCGTCGAAGGCGCCGACGTGACGGACGCGGGCGTAGCGGCCGCCGCCCAATCGCATCGTGTGCAGTCCGTCGCCGGCGTCGGGTTGCACCGGCGCGCCGAGGGCGATCATGCAATCGAAGGCGCAGGCCTGCGGCGGGGTGTCGCGGCGGTCGTCCCAGGGCACGCCGAACAGACCGGTCAGGGTATCCAGCAGGCCGCGCTCGGCGGCCCAGCCGAACAGGCGGCCGAAGCCGTCGTTCTGCTCCGGGTAGGCGCCGGTGACGCGCAAGGCGAGCACGTGGAAGGGATCGACGCTGACCACCTCGACCCGTAACGGCGACGACTGCGCGGACTCGCTCTCGGCCGGCAGCGACAGGCGTTCGATCTCGCGCCGCAGGCGTTCGGGTTCGGCGCGCAACTCGCTCGGGGTGCCGCCGACGCTCTGGCGGAACGCGCGGGTGAACGCCTGCGGGGTGTGGTAGCCGACCGCGAGCGCGGCGTCGGTGATGCTGCGCTCGGCGCTGGCGAGCAGCTGCAGCCCTTGCAACAGGCGCAGTCGCGCCACGGTCTGGCCGGTGGTCTCGCCGGTCATCGCGCGATAAACGCGATGGAAGTGGAACGGCGAGAACGAGGCCGCCTCGGCGAGCCGGTTCAACTCGGGCGGCTCCTCGCCGCGCGCGATCGATTGCTCGATCAGGGCGACCGCGCGGTCGATGCGGCGCTGGTGGACATCGCGGGTGCCGGCCTTCGAGGCGGGGCCGCTGCGTTCCTGGCTCGGGCATTCCTGGCTCGGGCGTTCCTGATTCGGGCGTTCCTGGCTCGGGTGCTGCTTGACCGATGACATGGCCGTGCTCCTTGCGGACGGTATGGGATCGGTGTCGAGCCTGGCAGGTCGGCGCCATCGCCGCGGTTCACATCTTGCGCTTTCGCAACCGGCCGGACCGGGCGCCCCGGATCGGCCGCGCCGGCGCCCGTCAGTAGGACAGCGCCAGGGCGACCAGCACCGCGGCTTCGGTGAGTTCGGTCAGCGCGCCGCAGGTGTCGCCGGTCATGCCCTGCAGGCGCCGCAGGCAGGCATGGCGCCAGTAAGCGAACACGAGCGCGGCGACGGCAAGCGCCAGCCCCCCGCGCCAGCCGCCTATCGCGCAGAACCCGGCGCTGGCGACGAGCGCGACGAGGCAGGCCGCGCGCGGCGCGTCGACCAGGCGCTGGCCGAGGCCGCCGCTGCGCACGTACGGCAGGCTCACGAAGGCCAAGGTCAGGGCCGCGCGCGCCAGCACCGGCGCGATCAGCAAGGCGACCCAGGCCGGCGCCGGCAGGCTCGCCAGGGCGGCGAACTTCAACAGCAGCGCCAGCACCACCGCGACCACGCCGACCGGGCCGCTGCGTGGGTCCTTCATGATGGTCAGGGTACGTTCGCGAGTCTGCTCCGGCGTGGCGCCCATGCCGCCGACCCAGGCGTCGGCGCTGTCGGCGAGGCCGTCCAGATGCAGGGCGCCGGTCGATGCCACCCAGGCCGCGAGCAGCAACGCCGCCGAGATCGGCGGCGGCCGAGTCTGCAGGGCCCAGGCCAGTGCGCACAGCAGCAGGCCGATCAACAGGCCCGCGGCCGGATACCAGGCCAGCGAGCGCGATTGCGCCTGGGGATCGTCGAACACGCGCGCCGGCACCGGAACCCGGGTCAGGAATCCGATCGCGGCCAGTAAAGCGCGCATCAACCGTCGACCGGGTCCGCTTGCTGCTCTTGCAAGGACGCCTGCGCCGAGGCGAATTCGTTGGCGTGGCCCGGGGCCGGCGGCCACGACAGCGGATGCAGCGAGGCGTGGGCGACGTCGATGTTGAGCATTTCGTTGTAACGCCGGCCGGCGGCCAGGCAACGCAGCAGGCGGATCACGCCGCCGTGAGTGATCACCAGCACGCGGCGGCCGGGATACTCGCGCAGGATCTCGGCGAGCGCGCCGGTCAGGCGCGCGGCGAACGCGGCGAAGGTTTCCGCGCCGGGCGGCGGATACGCGACCGGGTCGGCCCAGAACCGCGCCAGCGCCTCGCCTTCGTGGTTGGCGATGGCGTCGACCGGCCGGCCCTGCCACTCGCCGAAGTGGTATTCGCGCAGCCGCGGCTCCAATGCCAACGGCAGCCCGCGCGACTGCGACAGATCGCGCGCGAACGCGGCGCATCGCTGCAACGGCGAACTCACCACGACGTCCCACTCGCGCCCACGCACCGCGTCGCGCATCTGCCACCAGCCCAGTTCGAGCAGGCTGTCGTCGAGCTGTCCGCGGTAGCTGCGATGGCCGGTGTCGCCATGGCGCAGCAGGTCGATCAGGGTGGCGCTGGAACTCATCGCATCGGCTCCGGTCCTTGTGCGCGGCATGGGTTCGTCGGGGCCCACATCATGCCTGTTGCAGGGCCGCCTCGGACACTCCCGCCTCAGCGAAGGTGGCCATGCCGTTGTGCAGGGCGCAGGCCGAGCGCAGCAGCGGCACGGCGACCGCGGCGCCGCTGGCCTCGCCCAGGCGCATGCCGAGGTCGAGCAAGGGCTGCGCGCCAAGCGCCTGCAGCACCGCGGCGTGGCCGCGTTCGTGCGAACGATGCGCGTACAGGAACCAGTCGCGGCAACTCGGGTTCAGGGCCTGGGCGACCAGCGCGGACACGCTGGCGATGAACCCGTCGACCAGCACCGGCAAGCCGGCCTGGGCCGCAGCGATATAGGCGCCGGCCAATGCGGCGATCTCGAAACCGCCGAGGCAGCGCAGGCGCTCCCATGCGTCGCCGGCTCCGGCGTGCAGGACCAGCGCGCGTTCGATCACGCCGACCTTGTGGGCGATGCCCTCGGCATCGAGGCCGGTGCCCGCGCCGCTCAATTCGGCCGGGGAACGGCCGAGCAAGGCGCTCGCGAGCGCCGAGGCCGAAGTGGTGTTGGCGATGCCCATCTCGCCGCCGATGAACAACTGCGCCGCGCCGTCGAGCGCGGCGCGCACGCTGGCGGCGCCGGCGCCCAGGGCCGCGCGCAACTGCGCCTCGCTCATCGCCGGCGCGTCGCAGAAGTTGGCCGTGCTCTCGGCGATGATCGCCCGATGCACGCCGCGGATCGGGCCGGGGTCGTTGACCGTGCCGAGGTTGACCACGTCGAGGGTCGCGCCGAGGCTGCGCGCGAGCACGCTGATCGCCGCGCCGCCGTGGGCGAAGTTGCGCACCATCTCGCCCGTCACCGCCTGCGGGAACGCCGAGACGCCCTCGGCGGCGACGCCGTGGTCGGCGGCGAACACGCTGATCCAGACCCGGTCGGCTTTCGGCGTCGGCGTGCGCTGCAGCGCCGCCAGCCGCACCGCGAGCTCCTCCAGCGCGCCGAGCGAGCCCGGCGGTTTGGTCAGCCGGGTCTGGCGCGCGCGCGCCTGGCTTTCGATGTCGGCGTCCGGAGGTGCGCAACCGCGCAGCCACCACTTGCTTTCGTCGTTCAAGTTCCGGTTCCTCGCGTACTCGGCTCCGCAGCGAGCGGAGCGCCTTTCAATACCAGCGGCAAACCCGCCGCCACGAACACCACCCGGTCGCACAACGTACCGAGCGCTTGGTGCAGGCGCCCGGCCTCATCGACGTAGCGGCGCGTCAACGCGCCCATCGGCACCACGCCGAGGCCGACCTCGTTGCTGACCAGCAGCACCCGGCCCGGCAGATCCGCGAGAGACGACAGCAAGGCCTCGCGCTCGCGCCCGAACACGGTCTCGTCTTCAGCGCCGAGCAGGTTGCTGAGCCACAGGGTCAGGCAGTCAACCAACAGGCAGCGGTCCGGCGCGGCATGGCGGCCCAGCGCCGCGGCCAGGGCGATCGGCTCTTCGATGCAGCCCCAATGCGCCGGGCGGCGCGCGCGATGGTGGGCGATGCGTTCGCGCATTTCCTCGTCTCCGCCCTGGCCGGTGGCGAGGTAGACGACCTCGTCGGACTCGGCCGCCAGGCGTTCGGCCAGCGCGCTCTTGCCCGAGCGCGCGCCGCCGAGGATCAGGCTGTGCATAGCGCTTCCTCCAAGCCGAACCATTGCGCGAGCCGTGCGGTGTCGAGATGGGCCTCGACCGCATCGGCGAGCCGATCGATGCTGGCCTCGCGCAGGCCGCGCATGTCGAGCGGCTCGGCGTCGGCCAGGCCGGCCCAGCGCAGCAACGCCGCCAGCGCCGCCGGCTGGTCGAACAGGCCGTGCAGATAGCTGGCGAGAATCTGGCCGTCGGCGGAGACGGCGCCGTCGGCGCGGCCATCGTCCAGACGCAGGGCCGGCGACGCCAGCGCCGGGCCGCGGCTGATGCCGCAATGGATTTCGTAACCGGCCGCCTCCGCTGCACCGTCGCTGTCGCCGTCGCCGATGGAGAGGCGGCCGCGCACGTTGCGCAGTTGCTTGTGCGAGTCGAGTTCGGTTTCGAGATCGAGCCAGCCCAGGCCCTCGCTGGAACCCGGCTCGCCTTCGATGCCGAGCGGGTCGTGGACCGCACGGCCGAGCATCTGCAGGCCGCCGCAGATGCCGATCAGCTTGCCGCCGTAACGCAGATGCCGCCCGATCGCCTCGGCCCAGCCGTTGCGCCGCAGCCAGGCGAGGTCGCCGCGGGTCGACTTCGAGCCCGGCAATACGATCAGGTCGCAGACCGGCGGCGCTTCGCCCGGGCCAACGAACACGCAATCGACCTGCGGATGCGCCCGCAGCGGGTCGAAGTCGTTGTGGTTGCTGATCCGCGGCAACGCCGGCACTGCCACCCGCAGGCGCGCCCCGGCCCCGCCGGCGCGCTCGCGCGGCAGCGCGTCCTCCGCCTCCAGGTGCAGGCCGTGCAGATACGGCAGCACGCCGAGCACCGGTTTGCCGGTCTCGCGTTCGAGCCAGTCGAGCCCGGGTTGCAGCAAGGCGATATCGCCGCGGAACCGGTTGATGACGAAACCGACCACGCGCGCACGCTCGCTTTCGGACAACAGCGCCAAGGTGCCGACCAGATGCGCGAACACCCCGCCCCGGTCGATGTCTGCGATCAACAGCACCGGGCAGTCGACCGCCTCGGCATAGCCCATGTTGGCGATGTCGTTGGCGCGCAGGTTGATCTCGGCCGGGCTGCCGGCGCCTTCGACCACAACCGCGTCATAGCCTTCGACCAGGCGCCCGTGCGAGGCGAGCACGGCGTCGAGAGCGACCCGCTTGTAGTCGTGATAGCCGCGCGCATCCATGTTGGACACCGCGTGGCCGTGCAGGATCACCTGCGCGCCGGTGTCGCTGTTGGGCTTGAGCAGCACCGGGTTGAAGTCGGTGTGCGCGGCTACCCGGGCCGCCTGCGCCTGCACCGCCTGGGCGCGGCCGATCTCGCCGCCGTCGGCGGTGACCGCCGAGTTCAGCGCCATGTTCTGCGGCTTGAACGGCGCCACCGCAACCCCGCGCCGATGCAACCATCGACACAGCGCGGTCACCAAAGCGCTCTTGCCGGCATCGGAGGTGCAGCCCTGCACCATCAGCACGCGCGCGCTCACGACGCAGTCCTCGCGCCGACGGTCTCGGCCAGCGCCGCATCCAGTCGCGCCCATTGCGCGGCGTCGCCGGGCAGGCCGAAGCGCAGGCTCGCCGGCGCGTCGAACAAGCGGGTAAGAATGCCGCGCCGGGCCAACGCTTCGTGCAGCTGCGCGGCCTCGTCGCTGCGATGCCATTGGAAGAAGGCGCTGCCGCCGCTCGGCGCGAGGCCATGCGCGTGCAGCAATTCGGCCAGGCGCGCGCCTTGGGCACGCAGTCGCACGCGCATCGCCGCCTGCCAGTCGCGGTCGGAGAAGGCCTGGCGCAATACGTAACGGGTCGGGCCGGCCACGGCCCAGGGGCCGAGCCGGTCGCGCAAGCGTTCCAGCAGGGCCGGCGCGGCGCAGACGAAGCCGGCGCGCGCACCGGCCAGGCCGAAGAACTTGCCGGCCGAACGCAGCACGACCAGCCCCTCGCGCCCGCTGTGCGCGCACAGGCTGTGGTCGGGCGTGGCGTCCATGAAGGCCTCGTCGATCAGCAGCCAGCCGCCGCGCGCGGCGAGGCGTTCGTGCAGGCCGAGCAGGCGTTCGCGCTCGAAGCGATCGCCGCCGGGGTTGTTGGGATGGATCAGCACGATCACGTCGAAGTCGTCGGCATCGGCGATCAGCTCGTCGGCCGTGCGCAACTCGACCCGATGGCCGCAGCGGCGCCAGGCGTGCGCATGTTCGGCATAACCCGGCGCCAGCACGCCGACTCGCGACGCTTCACGTAGTTCAGGCAGGGCCTGGATCGCCGCCTGCGAGCCGGCGACCGGCCACAACGCCGGCGCCGCGTAGTAATCGCGGGCCGCTTCGACCAGCCCGTCGTCGTCCTCGGGCAGCCGATGCCAGGCGCGCGCGGGAATCTCCGGCACCGGCCAGGCCACCGGGTTGATGCCGGTGGACAGGTCCAGCCAGCGTTCGGGCGGGATGCCGTAACGCTGCGCGGCACGTAGCAGACGGCCTCCGTGCTCAAGCATGCGTTGATCTCCTGCCGCTCTTTGGAACCGCATCGTGCCTGCGAAAATGCAGCGATTGCGTGATGAAGGAAAGGTCGAACGCGACGCCGCATAGCGACGCGCCGATAGCGAAACACAGGGTCTTCGTCGCGATCAATGAATGCCTCGAAGCACAATGTATATCGCAATGAGTATCGACCGGCCGCAGCAGTGCGCGCGCGGCCGGTGCGGGCGTGCCGGCGGCGGCATGCGCGACCGCGAATGCCGTCACCCCCAGCAACCACAGCACCACGCCGCGCCCGACCAGGCTCTGCGCGCGCACGATCGTGCGCGCGTCCGGCGCCTGCCCTGCGCCGAGCACCGGCCGTTGCTCCCACACGCCGTGGTAAGGCGCGGCGCCGCCGAGGCGCACGCGCAAGGCCCCCGCCCCCGCCGCCATCACCGGGCCGGCATTCGGGCTGTCCCAGCGCGGCGCCTGCCGGCGCCAGCAACGCAGCGCGGAGGCGGTGTCGCCGAGCACCGCGTAAGTCGCCGCGGTCAGGCGCGCCGGCACCCAGTTCAAGACGTCGTCGATGCGCGCTGCGGCCCAGCCGAAGCGTTCATAGCGCGGGGTTCGATAGCCCCACATCGCATCGAGCGTATTCGCCAGCCGATACAGCACCGCCCCGCCGGGCCCGAGCACGGCGAACCAGAACAGCGCGCCGAACACCGCGTCGTTGCCGTTCTCCAGCACCGACTCGGTCGCCGCGGCGGCGACGCGTTCGGCATCGAGCGCCGCGGTGTCGCGGCTGACGATGCGGCCGACCGCCGCGCGCGCCGCGTCCAGGTCGCCGTCGCTCAGTGCGCGCGCGACCGGCGCGGCGTGTTCGCCGAGGCTGCGCAGACCCAGCACGAGATACAGCACGCCGGCCGCGTAGGCGGCGCCCAGCCACGGCGAACGCGCCTGCAACTCGAACTGCAGCCCGGCCGCGAGCAGGCTCGCCGGCAACACCGCCGCGGCCCAGGCCAGCACGCCGAGACCACGACGGTCGCCGTAGCAGCGGGCTTCGATCGCCCGCGCCATGCGCCCGAACCCGACCAGCGGATGCGCCCGCCGCGGTTCGCCGAGCAGGCGGTCCAGTACCACTGCGCTCGACATCGCGATGGCGAGCGTCGGCAGGCTCATGGCTGCAGGAGCTCGAGCGCCGCGACCGGGTTCGAGGGGAAATAGAAATGGACGAAACTCGCGCTCATGCGGCGGTCGCGGTACACCGCTTCGCGGCTCGGCCCGCCATTCGGGTTGACCGATTCGGCGATCGCCGCCGCCTCGATCTCGGCGCGGGCGTAATGGAAGGTATGCCCGCGCAAGCTGCCCTCGGGCAGCTCGACCGATTGCAGACCGAGCGCGGCCATGCGGGCCTGCATCACCGCATGCCCGGGCAGCAGGCCGGCCATGGCGGCGCGCTCGCCCTCGCGGTCGGTCAACGAGTCGAGCGCGTACAACAGGCCGCCGCACTCGGCCAGCAGCGGCTTGCCGGCGTCGCGATGCCCATGCAGGGCGTCGCGCAATACGACGTTGTCGGCCAGCGCCTGCAGGTGCAGCTCCGGATAGCCGCCGGGCAGCCAGGCCGCATCGCACTCGGGCAGGCCCTCGCCGGCCAGCGGCGAGAAAAACCTGAGCTCGGCGCCGGCCGCGCGCAGCAGCTCCAGATTGGCCGGATACAGGAAACAGAACGCGGCGTCGCGGGCGATCGCGATGCGGGCGCCTCGCAGCAGCGCCGGTACCGGTGCCGCCTCGACCGGCTCGATCGCGACCGGCGGCGGCAGGCTCCCATCGGCGTGCTCCCCCCAGGCATCGGCGAGCGCATCGAGCCGCGCGTCCAGGTCGCCGAGTTCGCCCGCCGCGACCAGGCCGAGGTGACGCTCGGGCAGGGCCAGGCCGGGATCGCGCGGCAAGGCGCCGAGCCAGCGCAGCTCGGGCGGCAGGCTGTCGCGCAGCAACTGCGCGTGATAGGCGCTGCCGATGCGGTTGGCGGCGACGCCGTACACCTGCAGGCCGTCGCGATAACGCGCCAGCCCGGTCGCCAGCGCGCCGAAGGTCTGCGCCATCGCCGAACCGTCGATCACCGCGAGCACCGGAATGCCGAGCCGCTGCGCCAGGTCCGCGCTCGACGGCGAACCGTCGAACAGCCCCATCACGCCCTCGATCAGGATCAGGTCGGCCTCGCCGGCGGCCGCATGCAGCCGCGCGCGCACGTCCTGCTCGCCGCACATCCACAAATCGAGTTGGTAAACAGGTTGCCCGCTGGCGCGTTCGAGCACCATCGGGTCGAGGAAATCCGGTCCGGTCTTGAACACCCGCACCCGCCGCCCCTGCCGCGCGTGGCAGCGCGCGATCGCCGCGGTGACGCTGGTCTTGCCCTGGCCGGAAGCGGGGGCGGAGACGAGCAAGGCGGGACAGGCTCGGGACTGGGGACTGGGGACTGGGGACTCGGCCGAAGCCGCGGCGGCGGCCGCAGTCGCGGGTGTGCCCGGGGACACCTCTGATTTTCTGTTGCCGGAAGCCATATCGCTTGTCCTGTCAGTGTCTACGCATCCCGCTTGCGAGTCCCGAGTCCCGAGTCCCAAGTCCCGAGTCCCAAGTCCCGAGTCCCGCGCTAAAGCTCAATCCCCTTCTGCGCCTTGATCCCCGCCTTGAACGCGTGCTTGACCACACGCATCTCGGTGACGGTGTCGGCCGCTTCGATCAGGGCATCGGGGGCGCCGCGGCCGGTGATGACCACATGCTGCCGCTCCGGGCGCGCCGCGACTGCGGCGAGGACGTCGTCGAGTGCGACGTAGCGGTGCGCGAGGGCGATGTTCAATTCGTCGAGCAGGATGAAGTCGTAGCCGGGGTCGGCCATCATCTTCGCCGCGATCGACCAGGCCGACTGGGCGGCGCGGATATCGCGCTCCTTGTCCTGGGTCTCCCAGGTGAAACCTTCGCCCATGACGTGGTAGTCCAGCTCCTCGAAGCGCCGGAAGAAGGCCTCTTCGCCGGTCGAGAAGCTGCCCTTGATGAACTGCACCACCCCGCACTTGAACCCATGCCCGAGCGAACGCGCGAGCATGCCGAAGCCCGAGGAGCTCTTGCCCTTGCCGTTGCCGGTGTTGACCACCAGCACGCCGCGCTCGATCGTCGCCTGGGCGATCTTGCGGTCGATCAGTTCCTTCTTGCGCTGCATGCGTTCGCGGTGGCGCTCCTCGCTGCTCGCAGCGAAACCGGCGCGATCGCCCGGGCCGTCGGTGTCGTGCGCGCTCATGCGGCCGCTCCGCTGCGTTGGCGCGCCACCAGGCTGCGCACGAGGGCATAGACCACGAAGGCCAGGCCGACATAACCGGCCAGGGTGCCGAGCGCGCGCGGGTAGTACTGCGGGATGCGGTCGATGAAACCGGCCAGGCTCGCGTCCGGATAGCGGCCGGACAGGAAATAGAACCCGCCCTTGGAAATCAGGTAAGCCGCCACCGAAGTCGCCAGCATCACCAACACCAGCCGCGGCGCCGTGCCCCAATGGTCGCGATGCAGATGCGCATACGCGCGCCCGCCCAGCCATAGCGCGCCATAGGCCAGCGCCAGCGCCCAATACGCCGGCGACAGGCACCAGTCGGTGATGCGGCCTAGCGCCAGGCTGCCCAGGTCGAGCGACGAGGACAGCACGAAGAACGCCGGGAACGCCCAGACCGGGCGCAGCAAGGCGCCGACCAGGAAGAACACCGCCCACGACGCGCTGGGCAAGGCGTCGACGCTGGCGAAGTGTTGGCCGCGGGTGCAGATCATCAGCAGCGCCAGCGACGCGCCGGTCGCGATCAGCGCCGGCCGCGATTCCAGCGGCAGCACCGCGGACGAGGCGACGGGAAGAGAGTGGGACATTTCAAGCTCCGGACGGCGTAGGGACGGCGACTGCGGCGACGATCAACGGTGAGCGCTCGGCTGCGAGACCGACGGCCGGGCGATGCGCGCGATCGCGGCGTGCGCGACGAGCGCCACCGCGATGTAACTCATGGTGGTGCGTACGAACAGCGGACCCCAGCGCCAGGCCCGGCTCAGATACTCGGCGAGGTTCGGCTCGGCGTAGCGGCCGCCGAGCCAGTAGAAGGCGCCGTTGGAAATCAGGAACGAGACACTGGCGGCGCCGAAGGCCACGCCGAAGGCCCGGGCGAATCCGCGCCAGCCGGCCGGCATCCGCGGCGCATACCAGCGCGCGGCGTACCACAGCACTGCGTAGGCCAGCAGCAGGAAGGCATACGAGGGCGTCACGCAGTAATGGTCGAAGAAATTCAGGCCGCGCCCGGTAATTGCGAGATAGTCGATGGCGACCGCGGCGAGCAGGAACACCGCAAAGCCCAGGTGGCGGCGCAGATACAGGCCGCCGAGAAAGAACACCGCCATCGAGGCGTCGGGCAGATGCAGCAGGTCGCCGAAGTGATGGAAGCGCGTGGCGATCATCGCCATCAGCAACAGACAGGACACGCTCAATTGGATGGGGCCGGGCAAGTTTTTCATCGCGACTCTCGATAGGCGCCGGCAACCCGGGGGCCGCCGGCGAAGCCCGCGACGCGGGCCGAGGCTGCTGATCCGTCAGCGGGAAGGCCGGTAACGCAAGCTCAACAGATAATTGCGCCCGGGCTGGTTGTAGAACGCGGCGGTTTCGTACCGCCGGTCGAATACGTTGTTCGCGGCCAGCTGCAGGCTCCAGGCCGGGTTGAAGGCGTAGCCCAGGCGCAGATCGGCGAGCGCGTAGCCGGCGAGGCGGCGGGTATTGGCCAGGTCATCGTAGCGATCGCCCGCGGCGTAGACGCTGGCGCCGAACGACCAGGCGCCGTCGCCGACCGCGAAGCGGCGGTCGGCATCGATGCGAGCGCTCTGCCGGGCACGCCGCGGCAGCAGCTTGTCGCGGCTGGCGCCGCGGCTGTCGTTGCGCGGGTCCAGCCAGGTCGCGCTGGCGCGCAGATCCCAGTCGGCCAATCGGGCGTCGAACGCCGCTTCCAGGCCGCGGATGCGTGCACGGTCGACGTTGCCGGGCAAACCAGTCGAGGCGTCGTACGCGATCAGGTCGTCGATGTCGCTCTCGTAGGCGTTGAGCGACCACACGTGCTGGCGGCGCGCGCCGTGGGTGCCGCGCAGGCCGATCTCGACGCTGCGCGAGGTCTCCGGCGCCAGGCCGGCATTGCCGTAGCCGGGGTAGTACAACTCGTTGAAGGTCGGCGCCTTGAACGCGGTGCCGTAGCTCGCGGTCAAACGCAGCGCCTCGCTGAAGTTCCAGCCCCACAACAGACTGCCGGTGGTCTCGCCGCCGAACTGGCTGTCGTCGTCGCGGCGCAGGCTGGCCTGCAGCGCATGCGCACCGAAACTCTGCTGCCACTGGCCGAAGGCGCCGCGCAGGATGCGGGCGTCGCGGGCATAACGGGTGTTGCTGTCGATGCGGTCGCGCTGCCAGTCGAAGCCGAGCGTGAGCAGGCCGATGCCGATGCCGATGTCGCCCTGCACCGAGCCGAGCTGGCGGCGGGTCTCGAAGGTGCTGGAGTACTTGCCGTTTTTGTAGGTGTCGCTGAGGTCTTCGCTGCGTCCGGCGCTGGCGCTGAGGTTGAAGCGGTCGCTGGGCCGGTAGCGCAACCTGGCTCCGGCGACCTGTTGCACGCCGTCGGCCTCGTTGTTCTGGCTGCCGTCGTACTGGTTATGGTTTTCGGCGCGCAGCAGCCGCGCTTCGGCGTCCCACTGCTCGTTGAAGCGATAACCGCCCTGCAAGGTCAGCGAATCGCTGCGATAGCCGTCGCGGTCCGGCGAGTTCGTGAAACATCCGGCGCCGCCCGGTGAGGGCTTGCCGCGGCAGGCGTTGATGCCGTCGGTATCTTCGTGCGCGGCATGGATCGAGTACCAGCCGCGCTCGCCCTTGCCGGCGACGCCTGCGCTGCCGCGGTGGGTGGCGTAACTGCCGATCGTGGCGCTGAAGCTCGGCACGAACGCACCCTGCGGGCGCCGGGTGAAGATCTGGATGACGCCGCCGATGGCCTCGGAGCCGTACAGACTGGAGAACGGGCCGCGCACGATCTCGACCCGCTCGATCTGCTCGACCGGAATGTCCTGCAGCGAGGCGCCGCCGCTGGTCGCCGAACCGATCTTGACGCCGTCGATCAGCACCAGCACATGGTCGGATTCGCTGCCGCGCAGGAACAACGAAGTCGCCTTGCCGGGGCCGCCGTTGTTCGCGAAGGATGCGCCCGGCGTGCCGCGCAACAGCTCCGGCAACGACCCCGGCTGCAGACGTTCGATCTGGGCGCGGTCGATCACGGTCACCGCGGCGAGCGTGGCGTCCTGGGTCTGGGCGGTGCGGGTCGCGGTGACCACGACCTGGTCGAGATCGACCGCGGGCGCGGCCGGCGCCGAAGCGGCGAATGCGCAGCCGGCGAGCACGAAAGCGCTGCGCGCAGGAAAGCGCGCAAGGCGCGGGGATACGGAAAAACGGAACGTCACGGTCGGCTCTCCATGGCCGCGCCTCACCCGCGCGGCCTAGATCAGGTCGTGACAGGCAGACGGCAGAACGGAGACGGCGCGCGCGCCGATGCCCCGGACACGGCCCTCCGCCTGTCGGTTCGCGCTCCGGGCCGGTCTCCGGGCTTGCGAGCGGAGTCGGCCCGAGATCGGACCGGTCTCCCGTACCGCGCCTTCCCGTGTCGGAACACAGTGGCGTCGAGCGGTACGTGTACTCGCTTACCGTTGCGGGGGCAGCTCCGGATTGACCGACCTGGCGAACGCCAGAAGCGGGGACCGGATTCCCGTTTCAATCGCCGACTGTGTCGGCGATCACCTTGAGCGCGCGCATCTTAGCAGTGATGCGCGGCGAGGACGCCACCGGGTGAGTGCGAGCGCGCTGGCGATCCCGGTGTCGCGGCCAAGCGCTCCGCGCAAGGCCCGGCCCGGGATCGTCATCCCCGCGAAGGCGGGGATCCACGGCTCCATCGCGGCGTCAATCCGAAGTCTGTGATAGCCGCTTCGCGGGATGGCTTAGGCGAGGGCACAAAATCCGTTCCGCGCCCAGCACAACGGCCGCTGGCCCTCCCTGGCCCCTCAAACAGTGTGCTTTACCACTTTTTTACTACTTGCGTTATGCAAGATTTGGCCGCTTTATTGACCGGTTGTTAGGTTCGTGTTAAATCCGGATGACATCGCTGTCATCCCCACCAAGGAGTCGTCATGCCCGTCCGCCGCACCTTCGCCGGTTCACGTCACCCTCTGGCCCTCGGCCTCCTGGTAGCGCTCGCCGCGCCGGTCCACGCGCAGGACGCGCCGCAAAGCGACCCCAAGACCCTGGACCAGGTCATCGTCACCGGCACCCGCGTCTCCGACCGCACCGTCGCCGAGTCCACCGCGCCGATCGACATCATCACCCCGGAAACCCTGGAGGCCACCGGCACCGTCGAGCTGGCCACCGCGCTGTCGCGCGCCCTGCCCTCGCTGAACTTCCCGCGCCCGGCCATCACCGACGGCACCGACGCGGTGCGTCCGGCGCAGCTGCGCGGCCTGGCCCCCGACCAGGTGCTGGTGCTGGTCAACGGCAAGCGCCGCCACACCACCGCGCTGATCAACCTCAACGGCAGCCAGGGACGCGGCTCCTCGCCGGTCGACCTCAACGCGATTCCGATCGCCGCGATCGAACGGGTCGAAGTGCTGCGCGACGGCGCCTCGGCCCAATACGGTTCCGACGCGATCGCCGGCGTCATCAACGTCGTGCTCAAGGGCAGCGGCACCGGCGGCAGCATCGCCGCGCGCTACGGCCAGTACAGCGCCGGCGACGGCAAGCAATACCAGTTGTCCGGCGACACCGGCATCAAGCTCGGCGAAAACGGCTGGCTGCACTTGGCCGCGCAGGGCGGGCATCAGGATCAGACCAATCGCGCACGCCCGTTCCAGGGCCGCGTCGAACAGCGCTACGGCGATCCCGAAATCGACCAGGGCGCGTTCTCCTACAACGGCGAGTACAGCCCGACCGAATACCTGAGCTTCTATTCGTTCGGCAGCTACAGCGAACGCGACGTGCTGTCGAACGGCTACTTCCGTTTCGCCGGCGACCCGCGCAACATCCCGTCGATCTATCCGAACGGCTTCCTGCCGCAGATCCACAACGTCAGCAAGGACCGCGCCGCGGTGTTCGGCCTGCGCAGCGAAACCGCCGGCGGCACCCAGATCGACCTGAGCTACAACTACGGCCACAACGGCCTGACCTTCGACATCGAAAACACGCTCAACCGCAGCCTCGGCCCGACCTCGCCGACCCAGTTCTACGCCGGCGCGCTGGAAGTCACCCAACACGTGCTCAACCTGGACTTCACCAAGTCGGTCGACTTCGGCTGGCAGTACCCGGTGACCTTCGCCTGGGGCGCGGAATGGCGCGGCGAGGAGTTCTCCGAACGCGCCGGCGAGCCGCTGTCCTACGCCAACGGCGGCATCGCCGCGCCGAACGGCCAGATCATCCCGGGCGCGCAGGTGTTCTCCGGTTTCCGCGCCAGCGACGCCGGCGACTTCGACCGCCACAGCTATTCGGTCTATATCGACGCCGAAGCCGACCTGACCGACAAGTTCTCCCTGGGCGCCGCCGCGCGTTACGAGAGCTACAGCGATTTCGGCGAAACCACCTCGGGCAAGCTGTCCGGCCGCTACGCCTTCACCGACCAGGTCGCGCTGCGCGCCACCGTCTCGACCGGCTTTCGCGCGCCGTCGCTGCAGCAGCAGTTCTTCCAGTCGATCGCCACCAACTTCATCAGCGGCATTCCGTACGAAATCGGCACCTTCCGCGTCGACAACCCGGCCGCCGTCGCCCTGGGCTCGGAAGCGCTGAAGGCGGAGGAATCGACCAACTACAGTCTGGGCCTGGTGCTGCAGCCGGCCGATCAGCTTTACATCACCATCGATGCCTACAACATCCAGGTGAAGGACCGAATCCTGCTGTCGGAAAACCTGACCAGTACCGCGGTGCGCAACTATCTCAACGCCAACGGCTATCCCGGCATCGGCGGCGGCCGCTATTTCACCAACGCCGTCGACACCGACACCAAGGGCATCGACATCATCGCCACCTACGGTTGGGACCTCGGCTCGGGCAAGTTCAACCTCACCGCCGGCTACAACTACTCCAAGACCGAGATCGACACGATCGCGCCGAACCCGCCGCGCCTGGCGGCGATCGACCCGGCCGCGGTGCGCATCGGCCGCACCGAGATCGGCCGCATCACCAAGGGCGCGCCGCGCGACAAGTTCTTCCTCGCCGGCGACTGGAAGACCGGCAACTGGAACTTCACCGCCACCGCCACCCGCTACGGCGAGTTCACCGAACTGCACGCGACCGACCCGCGCCAGGACCAGACCTTCGGCGACGAATGGACCCTGGATCTGGCCGCGACCTATCGCCTCGACAACTGGGACTTCACCATCGGCGGCGACAACGTGCTCGACGCCTACCCCGACGAATCCAAGCTGGTGCGCGGCACCCGCAACTACCTGCCCTACAACACCGCCTCCCCGTTCGGCTTCAACGGCGCCTTCGGCTACGTCAAGGTCGGTTATAAGTGGTAAGGCGTAGCGGCATGCAATTGCAGTGATGCGTTGATTCGATTTGCTCTGGCTTTGCGGCTTTGCCGGTCGAATGAAGACCCGGAGGGCGGCCCGCAGGGATGCGGGCCGCGCGCAAGCAGGCCATGGATGGCCTGTCTGGAGCATCCTTGCGCCGGCATCGATCGTGCGGGCTGGTGCCCTTGCAGGGAAGGCCTTTTCTTTGGTTAGCCTTCTTTTGGGCCACGGGACGCGCAGAGTCCACAACGCCTTTGCCGTCGACCGAAGGAGTGCATCGCCGCGAGGGTCAAGCGTCGCAACCTGCCACAGCGCAGTCGCGACTTGCGTCGCTCCTACCCTAGCGAAAACGCGCCGCTTCGATGAATGACGTCGGCCTTGACGCTTCTGCGCGTCCCGCGGTCGCGACTTACGTCGCTCCTACAGGGTAGAGCGCTCATCTTAAAAGCGGCACACACGACGACGGCCCGGACCATCCAGCCCGTCGTTTTCGTCGAACCCGGTACATTCCCCCCATCGACGAATCCGCTATAAAGAGGGCCTCGCCGCTGCGGGCGCCAGCGAACGGCGCGGCCCAGCGGCCCCGCCGCGAATGCCCGAGGTGCCCGCCATGCGCTCGACCGTTGCGCTGTTGCTGTCCCTGGCGGTTTCGAATGCCGTCGCCGCGCCCGCCAAGCGCGAACAGATCATGCTGCTGCAAGGCAAACCCGCCGGCCAGCAGACCGTCGAAACCACCCGCGACGGCGGCACCCGCGTCGAGTATCAATACAGCGACCGCGGCCGCGGGGATCATCTCAAGACCGAATGGACCCTCGACGCCTCCGGCATTCCGATCGAGTACAAGGGCAGCGGCCACAACTACCTGAAAGTGCCGGTCGATGAGACCTTCAGCCTGCGCGACGGCAAAGCGCGCTGGAAGAACGACAGCGAGCAAGGCGAGAAAACCCTGACCGCGCCGGCGTTCTTCCTGCCGCTCAACGCCACTCCGGAAATCCAGGGCGTGCTGGTGCGCGCCTTGCTGAAAGCGCCCGAACGCAAGCTCGCCCTGCTGCCGGCCGGCGAAGCGCGGCTCGACGCCGCCGGTACGCTCGACGTGCCCACGGCCAAGGGGCCGGCCACCTTGTCGCTGTATCGCGTGTCCGGGCTGGACTACACGCCGGGCTCGGTCTGGCTGGACGCCGAGGGCCATACCGCGGCGCTGATCATGGCCTCGGGCTGGGTCTCGATTCTCTCGCCCGAGTACAAGGATTCGCTGGCCAAGCTGATCGAATTCCAGGAACGCGCTGGCGCCGACTGGTCGCTGAAGCTCGCGAGCGAACTGACTCACACTCCGAAAGGGCCCCTGCTGATCCGCAGCGCGCGGCTGTACGACCCGCGCGACCTGTCGGTGACGCCTAACACCAGCGTCCTGGTCCAAGGCGAGCGCATCGTCCGCGTTGGTGCCGACGCGGCGCTCAAGCCGCCGGCCAACGCGGAGATCCTCGATGCCGGCGGCCGCTTCCTGATGCCCGGCCTGTGGGACGTGCACAAGCATTACGGCGATGCCGACGGCCCGATGGACATCGCCAACGGCGTCACCAGCAGCCGCGACGTCGCCAACAACACCGACGCCTTCCTGGACAAGGTCAAGCGATTCGACGCCGGCACCGAGATCGGCCCGCGCGTGCTCGCCGCCGGCTTCATCGACGGCCCCGGTCCTTACGCCGGCCCGACCAAGATGCTGGTCGACACGCCCGAGGAAGCGATCAAGGCGGTCGATTGGTACGCCGACCACGGCTACATGCAGATCAAAAGCTATTCCTCGTTGAAACCCGAGCTGGTGCCGGTGATCGCCGACCGCGCCCATGCCCGCGGCCTGCGCTACAGCGGCCACGTGCCCGCCTTCATGTCGGCGCGCCAGTTCATCGAGGCCGGCGCCGACGAGTTGCAGCACATCCTGTTCGTCGAACTCAACTTCCTCTACCCGCGCGTGCAGGAAACCCGCACCATGGCGCGGCTGACCGAGCCGGCCGCGCATGCCGCCGAGTTTCCGCCGGAACGCGCCGAGGTCCGCGATTTCATCGCCTTCCTCAAGCGCACGCATACCGTGCTCGACCCGACCATGGGCATCGCCGAAGACCTGTTCGCCGGAGATCCGCAAAGCAAGATCCCACCCGGGCTCAAGACCGTCGCGCCGCGATTGCCGCCGCAGGCCCGGCGCAATCTGAGCTGGGGCTCGTTGAAGGTACCCAAAGGCGAGGAACACGCCTATGCACAATCCTTCCCGACCATGCTGCGCGTGCTCAAGGCACTGCACGACGCCGGCGTGACGATACTCCCCGGCACCGACGCCCTGGCCGGCTACATGCTGCACGCCGAGTTGATCCTGTACGCCCGCGCCGGCATCGCCAACGCCGAAGTACTGCGCCTGGCGACCTTGACCCCGGCGCAAGTGCTCGGTGTCGACAAGGACCGGGGCGTGATCGCCCCCGGCAAGCTCGCCGACCTCGTGCTGATCGACGGCGACCCGATCCAGGACATGAACGACATCCGCAAAGTCGACGCCGTATTCAAGGGCGGCAAGCGCTACGACCCGGCCGAGATCGAGCGCGCACTGGGAATCGCGCCGCGCAAGGCGGCGGAGGTGGCGACGAACTGAGCAGCGGTCGGCGCCACCGCTCTAGAACGATGCACAGGCCCACGCGCTGAGCAGTACGGCCGGTACCGCGCCATTGCCGTTGCCCGTGTCGTCGTCTTGCCATGAGATTTTGCGGCTGCCGTTGCTGTGCGCAGTCTCGCACTCGCGAAGATCATAGAAGACCCGAAGGGCGGCCTGCATGGATGCGGCCGTTTTTCATCGGGACAGGGATGTTCCCGTATGAAAAATCCCTGCGTCGGCAACGAACGGGCGGGCCCTTGACTCAAAGAGAGCACTTTTCTTTGGTTGCCTTTCTTTTGCTGCTTTAGACAAAAGAAAGCAACCCGCCGCTTTAGTGGCGGAGGCTTTGGGTTTGAGCTTTGATCTTGGTATTGATCTTGATCTTTGATCATCGTTCGATGAACGACGCGCCGCAAGACCGCCACGACGATGTCGCGCTTGCGCCGCTCCTACCCTGGTGAGCGAACGCCGCTTCGATGAACGACATCAGCCTTGATGCCTCCGCGCATCCCTCGGTCGCGACTCACGTCGCTCCTACAGGGGAGAGGTTCGCGCAACGGGCCAATGCGGCGCTCCAGGGTAGGAGCGGCGCAAGCCGCCACCACGTACCGACCGGACACGGCGAAAAGCAAAGGCCCGCGAATCGCGGGCCTCTGCCGGTCAAACCCAAGCGGCGCCGACTGCTCCCATCATCCCTTGCCGAACACCAACCGCCCGCCCTCGGCATCGACACGAATCGTGTCGCCGCTGACGAACTCGCCGCTGAGGATCTTCTGCGCGAGCGGGTTCTCCAATTGCTGCTGCACCGCGCGCTTGAGCGGACGCGCGCCGTAGACCGGGTCGAAACCGACATTGCCGATCAGGGCCAGGCCGGCATCCGACAGCGCCAGCTTGAGACCGCGTTCGGCGAGGCGCTTTTCCAGGCCGTGCAGCTGGATCTTGGCGATCTCGCGGATCTGGCTCTTGTCGAGCGGGTGGAACACCACGATGTCGTCGAGGCGGTTGATGAACTCGGGACGGAAGTGCGCCTGCACCACGCCCATCACCGCCGCCTTCATCTGGGTGTAGCCCTCCGGCGTGTCGTCGGCATTGAGCTCCTGGATCATCTGCGAGCCCAGGTTCGAGGTCATCACGATCACCGTGTTGCGGAAATCGACGGTGCGGCCCTGCCCGTCGGTCAAGCGGCCGTCATCGAGCACCTGCAACAGAATGTTGAACACGTCCGGGTGTGCTTTCTCGACTTCGTCGAGCAGGATCACGCTGTACGGACGGCGGCGCACGGCCTCGGTCAGGTAACCGCCCTCTTCATAGCCGACATAGCCCGGAGGCGCGCCGACCAGGCGGCTGACCGCATGCTTCTCCATGAACTCGCTCATGTCGATGCGGATCATCGCGTCGGCCGAGTCGAACAGGAATTCGGCCAGCGCCTTGCACAGCTCGGTCTTGCCCACGCCGGTCGGACCGAGGAACAGGAACGAGCCGCTCGGGCGATTCGGGTCGGACAGGCCGGCGCGCGAACGCCGCACCGCGTCGGACACCACCCGCACCGCTTCGTCCTGGCCGACCACACGCGCGTGCAGCGCCTGTTCCATCTTCAACAGCTTGTCGCGCTCGCCTTCGAGCATCTTCGACACCGGAATGCCGGTCCAGCGCGCCACGACTTCGGCGATCTCCTCCGCGGTGACCTTGTCCTGCAGCAGCTTGAAGCCCTGGGTCTCGGCTTCCTGCGCGGCCTTGAGCTGCTTTTCCAGCTCCGGCAGCTTGCCGTACTGGATCTCGCTCATGCGCGCATAGTCCTGGGTACGCTGGGCGGCCTCGAGATCGAGCTTGGCCTGCTCGATCTGCTCCTTGATCTTGGTCGCGCCCTGCAGGGTCGCCTTCTCGGCCTTCCAGATTTCCTCGAGGTCGTTGAACTCGCGCTCGAGCGTGGCGATCTCGGCCTCGAGATCGGCCAGGCGTTGCTTGGACTCTGCATCCTTCTCCTTCTTCAGCGCCTCGCGCTGGATCTTGAGCTGGATCAGCCGGCGTTCCTTGCGGTCGAGCTCCTCGGGCTTGGAGTCGATTTCCATGCGGATGCGCGAAGCGGCCTCGTCCATCAGGTCGATGGCCTTGTCGGGCAGTTGGCGGTCGGCGATGTAGCGATGCGACAGGGTCGCCGCGGCGACGATCGCCGGGTCGGTGATCTCCACGCCGTGGTGCACGGCATAGCGCTCCTTGAGGCCGCGCAGGATCGCGATGGTGTCCTCGACCGTCGGCTCGCCCACAAACACCTTCTGGAAGCGGCGTTCGAGCGCGGCGTCCTTCTCGACGTACTTACGGTACTCGTCGAGCGTGGTCGCGCCGATGCAGTGCAGCTCGCCGCGCGCGAGCGCGGGCTTGAGCATGTTGCCGGCGTCCATCGCGCCCTCGGCCTTGCCGGCGCCGACCATGGTGTGCAGTTCGTCGATGAAGAGAATCACCTGGCCTTCGTTCTTGGCCAGATCGTTGAGCATCGCTTTCAGGCGCTCTTCGAATTCGCCGCGGAACTTGGCGCCGGCGATCAGCGCGCCCATGTCGAGCGACAGCACGCGCTTGCCGCGTAGGCCTTCGGGCACTTCGTTGTTGATGATGCGCTGGGCCAGGCCTTCGACGATCGCGGTCTTGCCGACGCCGGGTTCGCCGATCAGCACCGGGTTGTTCTTGGTCCGGCGCTGCAGCACCTGGATGGTGCGGCGGATCTCTTCGTCGCGGCCGACCACCGGGTCGAGCTTGCCCGACTCGGCGCGCGCGGTCAGGTCGATGCAGTATTTTTCCAGCGCCTGGCGTTGTTCTTCCGCGTTTTCCGATTGCACGCTTTCGCCCCCGCGCAGTTTGTCGATGGCCGGTTCGAGCTTGGCCTTGGTGGCGCCGGCCGCCTTCAGCGCGCGGCCGACTTCGCCGCCGTCGTCGAGCGCGGCGAGCAGGAACAACTCGCTGGCGATGAAGGCGTCGTTGCGTTGCTGCGCCAGTTTGTCGGTGACGTTGAGCAGGCGCGCGAGGTCGTTGCCGACCGAGACGTTGCCGGCCTGGCCCGACACCTTGGGCAGCTTTTCCAGCGCCTCGCCGAGGCGCTCGCGCAGCAGCGGCACGTTGACCCCGGCCTGGGCCAGCAGCGGCCGGGTGCTGCCGCCGCTTTGTTCGAGCAGCGCGGTCAGCAGATGCGCCGGCTCGATGACGCTGTGGTCGCGCCCGACCGCGAGCGATTGCGCGTCCGACAAGGCCTGCTGGAAGCGCGAAGTAAGCTTGTCCATCCGCATGGGTGGTCCCTCCGAAGGTGTGGCGGCCCGGGCGCGAGTGTCGCGCCGCGGCCGCGAATGACCTGTTAATGCGGGCTGGGGGCGCTGTTTCAAGCTTGCGCTGGGGTCGGGGCCGACGCAAAGGGGCCGCGGCAGGTGCTCGTTGCCGGCGGGAAGGATGGGCCGGATTCGAGGTAGGCCTGGGGAGCCGCCCTTGGGCCGCGGCCAGGCGCAAAGGCCAGAGCAAATCCCCCCCTCCCCTCTTCCAAAGGGGGGAGATGCGACGCGACAAGATCGGGAACTACCCCACGCGTAATCCACTGCCCCCTTTGAAGCAGGGGACGAGCCCGGCGTCCTCCCGAAGCCCGGTCGAAACGATAGCGCGGGAATTCGCCCTGCCCATGCCCATCGAAATTCGAGGACAAACGGCTTGCCCGTCGATCAGATCCGCGAGGTGGGCTGCAGGATCTCGACCCAGTAACCGTCCGGGTCCTTGATGAAGGCGATGTCCTTCATGCGGCCGTCGGTGAGGCGTTTCTGGAACGCCACGCCGAGTTGCTCGAAGCGCGCGCAGGCGGCTTCCACGTCGGGCACCGACACGCAGATGTGGCCGAAGCCGCGCGGGTCGCTGTTGCCGTCGTGGTAGGCGAAATCCGCGTCGTCCTCGGTGCCGTGGTTATGCGTGAGTTCGAGCACGCCGCGCTGGCTCAGCAACCATTCGCCGCGCGCGGGTTCTTCGGCCGGGACCTGCGCGGGGTCGGCTACCAGCACCAGGAAGTACAGGCTGAACTTGGCGTCGGCGAAGTCGCGCTTGCGCACCAGGGTGAAGCCGAGCACGCGGGTGTAGAAGTCCAGCGAGCGGCGCGGGTCTTTCACCCGCAGCATGGTGTGGTTGAAGACGAAGTCGCGGGTGGCGGCTTCCGGGCGCGCGGTCACGCCGGGGACGGCGTCGAGTTCGTTCTGCAAGGACATGGCGTGGGCCGGTTCAAAGGGGAACAGACGATCTGCGGGCAAACCCGGCCGCTCTCAAGCCTGCTGCTCGGCCGGCACGGCATTGCGCTGCAAAGACAGCAGGCCCAGCAAAACCGCCAGGCCGACATAGGCGCCGATGAATTGCAGGGCGATCGTGCGCTGCAGCCCTTCCAGCGCCCACGGCAGGTAGATGCCGCCGCGCGGGTCGACCGAATGGATGATGCCGAACAGGCTCAAGGCCGCGCCGACCAACAGGAACACGGCAGCGCGACGCAGGCGGCCGTCGACCATCGCCGCGACCGCCGAGGTCCAGATCATCGAGGTCATGATGAAGCCGTTGCCGAGGGTCACGATCACCGCCAGTTCCGGCAGCCCATGGCCGTCGAGCGCGTTCATCAGCTGGGCGTGGTGATCCGGGGCGATCCAGCCCGGATTGCCGGTCTTGATCGCGAGCATGTAGGCCACCGACGGTAGGAAGCCGAACACCATCGCGGTCGCGTGCTTGCTCGGCGTGGCCTGGAAGGCCTGGGTGGTGATGTCGAGGGCGACGTAGACGATGATCGGCGCGAGCACCGCCAGCGGCAGCCACTGCACCAGCCCGGAGACGATGCCGAGGATGCCGCCGAGGCCGATGAACAAGCCGGTCAACAAGGTGTAGCCGCTGCGCGCGCCCATGTGCTTGTAAGCCGGCTGACCGATGTAGGGCGTGGTCTGGGCGACGCCGCCGCAGAAACCGGCGACCAGGGTCGAGAAGGCCTCGGCCAGCAAGATGTCGCGGGTTCGGTAATCGTCGCCCGCGGCGCGCGCGCTTTCGCTGACGTTGATGCCGCCGACCACCATCAGCAGGCCGAACGGCAACAGCAGCGGCAAATAAGGTTTCGTGTAGGCCAGGCCGTCGATGAAGCCCAGGCTCGGCCACGGCAGCACGAAACGCAGCGGCGACGGCTCGGGCCAGGCGAAGCCGGGCGCTCCCAACCCAACCGCCCCGAACCCGTAATACAGCAAGGTGCCGAACACGAACGCCAGGAACACCCCCGGCAACTTCACCGGCAGCCGCCCCTTCGCGATCAACACGTACAGCAACAGCCCCAGCGTGATGAAGCCCACCATCGGCGAGCGCAGGGTCTCGATCAGCGGCAGAAAGCCCATCAACACCAGGGCGACGCCGGCGATCGAACCGAGCAGGCCGGCGCGCGGGATCAGCCGGGTGACGGCATCGCCGGCGAACGACAGCACGAACTTGAGCACGCCCATGACCACCAGCGAGGCCATGCCGAGTTGCCAGGTGGCCATCGCCGCGGCCTGCTCGTCCATGCCCTGCTGCTTGAAACCGACGAAGGCCGGGCCGAGCACCAGCAAGGCCATGCCGATGCTGGTCGGCGCATCCAGGCCCAACGGCATCGCGGTGACGTCGTCGCGGCCGCTCCTGGCCGCGAGGCGCCGCGCCATGAAGGTGTAGATCAGGTTGCCGACCAGCACGCCGAAGGCGGTGCCCGGGAACATGCGCGTGTAGATGACGTCGGCCGGGAAACCGAAGATGCCGATCAGCGCCGCGGAGATGAAACCGAGGATCGACAGGTTGTCGACGACCAGGCCGAAGAAGCCGTTGAGATCGCCGGCTACCAGCCAGCGCCGCGGAGAGGTCGCGTTCATCGGCCCCACCCTGCACGGCGAGCGGCGGCGAGAACGGCGGGGAGAACGCGGAAACTCGATGGCGTCATGTCGGTACTCGAAACGCGAAAGGTCGACGCATCCCTGCCCCGGTGACACCCGCGCTCCGTGCACAGGTGGATCGCAATGAAGGCCGCAAAGCCAAACCAACGACGCGCTCCGCCCTGAGGCAGAACCGACACACCATAGGGATGCCCCGCGCTCATAGGCCGCGACGGCGACCCTGCGAACGCGCCCCGGCAGCGACGATTCCCCGGCAAACCCAGGGATTTCGCTGGCAGATCCGCCCCCGGGAGCATAGAACGCCGCGACTGCGCGTGGGGGCCGGCTGCGGAACGCAGTGGCCCGGATAAGGACCCACCGGATGGCTACGAGGCTCGATCCTCGACGTCCAGCCAGCCCCGATAGCGCACCAGCAGACCGACGACCGGCAACTGCGCGCCGACATCGAAGTGGTAGCGCCCGTCGCGCTCGAACTCGCGCGCACGCACGCCGGCGAACCAGCCCGAGGGCAGCGGCAGGCCTAGCGCACGGACCCGCACCAGCCGCCACGACAGGCCGGGATCGCCCATCTCCGATTCGGTGCTATCGCCCGCAGTGCCCACCGGCTCGTCGGCCAGTTGGGCCGGCATGACCGCCGAGGACACCGTCACCTGCGCGCCGGTGCCGAGCGACATCACCCCCGAGGCGGCCGCATCGGGCAGCTCGCCGGCCAGGTCCAGCGCGAACGCGAAGCGCATCGGCCCCAGGCGCTCGAACACCAGACCGTCGCGTTCGATCAGCCGCGAGCGCATCGCCGACTTGCCGAAGCGCCGGGTCCAGGTCTCGCCGCGCGCGTGGGCGTCGATCTCGACCTCGATCGGCCCGGCATGCGCCCTGGGCAGGCGGGCGATGCGCGCGAACAGCCGCGAGCACCACCCGCGGCCGCGCTCGACCTGGGCCTCGCCGCGATAGACCCGGCGCCCGCCGCGGCCGTGCAGCAGCCGCAGGGTCCGCGGCAGGAACACGAAACGCACCCCCAGCGCGCGCGGGTACAAGCCTTCGCGCGCGCCTATCGCCGCCTCGATCGATGCCGGCGCCCGGTGGACTGCCTGGTTTCGCATCACAGCCCGCGCAGATCGTCCGGCACCGCGTACTCGCGGCCGTCGTAGGCCAGGCGCACGCTGCTCTTCTTGGTCGGGCCGGGCAGTTCGTTGCAGTCCTTGTCGTCGAGCTCGTTGCGGGTGTTTTCCTCGACGCTGTTGATGCGCAGGCCGGCGTAGCCATGGTCGCGTTTGGCGTCGATCGCGACAGTGCGCTGCACGTTCTCGAACTCGCCGGCGCAGTTGGTGTCCCATTCGCCGCGCTCTTTCGACACTTCGAGCTTGCTCAGCACCGGCCGCAGGGCGGCGCCGTCGGCGACGTACAGGTTCAACACCGTGCTGCCGTAGGGGTTGGCGCGCGACGAACCGGTGTAACCGATCCGCACGCCGAAGGCGGTGGTGCTTTCGTTGAGGCGGTAACGCGCGGTATCCAGGGTCACCGAGCTGATCCGCACCGCATCGGACTGCAGCGCCTCGTCTTCGCGGTAACGCTGCAGGATGCGCGGGCGCGCCGAATCGGCGACCAGCACTTCCAGGTCGGCGGTCTCGCTGTCCATGCCGGTCGCCGCGTCATGCCGCAGCCGCACCGCCAGCAGGGTCTTGTCCGGCGAGGCCGGCCAGACCTTGCAGGCCACCTCGCCGAGGTGGATCCAGCGCGTGGGCGAGCCGGCGGTGCGCAGCAGCTCGCCTTCGTCGCCGGTTTCGCCGATGCTGCCGGGATACGCCGCCCGCAGCAGGTCGTAAACGCGCGACTGGCAATCCGCCGCCGCGGCGTCGGCGCAGAACGCGCCGGTGCAGAGCAGCGCGCCGAGGGATAAAGACAGGGACAGGACCGTCCGTTGGGCCATGAGAGTCATCATTGCATCCAGATGAGGGTCGCCATGCGGCCGGTGCGGCGGTCGCGACGATGGGAATAGAAGCGGTCGGGTTCGGAAATCGTGCACAACCCGCCGCCGTGGATATGATCGGCCGCCAGGCCGGCCTGCGCCAGACGCATCCGCGCCAGGGCGTACAGATCGACCCGCCAATGCTCCGGGCGGGTGGCGACGAAGGCCGAGGCCGCTTCGGCATCGGTGGCGACGAAGGCCTCGCGCACCTCGGCGCCGATTTCGTAGCGCTGCGGCCCCGCCGCCGGGCCCAGCCAGGCGCGCAGGCGCCCCGGCGTGGTGCGCATCGCCGCGACCGTCGCTTCCAGCACTCCGCCAGCCAGGCCGCGCCAGCCCGCATGGGCGGCGCCGACTTCGCTGCCGTCTTCGGCGGCGAACAACACCGGCAGGCAATCGGCGGTGAGGATCGCGAGCACGGTGCCGGGGCTGGAAGTCACCGAGGCATCGCCGACCGGTTCCTCGTCCCCGTCGCCGCGACCATCGAAACGCACCACCTCGATGCCGTGCACCTGATGCAGCCAGCGCGGCGGCGACGGCAGGCCGGCGTGTTCGATCAACAGCTCGCGATTGCGCGTCACCGCGGCCGGGTCGTCGCGATCGCTGCCGTAGCGGGTACCCAGGTTGAAGCGGTCGAACGGCGCCTGCGACACGCCGAGGCCGGCGCGCAGCGTGCTGAACCCGTGCACCGACCCGGCCATCGGCCACTGGGCATCGATCCACGGCGCGGCGGCGCCCTCGCTCATCGCCCGGCCTCGGCCGCGGCGCGGGTGTCGGCGCCGAGTTCGGCGACCAGATGGCGCAGGTCGGCCGGCACCGGCGCGGTGCAGCGGATCGGCTCGCCGCTGACCGGGTGGACGAACTCCAGGGTCTCGGCATGCAGGGCCTGGCGCTTGAAGCCGCGCAGGGCCTCGACCAGGCCGTCGGTGGCGCCCTTGGGCAGCTTGAGCGGGCCGCCGTACAGCGGGTCGCCGACGATCGGGTGCTTCAGGTGCGCCATGTGCACGCGGATCTGGTGGGTGCGCCCGGTTTCCAGGCGGCATTCGAGCAGGGTGTGGGCGCGGAAGCGCTCGCGCAGGCGGAAGTGGGTGACCGCGTCGCGGCCGTCCTCGCGCACCGCCATGCGCAGGCGATCGCGCGGGTGGCGGTCGATCGGCGCGTTGGCGGTGCCGCCGGAGACCAGCGCGCCGACCACCACCGCGAGGTACTGGCGATGCACTTCGCGTGCCGACAGCTGCTCGACCAGCGAGGTATGCGCCGGCAGGGTGCGGGCCACGACCATGACCCCGGAGGTGTCCTTGTCGAGGCGGTGGACGATGCCGGCCCGCGGCAGGGTGGCCAGGCCGGGATCGCGGTGCAGCAAGGCATTGACCAGGGTGCCGGCGTGGTTGCCGGCGCCGGGGTGGACGACCAGCCCGGCCGGCTTGTCGAGGACGATCACGTCGGCGTCCTCGTACAGCACGTCCAGGGCGATGTCCTCGGCCTCGGCGCGGGTCTGGATGTCGAGGACGACGGTCAGCTCGACCGACTCCCCGCCCTGGACCGGATCGCGCGGACGCACCTCGCGGCCGTTCAGGCGCGCATCGCCGGACTTGATCCAGGTGGCCAGGCGCGAGCGCGAGTAATCGGGGAACAGTTCGGCCAGAACCGCATCGAAGCGGCGCCCGGCGGCGCTGTCGGGCACGGTGGCGGTGAGGGTCTGGCGGGGCTCGGTCATCGGAGGGGTCTATACGGCGGCGGGGAGACGGGATCGGTTAAGGGGCACGACCCGCGGACTGCTATTATCGGCGCTTCGTGCCTCCGGCGCCCGTCGATGCCTGCCATGACTGTACGTTTTGCCCCTTCCCGCGGACTTGTTCGCCTGTTTTGCCTGCTGTTGATCGTGGTTTTCGCTGCCTCCGGCTGCAGCCGCGTCGGCAAGATGTTCAAAAAGGACAAAGACGCGGACGAAGGCCAGCCGGTCGAGGCCATCTACCAGAAGGCCCACGGCTCGATGGTCAACGGCAACTGGGCCTCGGGCGAGGCGAGTTTCAAGCGTCTGGTCGCCCAGTACCCCTACGGCCCCTACACCGAGCAGGCCCTGATCGAAACGGCCTATGCCCAATACAAGTCGGGCAAGCACGACGACGCGATCAGCAGCATCGACCGCTTCATCCGCACCTACCCGACCCACCGCAACATCGCCTATCTGTACTACCTGCGCGGGTTGGTGAACTCCAGCCGCGACACGGTGTTCCTGCAGCGGGTCTGGCGCCTGGACGTCAGCCGCCGCGACCTGTCGACGCCGATGCAGGCCTATAACGACTTCCTGGCGGTGGTCGAGCGCTACCCGAACAGCCGCTATGCCGAGGACGCGCGCAAGCGCATGCTCGCCCTGCGCGACACCTTCGCCCGCCACGAACTCGACGTGTCGCTGTATTACCTGCGCCGCACCGCCTTCGTGGCTTCGGCCGACCGCGCCAAGTACCTGCTCGAGACCTATCCGCAGAGCCGCTACCAGAACGATGCGGTCGCGGTGCTGATGAAGGCTTACGAAGGCCTGGGCAACCAGACCCTCGCCGCCGACGCCAAGCGCGTGCTGCAGCAGAACGACGCCACCCATCCGGCGTTGTCGGAAGACTGGCCGGACTACCCGAGCAACCTGCGCAAGCTCAACCCGTTCGCGGGCGAGAAGTCGGCGGTCGACAACCGCGACCGCGACGAAGAAAAGCGCAAGCAGTAAGCGCCCGCTTCGCAACGCAACACGAAAACGCCGCCCTCGGGCGGCGTTTTTTGTGGGCCGGACTTACCGCCCCTGCAAAACGCTACGCGATCAACCGACGTAACCGTTGCTGATGGGGTAGCGACGCTCGCGGCCGAACGCCCGTCGCGAAACCTTCGGCCCCGGCGCGGCCTGGTGCCGCTTCCATTCGCTGATCCGCACCAGGCGCAGCACCTTGTCGACCGTGGCCGGGTCGTAACCGGCCGCGACGATCTCGTCGCGCGACTGCTCCTGGTCGACGTGGCGCAGCAGGATCGCGTCGAGCACGTCGTAGGGCGGCAGCGAGTCCTGGTCCTTCTGGTTTTCGCGCAGCTCGGCCGAGGGCGGACGGTCGATCACCGCCCACGGGATGACCGGCGCGCCGGCGACCGCGTTGCGCCAGCGCGAGAGCGCGAACACCTCGGTCTTGTACAGGTCCTTGATCGGCGCATAACCGCCGCACATGTCGCCGTAGATGGTGGCGTAACCGACCGCGTACTCGCTCTTGTTGCCGGTGGTCAGCAGCAGGCCGCCGAACTTGTTGCTCATCGCCATCAACAGCGCGCCGCGGGTGCGCGACTGCAGGTTTTCCTCGGTGACGTCGACCGCCTTGTCGGCGAACACCTCGGCCAAGGTGTCCAGATAGCCTTGGAACGGCTTCTCGATCGGCAGCGCCAGCAGGCGCACGCCCTGGCTCGCGCATTGCTCGGCGGCCAGGTCGTTGGACAGGTCGGCGGTGTAGCGCGAGGGCATGCGCACCGCGATGACGTTCTCCGGACCCAGCGCATCGACCGCGATCGCCATGACCAGCGAGGAATCGATGCCGCCCGACAGCCCCAGCCAGACCTTGTCGAAGCCGTTCTTGCGGCAATAGTCGCGAGTGCCGCGCACTACCGCGCGCCAGGCCAGCGCATCGCGCCCTTCGTCCGATTCGGCCGGCCAGGCCACCGGCACGAAGCTGCGGTCTTCGTCGCGGTAGTCGGCGACGAGCCAGTGATCCTCGAATGCGCTCGCAGCCGGATGCACCTGGCCGTTGCCGTCGGCGAGCACCGAGGCGCCGTCGAAGACCAGGGCGTCCTGGCCGCCGACGACGTTGAGATAGGCCAGCGCCACCCCGGTTTCCTTGGCCCGCAGCTCCAGCAGCGCATCGCGCTGGGCGTGCTTGTCGCGCTCGAACGGCGAGGCGTTCGGCACCAGCACCAGCCCGGCGCCGGCGGCCGCGGTCGCGGCGAGCGGCTCGGCGAACCACAGGTCCTCGCAGATCACCAGGCCGACGCAGACGCCCTTGACCTCGAACACGCAGGCCTCGCCGTCGGGGTCGACATCGAAATAACGGCGCTCGTCGAACACCGCGTAATTGGGCAGCTCGCGCTTGCGGTAGGTCGCCTCGACCCGTCCGTCGCGCAGCACGCTGGCGGCGTTGTAGACCACCGCGCCTGCGGCCTGCGGCCAGCCCACCACCGCGACAATCCCGCGCGCGGCCTGGGCGATCCGCCCCAGCGCGGCCTCGCACTCGGCGAGGAAGCTGGGACGCAGCAGCAGGTCTTCCGGCGGATAACCGCTGACCGCGAGCTCGGGAAACAACACCACCTCGGCGCCGTGGCGGTCGCGCGCCTCGACGATCATCGCCGCGATGCGTTCGGCGTTCTTTTCGACCGCGCCGACCGGGAAGTCGAACTGGGCCATGGCGATGCGCAGGGTCTTGGACATGGGGGCGATAGGGAAATTGGGCAGGGAACGCCGGCCTGGACCGACAGCATGGCAGACCAGGGCGGCATGAATCCGTTCCAGCACCACATCGGTCTGCGTCAGGACGTCATTGTTCCAGAATCTGAGGACGCGGTAGCCGTGGCTGCGAAGGCAACGGGTACGAATCCTGTCGCCCTGTGAGTCCGCGTGCTGGCCGCCGTCGACCTCGATGATGACACCGCGTTCCAGACAGGCGAAATCGGCGACATACGGACCGATCGGATGCTGGCGTCGGAACTTGCAGCCCATCAGCGCCCGGTTACGCAGGAAGAACCACAGCTTGCATTCGGCTTCGGTCATGACCCTGCGCAGGCGGCGGGCGAAATCGCGTTTCCGGCCTGGGCGCATCCTCGCGCTCCTATATTGGGAGCGATCAGCTTGGAGCTCGCGCTCTGTGCTTGGGTGTAGGAAAAAGGCGCCCTCACCCCAACCCCTCTCCCGCCAGCGGGAGAGGGGCTTGGTCTCGGCTGCGGGTAGGAGTTTTCGTAGCGGGGACGTTCTATCGACCTTCCTTTTCTACGGCCGGAAGGAAGATCTCTCGCGCGAACGCCTGCTTTTTAAAGAAAGCCCCTCTCCCGTTCACGGGAGAGGGGTTGGGGTGAGGGCAGCTTTTCGCCCCCAAAGAAAAGGCCGCCCGAAGGCGGCCTTTTCCAAACAACGACTTAGCAAACCGAACCGCTTACTTGGCCAGACGCTTGGCGATCGCCGCGCCGAGGTCGCCCGGCGACTTCACCGTGGTGACGCCGGCCTTTTCCATCGCCGCGAACTTGCCTTCGGCCGTGCCCGAACCGCCCGAGGCGATCGCACCGGCGTGGCCCATGCGCTTGCCCTTCGGCGCCGAGGCGCCGGCGATGAAGCCGACCACCGGCTTGGTCACGTACTGGCTGATGAATTCGGCCGCTTCTTCCTCGGCCGACCCGCCGATCTCGCCGACCATAATGATGCCTTCGGTCTGCGGGTCGTCCTGGAACCACTTCAGCGCGTCGATGAAGTTGGTGCCGTTGATCGGGTCGCCGCCGATGCCGATGCAGGTCGACTGGCCCAGGCCCACGTCGGTGGTCTGCTTGACCGCTTCATAGGTCAGGGTGCCCGAACGCGAGACGATGCCGATCTTGCCCGGCATGTGGATGTGGCCCGGCATGATGCCGATCTTGCACTCGCCGGGCGTGATCACGCCGGGGCAGTTCGGACCGACCAGAACCACGTCCTCGTAACCGTCGAGGGTGTTCTTCACCCGCAGCATGTCGAGCACCGGGATGCCCTCGGTGATGCAGACGATGACCCGGATGCCGGCGTCGGCCGCTTCCAGGATCGCGTCGGCCGCGAACGGCGGCGGCACGTAGATGACCGAGGCGTCGGCGCCGGTCTCGTCGACCGCGTCGCGCACGGTGTTGAAGACCGGCAGGCCGAGGTGCTCGGTGCCGCCCTTGCCCGGGGTCACGCCGCCGACGACCTTGGTGCCGTATTCGAGCATCTGCTCGGCGTGGAAGGTGCCTTGCGAGCCGGTGAAGCCCTGCACGATCACCTTGGTGTTCTTGTTGATCAAAACGCTCATGTCAGTCCTGCCTCACTTGCCCGCGACGGCGGCAACCGCCTTCTTGGCACCGTCGTTGATGTTGTCCGCCGCAGTGATGGCCAGACCCGAGTTCTTCAGCAGTTCCTTGCCGGCTTCCACGTTGGTGCCTTCGAGGCGCACGATCACCGGCACCTTGACGTCGACTTCCTTGACCGCGGCGATGATGCCCTCGGCGATCATGTCGCAGCGGACGATGCCGCCGAAGATGTTGACGAAGATCGCCTTGACCTTGTCCGAGCTCAGGATCAGCTTGAACGCTTCGGTCACGCGCTCCTTGGTGGCGCCGCCGCCGACGTCGAGGAAGTTGGCCGGCGAACCGCCTTCGAGCTGGATGACGTCCATCGTCGCCATCGCCAGGCCTGCGCCGTTGACCATGCAGCCGATGTTGCCGTCCATGGTGACGTAGTTGAGGTCGTGCTGGCTGGCCAGCACCTCGGTCTCGTCTTCCTGGCGGATGTCGCGCATGCCGGCGAGATCCTTGTGGCGGAAGGTCGCGTTGTCGTCGCTGTTGACCTTGCCGTCGAGCACGGCGAGGTCGCCGTTGGTCAGGATCGCCAGCGGGTTCAGTTCGACCAGCGCCAGGTCCTTCTCGTTGAACAGCTTGTACAGGCCCAGCATGATCTTGCTCAGCTGGCCGACCTGCTTGGCGTTGAGGCCGAGGGCGAAGCCCAGCTCGCGGCACTGGTAGGGCTGCAGGCCCTGCACGTAGTTGACGTGGATGGTCTTGATCGCTTCCGGGTTTTCCTCGGCGACCTTCTCGATTTCCACGCCGCCTTCGGCCGAGGCGATGAAGGTGATCGACTTGGTCGAGCGATCGACCAGGACCGACAGGTACAGCTCTTTGGCGATGTCGGTGCCTTCGGAGATCAGCACCGTATCGATCGGCAGGGCGACGCCGGCCGACTGGTAGGTCTCCATCTTGGTGCCGAGCATGGCCTGGGCGTACTGCTTCACTTCGTCGTAGCTCTTGGCCAGCTTGACGCCGCCGGCCTTGCCGCGGCCACCGGCGTGGATCTGGGCCTTGACCACCCACAGGTCGCCGGGAATGGCTTTGGCGGCCGCGACGGCCTCATCCGGAGTGCGCGCAACGCGCCCGGCCGGCACTGCGATGCCGTAGTCGGCAAACAGCTGCTTTGCCTGATATTCGTGAAAATTCATGCGTCACCGAGGGGAGTGAAAGACGTCCCGCAGGTGCATGCGGCCGGAAGCCGGAGCACGCGCGAGGGGGCCGCATTGTCGCCGATCGGGGCGGGCCGAAGCAAAACCCGTCGCTCGGCCGCCCCGGCCGGCCCGGCCTGCGTCCATCCGGCCCTCCCCGCCCGGCGCGGTCCCGGCCGCGGGATAGGCGCAGGCCGGGACAAGCCAGTCGCCTATACTGATCAATACTCCGCCCGCGCAGGGAAACCCCGCTTGCCGTCAGGTCTCGCCCCCGTCAGTCCGGCCGATGCCGACCTCGCGCTGCGCCGCGAACTCTATTTCTTCACCCTGTACCGGTTGCTCGAAGCCGCCCTGCTGGTGTTCTTCCTGTTCGGGCCGGTCGCGGACCTGATCGGAGCGCCGCGCCACGACCTGTTCGCCCGCTCGCTGGCCCTGTCCTATCTGTTCATCGCCAGCCTGCTGTTCCTGTTCAGTCGCCGCGGCGAGTTGCGCAGCCAGGTCTTCGCCGGCATCGCCAGCGACCTGTTCTTCGGCATCCTGGCGATCCACGCGCTGCCGCGCGCCGGCACCGGCATCGCCCTGATGCTGATGTTCAACGTCGGCGCCGCCGCCCTGCTGATGCGCGCGCGCTACGGCATCGGCGCGGCGGTGGTGGCCTGCATCGGCCTGATCGGCGAATGGGTCTGGAACGAGCTCGGCGGCGAAAGCCTCGGCCGCACCGTCGCCGAGCCGATCATGTTCGCTCTGGGCTACCTCTCGATCGCCCTGCTGACCAACGCCCTCGGCCGGCAGATGCGCGAGACCCAGGACCTGGCCGAGCGCCGCGGCGCCGAGGCGGCCAACTATGCCGAAATCAACGAACTGATCATCCGGCGCATGCGCACCGGCGTGCTGCTGGTCGACGGCGAAGGTCGCCTGCGCCTGGCCAACGAAGCGGCCATGCTGCTGCTCGGCGACTCCGGCGAGTACGACGGCCAGCGCCACGGCCACCGCGTGCTGGCGATCGCCTCGCCCGAACTGGCCCGCCGGCTGAGCCGCTGGCGCACCGAAGGCCGGCCCGACGAAAGCCCGCTGCAGCTCGCCCCGGACCTGCCCGAGGTGGTGCCGCGCTTCACCCGCCTGCTCGCCGGCAGCGACCAGACCCTGATCTTCCTCGACGACACCTCGCTGGTGTCGCGCCATGCCGAGTCGATCACCCTGGCCGCGCTCGGCCGCTTCTCGGCCAGCCTCGCCCACGAGATCCGCAACCCGCTCGCCGCGATCAACTACGCGGTGCAATTGCTGGAGGAGTCGCACGACATCGCCATCTCCGACCGCCGCCTGCTCGAAATCGTGCGCCAGCAGGGTTCGCGCATGAACGGCATCGTCGAGAACGTGCTCGGCATGGCCCGGCGCGAACCGGCCAAGCCCGAGCACGTCGAGCTGATGGGGTTCGTGCGCCAGTTCGTCGACGAATACCGCACCAGCCATCCGATCGAACAGGACACCTTGCGCGCGACCGGCCCGCGCAGCCAGGTCGAAGCCCTGGTCGATCCCAGGCAATTGCACCAGGCCTTGACCGTACTGGTGCACAACGCCCTGACCTACGGCCGCCTTCCCGGCCAGCCCGCGCGGGTCACCGTGCACGTGTACTTCGACGAAGTCGGCCTGCCGGCGATCGACGTGCTCGACCGCGGCCCGGGCATTCCCGAGTCGGTCGCCGAACGCCTGTTCCGCCCGTTCTTCACCACTTCCAGCCACGGCACCGGCCTGGGCCTGTACATCGCGCGCGAGCTCTGCCGAGCGAACCAGGCCTCGCTCGACTTCGTCCCGGTGCCCGGCGGCGGCGGCTGTTTCCGCATCCGGCTCGCCGGAGCGAGCGCGCTGTCCCTGGTCTGAGCCATACTTGCGTGAGCGGATTCCCGGTCTGGGATTCCCGATCCTGTGCGTCTTGGCCGCGACGGCCTCGTTAAGCTATCGTGGGCGGTGGAGGGCGCAATGGCAGAAACTCGTAGTGCATTGGTGGTCGATGACGAGCGCGATATCCGCGAGCTCCTCGTCATGACCTTGGGCCGGATGGGCCTGCGTTGCGATACCGCATCGGGCCTCGGCGAGGCGCGCAGCCAGCTGCTGCGCAATCGTTACGACCTGTGCCTGACCGACATGCGCCTGCCCGACGGCTCGGGCATGGACCTGGTCGCCGAGATCAGCCAGAAATACCCCAATACCCCGGTCGCGATGATCACCGCCTTCGGCAACGTCGAGGCCGCGGTCGACGCGCTCAAGGCCGGCGCCTTCGATTTCGTCGCCAAACCGGTCGACCTGGCGGTGCTGCGCGATCTGGTACGCCACGCCCTCGAACTCAACGACACTCGCCGCAGCGCCAGCGAAGCGGTCGGCTCGCGCCTGTACGGCGAATCGCCGGCGATGATCAAGCTGCGCCAGACCATCGGCAAGGTCGCCCGCAGCCAGGCTCCGGTGTACATCGCCGGCGAGTCCGGCGTGGGCAAGGAGCTAGTCGCGCGCACCATCCACTCCGAAGGCGGCCGCGCCGACGGCCCGTTCGTCCCGGTCAACTGCGGCGCGATCCCGGCCGAGCTGATGGAGAGCGAGTTCTTCGGCCACAAAAAAGGCAGCTTCACCGGCGCCCACGTCGACAAGCCCGGCCTGTTCCAGGCCGCCGACGGCGGCACCCTGTTCCTCGACGAGGTCGCCGAGCTGCCGCTGCCGATGCAGGTCAAGCTGCTGCGCGCGATTCAGGAAAAATCCATTCGCCCGGTCGGCGCCCAGGCCGAACTCGTCGTCGACGTGCGCATCCTGTCGGCGACCCACAAGGACCTGGCCGCGCTCGTCGCCGAAGGCCGCTTCCGCCAGGACTTGTACTACCGCATCAACGTGATCGAGCTGCGCGTGCCGCCGCTGCGCGAACGCCTCGACGACCTGCCCGGCCTCGCCGCGAAGATCCTGCACCGCCTCGCCGGCAGCCAGGGCCGTCCGGTGCCGCGTCTCGGCGACGACGCCCAGGATGCGCTGCGCGCCTACGGCTTCCCGGGCAACGTGCGCGAACTCGAAAACATTCTCGAACGCGCCCTGGCCCTGGCCGAAGGCGAAGTCCTCAATGCCAGCGACCTGCGCCTGCCGCGCCTGGCCACCCAGACACCGCCGAACGAACCGCAGACCCCAGGCGCAGCGCCGCAGCAATCCGCCGGCGCCGTCGACCCGCGCACCCTTAACCCGCGCGACACCGCGACCAGCGCCCTGCCTTCTTATATAGAAGAGATCGAGCGCGCCGCGATCCAGCAGGCGCTGCAGGAAAACCGCTACAACAAGACCCGCACGGCGGCCGCCCTCGGCATCACCTTCCGCGCGCTGCGCTACAAGCTCAAGAAGCTCGGGATCGACTGATCGCCGCGCGCGGGGCTAGGCCGGACGACGGCGTCGTTCGGCGGCATCCGCTGTCTGCCGGCAATGCTCTCGCGACTGCAGAATGTGATCACAAGCACAGCTTGTCGTAGGCGATCACGCCGCATCGCAACCCCTCGCCATGGCACACGAATCTACGCGCAGATCGCGTGCGCTGCCGCTCGATCGAGCGAGCATCGGCACCGCCGATCGCGTGGACAAACCCCATCCAGTCGCTTCGCCACGCAACACCGCGGGCGCGAGGATTAGGACAGCGAGCACGGTGCCAATCGCCCATGGCGCAAGGCTTTAGCCGACGACAACGGCCAAAAAACCGACCCTGGATGTCGACCGCGCAACGCACTCTGGATTCGCTCTCCTGCCTCATTGCCCTTGGCTCCCGGACCGGCCAAGCCGTGCGTGACGGGCGCCCCACTTCTGGCCAGGCAATGTGCAACGTGACGCATTAGGTCACCCTCACCACCCTTCGACTGACCTTATGCGTCACCCTCGCCGACCCCTCCAGCTCGCTTTACGTGACCTGACTATCACTTTCGATCCCCCGGTTCATGACTACGGAGGTTGGCATGGGATGTGCGTACTCCTACATGCACGTGCGGCACGCACGGCTGCCGAAGGATCGAACACTCGAGCCTGCAGGCACGTGAAGCAACTCAATCACTCCTAGGGGAAACATCATGAAGAAGCAGCAAGGCTTTACCCTCATCGAACTGATGATCGTCATCGCCATCCTCGGCATCCTGATCGCCATCGCTCTGCCGGCGTACCAGGACTACACCGTCCGCACCAAGAACGCCGAGTGCCTGAACGTCTCCGCCGCCGCCAAGCTGGCCGTGTCCGAGACCGCTCAGGATCGCGGTTCGCTGGCCGCCATCACGGCCACCAACACCGGCTACAGCTTCGTCGCCAGCAGCTACTGCGCTACTGTCGAAATCGCAGCCGGCACCGGCGTGATCACGGCCACCACCCAGGCCACCGGCGCAACCCAGCTCGCCACCTTCGAGCTGACCCCGGTCATGGAATCGGGCCGCATCGAGTGGACCTGCACGGAAACTGCCGGCGCCAAGGAATCGCAGATTCCGGCCGAATGCCGCGCTGACTAATAGCGGTTTCTGCTCCAAGGCTTCACAAAGAAACCCCGGCTCGCCGGGGTTTCTTCTAGCAAGAACGCAATGAATCGCCCCATTGCTAGGAATTCCCGGATCACCCCCCTGACGATCCGACCGTATTCACGGCTTCAACCGCACCAGATCCCAGGGGTTCCACTATGAAACGTCAACGCGGCTTCACCTTGATCGAGCTGATGATCGTCATCGCGATCCTCGGCATCCTGATCTCCATCGCCCTGCCGGCTTACCTGGATTACGTCGCGCGGACCAAGAACGCCGAATGCCTCAACGTCGCGGCGGCGGCCAAGCTTTCGGTGGCCGAGACGGCACAGGATAGAGGTTCGTTGAGCCTCGTCACCGCCACCAATACAGGCTACAGCTTTGTGGCATCCAGTTACTGCGCGACAGTGGAAGTCGGCGCTAGCGGGGTGATCACCGCTACGACGACCAATGTAAGAACGCCCATCACCTATACCTTGAGGCCTAGTTCCAGCGGGGGCAGACTCGAATGGGACTGCAGCGTCCCCAGCGATACCAACTTGACCTTGGTACCTGCCGAGTGCCGCTAAGCCCTGCCTGCAATGAAATAGAGCTCTCGGCTCAAGACGACATCAGTTGCGGTTACCAAGCACAGGCACAGACACAAGTCTTGCGGGTATAGTCCGCCTCACATATTTCCCGGTAGGACAGGCTCCATGCAGGCCCGCATTCTGCTTTGCGTCGCGATGGCGCTCACCGCATTCGTTTACTGGACGGGCCTTTCCGGCCCGTTCTTGTTTGACGACCTTCCCAATTTGAGCCCTATTCAAAACTGGCTGGCCGGCGAAGCCACCTGGCAGTCGGTAGTATTCGGCAACGCATCGGGCATGCTGGGCCGCCCATTGTCGATGGCGAGCTTTCTGCTCAGTGCCGAGCTGAGCGGCCATACGCCCTACGCCTACAAGTTAGGCAATCTCGTCATCCATCTGATTTGCGGCCTACTTGGCTGGCAGGTCATCCGACGGCTCCTGAGCGAGGATCCGCGCCTGTCCGCGCATGCCGACCTGCTCGCCAGCATCGTCATCGGCCTTTGGCTGCTGCATCCGATCAACGTGAGCACCGTGCTGTATTCGGTGCAGCGCATGGCTCAACTCAGCACGCTATTCGTGCTTGCCTCGCTTTGGGCCTACCTGACCGCTCGCCGACAGCTTAATGAAGGGAAGACTCGCAAGGCATTCGCCATGCTTTTCGTGCTCTTCCCGACCTTGGTGTTCGCCGGACTGATGAGCAAGGAAAATGCGGCGGTCGCCCCCGCCCTCTGCCTCGTCATCGAACTGGCCTATTTCGCCTCTGGCGGCACACGCACCCGAATCCTCAAGACGTTCTTCGGCCTGGTTCTCGCGCTGCCGGCTATTGCAGTCATCGGCGTGCTACTGATGAACCCCGATCGCTTGCTGGTGAATTATGCGGAGCGCGACTTCACGCTCGTCGAGCGCCTGTTGTCTCAAAGCCGTATTCTGATGGACTACATCGGTACGATCCTGATCCCTAGAACACCGTTGCTCGGCTTGTATACCGACGATTTTCAGGCCTCGACAGGTCTGCTTTCTCCGGCAACGACTCTGGTCTCACTGGCCGCCCTCGTGGCGATCAGTGCGGGCGCGATCGCATTGCGTAAACGCGCGCCCACTGTTTTTGCCGGCTGGTTCTTCTTCCTCGTTGCTCACGGTGTGGAGTCGGGCATCCTGCCTTTGGAGTTGTACTTCGAGCACCGAAATTACCTGCCCGCGATAGGCTTGCTCTTAGCCATCGTCGGACTGGCGATACTGCTGCTGAAAGAGCTTCCGACGAATGTATTGACCCCCAAGCATCTCGGATTTCTGGCAGCAGGCGGATTCGCCTTATCTTTCGCCTTCGCGACAGCTGGACGCGCGCATGTCTGGCAAGCCGAAGACACCATCCTGGCGCAAGGGCTCAAGCATCACCCGGATTCGATGCGTGCGCAGCTATTGAGAGCCACAATTGCCATGCGCCAAGGCGACACCCAGGGATCCTACGATGCTTTTGCCGATCTGCTATCGAGCAATAACCCACGCAACAGAGTGGTCGGGCGCATCAGCTGGGTAACACTCGATTGTATCCGCCGCATAGACGTCCCCCCCCAGGATCTGCAACGAGCCCTAGCCGAAGCACGCCCCAATTTGACCATGTCGGAAGTGCCGGCGCTGCGTTTGCTCGCACGCGTGAGCAAGGAACAAGGATGCGGCCGCCTGTCTGATTCGGTCATCGCTGACGGCATCGCGTCGATGCTCCAACGGGCTTCCGCGCAGCCTGAAGGATCGCGCTCGAAGTGGCTGACTCGGTTCCTGGCTGCGGAGATGTTCCTGCGCGCAGGCCGTTTAGCGGATGCCCAAAAACAGGCCGAGCAAGCATGGAATGCTAGCGGCGACCTTCCGGTCGGAGCGTTGCTCTCCCAGATTTACGCCATGCGCGGCCTGCGGCCCCAAGCCGAAGCCCTGGCCACAATCCTCGATCGCAAAATGAAACCTTACGACACGGCGGGCCGTGCGGAGCTCGCCAAAACACGTGTCTTGCTGCAACAGCAGAAGTAGCCGATTACGTTCAAGACCTGGGACTCCGCGCCGCGCGCGCGGAGCCCCACTAGTGCCGTTCGAACAAATCTTCGCTGCAAGGCTGCCCAGTGCACGGAATCGCAATGCAGACCAAACATTGGGTTTTTGCGAGCCTGATCTTTACGATCATCATGTATTGGGCAGGTCTCGACGGCCCCTTCCTCCTCGACGACCTGGCCAATCTGGCGCCCGTCCAACAATGGGCGCATGGCCGCATCCCTTGGTACGAAGCTGTATTCGGCAACTATTCCGGAGCACTGGGCCGGCCGGTTTCCATGGCGAGTTTCTTGCTGACCGCGGGACCTCTCGGCAATCACCCGTTCACGTTCAAGCTCGGGAATCTGATTACGCATCTGGCTTGCGGTTGGCTGGCTTGGCAGGTACTGCGCCGCATACTGACGCAAGATCCTCGCCTGCAAGTGCGCGCCGACGAGATTTCAGCAATCATCGTATCGATTTGGCTGCTGCATCCGATGCAGGTCAGCACCGTCTTGTACGCCGTGCAACGCATGGCGCAGCTCAGTACCTTATTCACCCTCGCCTCGATTCTGGTCTATCTGGATGCACGACAGCGCCTGGCATTGGATGACGACAAGGGCGCGGCATGGAAGCTATTTTTCTGGTTTCCGTTGCTGTTCGCCGCAGGGCTTCTAAGCAAGGAAAATGCGGCCGCCACCCCTGCTCTGTGCGCCGTACTCGAGCTTACCTACTATCGCCGAAACGCCGGCAACAAACGCATGCTCGGCTTGTTCTATGGGTTGTTCCTGGCGTTGCCGGCAACTCTGGTGGTTACCGTGTTCGTCCTCTCACCGGAGCGGCCCTTGGGCGGCTATGCCGTATTGGATTTCAGTCCTTATCAAAGGCTTCTGAGCCAGGCACGAGTACTGACGGATTACATAGGCCAACTGGTCCTGCCGCGCAGCGACGAAATGGGCTTGTACACCGACGACTTCAGGGCGTCGACTGGCCTGTTCTCCCCCTACTCCACCGCAATATGCGTGGCGTTCCTGGCAGCGTCATCCCTTGTTGCCATTGCCTTACGCAAACGCTGGCCGAGCCTGTTCGCCGGATGGTTCTTCTTTCTCCTCGCCCACAGTGTCGAGTCGAGCATCCTGCCGCTTGAGCTGTACTACGAACACCGCAACTATCTGCCGTCGATCGGCCTGGGCCTGGCGGTGATCGGAACGATCGCCGCTACGCTGCAAGGCGATCGAATCGCCGACCGGATCGCGATAATGATCGCTGTCGTCGCGCTCGCCACCCTGTCCTGGCTGACCTTGCAGCGCGCCCTGATCTGGCGCAGCAAAGACGCTATCGTCGATCTCGCCCTGATACACCACCCCGAATCGTTACGAGCCAGGCAGACAAAAGCGATGCGCGAACTCAATGCTCGGGCCTTCGGCCATAGCATGGCGGTCTTGCGTCCGATCGCCGAAGGCGACCGGCCACGCGAGCGGCTGCTGGCACGGGTAGATCTCGCTTCGGTGCGTTGTTTCGCCGATCTCGGCGTGCCCGCGAACTACTTCGAACGAGTCATGGCCGATGCGCGCGCCAAGATTACCGTCGGCGAGGTCCAGGCGTTCGATGTTCTCATACAGGCCAATCGCAACGGACGCTGCGGCTCATTGACCGACGGAGCAATCGTCGTGGCAATGCTACGACAATTGCAGGCCGCGAGTACTCAGCCCGAAGGCGCTCTGCCGAAACAGCAGTTTCGCGTTCTGACCGCAATCGTTGCGATCCGCGCGAGTACTTGGTCGGTTGCCGCAACACAAACTGAAATCGCTTGGCGATCGAATGCCTCGGCCGACATCGGCCTGTTACTAGCGCACGCACGCGCAGGACTCGGAGACTTGAACGGCGCGAAATTGGCCCTGAGCTCCGCCGAAAAACTGATCGATCCGGGACATCGCTCCCAGCGCCGACAAGCCGACGAGATACGTGGGTTGATCGAAACCAGCGCGGCAACCCCGGCAGCCGCAAGAGACTGACACTAGCCAAGGCGGGTTCGCCCTCGATCGCCGGGCCACGCATAGAGCTAACGGAGCCCTCTTCTGGCTCCGAATATCGACATCCTGTCTACGTTGCCGCCCGGCTTTCGCCTCCGCCTCGAACGTCGGCGGTCTGCCGTGCACGCCCGTCATTAGCCGCACGCGTTCATTGGCTTAGCGATTTCGGACACTCGCGTCGGAGGCTCAGATATCTAACGTCTTCCATGCGCGACTCACGGCCGCTCCGCTCAACCAGGAATCGAAGTAGCTCGAGGCCGCGTGCGCGAGCTCGCTCCGTCGCTGCGGGTCGTCGGCCAGGGCGGCCAGGGCATCGGCCAACGCGCCTGCATCGTCGAGCGCCACCGACTCGATCGGCGGTGCCGGGACGTTCGCGGGCAGGGAGATCGCTGCCTGGTTGACGATCGCACGGCCGCCCGCCAAATACATATAAAGTTTGAATGGCAAGACCCGCGATGCCTTTCCATGTCCGCCGAAAACGCCAAGGCAGATATCCGCGCCGGCGATTTCCTGGGCCACTCGATCCAACGGCTGCCACTCTCGTATCCAGGTTACTTTGTCGGGATCGTTGCGCTGCACGAACTCACTCAGCATGCTGCCCAGTTGGCCGTCGCCGACGAAGCGGAAGCGGAAGCGATCCCTCTGCGCAGGCGCATCGAGCAAGCGTTGCACGGCGTCGAGGATCGTCGGCACACCGTGCAGGGGAATCAAGGTGCCGACGAACAGCACGTTCAGCACCCCCGCGAGCGGCTCGTACTCCGGCGCAGCACGGAACGGCTTCGCGTCGATCGCCAGCGGCAGCGAGCGCACCCGCTCGGCAGCGAGGCCGAAGTCCTCGATCAGGCAATCCCGGTTGGCTTCCGTATCGACCAGCACCCGGCCCGCGGCACGCAGGGCGCGCGCCTCGATGCGCCTGATCCAGCGCGACGCCGTCGAATCGCCGCTGCGGGCCCGGTCGCGGAACATCGAATCCCATACCGAAATATACGCATCCGCGATGCAAAACGGCCGCCATGAACTGGGCAGGAACGACAACAGCCACAGGAAGAACACGCTCGGATACGGCACATAGACCCGGCTCTGCGGCGTCGCCACGCGCAGCACGCGGACGAGACTCAATAGATTACCGAACCCCAATCGCGCCAGTACAAGCAGTTGCCGGTGCGGCGGCAGGCGGCTGAGCTTCCACAGGTGCAGGTACGGGGGCAGGGCCTGGCCGAGGTCGCGGATCCGGCAATCGCCCTGTTCCTGCAGCAAACGGATGGTCTGCTCGGCATTGGGGTAGCCCTCGCCCGAGGCGCGCAATCCCGCGACGATCAGTTCCGAACTCACGACGACATCTTCCGTGGTTGCAGCATCCGATGACCGACCAACGAAGCCAGCGTTTCTGCGGCCAGGATCAGGGCGCGTGCCGCGACGACCCCGGCAAGTACGGTTTCCGCCGTGTTCTGGCCAGACCAGGCCGCGATCACCGATTCGCGCACCCCCAGGCCACCGGGCACCAGCACCGCGAGTACGCCGGCTACGGTACCGGCGAACAACGCCTGGATAAAGCGAATGGGTTCAGCCGGTTCGACCAAGACCAGATAGGCCCCGGCATACGGCAGCATCGCCGCCGCGTAGCAGGCCAGCCCCGCCAGCCAGCACGCCGGCCGCAGGAGCATGCGTCGGCGCAACCACCACCCGCCCCCCAGCAACAGTCCTACACCAGCCAGCGCCAAGCCCCAGGCGACCGGGTACGCGACATGCCGAGTCGCGATATACGCGAGCACCGCGATCGCCACGCACAACGCCATCGACAGCGCTTGCTCGAACAGCCCGACCCAGGCGGTCGCACGCGCGTCGACCCCATGACGTGACAACACCAGTCCGCGTCCCAGGACGTGGCCGATGCCAACCGGAATGTACTTGGCCAGCAAGGTCGCCAGCCACGCGCCAATCAACACGCGTGCCGGCGCCGTCGCTGCCAACGCTCGATTGGCGAAAGCGAACCCCCCTGCATTGAGTCCCAGTCCCAACGCGAACAAGCCGAATGCCGACGCCAAGCGGACCGGCGACAACTCCAGGATCGCCTCGACGAACCGCCCGCCATGCACGCCTAGATAACGGACGCAGAAATACAGGGCGAGCGCAGCCAGCCCATAGGCCGCGGCCAACCGCCACCAGCCGCGCCGCTCAACCACCATGGACGGCGTCGGCCCGGGTCCAGCGATGCAGGTATTGGAAGGTGACGAAACCGCGAAACGGCCAGAAATCGAGCGGCTTGGCCAGCACCAAGCTCCAGGCACGCGATTCGAGCAGCCGTACGTTGCGCCGTTCGGCGCGCAGTTCCAGCCCCGCCTGTTCGCCCAGGCGCAGAATATCGCGACGCGCGAAGAAGCGCAGATGGGTGCGGTCGTGAATGCCGCGCTCGCGTGCCGGCCACGTGCCGAGCAAGCCGAGCGCGACGAATGTGGACAGGTGGCGCACGTTCGGCAGGCTGGTCACCAGGCAACCGCCCGGGGCCAACCGCTGCGCCAGTGCGCGCAGCACCGGCAGCGGGTCGGCCAGATGCTCGAGCACGTCGGCGCAGACGATCGCATCGAACGGCGCCTGTGCGGCGAGGCGTTCCAGCACCGCCGGATCGTCGATCCGGCCTACGATCAGCTCGTCCACCTGCCCGCGGGCGTGTTCGGCCAGCGCTTGCACCGGCTCGATTCCGGTCACTCGCGCCCCTGAGCAGCGCTCACGAACCAGCGCTGCGGTCATGCCGGCGCCACAGCCGACATCGAGCACCCGGCTTAAACCCGTCTCGGGCAATAATCGGACGACGTCGGGCCGGGCGCCGGAGTAACCGCGGAACCGGCCGCGCAGCCCTGTGCGCTCAGCTAGCGCCATTCAGGGTTCTCGTCGGGATCGATCGCGGCATCGCGTCCGTGCAGATAGGTCAGACCGGTGATCTGCTCGGACACCAAGCCGATCAGGAACACGATCACCGACGCGCTCAGCAACAATGCGCTCATATTGGTGAAACGCCCCTGGGTCGCGAAGGTCCAGACGTAGTGCCCCAGCCCCAGCGCGGCAAACCCGATCGCCGCGGGCGCGAACAGCTTCAGCGGCGAATACAGGGTGGCGATCTTGAAGATGATCAGCAGGAAACGGATGCCGTCGCGCAGCGGTCGGATATGGCTTTGGGTGCCGACCCGGCGTGCGACCTCGATCGGCACGTAGGTCACCGGGTACGCACTGCGGAAAAACGCCATCGTGCTGGTGGTCGGGTAGCTGAAACCGTTCGGCAGCAAATGCAGGAACTCGCGGAACTTGGCGGCGCGCACGGCCCGGAAGCCCGAAGTCAGGTCCTGGACCTTGTGCCCGGTCATCCAACTGGCCAGGCGGTTGTATAACGCGTTCGCGGCGCCCCGGCCCACACTGGCCTGACCGCCTGAATCGCGTGCGCCGACGGCCATGTCGTACCCAGCATCCAGGCGCTCCAACAGCAACTGGATGTGCGCCGGGTCGTGCTGGCCATCGGCGTCCATGAACACGATGACGTCGCCTTTCGCGGCACGGGCGCCGCGCTTGATCGCCGCCCCGTTACCCATCGAGTAGGGCGACGAGAGGACCTTGGCCCCCAAGCCGGCGGCGACCGCGGCGGTATCGTCGGTAGAGCCGTCGTCGACTACGATGATTTCGGCCCCCGGCAGGGCCTGGCGCAGGGCCGGCAAGGTGCCGCGAAGCCCTTCCGACTCGTTTTTGGCCGGCAAAACTACAGATACGTGCATGTTGTCTCCCCAAGGGTGCAGGATAGCCTGTCCGCACTGGAGCTAGAACCGCCCGACTCCAGAAAAGCGACCGCGGTCAGCTCGCCGCGGCCTGAGATTGCGGTAAAGTCAGGGTGGGGAAAACTGAGGGCTGAAATGTCCAGCGTCGCGACCGCCAACTTGGTGGGTATCACCGGCATTGCCCGGCGTTTGGTTTTGGATGGTGCCTTGGACGAGGTCAAGGCGCGCGAAGCCATGGCCGCGGCCACCGCCGAACGTAAGCCTCTGGCCATTTATCTGGCCGAGCACCGTCTTGCCACCTCCGCCCAACTGGCCGCCGCCAACTCGATCGAGTTCGGCGTGCCGCTGTTCGACCCGAGCGCGCTGGACCCGAGCCAGTCCGCAGTCCGGGCGATCAGCGAGGAGCTGATCCGCAAACACAGTGCGCTGCCCTTGTTCAAACGCGGCAACAAGCTGTTCATCGGCTTGGCCGACCCGACCAATACCGCCGCCCTGGACGAGATCAAGTTCCAGACCAATGCCGCGGTCGAGGCCATCCTGGTCGACGAGGAGCTGATCCGCCGCACCCTGGACCGTTGGCTGGAAAATTCCGATGCCCTCGCCAACGCGGTCGGCGATGGCGAAGGCTTGGACACCCTGGAGATCGGAAAGGACGAGGACCTCAGCACCACCAGCGACACCGGCATCGACGCCAAGGGCGACGACACCCCGGTGGTCAAGTTCATCAACAAGGTTCTGGTCGACGCCATCCGCCGCGGCGCCTCGGACATTCACTTCGAGCCCTACGAGACCGACTATCGGGTTCGCCTGCGCATCGATGGTCTGCTTAAGCAAGTCGCCAAGGTCCCGAATAAACTGCATTCGCGCATCGCCGCGCGCCTGAAGGTCATGGCGCAGCTCGACATCGCCGAGAAGCGCGTGCCGCAGGACGGCCGCATCAAGCTCAATCTGTCCAAGACCAAGCAGATCGACTTCCGCATGAGCACCTTGCCGACCTTGTTCGGCGAGAAGATCGTGTTGCGTATCCTCGACGGCAGCGCGGCCCGCCTCGGCATCGAGAAGCTCGGCTACGAGGACTATCAAAAAGAGCTGTTCATCAATGCCGTGGTCAAGCCTTACGGCATGGTGCTGGTGACCGGCCCGACCGGCTCGGGCAAGACGGTCTCGCTGTATACCGCCTTGAACATCCTCAACGACGAGCAGCGCAACATCTCCACCGTCGAAGACCCGGTCGAAATCCGCGTACCCGGCATCAACCAGGTACAGATGAACGTCAAGCGCGGCATGACCTTCGCCGCCGCGCTGCGCAGCTTCCTGCGCCAGGATCCGGACGTGATCATGGTCGGCGAGATCCGCGACTTGGAAACCGCCGAAATCGCGATCAAGGCCGCCCAGACCGGCCATATGGTGCTGTCCACCCTGCATACCAACGACGCGCCCCAGACCATCGCCCGTCTCATGAACATGGGCGTGGCGCCGTACAACATCACTTCGTCGGTGACTCTGGTCATCGCCCAGCGCCTCGCCCGCCGTCTGCACGACTGCAAGCGCGAGGTGCATCTGCCGGAACACGCCCTGCTCGCCGAAGGCTTCACCCCGGAAGAGATAGCGTCCGGATTCAAGCTGTACGAGCCGGCGGGATGCCCGGACTGCACCGAAGGCTACAAGGGACGTACCGGCATCTATCAGGTCATGCCCATGACCGACGAAATCCAGGCCATCGTGCTGGAGGGCGGCAACGCGATGCAGATCGCGGCCGCCGCCATCAAGTCCGGCGTGAACGACTTGCGCCGCTCCGCACTGATCAAGGTGATGAACGGCGTCACCGGCCTGGCCGAAATCAACCGCGTAACCAAGGACTAAACCATGTCCGCGACCCGATCCGCCACCCGCACCGCAGCCAAGCAAGCCCCCGCGGTACGCCGCGCCAACCCGCTGGACCTGTTCGTCTGGCAAGGCACCGACAAGCGCGGCATCGTCATGAAGGGCGAGCAGGCGGCGAAGAACGCCAACCTGCTGCGCGCGGAACTGCGCCGCCAGGGCATCACCCCGACCGTGGTCAAGCTGAAGGGCAAGCCTCTGTTCGGCGCGAGCGGCAAACGCATCACCCCGGGCGAGATCGCCATCTTCAGTCGCCAGATCGCCACGATGATGAAGTCGGGCGTGCCGATCGTGACCTCGCTGGAAATCATCGGCGAAGGGCACAAGAATCCACGCATGAAGACCTTGCTCAACACCATACGTGCCGACATCGAAAGCGGCTCGTCGCTGCACGAATCGCTGTCCAAGCATCCGGTCCAGTTCGACGAGCTGTATCGCAACCTGGTCAAGGCCGGCGAGTCTGCCGGCGTGCTCGAGACCGTGCTGGATACGATCGCGAATTACAAAGAAAACATCGAGACCCTCAAGGGCAAGATCAAGAAGGCCCTGTTCTATCCCGCGACCGTCGTTGCCGTCGCGATCCTGGTCAGCGCGATCCTGTTGATCTTCGTCGTGCCGCAGTTCCAGGCCACCTTCAAGAGCTTCGGCGCCGACTTGCCGGCCTTCACCTTGATGGTCATCGGGATGAGCGACTTCATGATCAAGTGGTGGTGGGCGATCCTGCTGCTCGTGGTCGGCGCCGCCGTCGCCTTCATCATGGCCAAGAACCGCTCGCCGGCTTTCGCCCACTTCCTCGACCGGGCCATGCTCAAGATCCCGGTGGTCGGGCAAATCCTGCACAACGCCGCGATCGCCCGCTTCGCCCGCACCCTCGCCGTCACCTTCCGCGCCGGCGTGCCGCTGGTGGAGGCCCTCGACACCGTCGCCGGCGCGACCGGCAACGTGGTCTACGAAAAGGCCGTGTACCGGATCCGTGACGACGTCTCGGTCGGCTACCAGGTCAACATGGCGATGAAGCAGGTCAACCTGTTCCCGCACATGGTGGTGCAGATGACCGCGATCGGCGAAGAAGCCGGCGCCCTGGATACCATGCTGGTGAAGGTCGCCGAGTTCTACGAGCAGGAGGTCAACAACGCGGTCGACGCGCTGTCGAGTCTGTTGGAACCGCTGATCATGATCATCCTGGGCGTCATCGTCGGCGGCATGGTGGTCGCGATGTACCTGCCGATCTTCAAACTTGCTGCGACGATCTGATCGGGGAAGTATCCTTTCCGCATGGCATTCCTAGATCAGAACCCCGGCCTCGGGTATCCCCTCGCGGCCGGTTTCGGGCTGCTGCTCGGCAGCTTCCTCAACGTCGTCGTTCTGCGCCTGCCCAAGCGGCTGATGTGGCAGTGGAAGAAGGACGCGCGCGAAATCCTCGAGCTGCCGGAAGTCTACGATCCGCCCCCGCCCGGGATCGTGGTCGAGCGCTCGCACTGTCCGCATTGCAAACACCAGTTGTCCTGGTACGAGAACATCCCGGTGTTCAGTTACCTGGTGCTGCGCGGGCGCTGCCGCAACTGCAAGACCCCGATCTCGATCCAGTACCCGGCGGTCGAGCTGCTGACCATGCTGCTGATGGTGGCCTGCGTCTGGCGCTTCGGCTTCGGCTGGCAGGGCTTCGGCGCGATGGTCTTCACCGGCTTCCTGATCGCGATGTCGGGCATCGACTTCAAGACCCAGTTGCTGCCGGACCAACTGACCCTGCCGTTGATGTGGCTGGGCATCGTCGCCAGCAGCGACAACCTGTATTTCCAGACCAAGCCGGCCGTGCTCGGCGCGATCGCCGGCTATATGAGCCTGTGGCTGGTCAACTGGGTCTACAAGCAGTACCAGGTGGTGGTCAGGCGGGTCAAAGACCCGCATGAGGGCATGGGCCACGGCGACTTCAAGCTGCTCGCCGCGATCGGGGCCTGGGTCGGTCTCAAGGGCGTGCTGCCGACGATCCTGCTGTCGTCCCTGGTCGGCGCAGTGATCGGCTCGATCTGGCTGGCGGTCAAGGGCCGCGACATGGGCATTCCGATCCCGTTCGGCCCTTATCTCGCGATCGCCGGCTGGCTCACCTTCTTCTGGGGCGAGTCCCTGCTCCACGCCTACCTGCAGTTCTCCGGCCTCGCCTGAGCCATGGCGGCGTTCTGCGTCGGCGTCACCGGCGGCGTGGCTTCGGGCAAGAGCGAAGTCACCCGGCATTTCCAAGCACTGGGCATCGTCGTGGCCGATGCGGATCTGGCCGCGCGCGCGGCGGTCGCTTCCGGCAGCGCGGGCCTGGCCGAGGTGGTCGCCGAGTTCGGCGCGAGCGTCCTCGACGCCCAGGGCGCGTTGGACCGCGCCGCCATGCGCAAGCTCGTATTCGGCGACGACGCCGCACGACGCCGGCTCGAAGCCATCATCCACCCACGCGTGCGCTCGATGCTGCGCGCCCAGTGCGCGGACGCGCCGGGTGCTTACGCCGTCGCGGCGATTCCCTTGCTCGCCGAAGGCGGCGGGCGCGACGCCTATCCTTGGCTGGACCGTGTATTGGTAGTCGACGTGCCGGTCGATGTCCAACAGGCCCGGGTGATGCAGCGGGACCGCATCGACGGCGAACTGGCCCTGCGCATGATCGCGGCCCAGGCGAGCCGCGGCGAGCGGCTGGCCATCGCCGACGACGTGATCGTCAACGACGGCCCGATCGAAGCCTTGGCGGCCCAGGTCGCCGCCCTGGACCGGCGTTATCGGGCTCTGGCTGCGACTCACGCCGGCGACTGACCGACCGGACGCGTCAGCCGAGCCTCGGCAGATAATCCGGACCGGCGCTCGCCGGGCTCAGCCCACGTCCCAAAGGCCCCGAATGGCGGCGATGCCCTGGGCGCCGTGGTGCCGCGCTTCGATCAGCTCGTCCGGGACCAGCCCCCCGATCGCATAGATCGGCAGCGACACCGACTCGCGCAAGGCTGAGAACGCCTCCCAGCCGATGCCCGGCATCCCAGGGTGGCTCGGCGTCGGTTTGACCGAGCCGACCACGGCGAAATCGCAGCCTAGCGCCTGGGCGGCCCGCAGCTCATCGGCGTCGTGGCAGGAAGCCGCCAGGGGCACCTCGGCGGGGACCGGCCGTTCGCCTAACTCACGCAGTTGCACGGCGCGCAGATGCAGGCCCACGCCCAATGCGTTCGCCATGGCAGCGTCCCCATTGACCAGCACTTCCGCCTGCACGGCGCGACAGCGCGCCACCGCAGCGGCGGCCAGGCGCTGGCCGCGCTCGGCCGTCACGGTGCGCAGGCGCAGCTGCACACGGCGCACGCCGGCCTGCAGCGAGCGCGACAGCGCGTCGAGCCAGACGGCGTCGCTCTCGCCGGGCTCGGGGGTGACCAGATAGTGTTCGGATTGCTGCAGCGCGGCGACCACCGGGCGATCCGCCGGCGGCATGACGTAGCTGGCGAGCTTGTGCGGCGGCACCCAGACCAGGGCTTGGCCTTCGCGGCCGCGCGCGGTGCCGCGCCACTGGCGGATCTCGCGCACGTCCAGGACCAGGCGCTTGTCAGGGTAAGCCTGAGGCACGCGGATCACCGCCGCGCCGACTTCGGCCTCGATGCCCAGTTCTTCGTGCAGTTCGCGGGCCAGCGCGGCCTCGGGCGTCTCGCCGGGCTCGCGCTTGCCGCCCGGAAATTCCCACAGGCCCGCCAGGTCGCGGCCTTCGGTGCGGCGCGCGAGCAGCACCCGCCCGCGCGCGTCGCGGATCACCCCCGCGACGACCTCTACGAGCCGGGACTCGGAGCCAGGCTGGGACTGGGGACTCGGGATTCGGGACTCGGAAACAGCAGATGCCGCTATGGCTGCGGATGCCTCGGAACTCGCAGCCGAACCGGCCTTGCGAGTCCCAAGCCCCGAGTCCCGAGTCCCGCCTGACTCAGCCCAACTGCCCATGGCAGTGCTTGAACTTCTTGCCGCTGCCGCAGGGGCAAGGGTCGTTGCGGCCGGCGTTGGCGAAGGCCTCCTCGGACACCTCCGCGGCCTCCTCGTCGGCGCCGAAGCCGCCGGTGGAGGCGTGCTGGAACTGCATCTGCCGCGCCTGTGCTTCGGCCTGGGCGCGTTCGAGCGCCTCCATCTCGGCGACTTCCTGCTCGTTCTGGATGCGCACGCGCGCCAGGATGGTCACCACCTCGCGCTTGACCTTGTCGAGCATCTCCGAGAACAGTTCGAAGGCTTCCTTCTTGTACTCCTGCTTGGGCTGCTTCTGCGCATAGCCGCGCAGATGGATGCCCTGGCGCAGATAGTCCATGCGCGCCAAATGCTCCTTCCAGTTCTGGTCGAGCACGTTGAGCATGATGTGCTTCTCGAGCATGCGCATGGTTTCGGCGCCGACCTGGCTTTCGCGGGTCGTGAAGTGCGCCTCGACCGCATCCTGCACGGCCTGCGCGACCGTCTCGGCATCGAGCTCCTCGGCCGTGCGCGCCATCTCGACCAGCGGCACCTGCACGTTGAACTCCTGGGCGATCGTCGCCTCCAGGCCGGGCAGGTCCCACTGCTCGTCGACCGAGTTGGCCGGCACGTAACGCTGGACCATGTCGGCGACCACGTCGCCGCGGATCCCGACCACGTTGTCCTGCACGCTCTCGGCTTCCAGCAACTCGTCGCGCTGACCGTAGATGACCTTGCGCTGGTCGTTGTTGACGTCGTCGAAGTCGAGCAGGTTCTTGCGGATGTCGAAGTTGTGCGCCTCGACCTTGCGTTGCGCGTTGGCGATCTGCTTGGTCACCAGCGGGCTTTCGATGATGTCGTCTTCCTTCAGGCCCATGCGCGCCATCACGCGCTGGACCCAGTCGGCGGCGAAGATGCGCATCAGGTTGTCTTCGAGCGACAGGTAGAAGCGCGAAGAACCCGGGTCGCCCTGGCGACCGGCGCGGCCACGCAGCTGATTGTCGATGCGGCGCGATTCGTGGCGTTCGGTGCCGACGATGTGCAGGCCGCCGGAGGCCTTGACCTGGTCGTGGCGCTCCTGCCAGGCCGCCTTGAGGCGCTGGTGGGTGACTTCGTCGACCGGCTCGCCGCCGTTCTGCGCGGCCAGGTCGGCGAGCTCGGCTTCGAGCGAACCGCCGAGCACGATGTCGGTGCCGCGGCCGGCCATGTTGGTGGCGATGGTGATCGCGCCCGGCCGGCCGGCCTGGGCGATGATGTTGGCTTCGCGTTCGTGCTGCTTGGCGTTGAGCACCTCATGGGCGACGCCGGCCTCGGTGAGTTGCTGGCTCAGCATCTCCGAGACTTCGATCGAGGTGGTACCGACCAGCACCGGCTGGCCGCGCTCGTGCGCGGCCTTGATTTCGCCGAGCACCGCGCGGTACTTGCCGGCGCGATTGAGGAACACCTGGTCGGAGTGGTCCTTGCGCTGCATCGGCCGGTTGGTCGGGATCACGATCACTTCCAGGCCGTAGATGCTCTGGAATTCGTAGGCCTCGGTATCCGCCGTACCGGTCATGCCGGCCAGCTTCTTGTACATGCGGAACAGGTTCTGGAAGGTGATCGAGGCCAGCGTCTGGTTCTCGCGCTGGACCGGCACGCCTTCCTTCGCCTCGACCGCCTGGTGCAGGCCATCCGACCAGCGGCGGCCTTGCAGGGTGCGGCCGGTGAACTCGTCGACGATCACCACCTCGCCGTCGCGGACGATGTAGTCCACGTCGCGCTGGTAGATCGCATGCGCGCGCAGCGCGGCGTTGAGGTGATGGACCACGCTGATGTTGTGGCCGGCGTACAGAGAGTCTTCGTCTTCCTGCAGGATGCCGGCCTTGCGCAGCAAGTCTTCGGCGTGCTCCTGGCCGGCTTCGGACAGGTGCACCTGCTTGCCCTTCTCGTCGACCCAGTAATCGCCCTCGCCGTCTTCCTTCTCCTGGCGGATCAGCGACGGCACGATGCGGTTGACCTTGATGTACAGCTCCGGCGATTCGTCGGCCGGGCCGGAAATGATCAGGGGCGTGCGCGCCTCGTCGATCAGGATCGAGTCGACTTCGTCGACGATCGCGTAATGCAGACCGCGCTGGTAGCGGTCTTCCTTCGACAGCGCCATGTTGTCGCGCAGGTAGTCGAAGCCGAATTCGTTGTTGGTGCCGTAGGTGATGTCGCTGGCGTAGGCGGCATGCTTGTCGCTGTGCTGCATGCCCGGATAGACCACGCCGACGCTCAGGCCGAGCCAGTTGTAGAGCTTGCCCATCCACGCCGAGTCGCGGCGTGCGAGGTAGTCGTTGACCGTGACCACGTGCACGCCCTGGCCTTCGAGCGCGTTGAGGTAGACCGGCAAGGTGCCGACCAGGGTCTTGCCCTCGCCGGTGCGCATCTCGGCGATCTTGCCCAGGTGCAGGACCATGCCGCCGATCAGCTGGACGTCGTAGTGACGCATGCCGAGCACGCGCCTGGACGCCTCGCGGCAGACCGCGAACGCCTCCGGCAGCAGCTTGTCGAGCGACTCGCCGTCGGCGATGCGCTTCTGGAACTCCGGCGTCTTGGCCTGCAGCTGGGCGTCGGAGAGCTTCTGCATCTCCGGCTCGAGCGCATTGATCCTGACGACGGATCGTTGCAGTTGACGCAGCAGACGATCGTTGCGGCTGCCGAAAACGCGGGTAAGCAAGCTGTTGAGCATGAACGGGTCCGTGTAAAGCGAACGGGGTGGCACAGGCGGGACGGTTTAAGAGCGCGCCGCCGCCGGCAAGTTCCCCAGGAATCCAGACGACCAGCCCGTCCTTGCGTTTCGGCATCCCGAAAACGCGATCGGAGGCGCCGTGCGCCCCCGATCGAATCGAGCCTGGTCTTTGGCCACACGCATTCTAGCGTGGGGGGCGACCTGAACGGTATCAAGGGGGAGAGGCGCCGGTCGAATGTAGGACTTTGCCCGATTCCGCGGTTTGGGGGGTCTTTTGGGCGAGGCAAGTCCGGTGCGCGGGGGCCCGACGGGATCGTTGGCCGGCGATTGGGCGCTCGGCGCGGGAGGCGCTTCGGCTCGCTTGAGGCCGTAGATGGCTGTAGAGCTGGATCGTTCGGTCCGCGGGCCGGCGGGATAGGCCAGGACTGACACCCCGTATGCCCGGGTGGCCCGCCGCAGCGCGGCGGGCGTTCACCAAGCCCGCGAGCCGGTGGCTCGCGAGCGGGGCGCTGTCCGGTGGCTGATCGACCAGCAATGAGCGGGTGCTCCCGCTTGGTTTTGCTCGCCCGGCCCGCCGCAGCGCGGCGGGCGTTCACCAAGCCCGCGAGTCGGTGGCCTGCGAGCGGGGCGCTGTTCGGTGGCTGATCGACCAGCGGTGAGCGGGTGCTCCCGCTTGGTTTTGCTCGCCCGGCCCGCCGCAGCGCGGCGGGCGTTCACCAAGCCCGCGAGCCGGTGGCTCGCGAGCGGGCTTGGTTCACCCCCTCAACGGGGATTGCTGATTCAGGAATTTCAGCGGGTTCACCACCCGGCCGCCTTCCCAGACTTCGAAATGCACATGGGCGCCGGTGGAACGACCGCTGGAGCCGGCCTTGGCGATTTCCTGGCCGGCACGGACCAGCTCGCCGACCTTGAGCAGCAGGCTGGAGTTGTGCGCATAACGCGTCACGTAGCCGTTGCCGTGGTCGATCTCGATCACGTTGCCGTAACCCGAACGCACGCCGGAGTAGCTGACCACGCCATCGGCCACGGCCAGCACCGGGTCGCCCACGTCGGCCTCGAAATCGATGCCCTTGTGGAACGCGGCGCCGCCGTTGAACGGATCGGCGCGGCCGCCGAAGCCGGAGGTGATGTAGCTGTTGGCGATCGGCGCGCGCGAAGGCACCGCGTTCATGTCGATCTGGCGGTTGAACAGCAGCGACTCGAGCACCGAGAGCTGTTCGCCCGAGGCCTTGAACTGGCGGTCGAGCAGGTCCATGCCGGCATCGAGCTCGGGCTTGGCCATGTCGCGCACCGGGCCGGCGCCACCGACGCCGACCGGCTTTTCGAAATCGAATTCGCCGTCCTGCAGCTGGCCGATCCGGGTCAGGCGTTCGCCGAGCGCGTTGAGACGGTTGGCTTCGGCCTGCAGTTCGCCCATGCGTGCGGCGAGGGCATTGATCTCGCGCTGCGCGTCGCGGCGCGTCGCGGTGATCTGGGCCTGCTGCTGGGCCAACTGCGCGCGTAGCATGCGGTTGTCGGCGATGCCCGCGCCTGCGCCGATGCTGACGCCGGTGCCGAGCAGCAATGCGATGGCGAGCGCCGGTCGGCGGGAGCCGATCCGTCCGGCCTGCTGGAAGAACTCGCCCAGCCTGGCTCGTGTGTTGTCTACGATGGTTTTATAGGTCATGTGTCCGATGTCTTATTCCAAGCCCAAGCCGCCGTCGCGCGGCCCTTCGAAGCCGCGCATCGCCTTGGATGCACTGCTCGAAGACCCCGCTGGCAACCCGATCCGCCGAGCCTTGTGGCTCGACGAACTGGACCGTCGGTTACGCCCCTACCTGCCGCCTTCGCTCGCCGCGCATGCGCGGTTGGCCAATTTCGAACGCGGCAGGCTCGTGTATGTCGTCGATGCTCCGGTGTGGCGCGCCAAGCTCAGGCTCGCGGCTCCGGAACTGCTCGACGCAGCCCGATCCGTCGGGCTGGAAGCGGCCGAATTCGTCGTCAAGACGACGATTCCCATCCCGGCGGCAGTGCCGGTCAGAAAGGCCAAACCCATGTCGGCTGCGACGCTGGAAGCGCTGCAAGCCGCGCTGGCATCGCTGAAGAAACCTGATCCGTCAGGGCCCAGCGACGCCGGCTGACACTCGGGGCGGTCCGCGTCGTCGACGCAAACCGGCGGGGGTCCGAGAGCCGGGGTCGGGGAATCCTACTGGCCCTACCCCTCGGCTTTGTTAAAGAGCCGGAAGCATTTCAGAAAGGTTTCGTTAGAAATTAGTTAAGGCGTCACGCGCCGTTCACGAGTGTGACCGCGTTAACGTTCTTGATTTTCCGGGCTGGGCGCCGGTCCCGCGTTCAGGTTCGAACGCCGCACGCGGGCCTTCGCACTCGCCCGAAGCGGGCCGCCGGCGCTGCCGTCAGGCCGTATCGATCGGGCCGATCAGACGGATTCAGGCCGGAACGGGCTCGCCGTAGGCGACCGGCGTCGGCTCCGAGCCGGTGTAGGTGACCTGCTCCCAGGCCGAGCGTTCGGCCAGCAGGGCGCGCACCAGCTTGTTGTTGAGCGCGTGGCCGGACTTGTAGCCCTCGTAGGCGCCGATGACGGCGTGGCCGGCGAGGTAGAGATCGCCGACCGCGTCGAGGATCTTGTGGCGGACGAATTCGTCGGCGTAACGCAGGCCGTCGTCGTTGAGCACGCGGAATTCGTCGAGCACGATCGCATTGTCCATCGAGCCGCCGAGGCCGAGGTTGCGTTCGCGCATGTATTCCAGGTCGCGCATGAAACCGAAGGTGCGGGCGCGGCTGACTTCGCGGATGTAGTTCTCGGTCGAGAACTCGACCTGCGCGCGCGACTGAGCCGCCGGAATCGCCGGATGGTCGAAGACCACGGTGAAACCGAGGCGGAAACCGTCGAAGGGCTCGAAACGGGCGATCTTGTCGCCGTCGCGCACTTCGACCGGATGCTTGATGCGGATGAAGCGCTTGGGCGCGTCCTGCTCGGCGATGCCCGCCGACTGCAGCAGGAACACGAACGGGCCGGCCGAGCCGTCCATGATCGGTACTTCCGGCGCCGACAGTTCGACATAGCAATTGTCGATGCCGAGGCCGGCCATCGCCGACAGCAGATGCTCGACCGTCATCACCTTGCCGGCGCCGTAGGTCAGGCCGGTGCACAGGGTGGTCTCGGTGACCAGGTCGGCGCGCGCAGGCAACTCCACCACCGGGTCGAGATCGACGCGGCGGAACACGATGCCGGTGTCGGTCGGCGCCGGGCGCAGGGTGAGAAAGACCTTCTCTCCGCTGTGCAGGCCCACGCCGGTGGCGCGGATCACGTTTTTGAGGGTGCGCTGACGCAGCATGGTCGTGGGGAGACTTCCGCGGACGTGGAGTGATGGTGTCGTCGTCGGTCCGCAAAAACCTGCGGACGCGAGGGGCCGACCCAAGAATGGGGGTGGAACGAAGCCGCGCAAGATTAGCACGCGCAAGCCTGAACCTGAACGGAAAGGACACACTGTCCCGCCGTTGTCAACAGCGCTCGTCAAACTGACCGGTCGGCTCCCCCGAGGGGTGGGCCGACCGGCCCAAGACCCCGCGCTTTACGCCGGGGCAAGATGCCTCGGGCCGGGGACGAGTCCGGCCCTTGGGTGGTTCTCGAAGCAGAAACGAATCGAGAGCAGTGAAGAGTTGAGCGAAGCCGCCCTACTCGTTTCTCACTCCTGCCCACTCGTTCCTGGCTTCAACGCTTCAATCCGCCTGGCGGCGCAGGAACGCCGGGATGTCCAGGTAGCTGCTGTCGCTGCCGAAGTCCGCCACGGCCGGGCCGGTCGGTTCCTGGCGCGAGCTGCCGCGCAGGCTGCCGCCGAAGCTGGGCATCGGCGCGTGACCGACGTCGTCCATCGCCGAGAACTCGGGCTGGCCCGTGGTGGCGTTACGCACCAGCTGGATCGGCGCGCGCTGCGGCTCGCGGTCGTGGCCGTGACCGCGCACCGACTGCTTGACGGCGACGCGGTTGAGGCCGGTGGCGACCACGGTAACCCTGACCTCGTCCTGCATGTCCGGGTCGAGCACAGTGCCGATGACCACGGTCGCGTCTTCGGAAGCGAAGTTCTCGATGGTGCGGCCGACTTCGTCGAACTCGGCCATGGTGAAGTCCGGGCCGGCGGTGATGTTGACCAGGATGCCGTTGGCGCCGGCCAGGTTGACGTCGTCGAGCAGCGGGTTCTGGATCGCCGATTCGGCCGCGGCCTGGGCGCGGTCGTCGCCGCGCGCGGCGCCGGTGCCCATCATCGCCAGACCCATCTCGCTCATGACCGTGCGCACGTCGGCGAAGTCGACGTTGATCAGGCCCGGACGCACGATCAGGTCGGCGATGCCCTGCACGGCGCCGAGCAGCACGTCGTTGGCGGCACGGAAGGCCTGGATCATGGTCGCGTTGCGGCCGAGCACGGTGATCAGCTTCTCGTTCGGGATCGTGATCAGCGAGTCGCAGTGGTGCGACAGCTCCTCGATGCCTTTCAGCGCCACCTGCATGCGGCGGCGACCCTCGAACGGGAACGGCTTGGTGACGACCGCGACGGTCAGGATGCCCATCTCCTTGGCGAGCTGGGCCACGACCGGCGCGGCGCCGGTGCCGGTGCCGCCGCCCATGCCGGCGGTGATGAAGACCATGTCGGCGCCGGTCAGCGCGTCCATGATGCGTTCGCGGTCTTCAAGCGCGGCCTGGCGGCCGACCTCCGGGTTCGCGCCGGCGCCCAGGCCCTTGGTGACGTTGCTGCCGAGCTGCAGCTGCAGCTTGGCGCCGCAGTTCTTGATCGCCTGCGCGTCGGTGTTGGCGGTGATGAACTCCACCCCGTCGACGTTGCCGCTGACCATGTGCGCCACGGCGTTGCCGCCGCCGCCGCCCACGCCGACGACCTTGATGACCGCGTTCGGGGCCATTTTTTCAACCAGTTCGAAATGTGCCATGTCCTCGTCCTCTTATTAGTGCCGGGGTTCGGGAATCGGGAATGGGGAATCGGATGCGCTCCGTCCTCAACTCGATGCCGTCCTCTACGACGTTTTTGGTTTTAGTTACTTGGTGCTGCCGCTGCCACAACCTGCCAGTGCTGTTGCATGTCGCTGTTGCTCTTACGATTGCCTACTCTCAATTCCCGGTTTCCGGCGGTCAGAATTCGCCGCGATACCAGTTCTTGATCTTGTTGAAGAAACTGCCGGCGCGGCCGGTGGAGATCACCGGGCGGCGCGGGTTCTCGATCTGGCTGCCCATCAGCAACAGGCCGACGCCGGTCGCATGGACCGGGTTGCCGACCACCTCGCCCAGGCCGGTGACGTGCTGCGGGATGCCCACGCGCACCGGCATCTGCAGCATTTCCTCGGCCAGTTCGACCACGCCTTCCATCTTCGAGGCGCCGCCGGTCAGGACCATGCCGGCGCGCACGTGGTGCTCGAAACCCGAGCGGCGCAGTTCGGCCTGGATCATTTCGAAGATTTCCTCGTAGCGCGCCTGCACCGCCTGCGCCAGCGAGTGACGCGGCATGCGCCGCGGCGGGCGGTCGCCGACGCTCGGCACCTGGATCGATTCCTCGGCCGTGGCCATCTGCGCCAGCGCGCAGGCGTAGCGGACCTTGATCTGCTCGGCTTCCGGGGTCGGCGTGCGCAGCATGTGGGCGATATCTTCGGTGACCTTGTCGCCGGCGATCGGCAGGCTCGCGCTGTGGGCGATCGCGCCCTGCACGAACACCGCGATGTCGGTGGTGCCGGCGCCGATGTCGACCAGGACCACGCCGAGCTCGCGCTCGTCGCTGGTCAGCACCGCATTGCTGGAAGCCAGCACGCCGAGGATCAGGTCGTCGACCTGCAGGCCGCAGCGCTGCACGCACTTGCTGATGTTGGCCGCGGCCGACTGCGCGCACACGACCAGGTGCGCGTGCACTTCCAGGCGCACGCCGGTCATGCCGACCGGGTTGCGGATGCCTTCCTGCGAATCGTCGAGCACGTAGTCGCGCGGAATCGCATGCAGGATCTTCTGGTCGGCCGGGATCGCCACCGCCTTGGCCGCTTCGAGCACGCGGTCGAGGTCGCCGTAGGTGACCTCGCCGTCGCGGATCGGCGCGATGCCCTGCGAGTTGCGGCACTGGATGTGGTTGCCGGAGATCGAGGCGTAGACCGAGCGGATCTCGCAGCCGGCCATCAGCTCGGCTTCCTCGATCGCGCGCTGGATCGACTGCACCGTCGATTCGATGTCGACCACGACGCCGCGCTTGAGTCCGCGCGATTCGTGCGAGCCGATGCCGATGACTTCGATCGGAGTGCCGGGCCGGCCGTCCGAAGGCGTGTACTCGCCCACCAGCGCCACCACCTTGGAGGTGCCGATGTCGAGGCCTACGATCAGCGACTTGTCGCCTTTGCGGTTCATGACTGTCCTTGCTGCTGTTTCGGTGCCGCCTCGGGCGCCTGCACGGGCGCCCAGGACAGCGAAAAACCATTGGTGTAACGAAGGTCGGCGCGCGCGAGCACTTGCACGCGCTGGGCCAACAACTGCGGCAACAACCTGACGAAGCGGCCCAGGCGGGCGCGCGCTTCGCTGCGCCCGACCACGATCTGCGCGCCGTTGCCCAGACCGAGCGTCCAGCTGCCGCGCTGGTCCACCTCGACCTGCCTGACGTCCATGCCGACGGGGGCGAACAGTTCGCGCGACTCGTTGTACAGCGCGACCACGTCGGCGACCCGCGCATCGGGCCCGCCGAACTGCGGCAGGCCGTCCGGCACCTGGATGCCGTCGACCGGGAACAGACGTCCCTGTTCGGACAGCAGTTGATTCTTGCCCCAGCGCGCGAACGGCTTGTGTTCGATCACGCTGACTTCGAGCACGTCGGGCCAGCGCTTGCGCACTTCGGCATGCTCGACCCACGGCAACCTGGCGACCGAGTCCTGCGCCGCCGCCAGGTCCACCGCAAAGAAACCGCGCTGGGCATACGGCAACAAGGTCTTGCGCAGCGACGCCGCATCCACCCGCTCGAACTCGCCGGTCACGCGCAGGCGCTTGAGCGGCCACTGGTCCGCGCCGACCCAGCCGTTGAGCACGGCCACGACCGGCAGCGCGACCAAGGCCAGCGCGAGCAACCATCCGACGAGGCGGAGCATGGCGTTCACGCCGCGTCGCCTCCCACGGCGGGCGGCGCGGCCACGGTCGCCTCGAGCACCCGCCAGCACAGTTCGTCGTACTCGATGCCGACCTGGCGCGCGGCCTTCGGCACCAGCGAGTGGCTGGTCATGCCCGGGGCGGTGTTGACCTCGATCAGATACAGCTGGCCGCTGCTGCGGTCGCGCATCACGTCGACCCGGCCCCAGCCTTTGCAGCCCGCGGCGACGAAGGCTTCCATCGCCAGCCGGCGGATTTCGTCCTCGTCGGCGCCGTCCAGGCCCGGGCACAGGTACTGGGTGTCGTCGGCGATGTACTTGGCGTGGTAGTCGTACCACTCGCCCTTGGGCACGATGCGGATCGAGGGCAGCGCGCTATAGCCCTCGCCGTTGACCAGCACGGCCACGGTCAGCTCGTCGCCGATCACCATCTGCTCCATCAGCATCTCGCCCGGGTAGCGCGCAGCGAGCGCCACCGCCTCGTCGATGTCGGCGTCCTTGAGCACGCGCGATACACCGACGCTGGAGCCTTCGCTGGACGGCTTGATGATCACCGGCAGGCCGATCTCGCGCGCCGCCGCATGGACGTCGTCGCCCTTGGCGATGCGCTTGTAGCGCGGGGTCGGCAGGCCGGTCGACATCCACACCTGCTTGGTGCGGATCTTGTCCATCGCCAGCGCCGAACCGAGCACGTCGGAGCCGGTGTACGGCACGCCGAGCGCTTCCAGCACGCCCTGCAGTACGCCGTCTTCGCCGCCGCCCTTGTTGCCGTGCAGGATGTTGAACACACGGTCGACGCCACCGGCGCGGATGGTGTCCATCAGTGCCGGGATGCCGTCGACCGCGAACGCCTCGACGCCGCGCGAACGCAACGCTTCGAGCACGCCGCGCCCGGAATCCAGCGACACTTCGCGCTCGGCGCTGGTGCCGCCCATGAGCACGGCGACGCGGCCGAACACGGCCGGGTCGGTGACGCGCAACGGCGCGAACTGAACACTCACCACGCTCACTTCGATTCTCCCTGGAAACCCTGGTTGGCGAGCTGCTGGGCAGCCGCGCCGATGTCGCCGGCGCCCATCAGCAACAACAGATCGCCGTCGTTGAGGACGTCGGGCAGCACGCCGGCGAGGTCGCCGGCGCCGCTGACCACCACCGGATCGATGCGGCCGCGCGCGCGGATCGCGCGCGCCAGCGACTTGGCGTCGGCGCCGGCGATCGGCGCTTCGCCGGCCGGATAGACCTCGGTCAGCACCAGCGCATCGACCGAGGACAGCACCGCGGCGAAGTCGTCGAACAGGTCGCGGGTGCGGCTGTAGCGGTGCGGCTGGAACGCCACCACCAGGCGTTTGTCGGGCCAGCCGCCGCGCGCCGCGGCGAACACCGCTTCGAGTTCCTTCGGGTGATGGCCGTAGTCGTCGACCAACTGCACCGACGCGCCCTTGTCGGTGCGCAGTTCGGCGAGCAGGTTGAAGCGCCGGCCGATGCCTTCGAATTTCTCCAGCGCGCGCGCGATCGCGTCGGGCTGCACGCCGAGCTGCCAGGCCACCGAAGCGGCGGCCAGCGAATTGAGCACGTTGTGGCGGCCCGGCAGCGCCAGGGTCACCGCGGTGCGCGAGGCGTCCGGCAGGCACAGGGTGAAGTACATCGCCTCGCCGCGCTGGCTGACGTCCTCGGCGCGCACGTCGGCGGTCTCGTCGAAGCCGTAGGTCATGACGTGGCGCGGGGTCTCCGCGGCGAGCCGGGCGACGTTGGCGTCGTCGATGCACAGCACGGCCAGGCCGTAGAACGGCAGGCGGTGCAGGAATTCCTCGAACGCGGCCTGGACCTTGGCGAAGTCGCCGCCGTAGTTTTCCAGGTGATCGGCGTCGATGTTGGTGACGATGGCGATCTGCGGGTTCAGGCGCAGGAAGCTGCCGTCGCTTTCGTCGGCTTCGGCGACCAGCCACTGGCCTCCGCCGAGGCCGGCGTTGGCGCCGGCGGCGAGCAGCTTGCCGCCGATCACGAAGGTCGGGTCGATCCCGCCTTCGGCGAGCACGCTGGCGGTCAGCGAGGTGGTCGTGGTCTTGCCGTGGGTGCCGGCCACGGCGATGCCGCGGCGGAAGCGCATCAGCTCGGCCAGCATCTCGGCGCGCGGCACCACCGGAATGCGTTGGGCGCGCGCTTCCATCAGCTCGGGGTTGTCGCGCTTGATCGCGCTCGACACCACCACGCAATCTGCGCCCAGCACGTTGGCCGCGGCGTGGCCGCGGTGGACGCTGACGCCCATCGCTTCGAGCCGGCGGGTCACCGCGTTGTCGGCCATGTCCGAGCCGGACACCTGATAGCCGAGGGTGCACATGACTTCCGCGATCCCGCTCATGCCGGTGCCGCCGATGCCGACGAAGTGCACGCGCGGAAACGCCTTGGCCAGGTCGCCGGTGTGTTGCAGGCGGCGGCGAAGTGCGGTGCTCATGCTGCGTTCCTCGACGGGATTCGGAACTCGAGACTGGGGACTCGCGTAAACGCGCATCCCCCGCCGATCTGCTGCCAACCTGCTGCTGCCACTACCGCTCCTCTTACGAATACATCCGAAGCGACCCGGCGCTTGGCCGAGTCCCCAGTCCCGAATCCCGAGTCCCGTAGCCAAGCGTTCATCGCCCCGCCTCCAGCACCACGTCGGCGACGCGTTCGGCGGCGTCGGGCTTGGCCAGCGCACGCGCGGCGTTGGCCATCTGCAACAGCACGCCGCGCTCAGCCAGGATTTCGATGGTCGCCGACAGGCGCTCGGCCAGGTCGCCGGCCTGCGGCAGCAGTTGCGCCGCGCCGCGATCGACCAGGAAACGCGCGTTCTTGGTCTGGTGGTCGTCGACCGCCTGCGGGAACGGCACCAGCACGCTGCCGACTCCGGCCGCGCACAGTTCGGCCAGGGTCAGCGCGCCGGCGCGGCACACCACCAGGTCGGCCCAGGCGTAGGCGGCGGCCATGTCGGCGATGAAGGGTTCGACCGACGCGACCACGCCGGCCGCGGCATAGGCGCGTTCGGCGTCTTCGCGCAGCTTCTCGCCGCACTGATGCCGCACTTCGCAGGGCACCCGGCCGCGCAGGCCGGCGATCGCCGCGGGCACGCCGGCGTTGAGTGCACGCGCGCCCTGGCTGCCGCCGAGCACGAGCAGGCGCAGCGGCCCGCTGCGTTCGGCGAAACGTTGCGCCGGCGCGGCGATCGCCGCGATCTCGGCGCGCACCGGATTGCCGACCACTTGTTCGCGGCCGCCCGCGAAAGTGTCCGGAAAGCCGGTCAGCACGCTGCCCGCGAAACGCGAGAGCACTCGGTTGGTCATGCCTGGGGCGCGATTTTGTTCGTGCACGATCAGCGGCACGCCGGCCAGGCGCGCGGCCAGGCCGCCGGGGCCGGCCGCGTAGCCGCCGAAACTCACCACCGCGCGTGGCTGGCGCTGGCGCAGCACGCGCTGCGCCGCGCGCACCGACGACAGCAGACGGAACGGCGCGCGCAGCAACGTGGCCAGGCCCTTGCCGCGCACGCCGCTGATCGCGATGGTGTCGATGGCGACGTCGTGCTGCGGCACCAGGCGCGTTTCCATGCCGCCGTCGGCGCCGAGCCAGCACACCGGGACGCCGCGGCCGCGCAGGGCCTTGGCCACTGCGAGGCCGGGGAAAATGTGGCCGCCGGTGCCGCCGGCGAGAATCATCACCGGGCGTTCGCTCGCGCGCAGCTCGCTCATGCCGACCTCCCGAGCGAAGGCTCCGCGCGCTGGCGCAGGCGGCTGGTGCCGCGCGCATTGTCGTGGTTGCGCGCATTGGCCGAGGGCGCGGGGCCGGCGCTCGCCGCTGCCGACGGCGCCGCGCCCTGCCCGGCTTCGCCGCGCAGGCGCGCGACCTGGCGCTGGGCGCGGTCGAGTTCGTAGGACACGCGCAGCAGCACGCCGAGCGCGGCGCAGCTCATCAGCACGCTGGAGCCGCCGTAGGAAATCATCGGCAGGGTCAGGCCCTTGGTCGGCAGCAGGCCCAGGTTCACGCCGATCGAGACGAAGCTCTGCAGCCCCATCCACAGGGCGATGCCGAAAGCGACGTAGCCGGAGAAGTGGCGACGCATCTCGACGCACTTCAGCCCGATCCACAAGGCGCGCCCGGCCAGCAACACGTACATGCCGACCACCGCGCAGACGCCGGCGAAACCGAATTCCTCGCCGATCACCGCCATGATGAAGTCGGTATGCGCCTCGGGCAGGTAGGACAGCTTCTGCACCGACGCGCCGAGGCCGACCCCGGTCCACTCGCCGCGGCCGACCGCCATCAGCGCGTTGGTCAGCTGATAGCCGGTGCCGAACGGGTCGACCCAGGGATTCAGGAACGAGGTCAGGCGGGTGACGCGGTAGGGCTCGGCGATGGCGACGATCGCCAGCACCGGCAGGCCGATCAGCACCGGGCCGAACATGCGCGGCATGTTGACGCCGCCGAGCACCAGCATGCCGGCGGTGATCGCCAACAGCAGCGAAGACGAACCGAAGTCGGGTTGCATCAACAACAAGGCCACCAGCACCACGGCCACGCCGATCGGCTTGAGCATCGCGCCCCAGGTAGCCGAGATGTCTTCGCTGAAGCGCTTCAGATAACTCGCCAGCCAGACGATGTAGAGCAGCTTGACCGCCTCGACCGCCTGGAAGCTGGCCGGGCCGAGATTGATCCAGCGTTTGGCGCCGTTGACCTGCTTGCCGATCACCGGCACGAACACCAGCAGCAGCAACACCACGCAGACCAGCAGCAGCCACTGGTTGTGCTGCTCGATGGTCTTGAGCTCGGTGCGCATCAGCCAGAAGCCCAGGCCCAGGCCGACCGACAGGAAAATCAGGTGGCGGGTCAGGAAGTAGAACGGGTCGACCTCATGGGTCGCGGCCACGCCGAGCGAGGCCGAGCCGACCATGATCACGCCCGTGCAGGCCAGCGCCGCGGACACGGCGAGCAACCACGGGTCGTAGCGCCCGTGGATGGCGTCGAGTCGCGTTGCCTGGCGTGCGGAATTTTCCATCAACGGACCTTGAGCGTGGCCAGGCCGACCAGCACCAGCACCACCGAGATGATCCAGAAGCGCACGATCACCCGCGGCTCGGGCCAGCCCTTGAGTTCGAAGTGGTGATGGATCGGCGCCATGCGGAACACGCGCTTGCCGGTGAGCTTGAACGAGGCGACCTGGATCATCACCGACAGGGTCTCGATGACGAACACGCCGCCCATGATCACCAGCACCAGTTCCTGGCGCACGATCACTGCGATGGTGCCGAGCACCGCGCCGAGGGCGAGCGCGCCGATGTCGCCCATGAACACCATCGCCGGGTAGGTGTTGAACCACAGGAAGCCGAGCCCGGCGCCGGCGATCGCCGCGCAGATGATCACCAGCTCGCCGGCCCCGGGCACCTGCGGGATCTGCAGGTACTTGGAGAACTCGGCATGGCCGGAGGCATAGGCGAACACACCCAACGCGCAGGCGACCAGCACCGTCGGCATGATCGCCAGGCCGTCGAGGCCGTCGGTCAGGTTGACCGCATTGGAGAAGCCGACGATCCAGAAGTAGGCGACCACGATCAGGCCGGCGCCGAGCGGGATCGCGATGGCCTTGATCAGCGGCACGTAGAAGGTCGTGCTGGCCGCGGTCGAGGGATCGGCGGTGAAGTACAGGAAGGCGCCGGCGGCCAGGCCGAAGATCGACTGCAGCAGATACTTCCAGCGCGACTTCAGGCCGTTGGGGTCGCGGTGGACGATCTTGATCCAGTCGTCGTACCAGCCGATCGCGCCGAACGCCAGCATCACCGCCAGCACCAGCCAGACGTAACGGTTGCGCAGGTCGCCCCACAGCAGCACCGAGGCCAGCACCGTGACCAGGATCAGCGCCCCGCCCATGGTCGGCGTGCCGGCCTTGGAGAAATGCGTCTGCGGGCCGTCCTGGCGGATCGGCTGGCCGCCCTTGTACTGGGCGAGCTTGCGGATCACCGCCGGCCCCCACCACAACGACAAGGCCAGCGCGGTCAGCGCGCTGAGGATGCCGCGGAAGGTCAGATAACCAAAAAGACCGAAGAGGCTCTGCAGTTGTTCGAGCCAGCGAGTCAATTCAAGCAACATGCGTCGTCCCCTTCCCCTGTGCGGGCTTCTGCGCGGACAGCAACGCCGTCACGATCCGATCCATCGCACTGCTGTGCGACCCCTTGACCAACACCCGCACGCCTTCGCGCAGATCGGCGGCCAGCGCCTGCGCGAGCTCGGCATGGCTCGCGTGCACGCTGGCGCCCTCGCCGAAGGCCTGCGCCGCGACGGCGCTGAGCGCGCCGAGCGCGTACAGGCGGCGGACGCCGGAGGCCTTGGCGTGGCGGCCGATGTCGGCGTGCATGGCGATTTCGTCGTTGCCGATCTCGCGCATGTCGCCGAGCACCAGCCAGTTCTCGCCGCCGATTTCGGCCAGCGCGTCGATCGCCGCCGCGGTCGAGCCGGGGTTGGCGTTGTAGCTGTCGTCGATCAACACCGCGCCGTTGTCGAGACGGTGGGTGATCAGGCGACCCTCGACCGGCTGGGCGGCGTTGAGGCCGGCGACGACCGCGTCGAACCCGGCGCCGGCGCCCAGCGCCAGCGCGGTCGCGGCGAGCGCGTTGCGCACGTTGTGCCGGCCGACCAGGTTCAAGGCGATATCCGCCCGGCCCTGCGGCGTCACCAACGCGAACCTCGAACCGTCGGTGCCGACGCGAATATCCCGGGCGGTCACGTCCGCGCTGGACTCGAGGCCGAAGCGGATGACCCGGCGCCCGGCCGCGCGTTCGCCGAAATACGGGGCGAAGGCGTCGTCGGCGTTGATCACCGCCACGCCGCCGGCGGGCAGTGCGTCGTAGATGGCCGCCTTGGTGTCGGCGATGCCGAGCAGGCTGCCCATGCGCTCCAGGTGCGCCGGGGCGATGTTGTTGACCAGGGCCACCTGCGGACGCGCGACGCCCACCAGGTAAGCGATGTCGCCGGGCTTGCCGGCGCCCATTTCGTAAATCGAGAACCGGGCGTCTTCCGGCGCGTCGAGCACCGCCAGCGGCAGGCCGATCTCGTTGTTGCGGTTGCCCGGCGTCGCATACGTGCGGCCGGCGCGCTCCAGGATCGCCGCGGTCAGGGTCTTGACGCTGGTCTTGCCGTTGCTGCCGGTGATCGCGACGACGGTGTTGCCGCTGCGCTGCGCCTGCATCGCGGCGGCGAGGTCGGCGAGCGCGCGCTCGCTGTCGGCGACCACGACCTGGGCCACCGGCGCATCGGTCTCGCGCGCGACCAGCGCGCCGGCGACCGTGGTGCCGGCGAGTTTGGCGAGGTGATCGTGGCCGTCGAAGCGCTCGCCCTTGAGCGCGACGAACAGCGCCGCGCCGCGTTCGGGCAGCGCGCGGGTGTCGGTGACGACGAGTTCGATCGCCGCATCGGCGCCCTGCAGGCGGCCGCCGGTCATGCGCGCGATTTCGGACAGTCGCAGGCTCTTCATGGCCGCTCCTGCCCACTCTGGGTCCGCGCCGCCTGCCCATCCATGCGGGGCGCGCGAGCCTCCAGCGCCGCACGGGCTACCTCGGTGTCGTCGAAAGCATGGCGCACGCCATGGATCTCCTGATAAGGCTCGTGGCCCTTGCCGGTGATCAGCACGATGTCGCCGGCGTCGGCCTGGGCGATGGCGTGGCCGATCGCCGCGCGGCGGTCGCGCAGGATCACCGCGCGCTGCGGGTCCCGCAGGCCGGCCATGATGTCGGCGACGATGACCTCGCCGTCTTCGCCGCGCGGGTTGTCGTCGGTGACGATGACCAGGTCGGCGCCGTGCTCGGCGATCGCCGCCATCTGCGGGCGCTTGCCGCGATCGCGTTCGCCGCCGCAGCCGAACACGCAGATCAGTCGCGCGCCGGCGTGCGAGCGCAGCGAGGCCAGCGCCTGTTCCAGCGCGTCCGGCGTGTGCGCGTAATCGATCACCACCAGGGGCGCGACACCGTCGCCGCCGAGGCGGTTCATGCGGCCATGGATCGGCTGCAGTTGCGACAGGGTCTCGGCGATCTGCGCCGGCTTGTCGCCGAGCGCGTACAGGGTGCCGGCCACCGCCAGCAGGTTGTCGACGTTGAAGCGCCCCAACAGCGGCGACACGACCGCATGGGTCTGGCCGTCAACGACCAGATCGAAGCCGATGCCGCGATTGTCGAAGCTCAGGGCCTCGGCGCGGACGACGGCGTGGTCGCGGTCGCGCGAGCTCAGGCCGATCGCGCGCACCGACTTGGGCAGCTTGGCGATCAGTTCGCGGCCGAATTCGTCGTCGAGGTTGATCGCCGCGGCCTTGAGGCCGGGCCACGCGAACAGACGCGCCTTGGCCGCGCCGTAGGTCGCCATGTCGCCGTGATAGTCGAGATGATCGCGGGTCAAGTTGGTGAACACGCCGACGTCGAAGTGCACGCCGGCGACGCGGCCCTGGTCGAGCGCGTGCGAGCTGACTTCCATCGCGATCGCGCTGGCGCCGGCCTCGCGCATGTCGGCCAACAGTTCGTGCAGCTGCAGGACCAGCGGCGTGGTGAAACCGGTCGGGACGATTTCGCCGTACAAGCCGGCGCCGAGGGTGCCGACGCTGCCGCAGCGGATGCCGCGCAAGGCCCAGGCCTGTGCGATCAACTGCACGGTCGAGGTCTTGCCGTTGGTGCCGGTCACTCCGACCACGGTCATCGCGTCGGTGGCGCGGCCGTGAAAACGATCGCCCATCTCGCCCAGGCGCGCGCGCAGGCCGGGCACGGCAATCGCATCGGCCGGAGCCGGCAGTTCATCGGGTGCGGGCGGCTCGAACAGGATCGCGCTGGCGCCGTTGGCGCGCGCCTGCTCGACGAAACCCAGGCCGTGCGCGCCGAACCCGGCGATCGCGACGAAGGCATTGCCGGGACGCACCGCGCGGCTGTCCATCACCAGGCCGGTGATACGCAGATCGCCGGGGATGCCGGCGATGTCGGGCAACAGTTCGGCCAAGGGCATCAGGCGGCTCATCGCGCCCCTCCCTGGATCATCGTGCCCGCGGCGATCGGCGGCGGCGCGACGGTCTGGGTCGCCGCCGGAAGCACCGGGCCGCTCGGCTTGCCGCCGTTCTGCTTGAGACGCTTGGCTTCGGCCGCGGCCTGCACCGCCAGCCAGGTTTCGATGTCGTCGGGCGCCACGTCCATCAGGCGCAGCGCGCCGTCCATGACGTTGCGGAACACCGGTCCGGACACCGAGCCGCCGTAGTAACCGCGCTTGGTCGGGTCGGGCTCGCTGACCACCACCACCATCGAGAAGCGCGGCTTCTCCACCGGTACCACGCCGGCGAACAAGGACACGTACTTGCGCGAGTAACCGCCGGTGGCGCTGAACTTGCGGGTGGTGCCGGTCTTGCCGGCGACGTGATAGCCGAGGATCGCCGCCTGCTTGGCGGTGCCGCCCGGCTCGGTCACGGTCTGCATCATCCGCATGATTTCGCCGGCCACCGCCGGGTCCAGCACCTGCCGCGCTTCGTTGCGCTGGCCCTTGACGAAGGTCGGCTGGATCAGCCGGCCGCCGTTGGCCATCGCCGCGTAGGCCATGGCGATCTGCACCGGCGTCGCTGACAGCCCGTAGCCGTAGGACATGGTCGCCTTGGTGGTGCCGCTCCAGCGCGACGGCGGCGCGAGCAGGCCCGAGGACTCGCCCGGGAAGCCGCTGTTGGGCTTCTGGCCGTAACCGAAGCCGCGGATGAAGTTGTAGTAGTAGTCGTTCGGCAACGGCAGCGCGAGCTTGGCCGCGCCGACGTTGGAGCTCTTGGTGATCACGCCGGTAACGGTCAGCACGCCGTTGTTGTGGGTGTCGGTGATGCGATAGCGGCCATTGGGCATCCAGCCCGGCGTGGTGTTGACCAGGGTCGTGGGCTTGACCGCGCCGGCGTTGAGCGCGGCGGCGACGGTGATCGGCTTCATCGTCGAACCCGGCTCGACCACGTCGGTGACCGCGCGGTTGCGATGGGTGTCGCGGTTGCCGGCGCTGAGCAGGTTCGGGTTGTAGGTCGGCAGGTTCGCCATCGCCAGCACTTCGCCGGTTTCGATGTCGAGCACGACCGCCGAGGCGCTGCTGGCGCCGGTTTCGACCAGCGCCCGGCGCAGTTCGCGATAGGTCAGGTACTGGATGCGGCGGTCGAGAGTGAGGGTCAGGTCCTTGCCCGGCTCGGCCGACTGCACCAGGTCGACGTTCTCGACGATGCGGCCGGCGCCGTCGCGGATCACCCGCTTGGTGCCGGGCTTGCCGCGTAGCTCGTGGTCGAACGCCAGCTCCAGGCCTTCCTGGCCGCGGTCGTCGATGTTGGTGAAGCCCAGCACGTGCGCCATCGCCTCGCCCTGCGGGTAGAAGCGGCGGAACTCGCGCTGCGAGAACACCCCCGGCACCTTGTGGGCCAGGATCTTGCGCGCCTCGTCCGGATTGATCCGGCGCTTGAGGTACATGAATTCCTTGCCGGCGCGCTGGGCCAGCTTGCGGGTCAGCTCGTCGCGCGACACACCCAGCGCCTTGGCCAGCTCCGGCAGGCGCTCGGGGTTCTTGGCCAGCTCCTTGGGGTTGCCCCAGATCGACTCGACCGGGGTCGACACCGCCAGCGGCTCGCCGTTGCGGTCGGTGATCATGCCGCGCGAGGTCGGGATCGGGATCTCGCGCAGCGAACGCGCATCGCCCTGCTGGCGATAGAAATCGTTGCTGATGACCTGCAGGTCCAGCGCGCGCCCGACCAGGGCGACCGCGCACAGGCCGAGCGAGCCGCCGACCAGGATCAGGCGGTTGCGCAGGTTGAACTGGGCGACGCGACCGCGCGGCTTGTTGCCGCGCGAGCCGCGGTCTTCGCGGGCGCGCGCGAAGCGCTCGCCGATGCCCTCGACCAGGCGGTCGAAACCGCCGCCGCGGCCGCGCTCGCCGAGCACGCGATCGAGCGGCCCGCTGCGGGTGGGGCGATGCGGCTTGCGACCGTTCATGGCCGGATCACCACGGTTTCGGCGCCTTCCGGGAACTTCATCCCGATGCGCTCGCGCGCGACCTGGTCGATGCGGTTGCTCTCCGCCCAGGTGGCCTGTTCCAGCTGCAGGCGGCCGAACTCGATGTTGAGCTCGTCGCGCTCGCGCTGGAGCTTGTTGAGTTGCACGAACAACTGGCGATGCTCATGGCGCGCGAACACCACCAACAGGGCCGAGACCACGTTGGCGACGATCAGCAGGGCGAGCAGCAGGCGCATCATATGGTCGGGACTCGGGTTTCGGGACTCGGGACTCGGCCAGGAGCCGGAACTCGGAACTCGGAACTCGGGACTGGGTAAGGCGCTTGGGCTTCCAACTGATGAAGGTGCTTCGGCTTCGGGGGCACAGAGGCCGTCTTCGCGTGAGCGAATCCGGAGCCTTGAGTCCCGAGATCCGGCTTTTGACCGAGTCCCGAGTCCCGAAACCCGAGTCCCGGCTCCTCGCCGAGTCCCGGCAGCTTCTCGGCCACCCGCAGCACTGCGCTGCGCGCGCGCGGGTTGCTCGCGGTTTCTTCGTCGAAGGCCTTCTGCGCGCCGCCGATCGCCAGCAGGGTCGGGGTGAACGCCAGCTCGATCGGCATGCGCCGGTTGGCCGGCGGCGCCTTGGAGTGGCGGGCGATGAACTGCTTGACGATGCGGTCTTCGAGCGAGTGGAAGCTGATCACCGCCAGGCGGCCGCCGGGCTTGAGGCGAGCCAGCGCCGCGTCGAGGCCGGCTTCGAGATCGGCCAGTTCGCGGTTGATGAAGATGCGGATCGCCTGGAAGCTGCGGGTCGCCGGATGGATCTTGTTGTCGCCGCGCGGCATCACCGAAGCGATCAGGTCGGCCAACTGGGCGGTGCGCAGCAAGGGTTGCTCGCTGCGGCGGGCGACGATGGTGCGGGCGATCTTGCGGCTCTGGCGCTCTTCGCCATAGGTCCACAGCACCTCGGCGATCTCTTTCTCCGAGGCCGAGGCCAGCCACTGCGCCGCGCTCTGGCCGCTGTCGGGGTCCATGCGCATGTCGAGCGGGCCGTCCTTGCCGAAGCTGAAACCGCGCTCGGCGACGTCGAGCTGCGGCGAGGACACGCCCAGGTCCAGCAGCACGCCGTCGAGGCCTCCGGCGGTTTCGTCCCAATGGGCCAGGTCGGCGAAGCTGCCGCGATAGATCGACACGCGCGGGTCGCCACCGAACTCGCGTTCGGCCACGGCGATCGCTTCCGGGTCCTTGTCCATCACCAGCAGCCGGCCTCGCGCTTGCAAAAGCTCCAGCACGCCGCGGGCATGCCCGCCGCGTCCGAACGTGCCGTCGAGATAGGCACCGTTCCCGAGCACCCGCAGGCCATCCAGCACCTGCCGGTACATCACGGGAAGGTGGCCGGATCGCGCGTGCGTGCGTTCCATGCCACCGCCCGTCATAGCTGCAGGTCGAGCAGCTCGTCGCTCAGATCGTCGTCGGTGATCGTCTGACGGATCTGCGCGTGATGCGCCTGCTCGCTCCATAACTCGAACTTGTCGCCCATACCCAGCAAGACGGCTTTCTTCTCGATGCCGACCGCGGCGCGATGGCTGCCCGGCAGGGTGATGCGGCCGTTGCCGTCGAGTTCGACGAAGGCGGCCGCGCCGACCAGCTTGAGCTGCATGTTGCGGTTGACCTTCTTGGCCTTGGGCAGCTTGTTGACCTGGTCGCGAACGCGTTCCCAGATCGACAGCGGATACAGATAGAGCGAACCCGACTCGAACGGGTTGTAGGTGATGACCAGGCGGTTGCCGCATTCGCGCGCGACGACGTCGCGGTAGGCGGTGGGTACCGCCAGCCGTCCCTTGTCATCGATCGTGATGGCGGTTTCGCCCTGGAACATTGCGCACCTTTGTGGTTCCCGTCTCTACCGGACGGGTCACCTCAGTTCACCCGCCCGGCTGGACGGCTGGCCTCGAAAACCCACAAAAACCCAGGTTTTCCCTCGGATGTCCACATTAGCAGGGTGCACAAGGTTGTCAACAACTTTCCGGGCCGAATTTCACCAAGCACATCAATGGCTTGCGGCGGACTTCAGAGTCTTATTCAAGACTTATCCACTAACCTTTGTTTCGTCTCACATTTTGAGACTCAGCACGTCACAAAGTGACCCTCACGCGATGGCCGTCACAGTTGTTAAAGTCTTGTTGCGCAGCAGCAAGCCGTGCCGATCAGCGCAGAAGCTCGGGATTTGCCGGCATGATCGGCCGCAACTATCGGAACATCCGCATGCGAATGGGCGGCCAATGGCTGCTGCCCTGCGGCACCCGTTCAGCCTAAAGGGTCGGTGCCGGGGATCGAGGCCAAATCGCGCCAGCAAGCCGATCACCCGCCAAGCGCCGGGCCCGAAGAACAGGACCCGGAAGCGGCTGCCAGCCGAGCCCTAGTCCGCCCTCACCCACCTCTCCCGCCAGCGGGAGAGGAAGACAAGCCGCAGCGATCATCGTGATCGCCGACGCAGGCACCGAGCAAAGCAAGCAGCCCAAACCAAAGCCCAATCGAGAGCCCCCTTTAGTAAAGGGGGCGCCCCCACGGGGCGGGGATTTGGACGTACATAGCGGGGCCCGAAGTTTGCGCAGCGAACTTCGGGGTTCTCAGGGCGTAGCCCGAAGAACGCCGCCCCAACGGGGCGGGGATTTGGAAGCGCATAGCGGGGCCCAAAATTTGCCCAGCAAATTTTAGGGTTTTCCAGGCGCAGCCTGGAAAAGCGCGAAGCCGGCCGATAAGCCGGGTTCTGTCGTGGACAGTCATTCCTCTAGGCGCAACGTCGCCGTTACGCTCAAGCAACCTACCCGGAGACATCGCGGGCCGCGACATAGTCTCCCTATTTGGTTTTGCTCCCGGTGGGGTTTGCCGTGCCGGTCTGTTGCCAGACTCGCGGTGCGCTCTTACCGCACCGTTTCACCCTTACCACGCACCCTTGCGGGCCGTTCGGCGGTCTACTCTCTGTTGCACTTTCCGTCGGCTTGCGCCGCCCAGGCGTTACCTGGCACCGTGCCCTGTGGAGCCCGGACTTTCCTCGGCACCGGATCTTGCGATCCGATGACGCGACTGCCTGGCCGACTCCGCGCCGGCATTGTCGCACGCGCAGGGGCCGAACCGGCGGAAAGGACTCATCCAGGGCAAAGGAGCGCCGAGCTCATGCACCACGACGACCCGGAAGACCACTACCCGCTCTACCCCTTGGGCATGCTGCGCCGGCACGGGCTGGCCGGCGCCCAGGATCTGGCCGAGCGCCTGCCTTCGTGGAGCGAAAGCGAACTGCGCGAGGCGTTCTGGCCGGCCTACCGCGCGATCCGCGCCAGCGAGACCGAGCTGGAACGCAACTTCGGCATCGACGGCGGCGAACGGGTGCTGCGCCTCAACGGCCGGCCGATCTTCGTCTCCGAAGACATCTGGAACTTCCAGGTCGTGGCCGGTGCAGAACTGATCGAGGCGCTGATCGCCGCGCTCGAGCGCCAGCGCGCGGCCGCCCGGGACGGATCGACGCCTTAGTCGCCGCTGCCGTACAAGGCCTTGCGCGGCGCGCCGCTGAGCTCCGCCGCCAGCTTCGCCGCGGTCGACGGCGGCAGGTGCTCTTTCAACTTGGCGTACAGGCGCAGGCCTTCGACGACCTTGGCGTCGGCATCGTCGCCGGCGCCCTCGACGATCACCACGAACTCGCCCTTGCGCTGGTTCGGGTCGGCCTTGACCCGCGCGGCGAGCTCGCCGAGCGAGCCGTCGAGCACGGTCTCGAACAGCTTGGTCAGCTCGCGCGCCAGTACCGCCGGGCGTTCGAAGCCGAAGCTGTTGACCATGTCGTCGAGGGTGTCCTCGATCCGGTGGGAGGACTCATAGAACAACAAGGTCTGCGGCTCGGCGGCGAGCCGGGTCAGGCGTTCGCGCCGGGCCGAGCTCTTGGCCGGCAGGAAACCCTCGAAACTGAACCGATCCGAGGCCAGGCCTGCAACGCTCAGCGCGGCGATCGCGGCGCAGGCGCCGGGCACCGGTGAGACCCGGATGCCGGCGGCGCGCGCGGCGCGCACCAGGCGAAAGCCCGGATCGCTGACCAGCGGCGTGCCGGCATCGGACACCAGGGCCAGCGAATCGCCGGCCTGCAGGCGCGCCACCAACTGCGCCGCCTGCTGTTCCTCGTTGTGCTGGTGCAGCGCCAGCAGCGGCCGTTCCAGGCCGAAGTGCGCCAGCAGCTGGCGGGTGTGGCGCGTGTCCTCGGCGCAGATCGCCGCGACCGTACGCAAGGTCTCGAGCGCGCGCGGCGACAGGTCGCCGAGGTTGCCGATCGGGGTTGCCACAATATGAAGGGTGCCGGAGGTCTGCATCGTACGCTTAGGGTAAGGGCGGGTAGAATCCTAACCGGTCCCACAGGAACGCCGCTGGACGGCGGATGCAAGCCGATGAATTCAAAGCAAAACCGGCCCGCGATGACATGGATGTTCAGCCTTCTGGCCGCAACCGCCCTGCTCGGCGGCTGCGCCACGGTCGAAACCCGTCCGGTCGCCGCGGTCAATGCGGCCAATCCGCTGATCGCCCAGGCGGCTCACCTCGCCCGCAACAACGCCAGCCTCAGCGGCGCGGCGCGGACCCAGAACGAGCAACAGATCGAACGCCTGCTGTCGCAACTCGACAACGCCACGCTCGCGCGCGAAGCCGATGCCGCGCCGGTCGGCGATCCGCTCTACAACTACCTCGGCCGCCAGCTGATGCAGCGCGGCCTGCCCTTGCCGCGTCCGTTCGACCAGACCTCGAACTGGAGCTTCGGCGCTGCCGGCCAGCGCCCGCCGGCCGACAGCGACGGTTACCGCCCGCCGGTCAAGCTGGCGGTGTTGCTGCCGCTGACCGGCGCGCTTGCGACCGCGTCGGCGCCGGTGCGCGACGGCTTGCTCGCCGGCTACTACGGCGAAAGCCGGCGCCGTCCCGAAATCGCGTTCTACGACACCTCCGGCACCGCCGGCGGCACCCTCGCCGCCTATGACAAAGCCGCCGCCGCGGGCCACGACTTCGTGATCGGCCCGCTCGGCCGCGACGAAGTCAGCGCCCTGTTCGGCAAGGCCGCCCTGCCGGTGCCGGTGCTGGCGCTCAACCGCGGCAACGTCGCTCCGCCCAGCGGCAACGTCAGCTTCTCGCTGACGCCCGAGGACGAAGGGATCGCCGCGGCCGACTACCTGCTCGAGCGCAAGGTCGCGCGCGTGCTCGCCATCGGCGGCGGCGACGACGGCCAGCGCCGCGCGATCGCCGCGCTCAAGGAGCGCCTGGCCGCGCGCGGCGCCCAGGTCACCGACATCATCGGCGAAGGCACCGCCGATCTGGCGCCGTTCGTCGCCAAGGAAGGCGGCGTCGACGCCGTGTTCCTGGCGACCAAGGGCAGCGCCGCACGCACGTTGATTCCGAAGCTCGCGATCGTCGGCTTGGCCGACAAGCCGCGGGTGGCGACCTCGCAGTTGCTGTCGGGCACCGGCAAGCCGGAGCAGGACCGGATCCTGGACGGCATCGCCTTCCCGTCGGAATCCTGGACCAGCGGCGGCGTGCGCGGGCTGCCGCCGGCCGTCGGCGCCGGCGCCACCCTGCCGACCGCACGCGGCCCGGCCGCGCGCCTGTTCGCCTTCGGTTACGACGCCTGGTTGCTGTCGGCTTACCTCGAACGCCTTGCCACCCGCTCGGACGCCTTCGTCGCCGGCGCCACCGGCGTGCTGCGCGTCGACGGCTTCGGCACGGTGCTGCGCACGCCGGCATGGTCGACCTTCAGCAGCGGCGTCGCGGTGCCGCTGGCGGATGCCTCGCGCCGCTGATCGCAACGCAGCGCCGGCGCCGCCGGCGTCGGACCGGCGCGCGCGAGGCGCCGCGGTCGAAGCGGCCGCACGCGCGCACTTGCTCGCCGCCGGCCTGCGCGCGGTCGCGGCGAACGCCAACTACCGCTTCGGCGAACTCGACCTGGTGATGCTCGACGCCGCCGTGCTGGTGTTCGTCGAAGTGCGCTACCGCCGCGACGATCGCTACGGCGGCGGAGCGGCCTCGGTCGATGCGCGCAAGCGCCGCAAGCTGGTGCTGGCGGCGCAGAGTTTCCTCGCCGCGCATCCCCGCCTCGCCGACAGCGCCTGCCGCTTCGACGTGATCGAGGCCGACGGCGACCCCACTGCGCCGCGCCTGAACTGGTTGCGCGACGCCTTCCGCGCCGACGATCTCTGAGACGACCGCACCATGCCGACCGTAATGACTCACGCCATGGTTCCGCTCGCCCTGGGCTGGGCGCTGGGCTCGCGGGCGATCGACCGTCGCCTGCTGATCGCCGGCGCGCTCGCCGCGGTGTTGCCGGACGCCGACGTGGTCGCGTTCAAGCTCGGCATCGCCTATGCCGACGACTTCGGCCATCGCGGCGCCAGTCATTCCTTCGCCTTCGCCATGCTCGTCGCCGCGCTCGGCGCGCTCGCCTCGCGCTGGCTGCGCGCACCGCCATGGACCGCGGCCGCCTGGTTGTTCGTCTGCACTGCCTCGCATCCGTTGCTCGACGCGCTGACCGACGGCGGCCTCGGCGTCGCCCTGTATTGGCCGTGGTCGGACCAGCGGATCTTCGCGCCGTGGCGGCCGATCGAGGTCTCGCCGATCGGCGCGCGCTTCTTCAGCGCGCGCGGCCTGCAGGTGCTGTGGTCGGAGGCGCGCTGGATCGTGTTGCCCGCGCTCGCCGCCGGCGCCCTCGGCGCGGCCATGCGGCAGTGGCTGCCGCGTTCGGAACGCGCCCGATGACCGCCCTGCCCGACGAGTTGCAACGCGAGTTGTCGGGACTGCTCGGCGAAGGCTGGTTGACCGATCCCGGCGAACGCCTCGCCTATGCCTACGACAACTCGCGCCGGCAGGCGATGCCGGACGCAGTGGCGCTGCCGCGTACCCGCGAGCAGGTGCTCGCGCTGGTGCGCGCCTGCCGCCGCCATCGCGTGCCGGTGATCGCACGCGGCCGCGGCACCAACACCACCGGCGCCTCGGTGCCGGTCGCCGGCGGCGTGGTGGTCTCGTTCGAACGCATGAACCGGATCCTCGAGATCCGCCCGGGCGACCGTTGCGCGATCGTCGAACCCGGCGTGCTCAACGGCGATCTGCAAACGGCGCTGAAACCCCATGGCCTGTTCTGGCCGCCGGACCCGACCAGCGCCGCCTTCAGCACGGTCGGCGGCAACCTCGCCTGCAATGCAGGCGGGCCGCGCGCGGTGAAATACGGCGCCAGCCGCGACAACGTCCTGGCGCTGACCGCGGTGACCGGCGCCGGCGAGCTGATCGTCTGCGGCACCGCGACCACCAAGGGCTCGACCGGCTACGACCTGCATCGCCTGCTGGTCGGCAGCGAAGGCACCCTGGCCCTGATCGTCGAAGCCAGCCTGCGCCTGACTCCGTCCGCGCCGGCGCGTGCGGCCTTGCGCGCGATCTACCGCGACGTTTCGGCGGCGGCGCAGGCGGTGGCGCGGCTGATGGCGCAACCGGCGACGCCGTCGATGCTGGAATTCATGGACGCCCATGCCGTGCGCCTGGCGCGCGACGTCGGCGGCGCCGACCTGCCCGCGGACGCCGGCGCCTTGTTGATGATCGAGGCCGACGGCGACGCCCAGACCTTGCCGCATTCGATCGCGGCGCTGAAACGCGCGGCGCAGGGCGACGGCCTGATCTCGCTCGACGACGCCAGCGACGAAGCCGCACGCGAAAAACTGTGGGCCGCGCGCAAGGCGCTGTCGCCGTCGCTGCGCACCTTGGCGCCGGGCAAGATCAACGAAGACGTGGTGGTGCCGGTGTCGCGCATTCCCGAACTGGTCGACGGTGTGCAGGCGCTGGCCCGCGAGTTCGACCTGCCGATCGTCTGTTTCGGCCATGCCGGCAACGGCAACCTGCACGTCAACCTGCTCTACGACCCGGCCGACGACGATCAGAACGCGCGCGCCCACACGGCGATGTCGAGAGTGTTCGCCCTGGCCCTGGCGCTCGGCGGCACCTTGTCCGGCGAGCACGGCATCGGCCTGGCCAAGCGCGAGTTCATGCCGCAGGCCATCGATGCGGCCACCCTGGCGCTGATGCGTCAGGTGAAGACCGTGTTCGATCCCGACGGCATCCTCAACCCGGGCAAGCTGCTGCCGGACGCCTGAGACTCGCGCGCATCGATGTTCTCGCCGACGCGGCGCGCCGATCGGCCGGCCGGGCGTCGCCGCTCAGGATGCGAAATGCTGATAACCGCGACGGCTCGGCTGCCAGGCCGACCCGTCGGGCGCGCGCACCCGCAGACCGGGCTCGGCTTCGACCGCGCCGATCACCGTCGCCGGGGTGTCGACTGCGGCCAAGGCCTGCGCGATCGCCCCGCGTTGCGCTGGCGCCGCGGTGAAGCACAGCTCGTAGTCGTCGCCGCCGCCGAGCTGCAGGCCCCAACGCGCAGGGCCTTCGCAGGCCGCGGCCAAGGCCGGCGAAGTCGGCAGCGCACCGGCCTCGATGCACGCGCCGAGCCCCGATGCGGCGCAGACATGGCCGAGGTCGGCCAGCAAACCGTCCGACACGTCGATGCCGGCATGAGCCAGACCGCGCAAGGCGCGGCCCGCGCTCACTCGCGGGGTCGGCCGCTGCAAACGTTCGCGCAAGCGTTGGTTGTCGGTGGCCGGGTCGCCGGCGCAGCGCCGCACGGCGGCCTCGCGGTAGGGTGCGATGCCGGCCAGGGCCAGCGCCGCGGCGGCGTCGCCGAGCGTGCCGGTGGCCCAGATCTCGTCGCCGGCCTGCGCGGCGTCGCGGCGCAGCGCAGCGCCCGGCTCGACGAAACCGAGCACGGTCACGCACACCGACAAGGCGCCGCGAGTGGTGTCGCCGCCGACCAGGGCCACGCGGTGCCCGGCGGCGAGTGCGACGAAACCGTCGAGAAAGCGGTCGACGAAAACCTCGGTCTCGAAGCCGGCCTCGGCCGGCAGGGACAGCGACAGGGTGCACCAGGCCGGGCTCGCGCCCATCGCGGCGAGGTCGGACAGATTCACCGCGAGCGCTTTCCAGCCGATGTCGGCCGGCGCGGCGTCCTCGGGGAAATGCACGCCGCGGTTGAGGGTGTCGGTAGCGACGACCAGTTGCAGGCCGGGCGGCGGCTGCAGCAAGGCGGCATCGTCGCCGATGCCGAGCAGCACGTCCTCGCGCGGCGCCAGGCCGGCGCCGATGCGAGCGCGAATGCGGGCGATCAGGTCGAACTCGGCTGCGCTCATCGCGGTCTCGTCGCTGTCCGCGCTCGCCACCGAGCGCTCGGCAATCCATCTCGCTCGGACGTTGCGCGGCAACGCCCGGAAGGTTCGCTCAGCGCTTCTTAGACGCGGCGAACTCGGCCGCGCGCCAGTCGGCAGCGGCATGGTCGAGCACGCCGTTGACGTAGGTGTGGCCGTGTTCGGCGCCGAAGCGCTTGACCGTCTCGATCGCTTCGTTGATCACCACGCGATACGGTACGTCGAGGCGATGACGCAACTCGTAGGCGGCGATGCGCAGTGCGGCGCGTTCGATCGGGTCGACCTGTTCGACGTCGCGGTCGAGGAACGGCGCCAGGGCGACGTCCAACTCTTCCTGATGCTTGTCGACGCCGCGCACGAGGTCTTCGAAATAATCGAGGTCGGCGACTTCGTGGGCCTGTTCGTGGGCGAACTGGCCGATCACGTTGCTGACCGTGGCCCCCGACAACTGCCAGGCGTACACGGCCTGCAGCGCTCGGCGGCGGGCGCGCGAACGCGCTACGGGGTCGATTCCATCCTGACGACGGCGGTTCATGGCAATTGCCCCAGCAGATGGCTCATTTCGAGGGCGGCCAGCGCCGCTTCCTCGCCCTTGTTGCCGTGATTGCCGCCGGCGCGGGCCTCGGCGTCCTCGTGGCGTTCGACCGCCAGCACGCCGTTGGCGATCGGCAGGCCGTAGTCGAGCGAAACGCGCATCAGGCCGTCGGAGCAACCGTCGGCGACTTGTTCGTAATGGCGGGTGTCGCCGCGCACGACGCAGCCGAGCGCGACCACCGCGGCGTGCTGGCCGGCCACGGCCAGGCGCGCGGCGACCACCGGCAGTTCCCAGGCGCCGGGGACGCGGACCACGTCGATGGCGTCCTCGGCGACGCCGTGCTCGGCGAAGGTCTTGCGGGCGCCGGCTACGAGGGTGTCGGTGATGCGCGGGTTCCAGCGGCTGGCGATGATGGCGTAGCGCGCGCCCTCGGGGCTGCGCAGGTCGCCTTCGTAATGGGGCATGAGGGGGAATCGGCTGGACGAAAGGGATAGTTTAGCGGCTGGGGCCGGCCGGTGCCGGGCGCCGGGACGCTTCGGTCCGCGGCGCCGCCCTGGCGGGCCGGCCGGCGAGAGCGGCCGCCGGCCTCGCCGGGCTCGCCGGCCTCGCCGGGCTCAAGCGAGCTTGGCGATATCGACGTATTCGACGACTTCCAGGCCGAAGCCGGCCAGGCCGATCTGCCGGCGCGGGGTGCCGAGCACGCGCAGCTTGCCCAGGCCGAGATCGGCCAGGATCTGGCCGCCGGCGCCGTTGCGCCGCCACTCCGCCAGCGCGTGGCCACGGGTCGGCACCGGCGCGACGGTCTCGGCGGCCTCGTCGGCGGATGCCGCGTCCTGCGCCGCCTCGCCCGCCGCCGTCTCGCGCACGCGCGCCAGCAGGCTGTCGGCGTCGGCGTGATCGGCCAACACCACCAGCGCGCCGCTGCCTTCGCGGGCGATCGCCGCCAGCACGTCGCCGACCGCCGGGCCGAAGTCCGGCCGGCGCCAATGCAGGGCGTCGGCGAGCGGGTTCTGGATATGCACGCGCACCAGGGTCGGCGCGTTCGCATCGGGCTCGCCGCGCTGCAAGGCGAAATGCAGCGCGTGGGTCAGGCGGTCGCGATAGCTCAGCAGGCGGAACGGGCCGTGCTCGGTCTCGATCGTGCGCGCATCGACGCGCTCGACCGTGTGCTCGGTGGCGAGGCGATAACGGATGAGTTCCTCGATCGAACCGATCTTGAGCCCATGCTCGGCGGCGAAAGCTTCCAGTTGCGGGCGCCGCGCCATGCTGCCGTCGGCGTTGAGCACCTCGACCAGCACGCCGGCCGGCTCCAGGCCGGCGAGCAAGGCCAGATCGCTCGCCGCCTCGGTGTGGCCGGCGCGGCTGAGCACGCCGCCGGGCTGCGACATCAACGGGAAGATGTGGCCGGGCTGGGCCAGGTCGGCGGGCTTGGCGTCGGGCCGCACCGCGGTGCGCACGGTGTGGGCGCGGTCGTAGGCCGAGATGCCGGTGGTGACGCCCTCGGCGGCTTCGATGCTGACGGTGAAGTTGGTGTGGTGCGAGGAGGTGTTGTCGCGCACCATCGGTCCCAGGCCGAGCTGCAGGCAACGCTCGCGCATCAGCGACAGGCAGACCAGGCCGCGCGCATGGGTGACCATGAAGTTGATGTCGGCCGGGCGCACCAGCTCGGCGGCCATGATCAGGTCGCCTTCGTTCTCGCGGTCTTCGTCGTCGACGATCACGACCATGCGGCCGGCGCGGATTTCCTCGAGCAATTCGGGGACGGTCGCGAAATTCATGCAGCGGCTCCGGCAGCGTGGGGGTCGGTTCGATCGGAACCGAGTTGGTCGGAGCCGAGTTGGTCGGAGTCGGTTTGACGGGCGCCGAGCAGGCGCTCGACGTAACGCGCGACCAGATCGATTTCCAGGTTGACCGCATCGCCGACCGCGGTCTGCGCGAACGCGGTGTGCTCGACGGTGTGCGGGATCAGGGCGACTTCGAAGCCTTGGTCGTCGACTTCGTTGACGGTCAGGCTGACCCCGTCGACGCAGATCGAACCTTTCTTGGCGATGTAGCGCAGCAGCGCGGCCGGCGCGCGGAAACGCCAGCGCTGGGCGCGGGCGTCTTCGTGCACGCTCAGCACCGCGCCGACGCCGTCGACGTGGCCGCTGACCATGTGGCCGCCGAGGCGGTCGGTCGGGCGCATCGCCCGCTCCAGGTTGACGAGGGCGCCGCGCTCGAGCGCGCCGAGCGTGGTCAACGACAGGGTCTCGGTCGACGCGTCGGCCTCGAACCAGTCCTCGCCGAACGAGATCACGGTCAGACACACGCCGTTGACGGCGATGCTCTCGCCGAGCCTGGGCGCGCTGAAGTCGAGGCTGCCGGTGGCGATGCGCAGGCGCACGTCGCCGCCGAGGTCCTGGCTGGCGGCGAGCGAGCCGACGCCTTCGATGATGCCGGTGAACATCAGCGGGTCTCCTGGCGGAGCGCCGCTGCGATATCGCGATGGAAGTGGGTCATGAAACGTTTCCCGCATGTGGTGAGCGAAAAACGCCTCAAGGCATGGGCCAGCGCGCGACCCGCGGCGGCGCCGCGGATTCGGTGCTCCCGGCTCTTGCGAGCGCGAGCCGTGCATGGCCGTCTTCTTTCATCCGGACTGTGACCGTCGGCTCCGGCATCGGACCGGATCTGCTGACCCTGCGGGCCGGGTCCGGGACGTGACCGCCTTCGGAACCAGTGGCCTGCAGGCGCTCGCGGGCTCGCGCGTGACCGCGCCTACCGCCGGTGGGGAGTTTCGCCCCGCCCTGAAGACGTTACGTAGTGAAGCGCCGGCGAACCGGCAGGCGCAGTTTAGCACCCGGGCCGGGGCCGGCCGGTTGTCCGCCGCGGCCGGCTGCGGATGCACTGTTCCGCTCATGGCGCCACGGCGGCGGCAGGCGTGGCCGGGCTTGGCCGGGTCTGACGGGCCTGGCCGGCACGGGCTTCAGGCATACTCGTAAGAAAGACTCGGATTTCCGGCGCTCGCCCGGAGCATGCGCAGGCAGCGCAGGCCCACGCCCTGCCCCGCTCGCTCCCATCCCCAGGGCGCTTCCGCGCCGGCACTCAATCCGGCTTGCGCCGCAGATGCAGGAACAGCGGCCATTGCACGGTCCTTACGTCGCCCGACGCGCCCCAGGCCGCCGACAGTGCCGGCCCGTGCCGCGCGACCGGGTCTTCGCCGGTCGCCGCGCGGCAGCGTGCGGTCGCCGACATGCTGTTCAAGTAGCCGAGAAAGCGCCGCAGGCCCCACTGCGCTTCCAGCCACAGCGCCGGCGCCGGCAAGGCCGGGAACGGCCACTCGTAGCCGGCATAACGCTGTTCGATCTGGACCCGCTCCGGCGGCCAGTGTTCCTCGATCTGCTCGCGGAAGTCCGCGACCGCGCCGACCATGCCCTCGGGCGCGATGAAATCGCAGTAACCCCAGGCCGCGAGCACGCCGCCCGGCGCCAGCACGCGCTCGCACTCGGCGAAGAAGCGCTCGCGCTCGAACCAGTGCAGCGCCTGCGCGACCGCGATCAACTGCACGCTGGCGTCGGCCTGTTCGGTGCGCTCGGCCGGCTCGATCGCCAGGCTGACGTTGCCGCTGCCGCGCAGCGACGCGTCGTGCGCCCAGTGTCGTTCGATCTGTTGCGCGCTCGGCTCGGTCGCGTGGACCTGGGCGAAGCGCGCCGCCAGGCCGCGCGTGGCCTGGCCGCTGCCGCAACCGGCCTCCCACACCCGCGCGCTCGCCGGCACCTGCGCCGCGATCAGCTCGAACAAGGCCTCGGGATATTCCGGCCGCGCCGCCGCATAGCTGCCGGCGAGCGCGGAGAAATGGTCCTTGAATGCGTTTTGATTCATGGGGAGGTCGAGGAGTGAGGAGTGAGCGGAGCCGAAGCGCGGCGAGCTTTCGCCCGCTCCCCGCTTGCGTCGTCGAGCTTGCGGCAACCGGAGGGAATGAGGAGTGAGGAGTCAGAAGTGGGGCAAAGCGGACGCGCCGGCGCTCTCGCTCACTCCTCACTCCTCACTCTTCGCTTCTAGTTCCTAGTTCGTCCCCTCCCCCTAGCCCCGCGGCTGCAACAGCACCCGCGTGTCCTCGCCGAGCCGGCGCAAGTCGACCAGGTCCAGGCGCAATTTGTCCTTCATCGCCTCGATGCCGAGGCCGTCGAACAGGGGGCGCGCGCTTTCGCCTAGCAATACCGGGGCGACGTACAGCAGGACCTCGTCGACCCAGCCGCCGGCGAGGAAGGCGCCGGCCAGGGTCGCGCCGGCTTCGAGCTGGATCTCGTTGACGCCGCGCTCGGCGAGCAGCCTGAGCACCGCTTCCAGGTCGAACCGGCCCTGGCGCATCGGCACCGCCGCGTGCTGGGCGGCGAAACCGCGCGGCGGCTTGGCGTCGGGCGCGTGCAGGTACAGGGTCGGCGCATCGCCTTCGCGCACCCGGCCGCGCGCGACCGTGGCCAGGCCCGGGTCGAGCACCACCCGCAAGGGCGCGACGAAGGCGGTGTCGTCGCCGAGGCGCACGGTCAGCGAGGGGTCGTCGGCGAGCACGGTGCCGGCGCCGGTCACGATCGCGCCGGCGCGGGCGCGCCATTGCTGCACGTCCAGGCGCGAGGCTTCGCCGCTGATCCACTTGGATTCGCCGCTGGCCAGCGCACTGCGTCCGTCCAGACTGGTCGCCAGCTTGATCCGCAGCCACGGCCGGCCGCGCTCGATGCGCGACAGAAAACCGCGGTTGAGCGCGCGCGCCTGCGTTTCCATCAAACCGCTCGCGACCTCGATGCCGGCCGTCTGCAAGCGGGCGAAACCGGCGCCGTCGACCTGCGGAAACGGGTCGCGCATCGCCGCGATCACGCGGCCGACGCCGGCTGCGATCAAGGCCTCGCTGCACGGCCCGGTGCGTCCGGTGTGGGCGCAGGGTTCCAGGGTCGCGTAGACGGTCGCGCCGCGTGCGCGGTCGCCGGCGGCACGCAAGGCGTGCACTTCCGCGTGCGGTTCGCCGGCGCGCTCGTGCCAGCCTTCGCCGACGACTTCGTCGCCGTGTGCGATCACACAGCCCACCAGCGGATTGGGCTTGGTCGTGTACGCGCCTTTCTCGGCCAGGCGCAGCGCGCGGGCCATGTGCAGGTGATCGGTGGCGGAGAAGGGGTTGGTCATGGTATGCGCCTGAAGTGGGTGGCGTCGGGGAAATCTGAAATCAGGCCGCGGTCGGCTTGCAGGGTCAAAGTCATCATCCCGCCCTCGCCCGCACCGGTGGTCTGTGCGTCGAACTCGATCAGGTACAGCAGCCTGGTCGGACCGCCCACGCTCAACCAGCGCGGCGTATCGGGCTGTTCGGGGAAGCGTACGCCGATCGCTTTCACCGCGGCATCGGCGGGCAAGGCCTCGAACTCGTAGGTCCCGTCGTCGCCGCGCACCGGGTTTTGCTCGATCGTCCGGCCATCGGCCAGTCGCAGCAGCCCCCCTGGCGTCGCCCACCGCCAAACCATAGCGCGGGTCGTACACCTTCAGCCGCACCGTCTCGCCGGCTCGTCGCGGCCGATGCGTCCACCAACGCCCCATCGGCAGCAAACCCGCGTCCACCGCCTGCTGCAGGGTGTCGATGCCGTCGCCGCGCACCCGGTCCAGATCGGTGTCGGTCAATGGCGGCGGCAACGCGCGCCTGATGCCGTTTTCGCTGCCGAGCGCGCGCTCCACCAGCACGACGGTCTGCTCGCTGCGTTGCCAGCAGCCGGTCACGTCCAGGCCCGGGGTCGGCACCTCGCGCATCCGGAAGCTGCCGTCCCGGTTCAACTGCAGGCTCGGCCTGGGCTCGGCTTCAGTACCGGCATAAGCCCCCGCCAGCGCCGCGTCGGCGGGCGTGCAGGCGGCTGCCGCGAACGCGGCCGGGGACGCGAAGCAGGCGATCGCGGCGAGTGCGCCGGCGCGAAAAGCGGCCATCCAATGATTCATCGCATCCTCCGGCAAACCACTGTCAATGCCGCACATAACGGCCGGGTATCCGCGGCGCGATCAGGCCGCCCTCGTCGCGGGTCAGGATCAATTGTTCGAACGGCACCGGCATCGCCGCGGCGCTGTCCAGGCGTATCGCGAAAATGCGGCCCCGGCTTTCGTCCAGCGCCACGGTTTCGCGCGGGCGATCGGCCGGTTGCAGGATCGCCCGGGTCAGCCGCACCCCGGGACGCTGCACCGCCAGAGCCCAGCCGCCCGGACCGGTCTCGGTGCGCTCGCTGCGCCCGTCGGAATACACGAACTCGACGCCGATCCCCTGCGCCCGGTAGCCGCGCTGCGGGTCGCCGATCACGACCGCGTAACCGCCTCGTCCCTCGGCCTTGGCCGCCGGGTCCAGGCAGCGCTCGCGGTCGAATCGCGGCGCGGGCTGCTTCGGCATGGCACGGCCGGCCGTCGCGTGCAACGTGGCGGCCTGCTCCAACCGCTGCAGATAAGTGCGCATCGCGATATCCGCCGCCAATGGGTCCTCATCGAGCGCGCCGTCGTCGAGCAGGCCGTCTTCCTCGGCGCCGGCCGCGGCGGCAGCCTTCGCGGCCGAGGCCGCATTGCCCGGCGTCGCCGCCTGCCAGGCTTTCGGCCTGGTCTGCGCCGCCGTCGCTTCCAGCGCCAGCCGCGACTGTTCGAGCGCGGCCAACGCCGGCGCCAGCGACGCCACCGCGGCGCTGCGGCCTGCGGCATCGGCGGGCCCCGCCTCGGGCAGGCTGGCCGCAAGCAGCTCGGCGTATTCGACACCGGAGCCATAGGTCTTCAGGTAACCGCAGGCCGCCTCGATCAGGGCCTGCCGTCGTTCCGCCGCGTACTCGTCCAGGCGCTTTTGCGCGTCCGCAGTCCAGGCGACGGTCTGATCGAGTGCGAACACCGGCGCATCGAATGCGGGCGTATCCGTGCTCAACACGATGCCGTCGCCGCCCACGTTCCACTGGCCGCCGGCGGACTGGACCGTCGCACCGTCGCTGAGGCCCCACCGGAAACGGCCGTCGCGCTGGAGCACCAGTTCCGAGACGGCCTCGTCGGCGTCTTCGAGAACATAGCGGCCGGCGAGCGCCGCACGCTGGCGATCCTCGATCGGATCGGCGGCCGGGGCCCGGCACGGCAGCAGGGCCAGGCCCAACCAGGCGAGCATCGGCAGTGCGGATCGGTATGCCTTCAACATGCGCGAACTCCTTTCGCCGCGTGACAAAGCCCTGCCTCGGCAGGGAAGCTCAGCGCTTCTTCTTGTCCGGGCGCGGCTCGTCGTCGCCGAGCAAGGGCAGTTGGCCCTCGCCCGGGATGTCGCGCTCGAGCCGGTCGAGTTCCTCGCGGAAATCGGCCACGTCTTCGAACGAGCGATAGACCGAGGCGAAACGTACGTAGCCGACATGGTCGAGCTTGCGCAGTTCGGCCATGACGAACTCGCCGACCCGGCGCGAGGCGAGCTCGCGCTCGGCGGTCATGCGCAGTTGGTGGACCACCGCGCGCACCGCCGACTCGATCTGTTCTTCCGAGACCGGCCGCTTCTGCAGCGCGCGGTCGAAACCGGCGCGCAGCTTGCGCGCGTCGAAGGCTTCGCGGCGGCCATCGCCCTTGATGATGACCGGCAGCTTGAGCTCGATCGTCTCGATCGTGCTGAAACGTTCCCCGCACGCCTCGCAGACGCGACGGCGGCGGATCGTCGCGCCGTCGTCGGACACGCGCGAATCGATGACGCGGGTGTCCTGGTGCTGGCAGAAGGGGCAATGCATCAGCGCTCCACCCGGGACTCGGGACTCAGGACTCGGGACTCGGATAAAAGTTCGGCTGCGCGTTGCGGTCGTCGCCTGACGATATGCTCAGACTCGGGACACGGCGCTTCGCCGAGTCCCGAACCCCGAGTCCCGAGTCCCGAGGACTTACTCATACACCGGGAACTGGGCGCACTGCTTGGTCACGTTCTCGCGGACTCCGGCGATGACCTTCTCGTCCTTCGGGTTGTCGAGCACGTCGCAGATCCATTCGGCCAGGGCGACGCAGTCGGCTTCCTTGTAGCCGCGGGTGGTGACCGCCGGGGTGCCGATGCGCAGGCCCGAGGTCACGAACGGCTTTTGCGGGTCGTTCGGCACGGCGTTCTTGTTGACCGTGATGTGGGCCTGGCCGAGCGCGGCTTCCGCGTCCTTGCCGGTGATGCCCTTGCCGATCATGTCGACCAGCATCAGGTGGTTCTGCGTGCCGCCGGAGACGATCTTGTAGCCGCGCGCGATGATGGTCTTGGCCATCGCCTGGGCGTTCTTGACCACCTGCGCCTGGTATTCCTTGAATTCCGGCTCCAGCGCTTCCTTGAAGGCGACCGCCTTGGCCGCGATCACGTGCATCAGCGGACCGCCCTGGATGCCCGGGAACACGATGCTCTGCAGCTTCTTGACCAGGTCCTCGGACGGGTCCTTGGCGACGATGATGCCGCCGCGCGGGCCGCGCAGGGTCTTGTGGGTGGTCGAGGTGACGACGTGGGCGTGCGGCAGCGGGCTCGGGTACACGCCTGCGGCGATCAGGCCGGCGACGTGGGCCATGTCGACGAACAGAAGCGCGCCGACCTTGTCGGCGATGGCGCGGAAGCGCGCCCAGTCGACGACCTGCGAATAGGCGCTGAAGCCGGCCACGACCATCTTCGGCTTGTGCTCGAGCGCCAGGCGCTCGACTTCGTCGTAATCGATCAGGCCCTGGTCGTCGACCCCGTACTGCACGGCGTTGAACAGCTTGCCGCTGGCGTTGACCTTGGCGCCGTGGGTGAGGTGACCGCCGTGGGCCAGGCTCATGCCGAGGATGGTGTCGCCCGGGTTGAGCAGGGCGAAGTACACGGCCTGGTTGGCCTGCGAGCCCGAATGCGGCTGGACGTTGGCGTAATCGGCGCCGAACAGCTGCTTGGCGCGGTCGATCGCGAGCTGCTCGGCGATGTCGACGTATTCGCAGCCGCCGTAGTAACGCTTGCCCGGATAGCCCTCGGCGTACTTGTTGGTCAGCACGCTGCCCTGGGCTTCGAGGACGCGCGGGCTGGCGTAGTTCTCCGAGGCGATCAGCTCGACGTGGTCTTCCTGGCGGCGGACCTCGGCGGCCATGGCCTGGGCGAGTTCATCGTCAAATCCGGCAATACGGGTGTGGCTCGGGAACATTACGCGGCCTCGGGAGGGGAGAGAACGGACGGGAGGGAGGGGGAACCTCGCATCAGGCCGGGCCGTGTGGATCCGCGGGCGGGCTTGACGTAAGACTTGAAATGTTAGCCTAGGGGCGTATGGCGGCCAACCGCCAAAGCGGGGCTGCCGCCGGCCCCGGCCCCGACGGACAATACAGCCTGCGCGCTCCGTCGCCCCCCTAGCCTCGCCCCTGGATGTCCCGACCGTGAAATGGGTCTTCGTTTTCCTGTTCCTCGCCAGCGCGGTGTACGTGCACCTGCGCGGCCGCGTACGCCACCGTCTTGGCCGCCAGTTGCTCGACCATTCGACCTTCATGGCGCCGGTCAACGTGCTGATGTACGCCTGCTCGCGCGTGCCGACCACCGCCTTCCTGAGCCCGGACCAGCATTTCCCCGAGCTCGAACCGCTGCGCGCGCGCTGGCGCGAGATCCGCGCCGAGGCCCTGCACCTGCGAGCGATCCAGCAGATCAAGGCCGCCGACGGCTACAACGATGTCGGCTTCAATTCGTTCTTCCGCCGCGGCTGGAAGCGCTTCTACCTGAAGTGGTACGACGACGCCCACCCCTCGGCGGCCGAGCTGTGCCCGGTCACCACCGAGCTGCTGCGGCAGATCCCCGGGGTCAAGGCGGCGATGTTCACCGAGCTGCCGCCCGGCGGCGAACTGCGCCCGCACCGCGACCCCTATGCCGGCTCGCTGCGCCTGCACCTGGGCCTGGACACGCCCAACGACGACGCCTGCTTCATCGACGTCGACGGCACCCGCTACAGCTGGCGCGACGGCGAGTGGACCATGTTCGACGAAACCTATATCCACTGGGCCCAGAACGGTTCCGGGCAGAACCGCATCATCCTGTTCTGCGACATCGAACGGCCAATGCGTTGGGCCTGGGCGCGCGGCCTGAACCGGTTCATCGCCAAGCACCTGATCGCCGCGGGCGCCTCGCCGAACATGGAAGGCGACAAGACCGGCGGCATCAACCGCCTGTTCAAGTACTTCTACGCCCTGCGCCTGAAGGCCAAGGCCCTGCGGGCGCGCAGCAAGGGCACCTATTACGCGCTCAAGTACGCCCTGGTCGCCGGCGTGATCGCGCTGATCGTCTGGCTGTAAGCCATCGGCGAAGCTGAACCCAGGCACGCAGAGCGCTCGAAGTTTCCGGCCCCGCCCGCAACGCGCCGATCCGCCCGCCGAACCGCTCCAGCGGGCCTTACGGGCTGGGTCGAAAGGTTTCGGCGGCTCCCCGTCCCGCTACCTCCGCCCTATCCCGCCGGCCTTCGCGCTGGAACGCAGCCAGCGCCTGCGGGATAATCGCGGTTTCCCGCCCCGCCCCAGGCCGCCTCGGCCCGGCTCGGCGCGTCCATGCTTCGGAGCCCGCATGCAATACATCTACACCATGAACGGCGTCAGCAAGACCGTGCCGCCGAAGCGTCAGATCATCAAGGACATCTCGCTGTCGTTCTTCCCCGGCGCCAAGATCGGCCTGCTCGGCCTCAACGGCGCGGGCAAGTCGACGGTGCTGAAGATCATGGCCGGCGTCGATACCGATTTCAGCGGCGAAGCGCGTCCGGCCACCGGCATCAAGGTCGGTTACCTGGCCCAGGAACCGCAGCTCGACCCGACCCAGACCGTGCGCGAAGCGGTCGAAGTGGGCGTCGGCGACGTGCTCAGCGCGCAGGCCGCGCTCGACAAGATCTACGAGGCCTACGCCGAAGAAGGCGCCGACTTCGACAAGCTCGCCGCCGAACAGCAGCGCCTGGAAGCGATCCTCGCCTCCGGCGATGCGCATACCCTCGAACACCAGTTGGAAGTCGCCGCCGACGCGCTGCGCCTGCCGCCGTGGGACGCGATCATCGGCAAGCTGTCGGGCGGCGAGAAGCGCCGCGTCGCGCTGTGCCAGTTGCTGCTGCAAAAGCCCGACATGCTGCTGCTCGACGAACCGACCAACCACCTCGACGCCGAATCGGTCGAATGGCTGGAACAGTTCCTGGCGCGCTACACCGGCACCGTGGTGGCGGTGACCCACGATCGCTACTTCCTCGAAAACGCCGCCGAGTGGATTCTCGAACTCGACCGGGGCCGCGGCATTCCGTGGAAGGGCAACTACACCGCGTGGCTGGAGCAGAAGTCCGAGCGCCTGAAGCAGGAAGAAAACACCGAGAAGGCGCGCCAGAAGGCGCTGGCCAAGGAACTCGAGTGGGTGCGCAGCAACGCCAAGGGCGGCCGCAGCAAGGGCAAGGCGCGTCTGGCCCGCTTCGAGGAACTCAACTCGGTCGAGTATCAGCGCCGCAACGAGACCAACGAAATCTTCATCCCGCCGGGCGAGCGTCTCGGCAATTCGGTGATCGAGTTCAAGAACGTCTCCAAGTCGTTCGGCGACCGCCTGCTCATCGACGATCTGAGCTTCATCATTCCGCCCGGCGCGATCGTCGGCATCATCGGCCCCAACGGCGCCGGCAAGTCGACGCTGTTCAAGATGATCACCGGCCAGGAAACCCCGGATAGCGGCGAGATCGTCAAGGGCCCGAGCACCAAGATCGCCTACGTCGACCAGAGCCGCGACAAGCTCGAAGGCAACCACAACGTCTTCCAGGAAGTCTCAGGCGGCGCCGACATCCTCAACATCAACGGTGTCGAGATCCAGTCGCGCGCCTACATCGGCCGCTTCAACTTCAAGGGCCAGGACCAGCAGAAGATGGTCGGCTCCCTGTCGGGCGGCGAACGCGGCCGCCTGCACCTGGCCAAGACCCTGCTGCAGGGCGGCAACGTGCTGCTGCTCGACGAACCGTCCAACGACCTCGACGTGGAAACCCTGCGCGCGCTCGAAGACGCGCTGCTGGAGTTCCCGGGCTGCGCGGTGGTCATCTCGCACGATCGCTGGTTCCTCGACCGCATCGCCACCCACATCCTCGCTTTCGAAGGCGATTCGCACGTGGAGTTCTTCCAGGGCAACTACCGCGAGTACGAGGAAGACAAGAAGCGTCGTCTCGGCGAAGAAGGCGCACGCCCGCACCGCTTGCGCTTCAAGGCATTGAAGTAAGGTCCCCAGGGGCCGCCCGCGCCTGGCGCGGGCGGCCTTGGCGAAGTCCGATCCCGCGCACACGAGGGTCGATGCGGCGCGGTTTCCCGCACTCGGCCGCGGACGGCGCGATCCGCGCCGGCCCGAGCCGAATCACGCGCGCAGGCCGAGCGCCACTGCCGGGCCTCCGCCACCGATCGAGGAGCGCATCATGACCGTCGAACACGCCCACGAACTCGAAGGCCTGCGCCGCGCAGGCGCCCTGGTGTCCGGCATTCTCGCGACCATGCGCGAAGCCGCGGTGGCCGGCGCGGTGTCGCGCGACCTCGATGCGATCGGCGCGCAGATGATGCGCGCCGCCGGCGCGCGTTCGGCGCCGGCGCTGACCTACGATTTTCCCGGCGCGACCTGCATCAGCATCAACGCGGTCGCCGCGCACGGCATTCCCGACGCCAGCGTGTTGCGCGACGGCGACCTGGTCAACATCGACGTCTCGGCCGAGCTCGACGGCTACTTCGCCGACACCGGCGGCAGCTTCGTGGTCGGCGCCGCCAGCCAGGCGCAACAGCGCCTGCTCGACGCCACCCGCGAAGCCCGCGATGCGGCGATCGCGCAGTTGCGCGCCGGCAACCCGATCAACAGCATCGGCCGCACCGTGGAAGGCATCGCCGCGCGGCGCGGTTTCCGGGTGATCCGCAACCTCGGCAGCCACGGCGTCGGCCGCTCGCTGCACGAAGCGCCCGGCAGCATTCCCGGCTACTACGATCCGCGCGACACCCGCCGTCTGCACGACGGCATGGTGATCACGATCGAACCTTTCCTGGCCACCCATTGCACCCGGGTCGACGAAGGCGACGACGGCTGGGCGATGCGTTGCCGCCGCGGGTATGCCGCGCAGTTCGAGCACACCGTAGTCGTTACTCATGGGGCGCCGATTGTGGTGACTTGAGGTTCGGGACTCGGGATTCGGGGCTCGGGGCTCGGGGCTCGGGGCTCGCGGAACTAGGAACTAGGAACTAAGAACTAAGAACTAGGAAGTAGGAAGTAGGAAGTAGGAAGTAGGAACAATACGGTGCGGGGTGGTTGGGACGGGAGGTTCCGCGCCGCATCGAGTTGAAACAGATTTACTGCAATCACCATCAGGAATCGCATCGATGAGCTTCATGCAGGCATTGCGTCAACGCTGGCAACAGGCCGGCACTCTGGTCTGCGTCGGTCTCGACCCGGAACCGGCGAAGTTTCCGGCGCGTTTCGCCGGCGACGCCGATGCGGTGTTCGCCTTCAATCGCGACATCATCGACGCCACCGCCGAGTTCGCCTGCGCGTTCAAGCCGCAGATCGCCCACTTCGCCGCGCTCGGCGCCGAAGACGCGCTGGCCCGCCTGGTCGCCTACGCGCACGCGAACCATCCCGGCATCCCGGTGATCCTCGACAGCAAGCGCGGCGACATCGGCAGCACCGCCCAGCATTACGTCACCGAAGCCTTCGACCGCTACGGCGCCGATGCGGTCACCGCCAACCCCTATCTCGGACGCGACTCGGTCCAGCCCTTCCTCGACCGCGCCGACCGCGGCGTGGTGGTGCTGTGCCGCACCTCCAACCCCGGTGCCGGCGACCTGCAGGATCTGGACGTCGCCGGCCGCCCGCTGTACCAGCACGTCGCCGAGAAGGTCGCACGCGAATGGAACGGCCACGGCAATTGCGCGCTGGTGGTCGGCGCGACCTGGCCGTCGCAGTTGCGCGAAGTGCGCGCGATCGTCGGCGAGGTGCCGTTCCTGGTGCCCGGCGTGGGCGCGCAGGGCGGCGATGTCGAGGCGGTGGTGACCAACGCCAAGACCGCCGACGGCACCGGCCTGATGGTCAGCAGTTCGCGCGCGATCCTGTACGCCTCCAACGCAGACGACTATGCCGCCGCCTCGGCCGCGGCGGCGAAGTCCCTGCGCGACGAGATCAACCGCTACCGCTGAGCCTTGGTCGGGCGCGCGCCCGCCAAACCGGGGTCAGCTAGCGAACACCTGCAGCCCGCCGTCGCGGTGGATGAACAAGGCGCGCGAGAGGTTGTAGCTCGACGACAGCGCGATCTCGCCGGCGATGTCGCGCAACGAGGCGACGCTGTCGTCGTCCTCGCTGCCGCACAGCATCAGCTCGTCGCGCGCGGCGATCGCGAACACCGGCTCGCCCTTGATCTCGATGCGGTCGCGCCAACGGTCGAACAGCAGCACCATGCTGGCGTCGTAGTTGCGGTCGAGCCGGGCGACGTAGCGCCCGCCGCCGCCCTGCACGTCGAGTTCCGGTAGGAACCGGGTCAGGTTGTCGAGCGCCTGGATGTACAGGCTTTCGCGGTCGAGACCGCGCCGCTCGGCCTCCGACGGCGACAGGAAACTCATCGAATCCGGGGTGTCCTCGACATAGGTCAGGACCAGATCGCCGGCCAGCGGCTCGACGATGAAGGGCAGCATCGACTCGGTGCCGAATGCGCGCGCCTGCTGCAAAGCGGTCTCGTGCCAGCCGCGGGTCTTCAGCACCGGCAGGATCACCGTGTTCGCGGCCTCGGGCCCGCTGGCGAAATCGCGCTGGATCGCGCGCGCGCCGGCCAGTTGCTCGGCGAAGATCGTCTCCAGCTGCTGCGGCGCGCCGAGATAGCGCAAGTAGCTGTTGCCGAGAAAATGAGTGGCCTTGAAGCCGTCCGGCAGGCTCCAGTCGACCCGGGTGTCGGCGGTCGCCGCGCCGTGCCCGATCTCGATCCGGGCCTCGGGCCAGGCGGCACGCACCGCCGCGGCGTAGCGCTCGGCGAAAGTCACCAGGTCCATCGGCGCCGCCTGTTGCGAACTCGCGGGCTTGCCGCCGAACCACTTGCTGAAGATGGACATCACCGACTCCCTGTCGACTGACCGACCCCCTGTGGTCGTCCGACCGACTATACGGCCGGGCCCAAGCCGGCAACGTCGCCGCGCTGCATTTTCCGACTGGCGGCACACGCCGCGAGCGAGCGCCGCTCCAGATACGTGCGTGCCGAGTACGACCGCACCGTTGGCCCGGCGCGACCGCATGGCATTAGGCTGTGGCCATGGCCGCCATCGACACCCTGTCCCGCAGACGTTTTCTCGCCGCCACCGGTGGCCTGGCCCTTGGCGCGCTGGCGCCGGGTTTCGGCTCCGCAGGGGCCGCGCCCGCGGCGGTGTCACCGCGGTCGCGCCTGATCCTGCTCGGCACCGCCGGCGGCCCGACCCCGAAGGCGCTGCGCGCGGCGCCCGCGCAAGCGGTGGTCGTCGACGGCGCGGTCTACATCGTCGACTGCGGCAACGGCATCGCCCGGCAGATGGCCCTGGCCGGGCTGCCGCTCGGCGCGATCCGGGAGGTTTTTCTCACCCACCACCATTCCGACCACAACGCCGACTACGGCAATCTGCTGTTGCTGGCCTGGGCCGCCGACCTGCGCCGGCCGGTCGGCACTTGGGGGCCGCCGCCACTGGCGCGCATGACCCGGCGCTTCCTGCAGCTCAACGCCGAGGACATCCGCACCCGCACCGCCGACGAAGGCCGCCCGCCGCTGGCGCCGCTGATCCGCCCGCACGAACTGCGCCGCGGCGGCGTGGTGATGCGCGACGAACGGGTCAAGGTCACCGCGGCCCTGGTCGATCATCCGCCGATGGCTCCGGCGTTCGCCTACCGTTTCGACTGCCCGGACCGCTCGATCGTGTTCTCCGGCGACACCCGGCCGTCGCCGGCGCTGATCGAACTCGCGCGCGGCGCCGACGTGCTGGTGCACGAGGTCATGTACCTGCCCGCGCTGGAGCGGCTGATCGCCAGCGAAGCCCAGGCCGGCCGTTTGCGCCAGCACCTGCTCGACAGCCATACCACCACCGAGCAGGTCGGCCGCCTCGCCACCGAAGCCGGAGTGAAGACCTTGGTGCTGAGCCATTTCGTGCCGGGTGGCGACCCCTCGCTGACCGACGAGGTCTGGCGCGACGCGGTCGCGCCGTATTACGCCGGGCGCCTGGTGATCGGGCGCGATCTGATGGAGCTTTGAGGTGCGCGTTGTCCGTCTTCCCTTGCGGTTGAAAGGATGCGCAGTACCGCAGAACGCAAGCATCTAGGTTCGCTGGCTTTAACGCTACGGCGGCGCTCCACCTCTGTCTCGCGAGCGGGAGCGGCGCTGAAGCTTCACGTCGGAAGGGCCGAAGCGAGCCGGTACTTCGTTGCAGGCAAAGCCCGGCTTTGCCCTTCTCCCCCAACGGCAGAAACTGCGCGCAGCACGGATGAGCGCGCGCTCCTGGATTTCACCGCGCGAACGTGCGGACTGGAAGCAGCCGGAAACCGGCCGCGATGCGCAGCGTCGCGGCTCAGCGCCACCACGCCCGCAACGCCGCGATCGGAAAACGCCCCCAGATCGCCGCGAACACGCCGATACGCACCAGCGCGCCGCGGCGCGAGGCTTCGAACTTGCGGAAGTAACGCCAAAGGCCGCGATGCTTGTGCCACTCGACGAAGAACGGCCGCGAGCGGCTGGATACGCCGCGCACGTGCACGACGCGGACGCGGTTGGCGACCGCGACGACCGCGCCGGCTTCGCGTACCCGCCGGCACAGGTCGAGGTCTTCGGCATGCAGGCGGTAGCCCTCGTCGAAGCCGCCGATGCGCGCGAACAGGCGCCGGGGCATCAGCATCAGCGCGCCCGAGGTCGCCTCGACCTGTTGCACGGCCAGGGTGTCGTCGGGCGCGACCGCCATCTTCGGCGCCGCCCACGGGCGCAGCAGGCCGGCCAGCATCGCGCCGAAATCGGGGTCGCGGCGGCGCACGGCGACGTCGCGCTCGCCCTGCTCGTTGATCAGGTCGGCGCTGAGCAAGACCTCGCCGAGCGGCGCCGCCAGCGCATGCAATTGCAGCAAGGTGTCGCGTTCGACCATGCAGTCCGGATTAACGAACACCAGCCAGTCGTCCTGCTCCGCCGACGGCTCCAGGTCGGCCGCGCCCTGGTTGCAACCGACCGAGAAGCCCGGGTTGTCGGGGTTGGCGATGAAGCGCAGGCGCGGGTCGGCGGAGGCGTGGCGCTGGACGATGTCGAGAGTGCCGTCGTCGGACTGGTTGTCGACGACGCGGATCGCCTGGACGCCGAGGCTGTTGCGCAGCCGGCTCAGGCATTCGTCGATCGTCGCCGCGCTGCGGTAGCTGACCACGATCGCCTTGAGCGCAGGCTCGTTGAGCGCAGGCTGGTTGGGAGCCGCGCGCTCGTCGGCGCCCGGATGCGCCTGGCCGGGGTCAGAGGAAGAGATCACGTTGCGGTTCCGGTGGGCCGACGCGTTCGAGGCGGTCGGCGAGTTGTTGGCGCGGCTCGCGCAGGGGGTCGTGCATGAGGAAGTTCGCCAGGCGCGCGTGCCAGTCCGGCCAGCGCGCGGCCAGCGCGTCCATGTCGCCGTCGCTGGGCCGGCCTTCGCCGCCGCGAGCGACATAAGCGGTATCGCACAACACGTTGCGCCAGCCCAGTCCGGACAGGCGCAGGGACAAGTCGGTCAGCGCCGCATACCAGGAGCCGTAGCTCGCCGCATCGAGGCCGCCGGCGCGGCGGCGGGCGCTGCCGCGCAGCAGCACCGCGTGGCCGATCGCGGCCGGCAGTTCCGGGTACAGCGCCGGCATCTGCTGCAGGGCCCGCGACAGGCGGTCGGCATCTTCAGCGTCCGGCAGGGGCGCGATCTCGCCGATCCGCGGCCAGGCCGCCGCTTCGCCGGCGTTGCACCAGGGCGTGGCCGAAGCGATCGCGCCGTCGGCGGCCAGGCAGGCGCTCAGCCGCGACAGCCAGCCCGGCGCGGGCACCGCGTCGGGGGCGAGCACGGCCACGTCGGCGTCGCCGCAGACGCTCAATACTTCGTCCAGGTGAGCGACCTCGCCGAGGCTGCGCTGCCGGCGGCTGTAATCGGCCTTGAGCGCGGTGCGCTGGAGCCAGCGTTCGACGATGGCGTAGCCGCGCGGCCCGGCGCGGGCGTCGTCGGCCAGCCACACCCTCGCACCCGGCGGCGTGCACAGCTCCAGTGCGGCGAGGCAAGCATCGAGTGCGTCGTCGTCGGCACCGACCGGCACTACGACGATGGGCAATTCAGTCATGGCGGGGTTCTATCACGAAGCCGCATGGTCCCATAGCCGGCCGGGCAAGGGAGCGTTCGTCGGGGCGGTCGTGGGCGGCGGACATGGCTTGAGCTATTCGACCCGAGGCCGGGGCACGGCGGCGTGGGCGCGGCGCCACTGGCCCGCGGACAATTAGGGGACCAGCCGGCGACGGTCCGCAGAACGACCGAGCCGGCAAGGTGCGAGGCTCCGAAAACAACGGGGCCGGCAAGCCGGCGGGCCCTGCAAAGCGACGGGGCCGGCAAGCCGGCGGGCCCTGCAAAGCGACGGGGCCGGCAAGCCGGCGGGCCCTGCAAAGCGACGGGGCCGGCAAGCCGGCGGGCCCTGCAAAGCTGGGGCCGGCAAGCCGGCCCCAGGCAGACACCGCGCAGCCAGGTTTACTTCTTCTTGGGCTGCAGGGGTTCCATGGCGCGGAAGCGACGGCTGTATTCGTCGGTCAGGTCGCGCGATTCCTGCGGGTTGCGCACCAGGGTCGGGGTCAACAGGATGATGGTCTCGCGACGCGTGGTCGCCGACTTCTGGCTGCCGAACAACGCGCCGAACACCGGGATGCGGTTCAAACCCGGCAAGCCGCCCGAACTGCGCCGGGTTTCGTCGTTGATCAGGCCCGCCAGCATCACCGTCTCGCCGCTCTGCACCGCCGCCTCGGTCTTGAGCTTGCGGGTGTTGACGGTGACGTTGGGGCTGTTGTCGTTGAGCCGTGGGCCGACCGAGCTGACTTCCTGGACGATGTCCATGAACACCATGCCGTCGCGGCTCACCCGCGGCCGCACCTTGAGGATCACGCCGGTGTCGAGGTACTGCACCTGGCTGACGGTGTTGTTGTTGCCGGTACCGGCGTTGACCGAGACCGACTCGATCGGGATCTTGGTGCCGACGTTGAGCGAGCCCTCGGCGTTATTGCGCACCAACAGCGACGGCGTCTGCAGCATGTGTACGTCGGTGACCGAGTCCAGGGCCTTGAGGATGGCCGCGGCGTTGTTCTTGATCAGCGACCACGACAGGCCGTTGCCGCCGACGCCGCCGATGCTGGCCGCAACCGTGCTCCACTTGGGCGGCACCGCCGGATTGGTGCTGCGGTTGAGGTCGCCGAAGCCGTTGTCGATGGTGGCGCGGTCGAGGAACCACTGCACGCCGTATTCGAGCGCGCCGCCGAGTTCGACCTCGGCCACCTGGGCCTCGATATGCACCTGCATCGGCATCACGTCGAGCTTTTCGATCACGTTGCGGATCGACTTCCAGGCCTGCGGGCTGGTACGCACGAGGACCGAATTGGTTTCCTCGACGGCCGACACGCCGACCTTGGCGCCGTCGACCTCGAGGGTGACCGAACCATTGCCGGACTGGCGCGAACCGAGCGATGCGCCGCTGCCGAGGCCGCCGCCGCTGGAACCCGAGCCGCTGTCGCTACCGCCCTTGCCGATGTCGGCGCTCGATCCGTTGTCGCCATCGCGCAGCTCGACCGATTCCAGGCCGGGCATCAGCGAAGGCGGACCGTTGTCGCCGCCGCCGTTGCCGCTGCGGTTGGAGCCGTACACTTCGGCGAGGCGGTCGGCGAGGTCCTTGGCCTTGATGTATTTGAGTTCCAGGGTGAACAACTGGATGTTGTCGCCGGCGCTGTCGATGCGGTCGAGCCAGTCCTTGATGTCGTCGAGATAGTCGGCCTGCGGCGTGATCACCATGACCGCGTTCGCGCCTTCCAGCGGCATGAAGCGGAACATGCCCGAGACCGGCGACTTGCTCTGCTCGCCGAACACCTTCTCCAGGTCGGCGACGACCTTGGTGGCCTTGCCCGACTGCAGCGGGAACACGCCGACCGACATGCCCGACAGCCAGTCGACGTCGAACACTTCGATCGTGCGCAGGTAGTTTTCGAGCTCGGCGCGGGTACCGCCGACGCTGATCACGTTGCGCGCATTGTCGACGGTGACGATCGCGTTCGGACGCGCGTACGGCTTGAGGATCTTTTCCATCTCGGTGGCCGAGATGAACCTCAGCGGCACCGTGCGCACCTCGAAGCCGCGCGCGGCCGCGGCCGAGCCGGTGCGCGGCGCCACGTTGCCGGCCAGGGCCTGGTCGGACGGGACGATGTTGTAGCGGCCGCCGGTGTAGACTAGGCGCGCGTTGTTCCAGCTCAGCACCATCTCGAGCAGGTTCAGCGCTTCGGCCGCGCTGACCGGCTTGGGCGTGCCCAGGGTCACCGTGCCCTGCACGCCCGGCGCGATCACGTAATTCTGGCCCAGCATGTCGCCGAGGATGGCCTTGGCCACCGCGTGCACCGACTCGCCTTCGAAATTGAAAGTGGCGGTGCCGTTGGTCGCGCCCAGGCCCGGCGGCGGGGCCGCAGCGGCGCTGCGGTTGATGACCTGGCCGGTGCCGCGGCGGATCTGCGCCTGCGGACCGTCCTCGTCGGCCTGCCCTTCGAGCGGCTGCTGGACGACGCCGTCGCGAACCAACCTGGCGCGGGCATCCTCGCCCTGGGGTCCCTTGAGAGAGGCCGGATCGCCGTCGCGGTGCAGTCGCGGCGACATCACGCTGGCGCACGACGCCAGTTGCGTGGCGATGACCGCTGCGGCGAGGGCGTGGGTGGCGTATTGCTGGGGACGTAGCTTCATGCGTTCACTCTACGGCGTGTTGGCCGGTGGTTGAGCGGCTTGTTGCTGCCGCAGTTGCGCGCGACGCGCTTCGATCCGCTTGCGGATGGCTTCCATCTGCGCCTGCTCGGTGAGCGGGGCGGATGCGTTGTTGTCGGTCGGTCCGGCTTCGTTGGGCTTGTTCTGCGGGGTCGGCATCTGCGGGGCCGGCGGCACCTGCGAGATGTTCGGGACGCGATTGGACTGCGGTTGCGGCGACGGCGGCGGTATCGGCGGCGGAGGCATCGGACGCGCGCCCGGTTGCGGCCCGGTGCCCGGCTGCGGCGCGGCGATCGCGGTCGGCGGCTCGCCGCCCTGGCCGTTGAAGATGCGCAGGTCGAGTTCGCGCCGGCCTTCGGGCCCTTCGAACACGGCGCGACGCGGCTCCAGCGACGTCAGGCGCCAGGCCGGGTGCGACTCGGGCACTTCGCCGAGCTTGACCCGCACCGATTCGCTGCCGTCGGCCGGCTGCAGGAAGGCCATCGACAGTTGCGGGGTGATCAACACGCTGGTCAGCAGGTAATCGAACGCGGCCGCCTGGTTTTCGCCCTCGCCCTTGCCCTGCATGAAGAACGGCTTGGGCCGGCGGTCGTCGACGAACAGCGGACGCGCGGCGATCTCGGCGTACTTGCTCAAGGGTCCGAGCGTGTCGGGCGCGCTCTTGCGCACCTGCGGCAGCGCCTTGACCAGGCTGGGGTCTTCGTCGAGCGGATCGACGCTGCGGCCCATGCCGGCGAGCGCCAGCACCCAGGTCAACAGCGCCCAGCCGGCGGCGGTGGCCAGCAGCCAGGTGCGCGGGCTGGCGTCGTCAAGGCGCATTGGAAGTCACCGCCGCGGGGTTGGCGTTGGGAGCGGCCGCCGGCGCCGGGCTCGGGCGCAGGTAGCCGTACAGATCGAAGCTGACGTCGAGGCCGCCGTCGTTGGCCGGGCCGGCGGTGCCGGGCACGAAATAGCCGCGCGTCGACAGCAGGTTGAGGTTGCCGACGAACAGCCGCGGCGAGCCGCTTTCCAGCGAATGCAGCACCGCGGCGGTCTCGGGCGCGCCGCAGCGCAGGCGCACCTGCACCACCACGCGCGCGTAGCGGTCGCGTCGCGGCTCGGCCAGCGGCGAGCGATTGACGATGCCGCAACTGCGGTTGCCGGGGCTGGCCTCCAGCACCACCGTCTCCAGGCGCTGGACCAGGCCGGCGGTGGCGAGTTCGGCGGTCGCCTCGGGCAGGAAGCCGGGGCGGCTGGCCTGCAGCTTGCGTACTTCCTCCAGGCGCAGGCTGATCTGCGGCGCCTGCTTGAGCTCCATGCGCTGGCGCAGTTCGCGCTCCTGCAGGCGGTCGATCTGTTCGCCGGCCTCCATCATCGGCACCGTCCACCACGGGTGGACCAGCACCGCATAGGCGATCGCCAGCGCGGCCAGCAACAGGCCCAGCGCGAGCCAGCGCTCTCGGTCGGCGGCCCAGGTGCGCCAATTACTGCTCACGCGCGGCCCCCGGGGTTTGCTGCTTCGGCGGACCGATCTCGGCGGTCAGGGTGAAACGGTCGCGGCTGGTCGCCGGGTCGGGCTGGACCGCGCCGGTCAGCGCCGGCGAGCGCCACAGCTTGGTGCCCTGCAGCTTGCCGATCAGCGACGACGCCTCGCGGCTCAGGCCGATCATCAACAGGCTCTCGTCCTCGATCGCGAGCTTCTCCAGATAGGTCGAATCGGGCAGCCGGCGGCTGAGTTCGTCGATCACCTCGACCGTACTCGGGCGCGCGGCGCGGGTGCGGTCGAGGAAGGCCTGGCCGTCGATCAAGTCGACCAGCAACTGGCGCTGGGTCGCGGCCTGGCGCGCGGCGTTGGCGTTCTTGGCGATGGTCTGCTGCAGGCTGCGGCTGGCCTCGCGGCGGTTCTCGAGCACTTGCCACATCGCCGCGGCGAGTGCGAACACGGCGACCGCGGCCAGGGCCAGGTTCCAGTAACGGAACGGGTCGCTGCGGGTGCGGCGCTGCGATGGCGGCAACAGGTTGACCCCGAGCGGCACGCCGTCGGCGCCGGCGACCTCGATCCCCGACAGGGTCGAAGCGAGCGGGCCGATCGCGGCGAGCTGCGGGTCCAGCGATTGGCGCGGCACCGCCACCAGTTCGGCGTCGAGCTGTCCGTCGCTGTCGCGGCGGGCCAGCACGCGCGCGTCGTAGGCCACGGCATCGGCGGTGAAAGGGGTCTGGCGGTCGATCTCGAAGCCGACCACATCGCGCAGGCGGTCGGCCGCGGCGGCCGGCAGGGTAAGGCGGCGGCGCAGGCTCGCGGCCGGCGGCAACAGCAGCCAGCGCGGCAGGTCGCCGACGCGCGGCGGCAGCAACGGCGCCAGCGGATCGGCGACGACGCCGCCGGCCGGCGCATTCAGGTCGGCCAGGCTCGGCAGCGCGGCCAGGTCGCGCACTTCGTTGGCCTGCTGCAGGCGCAGGCGCACGCTGTCGCCGTCGACCTGCAACAGCAGGCGGCCGCGATCCACGCCCAGGGCCTGGCGCATGCGCAACGGCAGCCACGAGGCCAGGGTGCGGCCCCACCAGGAAAAGAAGCCGCCCGCCCCGGGTGCGAAGCGCGCGCTCAAACGTCTGAACCGGTTTTCCCCCAACCGGCTTTCGGCAACCTGCGAGTTCATCGTGACGAAGCTCCCTCCTCCCAACGCAGCGGTGTATAGGCCATTCCGGGAACGGAACTCCCCCCTGCACGCACAACCACTCGCAATACCGATTCACGGCCATCCGCTAGCCGTGCATGGCTGTCGATACTATAGGTGCCGCTGCGTTCGCCGACGAGACCGGCGAGTTCGCCGCCGACTTGCGCGCCCGTCAACTGTGACCCGGGCGGCGTTCTGCGCCGTTGCTCTACGAGCTGGGCGCCGTTCATTCCCATAGCATCCAATACTTCCTTCGCTGCGAACGCCGGCTCCGGGCGCGTACGACCGCTGTAAACCGTGACCAGCGGCTCGATCTTGGCATACAGCGCCGGCGTCATGCCCAGCACTTGTTCCAACTCTGCAACGCTTTCGAATTCGGCATCCTTGGCGCCGTAAGGGCGGCCGGCGGACGCGTAGTCGGCGTCTTCGGCGCCGCCTGCGGGTTGGGTCAAGGTGTCGGCATCGCGCCAGTCGAGGATAGCCGCGGCCAGGCGCGCGGCCTCGCCCTGCTCCATCCCGCCCACGCCCTGGATCAACGCGGTCAACAAGGCGAAATCGCCCTGGTTGAGGTCGACCTTGCCGTTCTCGTCGACGATCTTGATCTCGAGCCTGGCTTCGCCGAAGCGCCACGGGTTCGGGCGTCCGTCGGGCTGCCATTGCAGCTTGGGGTCGGTCATCGCCACCCGCGTCATCGCGTATTCGAGCCCGGCGCGCGCGGCGTTCTGCGCGACCAGGCCGCGCACCAGCACCCGCCCCTGCAGGTTCTCGGTGCGCGCCGACAATGCGAATGCGCCGATCAGCGCAGTCAACAGGGCGATTACCCACAGCACCAGAAGAAGCGCCGCACCGCGCGATCGTCGAGACGCGATCGTCGCATCGCGAGGTTTTCCGACGCATGCCGCCCGCTGCGCCGCGCGCCGCACGATGCCGTCTGCTGTCGTCCTGGTGGCTCGGATCGTCCGCATTACAGCTCCGGCACGAAGCCGCCGGCCGTCGCGCTGGCCAGCGGCAGGGCCACTACCAGCGGCGGCCAGGCGCGGCCGTCGCGATCGGTCAGTGTGACTTCGACGAACAAGGGCAACTGCTCCGGCGTCTGCCAGCGCTCCTGCCACTCTCCGAGTTCGCCGCGTTGCGGATCCATCGAGCGATAACGAAAGCGCGCCGACTTCAGGCCCTCGACCAGCAACTCGGGCGGACGCTCGCGTGCCTCCTTGATGGTTTCGCCGGCCAGCACCATCGACAAGGACAGCAGGATGCGGGCCTGATCGCCATCGCCCTCGATCACGAAGTCGTGCAGATACGGTCCGCCCTGGCCCAGGTAATCGGGCAGGTCGGCGACGAAACGCAGGCGGTCCGGCTCGCCGACGAAGCGTTGCGGCACCGCGGTGCTCTGGTCGAACGCGAACGGAATCGGCCGGGTCGCAGCGATGCGCTTGCGCAGGAACCCCTCGACCGCGCGCTCGCGCTCGCTGCGCTGGGCCAGGGCCTCGCCGCGCGAAGCGGTCTTGGTCGCCGCCGACAGAGTGGCGAAGGCGAGGGTCAGGCCGGCCACCAGCAACACCATCGCCAGCAGCACTTCGATCAGGGTGAAACCGCGCGCACGGCGAGGCGTAGCGGTGCCGTGCACCGCCCTCATCGGACCAGCCATGCGCGCCATCAGAACTGCACCTCGTTGGAGGCGGCTGCGGTGCGCAGGGTGCGCAGCAGCAAGCGGCGACCGCCGCCGCCCTCGCCCCACTCCACCGCCAATTGGACCTCGAACATGCGCATCGCATTCGGATCGATCGGCTGCGACGAGGCCGGCATCGGGTCGCGCCACGGCGCCACGCCGAGAGTCCAGCGATAGCGGCCGTTCTCGAACTCGCCGCTGCGTTGGCCGGGCTTGAGCGGTTGCCCGACCCCGACCTGATCCATCAGCGATTGCGCGTACAGCGCGGCGCGGCCGGCATCGCTGGACCAGCGCACCTGGCGCGTCGCGCCCGACAAGGTGCCGAGCAACAAGGACAACGCCATCGCCAGCAAGGCGAAGGCGACGATCACCTCCAGCAAGGTGTAGCCGCGCTCGCGGCGTTGCGAGAGCGGACGCCGCAGGCGCATGGGCATCGATGCGCACACGGGCGCTTTCATCGCGGCGCCTCGCCGCGCTTGAGCTTGACCTCGCCGGTCAACCAAGCGACGTCGACGTTCCAAGCTGCCTGCTTGACGTTGAGCTTGATCCGCCCGCCGGTGGAGGCGCCGTCGGCGAAGAACAGGATCGCGCCCTCGCCGCGGCGCGGTTGCACTTCGCGCGCGCCGGTGAAGGTCACGCCGACCGCCTTGGGAATATCCCCCTTGCGCCCGTTCGGTGCGGTCCAGGTGCGCGCGGCCGGGTCGATGGTGAATGTCTGCGAGCGCCCGGTCGAGATCGCCTGGCTGCGGGTATAGCGCAGTTGCGAAGCGATTTCCTTGGACGCCGAGCGCAGCTGCATGCCGCTCATGCCGCCGCTCATCATGCCGACGGTCAACACGCCGATCGCCGCGATCAGGGCGATCACCAACAGCATTTCCAGCAACGACATGCCGCGCATCGAAGCCGGCCGCGACGGGCCGCTGGCGCGACTCGCTCGCATCGCGCACGCAAGAGCGCACCGGACGGCGTTCGCCCCGACCCGGTCCCCCCGCCCTCCGGCGGAGGGCCTGTGCCGCAGGCGTGTCATCGCAGGCGCTTACTCAGTTGTTCTTGATGTCGCCGTCGACGCTGCTGCCGCCGGCCTTGCCGTCCTTGCCGTAGCTGACCAGATCGTAGGGACCGCTTTCGCCCGGCTGGCGGTACTCGATCGCGTGGCCCCAGGGGTCCTTCAGCTCGGTTTCCTTGGCGTACGGCCCCAGCCAACCGTTGGCGTCGGCCGGCTGCTTGACCAGTTCCTCGAGCGAACCCGGCAGACGGCCGGTGTCCATCTGGAACGAGTCGATCTTGCCGGCGAGGGTCTGCACCTGGCCCTTGGCGAGGTTGTAGTCGCCGCGGTCCTTGCCGCCGAGCACGCGGTTGCCGACGAAGGCGAGCACTGCGCCGATCAGCACGATCACGATGATGATCTCGATCAGGCTCATACCGCGCTGGCCGGCCGGGGACGGGGAACGGGTAATCGAACGGGGATTGCGCATCTCAGTGATCATCCATAGTGGTGGGTTCTGGACAGAGGTTGTGCTTCAACGGCCGGGACAAGGCAAGGGGGTCGAAGCCGTCGCTCGCATCCGAGGGACTGCATAGGATTCTGTTCCGCGCCGATCGGCGAAAGTTCGCGCGAATCGGCTGCCGGTACAGCCGGCGTTCAAGCGCGCGGCATGAACGGGCGGTCCGCGACGACGGCAGGCCGGCACCGACACCGCCGGGCTCAACCGATCGCATTGGTGAGGTCGTACAGCGGCAGCAGCACCGCCATCACGACCGTGGCGACGATGCCGGCCAGCACCACCGTGACCACCGGGACCAGGGCGGCGAGCATCCGGTCCAGGGCCATCCCGGTATCCTGCTCGAAGGTCTCGGCGGTCTTCATCAGCATCGCATCGAGCGCGCCGGACTCCTCGCCGACCTGGATCATCTGCAGGGCCAGGCGCGGGAAGCGCTTGCCCTTGCCGAGCGCGGTCGACAGCGCGACGCCGTTCTTGACGTCTTCGCCGGCGGCATCGACGTCGGCGGCGAGGACACGGTTGTTGAGCACGTTGCGGCCGATGCCGATCGCGGTCATCAAGGGCACGCCGTTGCGCACCAGGGTGCCCAAGGTGCGCGCCAGGCGCGCGGTCTCGATCTTGCCGATCAGCGGGCCTACGAACTTGCGCTTGAGCAGCCAGGCGTCGAGCGCCTCGCGGAACGCAGGGTCGCGGCGCTTGCGGTCGAACCAGAGAAAGCCGACCGCGGGAATCGCGATCAACACGATCCACCAGTCGCGCACGAACAGGCCGAGCCACAGCACCACCTGGGTGAACATCGGCAGCTCGGCGTCGAGGCTTTCGTACATCGCGCCGAACTGCGGCACCACGTAGCCGAGCAGGAACAGCAGGCTCGCGCCGACCATGACCATCAGGATCGCCGGATAGATCAGCGCGTTGATGACCCGGCCCTGCAGCACGCGGCTGCGTTCTAGATAGTCGTCGAGCCGCGACAGGGTTTCATGCAGGTTGCCGCCGGCCTCGCCGGCCCGGACCATGTTGATGTACAGGCGCGAGAAGGTGCCGTGCTGGCGTTCCAGCGCGACCGACAGCGACGTGCCGCCGCGCACCGCGTCGCGGATGTCGGCGACCGTGCTCCTGGCGGTGTCGTCCTCGGGCAGGTCGAGCAGGATGGTCAGCGCGCGGTCCAGCGGCTGGCCGGCGCCGAGCAGGGTCGACAACTGCTGGGTGAACTGCACCAGCCGCGCCCCGGTGAAGGGCTTGGGCTTGAACAAGGCCTTCCACGACGACGACGCCCCCGCCTCCGAGGCCAGCTTGGCCTCGACCGGCAAATGCCCCTGCTCCTGCAGGCGCTGCACGACCTCGGTACCGCTCGCGGCCTCCATCTGGCCATCGAGCAGTTCGCCGCGCGCGTTCAGGGCTTTGTAGTGGAAAAGAGGCATGGGGACTCGGGACTCGGGACTCGGGACTCGTGACTCGTGACTCGAACTCAGGATCGCAGCGGCGAGTGGGGGCGCACGCGAATCGGGCTCTTGCGAGTCCCAAGTCCCGAGTCCCGAGTCCCGCCGCTCCAGCGCTTACGCATCCTCGGTCACCCGCAACACTTCCTCGATCGTGGTCTGGCCGGCCAGCGCCTTGACGATGCCGTCCTCGTACATGGTGCGCATCCCGGCGCTTTCGCGCGCGATCTGCTCGATCTCGCCCATGCCGGCGTGACGCATCACCGCGCGGCGCAGCTCGTCGTTCATGACCAGGAATTCCATGATCGTGGTGCGGCCGTGGTAACCGCTCGGCGCCAGCGCCGAACCGCGCGGGCGGAACAGGTAGATGTCGCCCTCGGGCTGGTAGCGGCGCAGGTTGAACTTTTCGATTTCCTCGGGCGAGGCGAGGTATTTCTCGGCATGGGTCGGCTCGAGGCGGCGCACCAGGCGCTGGGCCAGGATGCCGTTGATCGTGGAGGTCAGCAGGTAATCCTCGACGCCCATGTCGAGCAGACGGGTGATGCCGCCGGCGGCGTTGTTGGTGTGCAGGGTGCTGAGCACCAGGTGGCCGGTCAGCGCCGACTGGATCGCGATGCGGCAGGTCTCCAGGTCGCGCATTTCGCCGATCATGATGATGTCCGGGTCCTGGCGGACGATCGAACGCAGCGCATGGGCGAAGTCCAGGCCGATCTGCGGCTTGGCCTGGATCTGGTTGATGCCTTCGATCTGGTATTCGACCGGGTCCTCGACGGTGATGATCTTGACGTCGCTGGTGTTGAGCTTGCTCAGCGCCGTATACAAGGTGGTGGTCTTGCCCGAACCGGTCGGGCCGGTCACCAGCATGATGCCGTGCGGCTGGTCGAGCACCTTCTGGAACTGCGGCAGGAACTCGTCGGTGAAGCCGAGCTTGTAGAAATCGAACACCACCGTCTCGCGGTCGAGCAGTCGCATCACCACCGATTCGCCGTGCGCGGTCGGCACGGTGCTGACGCGCAGGTCGAGCTCCTTGCCCTGCACCCGCAACATGATCCGGCCGTCCTGCGGCAGGCGGCGCTCGGCGATGTTGAGCTTGGCCATGATCTTGATGCGGCTGATCACCGCCGCGGTGAGGTTGGCCGGCGGGCTTTCGCCCTCGGCCAGCACACCGTCGACGCGGTAGCGCACCTTCAGGCGGTTCTCGAACGGCTCGATATGGATGTCCGAGGCGCGCAACTCCACTGCGCGCTGGATCACCAGGTTGACCAGCCGGATCACCGGCGCTTCCGAAGCCAGGTCGCGCAGGTGCTCGACGTCGTCGAGATCGCCCGCGCCCTCGCCTTCGGCGGTCTCGACGATCGCACCCATCGCACTGCGGCCCTGGCCGTACCAGCGCTCGACCAGGTCGCCGACCTCCGAGCGCAGGGCCACGTAGGGACGGACCTCGCGCTGGGTCGCCAGACGCAGGGCGTCGAGCTGGTAGAGGTCCTGCGGATCGGCCATGAGCACGTCGACGTGGTGCTCGCCCTCGCCGACCGGGCAGACCGCGAACTGCTTCATGAACTTGGGCGTCAGCGCCACCCCTTCGGGCGGCAGCTCGGGCGCGTCCTTGATGCTGACCAGGGGCAACTCGAGCGCCGCGGCCACGGTTTCGGCGTGATCGCGCTCGGACACCAGCCCGAGCCGCGCCAGCAACGCGAGCAGGCTGCCGCCGGTTTCCTCCTGGAGCCGGCGCGCGCGCACGAGGTCGGCCTCCTTGAGGCGCCCCTTCGCCAGCAGGGCGTCGACGATACGAAGATCGACCGTGGCCTGGGCGTCCCCGCCCGCCGGTACTGCCTGGGCGGTCGGTTCGTTGGATGTGGCTACTGCGTTCACGTCACCCTCCTGCGCGTGATTCCCGACTTTAGCAGTTTCGTTCGCCGTCTCGACCAGCCCGGATCCGGCCGGGTAGCCGACGGTGAATGAAGCACAGTCGTCGAAGCGAGAGTGACGATGCCCGGCCCGAGTCGCAGGACTTCGGATTCATGAACAGGGGCAGTTACGGACTGAAAGATCAGTCACATTTTGTTCGCGCGGACGCCATTGGCCGGGCATGCCGGTGCCGTGGTGCTGTGCTAGCTGGCGAAGTAAAGAGCTGCATTCGCTTCGAAGGGCCGTGGCAGCAAGCCTCGGCCTGTCGCCGGTCAGTCTGCCGGCACGGCCTCCAACCAGCTCTCGTGAATTTCGTTCGCCGCCCCGTCTTCGTACTCCACCGTATAGACGACACCCGGCGGAAATCGCGAGAAGTGAGCGCCGGGCGGTCTGTCCTCGAACACTCCTCAGAGAGGCGAAAAATGAGCGCCCCCATTTTTGATCGGGCAACCGAAGTGCAGCCCACCAGCCACCGTGGCGCAACTGAGAAATCAGCCCCAAGCAAGTAGGTGATCAATATAGGCACCCAAGCCAAAATTATCGTGCACCTGCCCTATGAAATCGTCCCTCATCTGCTCTCGCACTTTCGCGATGCCCCCCGCGCGCCGCAGGCATGCGCCAAAAAAATCGGCATCCCCGACAAACAGACTAACATCCTGGTCGAGCAAACACGCCCACCGCCTCGACCCACCAACCAAATACTGATCCTTCAGAAATCTTACCTCTTCATCAAGATATCCCATTATCACCGCGAGATCTGGCAATAGCGACACGGCACCCCCCCGACTTACGACTGCCTCCCTAGGAACAATCAAAACTTCTTTTTCTAAAGCAATTTCTCGCGAACAGCTTAAAAGCGCATCCCAAAAAAATACCGGTGCAAGCGCCTCATATCTATTACGATCAAAAGCCGCGCCAAGCCAATCATTTCGCACCAATGGATTTTCCGGAGGAAACCGCCCACTGAAAATTGAAACAATAAAATCATTAACCTCCATTAGCCGCCCTCATTTTTCGGGATAACTAACAGTTGTTCCCGGAGCCTTTGAGCCAACGGGATAATGCTTGATGGTTTTCGATCCCTGCGCAGGACCGTCAGCATAAGGTCTTGTACTACTATGCCTATTCACATTACTACCATCCGGCATCTTGATATTATTTTCATCCCTAAGCTCTGCGCCAGGCACACTCGCCAGGTTATCAAAATCCGCGTCCGCATCCTCTACATTCCCCTGCAGCTCTCCGCGCTCACCCGCCAGACCATCTGCAGGACTTTTACCGTTGCGCAGCCCATCTATCGCCACCTTGGTGATTTCTTCCGGGTTCTCGGCAGAAGCTTCCTCAGCTTCCGCGGACTCTGATTGCTGCGCGACCGGAGATAACATCTGCGTGATATTAATAATATCGCGTATCACACGCATTCCGCCATACGCCGCAAAATCATGCAGGCACTCGATACCCTGACACTTAATATTACAGTTTTGCCCGTCGCAGGCTATCGCCCTCCCATCCGGGTCAGTAAACCTATAAGGATTATTTGCTGCATAGCTGTAACGATTGAAGTTCCAACCATTACCCGCGTCAACACCAACAGGATCAACACTTAAAAATCTTCCGATAGCCGCATCGTAATACCGCTGCTGCATGTAGGCCAGCCCCGAAGAGGCATCCTGCAAATGCCCAGTATGAACGACCCGTCGACCTCGTCCCGGTTAACCACCTTGCCGTAGGGCTCGAACTCGCTGGTCTGGATGATGGCCTCAAAGCCCGCTCAGCGAGCGGGCTTTCTTTTGTTGTCGGAATGATTAATTTCCTCCGTCCCCTTTAGTTCTTTAGTTGGATTAATTTCCTCCGTCCCCTTTAAGTCGGTTTTGTCTGATAAGAACTCTAGTGCGGATGAACGCAAATCCACGGCCACCGCACTAAGATCAAAAACTAGATCTCTGACTGTTTCGTATACAAAGTTCGATGAACCAATGGGGTCCCAACCGACATCCTGACCGCTCCATCCATACTCAGACTCCAAAGTCCATTTTCCCTCAAAATGGCTAACCACTAGAGAAAAGCCAATCGCCTTCTTATTCGCATCAACCCAGTTCTTCAGCTCACCATCAATAGAAAAATTCAAAGACGTTCTTTTTGAACTGTCGAATGAACTTTGGCCAGAAAATGGGAGCAGTGAGGTTGAGACGCTAGAAAAGTGGCCACTCTTTTCCATGAAAATGTGGATGTCTCTTAGTATGCCACGGACCTCGGATAAAGCATCCATGAACTCTAATGTCTCTGCGTATGCGTTCATTGTTTTGGTAACTTCCCACCGCCGACAGTTGCTTTGACAATTTCTTCAGGAGTCGCCTTTACCGACACGTGTCCTTCAGGCATTACTTTACCTCCAACAGTCTTTCCGCCATCAACAACGACACTTCCGGCCGGCAATTTTGAAGGGTCAACCTCGATGTAATTTCTGCCAGGCGTTAGTACCGCTTGTTCTTTGTTCGCTGGATTGCTAAACGAATCTCTAAAGGAAACCGCTTCCTCTCCTTCACGCGTTTTTACATGATTAGGATTCCCCTCGGTTCCAGCTCGATATATTCTCTCCGGCAATTTCTGATTCGAAGGACGATTCGACCCAAGTGTTCTAGCTGCTCCAACCAATGCCCTCACAACAGGACCACCAGGAAGCATGGCAGTGGTCACAGCAATCGCAGGTTTCACGAACGGCTCATATACCGCCATATTTCCTGCAGCTGCGTCTTGTGCAAATTGATCGCCGAACCGATCGCATGCACCACAACGCCCGTCTGGATCAGTGAACTTGTATGGGTTGTTATACGCATAGGCGTAGCGGTTGAAGTGTCGCATATCGCCATTGGTTAAAGCCGTCACTGGATCGACACTCAGGAACCTACCGATCCCCGGATCGTAATAGCGCTGCTGCATATACGTCAGCCCGGTCGCACCATCCATCATATGACCGGTGTAACCGACGCCGTTATATGCCGACTGGCCCGGCTCGCGTATGGCTGCGCCGAACGGCTCCCATTCGGTACGTTCGAGCACTTGCCCGGCAGCATTCGTGACCGCTACCGGGCTTCCCAATGCATCCGTGTGCTGGTACTTGACCTGACCAGAGCCCGTCGCACGATTCCATTCGACCGTGGCGAGCAGGCTGCCGCCCAGATAGATATGCGGGATGTTGAGCTCGGGGTGGCTATCGTTTTCTGCTTCTCCGACATGGTGCTCCTCGCGAAACAGCAATTGACCGGCCTGGCTGTAGAACGACCGAGAGAACGTCGTGTCTGGACGCTCCGTTGTACCGACTCGACGGCCGTAAGCGTCGTAACGATAGATCTCTTTCCCGGTCACCTTGCGCAGTCGGTTGCCGAAATCGAAGTCGTAGGCCTGGCCGTTCTTATTATCCAGGTTGCCTTGGTTGTCGTAGCCAAATCCGACCACCGACGGAGTAGTGCCATCGGCATTGACGTTCTGAATATTGGTCAGCTGATTATTGCCGTTGTAAAGATAGCGATGATTCTTTACGCCACCGAGCGACCAGGTCTTGATATTGTCCAGCGCGTCGTAGGTGAAACGGTGCCAGCAATCGCCCTTGAAGCTGCACGACCCCGCCGAAGTGAGACGATCCAGATTGTCGTACCCCATCCATCGACTGTAGTGATCGCCACGCAGCCGATCCGAGATATTGCTGACGTTGCCGCTCGCATCGTACCCGGTGGAAAAATCGATGACCCCGGCGTCGACGCTGAACATCGGCAGTTGCCGGGCATTCTGGGTCATCGAATGAACGATACCGTTGCCGTAGGTGAACTGCCTGATCGCGCCGTTCGGGTAGTAGCCGATGCCTGAAGCGTGTGTGCCCCAAGACGTGCTGACGGTTGTCGGCTGGCCCAACGCATTGTTGGCATAGTTGACCTGCAATCCATCCGGAGTCGTGTAACGGCTGCGATTGCCGTTGCTGTCGAATCCATTGGCACTGGTCCAGGCATACACGCCCGGCTGACTGACCGATTCGGCACTTAGCAAGCGACGCTTGTTGTAGCTGTAGGTGTTGACGACCACGCCCAGCCCAGCACCTTCGTTACTGGTCGTGACCTCTCTGGGCAGACCATCAGGGGTGTATAGCCAAGTCTGATTGCCACGGCCGTCCGGGAAGCTTAAAGCCGCTAGTCGGTTGCGATTGTCATAACTGCGGTCGACACGGCGGCCCGACGAGTAGGCCTCCATGAAATCGCAGCTGCTCGGACTGGGCAAAGCCAAGCCAGCAGCCGACCACGCCGGGTTGCCGGCGTCGTCGTACCCGGTGACCGTGGCGCCGGTTTCCGGCTCGATGCTCTTACACAGGCGCTGATGCACGTCATAGACGAGATAACGATACGCCGACAGACTTTGATCGCCATTGCGTCGGCGCAGCGAAGTGGGCTTACCGAACACGTCTCGCGCGATCTCTGTATAGACACCTTCTGGGCTGCTAATGACAACGGGCGCGTCGTAGCTGGGCGCGCCAAACGCCTGGAACGCTGTCAAGGTGGCATTGCCGCGCGGATTCTTAACCGAAGTCTGAAACCCGTTGAGGTAATCGGTAGTCGTAGTCAAAACTCCGAGTTCAGAATCCTGCTTGACGCTGACCACCCGACCGAGCACATCGTAGCGAGTTCGTACCCCCAACAAAGACGATGCTGGTGGCGCCTGAACTTGCACCACCTGATTCGCGGAGGGATCGCCAAACCAGGTCACGCCCTCTTTCAGCATTCGCCATTGAAAATTATAAGCTCCCGCCGCAACAGGCGCTCTAACGGAAAAATTGAAGGTCGCAACCTGCCCGGGAGCTATGTCGCCTGCCACGGGAACACGCGCAATATTCCAGGTGCCGTTGTCGTAAGGATTGAACGAGCCCAGCTTAATAGCTTCGGAGCTTCGCCAGGTCGCGGTACCGATATTCCTCATTTGCACGCTGACAGCATGCGAAGAACCCGGCACCATGTTCACCGGCACGGACTGGGCTACGAACTCGGATGCCAATGCGGGCGGCGTGCGCACCTGTATCACCTGGTTCGCGGAAGCGGTACCGAACCACTGCGCCCCCTCTTTCAGCATTCGCCATTGAAAGTTGTAATCGCCATCCGTGGTCGGTGCTGTCACATTGAAATCGAATACAGCGGTCTGTCCCGGCGCGACGTCGCTCGCCAGATTGATACGAGAGGCACCCCACGTATAATTGTCGCCAGGGTTGGACGAGCCCAGCTTATAGCCTTCGCTGCTGCGCCATACCGAGCTCCCGGTGTTCTTCATCTGCACGCGAACCGGATAGACCGCTCCCGACGCCATGCCGGCAGGCACATTTTGCCCAACGAACTCCGCGCCGGCGGTATCTACAACTACGGTAACCGGCGCAGAACTCCCGTGCTTGTTCTTATTGTCGTAAGCGGTCGCTACAACCGTATAAGTGCCTGGCGCAGCACCGTTCCATTGCGCCGTAAAAGGCGGCGTCATCGAGGCCGCAACCCATGGTCCCATTAGCGGAATACTCGACCTTGCTGACCGAGCCATCGCTGTCGGCAGCGTTGGAGGCAAGCGTAATATTCGCAGGCGTAAGGTACCGCGTCCCTCCAGGCAAACTCAGGCTTACCGTAGGCGCTTGATTCGCGGGTTGGATCACAACCTGCTTGCCGACCGTATTCGTGCGCCCGCCGAAATCTTTCGCCGTGGCGGTGAAATTATAAGTACCAGCAGGCAAACCGGTGACTGTTTTATCGACGACGTAGTCGTAAACCTTAATGAGTTGGACCCCGTTTTGGGAAAGGGTGATCCACTCTATCCCGGCATCTCCGGATCCCTCGGCATATATCTCCAAGGTCGCCGGCTCTTCATAGCTCGGGATCGCATTCACCGAGATCGTGATCGCCGGCGTGCCGGCGGCATTCGCAGCCAACCCCATCAGTAGCCAGAGCGCAGCTGCCGTCCCCCAAACTCCGACATGCCGGAAAAGGCTGCCACAGCGGCTTCGCCGCCTTACGACATTCACGCCCTGCGTCATACTTCCCCCGAAAACAACGTTCGTTCCACCCGGCGCTTTCTCTCGACGGCTCATGGCGCGAGCCCCGAACAGTCATACGCAGGCACACCATCGGTAAACGGATTTCGTGGGTAGGACGAGAACGTGACCCGCCCCTCCGAGTCGTAGCACTTCATCGTCCAACGGGCAGTGGATTGGGGGTCGGCGATATCTTCTTCCTGCTCGATCACCGGCCGCCACAAGGCATCGAAATGAGTCGTCTTCTTGCCATTGCCGGTACTTACGACATGGCGCCAGTGCCCGGCAGGCAGCCCGTATACGACTCCCGCGACCTGCTCGAAACTCAGGACCGTATCGTTCCAAACGGTATCGTCACCCGTGGGATACACGATGCGTGTCATGCGCCCCATCAGGTCGTAGCTGTAATTCGTCACGTGGCCGTTCTCATCGGTGACCGAGGCGATCCAGCCGCTATTGTCGACGACGACCTCTTTCTTCGTGCCGTCCTGGAAAAGAATCGTCTGCGGCATTCCCCGCTTCCAATTGCTAAGCCCGGTCTTCAGGTTGCGCCCGTCCTTTACACTGGACAACGTGCCATCCGGGTAATATTCCAGGGTCTGCTGCAACTTTCCGTAGGCGTAAGTGCGTATCGGCAAAGCAGTGGCCGGGTCGTAATCGGTCTGCGATACGACTGTGCCTGTATTGGTATTGGTTTCCTTCAGGACTTGGCCAACGACCCACTTCGACAGATCGTTGTAGTACTCGGTCGTATTGCTGCGGCTATAGCCCAAACTGCTGACTTCCGTCCTGCTGGTCGGTTGGACGAAGGCGTCGAAGCCAGTCACTTTGTTGGCGAACGTTGCCCCGTCCTGTTGGGTTGAGCTTTCGATGACCGGACGCAGGCTTTCCGATGAGAACGAGTCCAAACGAACCTGCGGGCTGACGCCCATGCGGTGCGCGAATACGTTTTGCTGCTCCGCGGCGCCATTGCTCAGGTACTCGGTAGCGGATGTACGTAGTAGCGTGTTGCCTGAGAAGACTTCGGTCTTCAGCAACTGGCCCTCATTAGCGTTGAAAACGACGCCGTAAGTATTGACGGTGCGCTCGCCGCCCGGCCCGGTGACCGTCGTAGTCTTGGTCGTGGCGCAATTCGTGCATTCGCCCTCCCAGCTTCCTACCGGCGTCGTGTAATCGTAATTCCAAGTCGCGGATGGGAGCCCGGGTCCGGTGATGCGCTTGGTCCGGATCGCCAGCACATCGAACCGTGCCGGCACCATGCTGGTCAGCGTGTCTTCTGGCTCGGGGTTGTCTGGCAGCGTGCCGCCAAGATTCGGAGGCGGCAGACACTCGGACTGAACGGCGTTGCGGCCATGGCGGACTGTCTGGAATACGAATTCGCCAGTCGCGCCGGATGGATGAGTGATGGTCGCGGTTCGGGTGAGCGGCCTGAGCACACGCATCCATGAGCAGAACAAGGCCTTATCCTGGACGGGCACGCGGCGACCGTCGGCCATGACTTCTTCGGCTTGTTCGTAAAAGGGCCCGCCCCACATCTCTAAAAGATTGAGCTTCCATTGCCCGCCATCAGGCAAGGTCACGGACGTCAGTCGCGCGTACGCCGAGTAATCGTAGTTCCACTCGCGCACGGGTGTGGTATTGGCCGCGACTTTGGTGACCCGGTCATAACCGCTCGTGTTTTCCCAGGTCAGGTTGAGCTGTCGGCCGTCGCTGGAAGTAATCGACGCGAGTCGATTGCCGTTCCAGTTGTAGGCTACCCAGTTGCCGAAGCGATCCTCGACGCGCGTCGCATACAGACGGATTTCGTCGCGCGGCACCGGCCTGCTGAGGATGGTGCCATCGCCCGCAAAAGGCTTGACCAAGTCGTCGGTTTGTCGCGCAACCATCCAATCGAAGCGATAACGGGTGCCATCCGGAGCGAGCGCGAGGAAGCCTTCGCCCGGCTGTCCGCTCTGCAGATTGGGCAGACACGACAAGTGCCAGAACTTGTTGGTGACCCAGGGATAAATCTTGCCATCGGTGGGTTTAGGCTTGGTCTGCGCCGTTGCGAAGAGCAATTCCTGGTCGGCGCCCCCTACCGACATGCGATAGCCGCTCCAATACTCCCAGGCCTGGACCGGCGCGCTGCGCCCTGGCGTGGAACTGAGCACCTTGACGATGGGCGGCCTCGCGGTCTCAGGGGACGTCGGCGAGGAGCAACGGTTGGGCGTCGCGTCGGGCGGGATGTCGCCGATGACCCAGCCCGAGCTTCGGCTGAAAGTGCCGCTGATATAGGGCACATCCCAGTCCCAATCCGCGAAAGGCCGATTGCGCGCGTCGCTTTGCGCAGAAAAACGCCGCCCAAGCGCCACCACCAAACCGCTGTTGCCCGGCAAAGAGACATCCGTCGCCGTAAAGCTGGTCGCCCCGGTATAGAGGTTGACGGAATCGCCGAACAAGCCCGGCCCCTCGGTCTTGATCGTCTGTGCCGACTTGACGAACTTGTCGTACTCCTCCCACGGCGCCTTTTGCGCGACAGCCGCGCAGGACACAGCGGCCAACAACACCCCACACAAATAACGCACGGCCTTCTCCCCGGTTCCCTGGCCCGACACTGATCGGTCGCCACGCGACGTCGATTCGCGAACTTTCTATCACGGCTTCGATACGGCAGGCTATATGTGCGAAGACTCAAGCGATGAGACTCGCATAGGCACATTGGCCCGCAACGCAAAACGGGCGCCCCTTGGGCGCCCGCATGCAACTGACGGCTGGACAATTCTGCCCCTGCACAGGCCTACCCCACCCACACCCGCGCATTGCGGAACATGCGCAGCCACGGCGAGTCGCCGCTCCAGTCGCGCGGCGACCAGCTGAAGTTGGCGTTGCGCAAGGTGCGCTCGGGGTGCGGCATCAGGATCGTGGCGCGACCGTCGCTGCTGGTCAGGCCGGCGATGCCGTCGGGCGAGCCGTTCGGGTTGAGCGGGTAGCGGTCGGCGACGCGGCCGTCGCCGTCGATGTAGCGCAGCGAGACGTTGGCCGCGGTCTGATCGAGGTTGCTGGCGAAGCGGGCCCGGCCTTCGCCATGGGCGACCGCGACCGGGATGCGCGAGCCGGCCATGCCGCGGAAGAACAGCGACGGCGACTCGGCCACTTCGAGCAGGCCCAGGCGCGCTTCGAACTGCTCACTGCGGTTGCGCAAGAACACCGGCCAATGCTCGGCGCCGGGCACGATCGGCTTGAGCTGGGCCAGCATCTGGCAACCGTTGCAGACGCCGAGCGAGAAGCTGTCTTCGCGGGCGAAGAACGCGGCGAAGGCGTCGCGCAGGGCGCTGCGTTCGAGGATGCTGGTGGCCCAGCCGCGTCCCGCGCCGAGCACGTCGCCGTAGCTGAAGCCGCCGCAGGCGGCGAAGCCCTTGAAGTCCTCGAGCTGGAAGCGGCCGTTGATCAGGTCGCTCATGTGCACGTCGAAGGCTTCGAAGCCGGCGCGGTCGAAGGCCGCGGCCATTTCGATCTGGCCGTTGACGCCCTGCTCGCGCAGGATCGCGACCTTCGGCCGCACCCCGGTGTTGATGAAGGGAGCGGCGACGTCTTCGGCGGTGTCGAAGCTCAGCTTCGGCTTGAGGCCCGGCGCGTTGAAGTCGCGCGCGATCGCACGCTCTTCGTCGGCGCATTCGGGGTTGTCGCGCAGCTTCTGCAGCGCATGGCTGGTCGACCACCAGGCATCGAACAGCTCGTCCCAACGCCATTCGACCAGGACCTTGCCGTCTTCCTTGACCCGCACCGCGGCGGCCGTGGTCGGCTTGGCGATGCGCTGCGCGCAATCGATCAGGCCGTGGCGGGCGACCAGGTCGGCGAATTCGGCGCGGTCCTCGTCGGCGATCTGGACGATCGCGCCGAGCTCTTCGTTGAACAGGGTGCGGAACGGATCCTCGCCCCAGCCGTCGAGGCTGATGTCGAGGCCCAGGCGCGAGCAGAACGCCATTTCCGACAGCGCGGCGAAGGCGCCGCCGTCGCTGCGGTCGTGATACGCCAGCAGCAGGCCGGCTTCGCGCGCGTCGCGGATCAGCTCGAAGAAATCGCGCAGGCGCTGCGGACTGTCGAGATCGGGCACGCCGGTTTCGTGGCGCGCGCCCTCGCCGGGCACCCCGGCGAAGGCCGGCAGGCCGCCGTCGCGGCCGGCTTCGGGATGGCACTGGGCCAGCACCGAGCCGCCGAGGCGCTGCTTGCCGGCGCCGAGGCCGATCAGCCACAGCTCGCTGTCGGGGTCGCGCGACAGCAGCGGGGTCAGTTGCTGGCGCACGTCGACCACCGGGGCGAACGCGCTGACGATCAAGGACACCGGCGAGACCGACTTGTGCATGACGGGACTCGCAACAGCCGCGTCTCCGTCCTGCCCTTCATCCGCCTGCCCTGCGCGAGTCCCGAGTTCCGAGTCCCGGGTCCCGAGCCACTGCGCCTGCATCGACAGCGAATCCTTGCCGACCGGGATGCTCAGTTCGAGTTCCGGGCACAGCTCCAGGCCGACCGCCTTGACCGCGTCGAACAACAGCGCGTCTTCGCCCGGATGCGATGCGGCCGCCATCCAGTTGGCCGACAGCTTGATGCGGTTCAGCGATTCGACCGGCGCGGCGCACAGGTTGGTGATCGCCTCGCCGACCGCCATGCGGGCGGCGGCGGCGGCATCGAGCAAGGCCAGCGGCGTGCGCTCACCGATCGACATCGCTTCGCCGACGTAACCGTCGAAGTCCGACAAGGTGATCGCGCAATCGGCCAGCGGCAGCTGCCAGGGGCCGATCATCTGGTCGCGCGCGACCAGGCCGCCGACGGTGCGGTCGCCGATGGTGATGAGAAAGTTCTTGGCCGCGACGGTCGGATGCGCGAGCACGCGCAGACCGGCCTCGCGCAGGTCGAGTCCGTCCCACTGCAGCGCCGGCCACGGCGCGTCGGCGGGATAACGGGTGTCGCGGTGCATCTTCGGCGGCTTGCCGAACAGCAGGTCCATCGGCAAATCGATAGGCCAATCGGCATCGACGACGCGGTTATCGCCATATACCGTCTCGACCGTCGCGCCATAGCCGACCACCAGGCGCTCTTGCGCGGTCGCATAGCCGACCACGGCGAAGGGGCAGCGCTCGCGCTCGCAGATCGCGGCGAAGTCGCCGACGCGGTCGGCCGGCAGGCCGAGCACGTAGCGTTCCTGCGATTCGTTGCACCACAGCTGCATCGGCGACAGCGAGGGATCGTCGCTCGGCACCTTGGCCAGGTCGATCACGCCGCCGAGGCCGGAATCGTGCAGCAGCTCGGGGATGGCGTTGGACAGACCGCCGGCGCCGACGTCGTGCGCGCTGTCGATCGGATTGGCTTCGCCGAGGGCGACGCAACGGTCGATCACTTCCTGGCAGCGACGCTCCATTTCCGGGTTGTCGCGCTGGACGCTGGCGAAATCGAGCGCTTCGGCGCTGTCGCCGGAAGCGACCGAACTGGCGGCGCCGCCGCCGAGGCCGATCAGCATCGCCGGACCGCCGAGCACGATCACCGCATGCCCCGGCTTCAGGCCGAGCTTGGCGACCTGGACCCGGTCGATCGCGCCGAGGCCGCCGGCCAGCATGATCGGCTTGTCGTAGGCGCGGGCGAGGCTGGCGTCGCCGGTCTCGCCCTCGGCCAGCTCGAAGCTGCGGAAATAACCGACCAGGTTCGGACGGCCGAATTCGTTGTTGAACGCGGCCGCGCCGAGCGGGCCGTCGAGCATGATTTCCAGGGCCGGCGCCATGCGCGGGTTGAGCGCGCGCTCGCCTTCCCACGGCTGCGGCAGGGTCGGGATGCGCAGGTGCGAAACGCTGAAACCGCACAGGCCGGCCTTGGGACGGCCGCCGCGCCCGGTCGCGCCTTCGTCGCGGATCTCGCCGCCGTTACCGGTGCTGGCGCCCGGGAACGGCGCGATCGCGGTCGGGTGGTTATGGGTTTCGACCTTGATGCAGAACGCCGAGGGCACCTGCGCTTCGGCCGCATAAGCCTGGCTGCCGGGCTGCGGGCGGAAACGCCGCGCCGGATAGCCTTCGACCACCGCGGCGTTGTCGCTGTACGCCGACAAGGTGTTTTCGGGCGTCTGCGCGTGGGTGTTCTTGATCATCTTGAACAGCGACTGCGGCTGTTCACGGCCTTCGAGCGTCCACGAGGCGTTGAAGATCTTGTGCCGGCAATGCTCGGAGTTGGCCTGCGCGAACATCATCAGTTCGACGTCGGACGGGGTGCGGCCGAGTGCGGCATAGCGCTCGCGCAGGTAGCCGATCTCGTCCTCCGCCAGGGCCAGCCCGAGCCGGCCGTTGGCCGATTCGAGTTCGTCGAGGGGAATGCGTTCGAGCTCGCCGCGCGCCGGCACGGCGAACAACGCCGCGGCGTCGTCGCGCGCTTCGAGCAGCGACTGGGTCATCGGGTCGTGCAGGACCTTGGCCAGCGCGCCCTGGGTGGCGGCGTCGCTCGGCCAGCCTTCCAGGTCGTAGCGGGTGCCGCGCTCGACGCGCTTGACCGGCTGGCCGGCGCCGCGCAGCAGCTCGGTGGCCTTGCTCGCCCACGGCGACAAGGTGCCCAGGCGCGGGGTCACGTAGCGCGAGACGGCCGCATCGGTGCGGGCGGCTTCATGCGGTTCGGCCTGGAGGATGCGGCGCAGGGTCGCGTCGTCGGGCGCGGCGCCGGGCTCGGGTTCGACCCAGTAGACGGGCCAGGCATCGAGCAGACGGATACTCGGATGAAGGGCGGACAGTCGAGCTTGGAGACGCTCGCGGCGGAACGAAGACAGGGCCGAATGGCCCTCGAGGACGATCATGTCCGGGGAACCGTGCAACGCAGGGCCCGGTATTGTATCCAAAACCGCCAGCGAGCTTCGGCCTGGCCTTTAGACGGGGCGGCGACCGGGCCACGGGGCAGTCCGCGGGCCCCTGCCTCGGCGCGCTGGGATGCCGTTGCCATTCCCGGCCGCTGCCGGTTCCGCTTTCGGGCCGGCCCGGCCGATCGCGAAACGCTGTCCCGGAAACGACATCGCCGCCCAATGGGCGGCGATGCGGTCGAACCTGGCCGGGACGCCGGGCGCGGGGTCTTGCTCAGCGCCCGCCGGTCGGCACGGCGACGGCCGCGGTCGGCTTGGCGCCCGAGGCGGCCGGCTTGGATTCGGCGGCGATCTTGTCCAGCGCCTCGCGCAGCTGCGCCGGCGGCACGTAGCCGCCGAGCTGGATGCCCTCGGAGGTCAGGATCATCGGCGTACCGGTCAGGCCGACGCGCTGGCCGACGTTGTACTGCATGGTCACGGTGTTCTTGCAGTCCTTGTTCGGGATGGCCTGCTCGCTCTTGGCGTCGGTCAGGGCCTTGCGGCGGTCGACCGCGCACCACACCGAGACCATCTTCTTGTAGTCCTCGCTGCCGATGCCCATGCGCGGGAAGGCCAGGTACTCGACCGCGATGCCCTGGCGGTTGTACTCGGCGATCTCGCTGTGCAGCTTGCGGCAATAGCCGCATTCGACGTCGGTGAAGATCGTTACCGTGTGCTTCGGATTGGCCGGAGCGAAGACGATGCGCTCGCTGGCCGGGATGGTCTTCAGCAGGTCCTTGCGCATGCCGGCGAGGCTGTTTTCGCTGAGGTTCTTCTTGGCCTGGGTGTCGAACAGCGCGCCGCCCGAGCCCGGCAGGAACAGATAGCGGCCGTCGTCGCTGACGTACACGACCTGGCCCTGGGCCAGCGCCTCGCGGAAGCCCGGCACCGGCGAGGGGCCGACCTTGTCGATGCTGACGTTGGGGTTGAGCTGGCGGATGGCCTCGACGGCCAGCGCATCGGCGCTGCCGGCCTTGACCTGCGGCGCCGAACCCTTCGCGGCGGCCGCGGTCTTGGCGGGAGCGGCCGGATCGCTCTTGGCGGCGGCGCCCTGCGGCGCCTGGGCACAGGCGGACAGGCTGATCGCGCCGAGCACGGCGAAAATGATGCGCTTCATCAATCGAATCCTTGGCGTTCTGAGGTCGGGGTCTTGGACCGCTCGACGAGGAATAGGTTCTGCCGATTGTGGCACGGCCGGCCGCGCGAGCGCGGATCCGGAACCGCAGTCACGCGGCGAAGTGGCGATGGGAGTCGCGGTTTGGGGGTGTGGTCGGCCGAGACGCGCCCCCCGGGCCTAGGGTGGGAGCGGCGCGAGTCGCGATCGCCGCCGAAGCTCGCTCAAACGAAGACCCCGCCGCGCGCCTTCCCCTGTAGGAGCGGCGCGAGCCGCGACCCGTAACTACGGTCAGCGGCGCCGGCCGGGTTCAGTCAGCCCCCAGGCGATGCGGCAGTGCCGCCGGCCGCTTCGTTGGGGTGCTCGCGATCTGACGGAACGTGCCCCGGCCCGGCGCAGGGGCGCCGGGCGTTCAGAGCAGCAGGCGGCAGTGCCGCCGGCCGCTTCGTTGGGGTGCTCGCGATCTGACGGGACGTGCCCGGCCCTGCGCAGCGGCGCCGGGCGTTCAGAGCAGCAGGCGGCAGTGCCGCCGGGCGCTTCGTTGGGGTGCTCGCAATCTGACGGGACGTGCCCCGGCCCGGCGCAGGGGCGCCGGGCGTTCAGAGCAGCAGGCGGCAGTGCCGCCGGCCGCTTCGTTGGGGTGCTCGCAATCCGACGGGACGTGCCCCGGCCCGGCGCAGGGGCGCCGGGCGTTCAGAGCAGCAGGCGGCAGTGCCGCC
>NZ_JCAXEE010000039.1:0-219 GCF_059758755.1 Lysobacter sp. GQ73 | reverse complement strand
GGTGTTCGCGACCGGCTTGCCGATATGCGAGGCGAAGCCGTCGTCGCGATCCATCGCCACCCAGGTCGAATAGGTGGTGGTTTCGGTCGGGCCGTACAGGTTGGCGACCGTGGTCACCTCAGTTTGGGCGAACAACTGCTCGACCAGCGCGCGCTTGAGCGGCTCGCCGGCCAGGTTGACCGTGCGCGTGCTCGCCGGCACCCCGCCGCTCTGCAGCAA
>NZ_JCAXEE010000038.1:0-224 GCF_059758755.1 Lysobacter sp. GQ73 | reverse complement strand
CGGGTGCCACCTGCGTGCTGACCGGCACCTACGTGGTGACCGCGGCCGACGTGACCGCGGGCAACGTGGTGAATACTGCGACCTCGACCAGCCCGGCCTGCCCGGCGGGCAGCACCGATCCGGCCTGCACCACCACGGTGACCACGCCGGTGACGGCGCTGAGCCAGACCCTGGCCAAGGCAATGACGGGTAATGCAGACGAAGACGGTTCGGGCACGGTGAGC
>NZ_JCAXEE010000037.1:0-224 GCF_059758755.1 Lysobacter sp. GQ73 | reverse complement strand
CGGGTGCCACCTGCGTGCTGACCGGCACCTACGTGGTGACCGCGGCCGATGTGACCGCCGGCAACGTGGTGAATACCGCGACCTCGACCAGCCCGGCCTGCCCGGCGGGCAGCACCGACCCTGCGTGCACCACCACGGTGACCACGCCGGTGACGGCGCTGAGCCAGACCCTGGCCAAGGCAATGACGGGTAATGCAGACGAAGACGGTTCGGGCACGGTGTCG
>NZ_JCAXEE010000036.1:0-244 GCF_059758755.1 Lysobacter sp. GQ73 | reverse complement strand
GGAGGTGTAGATCACATAAGCCAAATTACGCGGCGTCAGCCCTTCGACGCTCGGATCGCTTTCGCTGTATTCAGCCAGAGACTCGTCGTCCAGCACCACCAGCGGCAGCGGCGAGGCTTCCAGCATCGGCATCGCCGCGCGCAACGCCGACTGGGTCAGCAAGGCGATCGGCCGACTGTCTTCGAGCATGTAGGCCAGGCGCTCGATCGGGTAGCTCGGGTCCAGCGGTACGTAGGCCGCCCCG
>NZ_JCAXEE010000035.1:0-245 GCF_059758755.1 Lysobacter sp. GQ73 | reverse complement strand
TTCGCCGCCGAAATCTCGACGCCCTGCTCCGCCACCACGTAGGCGACCAGACGCTTGTCGCCGCCGTCGTCTTCGCGCGCGATCACCACCGCCTCGCGCACACCGTCGCAGGCGCTCAGGCGCGCTTCGATTTCGCCGAGTTCGATGCGGAAACCGCGGATCTTGACCTGGAAGTCGTTGCGGCCCAGGTACTCGATCGTGCCGTCGGCGCGCCAGCGGCCGAGGTCGCCGGTCCTGTACATGCG
>NZ_JCAXEE010000034.1:0-272 GCF_059758755.1 Lysobacter sp. GQ73 | reverse complement strand
GGCGACCTCGACCAGCCCGGCCTGCCCGGCGGGCAGCACCGATCCGGCCTGCACCACTACGGTGACCACGCCGGTGACGGCGCTGAGCCAGACCCTGGCCAAGGCGATGACGGGTAATGCAGACGAAGACGGTTCGGGCACGGTGTCGCTGGGCGACACGCTGACCTACACGGTCACCGTGACCAACACCAGCGCGAGCGGCAACCTGACCAACGTGGTGGTGAACGACAGCAAGATCACCCCGAGCACGATCACCTGTGCATCGGTGGCGC
>NZ_JCAXEE010000033.1:0-303 GCF_059758755.1 Lysobacter sp. GQ73 | reverse complement strand
GGCGTTGATGCCCGAAGGCACGGTGTTGATCAGGCTCAGCGGGCTCGCGGCATCGGTCGCGAGCACGTCGCGCACCAGGGTGATCTGCGCGCCGACGCTGAGCGGCGCGAACAGCTCGTACACCGCCAGGTCGAAGTTGATCGAGGTCGAGAACAAGGTGTTGGCGAGCTGCTCGCGGCTGAAGTTGGCATTCGCCCAGGCGATGAAGTTGGCCGCGTTGGCGTGCTCGATCGCCACGCCCTTGGGCTGGCCGGTCGAACCGGAGGTGTAGATCACGTAGGCCAAGTGGCGCGCGGTCACGCC
>NZ_JCAXEE010000032.1:0-303 GCF_059758755.1 Lysobacter sp. GQ73 | reverse complement strand
CGGGATCAGCACCAGCGCATGCCCGGACAGCAGCTGCAGGATGCCCTTCAAGGACATGTCGAACGAGAATGCGGCATTGAGCGCCACGCGCGAACCGGCGCCTAGCTCGCGATGGGTCGTCTCGCCCATCACCCGCCAGAAATTCACCGCCGAGCGATGCTCGACCATCACCCCCTTGGGCTGGCCGGTCGAACCGGAAGTGTAGATCACGTAGGCCAAGCTACGCGGCGTCAGCCCTTCGACGCTCGGATCGCTTTCGCTCTGATCCGCCAACGACTCGTCGTCCAGCACCACCAGCGGCAA
>NZ_JCAXEE010000031.1:0-307 GCF_059758755.1 Lysobacter sp. GQ73 | reverse complement strand
TGCCGGGCAAATAGCACTGGTCGAAGTCGCGGTGTTGCTGACCGAACCGGCGGACACATCGGCCGCGGTCACCGTATAGGTGCCGATCAAGGTGCAGGTTCCACCCGGCGCGACACTCGCGCACGGAGTCGAGCCCCCAGTCGGCGTGATGGTCGGATCGCTCACCACCACGTTATCGAGATTCGTGGTCGTGCTGGTATTGGTCACCGTCACCGTGTAGGTCAGCACGTCGCCCAGCGACACCGTGCCGCTGCCGTCGTTGTCGGCATTGGCCATGGTCTTGGCGATCGTCTGCGTCGGCGGAATA
>NZ_JCAXEE010000030.1:0-327 GCF_059758755.1 Lysobacter sp. GQ73 | reverse complement strand
ACGGTGACGGTGACCAACACCAGCGCCAGCGGCAACCTGACTAACGTGGTGGTGAACGACAGCAAGATCACCCCGAGCAGCACCACCTGTGCATCGGTGGCGCCGGGTGCGACCTGCGTGCTGACCGGCACCTACGTGGTGACCGCGGCCGACGTGACCGCGGGCAGCATCAGCAACACGGCGACCTCGACCAGCCCGGTCTGCCCGGTGGGCAGCACCGACCCTGCGTGCACCACCACGGTGACCACGCCGGTGACGGCGCTGAGCCAGACCCTGGCTAAGGCGATGACCGGTAACGCCGACGAAGACGGTTCGGGCACGGTGTCG
>NZ_JCAXEE010000003.1:0-617360 GCF_059758755.1 Lysobacter sp. GQ73 | reverse complement strand
CTTCTGCGCGTCCCTTGGTCGCGACTTGCGTCGCTCCTACCCTGGCGATAGCACGCCGCTTCGGCGAGTCACGAAAGCCTCGCCGCTTCTGCGCGTCCCTTGGTCGCGACTCACGTCGCTCCTACCCTGGCGATAGCACGCCGCTTCGGCGAGTCACGAAAGCCTCGCCGCTTCTGCGCGTCCCTTGGTCGCGGCTTACGCCGCTCCTACTCTCGTGTCCGCGCCTAGCGCCGGACGCGCGAATACACGAACACCGTCGCCGGCGGCACGTTGCGCAGCACGAAATCGCCGCGGCGCACCTGCAGCGACAGCGCGCGGGCGACCGCATCGGCGACCGGCGCGGCCGGGCCGTAGGTGAACTGCACGAGCACGCCGTCGTCCTTGAGGCATGCGAACGCGGCCTTGAGGATGTCGCGCTGCAGCGGGTGCGGCATGGTCAACAGGCCGAGCCCGGACACGATCGCATCGGCCGGCCCCTGCTTGAGATAGCCGTGCGCACGCGCGAGCTGCGGCAATTCGCGCGCATCGCCCAGCAGCACCGGCACGCGCGGGAAGCGCAGGTGCAGGTGCGCGTGCAGCTCTTCGTTGAGCTCCAGCACCAGCAGGTCTTCGTCGCGAATGCCGGCCTCGAGCAAGGCGCGGGTGATCGCGCCGGTGCCGCCGCCGAGCTCGATTACCCGGGTGACGTCGTCGGGCAGCTCGGCGATCATCGCCGCCGCCAGTTCGGCGCTCGACGGCGCCACTGCGGCCACTCGCAGCGGGTTCTTGAGCCACTGGCGAAAAAACGTCCAGGTTCCGACTTTGCGATGCGGCTTCATGGCTGGAACTCCACAGCGGAGCATCCGCCTGTTGCGACCGAAACCACCGGCGACCGCCTCAACGCGGTTCCACTCGCCAGCAGCGATGTATCCGCGCATCGCGGGCGAAATCCGGCGGGATGGTCTCGGCGCTGATTTCTTCGCACTGCGCGAACTGCGCCACCGCTTCGGTGTCGAGCCGGAAGCGGCGGAAGTTGTTGGAAAAATACAGCACGCCGTTGTCGGCCAGGCGCGCGACCGCGGCGCGCAGCAGGCGCACATGCTCGCGCTGGATGTCGAAGTCGTCGGCGCGCGCGGAATTGGAGAAGGTCGGCGGGTCGCAGAAGATCAGGTCGAAGCGGCTGCGGTCGGCTTCCAGCCAGGCCAGCGCATCGGCCTGCACCAGCCGGTGCTGGGCGCCGCCCATGCCGTTCTCGCGCAGGTTGTCGGCGCACCACTGCAGATAGGTCGCCGACAGGTCGACCGTGGTGGTTTCGCTGGCGCCGCCGACCGCGGCCTGCACGGTGGCCGCGCCGGTATAGCCGAACAGGTTGAGGAACCGGCGGCCGCGCGCCTCGGCGGCGATGCGCAGGCGCATCGGCCGGTGGTCGAGGAACAGGCCGGTGTCGAGATAATCGAACGGGTTCACGCGCAGGCGCGCGGCGCCCTCGCGCACGACCAGCACCTCGCCGCGCTGGTCGAGTTGGCCGTACTTGCTGCCGCCCTTGCCGCGGCTGCGGGTCTTCAGGGCGACGCGCTCGCGCGGCACCGCGAACACCTCGCGCGCGGCGGCGAACAGCTCGTTGCGGCGGCGGCGCTGGTCGGCCTCGGGAATGTCGGCCGGCGCGGCGTATTCCTGGATGTGCAGATAGGTGCGCGGTTCGGCGTCGTCGCTGGCGTAGACGTCGATCGCGGCCGAATACTCGGGCAGGTCGGCGTCGTAGGCGCGGAAGCAGGTGATGCCCTCGCGTTCGCGCCAGGACTTGAGCTTGCGCAGGTTCTTGCGCAGCCGGTTGGCGACCATCTGCGCGCCTTCCGACAAGGGCTGCGGCGCCGCATCCTCGGCCTTGGCGCGCTGTTCGGCATGGCCGACGCGGGCGATCGGGTCGCATACGATCAGCGCGCATTCGATCGCGCCGTTGAAGATCTGGTACTTCTTGCCGGCGCGCAGGCCGGTGGCCTGGGCCAGCGCGGCGTCGCCGCACAGCAGGCTCGCGCGCCAACCCGGCACCAGCCGCTTGAGCGCGTCGCCGAGCGCGCGGTACAGCGCGGGATCGGCGGCGAGGCGCGCGTCGTAGGGCGGATTGCAGACGACGAGGCCGACTGGGGCAGCCGAGCCCGCAACCGCCGCACCTGCGTCATCGAAGCCACGCTCCTGTCCGGCCACGCTTTTTTCGCCCCCTGAAGTCTCGTTGCGATCCGACCCTGGATCCCCGCCCGCACGGAGAGAACGCTCTGCGGGTTGCGCCGCGGCCTGCGCCAACGGCAGCGACTGCAGCGATTCGACCGCGGACACGTTCCAGGCGATCACCCCGGCGAGTTCGGCCATGACCTCGTTGTCGCGGGCCGAGCGGATCGCATGCGGGTCGACGTCGCTGCCGGCGAAGGCCGGGCGCAGCGCGGCGCGGCCGGCGGCTTCGCGCGTGCGCGCCTGCTCGCAGAGCGCGCGCCAGCCGGCGAAGTCGAACCCGCGCCAACGGGTCGGCGGCAAGGCGCCATGACGCAGCAGGCCGGGCGCCACGTCGGCGGCCATCAGCGCGCCTTCGATCAGCAAGGTGCCGCTGCCGCACATCGGGTCGAACAAGCTGCCGCCCTGGGCGTAGAGCTTCGGCCAACCGCCGCGCAACAACACCGCCGCGGCGAGATTTTCCTTGAGCGGCGCCTCGCCCTGCTTCTGCCGCCAACCGCGCCGATGCAGCGAACCGCCGCCGAGGTCGATCGAGAGGATGCCGCGGCCCTTGCGCAGGACGAAGTTCAGGCGCAGGTCCGGGGTGTCGGTATCGACGTCGGGGCGCGCGCCGGTTTGCGCGCGCATCACATCGACGACCGCGTCCTTGATCCGCTGCGCGGCGTAGCGCGCATGGGTGATGGCTTCGCCGGACACATGCGCATCGACCGCGAGCGTATGCACGCTCTCCATGTGCTCCGGCCACGGCAACGCGGCGACGCCGGCGTACAGCGCGTGCTCGTCGGGGCAGTCGAACTCGGCGATCGGCCACAGCACGCGGCTGGCCAGCCGCGACCACAGCACCGCGCGCTGCGCGTCGGCCAAGCTGCCTTCGACATTGACGCCGGCGGTGGCGGCGGTCGCGCGCTGGCAGCCCAGCGCGATCAGTTCGTCGGCGAGCAGGTATTCCAGGCCCTTGCCGCAGCTTGCGTAAAACTTGCTCATTTCGGTGCTTACTCAGATTCGTTCGAGCAGACGCGCGAAGGCTTCCGCGCTGCCTTCGACGTGCGCCGAAAGCCGGTGGCTGTCGTCGACCAGCAGCAGGCGCGCACGGCGCGACTGGGCCCAGGCGACGACGTCGGCGGCGGGGATCAGTTCGTCGTCCCAGCCGTGGATGATGCTGATCGGTACTTCGGCGGCCTGCATCGGCTCGGCATGGCCCATGCGGATCGGCGGCGCCATCAGGAACAGGCCGGCCGGCTTCACCCGCATCGACACCCATCCGGAGATATAGGCGCCGAGGCTGGAACCGGCCAGCAGCACCGGCCCGCGCTCGGCCGCGGCGCGGGCCAGGGCGAGCAGGCGCTGCATGCGCGCCGGCACGTCGCCGAGTTCGCTGACCTTCCGATCGGCGTCGAGGTCGGTGTAGTCGGGACGCTCGTGGCTCCAGCCGTAGCGCGCGGCGACCTCGGCCAGGGCGGTGACCTTGGTCGCGTCAGGGCCGCTTTCGAAGCCATGGGAAAGAATGCAGTGTCCGGTCGTAGCCATGCGTCAGATCGAGTAGAGAGAATCAGACCGCCGTGCCTGCGGTCGCACGGGTCTGCGCATCGGCCAGCACGATCAGCGCATCGCCGCGCCGGATCCTGCCGCCTTCGACGATGCGCGCGCACAGCCCGCCGTGGCCGCGCATCGCATTGAAGCCGCCCGGGCCGAGCGCGGCTTCCATCATCGAGCACGGATCGCAGGACTCGGTGCCTTCGAGCACGGCCTCGCCGAGACGGAAACGCCGGCCCTTGAGCGCGATCAGGGGCAGACCGGAGACGACGATGTTGCGGCGCAGGCGCGCCGGTTCGACCGCGTCGAGCCCGGCCAGGGCCGCGATCACCGGCAGATGCTCGGCCTGGATCAGGGTGATGCCGCGTTCGCCGCTGCGGCCTTTGTAGCGATCGCCGGCGAGACCTGCGCCGGCCTGGGCCAGCACTTCGTCGAGCGCCTGCATCGCGGTGCCGCGCGCGGGCCGGATCCCGATCCATTCCACGCGACCCGGACGCGGCAGCGTGGCCATGAGTTTTCCTAGCGCGGAATCGGCGGGCGGCAGGGTCATGGGGGCTCCGTGTGAGGGCGAATGGTAGCATCCGGCCTCATGCCGCCCCTGAACCTCGTCCTCGCCCCCTTGCCCTACGAAACGCGGTTGCAGGCGCGCGACCCCGCGACGATCGACCTCGTGGTGATCCACTGCACCGAGCTGCCGGACCTGGCCGCCGCGCGCGACTACGGCGAACGCGTGCTCTACCCGCAATCGGGCACCGGCAACAGCGGCCACTACTACATCGACCGCGACGGCGGCGTCTCGCGCTACGTTGCGCCGGAGCGCATCGCTCACCACACCCGCGGTTACAACGAGCGTTCGATCGGCATCGAGCTGGTCAACACCGGCCGTTATCCCGACTGGCTGGATTCGCGCCGCCAGGCGATGGACGAGGCCTATACGCCGCAACAGATCGAGGCCTTGCTGGCGCTGCTGGCGGCATTGCGCGCGCAACTGCCTTCGCTGCGCCTGATCGCCGGCCACGAAGACCTGGACACGACCGAGGTCGAGGCCAGCGACGACCCGGCCTGCCGAGTGCGGCGCAAACTCGACCCCGGCCCGCGTTTCCCCTGGCCGCAAGTGCTCGACGCCTGCGGGCTGCAGCGCCTGGCTTGAGCGCCGGGCGCCGGGGTGTCGGGCTCGCAGGCCCGATCACCCGCTCGATCGGCCGCCGCGCCCGCCCAGGCCCCCGCCGGGCCTCCGCTATACTGCCGGCTTCGTTTTCCGCAGGTCCGGCCGCATGAGTTCCCCCGTTTCCGAACTGATCGAACTGCTGTCGCTGGAACGTCTGGAAGACAATCTGTTCCGCGGCCAGAGCCGCGACATCGGCACCAAGTACGTGTTCGGCGGGCAGGTGCTCGGCCAGGCCCTGTCGGCCGCGCAGGCGACCCTCGACAGCGCCCGCGACGCGCATTCGCTGCACGCCTATTTCCTCAAGGCCGGCGACATCGAAGCGCCGATCGTCTACCAGGCCGACCGCACCCGCGACGGCGGCAGCTTCTCGGTGCGCCGGGTCACCGCGATCCAGCACGGCCAGCCGATCTTCTTCCTCGCCGCCTCGTTCCAGGAAGCGCAGGAAGGCGGCGAGCACCAGTTGTCGATGCCGGAAGTGCCCAAGCCCGAGGACATCGATCCGGCGCCGACGGTGCCGGCCGAGGTCATGGCGACCTTGCCGACCAAGGTCCAGCGCTGGCTGTCGCGGCAGGGGCCGTTCGAGTTCCGCCACGTCTATCCGCGCGACGAACTCAATCCGCCCAAGCGCCCGCCGTATCAGCAGGTCTGGTTCCGCCTGAGCGAACCGGTCGGCGACGCGCCGGAGCTGCATCGCGCCCTGCTCGCCTACGCCTCGGATTTCCATCTGCTCGGCACCGCGACCTTTCCGCACGGCATCAGCTATTACCAGCCGAACGTGCAGATGGCCTCGCTCGATCACGCGCTGTGGTTCCACCGCCCGTTCCGCGCCGACGACTGGCTGCTGTACTCGATCGACAGCCCCAGTGCGCAAGGCGCGCGCGGCTTGGCGCGCGGCCAGATCTTCGACCGCCATGGCCGCCTGGTCGCGAGCAGCGCGCAAGAAGGCCTGATCCGCGTCGTGCGCGACGCCGCCGCGGCCCGTACCGTTCCGGCGAAGGACTGACATGAGGCAGGTTTTCAGCAGTCCGCGACTGGAAAACGTCGAAGGCGTGGCGCAGTTGCTGCGCGACGCCGGCATCGAAGTGCGCGTCACCAACGACCGCTCCTACAAGGGCAATCGCCGTTCCAGCTTCAAGTACAGCGAACCGGGCGGCGAGCGCCCCGCGGTGTGGGTGGTGCGCTCGAGCGATCAACTGCGCGCGCGCGACCTGCTCCGCGAAGCCGGGCTGATCGACAGCACCCGCGCCGAGGAGCCCAGCCACGCGCCGTTCCGGTTCCAGTCGCGGATCGACCAGACCCGCACGCCCGGGCAGAAGCGCGCCTTCCGCATCAAGATCGGCCTGTTGCTGTGCATCGCCATCGTCCTCGGCCTGGCGATGATCCATAACCTGCGCAACCGCCCGGCCGTCGCGCCGCCGGTGGACGCGGCCGAGGTGGCGCTGCAGAAGCACAAGTTCGACGGCAGCGTCGCCGCGGTGCCCGATGCGCTCGCCGCCGCGGTGTTCGCCCAGCAACTGGCCGAGGCCGACCAGCCGACCCAATGCCTGCGCATCGACCGACGCGACGCTCCGCGCAAGCTGTTGACCGCGCTCGCCCGCCCCGGCCTGCGCCTGTTGCCGATGAGCCAGTGCGTCGAGATCGCCGACGAAGAGCAAGGCAGCCGCGCCCGCGACGGCCAGCCGGCCGAGTTGATCCAGGTCCACGCTTTCAGGCCGACCAGCGCCGACGGCGGCCGCATCGAGTACACGGCGTATCACCATCGTCTGGCGGCGGTCTACAAGACCCTGGAGGTCAAGCGGGTCGCCGGCCAGTGGACGGTGGTGCGGGCGATCAAGACCGTGCGCGCGATGGGCTGAGGCCGCTCCGGTCTCCCGCCCGAACACCCGGGCCCCGGCGTGTCCGCCCGCGTTCTCAAGGCGCCGTGCGTACGCGCGGCCGTTGCGGTCACATTTCCGCCGGCGCGACGTCATGGTGGACAGGCATCGCGCGATGCCGTCGCCTGGAGACCCTGCATGACGCCCCGCCCGATGCCTCGCTCGACGCACGCCCCGCCCTCCGCCGCCCGCGTCCGGGCGTCCTTCGAGACGCTGTCCTGCCCGCCCATGCGCCGGAGCGCCGCATGAACGCCGAAGTCCTGCACTCGATCATCGATCACGACCTGCCGGCCGCGGCCGGCGGCGACCGCGCCGCTTATTCGCGCATCGTCTCGGCCTGCCAGAACTCGGTCACCTCGATCGCCCTGGCGATGGTGCGCGACGTCCACGCCAGCGAGGACATCGCCCAGGAGGCCTTCCTCAGCGCCTGGCAGAACATCCGCAAGCTGCAGAACCCCTCGAGTTTCCTGCCCTGGCTGCGCCAGATCACCCGCAACCTCGCCAACGATCATCTGCGTTCGCGCCAGCGACTGCCGCGCGGCGTCGACGACGTCGAGGCGGCGATCGCCGCCGCGGCCGATCCCGAGCCGAGCACGGTCGAGCGCCTGATCGAAGCCGAACGCACCGAAGTGGCCGCCGAACTGATCTCGGCCCTGCCCGACGAAAGCCGCGAAGTGCTGTTGCTGTATTACCGCGAAGGCCAGAGCTCGCAGCAGGTCGCGGCCCTGCTGGGCCTCAGCGACGCCGCCGTGCGCAAGCGCCTGTCGCGCGCGCGCAGCACGGTGCGCAGCGAACTGCTCGACCGCTTCGCCGTGTTCGCCCGCGCCAGCGCGCCCTCGGTCGGCTTCACCTCCATGGTCGCCAGCGCGCTCGGCGTGATCGCTCCGACCGGCACCACCACCGCGGTGGTCGCCGCAGGCACCTTCGGCTCCGGCCTGGCCGGCAAGTTCGGCGCCGGCATCACCGGCACCATGGGCGGCCTGGTCGGCAGCGTGTCGATGTTCCTGATCGAACGGGTGGTCTCGCCGGTGACCGAAGCGGTGACCGGCACGCCGCTCGACACAGCGGCGCTGTCGCTGCGGTTCGCGAGCTGGGCCGAGGTCTCGGTCGGGCCGTTGATCAGCGGTTTCATCGGCGGCACGATCGCGACCGTGTTGACCACGCGTTATCTGCTGTCCTTCGCCGGGACCGCGCAAGAGCGCCAGCGGATCGTCCGGCTGACCTGGCAGATGACCAGCCTCAGCCTGTCGATGGCGTTGGCCTTGCTGGTGTCGCTGGAACTCAGCAGCGGCTGGATCGTCCCCATCGCGCTGACCCTGCTGACCCTGGTGGCGGGCGCCTGGATGTATCTGAAGACGCTGCCGCGCATGCTCGGGCCGAGTTTCGATCGGATCCGCCGCGAGAGCGGACGCGACCCGCGCCAGGACCGCATGTACCGCTGGGTCCTGGGCCCGCAGGCGATCGTATGGAGCTCGACGGTGTTGCTCGCCGCGGTGATCTACAGCCTGTACCACGCCGGACGCTTCGACTGAACCGGCGCGCGTTGGGCGATGTCGCGCACCGACGGCGCGACGCGCTGCGCGTGTACGCTCTTCAAAAAAGAAACGGGCGCGCCGAGCGCGCCCGTAAGCCGGATGGCATTCGCCGCGGCGCTCGGCCGCGGCAGTGCCCGCTCAGCGATGCGGCATCGGCTTGAGATCGGCCTTGCTCAGGAAGCCATCGCGATCCTCGTCGAAGAAGGCGAAATTGCGCGCCAGCCGCGGCATCTTCTCGTCGACTTCGAGCTTGCTGAGCTTGCCGTCGCGGTTGAGGTCGGCCGCGGCGAAATGCTCGTCGAAACGCTTGGCGCGCTCGGCTTCGCGCTTCGGGCGCTCGCTCTCGTGGTAGGCGCGCAACTCGCTGCGCACCAGATAGCCGTCGCGGTTGCGGTCGACCTTGGCGAAGGACTCGCCGATGCGCGGCGACTTCGCCGCCTCGGCCTGGCTGATGCGGCCGTCGCCGTCGGTGTCGAGCCCGGCGATGCCGCCATGGCCGCCGTGACGGCCGCCGTGTCCGCGTCCGCCGCGATGCTGCGGGCGCTCGCCGGCGTCGAGCTTGCCGTCGCGGTTCTTGTCGAGACCGTCGAATTTCTCGGCCAGGCGCGGGTGCTTGGCGGCTTCCTGGCGGGTGATCACGCCGTCCTGGTTGGCGTCGATGCGGACGCGCTCGCGCTTCGGCGCGGCGCCGTCCTGCGGCGCGGCGATCGCCGCACCGGCCAGCGCGACCGCGGCGAACAGGGCGACATAGAGGGGGGTACGGTTCATACGTGGACTCCTGCGGCGGGCGCCACCGTGGCGCCGATGACCGGATCAACGTCCCCGGCCCGGGGCGGTTGACAAGCCTCCATTCCGGTTCAGTGGCAAGACAGCGACCGGACCCGATGCGCAGCGCACGGATGCGGCGCTATGCTGCCCCCATGGGCACGCAACCGCAGCCGGACAGCGACGACCTCCGCCTGTTCCACACCGGCGAGCACGCCTGCGGCTATTGGCCCGAGCGCGTCGCCCGCGACCTGGTGCTAGACCCGCGCGATCCGCGCCTGCGCGACTGGTATCCGCACGCCCTGGGCTGGGGCTTCCGCCGCTCCGGCGACATCGTCTACCGACCGCATTGCAGCGGCTGCCGGGCCTGCGTCGCGGTGCGCATCCCGGTCGAACGCTTCGTGCCCGACCGCAGCCAGCGCCGCTGCCTGGCTCGCAATGCGCAGGTCGAGATGCGCGTGCATCCGGCCGAACGCAACGAGGAACAGCTCGATCTCTACAAGCGCTACCTCGCCTCGCGCCACGCCGGCGGCGGCATGGACGGCCATGGCGCGGTCGAGTTCGACCAGTTCCTGATCGGCAGCTGGAGCGAAAACCGTTTCCTGGAGTTACGCGAGCCGGCGCCGCGCGGCCACGGCCGGCTGCTCGCGGTCGCGGTCACCGACGTGGTCGACAACGCCCTGTCGGCGGTCTACACCTTCTACGACCCCGAGTTCGCCGACCGCAGCCTCGGCACCCTGGCGATCCTGCGCCAGATCGAATGGGCCCGGCGCGAACGGCGCAGCCATCTCTACCTCGGTTATTGGATCGCCGGGCATCCGAAGATGGACTACAAGCGCCGCTTCCGTCCGTTGGAGGCCTTCGACGGCCGGGATTGGCGCGTTTTTACACATTTGTAACACTCGTCTCATTCAGGTCGTGTATTTCGTAGCCCGGTCGTAACCAACGACGTGCGGGAACGGCGCCGCTCAGGCATGGCAATGGAGCCGCCACCCACCAACTCAACGCCACATGGAGTCCGCAATGAAATTGAACACCCTGTTCCTGGCCGCCGCGATCACCCTCGCGCTGGCCGCCTGCAACAAGCCGGCCGACAAGCCGGCCGACGCTGCTCCGGCCGCCGACGCCCCGGCCGCCACCGCGCCGGCCGATACCGCCGCTCCGGCAGCGACCGACCCGGCAGCCGCTCCGGCTGCCGCTGCCGTCGACAGCGTCGGCGTGCCCGAATGCGACGATTACCTCAACAAGATCTCGGCTTGCTTGACCGAGAAGGTGCCGGAAGCCCAGCGCGCCGCATTCCAGAGCGGCATCGATTCGAGCCGCAGCGCCTGGAAGCAGGCCGCCGGTACGCCGGAAGGCAAGGCCAGCCTGGCCACCGCCTGCAAGACCGCGCTGGACCAGAGCAAGGCGCAGTACGCCGCGTTCGGTTGCACCCTGTAATTCCCGCGACACGCTTTGGTTAGACGCGACGCCCCGCTTCGCCGGGGCGTCGTTGTTTGCGGGGTTATCGGCCGCATCCCGGCGCATCGGATGCTCGCTCGGCCGCCGCGCCGCACGCGATCCCGCCCGGACTTGTCACGATGCCGCGGCGAGGCCATGCCATCATGCGCGCATGCTTCGATTCCCCGCCTCCCGCCTTCCCTTCCACGCATGCGCCGCCCTGGCCGCGCTGCTCCTGACGGCCTGCACCCAGGTGAACGTACACGGCGATCCCAAGGCCTGGGTCCGCGACCAGGCAGACGCGTCGACTGCAGCGCCCTTGCGCGTGGCGACCTACAACACCTCGCTCTACGACGATGCCGACGGCGGCCTGATCCGCCGCCTGGAATCCGACGACGGCCACGCGCGCAAGATCGCCGCAGTGCTGCAGCGGGTGCGTCCGGACATCGTGCTGCTCAACGAATTCGACTACGACGCGCAGCAGCGCGCGGCCGAGCTGTTCCAACGCCGTTACCTGGAGGTGGCGCAGGACGGCGGCGGCGCGGCGCTGGCCTATCCCTACCGCTATCTGGCCCCGGTCAACACCGGCGTACCGAGCGGCCTGGACCTCGACGGCGACGGCCTGGCCGGCGATGCCCAGCGCGGCGACCGCGCGCGCGGCAACGACGCCTGGGGCTACGGCATGCACCCCGGCCAGTACGGCATGCTGGTGCTGTCGCGCTATCCGATCGACACCGCCGCGGTGCGCACGTTCCAGACCTTCAAATGGAGCGCCCTGCCCGGCGCGCGTCAGCCGCGCCATCCCGACACCGGCAAGCCCTGGTATTCGGCGACGGCGTGGCCGCAGATGCGGCTGTCGTCGAAGTCGCACTGGGACGTGCCGGTGCGCACGCCGTTCGGCGTGCTGCATCTGCTCGCCGCGCATCCGACCCCGCCGGTGTTCGACGGCCCCGAGGACCGCAACGGCGCGCGCAACCACGACGAAATCAAACTGTGGGCGCGCTACCTCGACGGCGGCAGCCCGGCCTGGCTGTGCGACGATCAGGGCCGCTGCGGCGGGCTCGCCGAGGACGCGCGCTTCGTCATCGTCGGCGACATGAACGCCGATCCGGTCGACGGCGACGGCGTGCCGGGCTCGATCAAGCAACTGCTGGAGCATCCGCGGGTCGACGCCAGCCGGACCCCGCGCAGCGAAGGCGCGGCCGAACGCGCGAAGTTCTACGGCTTCCCACGCAAGGGCGACACCGCCGAGCACACCGGCGACTTCGGCCCCAAGGCCGGCACCCTGCGCCTCGACTACGCCCTGCCCTCGCGCGGCTGGACCGTGCGCGGCACCGGCGTGTTCTGGCCGAAACCCGACACCGCCGACGCGAAGATCTCCGAAGCCAGCGACCACCACCTGGTGTGGGTGGATCTGGCGGATTGAAATTGGGGATTAAGAACGAATCGATGGACCGGCGTTATCTCAAACGCATGGATGCTTATTGGACTCGCGTCGAACGCCGGCTCCCTCGGTCCCTCGACCGACTCGCAGACAGCGACTTCTTCGATTTCTGGCATACCCATGTCGATTGGCGAAGCCGCGGCAATCGTTCGCTGTCGGACCGGATGCGCGTGGCCGAGCTGACCTGCCGCCTATGCTCGACCTGGAAGCACTCGCGTGGGGCGACCGTTCCCGGTGCAGTGCTGGGCCACGCTAAGCGAAGACACCGGCAGCAACGGGGTGTATCTGCACTCCGTCAATCCGAACGGCACGCCGTTTCCACATGAGTTCGACGGAATCGAATGGGGAGCGCCGCCTCCGCCCGAGGCGGCATCGATCGATTACGCAGCGACTCACAAGATAGGCCGGGTCCGCTATCCGGATGCGACCGTGCACGTCATCCGCCGCGCGAGTGAGGCGACGGTTGCGCAGCGGCAGTGAGGAGCGTGCAAGTACCGCCCCAACGATAGTGCGGTCTCGGGGCATGCGGTTTCAGAGGTTCATTCCGTAGCGTGAAACTCCCGGATCACCTCGATCGTCCCGACGATGTGATCGTTGAGCTGATCCAGTTCCTCGGCCGGAACCCACCATTCGGTGTGGTGCTCGCCACCGACCTTCTGCAGCGGGTAGCGCGCCATGAAATCGGCGCGCACCTGGAACCGGGTCACCGCGCCGTAGCCGCTGTCTTTTACGTTCCAGCGTTCGGCGATCTCGGCGGCGTATCGCTCGTTGCTGACCGGGTAGAAGATCGGCTGCTCCGGCAATCGCGGCGGCCAGCGCTTGAACCCGCTCCGGCGCAACAGCGCGAGTTCCTCGGGCCCCACCGGGCGATACAAGGTGACGGTATCGGTCCTGCTCATGGCTGACGTCTTATCGGCGCGCCGTCCGGCGCCGTGGCGGGCTGCCGCGTCCCGCACGCCGCGCTTGCATCGGCAGGCGGCGTTCGGCGGCTCACTCGGGCCTGTCCTTCGCGGTCACCGGCGTGGGCGCATCGGGCACCGCCGGCGTGGCCCCGGGCACGACGACCGGCGCCGGTGCGACCGGGGTCGCCGCGGCGGTCACGCCGGGCGACGGTGCGGTGCGCACCACGCGCGGGCCGAAGCCGAACGCGCCTTCGCCGTGCGCGGACACGATCATCCGCACCATGTTGCCCGGCACCATCAGTTCCAGCGACATGTCGCGGCCATCGGAGGTGCGGCCTTCCAGGGTCATCTCGGTGAACGCGCCGCCGGTGTCGATTTCGCGACACAGCACGTGCGCGCCGGCCGGGCCGTCGAGCAGGTAGGGGCGGATGGCTTCGCCGAGCGCTTCGAGCGCCTGCGGGAAGAAAAATACGGCGTAGCCCTGTGTCTCGTTCATGGCGCTCCCGTGAAGACGCGGTGCTGTGGCGGCGGTACGACGATGCCGGGGGATGCTGGGGATGGGCGCCTTCGATGCGGCGCCGATCCGTCGATGCTGACCGCGCGCGGCGGTCAGCGCAATTCGACCTTGAGCTGCGCGGCGGCCTCGCGCGCCTTGGCGCGCGCCTCGTCGACGTCCTGGCCGAGCGCCAAGGTCACCGCGACCCGGCGCTGGCCTTCGACCCGCGGCTTGCCGAACAAGCGCAGCTGAGTATCGACCTGGCCCAGCGCGGTGTCGACGCAGGAGAACACCGGCACGCCGTGGCCCTGCGCGAGCACCGCACACGAGGCCGACGCGCCGAACTCGCGGATGGTCGGGATCGGCAGGCCGAGGATCGCGCGCGCGTGCAGGGCGAACTCGCTGAGGTCCTGCGAGATCAGCGTGACCAGGCCGGTGTCGTGCGGACGCGGCGAGACTTCGCTGAACCACACCTCGTCGCCCTTGACGAACAACTCGACGCCGAACACGCCGTAGCCGCCGAGGTCGTCGGTGATGGTGCGCGCGATTTCCTGCGCCCGCGCCAGCGCCACCGGCGCCATCGCCTGCGGTTGCCAGCTTTCGCGGTAATCGCCGTCGCGTTGCAGGTGACCGATCGGTGCGCAGAAAGTGGTGCCGGCGGCGTGGCGCACGGTCAGCAGGGTGATTTCGTAGTCGAAGTCGATGAAGCCTTCGACGATGACGCGGCCGGCGCCGGCGCGGCCGCCGGTCTGGGCGTAATCCCAGGCGGCATCGACGGCATCGGCGCTGCGCACCAGGCTCTGGCCCTTGCCCGAGGACGACATGACCGGTTTGATCACGCACGGCAAGCCGAGCTCGGCGACCGCGGCGCGATAGTCCTCGGCGGTGTCGACGAAACGGTAGGGCGAGGTCGGCAGCCCCAGGGTCTCGGCGGCGAGGCGGCGGATGCCTTCGCGGTCCATGGTCAGGCGCGCCGCGCGCGCGGTCGGGATGATCCGGGTGTCGCTGCCGCGCGCGGCGAATTCCTGCTCCAGCTCGACCAGGGTCTGGGTATGGATGGCTTCGATTTCCGGCACGATCAGCTGCGGCCGCTCGGCCGCGATCAGCTCGCGGATGGCCTGGCCGTCGAGCATGTCGAGGACGTGGCTGCGATGGGCGACCTGCATCGCCGGCGCGTCGGCGTAGCGGTCGGCCGCGATCACCTCGACTCCGAACCGCTGCAGCTCGATCGCCACTTCCTTGCCGAGCTCGCCCGAACCGAGCAGGAGCACGCGGAAAGCGTGCGGGGACAGCGGCGTACCGAGCGTGGTCATGCGGAATCCTCGTAAAACCCTGGGGTGGATGAGCCTAGTCTAACTTTCCGCGCGATAGCCGCGGCGCCGGGCTATGGCGGCGCGCATCGGCCATGCGATGCTGTGGCCATGCCCTTCGCCCGTCCTCGGCCCGCGTCGCGCGCCGTCGCCCCCGCACCGCAGTGCTCCCCTGCTCGCCGCCCCCGCGCGGCGCGGCGACTGGCGCTGCTGCTCGCGGCGACGCTGCTCGCGGCCTGCTCGGACGAGCCGGAGGCGCCCGCCCACGGCAGCAGCCGACTGGCGGGGATGATGCTCGACCCGCAGTTGTCGGAGATCAGCGGCCTGGCGGCCTCGCGCCGCCACCCCGGGGTGTTGTGGATGCACGACGACGGCGGTAACCCCGAACGCCTGTTCGCGGTGGCCGACAACGGCGATCGGCTGGCGACCCTGCGCATCGAAGGCGTCACCAAGACCGACTGGGAAGACATCGCCGCGTTCGAGCTCGACGGGCGCTCATACCTGTTGATCGCCGACACCGGCGACAACGGCGGCCTGCGCCGCAGCCTGCAACTACACGTGATCGAAGAGCCGGCCAAGATCGAGAACGCGCGGCTCAAGCCGGCCTGGTCGATCGCCTTCCGCTGGCCCGACGGGGCCCGCGACTGCGAGGCGGTGGCGGTCGACATCGCGCGCAAACAAGTGCTGTTGATCTCCAAGAAGCGGCAGCCGCCGGAGCTGTTCTCGCTGCCGCTGATGCCGGCCGGCAACGCCCTGCAGACCGCGACCCGGCTCGGCGGCCTGGCCGGCATCCCCGAGCCCGATGCGCAGCTGAGCCGCAACAACCCGGCCCGGGCCAAGCTGCAGGGCCAGGTCACCGCCGCCGACATCTCGCCCGACGGCGACACTCTGGCGGTGATGACCTACCGCTATCTGCTGCTGTATCCGCGCCAGCCCCGCCAGAGCTGGGCCCAGGCGGTCGCCGCCCGGCCGCGGGTCAGCGACCTGCCCTGGCTGCCGCAGGCCGAAGCGCTGGGCTGGTCGGCGGACGGCCGCAGCCTCTACGCCACCGGCGAGTTCATCCCGGCGCCGCTGTACCGGATCGCCCCATGAGAGCGTTCGCGCGCCGCCGCTGATCCCGGCCCGACCCGGCCCAGCCGGCCCGGCCGTCACTCCGCCCGCGAAGGCGGTCCCCGTTCCGCCCCCTCATAACGCTCGCGCACGGTCGGTGCCGCCGAACAGGCCTTTCCGACGGCCGGCCATTCCACTTCTGATATCAATTTGATATCAATATCACCAGACAACGACCGAGCCGACGCCATGAAAGAGAATCCCACCCAATCCCTCGCCGGCATTCCGGTCCTGCTGGGCTGCATCGGCCTCGGCGCGGTCGGCGCCTACGCCTTCCTCGGCGGCCTCACCAGCGAAAGCGGGACCAGCGTGATCCTGGCGATCCTAATCGGCGCCCTCGCCTTTTTCGGCCTGTCCGGCCTGTACAAGATCGAGCCCAATCAGGCCGCAGTGCTGAGCCTGTTCGGCAAGTACATCGGTACGGTCAAGGACAACGGCCTGCGCTGGAACAACCCGCTCTACGCCAAGCGCAAGGTCAGCCAGCGCGTGCGCAACTTCGAAAGCGGCAAGCTCAAGGTCAACGAACTCGACGGCAGCCCGATCGAGATCGCCGCGGTGATCGTCTGGCAGGTGGTCGATTCGGCCGAAGCGGTCTACAACGTCGACGATTACGAAACCTTCGTGCACATCCAGTCCGAATCGGCGCTGCGCGCGATGGCGACCAGCTACCCCTACGATCAGCACGAGGACGGCCAGCTCTCGCTGCGCAGCCATGCCGCCGAGATCTCGCTGCACCTGCAGCAAGAACTGCAGGACCGCCTCGCCGATGCCGGCGTCAACGTGATCGACGCGCGCATCAGCCACCTCGCTTACGCGCCGGAGATCGCCCACGCCATGCTGCAGCGCCAGCAGGCCAATGCGGTGATCGCCGCGCGCACTCGGATCGTCGCCGGCGCCGTCGGCATGGTCGAGATGGCCCTGGCGGAGCTGCAGAAGAACGGTGTCGTGCAACTGGACGAAGAGCGCAAGGCGCACATGGTCAGCAACCTGTTGGTGGTGCTGTGCGGCGACCGCGGCGCGCAGCCGATCGTCAACGCCGGCACCTTGTACTGAGCGCACTTCGATGACGGTCCACGACTCCCTCGTCCCCCTCGCGATGGCGGTCAGCGCCGTGCCGATCCTGGTCTCGGCGGTACTGGTCGCGCGCGGCAACCTGCACCTGATCAACGGCCTGGACGCCTCGCGCCTGCCCGACCCGGCCCGCACCGCGGCGAAGTTGGCACGCCTGCTGACGGCGACCGGCGCGGCCATGCTGTTGGGCGGCGCCGGCTTCTACTGGGCCGGCGCCGACGAAAGCCGCATCGCCGTGGTCGTGGTGGCGCTGCTGCTCGCGGTCAACGGCCTCGCCGTCGCCCTGATCCTCGCGATCGGCGCCGCGCGCCGCAGCTATCGCGAGCGTCCCGGCGGCGAACAGCGGACGCAGCGGCGGTGAGCGAAAAGAAGGCCTACCCGCTGCGCATCAACGCCGAGGTGCTCGCCGCCGTGCAGCGCTGGGCCGACGACGAGTTGCGTTCGCTCAACGCCCAGATCGAATATGTCCTGCGCGAGGGCCTGCGCAAGAATGGCCGGCTGGCGCGCCCGGATACCCCGACTCCCGAGGAGGACCCATGACCCAGAAGTGGAAGCATCACGTCGTCGAGCTGACCTATCAATTGTTCGAGTCGCCGATGCGCCAACGCATCCAGGAAGAACTCGACCGGCGCGGCGAACACGGGTGGGAGCTGGTCTCGGTCGAGCACGACCCGAGCATTCTCGGCACCCGCCTGTATTTCAAGCAGCCGGCCTGACCCGGCTCGGCTGGCGATGCACCGGCCCGCCGCCGTGGCGCGGCGCGCCCTCGCCGGCTAATCTGAGCGCATGCGCGGCCACGGCCACCTGTTGATCAATACGCCCGAGATCGAACTCTGGCCGGGCGGCCTGCTGCGCGCGCGCAGCAACCACGACGCGCGCGCCCTGTCGCGTGCGCGCCACGTGCTGCGGCGCAAGCGCGACGGCCGTTTCCTCGCCGCCCACCTGCCCGAGGGCCTGCTGCCTCTGGTCCCGCGGCTGATCCACGAAGACGGCATCGAGCACGCCCTGGATGCGCTCGACGCCATTGTCGAATACCGACGCGAGGGGCTGCTGCGGATCGGCGAACTGCCGCTGGACCGGATCGAGGAGCGCTTGTCCGCCCTCGGCCTGGACTGCGACGGGTACGAGGCGCGCACCGGCCTGGCCCTGGTCGCCGAACCCGACCGCCTCGCCTACGCCGGCGTCGATCGCTTCCGTCGACCATTGTGGCTGCACCCCGGCGCCGCGCGCGCCTGGACCCACCTGCGCCAGGCGGCGTGGCTCGACGGCATCGTTCTCGACGCGATTTCCGGTTATCGCAGCCATCATTACCAACTCGGCATTTTCGAACGCAAGCTCACGCGCGGCCTGCGCGTCGACGAAATCCTTACCGTCAACGCCGCGCCGGGCTACAGCGAGCACCACAGCGGCCTCGCCCTCGACATCGGCACGCCCGGCGAACCGCCGGCGGAAGAGTCCTTCGAGCACACCACCGCCTTCGCCTGGCTGCGCGACAACGCCGGCGGCTACGGCTACTTCATGAGCTACCCGCGCGACAATCCGCACGGCATCGTCTACGAGCCGTGGCACTGGCGTTACCAACCGCCCTCGTTCTGAGAATCCGTCGCGATCCCGACGCCCCGGGCCCCGCTCAATCCTGCGAGCGATTGGTCCTGGGCTTGGCGACATCGGAAAAATCCGCGATCCGCCACAGGTACAGGCTGGCGTAGCTGCGATACGGCCCCCAGCGTTCGCCGAGTTCGGCCAGGGCCTTCGGCGCCGGCATCTCGTCGAGCTGGTCGACCCGTTGCGCGCCCTTGCGGATGCCGAGATCGTCGATCGGCAGAATGTCGGGGCGACCGAGGCGGAACATCAACATCATCTCGACCGTCCAGCGGCCGATGCCGCGGATCGGCACGAGCGCGGCGATGATCGCGTCGTCGTCCATCGTCGCCATCCGCCGCAGGTCGGGGATTTCGCCGCGCGATTCGCGCGCGGACAGGTCGCGCAAGGCCAGCAGCTTGTTGCCGGACACACCGCAGGCGCGCAGCGCCGCGTCGTCGCAGCGGCCGAGCGTGTCGTAATGCAGGCGGTCGCTGCCGATCGCCGCTTCTACCCGGCCGACGATGGTCGAGGCGGCCTTGCCGCTGAGTTGCTGGAACAAGATCGCCCGGGCCAGGGCATCGACCGGATCGAAGCGCTGGCGCCAGCGCGGATCGCTCGGAATCGGGCCGTTCTCCAGCCGATCGACCTTCTTCATCCATGCGCCGAGCTTGCGATCGCGCTTGCTCAGATACGCATGCGCCGCCTCGGCATCGAACCCCCGGACATGTCGCGGCATCTCAACGCCTCAGCGCATCGGCGGCGTAGACCAGCCACGCCAGGATCATCAGGCTGCCGCCGTAGGGCAGCAAACGGGTCGAAGCGCCGAAGAAATACGCCGCCGCCAGGCCGCCGGAAAACACCAGCACACCGACCAGCAAGGCCGACAACGCGACCCGCGCAAGCCGACGCCGCACGATCGGCGCCAGCGCCGCGAGGGCCACCCCGTGACCGAACGCGAACACCGCTGCCGTCTGCAACCGCGACTGCGCCGCCGGGTCGGCGACATGCGCGGCGTAGGCCGACAAGGCCACCGCCAAAGCCGCCAGCACCGCGCCGGCGGCGGAGAGCGCACGCGCCCCTGGGGGTGCCGATGTGGGTGAGGAAAGGTCGTGCGGAGGGTTAGCCATGGGTCGGAATCTCGATATGCGCCGAACCGGCGCCGCCGGAGGAGCACGATAGCAGCCGGGCCCGACGGTGGCGCGGGCTTGGCCATGCGGATGTGGCGGTTGAGAGGAATTGGGCGGCGAACCATGTCCATGCAGCGGCGTCGCATGCTCCATTGTCGTCGCCGTTGCCGCTGCATTGCTTTGGCTGTGCGCAGCCGAACACCAGCGAAGGCCATAGAAGACCCAGAGGGCGGCCCGCAGGGATGCGGGCCGTTTTTCATCGGGACAAGGATGTCCCGTATGTAGATCCCTGCGTCGGCACCGAACGCGCGGGCCTGTGATTCAAAGAAAAGCAACTTCTTTGGTTACCTTTCTTTTGGTGCTTTAGACAAAGAAAGTAACCCGCCGCTTTAGTGGCGGAAGCTTTGGGTGTGATCCTGATCCAGATCTTTCTTAAAGCGTGCGCAGCAAGACCGAGCAGCGATGTCGCGGCTTGCGCCACTCCTACCCTTGACGAAAGCACGCCGCTTCTACGAACGACGACGGCCAAGTAGCCCCCTGCGCGTTCCGCGGTCGCGACTCACCTCGCTCCTACACAAAACCACAATGGCGAAGCGAAATGGAGACATGGCGGTCGCGGCTTGCGCCGCTCCTGCCCTGACCGGGCTATGGCCGGCCTGAGCACGAGCTTGAAAGCTCGCAATCGCGACTTAGCTCGCTCCTGCAAAGGCGACGCCTGCGCCGCAATGCCGCAATCAGTCCCCTGTAGGAGCGACGTGAGTCGCGACCACGGCCCAGCCGGCTCGCGGCGCATCCTCCAAGCAAGAGCAAAAGTCGTAGCCGAAGCCGAACAGGCGCCAGCGCCGACCAGCGCCCCAAAAAAAACGCGCCGCGAAAACCGCGGCGCGTTTCGTCGAGCGCGGGTCCGCCGCAGCGGCCCCCACGTCCGGTATTACTTGATCGGCCAGTACACGTCGAACTGGCCCAGGGCCGGGTCGAAGCTCTGGTCGATGCCGGCCTTCCAGACTTCGTACGGACGCTCGGTCGTGGTGTAGCCGCGGGTCAGCGCCCAGGCGCGGACGGCGTCGCGGACCGGAGCCAGCGCGGCCATGTTGTGGCCGCCGCTCGAGGCGACGACGACCTTGCTCGCCGGCCACAGTTCGGCCTTGACCGGGTTGCCGGCACCGTCGATCTTGACGTCGAGCTTGGTCGCTTCGGTGCTGGTGTCGCCGATCTTGCGCACCACCTGCACCACGTCGAACGAATAGGTTTCGCTGCCGAACTCGTTGGTCACCACGCGGATCGGACCGACCGCCTCGAGGCCGTTGGCGGCGATGACTTTCTTGATCCATTCCATGTTGGAGTGGATCTGCGACTTGATCTTCTCGTTGTCGCGCTCGACCGCGGCGGTCACGCTGAGCACGTTCTCGGCCGGACGGTCGAGGACCTTCGGCGCGTTGGCCGGATCGGTCTCGGCGAGCTTGGAATAGTCGTAGTTCGGAACGGTCGCCAGCAGGTTGCTCAGGCGCGCCAGACCCATCTTGATGTCTTCGCCGACGTTGCTGCTGACGTACAGGCCGGAGTAACGGCCGAGCAGGTTCCAGCCGTAGTCGACGTCGTAGGTCTGGGTGATCTCGACGTTGCGGTTGTTCTTGCCGGTCGGACGCAGCTTGAACTCGGTGCGCTTGTTGTCGCCGCGCTCCTCGTTGACGATCTTGTAGCCGACCGACTTGCCCGGCTCGCTGCTGACGATTTCCCAGCTGCCCTTGCCCAGGCCGCGTTCCTTGGACGAATACTCCAGGCGGGCGCCCACGCCCTCATCCTTGCCGGTCAGCTTGACCTCCATGGCCGGGTCGCGCAGCACCAGCGGGTTCCAATCCTTGAAGCGACGCAGGCTGTTCAAGGTGTCGAACACGATGGTCAGCTTGCGGTTGGTCTCAACCGAGTGCGACAGATGGCGGCTCGACGGCAAAACCACGCCGACAACCAGAAACAGCACGGCGACGATCGCCAGTGAAATCAAAATCTCGATCAGACGGGTCATTCAGGTTCTCCAGGGCCGGGCCCGGATCGGGCCGGGGCGCAGACCCACAATCGTAGCAAGATAAATCCCGGCAAGGGCAGCCATCACAGGCAAGAAAATCGACGGGCCGCATCTTGCACGGTGCCGGTCGCAGGCCCGAGGCCGTGCAGAGCCCGGCATTGCGCGCCCAAAAGCCCGGAAACGGCCGGCTTTTCGCCGCCAAGGCGCCACATTCGCGAGAGTACGCCCGGCCCTCGCCGGCGCGCCGATGCGCAACTGCAGTCAATCGCACACCGCATCGACGCGGCCGCCCGGACCGGCGCGGCGCGCGGCGGTCGCACCGAACGCCCTCGCGCGCGGATCCGCGCGGGCTTCGGCGCCGACCGATGCTCAGACCAGTTGCAGCTCGAAGGCCTTGAGCACGGCGCGGGTGCGGTCGCGCACGCCGAGCTTGGACAGGATGTTGGACACGTGGTTCTTGATCGTGCCTTCGGCCACGCCCAGCGAGTTGGCGATTTCCTTGTTGGAAAAGCCGCCGGCCATCAGGCGCAGGATCTCGGTCTCGCGCTCGGTCAGCGGGTCGGGCCGGTCCAGGCTGACGAAATCGTTGCGCATGTGCTCCAGGCCCGACAGCAGGCGCTGGGTTACCGCCGGCTGAACCAGCGAACCGCCGTCGGCCACGGCCTGAATCGCCCCGACCAGTTGCTCCAGCGACACGTCCTTGAGCAGATAGCCCTTGGCGCCGGCCTTGAGCCCGGCCAGGACCAGTTGGTCGTCGTCGAAGGTGGTCAGGATGATGGTCGGCGGCAGGTAGCCCGAGCGCGCCAGGGCCTGCAGCGCCTCCAGGCCCGACATCACCGGCATGCGCATGTCCATCAGGACCACGTCCGGGCGCACGGTCGGGATGATCTCGACGGCCTGACGGCCGTCGCCGGCCTCGGCCACGACCTCGATGCCGTCGGCCAGGGCCAGCAGTGAGCGCACGCCCTGGCGGACCAGGGTCTGGTCGTCGACCAGCAGCACGCGGATGGGGTTGGGAATCATGTCAAAGCTCCTTCGCGGGCCATGATGGCCGCGGTGGCGGGCAGAGTCAGTTGCAGGCAGAAGCCGGCATCCGCACGGGTTTCGATGCTGAGCAGGCCGCCGTATTGCTGCAGGCGCTCGCGCATGCCGCGCAGGCCGTTGCCGGTGACCAGGTGATCGGCGCCGCGGCCGTCGTCGCGCGCGCTCATGACGATGTGGCCGTCGTTGCGGCGCACGTCGATCCACAGGTGTTCGGCGCCGGCATGGCGCACGGTGTTGGTGATGATTTCCTGGGTGCAGCGCAGCAGCACGTGGGCGCGCTCCGGGTCGTCGAGGGTCAGCGGCGTCTCGATGTCCATGCGGATATCCAGCGCCGGAACGTTTTCGGCCAGCGGGCGCAGGGCCAGGGCCAGGTCGATCGCGCCGTTCTCGCGCAGCTGGCTCACCGCCTCGCGCACGTCGGTCAGCAGCAACCTGGCCAGAGTATGCGCCTGCTGGACGTGCTCCTTGACCCGCCCTTCCGAGAGGTGGCCGGCGACTTCCAGGTTCAGGCTCAGCGCGGTCAGGTGATGACCGAGCAGGTCGTGCAGCTCGCGCGAGATGCGGGTGCGCTCGTTGATGCGCGCGCTTTCGGCCAGCAGGGCGCGGGTCGCGCGCAGTTCGGCGTTGAGCCGGCGCTGGTCCTCGCGCGCCTGGGCCTGCTGCATCGCCACCAGCGAACTGACGAACACCAGGCTGGAAAAGCCGGCGTAGGCCACCGACTGCACCACCGCCACCAGCAGCGGGTAGTGGATCGCGATCACGAATACCGGAATGATCGACAGATTGCTCAGGATCAGCCAGGCCACGCCGATCCGCAGCGGCAACAGCCACGGCAGCAGCCCGGCCACGACCATCAGCAGGATGCTGCCGATGCCGCTGTTGGAGTAATAGCCCGCGCCGATGGCGCAGCAGGTCAGGACCAGCAGCAGGGCATGGTCGGCCGGCCCCGGCCGGCGCTGGCCCAGGCCGCGGCTGGCCCACCAATAGACCACGCCGAAGGTCAGGTAGACCGCCAGCCAACGCAGGACCAGCAGGAAGAAGGGGTGCTCGCCGCTGCCGGGCAGCGTCGACACCGCCTCGGGCTCCAGCCACACGGTCACCAGCCAGCACCCGGCCATGGCCCAGGTGAACAGCCCCGCGAAGCGCATCAATTGGGTGGGGGTGAGGCGGGCCAGCATGAATGCATGCTAACGGTATGGGGCACGCGCCGGAGCCGTCCAGAAGTCATGCACTTGGCGTTCGCCCCCGGAGCGACCGCCATGCGATAATCGGGACGCCGGCACGGAACGCGTGCCGGCTTTTGAATACTTGGAGCGTGGAATGTCGATCGTTGTCCGCGACGTGCGAGAGCACGAGCTGGATTCCGTCCTTGCCCTCAACAATGCCGCCGGACCCGCGATCCTGCCGCTGGATGCGGCCCGTCTGCGTCATTTTTTCGACACCGCCGAATATTTCCGCGTCGCCGAACGTGACGGCACCCTGGCCGGATTCCTGATCGGCGTCGGTGCCAGCAGCGACCACGACAGCAGCAATTTCCGCTGGTTTCGCGAGCGTTATCCGGATTTCTTCTATATCGACCGCATCGTCGTCGCCAGCCGGCGCCGCGGCGGCGGTGTCGGCCGTGCCTTCTACGCCGACGCCCAGAGTTATGCCGAACTGCGCTATCCGCAGTTGGCCTGCGAGGTCTTCCTCGAAGGCGGCAACGACCCGGCGCTGTTGTTCCATGGCAGTTTCGGCTTCCGCGAAGTCGGCCAGCACGTCATGGAAGAGGCTGGCGTGCGCGCGGCCATGCTGATGAAACCGCTGTGCAGCTATGCCTGGGTCCGCGAGACCTATGGCGACGCCCTCCCCGAGGCCAGCTGGCTGGCCCGCCCGCGGGTGCCGGTCCAGCACGCCCCGCTCGCCGCCCAGGCGCCGCGTCCTACCGGGACCGGCCTGTGAACGTGGCCGTGGATTACGAACAGGCCGGCGAACTCAAGATCGGCCAGGTCGGCATCGCCAACCTGCGCATCCGCACCCTCGACGTCGAACGCCTGGTCGAGGAGATGCGCAGCCGGGTCCAGCGCGCCCCGAACATGTTCGGCCGGGCCGCGGTGGTGATCGACTTCGGGGGTCTCAGCCAGCCCCCGGATGCCGGCACCGCCCAGGCCTTGCTCGACGGCCTGCGCGCCGCCGGCGTGCTGCCGGTGGCCCTGGCCTACGGCACCAGCGAAACCGATCGCCTGGCCCAGGCCCTGGGCTTGCCGCTGCTGGCCAAGTTCCGCGCCTCCTACGAGCGCGCCGACGGCGCCGCCGCGGAAGCCGCCCCGCCCCCGCCGCGCCGCGAAGCCCCGGCGGTCGCGCCGGCCCCGGAGCCGGCGCGGTCGCGCGCGGCCGCCCCGGCCGCCGCCGCGCCGGCCGCGTCGTCGGTGGGCATGATTCAGTCCGCCCCGGTCCGTTCCGGCCAGCAGATCTATGCCGACAACCGCGACCTGACCGTGCTGACCACGGTCGGCGCCGGCGCCGAGGTCATCGCCGACGGCTCGGTCCACATTTACGGCCCGCTGCGCGGCCGCGCCCTGGCCGGCGCCCAAGGCAACGAAAAAGCCCGCATCTTCTGTCGCGAGTTCCATGCCGAACTCGTAGCGATCGCGGGCCACTACAAGGTGCTCGAAGACATCCCGAAGGAACTGCGCGGCAAGGCCGTGCAGATCTGGCTGGAAGACGAACAAATCAAAATTGCGGCTCTGGATTGAAGCCGCACCATTGGAGGAACGAGTTTTGACCGAAATCATCGTAGTCACTTCGGGCAAGGGCGGTGTCGGCAAGACCACCACCAGCGCCAGCCTTTCCTGCGGGCTCGCCCGTCGCGGCCACAAGGTCGCCGTGATCGACTTCGACGTCGGCCTGCGCAACCTCGACCTGATCATGGGCTGCGAACGCCGCGTGGTTTACGACTTCGTCAACGTCGTCAACGGCGAAGCCAACCTCAAGCAGGCGCTGATCAAGGACAAGCGTTTCGACAACCTCTACATCCTGGCCGCCTCGCAAACCCGCGACAAGGACGCGCTGACCAAGGAAGGCGTGCAGAAGGTCCTCGAGGACATCGCCGCCGAAGGCTTCGACTACATCGTCTGCGACTCTCCGGCCGGCATCGAGAAGGGCGCGTTCCTGGCGATGTACTTCGCCGACCAGGCGGTGGTCGTGGTCAACCCGGAAGTCTCCTCGGTGCGCGACTCCGACCGCATCCTGGGCCTGCTGTCGTCCAAGACCCGCCGCGCCGAGAACGGCGAGCGCGTCAAAGAGCACTTGCTGCTGACCCGCTACAGCCCCAAGCGCGTGGAAGGCGGCGAGATGCTCAGCATCGGCGACGTCGAAGAAATCCTCGGCCTCAAGACCATCGGCGTCATCCCGGAATCCGGCGACGTGCTCAACGCTTCGAACAAGGGCGAGCCGGTGATCCTGGAAACCGAATCCGACGCCGCCCAGGCCTACGACGACGCCGTCGCCCGCCTGCTCGGCGACACCCGACCGATGCGCTTCACGCAAGTGGAAAAGAAGGGCTTCTTCAGCAAGATTTTCGGAGGCTGAGCTTATGGGTCTGTTCGACTTCCTGCTGGCCAAGAAGCAGACCGCATCGGTCGCCAAGGACCGTTTGCGGATCATCGTCGCCCACGAGCGCGCCGGCCGCGGCGGTGGCGGCCCCGACTATCTGCCGATGCTGCAGCGCGAATTGCTCGAGGTGATCCGCAAATACGTCAACGTCGACGCCGAATCGGTCAAGGTCGACCTGATCGGAGAAGGCGACAACAAGGTCCTCGACATCTCGGTGGCCCTGCCGGAAAACCCGGCGCAGGCCTGACCGGCGCGGCCGGCCTGCCGGCCGCGAACCTGCCGGAGCGCCCAGCGGGCGGCGCAAGCCGCCTTGCCGGGCCGCGAGTCCGGTTCGCCATCGCCGCAAGACCAGCGATGCGCATGACCGACGAGCGCATCCGCCGGACACATCGGCATAGCTGCGCCGCCACCGCGTCCGCTCTTCGCTGGCACTCACTCCCCACTACTCGCTCTTCACCGCTGGTTGCTCGCCACTCGTTACCAGCAGCACGGGCTTAGCTTCAAACGACAACACCCTGCCAAAGCGCGCCATGCTGACCCTGTCCCACCTCGCCTTCGACGACGTCGCCGCCCTGCTCGCACGCTACGATCTGCGCCTGCAGCGCGTCGACGACGGCGAGCCGATCCCGGGCAGCTACTGGGGCGACACCGAAGCCGGCCTGATCGGCAGCACCGTGTACGCCCGCGGCGACACCCCCTTGCATTCCCTGCTGCACGAAGCCGCCCATCTGATCGTGCTGCCGCCCGAGCGCCGCGCCGAGGTCCACACCGACGCCACCGACTCGATCGAGGAAGAGGACGCTGTGTGCGTGCTCCAATGCCTGATGGGCGACGCCATCCCCGGCGCCAGCCGCGAGCGCATATTCGAAGACATGGACACCTGGGGCTACAGCTTCCGCCTCGGCTCGGCGCGTGCCTACGTCGAGCAGGACGCCGAAAGCTCGTGGCAGTGGCTGGCCGAGCGCGGATTGGTGCGGCTGCCGGAGCGGGTGTTGGCGTTGTAGCCCTCGGCGGGTCGCCTGCGCCATCGGTGCGTTTTCGGGTCAGGCTGCTACCTCGGCTCGACCTCGCGGCACCGCGTCCGCAGCCTCTGCAGGAGCGACGTAAGTCGCGACCGCACAGCATCGATATCGCGTCGAACGCAGTCCCGGACCCAGGGTAGGAGCGACGCAAGCCGCGACCGCGCAACCCCGGTCGACCGCGCCGCCAGCCGCGGATTCGCAGCGCGGCTTGCGCCGCCCACCCGGCGAAAGCGGCGCCGCTGCGACCGATCACATAGGCATTGATGGGACAGCGCGTCCCTTGGGCGCGGCGCACGCCGCTCCTACACGGAGCGCGTCTCCACGCTCGGATTTCGGCCGGTGGCTTTGGCTGTTGCCGTTGCCGTTGCTGTTGCTGTTGCTGTTGCTGTTGCTGTTGCTATTACTGTTGCTGTGCGTCGCAGAGTATTCGCGAAGGCCAAAGAAGACTTGGAGGGCGGCGCGCAAGGATGCGCGCCGTTTTTCATCGGGACAGGGATGTCCCGTATGAAAAATCACCGCGGAGGCATCGAACGCGCGGGCTTGTGATTCAAGGAAAAGCACTTTTCTTTGGTTACCTTTCTTTTGTTGCTTTAGACAAAAGAAAGTAACCCGCCGCTTTAGTGGCGGAAGCTTTGGGTTTGATCTTGATCCGATCCAGATCCAGATCCTTCTTGAAATATGCGCCGCAAGACTGTGGCGGCGATGTCGCGGCTTGCGCCGCTCCTACCCTGCGAAAGAAACGCCGCTTCTAAGACCGGCGACGGCCTCGTCATTTCTGCGCGTCCCTTGTCGCGACTCACGTCGCTCCTACAGGAAGCAGAGGTAACCTGGAGGGGAGTGACGACGCGAGATGGTCGCAACGACGTCGCGGCTTGCGCCGCTCCTACCCTGGCTATAGCACTCCGCTTCGCCGGACGGCGACGGCCTCGTCATCTCTGCGCGTCCCTTGTCGCGACTCACGTCGCTCCTACAGGAAGCAGAGGTAACCTGGATGGGAGTGACGACGCGAGATAGTTGCAACGACGTCGCGGCTTGCGGCGCTCCTACAGAGAGAGCGCGTCGCCACGCTCGGATTTCGGCCGGTGGCCGGTGGCCGGTGGCCTTGGCCTTGGCCTTGGCCTTGACCTTGACCTTGACCTTGGCATTGGCCGTTGCCGTTGCCGTTGCTGTTGCTGTTGCTGTTGCTGTTGCTGTTGCCGTGCGTCGCAGAGTATTCGCGAAGGCCAAAGAAGACCCGGAGGGCGGCGCGCAAGGATGCGCGCCGTTTTTCATCGGGACAGGGATGTCCCGTATGAAAAATCACCGCGGATGCATCGAACGCGTGGGCCCTTGATTCAAAGAAAAGCACTTTTCTTTGGTTACCTTTCTTTTGTTGCTTTAGACAAAAGAAAGTAACCCGCCGCTTTAGTGGCGGAAGCTTTGGGTTTGATCTTGATCTTTGATCATCGTTCGATGAACGATGCGCCGCGAGACCGTAACGACGCGGTCGCGGCTTGCGCCGCTTCTACCCTGCGAAAGAAACGCCGCTTCTAAGACCGGCGACGGCCTCATCATCTCTGCGCGTCCGGGGTCGCGACTCACGCCGCTCCTACAGGATGCAGAGACAGCCTCTGGATGCGAGATGGTTACAACGATGTCGCGGCTTGCGCCGCCCTACCCTGGCGAGGGCACGCCGCTTCAACGAACGGCGACGGCCTTTCATCTCTGCGCGCCCCCCCGCGGTCGCGACTCATGTCGTTCCTACAAAAAGCAGAGAGAGGCAACCTGGATACGAGTAAGGCCTCGCACCTGAAGGAAAGTACCAAGGAAGAGAATAAGGACACTGCGAGCGGCCACCGACGCCCTCCCTGGCGCCGACGCCATTCGAACCGTGCGGATCGGGCTATCCCCATAACCCTTTCCGTCTTCTTACAGCTTCCCTTCCCCTGACTGCGCCATCCAGGCGCTTACCCCCACCGAGTGCCTGCCGGCCGCGTTCTCAGAACGCGACCGGCGAAATCTGCGCGGTCCGCGCGGCGTCGACCGCCGCGGGCTCGGCTTCGCTGACCGGCGCCGGCAGCGCCGATTCGACGCGCCGGACGGGACCGGCGTCGGCCGGCCCATTCATCATCACGATCCCCACCACCGCCAGCGCCAGCAAGGCAGCCATGGCGACGCGCCTCAGGTTGAGGCTGCCGTGGGGAGGTTCGACCGGCGCTTCGTCGCGCGCCCAACTCAGATCGGCCGTGAACAGGCATTCGCCACCTTCGCGCCGGTTGCGCTGCGACGAAGTCGTCGCCAGGGGCCGGTACCGCCTGCCATCGGAAGAGCTCATCGTGTGTTTCATGCCTTTCCTGTTGAAGCCAAAACGATTCCCCGTGGGATCCACCCATCCCAAGCGTCGCCGATGAACGGCTGCCGCTGGGCGTCACTTTTTCCGTTTTGGCGTCACAAATCAAATCCCTTTTTGTGACATGGGTAGGAACCTGGCCGAGTTGCGCCGTCCCGAAATCTGAACGAAATTCTCACAAAGTCTCTGTGTGTTGCACTAGGTGAAAATGAATACCGAAAAATTAACAATTTAAACGATTACACGTAACGATAAAATAACGAAATTGAAGGCGTGTCTCGCTGCCGTGCGTGAGCTGAACGGCCTGAATCGGTCAAATATCGATCTGAACCGCCCCGCGCGTAACCGTTTTCAGTTCAGCTGATGTGCCGAATGTGCGCAGAACCTCGGTCGGACCAGCGGTGTCCGGAGCTTCCCGGCGCGTCGCCCGGACGCCCTGACGACGGTCGGCTTGCGCCGGATCGAACCGGCCTCTAGCCTTCTGGCTCGCGCGGCACAGCGCGGCACTTCCTGGAGAGAGCACACATGAACCATGTTCGCGCCTTGTTGGCGCTTGGCATCGCTGCGGCCGTGATCGGCCTGGCCGGGTGCAAGAAGGACCCCACCCCCTCCTCCAGCACCACGGCGCCCGCCGCGCCGGAAGGCGAAACCGCCGACCAGTTCATCGCCCGGGTCAACGACGAATACAAGAAAATGTATCCGGAGATGACCTCGGCACAGTGGTTGTCCTCGACCTACATCAACGACGACAGCCAGTTGCTCTCGGCCAAGGCCAACGAGCGCTATCTGACCCAGCTCAACAGCTGGATCGAACAGTCGAAGAAGTTCGAAGGCCAGCAGATGTCGCCGGCGAGCGCGCGCGCGATCCAGTTGCTGAAGATCGCCACCTCGATGCCGGCGCCGAAGGACCCGGCCAAGCTCGCCGAACTGACCCAGATCGCCACGCGCATGGAAGGCATGTACGGCTCGGGCACCTACTGCAGCGGCACCGGCGACACCGATTGCCGCCAGCTCGGCGATCTCGAAGATGTGCTGCGCAACAGCCGCGACTACGACGCTCAGCTCGACGCATGGAAGGGCTGGCACACGATCTCCAAGCCGATGCGCAAGGACTACACGCGCTTCGTCGAACTGGTCAACGAAGGCGCGCGCAACCTCGGCTATGCCGACACCGGCGAACTTTGGCGCTCGGGCTACGACATGAGCCCGGTCGAACTCGCCGCGGAAACCGATCGCCTGTGGGGCCAGGTCAAGCCGCTGTACGAACAACTGCACTGCTATACCCGCTCGCGCCTGGAAGCCAAGTACGGCGCCGACAAGGGCGAGACCACCGGCGGCATGCTGCCGGCGCATCTGCTCGGCAATATGTGGCAGCAGGACTGGGGCAACATGTGGGACGTACTGGCGCCGTACAGCGAGCAGCAGGCCGGCAGCCTCGACATCAACGGTGCGCTCGCGCGGCAGTACCAGCACAACTTCGACCTGCAGACGGCGAAGAACCCGGGCGACCGCGCCGCCGCCGAGCAGGCTCAGATCGAGGTCGACGCCAACCTGGCCAACGCCAAGCAGATGACCGAACGCGCTCAGGACTTCTACGTCTCGCTCGGCATGCCCAAGCTGCCCGACAGCTACTGGACCAAGACCCAGTTCATCAAGCCGCGCGACCGCGACGTGGTCTGCCACGCCAGCGCCTGGGACATGAACATGGCCGGCGACGTGCGCACCAAGATGTGCATCAAGCCGAACGAAGAAGACTTCACCACGATCTACCACGAGCTCGGCCACGTCTATTACTACCTGGCCTACAACAACCAGCCGCCGCTGTTCCAGACCGGCGCGCACGATGGTTTCCACGAAGCCATCGGCGACACCATCGTGCTGGCGATGACGCCGAAGTATCTGCAGTCGATCGGCCTGGTCGGCAGCCAGCAGCAGAGCCACGAGGCGCTGATCAACGCGCAGATGCGCATGGCCCTGGCCAAGGTCTCGTTCCTGCCGTTCGGCCTGATGATCGACCGCTGGCGCTGGGGCGTGTTCGACGGCTCGATCAAGCCGGGCGAGTACAACAAGGCCTGGTGGGACCTGAAAGCGAAGTACCAGGGCGTGGCCCCGGTCGAGGCGCGCGGCGAAGAGTTCTTCGATGCCGGCGCCAAGTACCACGTGCCGGGCAATACCCCGTACACGCGTTACTTCCTCTCGCACGTGCTGCAGTTCCAGTTCTACAAGTCGCTGTGCGACGCGGCGGGCTTCAAGGGCCCGCTGTACGAGTGCAGCTTCTACGGCAACAAGGCCGCCGGCGCGAAGTTCCAGGCGATGCTGAGCAAGGGCGCGAGCCAGCCGTGGCAGCAGACCATGAAGGAACTGACCGGCAACGAGAAAATGGACGCCTCGGCGGTGCTGGAATATTTCGCTCCGCTGCAGACCTGGCTGAAGCAGCAGAACGAAGGCCAGAGCTGCGGCTGGCAGGCTTCGGCGGCGGGCGCGCCGGCTCCTGCAGGCGCCAAGCCGGCGGCGGCCAAGCCCGAGGCGAAGCCGGCCAAGCCCGCGCAGGGCTGAGCCCGGGCCTCGCGGCGTACGCGACCGCAAGCGAAAAGAAAAACCGGCTTCGGCCGGTTTTTCTTTGGGCGCCGATGGGCGCGGCAGCCGTCCTGTCTGCCCTGCTCGCCCATAGCGCATCTGCCTGGGGCAGAGGACCAACGACCACTCTGGCAATGGCTACGCAGACCCCGGCTATGACTCCCCAGCGCCGAGATCAGGCGTCGATCGCGTCCTCGGCGACTTCGTCTCGACTCTGCCGAGGCGCGTCGAGTGCCCGCCGCTGCGCCAGCAAGGCGCGGTACTCCTCGAGCAAACCGTGCAGCCGCTGATTCAGATGCGCGCCGAGCATGGCCGAGTACGGCTGATCGGCCGCGCACATCTTCTGCAGCACCGTCAGCTGTTCGTCGAAGCGCTGCAGGCAATCCTGCCGCGCCTCGTCGGCCAGGCCGCTGGCGACGGCCAGCAGGGACTCGGCCCCGGCCAGCAAGGCCCGCGCCAGCGCGAGATAGCGAGTGCGTTCTTCGACCAGGTCCTGCCGATTCAAGCCCAGAATGTCGATACTGGCCTTGCCGTAGACATCGTGCTCGCGACCGTCGAAGCGCGGCGCCACCAGCGACAGCTTGTCTTCGGGCCAGTCGAGATGAGCGGCCGGGTCGCGCCGGGTCGGATCGATCAGCAGCGGATCTTCGGCCTCGCAGTTTTCGCGCGGTCCGGTCGCGCGCCGGCCCCGGATCGGAAACAGATTGCCCTTGCCCACCGTCACCAGCGCCTGTCCCGCCACGGCCGCACGCCCCATGCCCGATTGCGCTATGCGCAAGCCGTTGCGGCGATTGCACAAGGCGCAGCTGGGCAGCAGGTTGGACCAGTCGGCCGCCAGCCACCAATAGCCGCGGTGCGCGGCATCGCCCTCCACGCCGGCCTTGGGCCGATAGTGCTCGACGTCGGTCGGCGAACTGGCGCTGTGGAAGGACTCGCAGTACGCGCACTTGCCGCCGAACAGGGTCCGCATCGCCTCGGCCACATCGGCGCTCTTGTAGGCGGCGAAGGCGAAGCTGCCCGCGCGCTGGTCGCGATAGTGGCCGTGGGCCCGCTCGAGCTCCCTGGCCCCGGCGCCGTCATCGGCCGTCAGCGACGGCGGGGCTGCGACGCCGCGACGGTCGACATATCTCATCGGCTCGTCTCCACGCCCAAGTGCCGTTCCAGCCGGCGCACGATTTCCTCCAACGCGTCTTCGCGCATCGCGCTGCGTTCGATCGCCGAGCCGCGGCGCCGGGATTCGATATAGCGCTCGGTGGCCTCGCCGATCAGTTGCCCGGCGGGCGTGTCGCCGCGCGGCAGCGCCTGCAACGAGCTGGCGAGGCGCGCGCGTTCCTGCGCCTCTTCCGGCTTCGGTTCGGGCAACCCAAGCAGGTAGGCATAACGGTTCAGCGCCGCCTCGGTCTGCGGCCGCGCCGTGCTGGCCAGGCCGAAGAAGTCCGAGGTCAGCAACTGGTCGCTGCGCAACAGCTCGATGTTCGGCAGGTCTTCGCGCGGGCGGATGCGGTCGTGCCGGTCGCGGTACAGCACATGCACTTCGCCGTCGCGCATGCCGCGCAGGCACAGTGCGTCGTGGGCGGTGACGATGAACTGCACCTTCGGCATCGCCCGCCGCAGCGCCGACATCACCTCGATCTTCCAGCGCGGGTGCAGGTGCACGTCGATCTCGTCGATCAGGACGATGCCCTGTGCGTATTCCAGATTGCCCCAGGCCTCGACCATGCGCCGCATGATGTCCACGGCCATCGCGAACAGGGAACGATAGCCGTCGCTCATGCGCTCGACCGGGGTCACCCGCCCGTGGGCGCGCACCATGACGTGGCCGCCCGGGCCGCGGAAGATGTCGTCGTCATCGTGCAACGAGAACACCTCGCGCATCGCCCGCGCCACCGCGTTGAAATGCTGCCGGCTCGCCTCGACCAGCCACGGCGAGGGGTCTTCGAGCTTGGCGAAAGGATCGAACAGGCTGCGGTTGACCGCGTTCTTGTGGATGCGGTCCTGCGAGCGGAAGAAGCGCCTCGCCCCGTAGGCCAGAACCATCGACGGCGCCGCCTCGGTATGGTCTTCGATGCGGCCGAGCGAATCGATCTCGATGCGGCGGGTGTCGCCCGACGACAGCAGCACTTCCACATAGGGCCGGTCGGTCAGCACTTCCCAGGACTCGCGCTGGCGCGGCAGGAAATCGGCGCCCTCCACCCGGCAGCCCTTGCGCAGGCGCTGGTCCATCAAGGCCAGGGCCAGCGCTTGCAGCACGGTGCTTTTGCCGGCGGCGTTCTCGCCGAGCAGCATCACCCCGGAGGCATTGCTGTCGGAGGCCTGCGCATGGGCGAACTCCAGCTCCAGGGTGTCGATGCCCTTGAAGTTGAAGATGCGCACGCGCTCGACGCGGGACGCGTCCAGCCTGGGCCTGACTGCGTAATACTCGCTCGCCGCGCTCCGCAGGGATTCGGAGACCGGCGTTTTGTCCGCGCCCGACAGGTATTCGTAGGCGACCCGGTCCCAGACCTCATGGTGCCCGGCCAGACGCGGAATATCGCGCGACGGGCGGAAGCCGACGATGGGCTTGAGCCCGGCCCGGCGCGCGGTTTCCTTGGCCACGGTGTCGAGTGCGGACCGGATCGCGCCGCTGTACCGGAGGTTGTCGAGTTCCTCGATCCATTGGTTTTCGATCGGGTCGGCTCCCGGATCGATCGCTTGATGGATCCATCGCAGCAAATCGAATATCGCCGAGCGCCGCGCATCCACCAAACGCGGGCGGTTGAGATTCAATACCGCGATGGTCGCCTCGCCCTTGTCGGTTTTGGCGGCCAGCAGGCCGTCGGGCCGGAACAGCAGATGCCGCACCGGGTCGTCGCGGCAGGGGTCGATCAACAACGCGTTCTCGCTTGCCACCGTTTGCCGCCACGCGGTCATCGGCAAGGCGCGCGGCGTATCGACCGGGAACAGATTGCGCTTGGCCGAAACGCATTCGTTGCAGGCATACATCAGGTTGCGCCATTCGAACGCCAGCCAACCGTAGTGATCGGGGCTTTCCTCGCGCGTGCGCGGATCGGCCGCGGCCAGGATCGGGCGGAACGGATCGATGCGGCTTTCGTGTGGTTGCAGACCGGATTCGCAGTACGCGCAATTGCCGTTGAACTGCGCGTGCAGCGCGGCGAACACGTCCGGGCCGAGGAACAGGGGTTCGTAACGTTCGAACGGTGCGCGCTGGCGTTGGCGTTCCTCGACCGGGCGGCTGTAGAACGCGGTGATTTCGCGGGCCCAGTCCAGCAATTCCGGCCGGCGCAACGACGGCGGCGTCGCCAACCTTTTCACTTTCCTCATGCGGCCCCTCCGCAGGGCTTCGGCGGCCGCGGGCGGCCCGGATTTTCGTGGCTGCGCCGGCTTGCGTAGCTGCGCCGGGCGGCGGACCGCCGTCATTATGAACATGGCCGGGTCTGGCGGAATGGCACTCGGTCGGAGATCGCGAAGCCGAAGCGGGGCCGGCCTCGGGCACAATGCCGATGCGGCCCGCGCTTGCGCCGTCACCGTCCTGGTCGCCGTCGCGGCGGCCGCGCTCCCGGAGTTCCGCATGCCCCCCTCGATCCGCCTGTCCGCCGCCTTGCTGCTCGCGCTCTCGTCCACCGCCGGCGCCGCCGCCGAACGCATCGACCTGCTGATCCGGCATGCCAACGTGATCGACGTGGTCGACGGCGAGACCCGCGCCGACCAGGCCATCGCGGTGCGCGGCGAGCGCATCGTCGCCATCGTCGACGACGCCAAGGCCAGCAGCTACGAAGCCGCACAAACCATCGAAGCCCGGGCCAAATATGCGATCCCGGCGCTGTGGGACATGCACGTCCATTTCGGCGGCGGCGACAAGCTGATCGAAGAAAACAAGAACTTGCTGCCGTTGTACGTGGCCCACGGCATCGCCGCGGTGCGCGACGCCGCCGGCGACCTCAGCCCGAGCGTGTTCGAGTGGCGCGAGGCGATCGCCGCCGGCCGTCTCGACGGCCCGACCATCTTCACCTCGGGTCCGAAACTCGAAGGCTACGAGTCGATCTGGCCCGGCGACATCGAGGTCGGCAGCGCCGCGGAGATTTCCCAGGCGCTCGACCGGCTGCAGGGCTGGAAGGTCGATTTCGTCAAGATCACCGACAACACCTTGTCGCCGGAGTTGTTCCTCGACGCCCTGAAACAGGCCCATGCGCGCGGCCTGCGCACTTCGGCGCACGTGCCGTTCACCCTGACCATCGATGCGGTCAGCGCCGCCGGGCTCAGCTCGATCGAGCACATCGAATACGCCTACAAGGCCGGCTCGCCGCAGGAAGCCGAGATCGGCGCGATGGTCGCGCGGGGCGAGATCGACAGCCGCGAGGGCTGGAACCGGATCCAGGCCAGCTTCGACGAGGACACCGCGCGCGCCGCTTATCGCCGCCTGGCGAAACGCGGCACCGCGGTCACGCCGACCCTCAACGGCAGTTTCGTCACGACCTACCTCGACCGCGACGACCACCGCGGCGACGCCTATCTGCGCTACATCGGCCCAGGCCTGCAGGCGACCTACGCCTGGCGGGTCGAACGCGCGGCCAAGGACGACGCTGCGGCGATCGAGCGCCGCCACCGACGCTACGAACGCAGTGCGGCGATCCTGCCCCTGCTGCAGTCGTCGGGGGTCGCGATCCTCGCCGGCACCGATGCGGGCTTCCTCAATTCCTTCAACCACCCCGGCATCGGCCTGCACGACGAACTGCAGCGCTTCGTCGACCACGGCCTGACCCCGTTGCAGGCGCTGCAGGCGGCGACCATCAACGGCGCCCGTTTCCTCGGCCAGGACGGCCTGCACGGCCGGCTCGCCGCCGGCAAGGCCGCCGACATCGTCCTGCTCGACGCCGACCCGCTGCGCGACATCGGCGCCACCCGGCGCATCGATACCTTCGTGTTGCGCGGCAAGGTCCACGACCGCAAGGCGCTGGATGCGATGCTGGAGGGTGTGCGCAGGAAGGTAACAGCGCAGAGCGCCGCCAAAGCCGCGCCGTAACCTTTGCCGAATAAGGCCAGCGCCTGCCTTGGTCGCAAGACGCGAGCGGGAATCGGCGCCCGCGCCGTCGTGGCGGGATCGCGGTCGCGGCTCGCGCCGCTCCTGTCCTTGAAGCCTGTCGGCGGGGGCCGTCAGCGCCGGAATTTCTGCGGGGTGGTGCCGCTGAACTGCTGGAACATGGCGATGAAGGCCGAGGCGCTGGCATAGCCCATCGCCACCGCCACCTGCTGCACGCTGCGGCCTTGTTCGAGCAGCGGGATCGATTGCTGGAAACGCAGGCGCTGGCGCCATTGGCTGAACGACATGCCCAGTTCGTCGCGGCAGCGCCGGCTCAGGGTGCGCTCGGTGGTGTGCACGCGCTGCGCCCATTGCTCCAGGGTGGTGTTGTCGCCGGGACGGTGCTGCAGGGCATCGAGGATCGGGCCCAGCAGACGGTCTTCGCTCTGCGGTACGAAGCGCGACAGCATCGGCGTGGCCAACAGCTTGTCGATCAACACCCGCGCCAGGCGCCGGTCGGCCGGGGTGTCCGGTATTTCGATGCCGCGGTCGAACAAATCCTCCACCCCGGCGACGAACAACGGATGCAGGCGCACGATGCCCGGCGCTTTCGGCAGCATCGGCGTGTAGCGCTCGGCGATGTTGATCAGGCGGCACTGCACCTCGCGCCGGTTGTGCGAGGTGTGGTCCATCTTCGGCGGGATCCACACCGCATAGCCGGGCGGCGCGAAGAACGGCTGTTCCTCGATCAGGAACGCCATGCTGCCGGACTCGACGAAGGCCAACTGGCCCCAGGGATGCTGATGCAGGGCGCTTTCGGTATCGACCGCCAGCGCCTCGTAGCGCAGCAGCAAGGGCCCCGGCAGCGAGCGGTAGGGGTAATCAAAACGGCGGTGGCGGCGCATCTTGTCCGGGCCTCGCTACGCCCTGTCTGGTTATAGACATCTGTCGATTACCCGACATTCTAGAATGGCCCGCCCCACGTTGTACGGAACCGCCGCAATGCATTTGTTACTGCCGATCCTGGCCACGTTGATCTGGGCCGGCAACACGATCGTCAGCAAGCTGTCCGCCGACGCCATCGAACCGGCGGCGATCTCGTTCTACCGCTGGCTGGTCGCCCTGCTCGTGCTCACCCCCTTCATGCTGCCGCGGGTATGGAAGCTGCGCGCGCAGGTGCGCCCCTACTGGCGCAAGCTGGTGGTGCTGGCCGCGCTCGGCATGGTCATGTACCAGTCGCTGGCTTATTTCGCCGCGCACAGCGTCAGCGCGATGTCGATGGGCCTGATCGTTGCGGCGATTCCGCCGATGACGATGGTGATCGGCATGTTGGTGCTGAAGACCCGGCCGTCGCCGGGGATGTTGATCGGCGCGGCGATTTCCTTCGCCGGCCTGAGCTGGCTGCTCAGCGGCGGCCATCCGGCGCGGCTGCTGCAGCAAGGCCTCGGCCGCGGCGAACTGATGATGCTGCTGGCGGCGTCTTCGTACGCACTGTACGGCGTGCTGGTGAAGCGCTGGGCGCTGCCGATTCCGAATGGCGAGTCGCTGTACCTGCAGGTGCTGTGCGGCAGCGTGCTGTTGCTGCCGGGCTTCCTGCTCGCGCCGTCGGTGGCGTTGACCGCGCAGAACCTGCCGCTGGTGCTGTACGCCGGGCTGCTCGCCTCGACCGTGGCGCCTTGGTTCTGGATGCACGGCCTGCTGCGCCTGGGCGCCGACAAGACCTCGGTGCTGATGAACCTGACCCCGGTGTTCACCGGGCTGTTCGCGGTGGTCTTCCTCGGCGAACCGCTGCAGGCCTATCACTGGATCGGCGGCGTGCTGACCCTGCTCGGCGTCGCCGTGGCGCAGTTGTTGCGCCAGCGCCCGCTGGCGCCGCTGCGCGCGCAGGAGTGCGCGAGCTGACAGCGAAAGTCCGCAGCTCGGGAAGCAGTGGGAGCCTGAATCGGCCTACCGGAGGCTCGTCGCGACTGAAGCAGGTCGCGGCTCGCGCCGCTCCTACCCTGGATAACTCGCCACCGCGCCTGCGCGTCGCGCGCATCGCCATTGTGAGCCTCGTCAAGTTCGGCATTGACACTCGCTGTTAGGGTCGTGACATGTCGTCGCCACCCGACATCGAAACCTCGGCCTCGCGGTCCGGTCAGCGCCTGCTCTGGGCCGCGCTGCTCGTCGCCACCGCGCTCGTCGTCGCGCTCGCCTGGCAGGTCGGGCGCCTGCGCAGCGACCAGCAATGGCTGGTCGATCGCGTCACCCAGCCCTATGTCGGCATGTACGTGCCGCGCGTCGCGCTGCGATCGCTGGACGGGCGTCAGCGCGAGCTCGGCCAGCCGCCCGGCGACAGCCAGGTGGTGTTTTTCTTCACCACCACCTGCCCGCATTGCCGCGCCTCGTTGCCGCAGCTGAAACTCGCCGCGTCGCAGTTGCAGGCCGCCTCCGGCGGCGGCGCCGAACTGATCGGCGTGGCCTTCGCCACGCCCGAGCAGACCCGCCGCTACGCCGACGAACACCGCCTGGAGTTTCCCCTGATCGCCCACGACGACCGCCGCACCTCGGCGCTGTTCCGCGCGCGCAAGGTGCCGTCGCTGCTGGTGATCGGCCGCGATGGCCGGGTGCGCTACCACCACGTCGGCGCCATCAACAGCAAACAAACCTTGCAGGAACTGATGCGCGCGGTGCGGCCGGCGCCGCCGCGCAGCGCCGTGCAGACCGCGCTCGCCGCCCCGGTGATGCCGCGATGAGACATGCGGCGTCGACGGACTCGACGCTGCGGCGGATGCCCAGGCATCCGCCGACGACGCGGCCCCCGGCCGCGTTTCCCGGCCGGACCGGCGTCGAGCCGGGCTCCGGCGTATCCGCCGCGGTCTTGGGAGAGGGCGCGGCGAACATCGACAGGAGCTCAGTAATGAACAAGCGCAATCGTGGTGCCCGTGTCGTCCTCGCCGCCCTGCTGTTCTCCGCGGCGATGGGCTTCGGCGCCTTCCAGGTGATCGCCGGCAACGGCGCGGCACCGGCCCAATCGGAATCGTGCGACTCGTTCGCGTGTCGCAGCGAATGCCCGGAATTCGGCGGCGAACTCGGCCCCGGCGGCCCGGGCCGTCCGCTGGTCTGCTATTGCTGCGGCTGATCCCCCTCGGCCGCAAGCGTCTGCCGGCCGCGGGGGGTGGCCCCCGGCCGGCTTTTTTTATTCCTCGCTCCACATCACTCCTGGCCGGGCCATGCCGAGCCGGACAACGCCAGCCAGGCCACGCCAGGCCAGGCCAGGTCAGGTCAGGTCAGGCCAGTCCGACGAGGCAACGGCCGCGACGGCCGGCCAACACCGACACCGGCGCGGCGCTCGACCTACGCAAAACCACCCCGCGCCCGGCCACCTCAAGGCCCGACCGCGACCATTCGCGACCGTGTCACTGAAATTCGTGATCCAGCACACACGAACGCGCGACATTTTGTTAGCTTGCCCATGGATTCACCTCCCTGCCCGACGTCGCGATGGGGCGCGACGACGCTGGCGGCCTTTCACCTGTTACGCCGACTCGCTGCACCGGTCGTTATGGATGACGGGGCGCGCATGAAGCCTTCGTGCGTTTTTGGCCCCGGACATCGACCGACTCTTCTCGCGAGCGTGCCCTGCGATGCATCAACGCATCGACCGGATCAAGAACCTGGCATCGGTATCGCAGTTCCGCATCGGCGCACTGCTGGTACAGCCCGACCGTCTTTCGATCGTGCGCGACGGCGTCACCACCGCGCTCGAGCCGCGGATGATGGAAGTGCTGGTCGCGCTGGCCGAACGCGCCGGCGAAGTGATCAGCGCCGAGCAACTGCTGATCGAGATCTGGCGCGGCACGTTCTACGGCGACAATCCGGTTCACAAGACCATCGCCCAACTGCGGCGCCGGCTCGGCGATCGCAGCCGCGAGCCCGACTACATCGAAACCATCCGCAAGCGCGGCTACCGCCTGGCCGCGCGGGTCACCTTCCCCGACGACTACCGCAGCGGGCTGCCGCGCGCGGCGGCATGGACCGAGGGCAGTCCCTACGTGGGCCTGCGCTCGTTCGACCAGGCTCATGCCGGGGTGTTCTTCGGGCGCGGCCGCGCCACCGCCGAGTTGTTGGCGACTCTGCGCGAGCAAGTCGACAGCCAGCGCCGCTTCGTCCTGGTCTCCGGCGCCAGCGGCTGCGGCAAGACTTCGCTGCTGCGCGCGGCGGTGATGCCGCTGTTGGAGCAGGACGGCGGCTTCGACGGCCTGCATGCGCTGAGCAGCGTCTACTTCGACCTCGGCGCCTGCCGCGGCGGCGACCTGCTCGCGCGGCTCGCGCAGGCCTTGTGCGGCTGGTCGCTGCTGGGGCGGCCGGTGTTCCTGGAGACCGAGGCCGAAGCGCTGGAGCAGCAGTTGCGCGACGCGCCCGAGCAGGTCCAGTTCCGCATCGAAGACGCCTTCCTGCGCATGACCGGCCACCGCGCCGAACGCGCCCATCTGCTGCTGGTCGTCGACCACAGCGAAGCGGTGGTCGCCGAACCGGCGATCGACGCCCGCGACCGCAGCGATTTCGGCGCGGCGATGGCGGCGCTGTGCGGCTGCCGGCACGTCGCCGCGATCGCGATCACCCGCAGCGATTTCTATCCGCGCCTGATCGAGGCGGTGCCCGGCCTGGCCGAGCTCAAGGCCGGCGACGGCCATATCGATCTGCTGACTCCGCGCTTGGGCGAGATCGGCCAGATCATCCGCGCGCCAGCCGCCCTGGCCGGGCTGAGCTTCGAGGAAGACCCGGAAAGCTCGATCCGGCTCGACGACGTGCTGCGCGACGCCGCCGCCGAGCACCCGGACTCGCTGCCGCTGCTGCAGCACACCCTGCAGGCCCTGTACGAGCGCCAGGACGAAGGCGGCGTGTTGAGCCTGCGCACTTACCGCGAGCTCGGCGGCCTGGAAGGCGCGCTCGCGCATCGCGCCGAGCAGGTGTTCGCGGCCTTGCCGGCGAGCGCGCAGGCCAGCCTGGAGCGGGTGCTCGCGGCCCTGATCGTGATCCGCCCCGACAGCGACGCGATCACCGCGCGGCGGGTGCTGTGGTCCGCGCTCGACGATGCCGCGGCGCGCGAGCTGGCCGAGGCCTTCGTGCGCGCGCGGCTGTTCGTCGGCGAACTCAGCGGCGGCGAGCCGGGCTTCGGCGTCGCCCACGAAGCGCTGCTGAGGCAATGGCCGCGCGCGCGCGAGTGGGCCGGCGACAACCGCCAGTTGCTGCAGGCGCGCGAACGCCTGCAGCGCGCGGCACGGCGCTGGGCCGGCGAAGGCCGCCGCTCCGACCATCTGCTCAATCCCGGCCGGCCGCTGGCCGAAGCGCGCGAAGCCGCGCGCCGCCTGCCGGCCGACCTCAGCGCGGCCGACCTCGAATTCCTGCGCGCCAGCGAACGCCAGCAACGCCGCAAGCAATGGCTGCGGGCCGGCGCGATCGGCGCCCTGGCCGCGCTGACCCTGGTCTCGATCGGCCTGGGCCTGCAGGCCTGGCAGGCGCGGCGCGAGGCCGAACAACGCCGCGACCAGGCCCAGCAACTGGTCGGCTTCATGCTCGGCGACCTCGCCGAACAACTGCGCCCGATCGGCAACCTGCAACTGCTCGACAGCGTCGGCAGCCAGGCCCTGGCCTATCTCGAACGCATGCCCGAAGCCGACATGCAGCCGCGCGAACTGGTCAACCACGCGCGCGCCCTGCGCACCGTCGGCGAGGTACTGATGAACCTGGCCCGGTTCGACGAGGCCAACGCCGCCTTCGAACGCGCCGCCGAGGCGGTCGCGCGGGCGCGCCGGGAGACGCCCGACTCGCTGGAGGCCCTGGCCGAATCGGGCACGGTCGCCTATTGGCAGGGCTATTACGATTTCCGCCAGAAACGCATGGACTCCGCGCATGCGCACTGGCTCGACTATTTGCGCGCGGCCGAGCAACTGGTCGCACGCGCGCCCGCCGATCCGCGCTGGCAGCTCGAACTGTCGTATGCGCTGAACAACCTCGGCACCTTGGCCAACAGCCGCCAGCGCACCGACGATGCCGCCGACCTGTTCGCGCGTTCGGTCGCGATCAAGCGCGCCTTGCTCGCGCGCAAGCCCGGCGACAAGTCGCTGCGCTACGAACTGGTCGATAGCCTGTCCTGGCTCAGCACCGCGCAGGAATCGCGCGGCCAGTTCGACGCCGCCGCTTCCGGCTATGCCCTGCAGACCGGGATGCTGCGCGAACTGGTCGCCGACGAGCCCGATGCCAACGCATGGCGGCGCAAACTCGCGACCGCGCTGCTGCGCAGCTCGATCCTGGCGCTGGACCGCGGCCGGCTCGACGAGGCCGCGCGCGACGCCGAGGAAACCCTGTCCCTGTTGCGCAGCCTGGTCGAGCAGCAGCCAGACAATCGCACCTGGCGGCGCGACCTCGCCCACGCCTACGCCCATGCCGGTTGGATCGCCGCCCTGCGCGACGCACGCCCGCAGGCGGCCCGGCAATTGCGCGAGGCGCAGGCGACCCTGGCGCCCCTGCTCGCGCAAGCGCAGTCCTTGCCGGAATGGCGACGGCTCGACGCGGTGGTGCGCCTGCGCCTGGCCCAGGTCGACAGCGCGGTCGCGACGGCGCCGTGGCCGGCGCAGATCGACCGGGCGGTGGCCGACCTGGAAGCCCTGCATTCGGACGGCAGCGACGGCGCCAGTCTGTCGACCCTGGCGCGCGCCCTGGTCTCGCGCGGCGAACGTCTGGCCGCCGCCGGCCAACGCGAGCGCGCCGTCGCCGACTGGCGCCGCGCGCACGGACTGCTCGCCGCCAGCGCCCCGCGGTCGCGCGACCGGGTCCTGCTCGACAGTTGGGTGCGCGCCCAGGTTCATCTCGGCGCCCGGGCCGAGGTTGCGCACCAGATCGAATGGCTGCGCGAGCGCGGCTATCGCCACCCTGACTTCATCGCCTTCTACGCTGCACCCACTCCTCAGGAACTCCTGCAATGACTCAGAAAACCAAGAGCAAGACCAAGACGGCCACCCTCGACATCGAGCTGACCGTCGCCCACGTCGTGTTCGGCGGCAATGCCGGGCAAGGCCGGTACTTCTACAGTTTCTCGCCGGACGTGGTCACGGTCGGCAAGGACCAGAGCCCGGTCAAGATCACCTATCGCCTCGAGAAGGAAGTGTCCAAGCACCTGAAGATCGAGGGCGTGCTGAACTCCGACGCCAAGGACCAGATCTACGACGTCAAGATCGCCGCCGACGGGCGCAGCGCCAGCATGATGAACCGCAACGACGTGCAGACCCTGATCTTCTTCTCGGTGCTGGTGCGCGACCACAAGCGCGGCAACCTGGTCGCCTGCGACCCGCAGGTCGGCAACGACCCGGAAATCACCCCGCAGGGCGGCAAGCGCAAGCGCTGATCCGATCCGCCGCAGGGCGCGGCCGGTCGCGGCCGCTCCCTTCCGCCGAACGCGGCAGACCTCGCGCCGCCGCCGGCGCCCAGCGAGGCTTTGCGCCTGATGCCTCCAGGCAGTTGCCGAGGCCCGGACACCCAAGCGCCGCTGCGCGGTTGCCGACTCGCCGAGGCCGTCCACGTCCCCGCCTCGCGGTCGATACGAACCTGCCGCCGAGCGCCGCTATCGCCGATGGCGCAGCGCAATCAGCGGGCGCGGGCGCCCCGATCGGCGGCCCTCGCGGCCCACGTCGGGCCCGCCGCAAAGCGGCCATTGCCGATCCGAACCGCCGCGGATGCGGCCGCACGGCACCTGCCGGCGGCCGTTCGGAGGGCCCGCAGACTCATGCCAAGTCATTGATAGGAAAATAAAAAACCGACCGTAAGGTTGCCGTAAGGCGGGCCGCGGGCGCAGCGAGGAGTCTGCGCCGACCCGGACCGCCGCGTGCCGCCGCCGGGGCCGATGCGCCGGCCGGCGCACGGAGCCCGGCACGAACCGCCCCGGCGGATTCGCAGGAGCCCGGCCATGTCCGAGTCCGACCATCCCTACACGTTCTGCGGCGACGGCGGCGACACGCTCGACTCGCAGGACGACATCGGCCCTCTCTCGCAGTTCCGTCACGGCGCCCAGGATCGGCGCTTGCTCGAACTCGCCCGCCTCGATGCCGGCCTGGCCGCCAATAACGACTTCGACGACAAGCCCTGGGGGCTGCTGTACCGGGCGCTGACCGATTCGATCGAGGTCTCGCCCGACGATTTCCAACTGGTGTATCCGTCGACGCGCTGGGATTGGCCGCTGACCCAGGCCGGTTTCATCAGCGCCGCCCAGCACGATTTCTGCGCGACCGCGCCGCAATGGAGCGCGATCGGCGCCTACGTATCGAGCGGCGATCCGGTACATCAGGCGTATCAGCAGTTCCTCAACGTGATCCCGGCCGCGACCGAATACCCGAGCCTGCGCCAGCACCTGCACGACGCCGACGACGAACTGGTCGTGGCTACCAACCACTACACCCTGGCCACGACCTCGGCCGCCTCGGCCTACGCCAACCAGGTCGCCGGCAACGAGCCGTGCTTCACCGAATGGCTGGGCCGCAGCGGCGGCCGCCGTTATCAGGCCCGCATCATCGCCGCCGAGGCGGCGATGAACCAGGCGCAGGCGCATTACTCGGCGCTGGTCGCGCAGTGCGACGCCGCCGAACTCGGCGCCGCCCAGCGCCGCTGTGGCAGCGACGATTTCCATGTCCGCCTGGCCGATCTCAACCTGATCAAGATGGCCAAGGTGCCCGACTGGCAGGTCGAACACGATGCCGCCGGCTGGGTCGCGCGGGTCCGGGCCGGGCAAGGCCCGGCCGGCGCCACCGTCGGTTTCAGCAACCGCGAAGCGCGCTACGATTTCGGCCGCAGTTGGGCCGGGCGCCAGGGCAAGATCCGCCAGTTGTTCTGGCAGGTGCGCATCAACGGCCGCTGGGAACGCATCGACGAATTCGAGTTCGACAACCAGCTCGAGCTGTCGCTGGATTTCCAGGCGGTCGGCCATGTGGGTATCCGCCCGGGCGGCTGGTACGACGGCGAATTCGCGCGCAGCATGATCGACGGCCCCTTCGTCCACGGCTACAGCCCGTTCGGCGACGAACGCGGCCAGGCGGTGTTCGGCGAGAAAGGCTTCTTCGGCCTGGTCAAGAGCGGCATGGTGGTCGGCTACAAGCCGAGCTTCAGCATCCGCACCACCACCTCGACCTTCCGCCGCTTCGCCAATGTCTTCAAGTTCGCCACCGGCCTGCGCATCGGTCCTTTTACTCTCGAAGCCGAAGGCGGCAGCGCGCGTGCCGGCTGGAAAGCCGACCCGGCGAGCCTGAGCTTCACCGGCACCACCAGCTCGGAAGTGCCCTTGATCATCGGCGTGACCATCGCCGAACTGCCGAACGCCTGATCCGCGACGAGGCGAGGCGGGTCCGCCCGGCATCGCCTCGCCGGCGCCTCACAGCTCGCCGCTAGAGTACTTCGCGCGGCGCGAGCCTCAGGGGCCGCGCAGGACCCAGCCGCAGTAGCGGCCCGAACAGGCGCCGCTGGAAGCATCGAGCAACACCAGGTTGCCGAGGTCGCCGCGCGGCTGTTCGATCATCGCCGGCAGGACCAGGATCGCCGGCGCGGCGCGGTCCAGCCCGCGCGGCAGATCGAAGCCGCGCGCAATGCGATAGCGCGGCCAACCGGCGATGCGGGCATCGAAGGATTTTTGTCCGGCGGCCCCGACGCGCGCGCGCCAGCGGCCGAGGTCGAGCGGGCCGGCGACGACGAGAGCGCCGCGACGCCAGGGGCCGGCCAACAGCGCGGTCGCGCTCGGCGCAGGCTTCCCACCGCGAAAGGCGACCGCATCCAGGGCATCGGACAGGCGCGGAATCGTCGACAGGTCCTCGGGCGCGGACTCGACCGCCGCGCCGTCGCCGACCATCTTCTGCATCGCCGCCACCGCCGGCGGCAGCGGCGGCAACGACCGGCGCGCCATCACCCGCACCGCGGCCGGAATCGACAGGCCATGCTGTTCCATCGCCGCTTCCTGGGCGCGCGCCTGCAGGATCTGGAAGCGCGGCGAGGCCTCGGCCCCGCCGGCGGCGTCGATGCGTTGGCGCACCGCACGCGAACCGCCGGCGCGGCCGGCGTGTTCGGCCTCGATCGTCAACGCCCCGAGCGCCAGGTCCGGCTGGTCGTAGATCCAGGTCCAGGCCAGGCCGCGCCAGGCGCCGTCGAAAGTCGGGTTGACCCGCAAGGCCTGAAGGAAATTCGTCCGCGCCGCCTCGCGCCAGCGGCGCAGGCTCTCGGCGTCGACGATGTCGAGCGGCCGCTCGGCCGCGTCGCCATGCCGGCTGAGCCCTTGCATGAAAGCGCCGAGCCGCCAGGTACCGAGCTCGCGCGGCGGCAACGCGCGCGCAGGGTCGGCCGCCATCGCCGCGGACAGCGCGCGTTCGATCGGTTCGATCCGCTCGGCCGCGGCGCCCGGCTGCAGGGCCGCCGAGGTTTCGCGATACAACCGCATCGCGCCGTCGTAGCGGCCGGCATCGCGCTGCGCATTCGAACCTAGCGCCTGCACCGCGATCATCGCCAGTTGCTGGCGATAGAAAGTATCGCCGTGCGCCGCGCTGGCCGCGGCGCCACGGATCAACGCATCGATCTCGGCCTCGCGTTCGCGCGCCGAACGCTGCGGCGGCGGCGCGGCCGCGCGCGCCGGCGAGGTCAGCGCATCGGACATCGCCGCGGGCTTGCGCTCGTTCGCGCCCGCGAATTCCGATGCGCCGACGATCGCGTCGGTGGAAAAGCGCTGGGCGTTGCGCGCCGGCGCGAACAGGATCGCGAGCACGGCGAACGCCCCCACCACCACGCCGACGCGCAGCTCGCGGTCGTTGCGCTCGATCGATCGCATCAACAACGCGATCAGGCTGGGCACCGCGGCCATCAGCAGGGCCAGGTTGAACCAACGCTCGTCGCGGCTGTGCAGCGGCGAGGACACCCAATGCCCGGCCACGTCCATCGCCCACAACGGCAGGGACATCAACCAGCCGGTGAACGGCGCCAGCAGGACCAAGGTGAACAGCAACAGCACCGCCAGCTTGCCCCAGGCCATGCGGGTGTAGCGGAAACGCGCGGGCATCGGCCGGCTCATCGGTTCTTGAGCATCCTCGGCAGGGTCAGCATGAACACCGCGCAGGCGACCAGGAAACCGGCGCCGAGCAAGGTCATCAGGATCGCGTTCATCCAGCCGTCCAGCGCCGCCGCGCCCGACTTCGGCAGCAACTGCGCGTACATGCCCTGGACGAACTGAGCGAGCCTGGCGAACGACCAGGACAAGGCCACCGCCACGCCGACCCGCACCGCGGTTGCGAGCCACGACGACCACCCACCGCGTGCGGGCGGCGCCGCGGGGCTCCGCCGCCACCAGGAGCGTTGCGCCTGCGCCACGTTCTGCGCGGTCTGCGCCTGCATCTGCGTCTGCATGCGGGTCAGTTGCGCCTGCATCTGCGCCATCTGCGCCGCGGTCACCGCCGACACCGGGCCGCGCCGGCCGCGCATCGGCTCGGGCCGCGGATTCGGTTTCGGCCGCGGCCGGGCATCGCGCGCGGTTTTCGCGATCAGATCGGCACGCGCGCACGACGCACACGGCTGGCCGGCGTAATGCTGGTGCTCGCGATTGCGCCCGCACACGACCAGGCGCCCGCTGGAAGGCTGCGCGTAGCTGCGCAGGGCCCGGCTCCATTCGGCCGCGCTCGGCCGCTGATCGCCGTCCTTGCCGAAGGCGCGGTCGAACAATTGGCGCAGCTCCGGCGGGATCGCCGCATGCGCGCTGACCGGGCTCGGCGTCATCATCCGGTGGCCGCGCAGGCCGTAAGCGTAGTAGCGCTCGCGAATGCGCGCCGGGATGTCGGTCGGCACGCGATCCGAAGCCGGCCGGCCGCTGTAGGGATGGATGCCGAAATTCAACAACTGGAACACCACCACGGCCAGGGCGAAACGGTCCTGGGTTTCCTCGCCGGCCGGGCCGAGCTTGCTTACCTGGAATTCCGGGGCGAGATAATCCGGGGTGACCTGCGGTGCGGAGAAGCGCTTGCCTTGGCCCTGGATGCTGAAGCCGTCGCAGTCGAGCAAGGCGATGTACAGCGATGCGCGATAGAAGCGCAGGTTGACCGGCTTGAGGTCGACCACGTAGTGATGTTGCGCGTGCAGCGCGGCGAGCACCGCGCTGAGGTTGGCGGCGAGGGTGACCTTGGCGCCGAGCCCGACCGGCAGCCCGGCCGCGCGCGCCTGCCGCTCCTGCAGCACCTGTTCCAGTTCGGAGGTCGACTTCACGTCGAGCGCCGGCATGGTGAAACCGACGAAGCGGCCGCGCTCGTCGCGCACCACCGCATGCGGCCAGGCGATCTGGACGTAGCGCTTGCCGCCTTCGACCTGGTCGGGCAGATGTGGGCGCAGTTCCAGCATCGCCTCGATGCGGTCGGTGTAGCTCGGCGGGTCGACCCGCTCGTGATAGATCTTGGCGACGCTATGGGCGTCGTCGGGCAGCAGGTAGACGCTGCCCGCGCCGCCGCTCTTGATCAGCGCGCCCAGCACCGAGCGCCGAGGCCCAATCCGGATGCTGCTGCCGCTGCCCAGAGTCATGGCGCCCGCATCAGGCCCGCAAGGCGATCAGCAGGGTCTTGTCGTCGGACGTGATGCCGTGCGTGCGCGGATCGTCGAGGGTGCCGAACAAGGCGCGGCTGCCCGCCGCTGCGTCGACCGAGGCCAGGTATGCGGCGACCGGATCGATGAAGGGCCGGTACAGCCCGGCATTGCCCTTTTCCATCGCGAACGGCATCGCGCCGTCGGACATCAGGCACAGGCGAGCGGCCGGATACGCCACCGCCGACACGCGCAGATGCTCGCGCCAGGCTTCGCCGGTGACGAAATAGGTTTCGTTGGCGTACTCGCCGTTTTCCGGCGCCGACACGCACGCGGCATGGGCCTGCGCATCGGCCGCTTCGGCCACGCCGAGGCCGTCGCCGATGTGGAAGAACCAACCGCGCCGCGCATCGCCGAGGAACCCGACCAGGGTCGCGGCATAGTTCGACAACGGCGCCAGCGCCGCGCCGGCCGCCTCGCTCAACGCCGCGCGCGCATCGAGCACCGCGGCCGCGGCCAGTTCCGACATCGTTTGCTCGTCGACCGCCGAGGCATCGCCGCGCTGCGCCCAGGCCGCGGCCAGGCTGCGCACCACGGTGTCGGCGGTCAGGCGCGAACCGACGTCGCTCGAGGCCGCCGAACCCGCTCCGTCGCAGACCGCCGCCACCAGCAGCTCGCCGTCGGCGTGGAAGGCGAACGCGTCCTGGCACGGGATGCCTTTGTCGAGATGCGATTTTCCGGTGGCCGATGCCGCATAGATCCGCCAGCCCATGGCCCGGGACCCGCCGCTCAGGTCGGCACCGACGACCAGGTGTCGGTCGAGGGCAACTGCGCCTGACCGCCCGGCCGCGACTGCGACACCACCTGCATGCTCGCGCTGAGCCACAGGAACAGCTCGCGGAACTGCAGGCCCTGCAGGCGCTTCACTCCGGCCGGGCCCTTGCTGCTGAACTGGGCCATGACCTTGTCCTGCGAGCCCTCGCCGACCGCGATGGGGAAGATCGCGACCTTGTTGGCCTGCTCGGCGTCGCGCGCATGCTTGGCCGCGGTTTCCCAGGCATCGGTCGGCGAACCGTCGGACATCAGGAACAGCCACGGACGGGTGTAGGCGATGCCCGCCTGCTTGAAGCGCTGCTTCTCGTTCTCGACCTCGGCCAGGGCCAGTTCGATCGCGCGGCCGGTCGGGGTGGTGCCTTCGGCTTCCAGGATCGGCGCGGTGAAATCCATCGCGTCGCACCAGTCGCCGACCACCTCGGCGGTGTCGAAACCGCCGTAGCGCACCACCAGCACGCGCACGCGCTTGGCCGCGATCACGTCGGACTTGAGCTCCTGCTCGAGCAGCTTCAAGCCTTCGTTCAATTGCCGCACCGGCTCGCCGAGCATGCTGCCGGAGCAGTCGAGCACCAGCACCAGCGGGGTGCGCTGCTCGGTGTTGTCGACCAGGGCTACATCGGGGATGACGGGCTGATTCATGGCATTCCTTTGCTGCATGGAGATAGGGACCGAGTATAGCCACGAGCCGGGCGGTCGGCGCGGGTCCGGCCGGCCGGGCGCGCCACCGGCCCGCAGCGGCAACGCCGGGCACGCCCGCGCCGCGGCGATCGGGCTGCGGCGATCGGGCCGCTGCGAAGCCGCTCGGCGCGGCGCCTGCGTGCGCGCACCGGGCACCCGCGCACAGGACCGCGCGGCGATCCGCACGCGGTAACCGCGATGCCACGTTCGGCGAGCAGGCTGCCCGGGCGGCTGCCCACCGCTCCCCCGAACGAACGCACGGATTACCATGACCGACCATCAACGCCGCGATTTCCTGCGCAGCGCCGCCGGCGCCACCGCCGCCGGACTCGCCCTCAACCTGTTCCCGCCGAGCATCGGCAAAGCGCTCGCGATCCCCGCCGCGCGCGTCACCGGCACCATCCACGACGTCAAGCACGTGGTGATCCTGATGCAGGAAAACCGCTCCTTCGACCACTACTTCGGGGCGATGCGCGGCGTGCGCGGCTTCGGCGACCGGTTCCCGATTCCGCTGCCGAGCGGCAAGCCGGTGTGGCACCAGCAGACCGCGCAGGGCCGCGAGATCCAGCCCTATCACCTCGACACCACGACCACCAGCGCGCAGCGCATCGGCGGCACCCCGCACACCTGGCCGGATTCGCAGGCGGCCTGGAACAACGGCCTGATGGACCGCTGGCTGCCGGCCAAGACCGAGCGCTCGCTCGGCTATTACCGCCAAGCCGACATTCCGTTCCAGTACGCGCTGGCCAACGCCTTCACCCTCTGCGACGCCTACCACTGCTCGCAGCAGACCGGCACCAACCCGAACCGCCTGTTCCATTGGACCGGCACCAACAACCCGGCCGCCGACCGCGGCGGCCCGGCGATCGTCAACACCTTCGACGACTACGGCCCGGCCAACGAGGGCTATTGGTGGACGACCTATCCCGAGCGCCTGGAGCAGGCCGGGGTGAGCTGGAAGCTATACCAGGACATGGACGACAACTTCACCGACAACCCGCTCGAAGGCTTCCGTCAATTCCGCGCGGCCCCGCCGGGTTCGGCGCTGGCCGAGAAAGCGCTCAAGACCTGGACCCTCGACGACCTCGCCGCCGACGTGCGCAGCGGCCGCCTGCCGCAGGTGTCGTGGCTGGTCGCGCCGGCGAAATACTCCGAGCATCCCGGGCCTTCGGCGCCGATCTGGGGCGCGGACTACACCGCGCGTGCTCGACGCCCTGACCGCCGACCCCGAGGTCTGGGCGCGCACCGTGCTGATCGTCAACTTCGACGAGAACGACGGTTTCTTCGACCACATCCCGCCGCCGGCGCCGCCTTCGCTCGACGGCCAGGGCGCCTACCTCGGCGGCTCCACCGTCGACCTGCGCGGCGAACATCACCGCGCGCGTTCGGGCCCTTCGCACGGCACCTCCAACGACCCGCCGATCTACTACGACCGCCCCTACGGCCTCGGCCCGCGCGTGCCGACCTACGTGATCTCGCCGTGGAGCCGCGGCGGCTGGATCAATTCGCAGGTGTTCGACCACACCTCGGTGATCCGCTTCCTGGAGCGCCGTTTCGGCGTGATGGAGCCCAACATCAGCCCGTGGCGGCGCGCGGTCTGCGGCGACCTCACCAGCGCCTTCAATTTCGTCGACCCCAACCGCGAACCGATCCCGAGCTTGCCCGACACCGGCGACGCCGACCGCATCGTCGCCGAACAAAGCCGCCTGCCGGCGCCGAAACCGCCCGCATCGTCGAGCGCGGCGCAGCAGGAACGCGGCATCAAGCCCTCGCGCGCCCTGCCCTACGACCTGCAGGTCGGCGAACGCATCGATGCCGGCGCGCGACGCGTGCGCCTGCACTTCGGCAACACCGGCCGTGCCAGCGCGGTGTTCCATGTCTACGACCTGCTCGACCCGAATGCGATCCCGCGCCGCTACACCGTCGAGCCCGGCAAGTCCTTGCACGGCGAATGGGCGCTCAAGAGCGACGGCGCCCGCGCCTATGCCCTGCAGGTGTTCGCGCCGAACGGCTTCTTCCGCGAGTTCCGCGGTTCCCTGCACGGCGCCAACCCCTCGGCGACCACCGTGCCCGACCTGCGCCTGCGTCGTCGCAAACTGATCCTGGCCTTGCGCAACTCCACCCACAAACCGGTGCGGCTGAGCATCGCCGACCAATACGGCCTGTACGAAGCGCGCCTGGAGCGGCTGGGCCCGGGCACCACCCGCCAGCGCCCGATCCGTCTCGACGCAAGCCATCAGTGGTACGACTTCGTGCTCACCGACGCCAACGATCCGGAGTACTACCGCCGCCTCGCCGGCCGCATCGAAACCGGCGCGCACGGCATCACCGATCCGGGTTTGATCTGATCGGCGGGATCGCAGCCATCAAAACGAAACAGTTGCCCTGCGCGAATTGCGGGGCGGCTGTCACGTCCAAAGGCTTACGATGCAACCGTCAAAACGCCATTCGATAGCTCGCCGACACGCTCCAATCCGCATCGCCGCCCGACGAGGCTGCACGCGCGCCCACACCGAGCACCGAACCGTTCGCGAAACGGTGGTCGAAATCCACCAGCATCTGGCCCCAGTTACGGTCCAGCTCGCCGCCGGGCAGGTCGAAACCGAACAGGTCGATGATCTCGCCGCGCGTGCCGCTGACCGTCTTGTCCATGCGACGCACCGCTTCCAGCGACACGCTCAAATCGTTGCGCTCGCCGAGGCTGCGCTCGAACGCCGCGCCGATGCGCAGATCGCGCGTGCTCCAGTCCGTGCGGTCGAAGCGCGACGGGAAACCGCCGCCGCTCTCCGTGTAGCCGGCCAGTTTCGTCCGTGTCCAGGTGTAGGCCGCATACGGCGATACGCCAATGCCACCGATCCGCGTCGCGTCCTTCCAGTCCAAGCGCGCGCGCAGCGCCGCCACCTTCGCATCCGGGCGCGCCGAGGAGGTGTGCATCGCGGTGCCGTTGTGGTAACGCCGCCGCGAATCGACATCGAAGCGGCCGGAATAGCCCAACAGGCTGCCCAGCCATTGTTCGCCGAGCTTGAACGCGGCCTCGCCAAGCAGGTATTCGCCTTCGGACTTGCTCTGGCTGCCGAGGCTCCACTCCTGACGCGCCTTGGACTTGCCCAGGCCCAACCCCAGACGCGCCGGGCCCAGGTCGGTGCAGACGCCGACCTCTAACTGTTCGGTGCGGGTACTGCTCTCGCCGTAATCGGCCGCTTCGGCATTGGCCCAGGCGCAGGAGCCATCGAACTCGCCCCTCAGGCCGTTATCGAGGCGCGAACGATGGTGCGCGCCCGATAAGGTTGCGTTGGCCAAGCCACTTAGGCCCAGAGTCAGGCGCTGGTTGGCGTCGATCAGGCTGCCTCGGTAGGCTTCCACGTCCAGCAGAAATCCGCCGCTCGGCCCCTTGACCCGCGCGACCCAGATCTGATCGCGGAAGCCTAGGCCCGCGATCACCGATCCGTCGGCATTGACCCCTTCCACCTTCGCCCATGTGGGGTCGATCGGGAATTCGACGCCGTAGCCGGCCAGCCATTGCTGGATCGACAGCGTTCCGGTCTGCTCGGACCAGCGGAAGATATTCCTCTGTCCTCCAGGACCGCCATAGGTTTCGCCGACGATCACCTGCCCGTCGGCGGATATTTTGGTCGGCCAGCTGCCCTTCATCGACGGCAACAGGCCCAGCAAGCGCACGCCGGCCGCCTGGTCCCAGACATAGGCCTGGTGAATCCGCTCGCCCGAGTTCGTGACGATGACCCCGGTAATGCGGCTGCCGTCGTGCGAGATGTCTACCGCGGCCTGCAGCGAGCTGCCGAGCGCCGCATCGATGAAGTACGGCGCGCGGCCGTCCTGCCACACGAACACCCGCGGGTTCACCCCGTTTCCGCTGGCCCGGCCGATGACCGTACGCCCGTCGCCGGAAAGCGCACCGGGATCGAACATCGAGTAGCCCTGCCAGTCGCCGGCTACCGGCATCGTCTCCACGCCCCGATCGGAGCGCCAGCGGAACACCTCGTAGCGGAAACTGCCGTTCAAGCGTTGGCCGGCGATGGTCCGCCCGTCCGCGGACATATCCGGGCAATGGCGGAGTAGCCGGGGACATCCATCACCCGTATCCCGCCTTCGCGCGTCCACAGCGCCGGCGCCCAACGCCGGTCCGGTCGTCCCGACACCGAATCGGGCAGGTTCAACAGGACCACGGAGCCGTCCCCGGATATGGCACGCAACTCTAAATCTTGGCTGGAAAGCCCGGGGAAGATCAGGATGTCGGTGCGCCCTTGCGATCGGGTCCAATGGAACGCGGTGGCGTGGAAAAGGCCGGCCACGGCGCGGCCGTCGTCGGACAACAGCGACCAGTTCATGGAAAACTCCGGGCCGATCACGTCCACCTCCACCGCCGCGCGGGCGGAACCGCAAGCGGCCAGAACGGCCAACGTCAAAATCGCTGCGCGCATAGTCCAATCCTTGGTGGTCGAAGAAGCCATCCGGGACAAGCCCGGGCTCTCGTGCACCAATGATCCTAGGCGGCCGTCGCGCCGGCTGAAACTGCACCGACCGCGCCGCCCGTCACGCTATTGCGCCTTCCCCGGCACGGATCATTCGACTTCGATACGTTTCGGCCGGCACCACCGACCGCACGACCGCCAGGAAACAACCCGGGCGGCCGCTGGCCGCAACTTAGAACGCGATTCGATACCCGACCGACACGCCCCAATCGGCATCGCCGCCCGACGACGCCGCGCGCGCGCCGACGCTCATCACCGAGCCGTTGCCGAAACGGTGGTCGAAGTCCACCAAGGCCTGGCCCCAGTTGCGGTCGACCTCGCCGCCCGGCAGGTCGAAGCCGAACAGGTCGATGATCTCGCCGCGCGTGCCGCTGACCGTCTTGTCCAGGCGGCGCACCGCTTCCAGCGACACCGTCAGTTCGTTGCCGCCGATCCGGCCCGAGAACGCCGTACCCAGGCGCGCGTAGCGCGTGGTCCAGTCGCTGCGCTCGAAGCGCGACGGAAAACCGCCACCGTCTTCGCTGTAAGCATCCAACTCGGTCTTGTTCCAGGTATAGGACAGGTACGGCGAAACGGTCACCCCGCCCCATTGCGCCGCGTCCTTCCAGTCCAAACGCGCGCGCAGCGCCGCTACCTTCGCATCCGGCCGCGCCGAAGAGGTGTGCACCGCGGTGCCGTTGTAGTAACGCCGCCGCGAATCGACATCGAACCGGCCGGAATAACCCAGCAGGCTGCCCTGCCATTGTTCGCCGAGGTTGAACGCCACCTCGCCGAGCAGGTACTCGCCTTCGGACTTGCTCTGGCTGCCGAGATTCCATTCCTGGCGCGCCTTGGCCTTGCCCAGGCCCAGGCCCAGACGCGCCGGACCCAGGTCGGTGCAGACACCGACTTCGGCCTGCTCGATGCGGGTCTTGCTCTCGTCGTAGTCGGCCGCCTCGGCATTGGCCCAGGCGCAGGAGCCATCGGACTCGCTCGCCAGACCGTTATCGAGCAGCGAACGATGGTGCGCGCCCGAGAACGTCGCGTTGGCTAGTCCGCTCAAGCCCAATGTCAGGCGCTGGTTGGCGTCGATCAGGCTGCGCTGGAAGGCATTGATGTCCAGCAGAACTCCGCCGCCATGCGGCGTCACTCTGGCGATCCAAACCTTGCGTTGCGGTGTCACGCCGACGACCACCGATCCGTCGGCGTTGGTATCGGTCGGGCTGGACAGATAAGTCCCGGCAGGCAAACTCACACCGGAAGCTTTCAACCAATAGCTGACCGAGATCGTCCCGGTCTGCTCGGACCACCGGTAAGCCTCCTGAGATGCCCAGCCGGAATCGTAGGGCCCTGCGTTATACGAATCACCGTAGACGACCAAGCCGTCGCGCGAAATCGTCAATGCATTACTGAAGCTGTAGCCCGCCAGCGGCCGCAACAACACGGTCCCGCCGGAGGCGCTCCACAGATAGCCGAACGTATCGCCGCCGTTACTGCCCGGGAAGACCGCAGTGCTGGTCAGCCCCACCACGCGGTCGCCCCGGCCGGACACGTCGTTTGCCGAATTGAGATAATGCCCGGGCAGCAACGGCACCAATGCCATTCCCCCCGCCTGCGTCCAACGAAATGCACGATTCTTGTTGGCAACGAAGGCCATCTGATTGCCGACTACGGTTGCGCCGTCGTCCGACACCGCCTTGGCCAAGGTTTGCGATGGCTCCGTGCCCAACAGGCGTTGAGCGCCGCCATGCTGGGTCCAACGAAAAGCCTGGAACAGGCCGTTGGTCTCGACTAGATCGCCGATCACGACATCGCCGTTGCCGGATAGCCCGCTGATCGCCACCCCGAACGTGCCGGCGATCGTGAACTCCCTGGCGCCGCCCGCCTTCGTCCACAAATAACTTGTTCCGGTCGCGGTTTCGCCGTGCCCGAATGGGCCACGAACAGTCATCGCAACGATAGAGCCGTCGCTCGAGATTGCCGTGCGTTCGGCCAACCCCCAACTGAAGCCAGGATAAGGAAGCAGCTTCTCAATCATGCGCCCTTGGTTATCGCGCAGATCGACTCCCGATTGGTTCACCACCGCAACGACGCGGCCGTCCGCCGAAACCGCTGCAGTACCGCGATAAGGAAGAGAAGAGGGCGTACTCGACGCCGGAGGCGCGATGAAGAAGTTGCCTTCGGCATAGGCAGGAATCGCCGCCAACAGGGAAATGACCAAGAGCGCGCGTCGCATCATAGAAGCCTCATGGAATTGTTCGAGTATTGAATGGCCGACTGAACGGTCTCTGGGCTATGCCGCGGCCGAGAAGTATCCGCAGCGACGCTGCAAAGAAGGCACGTTTACGGCCGATTTTCCGCCGTCCCCGACATTATCCCCGAGCAATACGCTCGCGACAAACAGCACACTATTCGCTGCTTCGACCGCCTGCACGAAACCCAGGCACGAATCAAAACCGGAAACGATTGCGTTGTCCTCCCAGGACCGCCACGGCTGAAGCGAATCCTGCGGATCGATTGACGGCGCATCTTCCGGTATCCGCACGCAGCGTCCGCTGCGCGAGATCAAGCCCGCAACACCAAAGGGTTCCGGTTGCGGCTTCCCACGATGCTGCGGCCCATCGATCGGCCGGAACGACAGCCGCCCGACTCGCCGGACGACTGCCGCCATCGCCCGCTCAGAACGACATTCGATACCCGAGCGATACGCCCCAATCCGCATCGCCGCCCGACGAGGCCGCGCGCGCACCGACGCCGAGCACCGAACCGTTCGCGAAACGGTGGTCGAAATCCACCAGCATCTGGCCCCAGTTACGGTCCAGCTCGCCGCCGGGCAGGTCGAAACCGAACAGGTCGATGATCTCGCCGCGCGTGCCGCTGACCGTCTTGTCCATGCGACGCACCGCTTCCAGCGACACGCTCAAATCGTTGCGCTCGCCGAGGCTGCGCTCGAACGCCGCGCCGATGCGCAGATCGCGCGTGCTCCAGTCCGTGCGGTCGAAGCGCGACGGGAAACCGCCGCCGCTCTCCGTGTAGCCGGCCAGTTTCGTCCGTGTCCAGGTGTAGGCCGCATACGGCGATACGCCAATGCCACCGATCCGCGTCGCGTCCTTCCAGTCCAAGCGCGCGCGCAGCGCCGCCACCTTCGCATCCGGGCGCGCCGAGGAGGTGTGCATCGCGGTGCCGTTGTGGTAACGCCGCCGCGAATCGACATCGAAGCGGCCGGAATAGCCCAACAGGCTGCCCAGCCATTGTTCGCCGAGCTTGAACGCGGCCTCGCCAAGCAGGTATTCGCCTTCGGACTTGCTCTGGCTGCCGAGGCTCCACTCCTGACGCGCCTTGGACTTGCCCAGGCCCAACCCCAGACGCGCCGGGCCCAGGTCGGTGCAGACGCCGACCTCTAACTGTTCGGTGCGGGTACTGCTCTCGCCGTAATCGGCCGCTTCGGCATTGGCCGCCCTTCGTGCCAGAACACCATCTGGGTGGGTGTGGACCTACCGGTCAGGTTGGATCTACCGGTCAGAACGCCGACCACGACTTGTCCATCCCCGGAAATAGCCACATCGTCGACAGACCACAAATACTCACCGTCGTTTGCCACGGCCTGAAGGATTTGCAGACCTTGATCCGCGCTCCACCGAAACGTCTGAGACTTCACCTCCGGAGCTGGTGACGCGCGGCGCCCTGCGATTGTGCGTCCGTCGGCGGAAATGTCCTCCGCGATCGCATACACCCCGGGAACTTCGACGATCTGCACCCCGCGCTCCTTCGTCCACAAGGCCGGCATCCAGAACTGCTGCGGTCTTCCCGTCACCTCGTCCGGCAAATTCAACAACGCGACTGAACCGTCGCCTGAGATCGCCGTCAACTCGAAGCCGTTGGGGTAGAAAGCCGGAGGCGAAACGACTGGATCGAGGTCAGGGCCCCGCCCTGTGTCCAGTGGAAGGCGGTCTCGCCTGCATGCCGACCACGCTCTTGCCGTCCGCCGAAACCAGGGTATAGGTGATGGGGATCGATTGAAAATCCGCCGCCTGGACAGTTCCACACAGGCACGAGGCCACCGGCGCCAATAAGGTCAATCGCATCTCGAACTCCTTCTCTTGAGGACAAACATTCCTGCAGAAGCCACGCCTGACAGCCCGCCGCTTTCAAAGCGACTCTTGCGGCTCCACCGCGGCGGCTTCGTCGCCCTGGCTCGGGCACCGGGTCTTCGACACGCGCGCTTCCCACTGCCAGAACAGCCAGGCGATCGCGGTCAACGCCGAGGCCGCCACCGCCAGCGCTACCGCACTGCCGCTGATCAACGGCGACAGCACGCCGGCCATGATCGCGTTGATCACCAGCCCGGAGAACGCCTGCAGCGACGAGGCGGATCCGCGCTGGCGCGGGTACATGTCGAGGATCGACAAGGTCACGATCGGAAACACCAGGGCGATGCCGAACGCCGATACGCACATCGGCAGCACCGCCCATGGGATCTGCGGGGCGTCGGTCCACAGGTTGTAGCCGAGGTTCATCGCCACGCCGGCGAAGGAGAACACGAAGCCCCAGCGCACCAGGCGGTCGCCGCTGATCCTGCCGGCCGAGCGGCCCGACACGAACGAGCCGAGCACCATGCCGCCGATGGTCGGCACGAAGAACCAGCCGAACTGGCGCTCGTTGAGCTTGAGAATGTCGAGCACGAACGCCGGCGCCGAGGCGATGTACAGGAACAGCGCGGCGAAGTTGAACGCGCCGGTCGCGGTCAGGCGCTGGAAGCGCGGGTTGAGGAAGATCGCGAAGTAATCGCGCAGCAGGCGCTTGGGCTTCAGCGGCAGGCGCGCCTGCGGCGGATGGGTTTCCGGCAACAGGAACACGGTCGCCGCCAGCAGCAGCAGCGAGAAGCCGACCAGGAACCAGAAGATCGCCGGCCAATGCGCCCAGCCGAGGATCCAGCCGCCGATGATCGGCGCGATCGCCGGCGCCACGCCGAAGATCATCGTCACCTGGCTCATCAGGCGCTGGGCGTCGTCGCCGTGCAGCACGTCGCGGATCACCGCGCGGCCGACGATCAGTCCCACGCCCGCCGACAAACCCTGCACCACGCGGAAGAACAGCAGCATCGACAGATCGGTCGACAAAGCGCAGCCGACCGAGGCCAGCGTGAACACGCTCAGCCCGCCGATGATCACCCGCCGGCGCCCGATCGTGTCCGACAACGGGCCGTGGACGATGCTCATCAGCGCATAGGCGATCAGATACAGGCTGATGGTCTGCTGCATCGCCAGCTTGTCGGCGCCCAGTTCGGCGCCCATGACCGGGAACGCCGGGAAGATCGTGTCGATCGAGAACGGCCCGAACATCGCCAGGCCGCCGAGCAACAAGGCCAGGCGGCGGATCGACAAGGCCTTCGTGGCCGGCGCTGAATCGGGAGCGGAGGTATTGATCGGGTTCACCAGTCTGGCAGGCCAGTCGGGGAGCGTCGGCTCGGGGCCTCAGCTGGGAGCGTGGGAGGCGTGGGTGTCGATCGGCACTTCGTCGGGCGGGCCCTTGAGTTCGACCAGGTTGTCTTCGGGATCGAACAGGTATTGCGACGGCCCCTCGCCTTCGGCGCCGTAGCGCGAGCCGAAGTCGCCCAGGCGCACGCCGTGCGCCTCCAGGTGGGCGACGATCGCCTCGCGGTCGAAGGGCTCGGCGCGCAGGCACAGATGGTCCATGTTGCGGGCCTCGGCGCCGGCCGGCGCGCCGCCGAGGCGGCCGAGCTTGCCGTCGACGTCGACCAGGTCGATCAGGGACAGCCCGGCGCGCAACTGCACCAGGCCGATCGCGTCCTGGCGCCGTTCCAGCCGGCAGCCCAGCACATCGCAGTAGAAGGCGACCATCGCCTCGGTGTCGCGCACGCGCAGCACCACGTGGTCGATTTGCAGCAGTTGGAACGGCGGTCGGTCCATGCAGGAAGCTCCGGAAGGGACCGCGACCATGTTACGGCGAATCGGCCATCCTGAACCGGGTCGCGGGGCGAAACCGGGGATGAAGCCGGCTGCCGCCAACCCCGGCAATCTCGCCCCGAGCGGCCGCCGCTGCGGCTATAATCGCGGCTTGAAACACGCGGTGGGAGAAGCCGCCCGGCCCCTCGGCCAGGCGCGCTGCCGAAGGCGCAACGCCCGTAATCGCTCAGGCCCCATACCGCCGCGTGTACAAAACTCTGGAGAGACCGCCTGCGTGCGCTGAGACAGCGAGGCAGAACCGGCGCCGAAGGGGCACGAAGCGAGCGCGGACAGGAAGCGGCCCCCGGGCCCTCCCCTCCCCTAGCTGCCTGACCGCAGCACGCTTTTAAACTCTCAGGCAAAAGGACAGAGGGGCGCCTCGCGTGCGGCACCGCACGCTGCCTTCGGACGCCCCTGCCATGAGCCCAGCCGCCAACAGCGCAACTTCCTTGCGCGATCTCGAGCACCACGACGCCTTCATCGAGCGCCACATCGGCCCCAACGACGCCGAGATCGGCCACATGTTGGAGCAGGTCGGCTACGACTCGCTCGAAGCCCTGACCGACGCCATCGTCCCCGGCTCGATCAAGTCGACCCAGCCGCTGGCCCTGCCGGCCGCGATCAGCGAGGTCGAGGCGCTGGCCAAGATCCGCGCTATCGCCACCAAGAACCAGGTGTTCCGCAGCTTCATCGGCCGCGGCTATTACGGCACCCACACCCCGAACGTGATCCTGCGCAACATCCTCGAGAACCCGGCCTGGTACACGGCCTATACGCCGTACCAGGCGGAAATCTCGCAGGGCCGCATGGAGGCGCTGATCAACTTCCAGACCATGGTCGCCGACCTGACCGGAATGGAGATCGCCAATGCCTCGCTGCTCGACGAAGGCACCGCCGCCGCCGAAGCGATGACCCTGGCCAAGCGTTCGGCCAAGTCCAAGTCGGACACCTTCTTCGTCTCCAGGAACATCCACCCGCAGACCCTGGAAGTGCTGCGCACCCGCGCCGAACCGCTGGCGATCGAGCTGCATGTCGGCGACGACGCCGAGGCGGCCACGGTCGACGCCTTCGGCGTGCTGCTGCAATACCCCGATACCTTCGGCGCGATCAAGGACTACCAGGGCGTAGCCGACGCCGTGCACGCGCGCGGCGGCATCGTCGCGGTCGCCAGCGACCTGCTCGCGCTGACCCTGCTCAAGGCGCCGGGCGAATGGGGCGCCGACATCGTCGTCGGCAACACCCAGCGCTTCGGCGTGCCGTTCGGCTTCGGCGGTCCGCACGCCGGCTTCATGGCCTGCCGCGACGCCTACAAGCGCTCGATGCCGGGCCGCCTGATCGGCGTGTCGGTCGACACCGGCGGCAAGCCCGCCTACCGCCTGACCCTGCAGACCCGCGAGCAGCACATCCGCCGCGAGAAGGCGACCAGCAACATCTGCACCGCGCAGGTGCTGCTGGCGGTGATGGCGAGCATGTACGCCGTCTACCACGGCCCCGACGGCCTGACCCGCATCGCTCGCCGCGTCCACCGCCAGGCCGCGATCCTCGCCACCGCGCTCGGCAAGGCCGGCATCGCCGTCGGCAGCGGCTTCTTCGATACCCTGCACGTCACCGGCGTCGACGCGAACGCGATCCACGCCAAGGCGCGCGCGGCCAACATCAACCTGCGCGAGATCGATGCCGGCAGCCTCAGCATCAGCCTCGACGAAACCGTGACCCGCGACGAGCTGGCCGCCATCGCCGGCGCGTTCGGCGTGCAACTGGACATCGACGCGCTCGACCGCGAAGCCGTCGACGCGATCCCGGCCGCGCTGGCCCGCACCTCCTCGTTCCTGCAGCACCCGGTATTCAACACCCACCACAGCGAACACGAACTGCTGCGCTACATGCGCTCGCTGGCCGACAAGGACCTGGCGATGGATCGCACCATGATCCCGCTGGGTTCGTGCACGATGAAGCTCAACGCCACCGCCGAGATGATCCCGGTGACCTGGCCCGAGTTCGGCAACATCCACCCGCTCGCCCCGTCCGACCAGACCACCGGCTACACCCAGCTGATCGAAGAACTCGAAGCGATGCTGGTCGAGTGCACCGGCTACGACGCGGTCAGCCTGCAGCCGAACTCCGGCGCCCAGGGCGAATATGCCGGCCTGCTGGCGATCCGCGCCTATCACCGCTCGCGCGGCGAAGGCCATCGCGACATCTGCCTGATCCCCGACTCCGCCCACGGCACCAACCCGGCCTCGGCGCAGATGTGCGGCATGACCGTGGTGGTGACCAAGACCGACAGCAACGGCAACGTCGACGTCGACGACATCCGCCGCGCCGCCGAGAAGTACAGCGACCGCCTGGCCGCGATCATGATGACCTACCCGTCCACGCACGGCGTGTTCGAGGAGGAAGTGGTCGAGATCTGCGAGATCATCCATAAGCACGGCGGCCAGGTGTACACCGACGGCGCCAACATGAACGCCCTGGTCGGCGTCGCCAAGCCCGGCAAGTGGGGCTCGGACGTCTCCCATCTCAACCTGCACAAGACCTTCTGCATCCCGCACGGCGGCGGCGGCCCCGGCGTCGGCCCCTGCGCGGTCAAGTCGCACCTCGCGCCGTTCCTGCCGAAGACCGTCGACGGCGAAGGCGTGGTGGGCATGGTCAGCGCGGCGAGCTTCGGCTCGGCGAGCATCCTGCCGATCTCGTGGATGTACGTCACCCTGATGGGCACCGCCGGCCTGCGCAAGGCCACCCAGGTCGCGCTGCTCAACGCCAACTACATCGCCAAGCGCCTCGCCCCGCACTACGAAACGCTGTACACCGGCCGCAACGGCCTGGTCGCGCACGAATGCATCCTCGACCTGCGCCCGATCAAGGACGCCACCGGCATCAGCGCCGAGGACGTCGCCAAGCGCCTGATCGACTTCGGCTTCCACGCCCCGACCCTGAGCTTCCCGGTCGCCGGCACGCTGATGGTCGAGCCGACCGAGAGCGAATCGCAGCACGAGCTGGACCGCTTCATCGACGCGATGATCCAGATCCGCGACGAAATCCGCGCGGTCGAGGACGGCCGCCTGGACCGCGAGGACAACCCGCTCAAGCACGCCCCGCACACCGCCTCGCAGGTCACCGCGAGCGAATGGACCCGTGCCTATCCGCGCGAACTGGCCGCGTTCCCGCTGCCGAGCCTGCGCCTGCAGAAGTACTGGCCGCCGGTGTCGCGCGTCGACAACGTCTACGGCGACAAGAACGTCATGTGCGCCTGCATCCCGATCGACGCCTACAAGGAAGAAGTCGAGGCCTGAGCCCCGGCTGGTTGCATCTAAGCGACAAGAAAGGCCCCGCGAATGCGGGGCCTTTTTTCAGAGCTGTTGTGGCTGGTGTTTCGGCTTGTTTCGGCTGATATCGAGGCCGGGCTGCGGCGGCGCGATGCGTTCGCCGCGCCTTGCGCTTACTTCGCCAACTTGAGCTTGCCGGCGACTTCGTCGAATTCGGCGACCGTCGAAGGCGACAGGTTCGGACGCCCGGCCAGGATGCCGATCGTGATCGTGCCCTTCACGTAATAGGTTTCGCCGGCTTCGACTTCCATGTTGAGGATGTCCTTGGCTTCCGAGTGCACGGTGTACTCGTGCGCGCCCGGTTCGACCGCGACCACGAAGTACTTGCCGCTGCGCAGCTTGCCCAGCTCGACCGCGCCTTCGCGCACCTTGTAGCCCACCGCACCGCCGACGAACTTGGGCGGGCGGAAGAACACGATCTGACCCTTGCCGGCCGGCGGTGCCGCGATCAGGCCGCTGCCGGCGGCAGCCGGCTTCGCGCTGGCCGTCGCGGTCGCGGTTGCCGGAGCTGCGGTCGCCGCCGCGCCGGCTTCTACCGCGGGTGCGGTACCGGCGTCGTTCTTGGCCTCCGCCGAAACGCTCGCCTCGGCACTCGGGACCTGCTTGGCCGGGTCGGAAGGCGTCTTGCCGTTCCAGGCCAGGGAACCGCCGGCGGCGAAGGCCGACACCGGCAGCGACAGAGCGATCAACAACACACGCGACGACATCGACTTCATTGGACAGCTTCCCCAGCTTGGGTGGTGACGGGTGGTTCGGTAGCGGCAACGGGTGCCGGGCCTTGGGCAGGCGCCGCAGAAGACGGGAGGTCGACGTCCTGTGCGATGCGCGCCTGCGCCTGGGTATGGGGAGGGATCTGGATCTCGCCGCCGCGCATGAACATCGCGAACACCCCGACCGCGATCGACAAGCCGATCACCTGGCCCGACTTGTCGACGCCGGCGGCGCCGACGCGAAAGCTGCGCAAGGGGATCTGCCGGCCATCGGCATCGAGGTAGCGCGCGGCGAGCAACAACTCGCCCGGCTTGCCGCCGCTGCGCGAGCGCTCGGCATGGACCACTTCGCCGACGCCGGTGGTGCCGGCGGGCAGTACGAGTGCGCCGTCGACGCTCAACGCCTGCGCGAGTCGCAGCCCGAACTTGTCGCCGCGTTTCAATGTGGCCGAGCTCAGCGGTTGCAGGGTTTCGAGCAGCAGCTCGGTGCCGGCGAGGAGGCGGCGCGCATCGGGGCCGCCGCTGGCCACGGACGGCAGCGCCGATGCCGGTGCGGATGCGGATGCGGATGCGGGAGCAGGCTCGGACACCAGCGTCGCCGCAGGTGCCGTTGCGGCCGCAGGTGCTGGTGTTGTTGGCGTTGGAATTGGTGCGGACAGCGTACTCGGCGCTTCGGCGGCGGCCGGCAACGGCTGCGCCTGATGCATCGCCAGCACGGCGATCAACGCGGTAGACATCGAAAACATGAAGGCGGCCCCCAACCGTCCTTGTCGAGCGTCACGCTATCGGAACACCGAAGCTTTGCCAAGCAGATTTCTCGTCCGGAGCGCCGATTCACCGCAAGTCACATTGAGGCGAGAGCGGAGGCACATCGTCCATCGATCGGGCCGCCGGAGAAGCTAAGGACGCGAGTGATCTTTGTCGCGCGGTTCCGCGCCCCGCTCCTGCCATCACTCCAATCCCTTTTCCGCTTGCGGGAGAGGTTGGGGGAAGGCGACGCCCGCGAGCGATCCCACCGGCGGAAAGTGATCGCAGGCCGGATGAGGACAAGGCGAGCGACGCCGCCCTCCCTTCTTCTTCCCGCAGGCGGAGAGGGCTCGTCGCCTCGCAGACCGTGGACGACCCGGGACCGATCAGCGCGCCGGCGCTTCGTTCCCTTCCCGACCGGTTTCGTCGCCGCCTTCCCCGGCTTCGTCGCGCCCCCTCTTCCGCCCGGCCGGCGGACGACTATGCTGCATCGCAACCTAGAACCTTTCGGACTCGCAGTGATCAGGAGCTTCTTTTTCATCCTCCGCCTCGCCGTCGCCTGGTTCGGCGTGTTCCTGCTGATCGCGCTGCTGTCCTCGGCCACGCCAGGACTGGAGCACCAGGATGTGGCGCCGCTATTCATCATCGGCGCGCTGGTCGTGGCCTATGTCGTCACCAACGCCTTCTCGCACCTGCGCCGGGTGCGCCTGATCGCCGGACAGGTCGGCCGCGACACCCTCGCCAACCGCCACCGCCGCCAGATCGAGGTGCCGTTCGAGGCGGGCGAGGTGTTCGACCTGCTCGATGCCGCGATCCGCGAGCTCCCGCGGGTCGAGGACATCGAAAGCGCGCGCGACAGCCTGCAGGTCAGCGCCAAGGTGCAGCGCCCCAACCTCTACGGCCGCAGCCGCACCGACCGCCATGGCGTGGTGCGCAACCACGGCCGCTGGACCCGCAACCAGATCCTGGCCACGGTCACGCCGGGCGAAGACAGCGGCAGCATCACCCTGATCTGCGAACCCGAGACCGGAGCCTGGAGCGACTGGTTCCGGGTCGACGGCGGCACCAATCTGGAGAACGCCGAAGCGATCGTGCGCGCGATCACCCGCCGCATCGCCGAACGCCGCCGCACCGAACGCGTCAGCACCACCCGCACGGTCACCGAAAAAGAACTCGCCGTGGCCAAGCTGAGCTTGCTGCATGCCCAGGTCGAGCCGCATTTCCTCTACAACACCCTCGCCAGCGCCCAGTACCTGACCCGCAACGACCCGCCGCGCGCCGACCTCATGCTCGGCCACCTGATCGATTTCCTGCGCCGTTCGTTGCCGCGCACCGAGGACGGGCAGTCCACCCTCGGCGACGAACTCGACCGCTCCCGCGCCTATCTGGAAATCCTCAAACTGCGGATGGGCGCGCGGCTGGCGCTGCAAATCGACGTACCCGAGGAACTGCGCGCGATTCCGCTGCCGCCGATGATGCTGCAGACCCTGGTCGAGAACGCCATCAAGCACGGCCTGGAACCCAAGCCCGGCGGCGGCACCGTGTGGATCCTCGCGCGCCGCAACGATCAGCGCGTCGCCATCACCGTCGCCGACGACGGCGAAGGCTTCAATTCCACCAACGCCGGTACCGGCATCGGCCTGCGCAACGTGCGCGAACGCCTGCAACTGGTGTACGGAGGCGAGGCGCAACTCGCGGTCGTCGCCAACTTCCCCAATGGCGTCGCCGCGACGATCAGCGTGCCGCTGATCGCGCGTGAGGAATCCTCGTATGCATGAGCTTCCCCCTTCCACCGCCCTGGTCGCCGAAGACGAGGCTCTGCTGCGCCAGGCGCTGATCGACTCCCTGCGCGGCGCCTGGCCGCAGTTGCGGATCGTCGCCGAATGCGAAGACGGCGCCGAGGCGCTCGAAGCCCTGGCCGAGCATCGGCCCGACATCGCCTTCCTCGACATCCGCATGCCCGGGCTGACCGGCATCGATGTCGCCACCGCCGCCGCCGAGGTCAGCCCGCGAACCCAGATCGTGTTCGTCACCGCCTACGACCAGTACGCGATCGATGCCTTCGAACAGGGCGCGATCGACTACCTGCTCAAGCCGGTCACGCCCGAACGTCTCGCCGTCACCGTGCAGCGGCTGCAGCGACGCAGCGCCGCCACCCGGACCGGCGCCGATGCGCTGTCCGAACTTGCCCGGCAGTTGGCGAGCAACGCGCCCAGGCGCGGCGCGCCGCCGCTGACCTGGATCACCGCGAGCACCGGCCGCGAAACCCGCCTGATCCTGGTCGACGACATCGCCTACTTCCGCGCCGACAACAAATACACCACGGTCGTGACCGCAGAGGGCGAAGCCCTGTTGCGCAAACCTATTCGCGAGCTTCTCGACGTGCTCGACGCGAACATGTTCAAGCAGATCCACCGTTCGACCATCGTCAATCTCAAGGCGATCGCATCGATCGTCCGCGACGACAGCGGCAAGGGCAGCGTGCGCCTGCGCAACCGCCCGGAAACCCTGACCGTCAGCCAGCCCTTCATGACCTTGTTCCGCACGATGTAACGCGGCAACCCACTATTCAGGTGACCTATGCGCAACTTCACCGCTTTGCTGTACTACCTGTTCGCCTTGCTCGGCTGCGATATCGGTGCGACCACCATCGTCCACCGCGCCAGCGCCGACGGCGTCGACATCATCGATAGCGAGGTACGCGTCACCGACCGCATCGCGAGGTTCGAATGCCTGGCCAGCCGGAGCGGGCAATGCCACTACGCCCTGTTCCACGACGACTGCCTCGCGGCGGCGGGCGCGGGCCAGCCGCCGGACACGAACGCCGAGCCCTGCGCCAGCCGGGCTTTCGAACGCTTCGCGATGGCCGCCGGCACCGACAAGGAAGTGATCGGCCTGGAACCGGGATTCAAGCTGTGCGTCAGCGCCGAGGATCAGGCGATGACGGCCGACTGCAAGCGCGTCAACTCTCGGTAAGCCCCGCGACACGAACGCCGTCCGGTCATCCGGGCCTCGTCGTCGTCGGGAAGATGACGCCGAAGCCGGCCCCGAGCGCAGGCTCAATCGCCGCCCTCGACGAACTCGACCTCGGCGATCCAGTTGCGCTGCCGCCGCGCCAGGCGCACCGCTTCGGTTTCGTCGTCGAGCGTCGACGGCGACCGCCGCAGCAAGGCCCCGCCGACTTCCTCGAAAGTGTTGACGTTGACCACCGCATACAGCCTCCCGTCGATGCGGCTGGTCACCACCGGCACCACCCCGCATCGCGTGCAGACATGGAAATCCGCGGTTTGCGTACCGAAGTCGTAGCGCGACACCCGTGCGGGCTCGGCGACCCGCACCCGCAGCGCACCCGTCGGACACGAAGTCCACACGCCCCCGTGCTTGCTGCAGAACGTGCAAGTACAGGCGCGCGCCGGAATCTCGCTTGGCTCCGGCTGCCAGTCGAGATCGAAAGCGATATTGCCGCAGTGGCAGGCTCCGTGAATCAGCATGGCGGTCTCGGTGGGCAGGGTAACGGGCAGGACGTAATCTTGATCTTGCTGTCGTCGAAGCGGTTGCGGTTGCGACTTTGTGCTTGTGTTGTTGCTGTTGCTGTGCGCGGGTTCGCATTGGCGAAGGCCATAGTAGACCCGGACGGCGGCCTGCAGGGATGCGGGCCGTTTTTCATCGGGACAGGGAGGTCCCGTATGTAGATCACTGCGTCGGCACCGATCGTGCGGGCCCTTGATTCAAAACAAAGCAACTTCTTTGGTCGCTTTTCTTTTGTTGCTTTAGACGAAAGAAAGTAACCCGCCGCTTCAGTGGCGGAGGCTTTGGGCTTGATCTTGATCCGGATCTTGATCTTTCTCGATCCATACGCCGCAAGAACGTCGCAGCGATGTCGCGGCTTGCGCCGCTCCTACCCCGGCGAAAGCCCGCCGCTTCGTTGGACAATATCGGCCACGACACCCTGCGCGTCCCGCGGTCGCGACTGACGTCGCTCCTACAAAGGCGAGACCCTCGCCAACGCAATGCCGAAAATCCATCCCTGTAGGAGCGACGTAAGCCGCGACCAAGAGACGCAGCGGCTTCTATGTCGACCCGAATTCAAACCCGGCGATCTGGGTGCGCGACCACGCCAGAGCCTATCGTCACTGCAACTGCAAAACCAAGGAAGCCAACGGCGAGTCGGGAACGGCGTCAACATCAACGCCCAGGCAGGCCTTGACGGGCCATCCATCCCCTCAAACCGCGAATTGGTCCACTCGTGCACAAATTTCGTCCCAAACTGGGGTCGTCCCTAGTCGCCCCCGGGCCGGCGCGACGGTAAAGTCGCGACCATCCTCACAGTTGCGTCCAAGCCATTCATGACCGGTGTCTACGCCACCCAGGGCCCCTCGCCCACCCTGCCCCAACCGCAGAACCATCCCCAGACTCACACCGTCGTCAACGACCAGAGCGTGATCGAGATCGCCGCGCTCTACGGCATCACCCCACAGGCGCTGCGCCAGGCCAATCCGGAGCTGTTCCAGGACAAGGAACGGCGGATGGAGGCCAGCATGACCGGCAAGAGCGACCCGATCTTCCACGGCGACGAGCTCAAGATCCCCGCGGCGACGATGAGCGTCACCGAGGAAACCATCGTCACCGATTTCGACCCGACCCATCCGACCGCGTCCAGCGAGTACGGCGTGGAGGTCAGCGACGGCAGCCAGCGCGGCGGCATTTCCTGGAGCCCCGGCAACGGCAGCGTCAAGCTGACCCAGGGCAGCACCGTGCCCGCCCCCGGCGGCATCGAGATGCGCCAGGACTCGGAGATCGAGGTCAAGCAGCAGAACAAGGACGGCAAGACCGAATTCGAGGTCACCGCGGTGTTTTCGGTGTCCGGCGCAGCCGGCGGCGGCAACACGAACGCCGACGTAGAGGGCAGCGCGGGCGCCGGTCATCGCCTGCGCTACAAGGTCGTGCTGCCGGGCGAGAATCAGAACCCGCAGACCGCCGCGAAGATCAATCCCTTCGACCCGACCACGATCCCGGTCGGCGCCACGGTGACGCTGGATTCGCAGAACTTCACCCAGACCCAGTTCGCGGGCGCGTTCCAGAAACTGTTCGACGACGCCTTCCCGAAAGGCCCGCGCCTGGGCATAACCGTCGACGGCGAGAACAAGGTCGCCACCGGTTCGGCCTACAGCGTCACCCGCACCAGCGAGACCGGCGTGCGCGTCGACATCGGTGCGCTGCAGGCGATCGAACAGAAGAGCAGCGTGCTGCCCTCGATCAATGTCGGCCCGCTCAGCTTCGACCTCGGCCCCGGCATTCAGGCCAACAAGGGCCATTCGGTGTTGCGCACGGCCGAATTCGACCTGTCCAAGCCCGACGGCCAGGCCGCCTATGCCCATTTCACCGCCACCGGCGAAGTCGCCGCCCAGAACGACGGCGTCGGCAACGTCGCCACGCTGGAGCGTTACAACTTCTCCAACCAGCTGCGCTTGAATGGCGAAGCCGCCTTCGAGCAGGGCGACACCATGGCGCGCGCCTACGCCTCGTTCGGCGGCCCGCAAACCACCTACGGCTACGTCAAGACCAGCTACCCCGACGGCTCCTACAGCTACACCATCACCCCGCCGATGGCCGGCAACGGCAACCCGCCGTTGCAGGTGGTGTGCCATTACGACGCCCAGGGCAACGAAATCACCTCCGAGCGCACCTACGAATACAACCTCAAGGTGCCTACCGACGCCGACGCCAAAACCTGGAACTACATGCTGACCGGCGACATCAAGGGCAACGGCCCGGTGCAGGTCGGCAAGGAGGCCAAGGTGACCTTCACCGAAGCGCAGATGCAAGCCTTGATGAAGCAGACCGACGCCACCGCGCGCGCCGAGGGCACCCTGCCCGGCAACAGCGCCGAGCGACTCGGCGAGTACAAGGACCCGTTCCAGTTCGGCATGACCCTGGGCCGCATCCTCGATTCCGACCCGCATCGGTTGACGATGGACCTGTTCTTCGTTTCCGACGGCGCCGACGGCAGCATCGCCAACACCGACCGCGCCCGGATCGACATGACCATCGAGTAAGCCGCGTCGCTCGGCGCTCGACAGCGAAAGGCCCCGCCGATGCGGGGCCTTTCTTCGTCTACTTCTGCGATCGACCGGCCAGAGCGGGCTGGTCAGAGCGGCCGATCAATTATCCGGGTCGTTCGCGAGCCAGCTGATGATCATGCTGCCGTGGTATAGCGCCATGAAGTCGCCCTGATCGGTGATGTACCAGGCCATGCCCGGATACGATGTGCCGATATAGCCGCCGCGGCTGGTCCACAGGATCGCGTCGTCGGAGATGCGCAGGACATTGAATACGGCGAAGGGCTCGAAGACGGTCTTGTAGCCGCCGCTGCCGGAGGTCTGGCTGTTCCACAAGGGGCGCGAATCGGCGACGCGGTAGAACACCAGATTGCCGTCGCGCTGCATGGTCAGCCGGTACTTCAGGTTGTTGGAATAGATCGACTCCCCGATCCACAGGGTCGTACCCTCGGGGATCTGCTTGTACGCGGACTGGGCCGCTGCCGATTGCGACACCGCCAACAGCAGGCACAAGGCCAGCATATGCACGAAACCTGCGGCCAACTTCTTCATCGATACGCTCCACTCCATTGGGGAGGCTCGACTTCAGCGAAGCCGGCGCGCACGATCAAGCGCGCGAGCCACGAATCGGGTGCATGCAGGTGCCAATCGTGACCGGTTCGGGTTCGCATTCGTGATCGGCGATGACCACGAACGAGGCGGTACGATCCCCCATCGCGGGCCTGCCGGATGGGACTTTCCGCGAGGCCGTCGCGCGCGCCTGTTGCGGTCGGCCGGCACGGCGATCAAGTGCGCAAACCAGCATCCCTGACGGCAAGGCCGGCAATGGCTTTGCGTACGATCTCCAGGCCGGAGCGGGTCGCCGCGCGCGAGGCGCCGGCAAACCCGAACACCAGGCCGCCGCGGTCGCTCGCACCGTACTTCGACAGGGGATGCACGACCACGCCGGCGCGCGCGCATTCGGCCGCGACCGCGCGATCGTCGATCGTCAGGCCCGGCTTGAACACGGCGGCGACGTGCATGCCGGCGGTGGCCGGGCCGAAATCGAGTACCTCGGCCAATGCACGGGCCTGTTCGAGGAAATCCAGGCGGCGCTCGTCGTAGATCGCGCGGGTCTTGCGCAGGTGGCGGGCCAGATGGCCCTCGTGGATGAACGCCGCCAGGACCCCCTGAAGCAACAAGGCGGTGTGGCCGTCGGCGACGTGTTTGGCGTCGACGAAGGGCGCCACCAAGGGTTCCGGCACGATGGCGTAGGCGATGCGCAGCGCCGGAAACAGGATCTTGTTGAAGCTGCCGACGTAGATGACGCGCTCGCCCTCGTCCATGCCCTGCAGCGAGGCGATCGGCCGCCCTTCATAGCGGTAGTCGCCGTCGTAATCGTCCTCGACGACGTAGGCGTCGTGTTGCCGGGTCCAATCGAGCAAGGCCTGGCGTCGCTCCATCGACATCTCGCAACCCATCGGGTATTGATGCGCAGGCGTGACATAGGCCAGGCGCGCATCCGGCGCCGACCTGCGGCCCTCGGCGACGTCGAGGCCCTGCGCGTCGACCGGCACCGGCACCACTTGCAGGCCGGCCGCACGCAGGCAGTGCTGCACCGGCTGGTAGCCCGGCGTCTCCACCCAGGCGCGGTCGCCCGGATCGGCCAGCACTTTTCCGGCGAGTTCCACCGCCTGCTGGGTGCTGGTGACCACGATCACCTGTTCGGGCGAACAACGCGTCGCGCGCATCGCCGAGGCATGCGCGGCGATGGCTTCGCGCAGGGCCGGCAAGCCGTTGCTGGCGCCGTACGCCCAGTAGGCGGTGCCGGCCCGGCTCGCTTCGCGTTGCAACAGGCGGTTCCACACCGCGCGCGGAAACAGGTCGATCGGGGGCAAGGACGGCGTGAACGCAATCGCCGACGCCGGCTGGTAATGGCCGGGGTAACTCCGCAATGCATTCGCCCGGCTAGACAATCGACGCTCGCCCTCGCCGGCCGCGGCCAGCGCGGTGCGCTTGGGCGCAAGCGGGCGGGTATCGCGTTCGGGCAGGCTTGGGGCGACGAAACTGCCGGCGCCGCGACGGCGCACGATATAGCCGTCCGCGACCAACTGCCCCAAGGCCCAGTCGACGGTGTTGCGGGCGACCCCGAGGTCGTGGGCGAGCACGCGGCTCGACGGCAGGCGCGCATTCGGCGCCAGCGCGCCGCTGACGATGGCGCTGCGGATGCGCTCGCAGATCCGCGCGTACGCGGGCTGGCCCTGTCCCGTTTCGAGACCGGTGACGTCGACGGAGAACACCGAACCGGCATGCTTGGCCATGCCGCGAATACTAGCCCTTGATGCGCGTGTGCTCCATCGTCCAGTTGGTTTCCCACTGGCGGCCGCCGTCCTGCGAGAACGCCTGCTCCCAATGCGCGGCATCCGGGCCCAGGCGCTTCCAGCGGAAGCGGACCTTGACCGGGCGCCCCTCATCGCTGTCGTCGCCGAAGAATTCGCCGTCGTCGCCGATGAAACCGCCGACCACCGGCGGGAACAAACGGCCGCTGCTGCTGTTGATCCAGTACAGGTACCAGCGCCGTTCGGCGAGATTGAACACGCGCACGGTCATGCCGGACCAACCCTTGGTCGGGAACACGCCGTCGTCGATGTTCACCACCCCGCCGAGCCGGCTTTCGCAGTGAAGCGTGGCCGGAAACTCGTCCCATTCGTCGCTGCCGACCCAACGCTGTTTCAGCCGCCGGTTGGCGAAGCGCCAACGGCCGACGAAGAAATCGAAATCGTGAATGTCGCCGGAGGGAATGACGATGCCGCGATCGCTCATGCCGCTCGTAGTGGGCACGGCATTCGCGGAGGGCGGCGCATCGCCGGCGGTCGCGCTCGGCGCCAGGCCCAGCGCGGTGGCGCCGGCGATGGCATCGATGAGGAGGCGCCGGCGCGAGGTCGAAGTCGGTCTGTGCATGCGAACCTGCTCGTGGACGGAAGGCCTGTCCAGCGTCGCGCGCGCCCCGTCCGCACCGGAAGCGCCATTTTGCCGCCGGCGCCTGGGCCATCGCCGCGGGCGGCGGTATCTCAGCGGGTCGCGGCGTCGAGCGCGGCGCGCCGGCGCTCCAGGGTTTCGGCCAGAGCCGGGTCGATATCGCCGCGATAGCTGTGCAGAAAGCGGCGCAAGGCCTCGCGGTATTCGCCGACGAATTGCGGGTTGCGCGGGCTCAGCGCCCATTGCGCGGCGGCTTGGTCGAGCGCGGCCCGGGCTTCGGCCAGACGCTGGCGTTTTCCGAACGCGGAACGCTCGGCCACGATCGCGATGTTGCGTTCGAAACCCGGGACATAACGCACGACGAAGCGCTCGCCTTGCGGAGGCACGGCGAAGCTCTCGCCGAGCGGATACAGGCTCGCGGTCAGGGTGTCGAAGCCGATCTTGAGGTCGCGGCCGTCGGCGGTCTTCAACACCGCGGTGTAGTTCAAGATCGGCTGCTCGTTGAAACTGGCATGGGCCGGCGCGCTGCCCACGATCACCGCGGAGCCCTCGCTGCCGTAGGCTTCGAGAAAACTCGTGTTGGCCAGGCGGCCGACGAAAATATTGGCGAACGCCGCCAGCCAGCCGACGAAGCACCACCACAGCCAGCGGTCGCTGCCGGTCCATTTGTACAAGGCCACCGCCGGAAGGTTGCACAGGCCGAGGATCAGCGGGAACGACCAGTACGGATGCTGGCTCAGGAAATACAGTACGGCGGACAGAGTGGCCAAGCGGCGGGATTCCTCCGGGCGGACGCGGCGCGCTCGAGGCGCCTGGACGGTCGCGGGCGCGCCGACCTTAGCGCCGAACGTATGACAGGCGCGCCCGCGCCGGTCAGGCCGGCCGGCGGCAACGGCGCGCGCGGTGGCCTCGCGCCGGGCGCCAGAATGGCTCTTGCTGGCCCGCCGGGGCCATCGCATTGTGCGGTCATCGCTCGCAGTCCGAGCCGTCCCGCCGCCGAGCCCACCATGACCGCCGCCTTCTTTCGCATCGCCCTGTTGGCCACCAGCTTCGGCGTCCTGTCCATGTACGGTGTCAGCGCCGCCGAGCCCGCGGCGGCGAATCCGGTTGCCGGCGCTGCGGCGCCGGACGGACAGCACGACTTCGACTGGGAGATCGGCGCCTGGAAAAGCCACGTATCGAGACGCCTGCGTCCGCTCAGCGGCAGCGACGACTGGACCGAGCTCGAAGGCACAACCGTGGTGCGCCCTGTGTTCGACGGCCGCGCCAATCTCGCCGAACTCGACATCGCCGGCCCCTCGGGGCGCATCCAGGGCCTCTCCTTGCGTCTGTACGAGCCGCAGACGCGGCAGTGGAGCATCAACTACGCCAACCTGCGCTCGGGCACGCTGACCGCGCCGATCGCCGGCGCGTTCAAGAACGGACGCGGCGAATTTTTCGGGCACGACAGCTTCGACGGGCGGCCGATCCGGGTCCGCTTCGTCATCGAGTGCGCGACGCGCGATGTCTGCCGCTTCGAGCAGGCCTTCTCCGCCGACGACGGCAAGAGCTGGGAACTGAACTGGATCGCCACCGATACCCGCATCGCCGGTCCGGCGTCCGACTGAACCCGGGGATCCGTTGCAGGGCCGTTGTCGGCGTTCGCCCGCTGCAGTAGCGGGCCCCTGCAGTAACGTGCCCCCTGCAGTAGCATGGCGGTACCGAAGCCGCGGACGCGCCGCCGGCTGGGATTGCCGACGGCACAACGCATGACCCGTACCCCGCACCGCCCCATGCACTGGTTCCAGCAAGCGCCGTGCCCGGCTCTGCGGCCATTCGTCGGTCGTTTCATGGTGGTGGAATTCGCCGTCGACCACGCCGATACGCATCTGCCGGACACCGGCAGCGTCGCCGCGTTCAGCTTTCGCGGTCGTTGCCGTATCGACGCAGAGCGCTGGGTGCCGCAAGCGGCGTTCACCGGTTTTCGCGACACCTTGCGCGCGCACGAGCATCGCGCCGGGCATTCGGTGCTGCTCGCCGCCTTCACCCCGGTCGGCGCGGCCGCGTTTCTGCGGCCCTCGCAGGAGGAGTTCAGCGGGGCCACGACCGACCTGAGCGAAGTGCTGGATCGCGCCGACGAACTCGAACGCCTGCAGCAGCGGCTCGCCGGTGCGCCCGATCACCGGCAGCGCGTCGCACAGTTGGAAAGCTTTTTGTTGGCCCGCTTGCGCTACAGCGCACCCGACGGCGTGGTGACGGCTGCAGTGGACTGGCTCGAACACGATCCTGGCGCACGCCGCATCGATGCCCTCGTGCGGCATATCGGCCTGAGCCAGAGCGCGCTCGAGCGGCGTTTCCGCCGAGTGATCGGGGTAACGCCGAAGAAGTTCGCCTCGCTGCTGAGGTTGCGGCATGCGCTGCGTCTGCAGGCGAGCGGCCTGGACCTGACCGAAGTGGCGCTGGCGTCCGGATATTACGACCAGGCCCATTTCAACCACGATTTTCGCCGCGCGACCGGCAGCGCGCCGGCCGCGTTCTTCGCCGCGCGCCCAGCGGCCTGAGCGCCGATTTTTTACAAGCCGGCGCAGCGGCCTTGCGGCAGGATGCGCGCATGGCATCGCACGCACTGCCCGCATCGCCCACACGCACCGCACTGGCGCTCGCCGCGCTGTGGCTCGCGCTCGCCCTGTCGGCATCGGCGACCACCCCACCCTCCAGCGACTCCTCCATGACCGCCATGAATCATTTCGTCGTCCTGTTCCGTCGGGAGCGCGGGCCTTTGTCCGAAGCCGAACAAGCCAGCCTCGGCCGGGATATCGGCGCCTGGGCGCGCCGGCACGACGAAGCCGGGCACCGACTCGCCCCGCGCATCCTCGCCCCCGAAAGCCGCCATGCCGGGCCGCAATGCGAAGCCGTCCTCGCCGCGCCGCTGCCGATCACTGCACTGCTGTTCCTGGAAGCGCGCGACCTGGACGAAGCGGCCCGCGTGGCCGAGTCTCATCCTGGCAGGCGCTACGGCTTCAGCGTCGAGGTGCGCGCCTGGTCGGTGCCGAGTCCCGCGCCGGTGCCGGCCGACGCGACGCCGTAAGCGCGACGCAGCTAGGTCTGCAGTCGCGGGCGGCCTGACGCGGATCGTCTTAATTCTGCAACACGACTGCCACACACTGCCGCAGGTCCGGTTTCGCGAAAGCGGGCCCGGGCATTGAAGCGGCCGATCGACGGCCCGCAACGACCGAGACCAGAACGATGGCGAGACCCTTGATCCGCGGCCTGTGCCTGACCATGGCCCTGCTGCTCGCCCCGTCGAGCGTCCTGGCGCAGTCGGGCTATATCGACATCGAGCAACGCCTCAGCGCGCAGCAGATCAGCGAGGTCGGCCTGTCGCCCGCGCAGTTGCAACTGCTCAACCGGATGCTGCGCGAAGCCGCCGAGCGGGACCCCGCTCCGGCCGTCGCCGCGGCCTCCGCCGCGCCCACGGCCTCGGAGGCTTCGGACACCGGCAAGCGCAGCGCCGTGCAGTACATCGGCCTGGACGACCAGCCGATCAAGAGCCGCCTCAAGGGCGAAGTGGCGGGTTGGGAGCCCGGCACCGTGTTCGAGCTCGACAACGGCCAGCAATGGAAAGTGCTCAAGGGCAGCATGAAGCTGCGCAAGCCGCTGTTCGCGCCCGAGATTCTGGTCGTCCCCGGCGTCGCCGGCCGGTGGTTTCTGCAGGTCGACGAGGATATGCCGAAGGCGCGGGTGTATCGGATCGACTGACGGCCTACGCCGTTTCGGTCGCGCCGCGCGCCCTCTCCTGTAGGAGCGAGGTAAGTCGCGACCGCGACCTCTCGATCTCGCGCCGATGCCCGCCGCAGCCCGTCAGGGTAGGAGCGGCGCAAGCCGCGACATCGATGTGGCGGTCTTGCGGCGCACGCTGCAAAAAAGATCCGGATCAAGATCAAGATCAAACCAAAGCTTCCGCCACTAAAGCGGCGGGTTACTTTCTTTTGTCTAAAGCAACAAAAGAAAGGTAACCAAAGAAGTTGCTTCTCTTTGGGCCACAGACCCGCGCGTTCGACGCATCCGCGGGGATTTTTCATACGGGACCTCCCTGTCCCGATGAAAAACGGCGCGCATCCCTGCGCGCCGCCCTCCGGGTCTTCGATGGCCTTCGCTAGTGCGAAGCGGCGCACGGCCACAGCCAAAATCAAAATCAAAAGAGATCGGATTGCGACGTCGCCATCCCCTGTAGGAGCGGCGTGAGCCGCGACCGCGGACGCGCAGTATCAGCAAGGCCGACGTCGCCCATCGACGCAGCCTGCTTTCGCGGGGTAGGAGCGGCGCAAGCCGCGACCGCGAATCTGCGGCTGCCGGCGCGGACGATCGGGATTGCGTGGTCGCGGCTTGCGCCGCTCCTACCCAAGAGCCCCCCCAATCCGTCAAACGTTGCCGTTGCCTTGATTTTGACTTGCTGCTTTACCGGTCAAATGCGGTCGCGGCTTGCGCCGGTCCTACCCTGGCGAGAGCACACCGCTTCGGCGAATGATGACGGCTCGTTATCTCTACCCGTCCCTTGGTCGCGGCTTACGCTGCTCCTTCACGGAACCTGCGGCCACAGGCGCCGCAAGAGCCACGCGGTCCCGAACTGGCCGGTACCCGAAGACCCCAAGAAACACCTACCGCAGACAGACGACAGGCGGCCCGAGGCCGCCGTTCGCCGAAAACCGATCAGGACTGAGCTCAGCTCATCACGGCGCGGCGCGCCTCGGTCTGCACGGGCGCTTCGGTCTGCGCGACCTGGGCCACGACAGGCTGTTCGGCCGGCTGCGACAAGGCGCGCGATTGGTCGAGGAATACGCGGCGGTTGCTCGGGTCGTCGAGCCCGCCCTGGACCACGAAGAAGCCTGTGCCGTTGTTGCTCGCCACCACGTGATCGATCCGGTCCATGCCGTGCGCGCGCGCATCCGATGCGGCATGGGTCGCGGCGTTGCGATACCCCTGCTCGCCCTGGAAATCCAGGGTGCGGCTGTCGAGGCCCTGCAGCCCGCGCAAGGCCTGGCCGTACAAGGCGTGGTTCGGGTGCTCCGGATGCGCCGGCGACGTGGCCGGCTGGGCATCGCGCCCCGAACGCAGCGGCGTAACCGCAGCGGTGCCCTGCGGATACAGGCTCGGCGAGGCCATCTCCTGCGCCTTGATCACCGCATCGATGTAATGCACGTCGATGCCGTGCTTGATGCCGTTGCCCGGGATCATCCGCCGCCAGAACGATTGCGGGTCGGGATCGGGCAGTTCGATCTTGTGGCCGACCGCGTCCGGCATCGCCCACTTCAAGGGAATGCTGTGCTCCTGCAGATCGGTCAGGATTTCGTTCTCGACCGCGTAGCGGCGGACCTGGCCAGTGCTGGCGACCTCGTCCTTGGCGCGGTCGGCATCGATGCCGATGCGTTCGAGGGTCTTGTCGTGCACGCCGGAGGAGTTGAAGGTCACCGCCGGGATACCGCTGCTGATCGACGCCGCGCCGGCGAGACCGCCGCCGAGCGAATGGCCGGTGATGACGACCTGGTCGCCGAACGCGACGCGCGCTTCGCGCGCCAGCGCGATGGCCTGGTTGTACTGAGCGTCTTCGAGCCCCACGCCCTGGCGCAGATTGGTCAGCCAGTCTTTGCCCTCGTCGGTGCCGGAATAGGCGATGACGTAATGCCCCTCGTCGTCGCCGTAGATGCGCGCCAGGAAGCCGCTGTCGTCGTTCTTCAGCGTCGACGGGTCGATGCCGGCGTCGCGCAGCTGTTCGGCGTTCAACGGCCTGAAGCCGTCGGTGCCGGGACCTTCGTCGTACAGGTCGGCCATCAACCGCGCCAAGGTCTTGTCGATCGGCTTGGCGGCCTGGCCTCGGACTTGCTCGGCAAACGACGGTTCACCGCCGCTGGCGGGACGCGTGGACTGCTCGCTCATGATTCGATCTCCCTGAAATCCCTGGAATCCTTGAAATCCCTAAGTTCCGATTGCGGCGCGGCGGCGATCACTCCCCGGCCGGCGCGCTCGCACTGCGGCAACGCTCAGCCGCCGCTTTCGACCGCGACGCCATGCTCGCGCAACCAAGCCACCAGCGCTTCGCGATCCTGGCGGGTCTGCGCGTTCAACAAGCCCGGCGGGGTCATGAAGAGATAGCGCTGGAAGGTCACGTTCTGGCGATTGCGCGCGTCGGCGTCGGCGCCGGCCTGGAGCAATTCCAGCGCGCGATTGGGCTGGTTGATCTTGCCGGCGACGTGCAGGGCGGTATTGCCCAGGCGGTCGGCGTGGTTTGGGTCGGCGCCGGCTTCGAGCAGAAGACGGAACTGCGCCGAGCGTTCGCCCATCAAGGCCGCGCTGAGCGGAGCCGAGCCGTTTTCGCCATGCGGCGTGTCCGGCGCCGCGCCGTGCGCGAGCAGTACTTCCAGATAAGCCGGATCGTTGGCCATCGCGGCCATGTGCACGACGGTGCCGCCGTCGATGCCGGGTTCGGCCGGATCGGCGCCGGCTTCGAGCAACGCCTTCAGGCCGTCGAGACTTTGGTTGAGCACCGCCCATTCGAGCAGGGTGACGTTCTTGTCGCCGTGCGAGCGCAGGTCCACGCCCGCGGCCAAGCGCCGGATGTCGGCGCTGTCGCCGGCGGCGACCGCCTCGGCCAGTTCGACCACGGCCGGATCGGCGAACACCTCGTGAATATCGACTACTGCCATCTTGCACTCCTCCTGAGCACTGCTTACCCCAAGGCCCGCGGCGTGGCGGGACGTCGAACGACGCGCGCGGAACGTATCCCCTACCGTAGCGTCTAGCGACATACGGTGTCGTACCGTGGCGGGCCCAGCCTAGCAAGAACCGCCGGAGCCCGCAGCCGGGGCGGACCGCGGTCACAAAACCCGGCCGGCCGCACGCGCAGGACGATCCTGGCATTCCGGTATGCCGCCGGCATGACAAAGCCCGGCGGCGGTCGCGGCCGTCGTGGCCAATACGGCCGGCCGAAACGTCCGCGGCTCGGCGCAAGGCCCGATCGGCGCGAACAGGCCCCGGCGCCGGCCTGTCCGGATGCGCCCCGCGGCTCAGACTGCGGCGCGGCGGCGATCGAGGTGCAGCGCGAAGCCGCGGGTACCCACCGGTTCCAGCCCGGGTTTCAAGGTCATCGCGGGCACTTCGTAGTCGCCGGCGTTCTGCTTGCGATACGGAATCGGCGCTTGGGTCCACAGGCCATCCATGCGCTCGCGCAGCTGCGCCTGGGCGACGGCGAATCGTTCGGCATCGAGGCTGTCGCTGCGGTAGACCACGAACGGCGGCAGCACGTCGAAGCCCGGGTAATACAGCACGCCGTGGTTGATCGGAAACAGCAGGTCGTCGATGTCGCCGTTGATGCCGCGCGGGCCGTAGTGATCGGCCCAACCCCCGGCGGTGACCGACAGCATCGCGCGCTTGCCGGCGAACTGGCCTTCGCCGTAACGGTCGCCCCAGCGCGTGTCGGAATGCTCGCCGACGCCGTAGGCGAAACCATAGGCATAGACGCGGTCGATCCAGCCCTTGAGGATCGCCGGCATGGCGAACCACCACAGCGGAAACTGCAGGATCAGCGCATCGGCCCAGCGCAGTTTCTCCTGCTCGCGCAGCACGTCCTCGGTCAACGCATTCGATGCGAACGCGCGCTTGGAACTGAGCGCTACGACGAGGCGTTCGCGCGGGTCGTGTCCGGGAAAATCGCCGGCGTCGACGGTCGCCTTCCAGCCTTGCGCATACAGGTCGGTGACCTGCACCTCGTGCCCGTTCGCGAGCAGATGCTCTCGCATCGTGTCCTTGAGCGATCCGCTCAACGAGGCCGGTTCGGGATGGGCGTAGACGATCAGCACCCGCTTGGGGCGCTGCGATTCGGGCGTGAGAGTCGATGGTGCTTGCGGCGGGTGCGTGGACATGGGCTGCGGCCTCTGTATGGGAGATGGCTTAACTTAGCCAATCCCATCGTTCCGCAGTGAGGCATTTTCATCGACGCTGCGCGTCGCATCAGGCACCAATCGAACGGGACCGAACCAGGCTCGCACCGGCGGGCCGTCCACGAAAAAGCCCCGCTTTCGCGGGGCTTCGTCGTTCATCCCATGGCGGGCGGATCGGCGAGGGCGTACGCCCGGGATCAGGCCCAGGGATCGCGCAACACCATGGTGTGAGCGCGGTCCGGGCCGGTCGAGACGATCGCCAACTGGCAACCGGCCAGTTCTTCCAGCGCGCGCAGGTAGGCGCGGGCCGCAGCCGGCAGCTTGTCCCACTCGGTGATGCCGTGGGTGTTCTCTTCCCAACCCGGGAACTCCAGGTACACCGGCGTGCACTCGTCCCAGCCGGCGGCGTCGAGCGGCGCGTACTCGGTGCGCTTGCCGCGGTATTCGTAGGCGATGCAGATCTTCAAGGTCTTCATGCCGTCGAGCACGTCGAGCTTGGTGATGCACAGGCCGGTGATGCCGTTGATCGCCACCGCACGCTTCAGCGCGACGATGTCGATCCAGCCGCAGCGGCGCGGACGGCCGGTGGTAGCGCCGTATTCCTGGCCGCGGTCGCGGATGCCCTGGCCGACTTCGTCGTCGAGCTCGGTCGGGAACGGGCCGCCGCCGACGCGGGTCGCGTAGGCCTTGGCGATGCCGAGCACGTAGTCGATCGAGTCCGCGCCGACGCCGGTGCCGGCAAGCGCGCCGCCGACGGTGGTGTTGGACGAGGTGACGTAGGGATAGGTGCCGTGGTCGATGTCGAGCAGCGAGCCCTGCGCGCCTTCGAACAGCACGCGCTTGCCCTGCTTGCGCAGGTCGTGAAGGATGCCGGCGACGTCGGACTTCATCGGCTCGACGTACTCGCCGAAGGCCAGCGCCTCGTCCAGGGTCTGCTGGTAGTCGACCGCGTCGACGCCCAGGTACTTGGTCAGGACGAAGTTGTGATAGTCCAGCGCGGTGCGCAGCTGCTCGGCGAGCTGGGTCGGGTAATGCAGGTCGGCCACGCGGATGCCGCGGCGCGCCACCTTGTCTTCGTAGGCCGGGCCGATGCCGCGGCCGGTGGTGCCGATGGCCTTGCCGCCGGCGGCCTTCTCGCGGGCCTGATCCAGGGCGATGTGGTACGGCATGATCAGCGGCGTGGCCGGGCTGATCTTGAGGCGCGAACGCACTTCCACGCCGGTCTCCTCGAGCTCGCCGATTTCCTTGCGCAGCGCGGCCGGGCTCAGCACCACGCCGTTGCCGATCAGGCAGAGCGCGTCGTCGCGCAGGATGCCCGACGGGATCAGATGGAGGACGGTCTTCTTGCCGCCGATGACGAGGGTGTGGCCGGCGTTGTGGCCGCCCTGGAACCGCACGACGGCGCCGATCTGCTCGGTCAGCAGGTCGACGATTTTGCCCTTGCCTTCATCGCCCCATTGGGCACCGAGAACGACGACTGACTGACCCATGACCTGGTAACTCCTGCGCTTGCTGTGAAGGCGGCATTGGCCGCGAGGCGACCGTTCCGGCCCAGTCGCAGCCGATGCCGCGCCACAGGGCCATGAACGGAAAAAAGCCGGCGGGGATGTCCCCGGCCGGCTTTTGTGCATTATCCGGGTTTCGATAGGCCAAGGCCACCCCAAATCGGTCCGGATCGGCCGATTGGGAGAAATCGGCCGGATTCGTTCATGCACCGCTCCTGCCCCGACCCCGCCGAGCGGCGCCGGCCTGTTGGACAGCGGCCGCGCGCCGGACAAACCCGGACAAAACGCGGGCCCGGCCTTGCGCCGGGCCCGCAGGCCGCCGGGCGGTCCGACGCGCCCGGCGGCTTCAACCGCTCATGCCCTCACTTGCCTTGCGCCTCGCCCCGGCGCGCGTCGACGTAGTCGTCGATGCCGTTGCGGTCCTTGTCCAGGCGGCGGCCGCTGAGCTGGTAGTAGGTCCGCGTGCTCAACGCGCCTCGGACATAAGCGCGCTTCTCCGGGTCCCAGTAGGTCGCGCTGGGGTCGACGCTGTTGGCGGTGAAATACACCGTGGTCGACGGGAACAGGTCGATGTTGGTGCCCGGACGGCAGTCGGCCGTATCGGGACCGGCGGTGAAGCGGTCGGCCTGGCTCTTCTTGCAATCGTCGGCGGTGACGACCTCATAGACGTGGCGGGGCTGGTCGACCTTGGCGATCGGCACGCTCAAGCCCTTGCCCTGCGACAGACTGGCTTCGCGCAGCAGGGTGCGGGTGGTGTTCGGCCAGGGCTGGAACGGCACGCCGAGGAAGTCGGCGATGCGGCCGTTGACGACCATCTGGTCCAGCGCCAGCACGCGCGGCAGTTCCATCATCTGCAGGTCGCGTACCACCAGCGGAGCGGCGGCAAGGTTGAACACCCCGAGGTTGAGGTTGCCGACGCTGTCGAGCGTGCCGGCATCGAAGGCATGCAGGCGCGGGTTCAAGGCCATCGGGTTGCTCGCCACATCGCGCAGGGCGATGTCCTTGATCACGATCGGATTGAGCGTGGACAGGCCGAAGTTCACGCCGGCGAACGATGCCCCGATGTGGAACTTGACCCCGCCCGGCGCCTGCCCCGGCGGTCCCGGCAGGCCGGCGCAGCCGCCGGTGCCCCAGCCCGGGTTCGGCGTGCTCCACTTGACCGTGTAGGGGTAATAGGTGCCGCCCTGGAATACCTCCGAGGGCCCGATCGGGCCGATCACGGTCGGGTTGATCCACGGGCTGTTGCAGCCCGCGTAGGCCCAGTCGATCACCGGCGGCGTGGCCGAGGGATACAGCACCCGCAGATCCAGGCTGTGCGCCGGCGCCGCGTTCGGGTTGACCAGGTCCCAGTTCCACATCGTCTGCAGCGACAGGCCGACGTTGGCCGCCAGCACCGAGAATTCGTGGTCGCTGAAATGCCGGCGATAACCGGCGCGGTCCTCGGCGGTCAGGCTGCCGCCGGCCGGCATCACATGATGCTTGTAGGTGTCTTCGCCCGGGCCGACGATGGTGTTGTGGGCCAGGCCGTAGTTATGCCCGGCCTCGTGCGCGGCGGTGCCGCCGATCGAGTTGGCCCAGCGGTCGAGCGTGGAATTGGCGCCGTTCAAGGCGCCGCCGGGGCCGCCGGTCCAGCCTTGATAGGTGCCGCCCCAGACGTAGGAATAGTCGATCGCGATCGGGTCGTTGGTGTCGACGGCCTGGGCGAGACCGAACAGGCCGTCGGTCATGTTGGCCTTGGTCGTCACCGCGACGACGTTGCGGCGGGCGAACGTCGCCGGCGGCAGCGTCGAGCTAGGAATCACCTGCACGTTGAACTCGCAGTAATCGAGCTCGACCACATGGCTGACCGCATCGCGCAGCGCGACCGTGGTGCCGGTGTAGCTCGGCAGGTCGACCGCGGTGAACGGCGCCGCCGGGTTGGTGGCCGAAGCCGCGGAGAAACCGAACGACGGAAACGCCAGCGGCGCGGTCGGGTACACCAGATACAGCTTGTTGGCTTTGTTGGACGGGTTATAGGCCGGACAGGTGGCGGCCAGCGCCGATCCGCTCAGCGACAACAGCGCGAGCGCGAGCGCGGTACGCCGCAGTTGGGACGATTCCTTCATGACGCTACTCCATAAGCAGATGCATGGATGTGCGTCGCTGCGCGGCGCCGGCCTGCCGGATTCCGACGGCCCGGCGCCGCCTGCATCGACGGAAGCGGCGCAGTGCGGGCCTGCCGGCATGTCCGCCGCAGGCCGCGCTGTTCGCCGCCCCCGGTTCTAGTCGCATCGTCCTCGCCGCGACAGGACGAAACCGGGTCGAAACCGGGACGGCGCGGGAAGAATTCGCAACGCGGCCGGCGACCTTCGGTCAACAGTGATGGAGGTCTCCGGGCGTGCTTGATGCGCGTCGTGCACAGGAGAGATTGCGTGAGTCGCGAATCGCCCGTTGCCGGCCGGCTCGAGGCGACCGCCGCGGCCCGAATTCGTCCGAGCGAGCCTGCCGCGCGGCTCACACTGTTTCATCCCTCAAGCCCATCGACTCGCGCTTCTGGCCGATGATGAGTCTCGCGATAATGAGCATCGCCTGCCGACGACGTCACCGCTCATGCATCCCCCGGGCCGCGTTGTCGCCCGTCCGTATTCCACCGCCCTATCGAGAGCTCATCATGACTTGCAGCTGCCGCTCCGTCCTGGCCGCCCGCTTGCTGGCCTGCCTGACCCTGACCAGCTTGATCCTGGCCGGCTGTTCGGAACCCGAGCCGGCCGCGGCCGACACGCCCACCCCGGCTCCGGCCCCGACTTCGGCGACGCAGCAGCCGGCCAACCCCGACGTAATGCGCTTTCGCATCGGCGCGCTCGACGCTGCGGCGCTGAAGGACGGCGACATCGAGGTCGCCAACGACGGCAAGACCTTCGCCATCGGCCAGCCCGCCGATCAGGTGAACGCATTGCTTGCGGCCGCGGCTGCGCCCACCGACACACTGCACCTCAGCATCCAGCCTCTGCTGGTCCGCAGTGGCGGTCGCACCCTGCTGTTCGACACCGGCGCAGCGGACGCCTCGTTCGCGCGCGCCGGGCGCTTGCCCGCTTCTTTGCGCGCTGCCGGCGTCGAGCCGTCCCAGGTCACCGATGTCTTCATCTCGCACCAGCACCAGGATCACGTAGGCGGCCTGTTGACCCGCGACGGCGCGCTGGCTTTCCCCAACGCGGCCATCCACCTCTCGGCGCCGGAATGGGAAGCCCTGAAGAGCGACCGCGACGCCGCCGCGCTGGTCGCCGCGATCGCACCGAAAGTCGCGACCTTTCAGCCCGGCGCGACGATCGTTCCCGGCGTAGTCACCGCCGTGGCCGTCGACGGCCACACCCCGGGCCACAGCGCTTACGAAATCGCATCGGGCGACGAGCGCCTGCTGTACCTCGGCGACACCGCGCATCACCACGTGATCTCGGTGCAACGCCCCGAATGGACGGTGCAGTACGACATGAACGCACCGCTGGCCCAGACCAGCCGGCGCGCACTGCTGCAGCGCGCCGCCGACGGCAAGCTGCGCGTCTACGCCGTGCATTTCCCCTTCCCGGGGCTGGGGCAGGTCAAGGCCCAGGGCCACAGCTTCGTCTGGGAAGCCGAGCAGGACGCCGCTCGCTGATTCGTATGAAGGCGGCGCGCGTCGCAGTCGTTCGCACTGCGCGTGCGCCGTTGGCGAACTCGGATTCGCACAGGCAAGCGTCGCTTACACCAACAGCTGGCGGTTCGATGGAAACAACCGATTTCATCATCAGGTCGGTGCGCACTGACAAACAGCTTCGATTCTTTGATGCAGATGGCTATTCGTTCCGGGTGGAACTTCGCGGCGCGTCGATCCATGGCGCCCAGGAAGTCCATTGCCCTCTCGGCCCATCCGAGTTGATCCAGTTCTTCTCGCTCCTGGGCGCCTATATGCGCCCCTGGTCCGGGAGCGAACGATATACCTCGGTGGAAGGCGACTTCTCGCTCGCCGCCGCCTGCTCATCGCTGGGACAGGTAACGTTGACGATCGTCATCCACGGCGCCTTTGGAGCACCCGAGGAATGGGAAGTACGAAGCGGGCTTGAGCTGGAGCTTGGGCAACTGCCAGCAATCGCGACGGCCGCGAATCGCTTTTTTCGTGCCATGGCAGACACCTGAGTGCCGTGCGCGACTAAGCTTTTGGCTACCAAAAAACACCGGGTTACCCGAATGTTTCATTCGGTATTTCGTTGAACTGGTTACCGGTCGCATCTCGCGATGACGATAAGCTCCATGCAGCCTTCTCATCGAGGCTGTAGTCCCCCGTGACCCAGTCGCCCCACCGAATCCATACGACGTCATGTCCGAACAACGCATCCCCTCCCTGTACGACTGGCTCGGCGGCATCGATGCGCTGAACCGGCTGACCGATCGTTTCTACCTGCACGTCAAGGCCGATGCGCTGTTGGGGCCGGTGTTCGAACACATGGCCGCGGGCCATCCGGGCCATGTCGCTACCTTTCTCGCCGAGGTGCTTGGTGGGCCGGACGACTACAGCCAGCGACACGGCGGCCATCCGCATATGGTCCGGCAGCATCTCAACCGTCATCTGAGCCCGGAGATGCGGCGGCGCTGGGTCGGTCTGCTGCTGGAAACGGCGGACGAGCTCGGCATGCCCGACGACCCGGAGTTCCGCTCGGCGCTGGTGGGCTATCTGGAGTGGGGCTCGCGCCTGGCGGTGATCAATTCGCAGCCGGGCGTCACGGTCGATCCGCAGGCGCCGATGCCGCGCTGGGGCTGGGGCGAGGTCAAGGGCCCGTACACGGGCTGAGCCCGGCGGTTGCTGCCGCCGTCGGCAGCCGCCGCGCTACTGGATCGGCGTCTGCTGATGCTGGACCAGCAGCCATTCGGCTCCCGTCCGGCGATAGGTCGAGGTGCAGTACGCCCGATACGGATCGGCCTCCTCGCGAGTGCCTTCCGCGCGGTAGGCCAGCACCAGGGTCGCTTGATCGGGCCGGCCGATGACGCGTTCGGTCATGTCGACCGAAGCCCAACGTGGCGCCGAACGCAGGCTTTCGACGATCGCGCCGCCGCGCAGAATGCCGACCGGCTCGGCGAAGGCCATGACGCATTCCGGGCTCATCACACCCTCGTTGTCGTCGGCGCTGCCGAGCCAGAACCGCTCTTCCATGCCCCACGCCGCTTCGTCGTTCATCATCGCCTCCCGATTCGGATGCAGCCAGTGCGCTGCTTCGGATTCGCCGGCGATTGAGCGCCAGGCTATTTAAAGAATTCGTAGACAGACTGCTGAATATGCTCAACGACTTTTGCATCTACGTCGACTGCGACCAATCGATAGATTCCAAAGGTAATCCATGGCGGCGCTGAGCACCTGAACACTAACCGATCTCACAATTTCAAGAATTCGAATGTGCTTACTCATGGTCGCTTCCACAGTACCGGCACTGCGATGTTCTCACTCGCGCAGCAAATGATTTAATCGCGAAACAGGGGAACAAATGCACAAGGAGAATTGCATGAACAGAACTCTGTTAACGACGATCGTTGCACTTTTGGTGATCTCTTCCTTCAACGCTCGAGCCGTCAACGATACGATGCCTGCCGCGAAAGACACCGAAATCACTCAGGCATTGACCGCACTCGGAGAGGATGAACTAGCCCGTCGCGACATTGCGCTCCGGCTTGCACCGATCAAGAACTCGCAGGACCTAGCCACGTACATCCGATCCACACCGGAGTCTCTATCGCCTCTGACGGCGCTTTCCGAGGGAGCCAGGGCAAGATTTATCCACGGCTTATCATTCAACAAGAAAGGCCTGACAAGTTACAACTACGCAGACCTGAAAGAACAGCTGACAGCCAGCCAGGTTTATCGGATCCTGAGTTTATTTGGAGTCCAGCACACAACAGCCCTGATACATGGCGTTCGGCTTGGAAACGATACCGATAGAGCCATCATGCGTCTGGATGAAAATGCCAGCACCGTTCGGCCGACAAGCGACTACAATGACTACAGATGCGTAACACCGGCCACCTGCGGACGTGCTACCGACTACATCTGCATAGGCGGTAACTGCGCTAAGTAATAGCAGCACCGCCCTGCGTGACGAACCGACGAGCTATCGATGAAGAACTCCCTCATTCTGGCCCTTGCCGGTTCGCTGCTTTGCTCGATCTTCGCCATGACGTCGGCGAGGTCGACGGAGTCCGCGAAGCTGAGCGTCGTCGAAGAAAGGTTCCAGCAATTCGACCGGGTCGTGATTTCGGTGCTGGATAAACCCGATGCGGAAAGGGCTGCCGCCATCGCACGCGGTTATCGGAGACTGTTCGCAAACGAGGTCGCGCGAACCGAGGCGAATCGATCGGCCAAGGATCTGTCGCTGGGGTTTCGTGCGGCCTCGCAGGCCGCTTTCTACACGCTCGACGAGCGCTATCTCGACGATATGTCGCAGTACCTGGCCTTGTTGGAGGCCAAGCAGCAAGCCACGCCAGCGCACTACACGACGATGTATGGCGCCTTCGTCCAAACCCGGCGCCTGGACGACGCGGCGGCGCTGTACGCACGCCATGGCAATCCCGGGATGGAACCGCTTCCGCCGCGAGAACAGGCAACCGCGGCCGACCATGGCCCGCGCGAATGGACAATCACCGAGCGCGGCGCTCTGTCGTTGCAGCTCCGCCGGGCCAAGGCGACGCAGATCATCGTGGTCGCCCATCCTTCCTGCGCTTTCACCCGCCGCGCGGTGGCGGACCTGAAAGCGGCGCCGGGCGGATCGGCAGGGTTCTTTGCCGGCGCCCACTGGCTGACGCCGCAGGATCGCCGGTTCGGGATCGATACGCTTCGAGATTGGAACCGGCAGCACCCCGATGCGGCGATGTCGGTCGTCTACAAGGAAAAAGACTGGCGCGAACTCGACACCTGGAACACGCCGACCTTTTACTTCATCAAGGACGGCCGGGTGGTCCGCAAGATCGTCGGCTGGCCCGGCCCGGAACGGGTCCGGGAAGTGACCGAAGCGGCAGGCGCAATCGGTATTTCAGAATCACGCTGATCACCGCTTATCTTTTGGCTTTGCAAGAGAAAGTAATCCTGCCGCGTCAGCGACGGAACCTCAGTCTTGATGTTGCTTCTCCGCTCTGCGGCCAGAGACGAAACAGCCGCCGGTTGCGCGGTCGCGGCTTGCGCCGCTCCTGCCCTGATGAGCTGCCGTCGACATCGGCGCGAGATCGAGGCGTCGCGGTCGCGCCGGTGAGCGGCCTAGCCCTCACTCGCCCCGCAGCACCCACAGCGACACCACGCCGATCGCGACCACCACGCCGCCTACGATGCGCAGGTGGCGGTCGGGCAAGGCCTGCAGTTGTTCGGCTGCGCGTTTCCAGCCGTTCGGGGCGACGAACAGGAACAGGCCTTCGAGCACTGCGACGAGGCACAGCGCCCGGATCAACTCACCGACCATGCGCGATCAGCGGTCGGACTTGAGGTATTGCAGGAACGGATCGTCGCGGTCGAGCACGATCACGCTCTGGCCATCGGCGAAGGACTTGCGATAGCTCTCCAGGCTGCGCTGGAAGGTGAAGAACGCCGGGTCCTTGCTGGCGGCCTCGCCGTACACGCGGGTGGCTTCGGCGTCGCCTTCGCCGCGCAGGCGCTGGGCGTCGCGCTCGGCTTCGGCCAGGATCACGGTCTTATCGCGATCGGCGGTGGCGCGGATCGCCTGCGCCTGCTCGACGCCCTCGGCGCGCAACTGGCTGGCGACCTGCAGGCGCTGCGAGCGCATCTGGTTGTAGACCGAGGCCAGCACGTTGCTGTCCTGCGGCAGGTCGATGCGCTTGATGCGGATGTCCTTGATGCGGATGCCCAAGGTCGCGGCGCCCTTGTTGATCGTTTGGAGCTGCTTGCCGATCACCGCTTCGCGATCGCCCTTGACTACGTCGAGCAGCTTCAGCGAGTTGATCTCGTTGCGCAGCGAGTCGCGGATGATCGGCGCCAGGCGCTCGACCGCGACCGTCTCGTCGCCGCCGGTGGCCTGGAAGAAGCGGCGCATGTCGTCGATCTGGCCGAGGGCGAAGAAGTCGACGCTGACATCGAGCTTATCGGCGGTCAGGTAACGCTCCGGCGGCGATTCGAGGATCTGCAGGCGGCGGTCGAACACGCGCGCGGTCTCGATCAGCGGCCACTTGAAGCGCAGGCCGGGGCCGATGTCCTCGCGCACCACGGTGCCGAGGCGGAACACGATCGCGCTGTGGCCTTCGCTGACCACGAACACCGAACCCAGCAACGCGAGCAGCAGCGCGATGCCCGCGGCAATCAGGGCGGGAACTCTCATCGGATCACCTCATCGCGGGACTTGGGGCGCGCAGGCCGGCCGACATAGGGCACGGTCGCCTGCGATTCGGTCGCGGTGACCGGGCTCAGCATTTCCGGCTGGGTCACCAGCGGCACGCTGACCGGGCCCGGCGTGGTCGGCACGTTGCGGTCCATCGGCACGTACAGCACCTGGCGCGAATCGCCGCCGACGATCTTGCGGTTCTGGCTCAGCACTTCCTGCACGGTGTCGAGCCACAGCCGCTTGCGGGTGACGTCGGGCGCGCCCTTGTACTGTTCGACCAGCAGCGAGAAGCGGGTCGCGTCGCCCTGGGCGCGGGCGATGGTCGAGGTCTTGTAGCCCTCGGCCGTGGTGCGCACGCGCTGGGCCTCGCCTCGCGCTTCCGGGACGATCTGCTTAGCGTAGGCCTGGGCCTGGTTGATCGAGGTGGTCTTGTCGGCGTTGGCGCGCTGGGCCTCGTCGAACGCGTCCTTGACCTCGTCCGGCGGGCGGGCGTTGGGCAGGTTGAGCTCGGTCAGGATCAGGCCGGTCTCGTAGTCCTTGAGCGAGGCCTGCAGGCGCTGGCGCACCTGCGCGGTCAGCAGGCTGCGCGCGCCGAGCACGGTGTCGAGGTCGGAGCGGCCGATCTGCTCGCGCACCGCGCTCTGCGCGGCCTGCTTGAGCACGTCGTCGGGCTTGCGCGAACCGAACAGGTACAGGCGCGGCGATTCGATCCGGTACTGGGCGTTGATCTCGACGTTGACCATGTTGCCGTCGCGGGTCAGCACCGGGATGGTCTCGGTGTAGGCCTGGCTCTGGGTCGCGTTGAGCTTGGTCACGCGTTCGATCGGCCACGGCGCCTTGAAGTGCGGGCCGGGCTGGAGGACGCGCGAGAACACGCCGAAGCGCAGGACCACGCCGCGTTCCTGCTCGGTGACGAGCACGAAGCAGTTGAACACCAGCCACAAGCCGAGCAGCAGCGCGACCCAGCGCAGGATCCCGCCGCCTCCGTTGCCGAACAAGCCGCGCAAGGGCTCGATCACAGCATCGAGACCGCGACCTTGCGGTTTGCGTTGTCGCGGCGGACGCGGGTTGTCGCCGGAATTGTCACTGCCAGGGGTGTTCCAGGCCATGCCTGCTCCTAAAGATGTGGGCGCCGGGCGGAACGTCCTGTCCAGCCCACGGCACCGGCCACGGCCTGCGCCGCGACCGGTCCACGGCGCCGGTGGCGCCGCGGGAGTCCGCACGCGTCACCCGCGCACGAACCCGTCGATTCTAGGTGGGGGCCTGAACGGCCTCAAGCAAGGGGCGCAATGCCTCGCCGTTGGGCTGGGCGAACAGGCGCTGGGCGTCGGCCACGGCCAGGTCGACCTCGACCAGCCAGCCATGCTCGTCGGCCTGCTCCGAACGCACCGCGCCGAGCTCGTGCAGGCGCGCGCGCAGGCGGGCGTCCTGCGGCGCGATCCGCACGCTGCCGGCGACATGGCGCAGCTGCAGGGCCTCGCCCAGGGCGCTGCGCAGCAGGTCCAGGCCCTGGCCGTCGCGGGCCGAGACCCAGACCCGGCTGTTGTCTTCGCCGGGCCGGTCGATGCGCGGCTCGACCCCGTCGAGGCGGTCGATCTTGTTGAACACCAGCACCTGCGGCAGGTCGCCGGCGCCGATTTCGTTCAGGACCGCGTCGACCTGGGCGATGCGCTCGTCGCGCAGCGGGTCGGCGGCGTCGATCACGTGCAGCAGCAGGTCGGCCTCGCGCGCCTCCGACAGGGTCGAGCGGAACGCGGCGACCAGTTCGTGCGGCAGGTCGCGGACGAAGCCGACCGTGTCGGCCAGCACCGCGGCGCCGCCGGACAGCTCGATCCGGCGCACGGTCGGGTCGAGGGTCGCGAACAACTGGTCGGCGGCGTAGGCCTCGGCGCCGGTCATCGCATTGAACAGGGTGGATTTGCCGGCATTGGTGTAGCCGACCAGGGCCACGCGCGGCAGCTCGCTGCGCAGGCGCGCGCGACGCATCTGGGTGCGCTGCACTTCGACCTTGTCGAGCCGGCGCTGCAACTGCTCCAGGCGTTTCTGCAGCAGGCGCCGGTCGGTCTCGAGCTGGGTCTCGCCGGGGCCGCGCAGGCCGATCGAACCGCCGCGCTGGCGCTCCAGGTGGGTCCAGCCGCGCACCAGACGGGTCGCCATGTGCTTGAGCTGGGCCAGTTCGACCTGCAGCTTGCCTTCCGAGCTCTTCGCGCGCTGCGAGAATATGTCGAGGATCAGGCCGGTGCGGTCGACCACGCGCCGTTCGAGGAAGCGCTCGAGATTGCGCTCCTGGCCCGGCGACAAGGGGTGGTTGACCAGGATCAGGTCGGCGCCGCTGGCCTCGGCGGCGGCCTTGACCTCGTCGAGCTTGCCGCTGCCGATCAGGGTCGCCGCGTTCGGGCGGTCGATGCGCGCGGTCAGGACCGCGGCCACGCTCGCGCCCGCCGACCTGGCCAGGTCGGCGAACTCTTCCAGCAGGTCCTCGTCCGGCGGGCCGCCGGCATGAGGCTGGATCAGCAGCGCATGCTCGCCCTTGCGCGAACGTTCAAACACGGGTTCGCACCGTCGGCGCGCGCGCCGCCATGGTCGTCGAATTACTCAGTTTCGTCGCCGCCGTCGCTATTGTCGCTGCCATCGGCGGACTGCACATAGCCGCCGCCCGGACCGACGCGGACGTTGCGCGCGGGAACGACGGTGGAAATGGCGTGCTTGTAGACCATCTGACTCACGGTATTGCGCAACAGCACCACGAATTGGTCGAAGGATTCGATCGTGCCCTGCAGCTTGATGCCGTTGACCAGGTAGACCGAGACCGGCACGCGTTCGCGACGCAGCGCATTCAGGAAAGGATCCTGCAGGGATTGCCCCTTAGACATCTTCTAATTCCCCAGCATGTTCTAGTTATTAGGACGGCACGCCCGGCACCGGTGGTGCGGAGCACGGCCGTATCGCCGGCTGTTGTCCCCACAGGGGCGACCGGCCGATGTTAACGCAAGTGAAAGCAAACATTGCGACCCGGTTCCGGGTTTGCGCGCACATTCCGGGCGCCGGATGCGGCTAGGGCCGGCCCGCGCCCATAAACAGGGCCAGGGCGCGCTCCAGTCCGGCCGCATCGCGCAAAGGATCGAACCAACGGGCGTCAAGCTCGCCGCGCAGCCAGGTCAACTGGCGCTTGGCGAGCTGGCGGGTCGCATAAACGCCGCGATCGCGGAACTCGCGGACATCGTAGTCGCCGTCGAGATGCTCCCAGGCCTGGCGGTAGCCGACCGCGCGGAGCGCCGGCAAGTCCCGCGGCCGAGGATGCGCCTGCAGCGCGGGCAGCGCGCGCAGGTCGCGGACTTCGTCGAGGAAGCCCTGGGCGAGCATCTGCTCGAAGCGGCGCTCGATGCGGCCGTGCAGGACCGCGCGATCGGCCGGGGCCAGCACCAGCTTGAGCACCCGGTACGGCAGCCGCGGCGCGGCGAGCGAGTCGCGGCGCCAGTCGCTGATGCTGCGTCCGGACAACCGGAACACTTCCAGCGCGCGCTGGATCCGCTGGGCGTCGGTGACGTGGATGCGCGCGGCCGCCTCGGGGTCGATCTGCGCCAGTTGCGCGTGCAGGGCGTCCCAGCCGAGCGTTTCGGCTTCAGCGGCAAGTTGCGCGCGGGTGGCCGGGTCGGCCTCGGGCATGGCCGACAGACCATGCAGCAAGGCGTGGAAGTACAGCCCGGTGCCGCCGGCGAGGATCGGCAGGCGCCCGCGGCCGGCGATGTCGTCGAGGGCGCGGCGGGCGTCGAGCGCGAACTCGGCGGCCGAGTACGGCTGCCAGGGCTCGCGCAGGTCGATCAGGTGGTGCGGCACGCAGGCCTGCTCGGCGGCGCTCGGTTTGGCCGCGCCGATGTCGAGGCCGCGATAGACCAGGGCCGAATCGACGCTGACGATCTCGCCGCCCAGGCGCTGCGCCCAATCCAGGGCGAGCGCGGTCTTGCCCGACGCGGTCGGGCCCATCAGGGCGATGGCGAGCGGGCGGGGATCGGCAGAAGCGTTCATGCGGGACGGCGGCACGGCGGTAGAGCGAGCCGGCAGCCTCGCACAGGCGCGGGCCTCGAGGAAGCGCACACCCGCCGCGCCTTGCCCGCGCGCGGCCCGGATGGGGCGCGGGCGAGGCGCGGCGAGCGCGCTCCACAGAAGCTGTGGAGAAGCACTGGGGCAAGCCTGTGGACAAGCCCGTCGCGCCCAGGCCCGGCAAGGCATGGCGCTTGTTTGTCGCTTTTTTGACCAGGCGATGACGTTTGTCCACACAGCCTGTGGACAAGCCTGCGGACAGTCTTCGCGAAGCCGACGCAATGCGTTGCGGCGTAACGCTCGCGATAAGTTTGATCATTTATTGATCACTGATTTTTCTTGACTTGCATCGCATTGTCGGCATCCCGGAGCGAGACCGACCGCAGGCACGACGAGGCCGCGCGCAAGCCAGAGCGAGCGCTGTCCACAATCGCTGTGGACAAACCTGCGGACAGACACCGCGCAACCGTGTTTCACGCCTTGTGTGACAAGGGCGCGACAGGTTTGATCAAATTTTCGCCACCCAACTCGGCGGGAAAAATTCGCGGGAAATCGGCGTCGAAGGCTTGACATCGAAGCCGAGGCGAATCGCGACGAGCGCCGCTCGCCGCTGCCGACACGATCGGCATGGTGTCGCGTCGCCTCGCAACAAACAGGCGACCGAGTCGTCCGCGCCCATGCATGGCGATGTCCACAAGGCCTGTGGACAAACCTGCGGACAGCGGCGATGGAATCGGGTTTCACGCCTTACGCCGCAAGGGCGCGGCAACTATGGCGAAACTTTGACCGCCCCTGGAACGAGGTCGAATCGCATCGCTGAGCTCGGCATCGCGCCGGCTGTCGGCGTTCGAGCACGGCTCGCGGCATCCGATCCCCGTCGCGAATCGCGCAGAACTCGCAGCGACTGCACGCATGCCGGCCATCGTTTGCGCGAAACCGCCGCGGCGATGTCCACAAACGCTGTGGACAAGGCTGCGGACACACGCGGTGGAATCGGGTTCCACGCCTTGTGTCGCAAAGGCGTCCGAATCATGGCGAAATTTTGACCATGCGCTCCGCATCGAAGGACATGGGTCACTCGCTTCGTCGAATGCTTGACTTCGCGCAGTCGCGAACGCCGACGGATTGCAGCGTCGATGGGGCGCGAGGCCGTGGTGTTCGGAATCCGGAATCGCCGATCCGGTGCATGCGAGCGCATCGCAGCGGCCGCATCGCGCTGCCCACCACGCCTGTGGACAAGGCTGCGGACAATCTTCGTGCAGCATGTTTCACGCCTTGTGCGGCAAGGCTTTCGCAATCGCGGCGATTGTTGAGGACGAGATACTGCGATTCGGGCAGACGCATCTTTCGCCAGCCTGTCCCACGCGATGCACCATGCCGCAGAGCGAGCGCGGCGACGGCGATTTTCCGAGGCGCGTGGCGAGCGAACCGTCCCCTCGATGACCGAGCGCTCGGCACCGAAGCGCCGAACCGGCTCAGTCGTCGTCGGGCCACTTCAGGCTCGGCGCCGAGGCGGCCGCGCGCCGCGGCATCGGCTGCGCCGCGACCGCTTCCCAGACCTTGATCGCGTCGACGGTGGCGGCGACGTCGTGCACGCGCAGCAGCTTCGCACCGCGCTGGGCGGCGATCAGGTGTGCGGCGACCGAGCCGTGGACGCGCTGCCGCGCCTCGTCGCGGCCGGTAAGCTCGCCGATGCTGCGCTTGCGCGACAGTCCCGCGAGCACCGGCACGCCGAGTTCGCCGAAGCGCTCCAGTTGCGCGAGCAGGGCCAGGTTGTGGGCCAGGGTCTTGCCGAAGCCGAAGCCGGGGTCGACGACGATGCGTTTCTTGGCGATGCCGGCCATCTCGGCGGCGAACAGGCGCTCGACCAGGAAACGGTGCACCTCGGCGACGACATTGTCGTAGACCGGGTCGGCCTGCATCGAGCGCGGCTCGCCCTGCATGTGCATCAATACCACCGGTACGCCGAGTTCGGCCGCGGCGTCGAGCGCGCCCTCGCGGCGCAGCGCGTAGACATCGTTGATCAGCCCGGCACCGGCGGCGACCGCGGCGCGCATCACCTCCGGTTTGGAGGTATCGATGCTGATCGGCAGCCCGGTCGCGCCGGCCAGGCGTTCGATCACCGGAATCGTGCGGCGCAGCTCTTCTTCCAGCGGCACCTCGGCGGCGCCGGGCCGAGTCGATTCGCCGCCGATATCGAGCAGGTCCGCGCCCTCTTCCGCCAGCTTCAGGCCATGCGCGACCGCGGCCTCCAGGCTGTTGTGGGCGCCGCCGTCGGAAAAGGAATCGGGCGTCACGTTGACGATGCCCATGATGCGCGGGCGGTCGAGAACCAAGCGGCGGCCGTTGCAATCGAGGGTGGGGGCGAGATCGAACATGGGTGCGCCGTCTGGGATTCGAGAGTTGGACTCGGGACTCGGGACTCGGGACTCGGGACTCGGGACTCGGGACTCGGGACTCGGGACTCGGGACTCGGGACTCGGGACTCGGGACTCGGGACTCGGGACTCGGGACTCGGGACTCGGGACTCGGGAAAGAGTTTTCGCGCTGCCTCGAGCTTACGCAAGCATTCTGCTGCTTAATTTTCGCTCGGAAGCAAAGACATCCGCCTAACCTGGATATCTTCCAGGCTCCGGCCGTTGCCAATCCAAACCCGGCCCAAACAAAACGGCGCCCGATTTCTCAGGCGCCGTTCGCTTTGTGCTCTACCGAGTCCCGAACCCGAGTCCCGACGCTTCACCGAGTCCCGAGTCCCGGTGCTCTACCGAGTCCCGAACCCCGAGTCCCGAATTACGTCTGAGCCGCAGGCCCGCCGATCTGGCTGCCGGGGCGGCCAGGACCCGGGTCGTCCTTGGAGATGCGGCCCGACTTGGCCCAGTCGGCCGGCGGACCCGGCTCGCGGCCGGCCATAATCTCGTCGATCTGCGCGGCATCGATGGTTTCGTACTGCAGCAAAGCCTCGGCCATCATGTGCAGCTTGTCGAGGTTGTCCTTGAGGATCTGCGAGGTACGGCCATAGGCCTTGTCGAGGATGCCGCGCACGACTTCGTCGATCCGGCGCGCGGTCTCGTTGGACACGTTCTTGTGCTGGGTGACCGAACGGCCGAGGAAGACTTCGTCTTCTTCTTCGCCGTAGGCGATCGGGCCCATCTCGTCGCTGAGGCCCCACTTGGTGACCATGTTGCGGGCCATCTTGGTGGCGCGCTCGATGTCGTTGGACGCGCCGGTGGTGACCTTGTCGACGCCGAAGATCAACTCCTCGGCGACGCGGCCGCCGTACAGCGAGCACAGCATCGACTCGATCGCGACGCGGTTCATCGAGTACTTGTCGCCTTCCGGCAGGTACATGGTCACGCCGAGGGCGCGGCCGCGCGGAATGATGGTGACCTTGTAGACCGGGTCGTGCTCGGGCACGACGCGGCCGACGATGGCGTGGCCGGCCTCGTGGTAGGCGGTGAGCTTCTTCTCGTCCTCGCTCATCGCCATCGAGCGGCGCTCGGCGCCCATCAGGATCTTGTCGCGCGCCTTGTCGAAGTGCTCCATGCGCACGTCCTTGCCGTTCTCGCGCGCGGCGAACAGGGCCGCCTCGTTGCACAGATTGGCCAGGTCGGCGCCGCTGAAGCCCGGGGTGCCGCGGGCGATGGTCATCGGCTCGACGTCGTCGTGCAGCGGCAGCTTGCGCATGTGCACGCGCAGGATCTGCTCGCGGCCCTTCACGTCCGGCAGGCCGACCACGACCTGGCGGTCGAAACGGCCCGGACGCAGCAGCGCCGGGTCGAGCACGTCGGGGCGGTTGGTCGCGGCGATCACGATCACGCCTTCGCCGCCTTCGAAACCGTCCATCTCGACCAGCAACTGGTTGAGGGTCTGCTCGCGCTCGTCGTGACCGCCGCCGAGACCGGCGCCGCGATGGCGGCCGACCGCGTCGATTTCGTCGATGAAGATGATGCACGGGGCATGCTTCTTGGCCTGCTCGAACATGTCGCGCACGCGGCTGGCGCCGACGCCGACGAACATCTCGACGAAGTCGGAACCGGAAATGCTGAAGAACGGCACCTTGGCCTCGCCGGCGATGGCGCGCGCGAGTAGAGTCTTGCCGGTGCCCGGCGGGCCGACCATCAGCACGCCGCGCGGGATCTTGCCGCCGAGCTTCTGGAACTTGGAGGGGTCGCGCAGGAACTCGACCAACTCGCCGACTTCTTCCTTGGCCTCGTCGCAGCCGGCGACGTCGGCCAGGGTCACCTTGACCTGGTCCTCGCCCTGCAGCTTGGCGCGCGAACGGCCGAAGCTCATCGCCCCCTTGCTGCCGCCCTGCTGCATCTGGCGCATGAAATACACCCAGATGCCGATGAACAGCAGCCAGGGCAGGACGTTGATCAGGATCACCACCAGCGACGGGCTGCTCGACTGCGGCGTCTGCACCGTCTCGACCTTGTGGTTGAGCAGGTCGTTGATCAGGTACGGGTCCTGCGCAGCGTAGGTCGTGAACTTGGTGTCGTCCTTGCGCGTGCCGGTGATCGTCGTGCGGTCGTCGGAGAACTTGATCTCCTTGATCCGGTCGCTCTGGACTTGAGCGATGAACTGATCGTAGGGGATCGCTTCGGTGCTGGGCGTACGCGGGCCGAACGCCTGGAACACCACCATCAGCACGACGGCGACGATTACCCAAAGCAGCAAATTCTTGGCCAAATCGTTCATGTATTTCCTAGCCTGCGGCCCTGTGGGGCCTCGTGTCCTCCGACGCCTCTTGCGCCGGCGGTACCGCTCAGATTGTCACACCACCCGCGGCCGGACACCTGCCCAAAGCAGGTGGGTCGGCCGGCCGTCCGTCGGCCCGACGCCCTGGCGTTCAGGTCGGGACGGCCCGCTTGCCCTGCGCCAGCGCATACACCTCCGGGGATCGCTTGCGCGAGGCCGCCGGCTTGCGGATCGAGACCTTGGCGTAGCGACGGCGCAGTTCCCGCACGTAATCGTCGAAGCCCACGCCCTGGAACAGCTTGATCAGGAAGGTGCCGTCGACCCTTAAATGCCGGTCGGCGAAATCCATCGCCAGCTCGGAAAGGTGCATCGCCCGCGGCAGGTCCACCGCGTCCACACCGCTCATATTGGGGGCCATGTCCGACAGCACAAGGTCCACGGTCTGCCCGGCCAGGGCCTGTTCGAGCTGGGCCAGGACCTCGTCCTCGCGGAAATCGCCGAGGATGAACTCGACCCCGGCCAGGCCCGGCATCTCCAGGATGTCCAGGGCGATGATCCGGCCCGGCTTGGCCGCGTTCAGGCGATCGAGCTCCTGGCGCAGCCACTGCGACCAGCCGCCCGGGGCGGCGCCCAGGTCGACCACGACCATGCCCGGCTTGAGCAGGCGGTCGCGCTCGACCAGCTCTTCGAGTTTGTAGGCGGCGCGCGAACGCAGGCCTTCGGCCTTGGCCTTCTTCACGAAGGGGTCGGAGAAGTGTTCCTTGAGCCAGCGCTGGCTGCTTTTGCTGCGGGTCGCCATGGGCGGGCGGCCGTCCCGGTGGGGGTTGGGGACGCCATGATACCCTGAGCGCCCCTCCCGCTCCGTTCGTGTGACCCAATGCCCACCCTGTTGACCTCCGCCCAGACCCGTTTCCTGCGCGGACAGGCCCACGACCTCAAGGCCATGCTCCAGGTCGGCGGCAAGGGCATCACCGATGCGCTGGTCGCCGAGGTCGATAGCGCCCTCGAGCACCACGAACTGATCAAGATCAAGGTCGGCGCCGAAGACCGCGACACTCGCGACGCAGCCATCGCTGAGATCGCCGAGCGTACCGATGCCGCCCTGGTCCAACGCATCGGCCACACCGCCGTGCTGTACCGCCCGAGCAAGGAAAAGCGCCAGATCGTCCTGCCGCGGACTTGATGAGGCCCGGACTGGGGGCATAGGAAATCCGAACGCCCCGGCCCTGTTCCACTCAGGCTTCCAGTCATCCCGCTTCCCGATTCCGGCCTCCCGATTTCGATTCCCGCCCCATGCTGCTGACCCTGGAACGCCCCGATCACGAGTTCTTCCTGCGCGGCGCCGACGGCCAGGTCGCCCTGGTCAACGATCGCCGCCTGGAACGCAGCTTCATCCTCGCGCCGAACCGATTGATCGAAGACTGGTCGGTGCGCGACGTGAAAACCCTGGGCATCGAGGACCTGGCGCCGCTGTTCGCGCTGGAGCCCGAATTGATCGTGCTCGGCTGCGGCGCGACCCAGGCTTTTCCCCCGGCAGCGACCCTGGCCGCCTGCCTCGGCCGCGGCGTCGGCCTGGAAACCATGACCAACCCCGCCGCCGCGCGCACCTTCAACGTGCTGGCCGGCGAAGGCCGGCGCGTGGTCATGGGGTTCGTGCTCGGCGCATGAAGCCGGCCGCGCCGCATTCGCGGCGGCCGGCCTTCCTGTTCGCCCCGACCCTGGCAATCGTGGGGATCCTGCTCGGCGCCTGCGCCCTGCCCTCGCCGGCCGAGCGTTACCAGCGCTGGCTCGACGACGGCCGACGGGCTGCAGTCGAGGAGTACCGCGACTACCTGCGCGCCCACGGCGCCGCCGACGTCGTGCCGCTGAGCCAGTTGTTGCGCAGCGGGCGCCGCTGGCGGATATGCGGCGCGCCCGAGTTCGCGCTGCCGCCGAAACCGGCCTGGCCGGATACCTTGCGCACGCTGCGGCTGATCGGCGAACTGCGCCGGGCCAGGCTGCTCGATGGCGCCGAAATCACCTCCGGCTATCGCGACCCGGCCCTCAACCGCTGCGAAGGCGGCAGCTCGCGCAGCCGCCACATGAGCGGCGGCGCCTATGATTTCGACCTGGCCGCCGATGCGCCGGCCCGCGAGCTGTGCGGGTTCTGGCGCCGCCGCGGCGAGGCGACCGGCTTCGGCCTCGGCTTCTACGATCGCCGCCATCTGCATATCGACAGCGCCGGTTTCCGCACCTGGGGCAGCGATTACTCGCGCACGAGTTCGCTGTGCCGGGGTTCCGCGCCGGCCCGGCCGGGCTGAGCCCGCGCCGGCTTGTTTCGCCGGCTTACCTCGCCGGCAAATACAGCAGCGGGTCGACCGGCTTGGCGTTGTAGCGCACCTCGAAGTGCAGCATGTCGCGCGCCGCGCCGCTGCGGCCCATCTCGGCGATCTGCTCGCCGGACTTGACCACCTGGCCTTCGTTGACCAAGCGCTTGCGGTTGTGGCCGTAGGCCGACAGCCATTGTTCGTTGTGCTTGACGATGATCAGCTCGCCATAGCCGACCAGGCCGGTGCCGGAATACACCACCACGCCGTCGGCCGCGGCGCGCACCGCGGCGCCGCTGGAGCCGCCGATGTCGACGCCCTGCTTGGTCGGCTCGTTGGCGACGTAGCGGCTCAGCAAGGGGCCGTCCGCCGGCCAGCGCCAGCGGATGCCGCTGTTGATCGGAGCGGCGACCGGCGCCGGCGCGGCGGGCCGCGGCGCGCTGCCGCTGTTGACTGGCGCGCCCGCGGACGGGCGACCGGCGCCGCCGCTGGACGGATACAGGCGCAGACGCTGGCCGGGATACAGGGTGTAAGGCGGCGACAGGCCGTTCCAGGCGGCGAGATCGGCCAACTGGATGCCGTTGTTGGTGGCGATCCGGTACAGGCCTTCGCCGCGCTGCACGACCACTGTCGCGCCGGGCTTGGGCCTGGAAGGACGCGGTGGCGCCGGACGCGAGGGGCCGCGGCTGGAATGACCGCGCGAGGGTTCGCGGACCACGGTGCTCGAACAGCCGATCAGGGCAAGCGCGGCCAGAACGCAGGCGGCCATCGCCAGGGTCGGGGTCCGGGTCGTCTCGATCATGCGCATCCTCGTGCAGCGTTCGTGTTCCGGTGTTTCGTCATCGCGGGTTCGCAGTGGTCCTCAGCGGCCTCAGCCCTGCTGCGAGTGCCATATCAGCCAGACTACGGCGATCGCGATGATGGCCGTGGCAATCCAGCCGATCGGCTCGATGTAGCGTCGCAAGGTCGCCTCGGCGCGTTCGCCGCCGATGCGGATCGCCAGCGCCAGCAGGAACACGCGCTTGCCGCGGCCGATCAACATGCTCAGCACGTATTGCAGCATAGGCACGCCGACGATACCCGACGCCCAGGTGAACACCTTCATCGGGATCGGCATGAAACCGCCGAGCACCAGGAAGGTGAACACCGCCCACGGCGACTCGGCCATCTTGGCCTGGACCGTGGCGATGCCGGACTCGATGCTGGTCAGCATGCCCATCGCCGCGAACACCGGCTTGAGCGCCTCGAAGGCGTAATGGCCCAAGGCGTAGCCGACCAGGGCGCCGGCCATCGAGCCGATCAGGCTCAAGGTGGCGAACCAGAACGCGCGCCGCGGCGCGCCCACGCACATCGGCGCCAGCATCACCTCGGGCATGATCGGGAAAATGATGGCTTCCACGAAACTCAAGCCGGTGAGATAGGCCGGCGCGTGGCGATGCCGGGCCCAGGTCAACGCGCGCTCGTAGAGCGGTCCGAAGATCTTCAAAAGCGAACCCCTGTCGGGTGTGGTGTCAGTCGATCATGCCCGACAGCAATGGCACGAAGACCACCGGCGCGAGCGTGTGTTGGCTGATGTTGCCGTCGGCGTCCTTGCGCAGCTTCAACAACGACTGCGACGAGGACGCGCCGACCGGCGCGATCAGGGTGCCGCCGACCGCGAGTTGGTCGGTCAGCGCGTCGACCAGCGCCGGCGCGGCCGCGGTGACGATGATCGCGTCGAAAGGACCATTCTCGGGCCAACCGATGCGGCCGTCATCGTGCTTGCTGCGCACGTTGAGACCGAGTTGGCGGAAACGCTTGCGCGCGGTGCGCAACAACTCGCCGATGCGTTCGACGGTATGCACTTCCAGGCCGAGCGCGGCCAGGATCGCGGCCTGGTAGCCCGAGCCGGTGCCGATCTCGAGCACCTTGCCGGGGATGCCGTCTTCGAGCAGGGCCTCGGTCATCTTGGCCACCACCCAGGGCTGGGAAATGGTCTGGCCGTGGCCGATCGGCAAGGCGGTGTCTTCGTAGGCGCGCATCGCCAGCGCTTCGTCGACGAACAAGTGGCGCGGCACGGTGCGCACCGCGTTGAGCACGCGCTCGTCGCGGATGCCGGCCTCGCGCAGGCGCTCGACCAGGCGGTCGCGCACGCGCTGCGAGGTCAGGCCGCTGCCGATCGCCTCGGGCTGCAGGCGCATGCGCTGGATCATGCGACCGACTCCGGCGCACGCGGCTCCGGCTGCGCGAGCGCATCGGCCAGGCCGCCGACCCAGCTGGCGACCTGGTCGAGCGCCTGGTAGCGGGTCAGGTCGACATGGATCGGGGTGATCGAAATGTTGCCGGTACGCACTGCGTTGAAGTCGGTGCCCGGGCCGGCGTCCTGCTCGGCGCCGGCCGCGCCGATCCACCACCACTGGCGGCCGCGCGGGTCCTGTTGCGGAGTACAGGCCTCGGCGCGATGGCGGTTGCCCAGGCGGGTGACTTCGAAGCCGGCGATCTCGCCCCAGGGCAGGTCGGGCACGTTGACGTTGAGGATGGTGTCGGCCGGCAGCGGGTCGGTGCGCAGGCGGGCGATGATCTCCACCGCCGCGCGCGCCGCGGTCTCGTAGTGGCGGCCGACGTGGTCGGCGGTCGCCAGCGACATCGCCACCGCGGGCAGGCCGAGGAAACGGCCTTCCATCGCCGCGGCGACGGTGCCGGAATAGATCACGTCGTCGCCGAGGTTGGCGGTGTTGTTGATGCCGGACACGACGATGTCGGGCTCGACCTCGAGCATGCCGGTAATCGCCACGTGCACGCAATCGGTCGGCGTGCCGTACACGCGCCAGGTCGATTCGTCGAGCTTGTGCACGCGCACCGGCATGTCCAGAGTCAGCGAATTGCTGGCGCCCGAACGGTCGCGATCGGGAGCAACCACGAGCACCTCGTGACCTGCTTCGCGCAGCCCCTGGGCGAGGATGCGAATGCCGGGTGCGTCGACGCCGTCGTCGTTGCTGACCAATACGCGCATGAGGATTCCGCAATCAAAGGCAGGATGATACCCGATCTGGCCGGGGCGTTCGGAGCGGCGGCGGGCGTTAAGATGGGCTCCGTACCGACTGAATGCAGGCAAGGCATGCAGTATTGGGAGCATATCGATCGCGTGTTGCGCGCCGCGTCGCTCGACGAGGTGAAATCGGCCACGTCCGCCTATACCAGGGCGCTGGGATTTCAGCATCATGGCTATGCGATGAAACTGCAGGAGCCGACGCTGCAGCCCGGCCTCGGCAGCGGGCCGTCGGACGACTTCTTTTTCTTCGAGGATTTCGCCAGCGACTGGTCCAAGACCTATCCCGGCCTCGCCTCGGCCCAGGCCGAGCGCTCCGACCCGCGCATCATCCAGGCCCGCGAAGGCCTGCCGGCGGCGTCGTGGAACTGCCGAGGCCAGACCAGTTACGAGCTCGGCGCGCGGGTCTACCTGCGGCAGCGCGCGCGGCGCACGCTCGAGATCGCCGGCGAGCACGGACTGCGCGGCGGCATCACCGTGCCGAGCTGGTCGCAGGGCATGCGCTGGGCGTTCATGACTTTCACCCACACCGCGGTGGTCGACCCGCGCGAGATGGTCCCGACCGTGGCATCGGCGGTGTATTTCGTCAGCTGCATGCAGGCCAGCCTCGACCGGCTGATGCGGCTGCGACAGACCCTGCCGACGATCAGCGAACGCGAGCGCGAAGTGCTGCGCTGGTCGGCGATCGGCAAGACCTCATGGGAGATCTCGGTGATCCTGCGGATCAGCGAGCGCACGGTGAACTTCCACCTGCAGCAGACCGCGCGCAAGCTCGGCGTCAAGGGCCGCCGCGCCGCCTGCGCGCGTGCGGTGGCGCTGGGCCTGATCTTTCTGTAGTCCGCCTCGCCGTCGCCGCTGCGGCGGCCGTGGCGCCGCTCGATCCGGCGGCGATTCCCTCCCGGATCATGCCGGCGGCGACGCGCCGGTCCCGCTCGGCCCTCACCTGTCTGTTCTTACAGGCCGTCCCGCAGCCGCGCCTGCGCCCATGCTGAACTGGGCGCACGCGGTGTTCGCCGACGCATGCGCGCCGCACGGCGCGAGGGGACTTCGCGGCGCGCACCGCTGCTTGGTTTTTCCCCGGTGACGGCCCGATACCGACGGGCCGCAGGTCCCAAGGACGGGCCGGGGCTTTTATGCTGTGGCCATGACGCCCCCACCCGACCGTCCCGAAGACGACGACAGCGACGACGCGGCCCTGTTTCGCGCTGCGATCGGCGAGATCCGCCGCCTGCCCGACGCGCCGCTGCCGCCGACCTCGCCGAAGCCGCGGCCCCGCGCGCGCATGGCCGAACGCGACGAGGCCGAGGCCCGCGACGAGTTCCGTCACGCGCTGGAAGAAAACCTGCTCGAAGCCGGCGATGCCCTGAGTTATCGCCGCGACGAGCTGCCGCCGCGGGTATTCGCGAAGCTCAAGCGCGGCGAGATCTCGGCCCAGGAAGAGCTGGACCTGCACGGCAGCCCGGTGCGCGAGGCCGAGGCGCTGCTGCGAGCGTTTCTCAACGACGCCCGCGAACACGGCGTGGGCTGTGTGCGGGTGATCCACGGCAAGGGCCGCGGCGGCGGCAACGACTACATCGACAGCCGCGGCCTGCCGGTGCTCAAGAACCTGGTCGACCGGATGCTGCGCCAGCGCGCCGACACCCTGGCCTTCCACTCGGCGCCGCCCGCGCAGGGCGGCACCGGAGCGGTGCTGGTGCTGCTGGCGCCGCGCAAACGGCGCTGAGCCGCGAGCCGGGCTCGGCGGCCGGACCCGCCGGCGGCGTCACTCTTGCTGGTGCCCGCCCATGGTGCGGCGATCCGGCGGATTGACCCAGACCACTTCGATGCCGCGCCGCTTGGCCAGGCGTTCGACCGCGGTGACGTAATGATCGTCGCGCGACATGCCGGCGACGGCGTGTTTGGACAACGACGGCTCGGCGTAACTGGTCTTGGTGTGGGTCCCGGCGCACGCCGCCAGGCCCAGCACCGACAACGACAGGACGGCAATACGCGAAATAGCGTTCATGACCCGGCTCCCTGACGCGGTGGAGTCCGGCGGCGGCTTGGCGCTGCCGAACGGCAACCGGCACCTGCCGGCTGTCACCTTCGGCTTATACGCCGGCCGGAACCGTGAACCAGTGCCGCCGCACCGCATCCGACGAACGGTCGCTCTGGACGGCCGAAAGCGGCGAAAACGCCGGCGAATTCGCGGTTCCCGGTCAGTCGCCAGCGGCGCCCGCGAGGATTGCGCGAGCGCCGCGTCGCGTGTAGCCGGGCTCAGCCCGGGCCGGAACGGATCTCGCCGAGTTCGGCCAGGACCACGGTGGCGTAAGCGCCGGCTGGCAGGGCGAAGGACACTTCCAGCGCGCCGTCGTCGAGCCAGCGCCAGGCCAGCCCGTCCGGGCGCAGGCGCAGCGCGCGGCGTTCCTGATCGAGCCCGGCCGCTTCCAGGCCCGCGCGCAAGGCCGTGGCCTGCTCGCCTTCGAGCGCGGCCAGCTCCAGCGCCCGCACCTGGTCGGTGCTGCGCAGCTCGCCGCGCCCCCACAAGGGACCGCTGGGGTGGATGTCGAAAGCCGCCAGGCGTTGCGCGAGCGTCTCGCTCCAGGCTTCGGGGCCGAACACGCTGCGGCTGCCGGCCAGCGCCCAGACCTCCCCGGTCAGCGGCGCGCCGTCGCGCAGGCCGTCCCAACTGCCATCGGCCACGCGCACCGCGAGGGCGCGGTTGAACAGTTCCGAGCGCGCCGCCGACAGCAACAGGCTGCGCTGTTCGCGACGCACCCGGCGCCCGGCGAACATCGCCAGCGCGTTGGCGACGTTGTCGCCGTCGCGGCCGAAGCGTTGTTCGCCGAAGTAGTTGGGCACGCCGCGCGCGGCGATCTGCGCCAGGCGCGCGTCGATCGCTTCGCGCTCGCCCTCGATCTCGCGCAGGGTCAGCACGAAACGATTGCCTGCCAAGGCGCCGCGCGGCAGCTTCTTCGCGTGCCACTGGCTGTCGAGCACACGCAACTCGTCGTCCTGCAAGCCGGCCAAGTCCGGCGCGATGCGCTTGGGCAGGTGCACGCTGAAGCGCTGCACGGTCACCGCATACCGGTCCTTGAGCCCGGCGTAGCCGATGCCGACCTCGCCGATCCCGGCCCAGGCGGCGATGCGCTTGGCCGCGAAGGCGGTGTTCATGCCGCGCTTCTCCACCGTCAGCAGCAGATGCTCGCCGCTGCCGCTGGCGGCGAAGCCGGGCAGTTCCTCGACCCGGAAGTCCTCCGACGAGGTGCGGATGCGCGCGCCGAGCACGGCCGCGCCGTGGGCGCGCGCGAGCGCGGGCTCCTGCGCGTCGGCGGCCCGTTCGGCAGGCGCCTGCGCGATGCCGTCCCCCGAATCCTCGCTCATGCCGACACCAGCAGGCAGACCGCCATCGCCGCGATGCCTTCGCGGCGACCGGTGAAACCGAGTTGTTCGCTGGTGGTGGCCTTGACGCTGATCGCGTCGAGCTCGACGCCGAGATCGGCGGCCAGCGCCTCGCGCATCGCCTGCGCATGCGGGCCGACCTTCGGACGCTCGCAGACCACGGTGACGTCGGCGTTGCCGAGTTTGTAGCCGCGTTCGGCGATCAGCACCTGGCAATGGCGCAGGAACTGGCGGCTGTCGGCATCGCGCCAGCGCTCGTCGCTGGGCGGGAAATGCTGGCCGATGTCGCCGAGCGCGAGCGCGCCGAGCAGCGCATCGCACAGCGCATGGATGACCACGTCGCCATCGGAATGCGCGACCACGCCGCGGTCGTGCGGCACCCGCACCCCGCCGAGCATGATGTGGTCGCCGTCGCCGAATGCGTGGACGTCGTAGCCTTGGCCGATGCGAATGTTCATGAGTGGACCTGCGGTAAAGAAGCGAGCGAAGAGGAGTGAGTTGAAGCGGGAGCCGGAGCGTTGGCGCCGGCATGCCGCGCCTTCGCTCGCTCCTCACCCCTCACAGAAGGAGTGAGCGAAGAGGACTCGGGAGTGAGCGGAAGCAGGAGCCGAGCGTTGCGCCGGCATGCGGCGCCTTAGCTCACTCCTCACTTTTCACTCCTCACTTCGATCTCCCAAATGTTGTCAACAGGTAGTCCGCCAACGCCAGATCCGCCGGCGTGGTCACCTTCAGATTGTCTTCGCGGCCCTCGACCAGGCGCGGTTTCGCGCCCATGCGCTCCATCGCCGAGGCTTCGTCGGTGACGATCACCCCGGCCTGCGCCGCCGCCTCCAGCGCCGCGGTCAGCGCGCCGCGTCGGAACGCCTGCGGAGTGAACGCGCGCCACAGACCGTCGCGCGGCTCGGTCGCGGCGATGCGGCCGTCGGCGGCGCGCTTCAGGGTGTCGCGCAGGGGCGCGCCGAGGATCGCGCCGTCGGCGCTGGCTTCGGCCGCCGCGACCAGCCGGTCGAGATCGTCGCCGCGCAGGTTCGGCCGGGCCGCGTCGTGGACCAGCACCAGGGCGGCCTCGCCAACCTCGTCGGGCAGCGCGCGCAAGGCGGCCAGCACCGAGTCGGCGCGCTCGCCGCCGCCGATGCAGCGCAGCACCGGCTTGCCGTGGAACTCGCTCCAGCCCGGCCACAAGCTGTCGCCGGGCGACAACGCGACCATCGCCCCGACCACGCGTGGATGCGCGAGCAGAGCGTGCAGGGCGTGCTCGATCAGCGGCTTGCCGGCCGCCTGCTGATACTGTTTCGGCGTCGGCCCGCCGAAGCGCTGGCCGCGGCCGGCGGCGGGAATCACGGCCCAGATCATGCGTCGTATTCCTCGAAAAAACCCAGGCGCGAAGGCGTCGCCGCGTTCATCGCCTCAATGCGCCGGCCGCTCGCGCACCGGGGCCGGCGGTTCGGACTGCGCCGGGGACGGCAACGTGTCGGGCGCCGGCGGCGGCAATTCGCTCGGCGGTTCGTCGACCTGTTCTTCCAGGGTCGATTCGTCCGGCGCGGCCTGCTCGCCCGGCACGGCGCCGTTCTGCACCGCGCTGACCGCCGCGGCCGCATTCGCCCCCGGCGCCTGCGGCCTGGCCTCGACCACGCGGTAGAAGGTCTCGCCGGGCTTGATCATGCCCAGCTCGCTGCGCGCGCGTTCCTCGACCGCGGCCTCGCCGGACTTGAGGTCCTCGACTTCGGCCGCGAGCGCGCCGTTGCGTTGCTCCAGCCCTTCGTTCTCGCGGATCTGGCCGTCGACCTGGGCCTGCAGCGCGGCGACGCTGCCGCCGCTGCCGCCGCCGGCCCACCACAGCCGATACTGCAGAAAAGCGAGCAGCGCCAGCAGCGCCAGTACCAGCACGCTCAGCCAGGGCTTGCCCGTCTTCTCGACCATCGCGACTCAGCCGCGCTCAGCGACGCAGCGACACGAACGCATCGCGGCCGGCGTACTTCGCCGCGGCGCCGAGCTGCTCTTCGATGCGCAGCAACTGGTTGTACTTGGCGACGCGGTCGCTGCGGCACAGCGAGCCGGTCTTGATCTGGGTGGCGGTGGTCGCCACCGAGATGTCGGCGATGGTGGTGTCCTCGGTTTCACCCGAACGGTGCGAGACCACGGCCGCGTACTTGGCCGCGTCGGCCATCGCGATCGCTTCCAGGGTCTCGGTCAGGGTGCCGATCTGGTTGACCTTGATCAGGATCGAGTTGGCCACGCCCTTGTCGATGCCTTCCTTGAAGATCTTCGGGTTGGTCACGAACAGGTCGTCGCCGACCAGCTGCACCTTGTTGCCGAGCTTGTCGGTCAGCAGCTTCCAGCCGGCCCAGTCGTCCTCGGCCATGCCGTCTTCGATGGTCACGATCGGGTATTGCGCGGCCCAGCCGGCCAGGAAGTCGACGAACTGCTCGCTGGTCAGGCGCTTGCCTTCGCCGACGAGGTGGTACTTGCCGTTGTCGTAGAACTCGGTGGAGGCGACGTCCAGGCCCAGCAGGATGTCTTCGCCGGCCTTGTAGCCGGCCTTGCCGATCGCTTCGAGAATGGTTTCCAGCGCTTCTTCGTTGCTGCGCAGGTCGGGGGCGAAACCGCCCTCGTCGCCGACCGCGGTGCTGAGGCCGCGGCCCTTGAGCACCGACTTCAACGCATGGAACACCTCGGCGCCGGCGCGCAGCGCCTCGGCGAAGGTCGGCACGCCCACCGGCAGGATCATGAATTCCTGCAGGTCGACGTTGTTGTCGGCATGGGCGCCGCCGTTGATGATGTTCATCATCGGCACCGGCAGCACCGCGGCGCGGTCGCCGGCGATGTGCTTCCACAACGGCAGCTTGCGCGAAGCGGCGACCGCATGCGCGTTGGCCATGGAAACGCCGAGCAGCGCGTTGGCGCCCAGGCGGCCTTTGTTCTCGGTGCCGTCGAGATCGATCATGCGGCGGTCGAGGCCGGCCTGGTCGGTCGCGTCCAGACCCTTGAGCGCCTGGGCGATGGTGGTGTTGACGTTCTCGACGGCCTTGCGCACGCCCTTGCCGAGGTAACGGGTCTTGTCGCCGTCGCGCAGTTCGACCGCTTCCTTGCTGCCGGTCGAGGCGCCGGAGGGGACCAGGGCGCGGCCGAAGCTGCCGTCGGCCAGGGTGACCTCGGCTTCCAGGGTCGGGTTGCCTCGGCTGTCGAGGATTTCGCGGGCGTGGATCTGGGTGATCGTGCTCATGTCGGAGGCGTTGGAGTTCAGTGGGAAAGGGGTCGGGACGAACGATAGCCGAGTTCGCGGCCGGCCCGGGTGGGCGCCGTCGAAATTGGCGACATTCGGTGGCGGATCGACTCGGTCCGCAGCGGCGAGGACACCGCGCGGGCGGAACCGCGCGAGAGCTCAAGCCGGCCCGGGGGGCGCCGGGCGGGATGCGGACCGGAATGCGGACGGGAGCGCGGGCGGGACGACGGACGCCCCGGCCCGACGGCGGCCGCTTGGCGGCCGGGCTCGCACCGCAACGCCGGCGGCATCAGAAATCTTGTTCCAAAAAACCGTTCTTCTTGGTGATGCGGTCCAGCTCGACCATGGTCTCGAGCAGCGCGCGCATCTTCGGCAGCGGCACCGCGTTGGGGCCGTCGGACAAGGCTTCCTCGGGGCGCGGATGGGTTTCCATGAACACCCCCGACACGCCGACCGCGATCGCCGCGCGCGCCAGCACCGGCACGAACTCGCGCTGGCCGCCGGACTTGCCGTCCATGCCCCCGGGCAACTGCACCGAGTGGGTCGCGTCGAACACCACCGGGCAACCGGTGTCGCGCATCACCGACAGCGAGCGCATGTCGCTGACCAGGTTGTTGTAGCCGAAGCTCGCGCCGCGTTCGCAGGCCATGATCTGCTGGTTGCCGGTGGCCTGGGCCTTCGCGGTGACGTGCTTCATCTCCCACGGCGACAGGAACTGGCCCTTCTTGATGTTGACCGGCTTGCCGGCGCGCGCGACCTTCTGGATGAAGTCGGTCTGGCGGCACAGGAAGGCCGGGGTCTGCAGCACGTCGACGACCGAGGCAACCTCGTCCATCGGCGTGTATTCGTGCACGTCGGTCAGCACCGGCACGCCGATCTGGCGCTTGACCTCGGCCAGGACCTTGAGCCCCTCTTCCATGCCCGGGCCGCGGAAGCTCGTCGCCGAGGTGCGGTTGGCCTTGTCGAAGCTGGACTTGAAGATGAAGGGAATGCCGAGCGCGGAGGTGATTTCCTTGAGCTGTCCGGCGACGTCGAGCTGCAGCTGCATCGACTCGATCACGCACGGGCCGGCGATCAGGAAGAACGGTTGATCGAGGCCTACGTCGAAACCGCAGAGTTTCATTGTGTGTTCCCAAGAGAGGCCGACGCGGAATCGGACGCCGATCCCGCGTTGCGACGATGACGCAGATGACTCACCGCGCCGATCGCCAGCGCGATGACGGCGAGCAGCAGCAAAGGCACGGCGATCGACGCCGCGCCGAGTACATAAAAGCCGGCGAGCAGCCCGGCGACGCGCGATACGGCCAGACCGGACACCAGCACCGCCGCCCCGGCCACGCCCAGGATCGCCGCGGTTTTCAGCGGCGCGGACGCAATGGAAGCGGCGGGCGCGGCGGGGTTCATCCCCGCACTTCCTTCAACAGCTTGCCGCCGGCCTTGGCCTCGCGCGCGGCGCGCACGAAACCGATGAACAGCGGGTGGCCGTCGCGCGGCGTCGACAGGAATTCCGGGTGCGCCTGGCAGGCCAGGTACCAGGGATGCTCGCTGCGCGGCAGTTCGACCATCTCGACCAGCAGGTCGTCCATCGACTTGGCCGAGATCACCAGGCCGGCGTCCTCGAGCTGGCTGCGATAGCGGTTGTTGAACTCGTAGCGGTGGCGGTGGCGCTCGCCGACCACGTCCTTGCCGTACAACTCGCGCGCCAGGGTGCCCGGCTTGATCCGCTGGTCCTGCAGGCCCAGGCGCATGGTGCCGCCGAGGTCGCTGGTTTCGCTGCGGCGTTCGACTTCGCCGGTGGCGGTGCGCCACTCGGTGATCAGGCCGATGACCGGATGCGGGCTGTTCTTGTCGTTCTCGGTGCTGTTGGCGTTGTCGAGGCCGGCGACGTGGCGCGCGTAATCGACTACCGCGGCCTGCATGCCGTAGCAGATGCCGAAGTACGGAATCTTGTGTTCGCGCGCGTAGTTCGCGGTCGCGACCTTGCCTTCGAAGCCGCGATCGCCGAAGCCGCCCGGCACCAGGATACCGTCGACGCCCTTCAGCGATTCCACGCCGTCGCGCTCGATCTCGCTGGATTCCAGCCACTTCAGCTTGACCTTGGTGCGCTGGCGCAGGCCGCCGTGCTTGAGCGCTTCCGACAACGACTTGTAGGCGTCCTGGTGGTCGATGTACTTGCCGACCACGGCGATGGTGACCTCGTCGACCGGATGCTCGGTGGCGTCGACCACTTCGTTCCATTCGCGCAGGTCGGCCGGGCCGGCCTGGATACGCAGGCGGTCGAGGACGATCGCGTCCAGGCCCTGCTCGTGGAACCACTGCGGCAGCTTGTAGATGTTGTCGAGATCGACCGCCGAGATGACCGCTTTTTCGGGCACGTTGGTGAACAGGGCGATCTTGCGGCGGTCGCTGTCGGGCAGCGGCTGTTCGCTGCGGCACAGCAGGACGTCGGGCTGGATGCCGATCGAACGCAGTTCCTTGACCGAGTGCTGGGTCGGCTTGGTCTTCAACTCGCCCGCAGCAGCGATGAACGGCACCAGGGTCAGGTGCATGAACAAGGCGTGCTCGGGGCCGCGCTCGGTGCGCAGCTGGCGGATCGCTTCGAGGAACGGCAGCGACTCGATGTCGCCGACCGTGCCGCCGACCTCGACCAGGGCGACGTCGAAGCCTTCGGTGGCCTCGACGATGCAGCGCTTGATCTCGTCGGTGATGTGCGGGATGACCTGGACGGTGCCGCCGAGGTAGTCGCCGCGGCGTTCCTTGCGGATCACGTTCTCGTAGATCCGTCCGGTCGTGATCGAATTCTTGCGGCTCAGGCGGGTGCGCAGGTAGCGCTCGTAGTGGCCGAGGTCGAGGTCGGTCTCGGCACCGTCGTCGGTGACGTAGACCTCGCCGTGCTGAAACGGGCTCATCGTGCCCGGATCGACGTTGATGTAGGGGTCGAGCTTCATCATCGTCACGCGCAGCCCGCGCGCTTCGAGGATGGCCGCCAACGAGGCTGCCGCGATGCCCTTACCCAAGGAGGACACCACGCCGCCGGTGACGAAAATCAGGGGAGTCATGGATTTTGCTGCCGCTGGAAAGCCGCAGTTTACAGGCTTGAAGGTGAAGCCGCGACTGCTTGACAGCGCCGGCGGTCGCCTGGAGGACCCGAGAAGCCCGATGCGGCAAGGCGACCGCGGAATCGGCCGATTATCGGCCGATGTCGGCGAGCTGTCGGCCTGCGGCCTCGAGGATTGCGGGCGGCCCCTTCCCGCGAGCGCTCAGGTCGCGGCCAGGCTCCAAGGGTGGGAACGGCGCAAGCCGCGGCCGCGCCGCTTCGACCGCAGGCGCAGGGGCGGCCGATCGCGGCACCATGGAACGCCGCCCCCAGGGGCTCGCAGCACCTCAGGCCAGCTTGGCGCCCTTGCCGGCCAGCAGTTCGCGCAGCACCGAGCGATGGCAGCGCGCCTCGTCCTCGCAATAACAGCCGACCGAGAAATCGGTGTGCTGCGACAGGGTCGCGAGCAATTGCAGGGCGTGGCCGTTGTCGGGTGTGGCCATCTCGGCCCGGTACCTGCGCACGAACGCATTCCACTGAGCCGGAGTCTGCGCTTCCTGGCCGAGCCTGACCGCCTCCGCGCTCGGCGCCAGGTTCGGGAACCAGACGTCGTACCAGTCCCGGGTCGCGAATTCGCGCTTCGGCACCCCGCGCGGCGGCCGCCGCACCGTGCCGATGCGGGTGCCCTCGCCGTCCAGGCGCGGGCTGCCGAGTCTGACGATACGAATCGCCAATACTGCATTCTCCTCGGTTCGTGCTTAGCCGGGTACGGCCGTGGCCGGACATGACCGCCGTGCGCCACGGTAGCCCGACAGGACGCCGGCGGCCAAGGCGACACTGGTGGCCGCCACCATCGCCGCGTGCCTGACGACCCCGTCGAAGTAAGTCCCTTCGCCGAGTTTGACATCGGACCATTGGTCCAGGCTGATGAACGCCGCCCACGATAGCCATAACGGCAACAAGGCCGGCGCCAGGAAGTAACGGCGCGCCACCCATCCGGCGAGTCCACCGGTCGCCGCAAGGATAGCGACCACCGCCAGCAGCGAGGTCAGTCCGAACGTCTCGAACTCGTCGCTGAGCGGCATGAATGCCAGGGCAGCCCACAACCCGAGCACTTCCAGGCACAGGGCGAGCGCCACTCGCGCCAGGTCGAACAGCCATCGTTTCATTTGCGACTCCCCAGCTTCGTCACCGGCCGCTGCTGCGACGTAGGCCGATGCTAGAGGGCGGCGGTCCGTTCAGGCGCCGGCTAGCCGGGTCGCGCGCGAAGTAGCGGATAACGCTACCGGCGGCCTTGCGATGAACTACCCCGGACAGGCGAAATCCCCCTGCCAGCCGGCCAAGAGCGCCGCAGTGCGCCGGACGCCGTCGGCAGCAACGAAAACGCCCCGGCGAGCCGGGGCGTTCGGGGAAACCTGGCGGATGACGCGACCGGATTACTTGTCGCCTTCCTCTTCCGGCTCGACGCCGCGGTCGCCGGACTGCTTCTTGTCGGCCTTGGCCTTCTTCTGGGCCTCGGCCTTCTTCGCATCCTCGGCTTTTTTGGCCTCTTCGGCTTTCTTGGCCTCGGCCTGCGGGTCCTGCTGCGCGAATGCGGCAGGCGCGACCAGCATGGCCAGGGCGGCGGCGATGGCGGCGGGGAGCACGAGCTTGCGGATGTTCATGGTGTGGCCTCCTGACGGAATGGGGACCGGCGCGATCGACCGCGCCGCGTGTCGTGGGCAGAGCGCCATTCGGCGCACCGCTTCCCTGAGCGACGGGGCGGACCCTAACCCCTACCCCCATGCTGGTGGCTGAATCGACCGATATCAAGCCGCGCCGGCGCGACCGCCGCGGCTACGCCAGCGCACCGGTGCGGTCCGGTCTCAGCGGCCGAGACGCAGGCGCGGCAAGCTTGGCGCCGATTCTTCACGCCGCCCGGCTTGACCACCTAGCCCGCCGTCGCCATCCTCGCCGCTCCGAACACCACGGCCACGCCCTTCAGTTAATGAGCAGTCGCTATAACGCCGCCGACATCGAAGTCCTCTCCGGGCTGGACCCCGTCAAACGACGCCCGGGCATGTACACCGACACCACCCGCCCGAACCATCTGGCGCAGGAGGTCATCGACAACGCGGTCGACGAGGCGCTGGCCGGCCACGCCCGCAGCATCGAGGTCGTCCTGCACGCCGACGGCAGCTGCGAGGTCTCCGACGACGGCCGCGGCATGCCGGTCGACATCCACCCCGAGGAAGGCATCCCCGGCGTCGAGCTGATCCTCACCCGCCTGCATGCGGGCGGCAAGTTCAGCAACAAGAACTACACCTTCTCCGGCGGCCTGCACGGCGTCGGCGTGAGCGTGGTCAACGCGCTGTCTAAGCTGGTCGAAGTGCACATCAAGCGCGACGGCAACGAATACCGCATGACCTTCCAGAACGGCGACCGCGCCACCCCGCTGGAAGTGGTGAACACGGTCGGCAAGAAGAACACCGGCACGCGCGTGCGCTTCTGGCCCGACGCGAAGTATTTCGACACGCCCAAGTTCAACCTGCGCTCGATCAAGCACGTGCTGCGCGCCAAGGCGGTGCTGTGCCCCGGCCTCAACGTCAAGCTGTTCGACGAGGCCAGCGGCGAGCGCATCGAGTGGTATTTCGAAGACGGCCTGCGCGACTATCTGTCGGGCGAGCTGCGCGACGGCCAGCCGCAGCGCGAACTGCTGCCGCCGGAGCTGTTCGTCGGCCAGCTCAAGAAGGACACCGAAGTGGTCGACTGGGCGGTGGCCTGGGTACCCGACGGCGAGCTGGTCCAGGAAAGCTACGTCAACCTGATCCCGACCGCTCAGCACGGCACCCACGTCAACGGCCTGCGCACCGGCTTCACCGATGCGCTGCGCGAGTTCTGCGACTTCCGCAACCTGCTGCCGCGCGGCGTCAAGCTGGCCCCGGAAGACGTCTGGGACCGGGTCGCCTTCGTGCTCAGCATCAAGATGACCGACCCGCAGTTCAGCGGCCAGACCAAGGAACGCCTGTCCTCGCGCCAGGCCGCCGGCTTCGTCGAGGGCGCCGCCCACGATGCGTTCTCGCTGTGGCTGAACCAACATACCGAGCTCGGCGAGCGCATCGCCCAGCTGGCGATCGAGCGCGCCGCCGCGCGCCTGAAGACCGAAAAGCAGATCACCCGCAAGAAGATCACCCAGGGCCCGGCCCTGCCCGGCAAGCTCGCCGACTGCAGCTCGCAGGACCTCTCGCGCACCGAGCTGTTCCTGGTCGAGGGCGATTCGGCCGGCGGCAGCGCGCGCCAGGCCCGCGACAAGGATTTCCAGGCGATCCTGCCGCTGCGCGGCAAGATCCTCAACACCTGGGAAGTCGCCTCCGGCAGCGTGCTGGGCTCGCAGGAAGTGCACGACCTGGCGGTCGCGATCGGCTGCGACCCGGGCAAGGAAGACATCAGCGGCCTGCGCTACGGCAAGGTGGTGATCCTCGCCGACGCCGACTCCGACGGCCTGCACATCGCGACCCTGCTCAGCGCCCTGTTCCTGCGCCACTTCCCGGCGCTGGTCGCCAGCGGCCACATCTTCGTGGCGATGCCGCCGCTGTTCCGCGTCGACGTGGGCAAGACCGTGTTCTACGCGCTCGACGAGGAGGAAAAACGCATCCTCCTGGAAAAGATCGAGCGCGAGAAAGGCGACCGCAAGAAGGGCCTCAGCGGCGCGGTCAACGTCACCCGCTTCAAGGGCCTGGGCGAGATGAACGCCTCGCAGCTGCGCGAGTCGACCATCCACCCCGACACCCGCCGCCTGGTCCAGCTGACCATCGACGACAACGCCCAGACCCATTCGCTGATGGACATGCTGCTGGCCAAGAAGCGCGCCAGCGACCGCAAGTCCTGGCTCGAAACCAAGGGCGACCTGGCGACGCTCGAAGTCTGAACCCCGCCCTGCCCCGATGGCCACGGACGAACGCCGCCTCGTGCGGCGTTTGTTTTTTGCCGTCCAGGCGCGGCGCGTAATCCAGCCAGGGCCCGGCCGGCGTGGCTCGGCGACTGCGCCTTGGCCCATAGCGGGCCGCCGAGGCCGCCGCGTGCCCCCTGCCGGCCTGGCGCCGCCAGCGTTTTACATGACCTCCGCGCCGTTCGCGGCAGCCGTGGCTCCTGGACGATCTTCGCCGGAAACGGCGTTTATCCGAGGAGTACGGGCTCCTGGCGCGACGCGTTTCTTTTTCGCAACGCCCGCCTTGCGGCGTTGTCTCCGGCATCACGCCGTCATGCCGCGACTTGCGGCAGCTTGAGCGCATCGCCGGACCAGGAGATCGATATGCCGTCCTGTCCCGGCCACCCACTGCCCGCCCCGGGTGGGCGCCTTACGGAGGGACCGCGCCATGGCCGTTGAACGGTTCGAAGGTGCCTTGAGCGAGCGCGATGCCGATGCCTACGCCGAGGCGCTGGCCGATGCCTTTCCCGCCGGCTTCGAAAATCCGCGCGGGCGTTTGTTCGGCGTGCTGGCCTGGTTCGCCCTGCTGCTCGGTCCGGTCCTGGCCTGGCTGTTCGTCTTCGGCCTGACCTCGGACGAGCAATGCGGCTCCTGGAGCCTGCAATGCACCGGCCGCGCGATCCTGTTCACCGCGGCGAGCTGGTTGTTCGGCAGCTTGCTCGCGGGCACCGCACTGCTGTGCCGCGAACGCCGCAGCATCGCGGTGCCGGCGCTGGTGCTGAACCTGATTGCGCTGGCGGGGCTGATCGGCGCGAGCGTGCTGATTTCGAAGTTCAACTGATCGACTGAACCGGCGGCTGAACCCGCGGCTGAACCCGCGAGGCTAGGCCGCCGCCGTTCAAGCCGCCGCTGCGGCGCCGAGCGCACGCCTCAGCAGGGGTGCGAACGCCGCCGGCCGGCAACGGTTCAAGCGCACCGCCGGCGCCTCGTGCCAGCGCGCGCAATCGTCGATCGCCCGCGCGATTTCGGCGGCCAGGGCCTCGTCGGCGGCGACGCCCTCCTCCAGGTACAAGGCCTTGACCTCGAACACGCCCTCGGCGCGGTGCGCCTTCGCATCCAGGCGGCCGACCAGTCGCCCGCGCACCAGGATCGGCAGGACGAAATAGCCGTAGCGGCGCTTCGGCTCCGGGGTGTAGCACTCCAGGGTGTAGTCGAAACCGAAGAATTCGCTGGCGCGTTCGCGGTCCCAGACCACCGGATCGAACGGCGACAGCAGGGTCGAGTGGGTCGCGCGCAGGCGACCGGCCGCGGCCAGGGCGAGGGCCTCGGCATGATCGCGATGGACATAGCCCGGCGCGGCCCAGCCCTTGACCTCGACCCGCAACAGCTCCCCGGCCTCGACCGGTTCGGCCAGGTCCGCATCGCGCAAGCGCGGCCGCAGGCGGAAATAATCGGCGACCCAGCGCGCCTGGGCGATGCCCAGCGCGCGCACCGACTTGAGCAAGGTCTCGCGCCGCACCGTTGCGGCGTCGATCGGCGTGCTGTCCCAGCCGGGCACCGCCACGCCGGCGACTCGTTCGGCCAGATCGTAGACGCGGTGGAAATTGTCGCGCCGCGCGACCATCAGCTCGCCCAGGGCGAAGCCGGCTTCGAGCCAGCGCTTCTCGTCCTTCCAGCCCCACCAGCCGCCGCCGGCGGATGCGGGCCCGCGTTCGAAGTCCGAGGACTTCACCGCGCCGAACTCGCGGATATGACCGAGCAGGCGGTCGATCTTGGCGCCGCTGCTCTGGCGATGCCGCTGGGCGTTGCGGATCGCCCAATGGTGCGCGCGTTGCGGCAAGGCGTTGCGATGCAGCAGGTAGTCGCTCATCGGCGCGAAACAGGCCTCGTGCGCCCAGACCTCGAAGATCTCGCGTTCGGCCAGCAGTTCTTCCAGCCAGCGCGCGCGGTAAGCGCCGACCCGCGAAAACAGCACCAGGTACGGGCTGCGCGCGACCACGTGGATGGTGTCGATCTGCAGCAACTGCATGCGCGCGATCGCCGCGAGCAAATCCGGCCGGCGCGCGCGCCGGCGCGGGCGGGCCAGCAGGCCTTGCGCGGACAGGTGCAGCGCGCGTGCCTGGCCGGGGCTCAGCAACGGCGCCGTCGGCGCCCGGGTCATGCCTCGCCGGTGTCCAGGGTCGCGCGCAGCAAGGCCTCGATCACGACCTGCAGGCGCACCGCCTTGCTTTCGTCGTAGGCGAAGGAGCTCTCGTCCATGTAGTTGCGCTGGCTGATCTCCAGCTGCACCGCCTGCACGCCGATCTCGGGATCGCCGTAGTGCCGGGTGATGTAGCCGCCCTTGAAGCGGCCGTTGGCCACCCATTCGTAGTCGCTCTGCGCCGCCAGGATGCGTTCGAGGCGGACCTGCAGTTCCGGCAGGCAGCTCTTGCCGGCGGCGGTGCCGAGGTTGAGGTCGGGCAAGCGGCCCTCGAACAGGAACGGCACCTCGCCGCGGATCGAATGGCCTTCCCATAACACCGCGCGGCCGTGCTCGCCGCGGATGCGGTCGAGCTCGGCGACGAGGGTGTCGTGATACGGGCGCCAATACAATTCGACGCGCTCGGCGACCTCGTCCGGCGTCGGTGCCTGCCCGTCGAGATACACCGCCTCGCCGCTGAACTGCACCGCCGGACACAGGCCGGTGGTGTTCTGCCCGGGATACAGCGAAGTGTCGTCGGGCGGGCGGTTCAGGTCGACCACGTAGCGCGAATAGCTCGGCACGAGGATCGAGGCGCCGAACGCGCGCGCCAGCGCGTACAGGCGCGACACGTGCCAGTCGGTGTCCGGCGCGCGCCGCGCCGAGTCGACCATGCGCGCGGCCAGCGCGTCGGGGATCAGCGAACCGTCGTGCGGCAGGCTGATCAGCAAGGGCGCGTTGCCGCGGTGCAGGCGGTAGACGGGTTCGCTCGGGTGCGGCGTCATGCGTTCGCTCAATCGGCGCCGGGCTTCAGCTGCCGGCGGAAGAACTCCATGGTACTGCGATGGACCTGCAGCCAGGTCGCATGACGCAGGAAGAAATGGTCTTCGTCGGGCAGGACCAGGGTCTCGACCGGCACGTCGCGCGCGCGCAGGCGCTCGACCAGATCCACGCTCTGGGAGAATTTCACCGCGCGGTCGTCGTCCCCGTGCACGAACAGCACCGGCGAACGCCAGCTGTCGACGTGAGCGGCCGGCGAGGACCGCCAGGCCAGTTCCAGTTCGTCCGGGCCGAGCCCCCACAGGCCGCTGTTGTCGCCGCCCTTGGCGCTCTCGCGCCAATCGTGGACGCCGTGGCGATCGACCCCGGCCGCGAACAGGTCGGAATTGCGCGCGAGAGCCGAGGCGGTCAGGAAGCCGCCGTAGGAGCCGCCGTAGATGCCGATCCGACGCACGTCGACGTCGTCGCGCTTGGCCAGGTAGGCCTGCGCGGCCAGCACGTCCTGGTATTCGCTGATACCGCGCGGGCCCTGTTTCTCGGCGCGGCGGAAGGCCTGGCCGTACTGGGTGCCGGCGCGGAAGTTCAGCGCCAGCACCACGAAGCCCTGGCTCGCCAGCCATTGGTTGCTGGCGTAGTCGGCGTAGTAATAGCTGCCGTAGTGCCAGCCCGGCAGCATCTGCCGGACCGGGCCGCCGTGCACGTAGACCAGCGCCGGGCGCTTGCCCTTGAACGAGGCCGGCGGCTCGAACACGGTCGCGTGCGAAACCACGCCGTCGCTGGCGCGCAGGCGGATCGTCTCGGGCTGGACCAGACGGTCGATCGGAAAACGCGCGGGCAACTGCGCCGGGAAGATCCGCCGCAGCTCGCCGCCGCCGCGCGGCATCACCGCGATCGCACTCGGCCGGCGTGCGTCGGCGTGGCGGAACGCGAGCCATTGGCCGCCGGCGACCGCGACCGGCTCGGTGGCGATCTCGTGCTTGCCGGTCAGCAGCTTCTGCGCGGCGCCCTTGGCGTCGACGACGAACAACTGCCGGTAATCGAGATCGGCGCAATTGCCGCTGAAGAAGAAGCGGCCGTCCTCGGCCAGTTCGCTGGTTTCGGCCTCGCATTCGCCCCGGCTCAGCGCGACCGGCTCGCCGCCCTCGGGCGACAGCGCGTACCAGTGCAGCCAGCCGCTCTGCTCGGAACTGAACACCAGGCGATTATCGCGGCTCCATTGCAGTGGCTTGGGCTCGGCGAACTGGGCGTAGCCGCCGGCGCGGTCGTTGGAGCGGAACACTCGCTGGGCCCGGCCGCCGGCGGCATCGGCGACCCAGATCTCGAACGGATTGGCGCCGGTCAGGTCGAACTGCTCGCCGATGCGCGCCGCGGCCCTGCGCAGGAAGGCGATGCGGCGGCCGTCCGGCGACCAGGCCGGATGGCTGTCGCGATTGAAGTCGGCCCCGATCCAGCGCACGGTGCGCGCAGCCAGGTCGAGCACGCCGATGAAGCTGTGGTCGCCGCGGTCGCTGGTGAAGCCGAGTCGCTTGCCGTCGGGCGAAAACGCCCACGCGCTGTTGCTGCCGCGGGTCTTGATCAGGGCTTCCTTGCACCAGTCCGGCGCCTTGATCCCGGGCAGCGCATGGCAGGCCAGCGCGCGGCCCTGCACCAGCAAGGCATCGCCGTGCGGCGCGAACTGCATGCCGCGGCCGGCGGCGATGCGTTGCGGCTTGCCGGAACCGTCGCTGGCGACGACCCACACTGCCTGCTCCTGGCCGTCCGGGTCGCTGGTCGGATTGCTGTTGTTGCCGGCGGCGTCGGGCCCGCTGCCGCGCACATAAGCCAGCCAGCGGCCGTCGCGGCTGAGTTGCAACGGGCCGATCGCCTGGCCGTCGTCCTCGTCGTAGGCGGTGAGTTGCCGCGGCGCGAAGCCCGGCGCGCGCGCCGCCCAGACATTGCGCACGCCTTGTTCGTTCGACACCCAGGCCAGCACCGGCGCATCGGCCGCGCCGATCATCTGGTCGGGCCGCGGCACGCTGAGCAGGTCGGCGATGTCGATCGCCGGCGGCGCGGCGACGGCCGCGTTCGGCCAAGCCAACAAAGCCGTGCCCAACCACGCCGTGCCGAACAACATCGCGGCGCCGATCGCGCCGCCGCGGATCCAATGACGTCCCTGCTGATTCATCGTTACCCCTACTCGGAGCGCCTTGCCTGGCGCGCGCCGCGCGGCGGTCGTCGCCGGACGCTAGCGCATCAGCACCACTTCCTCGGCGCTGGTCGGATGGATGGCGACCGTGTCGCGCAGGTCGTCGAGGGTGATGCCGCGCTTGAGCGCGACCGCGAAGCCTTGCAGCATCTCGTCGGCGGCCTCGCCGAGCAGATGGATGCCGACCACGCGGCGTTCCCGGCCGACGCAGACCAGCTTGAACAGGCTGCGCTGCGGCGACTCGGCCAGGGCGTACAGCATCGGCCGAAACCCGGCGCGATAGATGTGCAGGTTGTCACCATGTTGCGCCCGCGCCTCTTCCTCGGTCAGGCCGACCCGGCCGATCGGCGGATGCGCGAACACCACGGTCGGGATGTCGTTCTGGTCGAGCCGGCCTTCGCGGCCGCCGTAGACGCGGTCCATGAGCCGGCGCGCGGCGGCGATCGCCACCGGCGTCAGCTGGGCGTCGGGGGTGACGTCGCCGACCGCATGAATACCGGCGACGTTGGTCGCATGCAGCTCGTCGACCAGGACATGGCCGCGCGCGTCCAGCGCCACGCCGGCACGCTCCAGCCCCAGGCCCTGGGTGCTGGGCCGGCGCCCGGTGGCGAACAGCACCTGGTCGAAGGGCTCGCTGAGCGAGCCGTCGGCGCCGCGCAGGCGCACGCGCTGGCCGTCGGCTTCGAGCGCCGCGACCGCGTGGCCGAAATGCAGGCGCACGCCGTTCTGGCGGTAATCCTCGGCCAGTTGCGCGGTCAGTTCGGCGTCGAATGCTTCGAGCAGGCGCTGGCCGCGCACGAACACCTCGACCTGGCTGCCGAGCGCCTGCAGTACGCCGGCGATCTCGACCGCGATGTAACCCGCGCCGATGATCGCGACCCGCCCGGGCGCGGCGCACCACTGGAAGAAATCGTCGGACGTCGCGCCGAGTTCGGCGCCCGGGATCTGCGGCTTGACCGCGTGGCCGCCGGTCGCGATCAGGATCCGCGGCGCGCTCAGGCGCGCGCCGTTCTCGCATTCGACCGTGGTGGCGTCGAGCAGTTGCGCGCGCATCGGCAGCACCGCGATGCCGGAGGCGTCGAGACGGCGCCGGTAGCTGTCGTGGATGTTGGCGATGTAGCGCTGGCGGTGGACGATGAAGGTCGGCCAGTCGAGCGCGCACGGCTGTTTCGGGTCGGCCTCGATCGAGAAACCCAGCGACTGCGCCATCCGCAGCTTGCCGGCGATGTCGGCGGCCAACCACATCGCCTTCTTCGGCACGCAGCCGACGTTGACGCAGGTGCCGCCGAGCAGCGAGGGCTCGAGCAAGGCCACCCGCGCGCCGTGCTCGGCGGCGCGGAAGGCGCCGGCGAGACCGCCGGAACCGCCGCCGACCACGATCAGGTCGAACTGGGTGCTGCCGTCGTCATGGCCATGGGCGGCTTCGGGATTGGGGCTCATGCGAAGCGCTCCGGTCGGTAGGGATGCGGATCGATCGCGGTCTCGCGCCCGGCGATCAGGTCGGCGACGAGCTGGCCGGTGCCGGCGCTCATGCTCACGCCCATCATGCCGTGGCCGGTCGCCAGCCACAGCCCTTCGCAGCCGGGCACGCGGCCGATCAGCGGCACGTCGTCGACGCTCATCGGCCGCCAGCCGTACCAGCGTTCGCGTTCGACCGGGCCGACCGGGTGGTGCAGGTACTCGGCGGCGCCGCGCTCCAGCGCGGCCAGCCGGCGCGGGTTGAGGCTCTCGTCGTAGCCCGAGAATTCCATCGTGCTGCCGAGGCGGAAACCGCTGTCCCACATGGTCACGCAGACCTTGCGTTCGCGCAGCACCACCGGCCGGCGCGGCATCAGCGGCGGCCGGTCGTAGGTGATCGAATAGCCCTTGCCGGGCTGCATCGCGCGCTGCAGCGACGGCAGGCCGATCGCATCGGACAGTTTCGGCGTCCACGCGCCGACCGCGACCACCACCTCGCGCGCGCGCAGCCGGCCCAGGGCGGTATCGAGCTCGATGCCGTCGCCGTCGCGGCGCAGGTCGCGCAGCGCGCATTGCTCGGTGAAACGGCCGCCGTGCTCGGCCACGGTGCGCGCGAGTTCGGCGACATAACGGTCGGGGCGCAGCACTGCGTCGTGGTCGAAGCGGATCGCACCGGCGACGCCGGGCTTGAACGCCGGGTCCTGAGCTTCGTAGGCGGCGCCGTCGAGCAGGCTCACGCCGATGCCGAATTCGCGCAGCAGGTCGAGTTCGAGTTGGCCGCCGGCGAAAGCCCTGGCGTCGCGGAACACGTAATCGACGCCGGCGGTATCGAATTCGCAGACCAGGCCGTAGCGCCCGACCCAGTCTTCCAGGCGTTCGCGCGAATCGTTGAGCAGGGCCGACTTGGCCTGCGCGCTCGCTCGCCAATCGCGGTCGTTGCAACGCGTGGCGAAGCGCAGCAACCAGCTCCACAACTGCGGGTCGAGCTTGGGATGCACGTACAGGGGCGCGTCCGGGGTCAGCATCCAACGCAAGGCCTGGGCGATCACGCCCGGCGCCGCCAGCGGCGTGGCATGGCTCGGGGTGATGGTGCCGCAATTGCCGTGCGAGCTGCCGCCGCCGATGCGGCCGGCGTCGATGACCCGCACCGAGCGCCCGCTTTCGAGCAAGGCCAGTGCGCAGGTCAGGCCGATCACGCCCGCGCCGATCACGATCACGTCTTCGCCGCCCGCGGCGGCCGTTCGCTGTTCCACCCCACCCACCTGTGCTTCGCGCATTTGCCCTGTCAGCCAGTCCGGTTCGTTGTCGCGTGGCCGGGCCGCAGCGCTGCCGCCGCGGCCCCGGGTGCCGCCGGGAACCGCTCGGCACGTTCCGCATAGTACTAAGACTGGGCCGCGGCGAGCGCCGCCGGGTTTGCGGCTTGGGGCGGGCGGCGCCTCGGTCCGGGTCGAAACGAGGCAGCCGCACGCCGGACGGAACGCAGCGATCCATCGATGCCGGCCGCGTCGCCGACCGCTTTGCCCGGGCGCCTGTCGACATGGCGGTGCACGCAAGAGCGCGCCGACGCGCTGCCGTCGCCGCGCATAGAAGCGCAAATCCTCTGGCGCTTAAGTTGCGTTTTCGCTTACCGCACCGGTTCTGTGACCGAGCGCGAAATGCGGCGCGCCGTTACGTGACCGCTCGCACCGATTTTTCGTTCAAGCGCAGTGGGCCGGCAGCCTAACGTCACTGCAGGCCCACCGTCCGACTCACGCAGACGCCACCGCTGCACATCCGACAGGGCCGCCCCTCCAAGCCCAACGCCGCCGTCGCCTCCGACGGCGAGCGCCGCCGGAGGCTGCAAAAAACAAGCACGGCACCTCACAAACACGACCGATACTTTTTAGGGGATCCACCATGCAACTGAAGACCGCTGTACTGAGCACCGCCATCGTCGGCGCCATCGCCGTGCTGGCGGCCGCGTCCGTGTCGGGCTCGGGCTCGACCACGCTCGCCGCCGCGCCTGCCAACGCGCCTGTCTCCACCGCCACGACCACGGCTGCCGCTGCCCTCACCCGCGCCGCCACGGCGCATGCGGCGCAGGCGCCGAGCCAGTTCGCGGTCGGCGCGCGGCCGGGCAGCGACCTCGTCGCCGCCTCGACCTCGCCCGAGCAGGCCGCGGCCTCGCCGGCGGCGCAGCGCGCGCGCGGCCTGCTGGAAACCGTCGCCGCCGATGAAGTGCATCGCGTCGAGGCCGACGGCTTCGTCGCCCGCGACGTCATGATCGATCGCGACGGCACCGAGCACGTGCGCATGGAGCGCACCTATCGCGGCCTGCCCGTGGTCGGCGGCGATCTGGTCGTGCACTCGCGTAACGGCGAACTGACCTCGATCAGCCAGGGCGACAACATGCGCAGCTTCGGCCGCCCGGCGATCGAGCCCAGGATCAGCGCCGAGCAGGCCAAGATCGAAGCCGGCGCCGCATTCGACGGCACGGTCACGGCGATGACGCCGGCCGCGCTGGTGATCTTCGCCCGCGGCACCGAGCCCACCCTCGCCTACCAGGTCGACGTCACCGGCGAACGCCGCAACGACCCGGCGCCGGGCCTGATCAGCTATTACCTCGATGCCGCCACCGGCAAGCTGCTGCAGGAAGACGACCGCGTCCATTCGGCCGCCGCCACCGGCACCGGCAAGACTCTGACCCTCGGCAACGTCAGCCTGGTCAGCAACTCGGTCAGCGGCGGCTACACCCTGACCGACCCGACCCGCGGCAACGGCCAGACCCTCGACGCGCGCAACCGCACCGACACCTCGACCGCGCTCGCCTTCAACGACAGCGACAACATCTGGGGCAACAACACCACCTCCGACCGCGCCTCGGCCGCGGCCGACGCCCACTACGGCGTCGCCGCCACCTTCGACTACTTCAAGAACGTGCACGGCCGCGCCGGCATCTTCAATAACGGCCAAGGCGTGAAGAGCTATGTCCACTACGGCCCGACCAACCTGGTCAACGCTTACTGGACCGGCAGCGCGATGGTCTACGGCGACGGCGACGGCGTGACCTATCGCCCGCTGGTCGCGCTCGACGTGGCCGGCCATGAAATGGCCCATGGCGTGACCGGCGCAACCGCGCGCCTGGGCTACTACAACATCAAGGACAGCGGCGGCCTCAACGAAGCCACCTCCGACATCTTCGGCACCCTGGTCGAATTCAGCGTCGGCAACGCCAACGACCCGGGCGACTATCTGTTGGGCGAAGAGGTTTTCATCAACAACCCCGGCGACACCAAGGCCCTGCGCCTGATGTTCAAACAGGACGCCGACGGCCGCTCGTTCTCGTGCTACCCGGTCGGCGGCTTCACCGCCTCGCAGACCGGCCAGAACGGCAAGTACGACCCGCACCTGAGCTCGGGCGTGGGCAACCGCTTCTTCTACCTGCTCGCCGAAGGCGCGGTGAAGCCGGCCGGCTTCAACTACACCCCCTCGCAACTGGTCTGCAACGGCGACACCGCCATCGCCGGCATCGGCCGCGCCAAGGCCGGCGCAATCTGGTACCGCGCCCTGACCCGTTACTTCGTCTCCAGCACCACCTACCCGCAGGCCCGCACCGCTACCCTGCAGGCCGCGACCGACCTGTACGGCAGCACCTCGAACGAATACAAAGCCGTCGCCCGCGCCTGGAGCGCGGTGTCGGTGAACTGAGCCCGCGGTTTTTAATGAATTGATATTCGAATTGATATTCGAATTGGTATGGGCGTATCGACAGGCCGTCTGCGGGCGGCCTGTTTTTCTGGGCGGCGAATGCTTAGCGCGGCGATCCTTCTGGCGGCGAATGCTCCCGCTGAAGCAGCGGCGTGAGCCGCGACCGCTGAACGCGCAGTGACGACAGGGCCGTCGTCCTTCGTCGAAGCGGCGTGCTTTCGCCAGGGTAGGAGCGGCGCAAGCCGCGACCGCCATGCTTCGGTCTCGCTTAGCCGGCGTCTCTCCCCTGTAGGAGCGACGTGAGTCGCGACCGCGGACGGGCAGAGATACCAAGACCCCGCCATTCGTCGAAGCGACAGACTTTCGCCAGGGTAGGAGCGGCGCAAGCCGCGACCGCCATGCTTCGGTCCCGCTTAGCCGGCGTCTCTCCCCTGTAGGAGCGACGTGAGTCGCGACCGCGGACGGGCAGAGATACCAAGGCCCCGCCATTCGTCGAAGCGACAGACTTTCGCCAGGGTAGGAGCGGCGCAAGCCGCGACATCGCTGTGACGGTTTTGCGGCGCCTCTCTCATCTAATAGATCAAGATCACCATCAAGACCAAACCCAAAGCTTCCGCCACTAAAGCGGCGGGTTACTTTCTTTTGTCTAAAGCAACAAAAGAAAGCTAACCAAAGAAAAGTGCTTTGTTTTGAATCAAGGGCCCGCATGATCGATGCCGACGCAGTGATTTTTCATACGGGACATCCCTGTCCCGATGAAAAACGGCGCGCGTCCCTGCGCGCCGCCCTCCGGGTCTTCTTTGGCCTTCGCTAGTGCGCGGCGACGCACAGCCAAAGCCAAAGCACGGCCACGGGCCACGGGCCACGGGCCACGGGCCACGGCAGATAGTTTCGGCCCTGTTCCGACCATGGATATCGCTTGTGCGACAGCGTGGTCTACGTGCGCCAACCGTTTCTTCGCAGCGCAGCCTCGCAGACGTTAGTTACGTCCCCCGAACCCGCATCGGCGGCCATCGCCAATAGGTAAACGCGCGCCACAACCATTCGACCGGGCCGAAGCGGTGGCGCCGCAGCCAGGCGGCGCTGAGCATCATCTGCAGGGCGAATACCGCGACCGCCGCGGCGATCAGGGGCGCGGGCGACACCCGGCCCCACAGGCCGAGGCCGTAGCCGTAGAAGATCAGGGTGCCGGTCAGGGATTGGGCGAGGTAGTTGCTCAAGGCCATGCGGCCGGCCGGAGCGAAGCGCAACGGCCAGCGTGCGCCGCCGTGCACGACCAGTACGATCCAGGCGATCAGGGCCAGGGCCAGCGGCAGGGCGCCGAGCATGTGCAGGGTGCTCGCGGCGACCGCCGCGGCGCTGACCGGCGTCAGTGCGGGCGAGCTGTCGATCAGCAGGCTCAAACCGGTGACGGCCGCGCCGGCCGGCACGCCATAGACGACCATCGACCGCAGCCGGCGGCGATGCGCGGCCGGGTCGGCGAGCGCGCCGCTGCGCACGAACCAGGCGCCGATCAGGAACAAGCCCAGCACCATCGGCACCATGCCGAGCCAACCCGCTCCCGCGTCTTCGACCAGGAAACTCAGCCGGTGCGCTGTCGCCTGCGCATAGTCGCCATGCGCGTAGGCGGCGATTTCGGCGGCGCGCTCGGCGCGATCGGCGGCGCTGTCGGCATCGGTCGCTTGCGCCACGCCGGGCACCATCAGCAGTGCCGCGATCATCAGGTAGAAGCCCAGCACGCTCAGGTACAGGCTCAGGCCGACCCGCCACAGGGCGCCCGGCGACAGCGATCGCATCGCGTACAGCGCGAACGCGGCCAGCGCATAGGTGACCAGGATGTCGCCGGCCCAGATCAGTACCGCATGGACCAGGCCGATGACCAGCAAGCCGACGCTGCGGCGCAGGTACAGCGGGCGGAAGTCGCGCCCGGCCTGGCGCGCACGCTCGAACATGACCGCGAAGCTCATGCCGAACAGCAGCGAGAACAACGTCCAGAACTTGCTGCGGATCAACACGTAGACGAAGGCCGAGGCGGCCCGATCGAGCCCGCGCAACTGCGCATCGATGCCGTCGGAAACCTCCGCCAGCGGCCGGGTGAACAGCTCGGCGTTGCTGAGGAAGATCCCGAGCAAAGCCAGGCCGCGCAGCGCATCGAGTGCGAGCAGGCGTTCGTGGGCGGGGATGGGGGCCAGGCCGGAGGCGGCGGTTGCGCTCATGATCTCGCTGTCGTCGGGGGTGGCATGGCGCTGCCGCGGCCGCTTATGGCCGCTGCGTCGATTCTACGACCGCCTGGGGGTCGCGACGGCCTCGCCGGCCTCGCAAACAGAAACGGCCCGCGCAGGCGGGCCGTTTCCGGTCGAAGGGGCCTGTGGCTTAGTGCGCGTGGCCGCCGTCGCCGTGCACGTGGCCGTGCTCGATCTCTTCCTTGCTGGCTTCGCGCACTTCGACGATCTCGATGGCGAAGTGCAGGTCCTTGCCGGCCATCGGGTGGTTCAGGTCGACGTCGACCACGCTCATGCCGACCTTGAGGATCGTCACCGCGCGCGGACCGAAGCTGGTCGGCAGCACCGCCTGCATGCCCGGGAACAGCTTGGCGTCCTTGAAGTACTTCTTCGGCACGCGCTGGGTCAGGCCTTCCTGGTGGGCGCCGTAGGCTTCGGCGGCGACCACGTCGACTTCGAACTTGTCGCCGGCTTCGCGGCCGTCCATCGCCTTTTCCAGGCCCGGGATGATGTTGTTGTGGCCGATCAGGATCGCCAGCGCGTCGCGGCCTTCCGAGGTCTCGAGCGGCTCGCTGCCCTGCTCGGACACGGTGTAGTGGAAACGGACGACGCGATCTTTCTCGATTTTCATTGCAGGACCCGACTGGAGACCGCCATCGGGCGATCAGGAAAGGAAACGGCGGCCCGTCTTTGAGCGGGCCGCCACAAAACGACACGTGGACTGTCTTGTCGTCCCGGCGCTTAGCCGCCAAGCTATCGGCCGTGACGAAGGCCGCGCATTATCCCGGCAACACCGCTCCCGCGCCAGCGCGGGCGCGCAAGCCGTGGCCGGCGCTCGCCGTGGCCGCGGTCCTGTGCGGCCTGCTGGCGGCCTGCGGCGGCGGTCGCGAAGTCGTGCGCCGACCGCCCCCGGCCAAACCGGTGCGGGAATGGCCGCGGACCGAGCCCGACAACCCCGGTGCCGCCAATGCGGTGCTGATGCGCGCGATCAGCCTGGTCGGCACCCCTTACCGCTACGGCGGCAACACCCCCGACAGCGGCTTCGATTGCAGCGGCCTGGTCAACTACGTCTATCGCGACATGCTGTCGCTGAGCCTGCCGCGGACCTCGCGCGACCTGGCCGCCTACCAGGGCCCGAAGATCGAGCCGATGCGGCTGGCCGCCGGCGATCTGGTGTTCTTCGGCAGCCGCGGCAACGTCTCCCATGTCGGCATTTATGTCGGCGAGGGGCGCTTCGTGCATGCCCCCAGCAGCGGCGGCACGGTCCGCCTGGACCACCTCGACGGCCCCTACTGGGTCGACCACTACAGCGGCGCGAAACGGGTTCTCAGGAAGTAGCGAGACTTTCATGAATGCGCTATCTGACATAGCGCCGATGAAAAATGTGAATTAAATCACAGCCTTGTTAACGACCTGCTAACGAAATTTGAACCTATGTCTCGCACTTGACGGGCATCATCCCCCATCGGTGACGACTTCGTGATTAATACGTGACGACCCAATTGACTCGCCACGGCCGCCTGGCTGCCACCCCCCAAGCACCTTGCGCCACCCCCCGCACGACTTCGGTCGTCCGGGCCAGCCAACAAATCCTGCTGACCGCCGCACTTGCGGTCTGCGCCCTGCCCGCCTTCGCCCAGCAGTCTTCCGCGCTGGGTTCGAGCCTCGGCAGTTCCCTCCCGGGCGGCACCTCGCTGCGCAACGACTCGGCCGACGCGCCGGAGCCGACCGCCAGCAACATGCTCCCGGAGGCCATGACTCTGTCCGATCGTGCCCTGCTGCTGGCGACCGACCTCAACCGCCTGTTGGGCCCGAACGTGAACCTCGGCAAGGCCGATATTCCGGCCGCCGAGCAGAGCCGCATCAAGAGCATGCTGCAGCGCGCCCTGGGGCTGCTGGGCACCCCCTACCGCTGGGGCGGCAGCTCCCCGGACCAGGGCTTCGACTGCAGCGGCCTGGTCGGCTACGTGTTCCGCAACGCCCTGGGCATCGAACTGCCGCGCGTCTCGCGCGAGATGGCCAAAACCGGCGCGGTGATCGACCGCGACGCGATGACCGAAGGCGACCTGGTGTTCTTCGGCCGCCGCGGCCGCGTCGACCACGTCGGCATCTACCTCGGCGAGGGCCGCTTCGTGCACGCCCCGCGCACCGGCAAGGACGTGACCGTGTCCAGCCTGGACACCGGTTACTGGAGCGGCAAGTTCATGGAAGCCCGTCGCGTCGACGGCATCTGAGTTCTCGCTTCCCGATCGATATCGGACAGGCCGCCTTCGGGCGGCCTGTTGCGTTTACGGGGATGGAGTGCGGCGAATCCTTTCCTGTAGGAGCGACGTGAGTCGCGACCGCGGGACGCGCATAGACAACAAAGCCGTCGCTAGTCGTCAAAGCGGCGTGATCTCGCAGGGTAGGAGCGGCGCAAGCCGCGACATCGTTGCGATGGTCTCGCGGCGCTGCTTTCAATCAAGATTTGCATCAAGATCAAACCCAAAGCTTCCGCCACTAAAGCGGCGGGTTACTTTCTTTTGTCTAAAGCAACAAAAGAAAGCTAACCAAAGAAAAATGCTTTGTTTTGAATCACCAGCCCGCACGATCGATGCATCCGCGGGGATTTTTCATACGGGACATCCCTGTCCCGATGAAAAACGGCCCGCGTCCCTGCGGGCCGCCCTCCGGGTCTTCTATGGCCTTCGCTAGTGCGAAGCTGCGCACAGCAACAGCAACAGCAATCCTGCAGCTACGACGGTTCAAGGGGTAGGAGCGGCGCAAGCCGCGACATCGTTGCGATGGTCTCGCGGCGCTGCTTTCAATCAACATTTGCATCAAGATCAAAGATCAAGATCAAACCCAAAGCTTCCGCCACTAAAGCGGCGGGTTACTTTCTTTTGTCTGAAGCAACAAAAGAAAGCTAACCAAAGAAGTTGCTTTGTTTTGAATCACCAGCCCGCACGATCGGTGCATCCGCGGGGCTCTACATACGGGACCTCCCTGTCCCGATGAAAAACGGCGCGCATCCCTGCGCGCCGCCCTCCGGGTCTTCTATGGCCTTCGCGAGTGCTCGGCGACACACAGCAACGGCAACGGCAACGGCTGCTGTTTAGGGGCTGCTCTTGGGGAGGAGCGGCGCAAGCCGCGACCGCGAATCTGCGGCCGCCGGCGCGCGTAATCGTGTTTGCTCGGTCGCGGCTTGCGCCGCTCCTGCCCTGCGACAGTTTGCGGCTTCGATCGGCAACGACGGCAACGACGGCGATGGAGATTCTGCGCGTCCCTTGGTCGCGACTCACGCCGCTCCTGCACAAGCCCAGAGCTCCTGCACAAGCCCGGACCCGACCGCAGCGGGCGAACCTCACCCCTCGTGCACGTACCGCTCCACCGTCGCCTCGATGCCCTTGCTCAACTCCATCACCTTGAGCGCGTATTCGGCCAGGCGCTTGTCGTCCTCGGTCACCGGCGTCCACGACGGGACCGGGGTCGGTTTGCCTTCGACCTGGTCCATCGCGACGAATACGATCACGCAGTGAGTGCACAGGCGTTCTTCGGGCTCGCCGTCGTCCAGGCCCGGGTCGCGGGCTTTCACGTCGACCGCGAAATGCATGCTGCTGGTGCCGGTGTGGATCAGCTTGGTGTGCACGGTGACCAGGTCGCTGATCCGGATCGGGGCGACGAAGCGGATGCCGCCGACCGCGACGGTCACGCTGTACTTGCCGCTCCAGCCCACCGCGGCGGCGTAGCCGGCCTGGTCGATCCATTTCATGACCATGCCGCCGTGGACTTTGCCGCCGTAGTTGACGTCGGTCGGCTGGGCCAGGAAGCGCAGGTTCAACTCGCGTTGCTCGCCTTTCATGCCGGAGCTCCCTGGTAGGCCTTGAGATGCCGCACCACCGCGGCGCCGACGCGATGCACCGCGTCGCGCTGGCGCTCGTCGTTCAACTGGCCGAAATCGGCGAGTTTGTCGGCGGCCTGGCCCACCGCGACCTGCTGCGGCACCACGATCAGGCCCAGCTTGGCCAGGGCGTCGCGCAGCACCAGCAGCGAACGCAGCCCGCCGAGCGGGCCCGGCGAGGCCGAGACGATGCCGGCGACCTTGTCGGCGAACAGGACGGTGCCGGAACGGCCGTCGGCGAGCGGCCGCGAGATCCAGTCGAGGGTGTTCTTGAGCAGGGCCGGCATCGAGCCGTTGTACTCGGGCGTGCTGATCAGCAGGCCGTCGTGCTCGGCCAGCAAGGCCTGCAGGCGCCGCGCCTGTTCCGGCATGGCCTCGGCCTCGATGTCGCCGTCGTAGATCGGCAGGGGGTAGTCGCGCAGCTCGATCAGGGTGACCTCGGCGCCGGCGGCGCGCGCGCCTTCGGCCAGCACCGGGATCAGACGGCGGTTGTAGGAGCCCGAGCGCAGGCTGCCAGCGAAGGCGAGCAGGCGCACCGGCGAAACGGCGGGGTTGGCGGGGGGCATGAGGGGCTCCGTGGCGAGGCGCCGATTATGCGCGAGGCGCGGCGGCGGCGGGAGCTTGAAACCCGGCGCCGGCAAGGCGATGCTCCGCGCATCCGCTCCGGGGAGGGACGGACTGCGTTACGCGCGACGACGGCGACGATCGCCGTTGTGTCGCTATCCCCTGCCGGAGCATCGCCGGCGCCCTTGGCCCACACCCAGCAGGACAGGCCCAGCATGAAACAAGTGTTCTACGGTTTCGGCGTCTTCGTCGTCGCCTTCCTGATCGGCGCCGGCCTCGCCCGCTACGGTGCGCCCGGCGACGGCACCGCCATGCTGATCGGCGGCGGCATGCTCGCGGTCGGCCTGGTGCTCGGCTACAAGGCCCTGGAAGCGGTGGCGTTGCTGTTCGCGCCGGTCGTGCTGGCGCGCATGGCGGTGCGCTGGGCTGCGACCGGCAGCCCGGTCGAGCGCGACCAGCGCCGCGATCGCGGAGCGTGGCTGGCGCGGCTGATCTTCATTCCTCTGTACGGTGCGTATTCGCTGCTCACCGGCGCCGTCGTCGGCGCGTTTCCCGGCGGCTACGGTCTGTTCCTCACCGCATTGCTGTACGGCGTGGTCGGGCTGGTCTTTGCCGGGCTCGCGGTCGGCGTGGTGTTGAAGTGGTTCGGCGAAAGCTAGCCGTCGCTGGCGTCGCTTCCGAACGGTCATCTGCCAAAACCAAGCAAGCCCCGGCCATCGACGGCCGGGGCTTGTTATGCGCGATACGCGTCCGGGCCTACTTCTCCAAGGTGAACTCGCCGTATTCCTTGAGCTGCCCTTCGACCGCCTTGTAGTCGCCGACCACCACGATCGACTGGTCCTTGGAGGCGTAGTACTTCTTCGCCATGGCCTGGACTTGCTCGGCGCTGATCGCGCGGATCTTCGGCACGTACTCGCCGAGGAATTCCGGCGGCAGGCCGTACAGCCAGTTGCTCGCCAGCGAGGCCGCGACCGAGCTCTGCAGTTGGTTGCCGATCAGATAGCCGCCGGCGACGTAGCGCTTGGTGTCTTCGAGCTCCTGCGCCGGCACCGGGTAGTCGTTGAGGCGGCCGAATTCGTAGATGAATTCGCCGATCGCCTTGCCGGTCACTTCGTTGCGGACATCAGCCGAGGCCTGGATGCTGCCGCCGTCGCGCAGGGCGTTGAGGCCGCCGCGCGCACCGTAGGTATAGCCCTTGTCCTCGCGCAGGTTCTGCATCAGACGGCTGCTGAAGCCGCCGCCGAGCACGATGCCGGCCAACTGCGCGGGCAGGTAGTCGGCATCGGTCGCGGCGATCGCCGGACGCCCCAGGCGCACCGCCGACTGCACGCTGCCGTCGCGCTGCACGAAGATGCGCTGCGGCGCGGCGCTGGTGCGCGCCGGCGCGGTGTCGGCGATCGCCTCGCCGCTGGCCTTCCACTGGCCGAAGGCGGCTTCGGCGAGCTTGAAGCCCTGCTCCGCGCCGATCCGGCCGGTGACGATCAACAAGGCGCGGTCCGGGCGGAACCGGCGGACGTGTTCGGCGCGCACCTTCTCGGCGGTGACCGCATTCAGCGAGGCCTCGGTCGGCTGGCTGCGCGCATAGGGATGATCGCCGTAGGTCGCCTTCAGCAAGGCGCGGGTGGCCTTGAAGCTCGGCTGCGCCTGCGACACCTTCAGCCCCTGCAACGCATTGGCCTGGGCGAGCTTGACCTCGGCATCGGGGAAGGTCGCCTGCTGGGCCACTTCCGACAGCAACCGGATCATCGGCTCGGCCTGCGAAGGCAAGGCGTTGGCGCTGAGCAGCACGCCGTCGTTGAGCGCGCTGGCGCCGATCGCGCCGCCGTAGCCTTGCGCGGCTTCGGCGATCGCCTTGGCGTCGCGCTTGGCCGTGCCCTGGGTCAGCAGCCCGGCATACAGCGAAGCAAAGCCCGAAGCGTCGGGGCCGTCGCTGGCATAGCCCGCGCTGCGCACGGCGAGTGCGTAGTCGACGCGCGGCAGGCCCTGGCGCGGCACCACCCAGACCTGCAGGCCGTTGGCGAGGGTCTTCTGGGCGATTTGAGGCACCGGCAGCGCCTTGTCGGCGGCCAGCGGCGGCAGTTGCTTGGGCAGCTTGGCGGCGGGGCCGGCGACGGCGGCGCCGACCGTGCAGACCAGGGCCAACGAGATCGACAGTACGAGCCGATTATTGCGGATTCTCATGTCGTCTCCTCCTCAGTTCGTCGCCGACGGCGCGGCCGCGGCGGGCTTCGCGGCCGGGCCCGCCATCGCGACCGGCTTGCGGTCGATGACGGTGCGGTTCGCGCGGGTCAGATAAGTCTTGGCGACGCGCTGCAGGTCGGCCGAGGTCACCCCTTCGATCCAGCCGGGGATCTTGTTGACCACGTTCGCGTCGCCCCACAGGGTCTGCATGCGCGCGACCGTGTCGGCGCGTTCGATGAAGCTTTCCAGGCCGTTGTACCAGTCGGCGAGCATGTGGGTCTTGACTCGCTTCAGGGTGGCCGCATCGACGCCGTCGCGGGCGATCTTCGCCACTTCCTCGTCGATCGCGGCGAGCACCGCATCGGCATTGGTGTCGGGCTTGTACAGTGCGAACAGGGTGAACAGGGTCGGGCCGTTGTAGGTCCAGGGGTCGGTCAGGCCGTACAGCGCGTCGATGTTGAGCGCGATCTGGCGCTGCTTGACCAGGCCCTGGTAAAGGCGCGAGGCCTCGTCGCCGGCGAGCAGGCTGCCGAGCACCGCCATCGGCGCGTGGTCGCGGCTGCCGCGGACAGGCATCTTCCAGGCCGCGGCGATCGCCGGCACCTGCGCCAGCGCATCGGTCTGTTCGATGCGCTTTTCCTTCGTGTTGAGGCCTTCGGCGAAGTCCGGCGGCGGCGGGGTCGGACGCCCCGGGATCGCGCCGAAATACTTGTCGGCCAGCTTGAAGGCCTCGTCCGGGGTGATGTCGCCGGCGATGCCGAGCACCGCGTTGTTGGGGCCGTAGTAGTCGCGGTGGAACGAGCGCACGTCCTCGAGGCTGGCGTTTTCCAGATCCTGGAAGCTGCCGTAGCCGTCGTGATTGTTCTCCCACTTCTGGAACGCGTGCTGGCCGATGTCGATCCACATGAAACCGCCGTAGGGCTGGTTCTTCACGTTGACCCGGATCTCTTCCTTGACCACGTCCTGCTGGTTCTTGAGCGTGGTCGGATTGAAGTCGAGGGTCTTCATGCGGTCGGCTTCGAGCCACAGGATGCGGTCGAGGGCCGAGACCGGCGCGACTTCGATGTAGTTGGTGAAGTCGGCGCGGGTGGAGCCGTTGTTGCGCCCGCCGCCGCCGCTGATGACCTGGTCGAACACGCCCTTGGGCGCGACCGGCGTGCCCTGGAACATCAGGTGCTCGAACAGGTGAGCGAAACCGGTGCGGTTCTTCGGCTCCAGCCGCATGCCGACGTGGTAGACCACGCTGACGCCGACGGTCGGCGAGCTGTGGTCCTGCGAGACGACCACGGTCAGTCCGTTGTCGAGTTTCTTGACTGCGACCGGCAGCTGCCAGCGATCGCTCTCGGCCGCGCGCGCAGTGGCGAACGCGGCGGTCGTGATCGTGGTCAGACCGGCCAGCAGCACGCAGAGGTGGCGCTTGCGCATGGGATTCTCCCTGTCCTGTCGAATGAGTCCGTCGGCCGTCGCGGACCGTTGCGGGCTGCGACGTGCCGGAGGCTCCGGCACCCTAACCCGGGACGGCCTCGCCGATACGGGTCGAAAGTCACGTAGGGGGATCGGCGGCGCTGGTCGTTGCGGGGCGGATCGCCGACACTGTGCGGCCCCGCTCCTGTTGTGCAGAACCCCCGCCGATGCCGTACACGCCTATCGTGGCCACCCTGGGCTACGTGATTTCGCCCGATGGCCGCCAAGTCCTGATGGTCCACCGCAACGCGCGCCCCGACGACCACCAGTTGGGCAAGTACAACGGCCTGGGCGGCAAGCTCGAAGCCGACGAGGACGTGGTCGCCGGCATGCGCCGCGAGATCTTCGAGGAAGCCGGCATCGTCTGCACCGCGATGAGCCTGCGCGGCACCATCAGCTGGCCCGGCTTCGGCAAGCACGGCGAGGACTGGCTGGGCTTCGTGTTCACCATCACCGCCTTCGAGGGCACACCGTACGCGAGCAATCCCGAAGGCGCGCTGGACTGGGTGCCGATCGAGCGCCTGCACGAATTGCCGATGTGGGAAGGCGACCGCGAATTCCTGCCGCTGGTGTTCGACGCCGACCCGCGTCCGTTCCATGGCGTGATGCCGTACCGCGACGGACGCATGCAGTCGTGGAAGTACTCGCGGATTTAGGGCGGGGCGGATTTAGAGCGGGACGGATTTAGGGCGGAACGGATTTAGAGCGGGACGGATTTAAACGGGACGGATTTAAACCGGATCGATAGGAACGCAGACGCTCAGGCCCCGCCGATCCGACGCGTCAACCCGTCCCAGGGCGTCTGCCAGACGCGGCCGCTCAAGCTCCACGGCGGCAGCTCGCGGCCGGGCGCAGCGGTCGGCGCTGTGTCGAAGGCCGGGCCGGCGAACTCGATCGACAACATCAGGCCCGAACGCGGCGCGCGGCGCAGCACCGCGCTACGCGCCGGCCGCATCGCGCCGCTCGAGGCGTCGTCGCGCCAGGCGTCCGGTTCTCCATCGAACACCACCAGGCAACGCGCGGCGTCGATCTTCAACAGATGGATCCGGCCGCCGCCTTCGGGTTCGAGCAGGCAGCGCGCGTCCTCGAACTCGTAATGCTCCTCGTCGACCGTCCCCGAGGCCAGGTCGGCCCAGTACGCACCGAACAGGCGTTCGCGGTTGCCGAGCGCGGCCTTGCGTTTGCGCCAGGATTGGCGAACCGCGATGCAGGCCAGCACCGCCAGACCGAGCGACCACGCCTGCGAGCGCCAGCCGGAACCGGCGTCCAGCGCCCGCTGCCACCAAGCCGGCCCTCGCCATGAGCCGACGAGCGCCAGGAAGGCGGCGGCGACGAGCACGACGATCGTTCCGGGCGAGCGAAGGCGCGATGCCCAACCCGGGCCAGGCACGCGCCGGCCGAACCCGGCCAGGACTTGCTGCTCGCGCGCGGTCATCGGGCGCGAGACGATTTCCAACGACATCCTCGGATCCCTGTGGGCCGCGCGCGATCGGACAAGACTCTGCGTCACGAAGGCGAAGGCGCCAGTATCTCCGATCCGTCCAATTGCACCGGAATGCGCCGGATCGTGCCGATCGTGCCGATCGTGCCGATCGTGCCGGATCATGCCGAACTTGCGCCGCCTCAGCCGCCGACCCGCACCGAGCCCTTGCCGTCCTGCTGCTCGAACACGAAGCTGAAAGCCAGGCTCACCGCGACCGCTTCTTCGCGGCCGCTGACGCAGCCCTGCTCGTCGACCGGGCGGGCGCCAGGATAGACGCAGCGGAACGCCGGATCGAAACGCCACTGCGCCACCGCGTTGCGCGCGGCCTCGACGAAGCGCGGATCGGTCTGGGCCGGGCGCGGGCAACCGCTGGCGGCATCGTCGATCGGTTGGCTGTCCATGACCTTGCCGTCCTCGCCGATCGCCACGCGCAGGCAGATCGTCTGCGGCGGCAAGCGCTGGGCCAGCAATACCGGCGGATACAGCGGGCTGGGATTGCCGTGTTCGGCCAACGGCATCTGGAAGGTTTCGTTGGCGGCCAGTTGCATGCGCTCGCTGGCCGGCATCAGCTTGTCGATCGAACGCACCCCGACCTGGCCGCTGCGCGCGGTGTCCTCGGCCTCGACCCTGGGCGGGTCAGGACGCGTCGCGCACGCGCTCAACAGGCTGGACGCCAACAACAGCAAGGCCCACCGCAGGCCGCTCGCGCAACGCGGGGAAGGCCCCGTTCCGGCTACTCGCTCGTATCGACGCCCCTGCATGGCCTTCGTCCTCGCTCAGACTTTGCTTTCTTCCTCGATCCCGACATTGGTCGGCGCCGCGTCGTAGACCGCCTTGTCGAGCAGGCCGGTCTCCTTGGCTACCAGCACCGGCACCAGCATCTGCCCGGTCACGTTGGTCATGGTCCGCATCATGTCGAGCACGCGGTCGATCGCATACAGGTAACCGATGGTCTCCAGCGGCAGGCCGGCCGCGCTGAGCACCACGGTGGCCATGATCACCGCCGTGCCGGGCACGCCGGCGGTGCCGAAGCTGCCGAGCACCGAGGCGATCATGACGATGAAATATTGGTCGGCGGTCAGCGGCGTGCCGGTGTACTGGGCGATGAACACCGCGCACAGCGCCGGATAGATCGCGCCGCAGCCGTCCATCTTGATGCTGGCGCCGAGCGGCGAGGCGAACGCCGCATAGTCTTTATTGACGCCCAGGTTGTGGGTGATCGAACGCATCGCCACCGGCATCGCGGCGAAGCTCGACGAGCTGACGAACGCCACCTGCATGCCGGGCGCGGCGCCGCGGAAGAACTTCAGCGGGTTCAGCCCGTGCGCGAGCAGCAGGCCGCTGTAGACCACGACGATGTGCAGGGCGCAGGCCAGGTACAGGGCGAGCACGAAATTGCCGAGCGGCAGCAGCTTCTCGAAGCCGTAGGCGCCGACCAGGGCGGCGATCAGGCCGAAGGTGCCGATGGGGGTGACTTCGAGCACGAAGCGGGTCACCTGGATCATCAGGTCGCTGGTTTCGCCGACCAGCTTGCGCACCCCGGCGACTTTTTCGCCGAGCTTGACCATGGCGAAGCCGAGCAGGCCGGCGAAGAAGATCACCGGCAGGATCGAGCCCTTGCCGGCCGCGAGCACGGTCTCGCCGGCGGCGTTCTTGGTCGCGCCGATGCCGGTCAGGGCATAGAACGGATTGCTCGGCACCACGTCGAGCAGCACCTTGGTCACGCTGGGCACGTCGCGCGGCTTGTAGCCGCTGTCGATCGCCAGCCCCATCACGCCGCTGCCGGGCTGCAGCACGGTGCCGACCGCCAGGCCGATGCCGACGGCGAGGACCGCGGTGACCGCGAACCACAGGAAGGTGCGTCCGCCCAGCGCGGCGATCGATTTCTGCCCGTGCAGCGAGGCCACCGCGTTGATCACCGCGAAGAACACCAGCGGCACCGCGATCATCTTGATCAGGGTGACGTAGAGATCGCCGAGCGGGCCGAACCAGGTTTCGGCGGCCGGGCCGAACGCCCAGCCGGCGAGCGCGCCGAGCACGAAGCCGCCGACCACGCGCTGCCAGAACGGAATGCGGAACCACGCGGAGAGCAAGGCGGTCATGACGGACTATCCAGAAGATTCGTCGGAAGACTCCGGCCGGAGCGGCCCGGCGCGGAGCGAGCGGCACACCATAAACAGGTTCGACACGCCGCCGGCAAACCCTAGCGCATAAGCCGGCAACGAAATTTCATGAAGCGCGACCGCTTCGGCAAAACACCGCGACGCAGTCCGCGCTTTCATGCGCGTGCCTTCGCTGGCGGCGTCCGCGCGGCCTCGGCGCGGCGGCGGCGCGCCGGCGCCTTGGCCGGGGTTTTCTTGCCCGGCTGGGCGCCGCCGGCGCCGGCCAGGATCGCCCGCAACAGGCCCGGGAAGCGCCGTTCGAGATCGTCGCAGCGCAGGGTGTTGAGATACTGCGTTCCGGATTTGACCGTGTTGACCAGGCCGGCCGAACGCAACACGTCGAAGTGCCGCGACAGAGTCGCGCGCGGCAGCTCTTCGTCGAGGCAGGCGCCGACGCAGGACACCGGATGGTCGCGGCTCAGCGAGCGAACGATGCCCAGGCGCACCGGGTCGGCCAGCGCATACAGCACGCTGGTCATCTCGATGTCGTCGACGGCGGGGTGATGCAAGGGTCTCATGGCGACAGCTTGCAACAAGCGAAGGCCTGCTGCTATGGTTTCCATAGTTCCAAATATCGGAACAATAGAATAACACGCGTGGCAGAGCGTTTCCGCGGCGACCCGTATTTTCGCCCCGCCTTCATCGCCGCCGTTCTTGCCATTCCCGATTCCCGATTCCCGATTCCCGATTCCCGTTTCCCGTTTCCTGATTCCCGGCCGATGAACAAAGCCCTGTTTTCTCTCCTCCTCGGCGCCTTCGCGCTCGGTTCGGCCGAATTCGGCACGGTCGGGCTGATTCCGTCGCTGAGCCATCAATTGCACCGCAGCAGCGACGAGCTCGGCTGGCTGGTGGCGATCTACGCCATCGGCGTGACCATCGGCGCGCCTGTGCTGACCCGCCTGCTGCAGCGCTACGACGCCCGCCTGACCCTGGCGGTGTCGATGGCGCTGGCCGGCGTGCTGACCGTGCTGGCCTCGGCCAGCGAGCACTTCGGCCTGCTGCTGCTCGCGCGGCTGTTGCTCGGCGCCAACCACGGCCTGTTTTTTTCGTTGGCGATGCCGCTGGCCGGCAAACTCAGCCCGCGCTCGACCATCGAGGGCATGTCCCAGGTGGTGTCGGGCCTGACCATCGCGATCGTGCTGAGCATTCCGATCATGGGATTCGTCAGCGATCACTACCATTGGCAGGCGACCTTCTGGCTGCTCGGCGCCAGCTATTTCGTCGCCGCGGCGGCGATGTGGCGCTGGATTCCGGCGAGCGCGGGCCGCCGCGAAATCGACGCCCATCCGGTCGGTTTCGTCACGGTCATCTCCAACCCGCGGGTGTTGTCGGCGCTGATGAAGATCGTGCTGCTGTTCGGCGGCTATTTCATCGCCTACACCTACCTGCCCAAGCTCATCATCGATTCGCTCGGCTACAGCCAGGACACCGCCAACCTGCTGCTGTTGCTGTTCGGCATCGGCGTGGTGCTGGGCAACCATGTCGGCGGCATCGCCGCGGCGCGCTTCGGGGTGTCGCGCACGATCGGCTTCAACTACGCGCTGATCGCGGCCTTGTTCCTGGCGATTTATTTCCTGATCGGCCTGCCCTCGGCGGCCTACGCCGGGATCCTGGTGCTCGGCCTGTTCGCGATGAGCGCGACGCCGTCGCTGGGCCACTACGGCATCGAAGTGTCGCGCCGGCTGATTCCGGGCTCGGCCGAGATCGCCTCGAGCCTGACCGTGTCGGGCTACAACATCGGCATCGCCCTGGGTTCGCTGATCGGCGGCGTGGTGCTGCGCCAAGTCGGGCTCAACCAGATCCTGGTGGTCGCCGCGTTCGTGATCGGGCTGGGGCTGGTGGTGAATTTCCTTGAGCACCGCTCGGACCTGCGGCTGGGACAGGCCATTTGAAGCAGAAGCGAGTGGGTAGGAGCTAGAAGTGGGTGGGTAGGAGTGAGGAGCGAGCGAAGGCGACGGCGTGGTCCGGTTCTTGCTCGCTCCTCACTCCTCGCTCCTACCCACTCACTCCTGCTCCCCGCGCTCCCGCCCGATCCCGCAAAACGGCGCCCGGGCGCCAGCGCCGCGCCGTCATAGACCCGGGGCATAATCGCCGGCTAGTCACCCAAGCCGGCCGTCCATGTCCAAGCTGCGTTCCGCTTCCGTCCTTCTCGTTCCCGCTTTGCTCGGCGCCTGCGCCGCCACGGCGCCGACCCGCGGCGATGCGCCCACGGCGCACGCCGTCGCCATCGACGTCCCCGCGATCCAGCACCCGCAGGGCGAGACGCCGGCCTGGTGGTATCGCGACGGCGCCGCCCAGGCCGCCCAGCGCGGCGCCATCGGCGGCAAAGCCAAGAACGTCATCCTGTTCGTCGGCGACGGCATGAGCCTGACCACGGTCGCGGCCGCGCGCATTCTCGCCGGCCAGCTCAAGGGCGCGCCGGGCGAAGAGAACCGCCTGAGCTGGGAGCGCTTCCCCGCCACCGCGCTCAGCAAGACCTACAACACCGACTCGCAGACGCCCGACTCGGCCGGCACCATGAGCGCGATGGCGACCGGGGTGAAGACCCGCGCCGGCGTGCTCAGCATCGGCCAACAGGCCGCGCGCGGCGATTGCGCCGGCGCTCTGGCCGCGCCGGTGCTGACCCTGTGGGAACTGGCCGCGAGCAGCGGTCTGGCGACCGGCGTGGTCACCACCACCCGAGTCACCCATGCCACCCCCGGCGCGACCTTCAGCCATTCGGCCGACCGCAACTGGGAAAACGACATGGACCTGCCGGAGAAGGCCAAGGCCCAGGGCTGCATCGACATCGCCCGGCAGATGATCGAATCGCCTTACGGCACCGGCCCGGACGTGCTGCTCGGCGGCGGCCGCGGCAACTTCATGACCGTCGAACAGCGCGACCCCGAGTACGACGACAAGGTCGGCCAGCGCCTCGACGGCCGCGACCTGGTCGCGACCTGGAAGCAGCGCCACCCCGGCGGCGCCTATGTCTGGAACGCCAAACAGTTCGCCGCCGCGCCGAAGGACCAGCCGCTGTTCGGCCTGTTCGAGCCCGATCACATGCAGTTCTCGCACGACCGCCCGCAGGACGGCGCCGGCGAACCCTCGTTGGCCGAGATGACCACCGCGGCGATCGAACGCCTCAAGCGCATCAAGGGCGACAACGGCTACGTGCTGCTGGTCGAGGGCGGGCGCATCGACCACGCCCACCACCTCGGCAACGCTTACCGCGCGCTGACCGACACGATCGCCCTGAGCGAAGCGGTCGAAGCGGCGACCCGGGCGACCTCGGCCGACGCCACCCTGATCCTGGTCACCGCCGATCACTCGCACACCCTGAGCTTCGTCGGCTACCCGGTGCGCGGCAACCCGATGCTCGGCAAGGTGCGCGGCAGCAGCGGCGAAGAAGGCGACCCGGGCGACTACGCCCGCGACTCGCTCGGCATGCCCTACACCACCCTGAGCTACAGCAACGGCCCGGGTTACGTCGGCGCCAGCGCGCAGCAGCCGGAAGGCCCGCACCGTTACCCCCACACCGTCAGCGGCACCCAGGCGGCCGAGAAGGGGCGCCCGGACCTGAGCCGGGTCGACACCGAGCATCCGGACTACATGCAGGAAGCGCTGGTGCCGACCAATGCCGAGACCCACGGCGGCGACGACGTCGGCATCTGGGCGCGCGGCCCCGGCAGCGACGCGGTACGCGGCAGCGTCGAGCAGAACGCGATCTATCACTTCATGCTGCAGAGCATGCCGAAACTGCGCGCCGCACTGTGCGCGAAGGGCGACTGCGACGCGAACGCCATCCCGCTGACGCTGCCGAAGCCGGACGATTTCAAGAGCCGTTGAGGGGTTTCGCTTAGAGCAAATCCCCCTGCTCCCCTTTTTCAAAGGGGGGAACAGCACGGGCGGGCAGTAAGAAAACGGCGACCTGGAAGGGTCGCCGTTTTTCGTTACTCGGTCGTCCGCGCCGGCCCGCTTTTACGAGTCCCGAGTCCCGAACCTCGACTCCCGATTCCCGAACCCCGAACCCCGAATCAGAACGGCTTAGCCAACACCAGCCACACGATCGCGACCAGGGCGAACACCGGGATTTCGTTGAAGATGCGCAGGCCGCGCGAGGACGGCAGCGGGCGGCCCTGGTCGACGCCCTTGAGCCAGCGGCCGGCGACGATGTAGAAGGCCAGCATCGCCGCGACCAAGGCCAGCTTGGCGTGCAGCCAGCCGCCGCTCATGTGGAACACGAACCAGAGCACGCCGCCGAGGATCGCGGCGATGCCGAACATGATGTGGCCGAAGCGGTACAGGCGCCGGCCCATCAGTACCAGGCGCGCGCGCACCGCCGGCTCGTCGCCGGCTTCGGCCAGGTTGACCAGGATCCGCGGCAGGTAGAACACCGAGCCCATCCAGGCGATCACGAACACGAGATGGAAGGTCTTGGTCCACAGATAGGCATTCATGCGCGGGCGTCCTGGAGTCGGCTGGCGTTGTCGGCGGGCGGGACCGATGAAGCGGTGCTCGAGCGAAGGGCACGCGCAACGCGCCGGTTCGCCGGCCCGGCGCGATAGGATGCCACGCTCCACGCCACGCCGATGAACCCATGAGCAAACAGTACGACCGCGATTACTTCCAGCGCTGGTACCGCGACCCGGCTCTCAAGGACCAGGCCATCGGCGGCAGCGCCCGCCTGGCGCGCAAGGTCGCATTGGCCGTGGCCACCGCCGAGTACCACCTAGAACGCCCGCTGCGCAGCGTGCTCGACATCGGCTGCGGCGAAGGACCGTGGCGGGCGCCGCTGCTCAAGCTGCGGCCGCGCGCGAGTTATCTGGGCTTCGACAGCAGCGAGTACGCGGTCGCCCGCTACGGCCGCAGCCGCAACCTGCACCTGGCGCGCTTCGGCGACTTCGAGTTCCTGCGCCCCTGCGCGCCGGTCGACCTGCTGATCTGCAGCGACGTGCTGCACTACCTGGATACCCGCGAACTCGACCGCGGCCTGTCCGGCGTGGCCGAACTGTGCGGCGGCGTCGCCTTCCTGGAAACCTTCAGCCGCGAGGACGGCATCGAGGGCGACACCGACGGCTTCAAACGCCGCCCCGCCAGGTTCTATCGAGAACGCTTCGCCGCCCAGGGCTTCGCCGGCCTGGGCTCGCACTTGTGGCTGGCCCCGGCGCTGCGCGGCGACAGCGCGGCTTTGGAAACCACCGGCTAAGCCGTTCGGCCCCGGGGAGGAGCGGCGCCGTTACTGGGTGCCGGCACGTCCCGGAACGCCGGTCGCAGGCGCATGGGCCATTCACGCGACCGCCGTCCCGATCCGCTATGCTGCGCCGCAGCAAACCGCCCGGCCGAACTCACCGGCCCGGGCGGCACCGCCACCGCCGTAACGCCACAGAGAGTCCCATCCGATGCTGCTTTATCAGATGCATGAACTCGGCCGTGCCTGGATGGCGCCGATGACCTACTGGGCCGAAGCCGGCGCGAAGATGTTCGCCGCGCCCGGCAGCTGGCTCTCGGCCGTACCCGGCGCCTCGCGCCTGGCCGCCGGTTACGAACTGTTGTACCGAGTCGGCAAGGATTACGAAAAGCCCGAGTTCGGCATCCACTCGGTCCAGATCGACGGCAACGCCTATCCGGTGATCGAGCGCGAGATGCAGCGCAAGCCGTTCTGCCGGCTGCTGCGCTTCAAGCGTTATGCGGACGACGCCGACAACATCGCCGAGCTCAAGGACGATCCGCCGGTGCTGGTGGTCGCGCCCTTGTCGGGCCACCACAGCACCCTGCTGCGCGACACGGTCAAGACGCTGCTGCGCGACCACAAGGTCTACATCACCGACTGGGTCGACGCGCGCATGGTGCCGGCCGAGGACGGCGCCTTCACCCTCGACGACTACGTCGCCTACATCCAGGACTTCATCCGCCTGATCGGCGCCGACACCCTGCACGTGATCAGCGTCTGCCAGCCGACCGTGCCGGTGCTCGCCGCGGTGTCGCTGATGGCCGCGCGCGGCGAAGCCACGCCGCGTTCGCTGGTGATGATGGGCGGCCCGATCGATACCCGCGAAAGCCCGACCCAGGTCAACGACCTCGCCGTGCACAAGCCGCTGTGGTGGTTCGAAGGCAACCTGATCCATCAGGTGCCGGCCAACTTCCCCGGCCGCGGCCGTCGCGTCTATCCGGGCTTCCTGCAGCACGGCGGTTTCGTCGCGATGAACCCGGAACGGCATTTCCAGTCGCACTGGGATTTCTACCAGGACCTGGTCAAGGGCGACCTCGAAGACGCCGACTCGCATCGGCGTTTCTACGACGAATACAACGCCGTGCTCGACATGCCGGCCGAATACTACCTCGACACCATTCGCGTGGTGTTCCAGGAGCACCTGCTGCCGCGCGGCCTGTGGGACGTCGCCGGCGAACGGGTGAATCCGGGCGCGATCAACAACACCGCGCTGCTGACCATCGAAGGCGAGCTCGACGATATTTCCGGCCAGGGCCAGACCCGCGCCGCGCATACCCTGTGCACCGGCGTGGCCGAAGCCGACCGCGAGCACCTGACCGTCCTCGGCGCCGGCCATTACGGCATCTTCAGCGGCCGCCGCTGGCGCGAGCAGGTCTATCCGCAAGTGCGCAAGTTCATCGCCAAGTACGCGGCCTGAGTTTCCCGCGCGCTCGCGCGCAGCGCCGCCGCACCCCGGGCCCGATGCCATGCATCGGGCTTTTTTTATCCATGAACCCAGCCGATCCGCACGCAAAAACTGTCGACTGGATCGCAAACGCGGCCGCCGTCGCGCGGACCCGGCGAATTTTGCCGCTACAGTCCGCGCTGAGGCCCGCCGAAGGATCGCCGCGCCCCCAGCGAACGCCGTCTGTGCAGTCGCCCTCGCTTCGAGGCCGCATCGAATCAGCCCGGCGAACCAGGACCACGCGAACCGGCCGCGCCGTTCGCGACACGCCAGGAAGGCCCATGCCGCATCGCATCGTTCCCTCGCCATCGCCCGCTGCAGCGCCGACGCCTGCACGCGGCGCAGCGCCGTCGTTCGTTGTCATCGCAGCCGCGATCGCTAACCGCGATCGCGCATCCCCACGCCCACCGCAAGGAGGGGCCCTGCCCACGCCCTTGTCGCGGGTCGTGCTTCACCCCGCGTTCCATCCCCCCCGGCTCAAGGAGAACCGCATGAAACTCGCCACCGTTTCCGTTGCCCTGTCCGCGCTGCTGCTGTGCTCGAGCGTCGCCTCCGCCGCCACGCCGGCCTGCCAGGCTGCGCGGATGCAGGTCGAAGTCAGCCATATCCAGCGCGTCCAAGCCTGCACCGCGCAAGGCCCGAACAGCCCGATCTGCCAGCAGCGCCAGCAGGTCGAGAACGTCTATTGGCAGATGATGGATGCGCAATGCCCGGCACCGACGCCGCAGTGCTCGGTCAACCGGCAGATCTACGACATCGTTTCGCAGCAACGCGCGATGAAGTGCCAGCAAGCCGGCTCCTCGACCGACCCGGTCTGCCAGGCCGCGATGCAGCAAGAACAAGCCAGCTTCCTGCAGGTCAAAGTCAGCTGCTTCCTGCAGTGATGCATCGCCCGCTTCGCGCGCCGCAACGACAAACGAATTGCAACAACGACGCTTGAGCAGCGCTCTCCGGACACGCCTCTCACATCGCCCCCTTTGAATAGGGGGCGAGCGCCCGACACGGCATGAAGTCCAATGCGGGTTTCGGCGCGGGGGATTTGCTGTTCGGCGCGATGCGTGGGGCAAGCAAGAGCGAATCCCCCTTCCCTCTTTTTCCAAAGGGGGAACAGCGACAGCAGCGACGAAGGCCGGCGGCTCAGCGCGTTCGGTTGTGGGCACACATCACAACGGCGAAGCCGGCCCAGGGGCCGGCTTCGTTCGATCCGACTCGCCGCGATCGAAGATCGGCGATCGCGGCGTCGACCGCCGCGTCGCCTCGCCTCAGCCCAGACGCACCAGCAGGTGCTTGGCGATCTGGCCGTGGAACTTGCCGACGAAACGTGCGATGTGCAGGGTCGCGAACAGCAGCATCACGCCGATCAGCATCGCCACCGGCCACGACCACGGCTCCCAGGCCATGAACACGTCGTAGCCGTCGAACTGCACCGTGCCGAGGCCCACCAGCCGCAGCAGCGGGAAGAAGATCAGCGACAGCGAGACGCTCAGGCCGGTCACCGCGACGGTGAAGTAAACGATGCCGAGCGGCAGCATCAGCAGCATGTAGATCAAGGTGCTCCAGGTACGCGGATCGGCGAACATGTCCTTGATGCGTTCCAGGATCGGCCGTTCGCGATTTTGATACAGCGGCCGGCGCGGCATGCGTTCGCCGAGCATGACCTCGACCAGGCGGCCTTCGACCAAGGACAGGATCCGCACCGAGCCCAGGAACAGGATCAGCAGCGGCACGCCGATGATCAGGATCAGCATGCCCAACGACACCGACAGGCCGACGTTGACCCAGGTGAAGTAGAAGATGCCGGTCGCCAGCGAGAACAGCATGTAGAACAGCGCGGCGTAGGTGCGCGGTTCGGCGGCGACGCCGAAGAAACGCCCGAGCAGCGACTGGCGCGGCCTGGGCGCCGGCGGTCGCAGCGCGGTCTGCACCTTGACTTCGGTGTCGCGGTAGATCTCGGCGACCTCGTCGGGCGCGCCGTAACTGCCGGCGACCGCGGCGATCACCTCGGCCTCGCTCTGGCCCGGGTTCTCGGCCATCTCCGAACGCAGGTATTCCTCGGCGTCGTACAGCGCGTCCTGGATCAGCGCCTTGTCGGCGCCGGCCAGGGCCGCGCGCAGGCGGTCGAGGTAGTCCGGTATCGACTGCGGCAGCGCGCTGTCGGGGCGGGCGAAGGAACCGGTGGCGGCGGTGGTGTTCATAGTGCTAGCCCCTGAAGAACGGAATCGACGGAATCGCGGGTGGCGCGCCAGGCCTGGACCCATTCGCGCAGCACGGACAGTCCGGTTTCGGTGATGCGGTAGTAGCGGCGCGGCGGGCCGGTCACCGAGGGCTCGACGTGGCTGTCGAGCAGGCCGCCGGCGCCGAGATTGCGCAGCACTGGGTACAGCGCGCTCTGCTTGCCGCTCAGCACGCCCTCGCCTTCGCGCTCCAGGCGCTTGGCGATCTGGTAGCCATACATCGGCTCGGCGGCCGAGGCCAGGACCGCCAACAGGGCCAGCGAGACGGTACCGGCGCTGAGCTCTTTCTGGAACTTCCGCAACTGGCTGTCGAAGTCGGTCATGTCGCTCTCCGCTATCGTTGAGCTCAGACTATTGCGAAGTTCGGTATAGCGAATGTGCCGATAGTCACCGGGACGAGTCGCAGGGCGCTGTTCCGCTCGCAAGCCTGGGGTAGGCTGCGGCGACCCGGCCGCAGCGCCCGACCCACGACATCCGCGCACAGGTCCCGCCGACGCCATGGAATCGCCCCGACCCGACCCCGCCCCGCTCGCCCTGCTGCACCGCCTCGCCGGCGCCTGGTCCGGGCCCGAACGCAACGCCGGCACCGCGGCCGCCTCGGTCGGCCACGGCCACTACCGGATCGCCCTCGACGGCGGCGTGTTGATCCAGGACTACCGCCAGGAGCGCGATGGCGAGACCGTGTTCCGCGGCCACGGCGTGTTCCTGGTCGAGCCCGGCAGCGACCAGGTGCTGTGGTGGTGGTTCGACTCGCTCGGCAGCCATCCGGCCGCGCCGGCGCGCGGTCGCTGGCATGGCGGTAGCCTGCGCTTCGACTTGGTCACCCCACTCGGCGAATCGCGCTATCGCTACGAACTCGACGGCGAGCGCCACCGCTTCATCATCGAGAACCGCTACCCGGGCGAAACCGACTTCGCCGAATTCATGCACGGCGACTACACTCGCCAGCCCTGACAGGAGATCGCCCGATGCGTTCGATGCCGCAAACCGCCCTGCTGAGCCTGTTGACCGCCGCCGTGCTGCAGACCGCCTCGGCGCAGACGCCGGCGCGCCCGATGCAGGAGATCCTCGACGCCAGCCAGCCCGCCGACTGGCGCGCGCTGGACCCGAAGAACACCTTGTACGTCGAACTGCCGCGCGGCCGCGTGGTGATCGAGCTGGCGCCGCAGTTCGCGCCGGCGCACGTCGCCAACATCCGCGCCCTGGCCACCAACCAGTACTGGAACGGTCTCAGCATCAACCGTTCGCAGGACAACTACGTCGTGCAATGGGGCGATGCGAATGCCGAGGATGCGGCCCAGCGCAAGCCGTACGGCCGCGGCGTCAAGGCCAAGCTGCCGGCCGAATTCGCCCGCAAGAGCCAGGGTCTGGCGATGACCGTGCTGCCCGACGCCGACGGTTGGGCGGCCGAGGCCGGCTTCATCGCCGGCTTCCCGGCCGCGCGCGATTCGGCCACCGGTTCGAGCTGGCTCGCCCACTGCTACGGCACCGTCGGCGCCGGCCGCGACATGGCCGCCGATTCCAGCAACGGCACCGAGCTGTACGTGGTGACCGGGCAGTCGCCGCGCCACCTCGACCGCAACATCACCACGGTCGGGCGCGTGGTCAAGGGCATCGAGCTGCTGTCGTCGCTGCCGCGCGGCACCGGCAACCTCGGCTTCTACGAAACTCCGGCCGAGCGCACCCCGATCCGCGCGATCCGCCTGGCGGCCGACGTGCCGAAGGCCGAACGCGCCAACCTGGAAGTGCTGCGCACCGATACGCCGCTGTTCGCCGAACTGGTCGAATCGCGCCGCAACCGTCGCGACGAGTGGTACAAGCAGCCGGCCGGCCACATCAACATCTGCAACGTGCCGTTACCGGTGCGCGAGCAGACCGCGCAGGCCGCGGCGCCGTCCAAGGCGAAGACCAAGGGCAAGAAGAAGTAAGCCGGCCCCGGCCGCGCCGGGGGTTTGCGCTGCCCCGGCGCCGTTCGGCGCCGGTCTCAGTCGCGCTCGGGCCCGCGCGACAGCGGCTTGGCGCTGGCGCCGCGTTCCAGCGCCTGCGGCTGGAACAGGCACATCCGCACCACGTCGTGGTAGCGGCCGTCGCTGAAGAACTCGTCGATCAGCACGCCTTCGCGCTGGAACCCGGCCTGCTCGTAGATCGAGATCGCGCGCGAGTTGTCGACGTCGACCAGCAGATAGAGCTTGTACAGATTCAGCACGCGAAACGCGTAGTTGATCGCCATCTCGGTGGCCGCGCGCGCATAGCCGCGGCGCTGCTGTTCCGGCGAGATCATGATCAGGAATTCGGCGCGCCGGTGCAGGTGGTCGATCTCGACCAGTTCGACCAGCCCGACCCTTTCCTGGCCGCTGTCCTGGACGATGAAGCGGCGCTCGGACTGATCGTGGATGTGCTTGCGGTACAGCTCTTCGAGTTCGACGAAGGACTCGTAGGGTTCCTCGAACCAATAACCCATCACGCTGCGGTTGTTGTTGAGCACGTGGACGAAATGCAGGTCGCCGCGCTCCAGCGGACGCAGGGTGACGCTCGGCACGGGATGCTCGTCGGCGGAGGTCGTAGTCATGGCCGCTACCCTACTCCACCGGCATGCAGCCGGTGTGACGTTTTCGCCGCGTCGCGCCGCGCCGACGCACCGGCACGGCCGCGCTTCACGTGGCCTTAGCCGACGCCTGCCTAGCCTGCCCCTAACCCCCTTGCCCGAAGGCCACGACATGCCCCTGCTCAGACTGCGCATCACCGGCAACGAGAACGACGCGCGCGCCATCGGCAACCTGCTGTCGAGCCTGGAAGGCATCGAACACGTCGAGGAAGTCGCCGACCTGATGCCGCACATGGACGACTCCGACTCCAGCTCCGCCGGCCTGCCCGACGACGCCGGCCCCGGGGTGCACGAACTCGAAGTCGACGCGCCCAACGCGTCCACCGCGAACAAGGTCCGCGAGGCGGTGGAAGCGCTGGCCTTCGACCTGGACGTACTGGTCGAGTTCGAAACCGACGAGACCCGCTAGCGCACTTAGGGCCCTGGCCGGTCAGGCGCCCCGGGCGGCGCCCCTGGCCCGGCGCGCGCGGCGCAGCCGGAGCAGCACCCACCCCAAGCCGGCCAGCGCCACCGACACCGGCAGCAACACCGCGATGGCGCGGATCAGAAACGCAATCACGGTCGCGACGATGCCGCCGAAATCGCGGAACGCATCGCCGATCTCGCTGCGGCTTTCCTGCCCGCGGGTGGTCTGGAAATTCAAGGTGACCAACTGGGTCGAGATGCGTCGTTGCTGCTGCGCGGCTTCCTGTTGCGCGCCCTGCAGCTGCGACTCGATCTCGGCGATGCGGTTCGACAGGGTCAGCACGTCGGCGACCTTGAGGTCCTTGCGGTCCTGGAACTCGAGCAGGCGCGCGTGTTCTTTCTGCAGACGGTCCTGCAGCATCGCGTTGTTGCGCACCGCGGTGGCCAGGTCGTCGGCCTGGATGCTGCGCTCGCTGATTTCCTCGCCCTTGCCGGCCAGGCCGATCAGAGGTTCCACACCGTCGGGCACGATCCGCACCTGCACCATCGCCGAGGGCTCGTCGCCGCCGCTCTGGTTCATGCCCAGCACCGCGCAGGCCCCGAACTTGGCGGCGTTGCAGGCCGCCTGCACCGCCGCGGCCTGGGCGGCGATGCGTTCGCCGGGCAGACGGATCTGCACCCGATGCTCGTAGGCCAGCAACACGCCGAGATCGGCCTTGTCCGGCGACGGCGCCGAACCACCGGCCTCGCGCTTGGCCAGGGCCGCCGTCGGCACCGCGACCGGCTCTTCCATCGTCGCCGCGTTGTGCTTGCCGCACCCGCCGAGCACGCCCAGCGCCAGCGTCGCGGCCAACAGCCGCTTCGCGAATCCATACCCCATGATCTATCTCCTTGGCCCGTTGTGATCCGTCCGGCCCGCGCACTATGCCATCGCGGCCGGGCGCCCAGCGGGTTTGCTGGGCGCCGGTGCTCATGGCTAACGTCGCGCCGGGTCGATCGGGGTCGAACGGTTTCGGGGGGTGTGGGCCAATCCTCTGGGGCCATGCCCCCTGCAGCCCGGGATGTTCGGCTCCGCCGAAGCGGAGCCCGCCGTCGCGGCAACGACGGCAGAGCGTGCGCCGCGCCCGCCAGGCGCCGGGCTCCAGTCCTACATGGGCCAGGCGATCAGAACTTATGCTTGAACCCCACCGTGACGAAGCGGCCCAGGGCATCGTACTGGCTGATGTCGTAGGGCAAGGCGCCGCCGGCCGGGTCGAACGGCGGGTCTTTGTCGGCGAGGTTCTGCACCGACAGATACAAGGTGGTGTCGCGCAGGCCCTCGTAGCCCAGGTACAGGTCGAACTGGTGGTGGTCGTCGACCTGGGCGTCCAGGCCCGGGTTGCTGCGCGCGTCGACGACCTGCTGCCGGTAACCGCCGATGTAGCGCCACGACAGCTGTGCGTTCCAGTCGCCGCGGCCGTACGCCAGCGAGGTGATACCGCGCCACTTAGGCAGCGCGCCGAAGCGGTTGCCGCCGGCGCCTTCGAGTGCGTTCCGGCCGGCGACCTGCGGTTGCTCGTAGCTCAGCAGGCGGGTCCAGGTGCCGTCGAGCGTCCAGTCGGCCTCGCCGGCGTGCCAGACCTTGCGGCCTTCGATGTCGAAGCCGGTCGTGGTCAGGGTGCCCTGGTTGGCGTAGCGGTTTTCGACCAGTTGCAACCGGCCCTGCGCATCGCGGGTGATCCGCCCCGGATTGGTTTGCGGGTTGGAGACCACGAACTGGACGTTGTCCGGCGCGATCAGGTCGTTCTGGCGGATGCGGTACAGGTCGACGCCGAGGCTGGTGTCGGCATCGGGCGCCCACAACACGCCGAGGTTGATGTTGCTGGAACGCTCGGCCTTGAGCTCGGGGTTGCCGGCGCGCAGGATCGTCACGCCGCGCGAGGCGCCCGGCTGCACCGGGTCGAGCGGGTCGATGACGCTGCCGTAGCTGATCGTGGTGCTCTGGGCGATCTCCGGCAGCGACGGCGCGCGGAACCCGCGCGATGCGTTCAAGCGCAGCAACCAATCGTCGCTGGCCTGCCAACGGATGCCGAGCTTGGGCGAGAACGCGCTGCCGAAGTCGTCGTAATGATCGCCGCGGCCGGCCAACTGCACTTCGACCTGCTGCCAGGGCTTGAGGCTGAGTTCGAAGAATGCCGCCGAGACGCGACGGCTGCCGTCGATCAGATTGATCGCCGGACGCAGCTCGGTGCCCGACAACACTTGCGGGCTGGTGCGCGCGTCCTGGGCCTCGTCGCGGAACTCCACGCCCGCGGCCACGCCGACGTCGCCGGCGCGCCACTGCCAGGGGAAGCCGGAGATCTTGCCGCCGACCGTGCTCAGCCGGTACGTGCCCGGGCGCCGGGTCGACAGACGCAGGGCCTCGAGCGCCCCGGGCGTGCGCGCGGGGTTTAAAAAGTCGTAGTTGCCGGTGGCGAGGGTCCGCTCGAACGCGTAACGATCGAGGAAATTGCGCACGTACTCGCGCTGGCGGCTTTCCGAATGGCTGGCGGCGACTTCCCAGTCCCAGGTTTCGCCGTGGCCGCGCAAACCGGCCAGGGTGCGCTGGAACTGCGACTTGTTGATCTTGTAGCGCGCGCCGAGGTCGAGGAAGGAATACTCGAACGGGGTCGGGACCGCGTTCGGATTGTTCGGATGGCCGACCGGCAGCACCGCCGGGATGTCGACCAGGCGGCCGGTGCCGCGGTCGTAGGCGCGCAGGCCGGCGCCGACCGACATCGGCGCGCTGAAATAGGTGCCGTTGTGGCTGGTGCTGTAGAGGATCTCGGCGAAGCCCTGCAACGATTCGTCGAACCACACCTCGCCGGCGACCAGCGCCTGGTAGCGCTCCACGTCCGGCACCAGGGTGCGGAACGGCTGGGTGTCGAATGCGCAGGCGTTGCCCGGCAGCGGGCTGCCGAAATCGGCGTACGGCCGCGACTGGGTGCCGGGCTGGCACGGGAACGCCGCCGGCGCGCGCGGGTTCGATAGATAGGCCCCGCCCTGGGTCGACCAGCCGGTCAGGCGTCCGCCGGGCTGGTCGCGATAGTCGCCGTCGCGGGTCAACTCGCGCTCGTCCGCGTCGAGCCGGCCGCGCTTGAACACGTCGAGGCTGAAACGCAGGCTGTAGCCGTCCCGGGCCGAGTCGCCATGGCCGCCGCGCAGGCCGAGGCTGCTCTGGTCGATGCCGCCCTCGGTGGCCGCGCCATGGGCGGCGTCGACTTCCAGGCCTTCGATCTTGCGGCGCAGGATCAGGTTGACCACGCCGGCGATCGCATCGGAACCGTACAGCGCCGAGGCGCCGTCCTTGAGGATTTCCACCCGCTCGATCGCGCCCAGCGGCAGCGCGTTGAGGTCGACGAAGTTGTCCTGGGTGTTCTGGGCGAAGCCGTACGAAGCCACGCGATAGCCGTTGACCAGCACCAGGGTGTTCTTCTGGCTGAGGCCGCGCAGCGACACCCCGGCCGAGCCGTTGGCGAAGCTGCCGGTGTACTGCTCGTTGAAGCTGTTGCCGCTGTTGACGCTGAGGCTTCGCAGCAGGTCGGACACGGTGACCTTGCCGCTTTTTTCGATCTGCGCGCGATCGATCACCAGCACCGGGTTGACCCCGGCCTCGTCGCTGCGCTTGAGGTGGGTGCCGGTCACCTGGACCGCGTCGAGGGTGATGCCGGGCGCGGCGTCGGCGGCCTGGGTGTCGTCGGCTTGCGCCAGCGGTGCGGCCAGCGCGATCGAAAGCGCTAGAGCGAGGCGTCGGTAGCGCACGCTGGGGCGGGACGAAACAAGCGCGGGGGACATGGGGCTTCCTGGGGACGAGTCGAAGGGAAAGACGAAAGCGAACAAGAACGCCCGCCCGGAACGGCACGCAGCCGCCGGCGCCGCGCAAGCGCAGTGCAGTCGCGAGGGAGAGGGAATCGCGGGACGGCGTTGCCGTGCAGCCGCGCACCGATCCGGGTCGGGCGAAAAACGGTGCTGGCAGGATCAACCCGTCGCGGGCATCACCTGCCGGCTACAGCGACAACGCATCGGCATTCGCGCGATAAGCCGGGGCTGCAGCGACGCGAACATGGTCGCGAGCGGAGATTTCAGGATCGAAGCGGACATGGCACGTGCAGAGCTGGCGGACGGACGCGGACGAAGCGATGCGGGATCAGCGGCAACACTTACGACAGCGGCACGCGCACAGGGAGCGGCGCGGTGCGGCATGAGTTCGGGTCGGTCCTGCAGGGTTCACGGCGAGTTCGTCGGCAGCGGAGGAAGGCCGCCGAAACCGGCGACGAGCGATATGTTGCATCGCGATAAAGCGACGTCAATCGAGGTTCGGCCAGCGTTCCCGGTTTTAGCCGTAGCCGCTCGCAGCGATCCTGAATCGGGCCATGCGCGCGCGAACCGCACGATTCGCACGCAAGCCCCGCAACACAAGGCTCGCGCGCGATCGCAATGGTGCGATCCGTTGTTCATTATTCCGGCCCGCTCATGCCGCGCGCCGCATGAGCGCATGGCCGATGGTTATGACGCCGGCGCCCGTCGGCACCGCGAAATCCGACGCCGGGCACGGCGATTGCGCGAAAGACCGGATCGGCAAGTCGGGGCCGTCGCGAGCGTGCGGCGCGGCGGAACGCCGCGACACCTTCCCCGCCGGCCCGAGGCCTGCTCCCCGCCCGGACCTATGACCCATGCGCACCCCATCGCCTTCGCATATCCTCCGCGCATTGCGGCCCGGCCGCCCCCTCGACCGAGATCGGATATGCGCCTGTTGCGTCCCTCGCAGCTCTCTTTCGTCCTCACTCCGGCCTTGCTGGCCGTCGCCTTGTCGGCCTGCGGACCGCACGAAACCGCCGCGCCCACCGCCGCGGCCCGGACCGCCGCCGCGCCCGCGGCGAGTTCGGACCCGGCCGTCGACGCCGCCTTCGCCGCGCTGTCCAAGCGCTGGCTCGACGGGGTCATGCAGATCAACCCGGTCAGCGCCACCCAGATCGGCGACCACCGCTTCGATGGCGAGATCGACGACCTCAGCGCCGCCGGCCGCCAGCGCCAGCTCGACTTCAACCGCAAGCTGCTGGCCGAGCTCGATGCCGTCGACGCCGCCCGCTTGTCGCGCGAGAACCAGGTCGACGCGGCGATCCTGCGCAACCGCCTGCGCTCGGAAATCTGGTCGATCGAAACCCTGCAGAACTGGGCCTGGGATCCGATGGTCTACAGCGGCCTGGCCGGCGATGCGATCTACAACCTGATGGCGCGCGAATTCGCGCCGATGCCGCAGCGGCTGAAGTCGGCGACCGCGCGCATGGAGAAGATCCCGGCGATCTTCGCCCAGGCCCGCGCCAACCTCGACCCGGCGCGGGTGCCGAAGATCCACGCCGAGACCGTCGCCAAGCAGAACGCCGGCGTGCTCAGCCTGATCGACACCTTCATCGCGCCCAACGCCGGCCAGCTCAAGGGCGCCGATCGCAAGCGCCTGGACGCCGCCGTCGCCGGCCTGCGCAAGGCCGTCGCCGAACAGCAGGAGTGGCTGGACAAGACCCTGGTGCCAAACGCCAAGGGCAATTTCCGCATCGGCCAGACCCTGTACGACGAGAAGCTGAAGTTCTCGCTCAATTCGTCCTTGTCGCGCGCCGAGATCATGCAGCGCGCGCAATCCGAACTCGCCCGCGTGCGCGCCGAGATGTACGCGATCGCGCAGAAGGAACTCAAGGGCAGGCCCGGCGCGCCGGAACTGCCGGACAAGCCGACGCCGCAACAGCAGCAGAAGGCGATCGAGGCCGCGCTCGAACTGGCCTATGCCGACAAGCCGGCGCGCGACAAGGTCGTCGACTTCGCCAAGCAGACGCTCGAGGAAGCCACCGCCTTCACCCGCGCCAAGAACCTGGTGACCGTGCCCGACGCGCCGGTCAAGATCATCCTGATGCCGGAGTTCCAGCGCGGCGTGGCCCTGGCCTATTGCGATTCGCCGGGCCCGCTCGACAAAGGCCTGGACACTTATTACGCGATCTCGCCGATTCCCGACGACTGGAGCGAGGCCCAGGTCGATTCCTTCCTGCGCGAGTACAACACGCGCATGGTGCATCTGCTGTCGATCCACGAAGCGATGCCGGGGCACTACCTGGAAGGCGCGCATTCGGCCAAGGCGCCGTCGACCCTGCGCGCGGTGCTGCGTTCGGGCGTGTTCGCCGAAGGCTGGGCGGTTTATACCGAGGACGTGATGGCCGACGCCGGTTATCTCGACAACGACCCGCTGTTCCGCCTGGTCCAGCTCAAGTTCTACCTGCGCAGCATCGGCAACGCGATCCTCGACCAGGGGGTGCAGGTCGAAGACTGGAGCCGCGAGCAGGCGATGCAGTTCATGACCCGGCAGACCTTCCAGCAGGAACGCGAAGCCGCCGGCAAGTGGGTGCGCGCGCAGCTGACCTCGGCGCAGCTGCCGACCTATTTCGTCGGCGCGCAGGAACATTTCGACATGCGCAAGGCGGTGGAAGCCAAGCTCGGGCCGAAGTTCGACGCCAAGACCTACCACGACCAGGTGCTGTCCTACGGCGCCCCGCCGGTGAGGTTCGTGCGCGAGCTGATGCTGGACGAACCGATTCTCTGAAATCGGTTCGCAGGACGGGAAGCCCGCCGCATGGCGGGTTTTTCGTATTGCAGTGCCTACGACATCGTCGCTGACGCGGGTCGCGCGAAATACGGATGGACACGCAACCCCGCTGCGACTCAGCCGAACACCGCCCGCGCGGCCGGAAACGCTTCGACCATGTCCTGCACCGTGCCGCAGCGGTCGGCGTCGTAACCCGGCAACTGGCCCAGCTCGTAGCGAAAACGCTCGCTGCGCAGGATCGCCAGCATCTCGGCCAGGCCCGGCGAGGCGAGGCTGTCGGCGCGCACCAGGAAGAAATAATGCTCGGAGGCGACCGGGACGAAGTCCAGGCCGTAACGCCGCGCAGGCGTCTCCAGCCCGAAACCGGCGTCGGCCATCCCGCTGGCGACATAGGCCGCGACCGCGGCATGGGTCAGCTCGTCGATGCCGCAACCGCGCACCTCGCGGATCGAATGCCCTTGCCGCGCCAGCATGCGCTCCAGCAACAGACGGGCGCCGGAACCGGGCTGGCGATGGATGAAGCGTACGTCTTCGCGCAACAGGTCGGCGAGCGCGCGGATGCGCTTGGGATTGCCGGCTGCGACGATCAGGCCGATGCGCCGCGTCGCCAGGTGCAGGACGCGGTCGTTGACCGGGTCGATACGGTCGGCGTACAGCGACAGGATCTCGCGCTCGAACTCGCCGATCGGCAGGTGCACGCCGGCCAGGTCGCAGTCGCCGGCGCGCAACGCGCTCAGCGCTTCGCCGGGGCTGCGGTATTTCAGGTCTACCGGGGTGCCGGCCTCGTCGAGGAAACGGCGCAGGGTCTCGACCGCGAACCCGTGCGCGGCGTGCAGGCGCTGCGGCGCCGCCTGCGCGGTCAAGGTGCGCTGCAGTTCGACCTCGACCTCCGAAGCCAGGCTGTCGAGGGTCGGCGCCAGGCGCGCGGCGATGCGCTGCTCGGCCCAGACCAGGCGTTCGCCGAGCGCGGTCAGGCGCGCACCGCGGCCGCGGGTCATCCGCAACAGCGGCGTGCCGAACAGCGCCCGCGAAGACTGCAGCAGCCCCCAGGCATAGCGATAGGACAGATCCAGATCCCGGCAGGCCGCAGCGAGCGAGCCGGTCGCATGCACGCCGAGCAACAGGTCGATCAGCTTCGGCGGCAGCGGCCGCCCGTCGGCGGCGTGCAGCGTCCACTTGGGTTGGATCTGGACCTTGAACATGCCTGCGCCTGTGAAAGCTTTCGTGGCCGTGAGCCGGGCCGAATGGGGCCGAAACCGAACATGGTCGAACGTGGTCGGGCCCGCTCGGACGAGCCCCCTGCAGCCGATCCAATCGGCTTTGCACAGCCGATTATTAGACTACTCGGCGATATACGTCACCTTCTGCTCGGGATAGCCTCGCTCACGCTTCCGGACTGACCCCCAAATATGTCCTGAAGTACATATTGAGGCAGATCCTAGGCAGTCGCAGCAGTAATCGGAGGGGTCCTTATGTCCAGTGACAGCGCGGTGGTTTCAGCAACCCCGCAATCCGCCACGGAAGGCCGGCGATCGGAAAGTTGGTTGGCGAAAGAACGCATCGTCGCCGGCCCCGGCTTCAACCGCTGGCTGGTGCCGCCGGCGGCGTTGGCGATCCATCTGTGCATCGGCATGGCCTACGGTTTCAGCGTGTTCTGGCTGCCGCTGTCGCAGGCGGTCGGCATCGGCGCGCCGATCGAGTGCCCGGCCGAGCTGGGCTTCTTCGCGCGCATGGTCGCGACCGACTGCGACTGGAAGGTCAGCGCGCTGACCTGGATGTACACCTTGTTCTTCGTCCTGCTGGGCTGTTCGGCGGCGATCTGGGGCGGCTGGCTCGAACGCGCCGGCCCGCGCAAGGCCGGCGTGGTCTCGGCGCTGTGCTGGTGCGGCGGTCTGGTGATCTCGGCGATCGGGGTCAAGACCCACCAGATCTGGATGCTGTGGCTGGGCTCGGGCGTGATCGGCGGCATCGGCCTCGGCCTGGGCTACATCTCGCCGGTGTCGACCCTGATCAAGTGGTTTCCCGACCGCCGCGGCATGGCCACCGGCATGGCGATCATGGGCTTCGGCGGCGGCGCGATGATCGGCAGCCCGCTCGCCGATCTGCTGATGAAGCACTACGCCACCGCGACGTCGGTCGGCGTGTTCGAAACTTTCCTGACCATGGCGGCGATCTACTTCGTCTTCATGATGGCCGGCGCGTTCGGCTACCGCATTCCGCCGAGCGGCTGGACGCCCGCGGGCTGGACGCCGCCGCCGGCCAGCGCGAACACCATGATCACCCGGCAGCACGTGCACGTGAGCAAGGTCTGGGGCATACCGCAGTTCTGGCTGTTGTGGGGCGTGCTCTGCCTCAACGTCTCGGCCGGCATCGGCGTGATCGGCATGGCCTCGCCGATGCTGCAGGAAGTGTTCGGCGGCGAACTCATCGGCGTCGACGGCGACATCAAGTCGCTCGACGAAGCGCAACTGGGCCTGATCGCGGCGATCGCCGCCGGCTTCACCGGCTTGCTGAGCCTGTTCAACATCGGCGGGCGGTTCTTCTGGGCCTCCACCTCGGACTACATCGGCCGCAAGATGACGTACGTGGTGTTCTTCGTACTCGGCATCGCCCTGTACGCGAGCGCGCCCTGGGCCGGTTCCGGCGCCGGCAGCATCGCCGCGTTCGTGGCGATCTTCTGCGTGATCCTGTCGATGTACGGCGGCGGCTTCGCCACCATTCCGGCTTACCTGGCCGACCTGTTCGGCACCCAGATGGTCGGCGCGATCCACGGCCGCCTGCTGACCGCCTGGGCCACCGCCGGCATCCTCGGCCCGGTGGTGGTGACCTACATGCGCGACTACCAGCTCGGGCTGGGCATGCCGCCTTCGCAGGTCTACAACACCACGATGTATATCCTGGCCGGGATGCTGGTGCTGGGCCTGTTGTGCAATCTGATGGTGCGCCCGATCGCGCAGAAGCACTTCATGAGCGCCGAGGAACTGGCGCGCGAGAAGCGCCTCGCCCACGAGAAAACCGGCCAAGACGGCGCCCTGCCCGCGTCGGTCGACGCCGCGCAGATGGCGCTGATCGGCCATGGCGGTCATCCGGCCCTGGTACTCGCGGCCTGGGCCGCGGTCGGCCTGCCGCTGGCCTGGGGCATGTGGGTCACCTTGCAGAAGGCTTTCGTGCTGTTCCATTGAGGCCCTGGCCGGACGGCCACGCGCCGTCCGGCATCCCAAACCATGAGCAACACCGCCATCGAACCGAAATACCCGAACGACGCGCCGGCAGACGCGCAAGAGGCCGACGCGCCGCACAACGACATGCAGCCTGCCGGCGCGGTGTCGCGCCCGGTGCGCCGCCGCCGCGGCGCGCGCGTCGACGACACCGTCGATGCGATCGCCGCCGAAGTGCCGGTCGCGCTGGTCTACAACGGCACGCCGTTCGCGGTGATGATGGCCACGCCCGATGACCTGGCCGATTTCGCCCTGGGTTTTTCGCTCAGCGAAGGCCTCGTCGCCCGCGCCGGCGAACTGCGGGTCGGCGAGATCGCGACTTCGCTCGAAGGCATCGCCGTGCAACTCGCGATTCCCGAGGCCCGCGCCGCCGCGCTCGAGCAGCGCCGGCGCAACCTGCAAGGCCGCAGCGGCTGCGGCGTGTGCGGCACCGAGAGCATCGAGGCGGTGCTGCGGCCGCCGCCGCGCCTGCGCGACAGCCAGCCGATCCGCGTCGAGGCCCTGCATCGCGCCTTGCGCGAACTGCGCGAGCGCCAACCCTTGAACGCGCTGACCGGCGCCACCCATGCCGCCGGCTGGGCCGGCCGCGACGGCCGCGTGCTGTTCGTGCGCGAAGACGTCGGCCGCCACAACGCGCTCGACAAACTGATCGGCGCCCTGGTCGCCGCCGGCCTCGACCCGCTGCACGGTTTCGCCGTCGTCACCAGCCGCGCTAGCTATGAGATGGCGATGAAGGCCGCGCAGGCCGGCATCCCGCTGTTGGCCGCGATCTCGGCGCCGACCGCGCTGGCGATCGCGCTGGCCGATTCGGCCGGCCTGACCCTGATCGGCTTCGCCCGCGACGACGGGCACGCCGTCTACACCCACCCGCAGCGCCTGATCGATCCCCCGGCGCGCGCACCGCGCGCCGGCGACGATCGTGGCGATGGCGACGCAACGGAAGCGAACTCATGAGCAAGAAGACCATCCGCCCCTACGACGGCCCGGCCGGCGGCTGGGGCGCCTTGCGCAGCGTCGCCCGACACCTGCTCGAACAGGACGTGCCGGTGCACGGCGCGCGCACCCTGCTATCGGCCAACCAGCCCGACGGCTTCGACTGCCCCGGTTGCGCCTGGCCCGACCGCGATCACACCTCGACCTTCGAGTTTTGCGAGAACGGCGCCAAGGCAGTGGCCGCCGAAGCGACCAAGCACCGCGCCACACCGGAACTGTTCGCCCAATACACCGTCGCCGAGCTTGCGCGCTACAGCGACCACTGGCTGGAAAACCAGGGCCGGCTGACCCACCCGATGCGCTGGGACGCGGCCAGCGACCGCTACCTGCCGATCGCCTGGGACGAAGCCTTCGCCCGCATCGGCGCGCATCTCAATGGGCTGGACTCGCCCGACCAGGCCTTGTTCTACACTTCGGGGCGCTGCAGCAACGAAGCCGCCTTCCTGTACCAGTTGTTCGTGCGCGAGTTCGGCACCAACAACTTCCCCGACTGCTCGAACATGTGCCATGAACCTTCCGGCACCGCGATGAAGGCCCAGCTCGGCGTCGGCAAGGGCACGGTGCTGCTCGACGATTTCGAGATCGCCGAAGCGATCTTCATCTTCGGCCAGAACCCCGGCACCAACCATCCGCGCATGCTCGGCGAGCTGCGCAAGGCGGCCAAGCGCGGCGCCGCGATCGTTTCCTTCAACCCCCTGCGCGAACGCGGTCTGGAGAAGTTCGCCGACCCGCAGGACAAGCTGGAGATGCTGCACAACGGCTCGACCCGGATCTCCTCGGATTATTTCCAGTTGCGCATCGGCGGCGACCTGGCCGCGGTCAAGGGCGTCATCAAGCGCACCCTCGAAGCCGATGCGCAGGCGCAGCGCGAGGGCCGCGAGCGGGTCGTCGATGTGGCCTTCATCGCCGAACACACCCGCGGCTTCGAGCGTTTCGCCGCCGACGTCGCCGCCGAGTCCTGGGACACCATCGAGGCCGAGTCCGGCCTCAGCCGCGCCGAACTCGAACGCGCCGGCGACATCTATATCCGGGCCGGCAGCGTGATCTGCTGCTGGGGCATGGGCATCACCCAGCACAAGCACTCGGTCGCGACCATCCACATGCTGTGCAACCTGCTGCTGTTGCGCGGCAATATCGGCCGCCCCGGCGCCGGCCCCTGCCCGGTGCGCGGCCACAGCAACGTGCAGGGCGACCGCACCATGGGCATCTACGAAAAGCCCTCGCCGGCTTTTCTCGACCGCCTGCGCGAGGTGTTCGGTTTCGAACCGCCGCGCGAGCACGGCCACGACACGGTCGGCGCGATCGAGGCCATGCTCGAGGGCCGCTGCAAGACCTTCTTCGGCCTCGGCGGCAACTTCGCCACCGCCACGCCCGACACCGAGGCCACCCATCGCGCGCTGCGCCGCTGCGAGCTCACCGTGCACGTGACCACCAAGCTCAATCGCAGCCACCTGGTGCACGGCCGCGACGCCTATATCCTGCCCTGCCTCGGCCGCACCGAGATCGACATCCAGGACGGCGGCGCGCAAGGCGTGACGGTCGAGGATTCGATGAGCATGGTCCACCTGTCCGCCGGCATCAACGCGCCGGCCGCGCCGACTCTGCTGTCGGAACCGGCGATCGTCGCGCGCCTGGCCGCGGCCACCCTCGGCGCGCGCAGCAAAGTGCCGTGGCTGTGGCTGGTCGGCGACTACGACCGCATCCGCGACAAGATCGCCGAGGTGTTCGAGGACTTCCACGATTTCAACCGGCGCGTGCGCGTGCCCGGCGGGTTCCACCTGCCCAATGCCGCGGCCGAGCGGCGCTGGCTCAACCCCGAGGGCAAGGCCTTGTTCAAAGCGCATGCGGTGCCGACCGACCTGCCGGTGCACCGCGCCCGCGCCGGCCGGCAGCAGCCGGTGTTCACCCTGGCGACGACCCGCTCGCACGACCAGTACAACACCACCATCTACGGCATGAACGACCGCTACCGGGGAGTGTTCGGCGAGCGCCGGGTGTTGTTCATCCATCGCGACGACATCGCCGCGCTGGGCATGAACGCCGGCGACTGGGTCGACCTGGAGAGCCTGTGCGAGGACGGGGTCGAGCGCGTCGCCCGGCGCTTCCTGCTGGTCGACTACAACATTCCGCGCGGTTGCCTGGCCGCCTATTATCCCGAGACCAATGCGCTGGTGCCGCTGTCGAGTTTCGCCGACGAGGCGCGCACGCCGACCTCGAAATCGATCCCGGTACTCGTGCATCCGCACCGGCCGCACGCGGCGCAAGGCCTGCAGGCCAAGGACATCGGCCTTGTCCGAATCGACTGAGGCGCTGCTGGCGATGCTGGCCGGCGAGGCCGACGGCGTGTCGCTGCCGCGCCTGTGCAAACGCCTGGGCCTGCGCATGAGCGTGCTGCTGCGCGAGCTGGCCTGGATCGGCGAGGACGCCATCGGCGGCCACGCCGGCCCGGGCTGGGTGCGGGTGGAGACGCGCGGCGACACCCAGGTGGCGGTGTTGACCGAGCGCGGGAGGGAGCGGCTGCGGGCGAGCGGCGGCGAGCAGCGCGATTAGAGCGCGCCGGCGTTTCGAGATAGCGCCGGAACGCTCGTCACCTCGTTATTGTTTTGCCGCGGCCGCAAACCTTCGATCGCGGCGCCGCTCGCGCAGCGCCGTGTTCGAACTCAGAAACTGCGCCCGTCCACCGGCACCACCTGGATCGAAGCCAGGTCGACGCCTTCCAGGCAGCGCACGTTGACCGCCGTCATCAGGGTGCCGTCGGGCATGCTGCCCTGGCTGAAGGACGAAATGCCGCAGTGCTTGCAGAAATGGTGGTCGATGCTGTTCTTGTTGAAGTGATACAGGCCCAGGTCGGCCGGATCGGTCTTCAACGAAAACGCCGCGCGCGGCACGAACCACAGCAAACCGCCGCGCCGCTGGCACATCGAACAATTGCAGTCGATCGCCTGGTCGATCTCGCCTTCCACTTCGTAGGCGACCTTGCCGCAATGGCAGCCGCCGGAATACTTGGTCATCGCATGCTCCCGCCGCCGCGCGGCACCCGTGAAGACGCGAGGATAACGCCGCCGCGCTATGCTCGTCGCCCAACTCCCGGCACCCCTCGCCGCCAGCCCGGCCCGCGCCGCCCAGCCCCGGAGCGCCTCATGGACCGCAACACCGGCAGTACCATCATCCCGTCGCTGCGTTACCGCAACGCGCCCGCCGCGATCGAATGGCTGTGCCGCGCGTTCGGTTTCGAGAAGCATGCCGTCTACGCCGACGGCGATACCGTGCACCATGCGCAACTGACCTACGGGCCGGGCATGATCATGCTCGGGTCGGTCGACGACCGCAGCGAATGGGGCCAGCGCATCGTCCAACCCGATGAGATCGGCGGGCGCGAGACTCAGGCCTGCTCGGTGGTCGTCAGCGACGCCGACGAGCACTATGCGCAGGCGCGCGCGGCCGGCGCCGAGATCGTGGTCGAGCTCGCCGACCAGGACTACGGCGGACGCGCCTACACCTGCCGCGACCTCGAAGGCCGGCTATGGTGGTTCGGCACCTACAATCCCTGGAACCTATGAACCGCAAACGCAGCAGCGACTCCGCACCCGGCGACCTGTTCGCCACACCGGCTTCGGCCGCGGCCGGCGATTTCGGTGCCGGTCCGGGCCCGGTCGACGGCATCCGCGCCGGCATCGGCGGCTGGACCTTCGTGCCGTGGCGCAACAACTTCTATCCCGAAAAACTGGTGCAGCGGCGCGAGCTCGAATTCGCCAGCCGCCAGCTCAGCAGCATCGAGATCAACGGCACCTATTACAGCGCGCAGAAGCCGGCCACCTACGCCAAGTGGGCGGCCGAGACGCCGGAGCATTTCGTGTTCTCGCTGAAGGCGCCGGGCCGGATCACCCAGGGCGGCGCGCTGGCCAAGGCCGGCAACGGCGCGAAGGCCTTCATCGACGGCGGCCTGAGCGAATTCGGCCCCCGGCTCGGGCCGATCCTGTGGCAGCTGACGCCGAACCGGGCGTTCGATCGCGACGACCTCGCCGCGTTCCTGGACGCGCTGCCGCGCCGCCTCGACGGGCAGGCGCTCAAGCACGTGCTGGAAGTCCGCCATCCGAGTTTCCTCGACGAGGCCTACGTGAGGCTGGCGCGCGAGCACCGCATCGCCACGGTGTTCACCGACTCCGACGAATATCCCTCGCTGGCCGACCTCACCGGCGATTTCGTCTACGCCCGGCTGATGCGTTCGCGCAGCGACATCGCCACCGGGTATCCGGACGCCGAGCTCCAGGCCTGGGCCGAGCGCGCCCAAGCCTGGGCGCAAGGCCGGGACTGCCCCGAACTGCCGCATGTCGCAGCGCCCGCCGACAACGGCAAGCCGCGCGAGGTGTACGTGTATTTCATCAGCGCCGCGAAAGAACGCAACCCCGCCGCGGCGATGCGCCTGCTGGAGAAGCTCGGCGCGCGCTGAGCGGCAAGCGGTGACGCCAGCGTGCCGAAGCAGCGCCGGCAAACGAGACATCACGGTCGCGGCTTACGCCGCTCCTGCCCGCAGCACGGCTTCAAGGGTAGGAGCGACGCGAGTCGCGACCGCGCCGTGTCCGGTCGCGCCGCGCGGTCCGGCGCCCGTCCGCTTCACCGTCCCCCGATTCGGTGCACAATCGACGCACGGCCGCCCGCCATGCCGACGGCCTCCGCACCGATCCCACAGCGAGCCTCCGCCATGGCCAGTCGTCGCGATTTCCTCGGTACCGTCTCCCTCGCCGCCACCGGTCTCGCCCTCGCGCCGTTGGCCGCATGCAGCGGCGAATCGCCGCCCACCGCGGCGGCCGCGCCGGAAACGCCGTTCTCGGGCACCCTGCTCCAGCGCACCATTCCGGCGACCGGCGAGTCGATCCCGGCGATCGGCATGGGCACCTCGGGCAGCTTTGAGGTCGGCGCCGACGAGGCCTCGCGCGCGCCCCTGCGCGAGGTGCTGAAGCGTTTCGTCGACGCCGGCGCCCGCGTCATCGACACCGCGCCGAGCTATTCCAGCGCCGAGGACGTGCTCGGCGATCTGATCGCCGAGGCGAAGCTGCGCGAGCGCCTGTTCCTCGCCACCAAGCTGTCCGGCGTGGTCGGCCGCGACGAGGGCCTGGCCCAGTTCGAGGCCTCGCTGCGGCGCCTGCGCACCGAGCGCATCGACCTGCTGCAGGTGCACAACCTGGGCGACACCCGCACCCAACTCGCGCTGGCGCGCGAACTCAAGCAGCAAGGCAAGGTGCGCCTGGTCGGCCTGACCCACTACCGCGAACCGGCGCAGGCGCAGCTCGCGCAGGACATGCGCACGCTGAAGCCCGACTTCGTCCAGATCAATTATTCGCCGGTCTCGCGCGCCGCCGAGCGCACCGTGTTCCCGCTCGCGCGCGAGCTCGGCATCGCGGTGATGGTCAACCGCGCTTTCGAGGACGGCCGATTGTTTTCGCAGGTCAAGGGCAAACCGCTGCCGCCGTGGGCGGCCGAGGTCGGCGCCGACTCCTGGGCGCAGTTGTTCCTGAAATTCGTACTCAGCGAAACCGCGGTGACGGTGGTGATTCCGGCGACGTCGAAGCCGAAGAACCAGACCGACAACCTCAAGGCCGGCGTCGGCCCGCTGCTCGATGCGAAACAGCGCGAGGCCCTGGTCGCGGCGATCGGCTGAGCCCTCGCGCGCATCGCAATCGCCCCCCTGCAGGAGCGGCGTAAGCCGCGATCGCAGAATCGGCTACTCGCACCGAAGCCACACCGTAACGATCCGCACACACGAAGAGCGCGACAGCCCCGCTGCCGCGCTCTTCGCTCTCCTCTTGCGCGGGATCAATAAGCAACGGTGAAGCGCTTGCGCGAATGCGCCGGCTGCTCCAGTTCGTCGATCAGCGCGACCGCATAGTCCTGCACCGAAATGTTGCTCTCGCCCTGCTCGTCGACCAGCAGCTGATCGCTGCCGACACGGTAACGGCCGCTGCGCTCGCCCGGCACCAGGTGCGCGGCCGGCGACAAAAAGCTCCAGTCCAGGCCGTTCTCTTCGCGCAAGCTGTTGAGCACCGTGCGCATGGCTTCGGCGCCGTCGCGGTACTCGGCCGGAAAGCCGGGCTGATCGAGCACCTGCCGGCCCGGCGCGATCTCCAGGCTGCCGGCGCCGCCGACCACCAACAGACGCGGCACGCCGGCCTGCTTCAGGCCCTCGACGATCCGGGCATAGCCGGCGACGGTGTCGCGGCCGACGTTGGGGTTCTTCCAGCCGCCGGCGTTGTACGAGGCGATCACCGCGTCGTGGCCGCGGGCCAGCGCGGCCACGGTCGCCGCCGCGGAGGCGTCCCCGCCGATGGTCGCCGGCTTCGCGGTCAGGCCGTCGTGGGCAGGCAGCGACGAGGTGTCGCGGGCGACCGCGGTGACGCGGTGGCCGCGCTGCAGGGCTTCTTGAAGCAGGGCGCGGCCGACGTAGCCGGTGGCGCCGATCAGGACGATGTTCATGGGGGGACTCCCGGGGTGGATTGGACGGGATATAGTCTGCGGACTTACAGAAGCCGCGATAATCAGGCCCGGAGCGCTATCACCATTAAGCTGGACTTCACGATGGACCGGCTCAAGCGCATGGCCTTGTTCGCCCGGGTGGTCGAGCTGGGCTCGATGAGCGCGGCTGCGCGCGAACTCGACATGACCCCGTCGGCGGTCAGCCAGCAATTGCGCCAGCTCGAGGCCGAGACCGGTGTGGTGTTGCTGCACCGGTCGACCCGCAAGCTGACCATGACCGAAATCGGCCAGGCGTATTACGAGGACTGCGCGGCGATGCTGCACGCCGCGCGCAACGCCGACGGCCGCCTCGGCGACCTGCGCGACGAACCGCGCGGCGAACTGCGCATCGCCGCGCCGATCGGCTTCGCCGCGCACCTGGCGCCCGCGCTCGCGCCGCTGATGCGCGCCTGCCCGGAGCTGTCGCTGCGGATCTTCGCCGACGACCGCCAGATCGACCTGATCGCCGAACGCATCGACCTGGCGATCCGGGTCGGCCGGCTCGCCGACTCCAGCCTGGTCGCGCGGCGCATGGCCGAGTGGCGGCATCTGCTGCTGGCCTCGCCCGCGTATGCGCAGGCGCACGGCCTGCCGCGCACGCCGGAGGAACTCGCCGGCCACTCGATGCTGATCCTCAGCGTGATGAACCAGCCCGAGTACGTCGAGATGCATCGCGACGGCGAGCCCTCGCGGCGGGTGCGGATCGGCGGGCGCATCGTCGGCAACAACGCCGAGACCCTCAAGCAGATGATGCTGCAGGGGCTCGGCATCGTCCGCCTGCCCGAGCCGGACGCGGCGCCGGTATTGGCCGACGGCCGCGCGGTACGGGTGCTGCCGGAGTGGACGATGGCGCCGCTCGGCGTCTACGCGGTGACCGCGCAGCGCGATGCGCAGCCGGCGAAGGTGCGCATGGCGATCGCGGCCTTGCAGGACTATCTGGCAGTGGCGCGGTAGCCGGCGCCCGCCTTCATCCGCCCCGCGGGCCGCTTTCCCGCAGGCGGGAGAAGGACAGCGAAAGCCGAAGGATCTTAGAGGGAACTCAGCCGACGATCTTCGCCAAGGCCCGCACCGGAAAGGTGCCCATGCCCTTCACCTTCGGCGGCACCGCGCTGAAGCTGAAGCCGTCGTCGGGCAATGCGGCGAGGTTGCGCAGATGTTCGACGATCAGGATGCCGGCACCGAGCAGGATCGAATGCACCGGGCGGGTGTTGCCGCGGGTGTCGTCGATGTTCATCGAATCGATGCCGACCAGCTTGACCCCGCAATCGCGCAGCCACACCGCGGCCTCTTCGGTCAGGAAGGGATGGCCGTCGGCATAGGCGCGCGTGGCGAAGTGCATGTCCCAGCCGGTGTGGACCAGCACCGCGCGGCCGCGCAGTTCCAGGTCGCGGAAATGGCCGACGTCGATGGCTTTCACCGACGGGTCGATGCGCACCACGATCGCATCGAGGTCGGCGCAGTCCTGCGGCTGGATCTGCGACAGATCGGCGCCGTCCGCGTAACGGTGCGAGGGGCAGTCGATATAGGTGCCGGTGTTGGCGACCATGTCGATGCGGGCGATATGGAACTCGGTGCCTTCGGCGTAGATCTCGCGCGAAGATTCGCGGCTGAGGTAATCGCAGATGTAGGCGGCCGGCATGCCCGGATAGGTGACCTGGCCGTCCTCGATGGTGTGGCTGAGGTCGACGTAGCGCGTCGTCCCCTGCTCCAGCGCGCCGGCCTTGCGCTTGTGCGCCTCGACCAGAATTCGCTTGTTGAGGATGCGCGCCGGCCCGACCATCAGCAGGCGCAGATCGCGCACGATGTAGGCGACCAGTTCGTCGTCGCCGATGTCGTCGCCGTCGATGTCGAGGCGGAACCCTTGGCCCTGCAGGCCGCCGCCGTTGCTGAACTCGATCTCGAAGTCGAACTGCACGCGATGCTGGATGGAATTCAAGCAAGTCTCCGGGGACGGGTGAGGCGGTGGGGGTGCGGTGGATCCCCGCCTGCGCGGGGATGCCGGTCTGAATTTCGAGAGAAAGCCGCCGTCGCAACTGCATAGGGCCGCGCATGAAGCCAAGCGCGGAGTGTCGCAGAAACGAGGCCCGAGACAGCCGATGCAGTCGGCGACTGAGCGCCGTGCGGCTTAGGCTTACTTCGCCGCGCGTTGGCTCAAGGCAACGCTGCCGAGGATCAACAGCGCGGCGACCAGCATGCTGCCGGTCAGCGGTTCGCCGAGCAGCATCCAGCCCCAGGCCACGCCGAACAGCGGCACCAAGTAGGTCACCGCGACCGCGCGGCCGGCGCCGATGCGCTGGATCAGGCGGTAGTACATGACGAAGGCGATGCCGGTGCAGAGCACGCCGAGCATCGAGGCCGAGAACCACGACTTCATCGGGATCGCGTGGTCGGGCCAGTAGGCGATCGCGAACGGCAGAGTCAGCAGGGCCGAGGTGCCCAGGGTCGCCGCGGCCACCGCGGCCGCCGGCAGGCCGGTGAGTTGGCGGCGCACCAGGTTGGCGCCGATACCGTACAGGAAGGCTGCGCTGCAGCCGGCCGCGACCGCCCAGCCGATGCTCGCGCCCGCGGTCTTGCCGCTGGCCAGCACGACCACGCCGGCGAACCCCGCGAACAACGCGACCGCGCGCTGCATGCCGATCTTCTCGCCGAAAAACAGGAAGCCGACCAAGGCGGTGAACAGCACCGCCATCGAATTGGTGATCGCGCCGACGCCGGCCGGCGCGCGTTGCGCGGCCCAGGCGAACAGCACGAACGGCACCGCCGAATTGATCACGCCGACCAGGGCGAGCTTGGCCCAGATGGCGCCCTTGAACGATGCGCGCGCCTTCCACAGGAACGGCAACAGGATCAGCGCGCCGAGGCCGAGCCGCATTTCGACCAGCGGGATCGCGCCGAAGTCCTTCGCCGCCACGCGCATGAACAGGAACGAGGAACCCCAGATCGCACCGAGCACGGTCAACTCGAGCGGGGTCCGCCAGGCGGCGCGCTCGGTCTCGGCGCCGGCGTTGGAGCCGGCCTTCTGGGAGGCGGAGCAGTTGGGAGTCAGGCTGACGGCGAGTTCGGGGGAACGCATGCGCTAAGTCCTCGAAACGGCGTCCACGCGATGCGGGCGCCTGCGGGGGATAACGGCCGCGCCGGCCTCGCGGCGGCGCGATGAGCGCAGCGGCGACGCCGTTGCGCGATACGGGAACCGATGCCGGCCATGGCCACGACGGTCGACGCGGGGCCGATCGCAGTATCGGTACGCGGCCCGGGGGCGGATATCCGGATCCGGTCGCTAGCGGATCCCAGGTGGATCGAGTGCCGCGCCGGCTCCGCCGGCAATCGCTCAGACGTCCAGAATCGCCAGCGTGCCGCGGCTGCCCGGCTCGACCGCATGGGCCACGCCCGCCGGCACCACGTACAGCTGCCCGGCCCCGACTTCGACGATCTCGCCGCCGATGCTCAGGCGCAGGGCTCCATCGAGCACCAGCAGGCCCTCGGCGAAATCGTGCGTCTCTTGCTCATACGCGCCGGCGTCCATCCGCAACAGCTTGAAGTTGGCGCTGCCGAAACGTCCGACCACGGTCGAGCGCCAGGCGGCGGGCAGTTCGGCGGAGGTCGCAAGCAGGTCGATGAGGCTCATGCGCAGGCACTGGCTGGTGGGTCGCGGCGGGTCGGGACAACAATCTGGCTCTTCCCTGGCGCCTATTTTGACTGGCCCGCCAGCCTAGACAAGCGCATACTTTGGCGCTCAGGCACAAATATGATTTGAGGCTGATCATGGCACTGCGGGCAGACTGGCTACCGGCCCTGGCGGCGTTCGAGGCGGCCGCGCGGCATCAGAATTTCGCCCATGCCGCCGAAGAGCTGCATTTGACCGCCAGCGCGGTCAGCCACCACGTGCGCAAGCTCGAAAGCCGGCTCGGCGTCAGCCTGTTCCAGCGTCATGCACGCGGCGTCGCCCTGACCCCGCAGGGGCGCCAGCTCGCCGACTCCGCCGGCACCGCCCTGGCCGACATGGACGGCGTACTGCGCAGCCTGCGCGTCAGCCGGCAGGAGACCGACCGGGTCCGCGTCACCACCCTGCACTCGCTGGCCTATACCTGGCTGCTGCCGCGGCTGAGCGAGTTCACCCACGCGAATCCGAAGATCCTGCTGAGCCTCGACACAGAGATCGCGCTGGCGCGCTTCGACGAAGGCGGGCCCGACCTCGGCATCCGCCACGGCGCCGGCCATTGGCCCGGGCTGACCGCGCATCATCTGATGGACGACGCGCTGTTCCCGGTCGCCTCGCCGAACATGCCCGGCATCGAGCGGATCACCGAACCGGCGCAGATCGCCGACCTGCCGCTGATCGCCGACCACGCCCGTCAGGGCTGGCACGACTGGTTCCGCGCCGCCGACGTGCACGGCCGCAAGCTCGAAGAGCGCTACACCTTCAGCGACACCACCGACGCGATGATGGCCGCCGCCCACGGCATCGGCGTGGCCCTGGCGCGCGCGCAGATCGCCGTGCCCTATCTGCGCTCCGGCCAGTTGGTGCGCCTGCCCGGCCCGGCGATGCCGGCGCGCTGGGGCTATTACGCGATCTACCCCGCCCATCGCCGCCTGCGCCCCGCGGCCCAGACCTTTCTCGATTGGCTATTGGCGATGAAGAAGGATTGAGGCGCAGACGGCAACGACGCGACTATCCCCCTTTGCAGGAGCGACGTGAGCCGCGACCGCGAAAACGATGGGCTGTGAATGCACGATGCACCGATAAGGTTGCCGCCCCGACCGACCACACCGGGATGGGTTCTCCACCCATCCCTGTCGCGACTCGCGTCGCTCCTACCCCTGCAGTGCGGCGGCTCCTGGGCAGGAGCGGCGCGAGCCGCGACCGCGAATGGCGGGCGCTGCGAAAGCGCGCAGCGCCGAAGGGCTTGTCGCTACGATCGATTGCATCGGTCTAGGTGTCCGACCCGTTCCGAGGTCGCGACTTACGTCGCTCCTACAGGGGACACGATCGCGCTCAATCGCGCGCGGCAGGTTTACGCCGGGATGCTTTCTTCGCCGTGATCTTCTTGGCCACGACTTTCTTCGCCGCGGCGTGTTTCGCTGCCGCTTTCCGGGCCTTCGCCTTCTTCGGCGGTGCGGTATTGGCCTTGCGCAACGCGGCTTGGTAGGCCAGGGCCAGCCACGGTTTCATGTCTTGCGGCGAATCCATCGCCGACTCCGGCACCGACCAGAAGCTGAGTTCGATCGGTTTGCGCTGGCGGGTGTAGACGAAGGGTTCGCAGCCGGCCGCGCGGAAACGCGGCTCGGTCTGCGGGTCGACCTTGAGGTAGACCGCCTCGTCGATGACCAGGGCGATCATCACCCCGTGGTGGTAGACGCCATGGCCGCCGAACATGCTGCGCGCCGACAAGGCGCCGAAGCCGGAGGCCAGATCGCGCAGGTGGGCGATGAAGGCCTCGCTCACGCGAGCGCCTCCATCGCGGCCCGCGCCTCGATCAGAAGCGGTGCCACAGACGCACGTAGTACGCCGCGCCGTTGAGACCGAACTGGACGCTGTCGAAGATGTGGCCGTTGTCGGTTTCGTCCGGGTTCTGGCGGGTCGGCTTGACGTTGAAGATATTCGCGCCGCCGACCGTCAGCTTCGTATTCTCGGAGAACGAATAGGTTGCGCTGAGGTCGGCCGAGGTCTTGGCCTTGTAGCGCGCATTCGGTACGCCGCCGGCGGTGCCCGAGAACGTGCCCAGGGTCTGCGGCCCGAAGTGGATCACCTTGAGGTTGCCGGCCCAGGGGCCGCGCGACAGGTCGAAGCCGAGCACGGCCTTCGACTTCGGTGCGCCCTGCTCGATGAACAAGCGTTCGCGCTCCGACAACAGCACGTCTTCGCGGCCGACCAGCGCCGGCGGCGCGTGGATGGCGTTGACCTTGGTGCGGTTGAGGTTGAGGGCGAAGAAGGTGCCGAGCTTGACGTCCTCGCCGAGCTGGCGCTCGTTGTTGAAGGTGAAGTCCAGGCCCTCGGTGCGAGTGTCGACCGAGTTGACGAAGAACTGCGCCTGGCCGACGCCGAGGGCGTCGAGGATGCCGCCGATGGTCGGATCGGTGGTGTCGAAGCGGCCGCTGAGCACGATGCGATCGTCGATGTCGATGCGGTAAGCGTCCAGGGTCACCGAGGTGTCGGCGTTCGGCGACCAGGTCAGGCCGAGGGTGTAGTTGCGCGACTCTTCCTTGGTCAGCAGCGGCAGTCCGGCGGCGTTGGCGATGGTGCCGCCGTTAGGCGCGATCACCACGTCGACCGGCTCGCCGTTGACGAAGTCGGTGATGGTCGAGGAGAAGAACTTCTGCTGCAGCGACGGCGCGCGGAAGCCGGTGCTGGCCGAGGCGCGCAGCATCAGGGTGTCGGTGGCGCGGAAGCCGGCGGCGAGCTTGCCGGTGGTGGTCTTGCCGAAGTCGCTGTAGTCCTCGTAACGCACCGCCACGCCGGCGGTGAAGCGGTCGGTGAAGTCGGCTTCGAGGTCGAGGTAGGCGGCCCAGTTGTCGCGGCTGTGCGAGCCGGCATCGGCCGGCTGGAAGCCCGGGAAGCCCTGGCTGCCGGCGTTGCCGCCTTCGCCGACGCCGTCGGCGTCGATGTAGGAGCCCGGCTCGCCGGCGAAGATCTTGTAGCGCTCGTCGCGGCGCTCCAGGCCGAAGGCGACGTTGAGGCCGTTGAAGACCTGGTCGTAGAAGCGGCTGACGTCGAAATTGACGGTCTTCTGCTGGAACGAGAAGCCGCCGGCGTCGAAGCTGTCGGCGCTGACGCCGCGGCCGCCGTTGAGCAGGTCGAGGTTGGCGATCGAGGCGTTTAGGGTGTTGTTGATGTCGTAGCGCAGCTCGTTGAAGCCGTAGGTGTAGGACAGGTCGGCGTTCCACTCGCCCATCGCCCAGCGCAGGCCGAGAATGCCGTAGCGGTCCTTGAGTTCGCCGTCGATGAAGGGCACGAAGCCGTCCGGGTACATCGCCGCGGAGTTGCGCGAGGGGATGTCCTCCGAGCCCAGGCCGTCGCGCGCGAACGCCGCCGAGGACGCATCGCGGTTCTGCACGCCGCCGGTGAAGTACAGGCTCAGGTTTTCGCCGAGGGGCTTTTCGCCGTTGACGAAGAGGGTCTGGTTGCGGATCTTCGAGTCGCCGATGATGCGCGGGCTGCCGGCGGGCTCGGAACGGTCGGAGCGGCCGCGGTCCTGGTATTCGCCGGTGATGCCGATGGTGCCGTCGCTGCCGAGGCCGAAACCGCAGTAGGCCGTCGCCAGCCAGTTCTCGCCGTCGCCCTTGGAATACTGGCCGTAGCCGGCGACCGCTTCGCAGCCCTTGCGCTTCTTCAGCGAGATGTTCATGACCCCGGCGATGGCGTCGGAACCGTACTGGGCGGCGGCGCCGTCGCGCAGGATCTCGACGCTGTCGATCGCCATCAGCGGGATGGTGTTGAGGTCGGTGCCGGTATTGCCGCGGTTGCGCGCGCCGAACAGGTTGAGCAAGGCGGTGGTGTGGTGGCGCTTGCCGTTGACCAGGACCAGGGTCTGGTCCGAGCCCAGGCCGCGCAGCGCGGCCGAATCGACCAGGTCGGCGCCGTCGGCGCCGCTCTGGCGGGTCGAGTTGAACGAGGGTGCGGCGTACTGCAGCGACTGGGCGAGGTCGAACTGGGCGCCCTCCTCGGTGTTCTTGGCCATCGGCAGCACGTCGACCGGCGAGATCGAGGTGGTGTCGGAGGAGCGCTGGCTGCGGCGCGAACCGAGCACCGACACCGTCTCCAACGTCCGGGCCTCGCTGTCCTGAGCCGGCGCGGCCTCGGTCTCCTGGGCGGCAGCGGAGCCGGCGAAGAGACCGCCGGCGACCCACAGCGCGCAGTGGACGGCACTGAACAGGCGGGCACGACAGAGGGGACGGAAAGCGCGGTGGCTGGCTTGCGTCATAGCGGGGATCCTTGGCTAGGCGGGCGGGGCATCCCCTTAGCCTAAAGCCAAGACGCCAGTTCGTGCACAGCCGCCGACGCGAAAATGCAAACAAACCGTGCCGGGCGCCGCGCCATGGACAGCGCGGCCCAGGGGGCTGGAGTGTTGCCGAGGGCTGAGAATGCCGGACTGTCGGCTCTGAATGACGGTTCGGTTGAGTCGGTGCGCCGCCGCGATCGGGTGGCTGCGCGATCGCGGCTTGCGCCGCTCCTACCCCTGGGCTGCGCGGCCCCTGGATAGCAGCGGCGCGAGCCGCGACCGCGAAACCTCGGTAAGCGGCGACAACTGCGTCGGGCGGCAGACCGATGGGATGCGTCGGTTCGCACGTAAACGACGCGATCAGCTGGTGCGCAACGCCGACATTTGCAATCGCGCGGTCGCGGCTTGCGCCGCTCCTACCCCTGGGCTGGGCGGCTCCTGGATAGCAGCGGTGCGAGCCGCGACCGCGAACCTTCGACGGGCGGCGAGGGCCGCGCTCACTTCGCAGGCGCCGCCGGCCTCGCCGCCACCTCCGCCGACTCCACCCAGCGCGCGAAGAACTCGCCGAGGTCGCGGCCGCTCGCACGCTCCATCGCCCTGCGGAAATCCGCGGTGACCACCGAATGGCCGTAGTGCGCGCGGGTGTAGGCGCGGACGCCGCCCCAGAACGCGCGTTCGCCGAGTTCTTCGCGCAGCAGGTGCAGCACGTAAGCACCCTTCTGGTACACCACCGCGCGGTCGTCGGCGCTCGGCCTGGTCCAGTGCTCGTAGATCAGCGCATGGTCCTTGCCGGTCTCGCGCAGCTTGTCCAGGCGCCGCTTCCAGCCCTCGACCTGTTTGCGGTAGGCCTCGTCGCCGAAACGGTGCTGCAGATAGGCCGCGGCCATGAAATTGGCGAAGCCTTCGTTGAGCCAGAAATGGCCCCAATCGCGGCAGGTGACGTAGTTGCCCCACCACTGGTGCGCAGCTTCGTGGGCGATCAAAGCCTGCGCGCTCGGGTCGTCGAGCACTTCGCGGCCATAGGCTTCCGACATCAGCGAAAAACCGGCGAGCTCCTGGCCGATGGTCTTCGCGACCAGCACCTGGCTGTAGCTGCCGTTGTAACGGATGCCGGCGCGACGGCCGAAGAACCGCAGCATGTCGGGCGTGTCGGCGAACACGCGCCGCAGTTGCGGCGCTTGCAGGTCGCTCGACAGGTAACGCAGCGCGGCATTCTCGCTGGTGCCGCCGGCTTCGTTGTAGCGGCCGGCGGCGAAGCCGTAGACATAGCTCGGCATGGCCGCGTCCTGGCGCCAGCGATAAGCCTCGCGGCGGCCGCCGAGCGCCGACTTCGAGATCAGGCGGCCGTTGCCGACCGCTTTCAGACCCTCCGGCAGGGTCACGGTGAGGTCGAGGGTGGCCCGTTCCTGCGGCGCATCGATGCAGACCAGCCATTGGCTGGTCGAGAACACCGTGTACAGCTCGCTGCGCTCGGGATGGAACTCCAGGCCGAAACGCGGCGCGCCGCGATAGACGATGTCGATCTCGTGGCGCGAGCCGGCCGCGGCCGGCGCGGCCAGGCGCACGCTCACGCGCTTGTCGAGCTTCTGGAAACTCAGCGCCTGCCCGTCTTCGCCGACCGAGACGATGTCGAGGTCGCCGGCGTCGAAATCCAGCCGCTGCGCGCCCTGGCGGCGGACGATGAAGCGAATCGCGACCTGGCCGCGCAAGCTCTTGGCGGCCAAGTCCGGCTCGATGCGCGCGGTGTAGTGCAGCACGTCGATGTCGGCGCCGGCGCGCGCGGTTTCGTTCGGGGTCTTGCCCGGGTTCGCGGCGGCGAGGCCGGCATAGGCGGCGCAGGCGAGGACGCCGGCCGCGATCGTGCGCCGCAGCAGGCGGCTGTGCGCCCGTAATCGGCGGGGCTGTTTCAGTGCATCGCGCATCGTCGCTCCATCCCTCCCCTGCCGATCGCGGTCCTGCGATTCGTCTCGATCGGGGCGATCCTTAGGACCGGCGCCGATCATCGCCGATGCGGGCGCCGCGCTGAACCCGCCTGAACTTCATGGTTTGTCTGCGGTTAGGGATTGCGCGCGATTTGCGCCCGCGATCACTGACAGCGCTGTCAATCGAGGCCAAGGTGCGTGGCGTGAGCGCAGGCGCGCGGGCGATCGCGTCGCGGGCGGTCACGACCACCCACGCCAAGCTCGCGTTTCCCGCGGCATTGCGCCGCCTGGGCCCATCGGGCACGGGAAGCCGAAGGCTTGCCCCTGCTCAGGAGTCCTCCCATGGTCACCCGCCGTACTTTCCTCAGCGCCTCCGCCGCCGCGATCGCGGCCGGCGTCGTCTCGCCATTCGCCTCCCGCGAGGCGGCCGCGGCCGCGCCGCAGCGCTTCACCCTCAACCTGGTCAACGCCTCCGGCCAGAACACCGCCTACGCCTATGTGGTCGGCCTGTCGGGCGGACGTCCCCTGTTCGTGCGCGCCGACGGCGGCAGCTATTACCCGCCCTCGCCGTCGTCGCCGGTGACCCCGCTGGGCCAGGATTGCGCGATCGCGCTCGGCGGCAACGGCTCGTCGACGCGGGTCTCGATCCCGCGCATGTACGGGGCGCGCATCTACGTGGTCACAGGAGCCAAGCTCGATTTCTTCGTCAATCCGGGCCCGGCCATCGTCCACCCCAGCTTCCTCAACACCGGCGATCCGAACTTCGACAAGAACTGGACCTTCGCCGAGTTCACCTTCAACGAGTACGAGCTGTTCTCCAACATCAGCTACGTCGATTTCGTCGCCGCGCCGCTGGGCTTGTCGCTGCGATCGCTGTCGGGCCGGGTCGAAACCGTCCCCGGCCTGCCCGCCGGCTCGCTCGATCCGATCTGCTACGCGCTGCGGCAACAGGCCGCCCGCGAGGGCTCGGCCTGGGATTCGCTGATCCAGCGCGGCAGCAACGGCCTCAACCTGCGCGCGATGAGCGCGCACTACCAGGCAGGCCGCTTCCAGAATTATCTGAGCGGCTACATCAACGCGGTCTGGACCAAGTACGCCTCGACCCCCCTGACCGTCGACACCCAGTCCGGCTTCGGCCGCCTGACCGCGCGCGTCGGCGGCGACGGCCTGTTGCGCTTCAACAACGGCGAGACCTTCGCCCGGCCCAGCACCGCCGACGTGTTGAGCTGCGACAGCGGACCTTTCAGCCTCGCCGGCGCCAGCGAGGTGCGCAAGGCGATCATTCCCCGACTGGCCGCGGCCTTGAACCGCACCACCCTGCTCGACAACGCCGACCAGCCCAACGGCGAAGTCGCCAGCCGTTTCTATCGCAACGCCCAGACCAACCACTACGCGCGGCTGGTCCACGAGCGCCTGCCCGATAACCGCGGCTATGCCTTCCCCTACGACGACGTCTCGCCGAGCGGCGGCCAGGATTTCAGCGGCGCGGCGCGTTCGGGCGACCCGGACACTTTGACGGTGACCTTGCGCGCCCTGCGCTGACTTCATCCAGAAGAACGGCGGCGTGGACCCCGCCCAACCGCCGCCGGCACGGATCTTCGTCCTGGCGGCGCGGCCGGCCTCGCGCTCGCAACGCGCGGCCGGCCGCTGCGTACCGCAGCGCAGCAGGCGTCGCGGCGCCTGGCCTATGATGCGGACGACCCGCCCTCGCGGCGGCCCGCATCGGAGACGCCATGAACGCCGACAAGCAACAGGACCTGGGCAAGCTGATTCTTCGTGTCGCGCTCGGCGTGCTGATTTTGTTGCACGGCATCGCCAAGCTGCGCGGCGGCACCGCCGGCATCGTCGGCCTGGTCGAAGCGCAGGGCCTGCCGGGTTTCCTCGGCTACGGCGTGTTGATCGGCGAGGTGCTCGCGCCGGCGCTGGTGATCTTCGGCTACCACGCGCGGATCGGCGCGGCCCTGATCGCCGCGAACATGTTGGTCGCGCTGGGCTTGGTGCACCTGGGCCAGCTCGGCCAGCTCAATGAGCAAGGCGGCTGGGCGGTGGAGCTGCAGGCGATGTTCCTCGCCAGCGCGGTCGCGCTGGCCTTGGTCGGCCCAGGCCGGTACAGCGTCAACGGCCAATAGGATTCAGCGGCAGCGCGCAGGCGCTGCCGCTTCTGGCGCCGCTCGCGTCGGGCCGGGTCTCCCGGCCCGGCCCTCCGGCGGGGCGTGCTTCAGATCCGGTTGACCCGGAACTTGCGGCCCTTGATCTTGCCCTCGCGCAGGCGCGTCAGCGCGGCGCCGGCCTGCGCGCGCGCCACCGCGACGTAGGAGCGCGTCGCATACACGTTGATCTTGCCGATCGCGTCGGCCTTGAGGCCGGCGTCGCCGGTCAGCGCGCCGAGGATGTCCCCGGGCCGCAGCTTGTCGGTCTTGCCGGCGTCGATGCGCAGGGTTTCCATCGGCGCGACCGGCGCGTTCTTGGCCTTGCCGGCGAGCGGCACGGCGCGGCGCCAGGCCAGCGGCGCGCCCTGGCGCTCCTGGATCTGTTCGGCGCGGCCGCTCTCGCGCGGCCCGCACAGGCTCAGGGCGATGCCGCCGCGGCCTGCGCGGCCGGTGCGGCCGATGCGGTGCACGTACACGTCCGGATCGGTCGGCAGGTCGTAGTTCACCACCGCGGCGAGTTCCTCGACGTCGAGCCCGCGTGCGGCCACGTCGCTGGCGACCAGCACGTTGCAGCTGCGGTTGGCGAACCGCACCAGCACTTCGTCGCGGTCGCGCTGTTCCATCTCGCCGTGCAGAGCCAGCGCGGTGAAACCGTAATGGCTCAGCGAGCCGACGACCTCCTCGGTGTCCTTGCGCATATTGCAGAACACTACGCAGGAGTCCGGGCGGTATTCCAGCAGCAGTGCGGCCAGCAGCGGGGTCTTCTTGGCCGCTTCGACTTCGTAGAAATACTGTTCGATCTGCAGCGCCGCGGCTTCGCCCTCGACCGTGACTTCGACCGGCTCGTGCATCGCGCCGCGGGCGAGGTCCCTGATGGCGTCCGGGAAAGTCGCCGAGAACAGCAGGCTCTGACGCGTCTTCGGGGTCTTGGCGACGATCTCGCGCATCGGCTCCTCGAAGCCCATGTCGAGCATGCGGTCGGCCTCGTCGAACACCAGGGTACGCACGCCGTCGAGCTTGAGCGCCTTCTTGCGCAGCAGTTCCTGCAGGCGACCGGGCGTGCCGACCACGACGTGCGGCGCGTGTTCGAGCGAGGCCAACTGCGGCCCCAGCGCCATGCCGCCGCACAGCACCGACACTTTCAGGTTCGCAATCGCGAAGGCGAGTTTGCGCAGTTGCTGGCCGACCTGGTCGGCGAGCTCGCGGGTCGGGCACAGCACCAGCGCCTGGGTCTTGATCGCGGCGGGGTCGAGCCGCTGCAGCAGGCCCAGGCCGAAGGCGGCGGTCTTGCCGCTGCCGGTCGGCGCCTGCGCGATCAGGTCGCGGCCGTCGAGGATCGCCGGCAGCGCGCGCGCCTGGATCGGCGTCATCGCGGTATAGCCGAGCGCGGCCACGCCCTGCAGCAGGGCCGGCGAGAGAGACAGAGTTTCGAAGGCGGCGGCCGGGGCCGCGCTGGAAGAGGTCGGGTCGTTCATGCGCCATGATCGCAGCTTCGGGCCGAGCATGGGCTCGGTGTCGCGATTCGCGGTCGTCATGACGCTCTCAGCCTCCCCGGCGAGCGCGGTCCGGCCTATGCTGCGGGCATCGTCCGCCCTGCGGTCCTGCCTGCCCCGCCCCCTTGCCGATCCGGCCTGGAGACCCGTCATGGAGCAGTTCCTGCATATCCGCGTCCTGCTCGGCATCGTCCTGGGCCTGGCCATCACCACTCTGCTCAAGGGCCTGGCCCGGTTCGTCCAGCACCCCGGCCGCGACCGCGTCTACGGCGTGCACATCGCCTGGGCGATCTCGATGTTCACCCTGCTCGCGCACTTCTGGTGGTGGGAGTTCCGCCTGGTCCATCACGTGCAGTGGAGCTTCGTCGCCTACGCTTTCCTGATCCTGTACGTGGTGGTGCTGTACCTGTTGTGCACCCTGCTGTTTCCCGACGACATCGGCGACTACGGCAGTTGGCGCGACTATTTCCAGTCGCGGCGCAAGTGGTTCTTCGGGATCATGGCGATGTCCTACCTGATCGATTTCGGCGACACCCTGATCAAGGGCCGCGCCTATTTCGACAGCTTCGGCATCGAGTACCCGCTGCGCAACCTCAGCTACGTGCTGCTGTGCCTGGTCGCGATCCGCACCCGCTCGGAAACCTTCCACCGCGCCTTCGTCGCCGCCAGCCTGGTCTATCAGCTGTCGTGGATCTATCGCCTGTTCGACTTCGTCGAATAGGCGCGAACGCCGCGCCCGCTGCCGCGCGCTCACCCGGCGACAACGCCGCGCCGCCTATCGTGACGGCATGATTCCGTCTTGCCTGCATCCATGAGCCGCGCGTTCGTCAAAGAAGGCGACGGCGACGAAAGCGCCGGCGATCTGCCCGAACTGCCGATCAGCGAGCATCCCAACTACGTCACCCCGCGCGGCATGGGCTTGCTGCGCGCGCGCCTGGACGACGCGGTCCGGCGCCTGGCCGCGGTCGACGCCGAGGCGGTCGGCGCCAGGCTCGAACGCGCCCACGTCGAGCGCGAAATGCGTTGGCTACAGGCGCGCATCCTCGGCGCGATCACCATCGCGCCCGAGCGCCAGCCCGCCGACCGGGTCGCCTTCGGCGCCCGGGTCGAAATGATCGACGACGACGGCCGCGAGTACCGCTACCGCATCGTCGGCGAAGACGAAGCCGACCCGGAGCTCGGCCTGATCAGCTGGGTATCGCCGCTCGCGCGCGCGCTGCACGGCGCGCGCGTCGGCGACAGCGTGGTGTGGAAGCGGCCGGCCGGCGATCTGGCGGTGGAAGTGCTGGCGATCGATTACGGTTGAGCTGCGGCGCGCTGTCCCGTCGGGCAACGCCGTTCCGATGCAGGCGGTCGGCGGCGGGGGCATCTCGCGATCTGCAAGCCAATCTTCGCGCCAGCATAGTTCGCCGACACTCGGACAGCGTAAGCGCAACCCCTCAGGGGGCGCACTCTCGCGACCGCATCGATAGTCTTTCGTTGCCGCCTTCCCCCTTCTGCCGGCGGCGCTGCGCGGCGTGTCGCTCGCTCCTGCCCCCTTGCGCCCTTCCCCGACCGCTCGTCGGCAAGCGCTTGACGCTGTCGGAAGGCCGAAGAATCATTTAGCAAATTAGTTAATTGCTGAATACCTGCAACAGTGCCGGCCGCACCGCGTACCGGGTCTCGCCGGCGGCAGGCCTCCGCGCGGCACCACCGGTCGAACCATTGCCCGGACACCACGCTCGACACGTTCCACCAGGGAGAGGTCATGAACGCATTGCCCGAGAGCCTGCGATTGCACCGCGTCCGGTCGCAGGCCGATCGGCTCGCCTCGGTCCGCAGCGTCAGCGACGGCCGCGTGGTCTGGGAACCGGTGCGCTCGCTGTGGTTCACCGGCATGGCGCTGGGCGCGGTGGTCGGCGGCATCGCAACCTTCAGCTGGCCGGCGTTCGCCTTGTTCGTCGTGTCGACCGCGACCGTGCTGTTGCTGGGCCATTCGCTCGGCATGCACCGCAAGCTGATCCACGACAGTTTCGCCTGCCCGAAGTGGCTCGAGTACCTGCTGGTGTATTGCGGCGTGCAGGTCGGCCTGGCCGGCCCGATCGGGCTGGTGCGTACCCACGACCTGCGCGATTACGCCCAGCGCCTGCCCGACTGCCACGACTACCTCGCCCATCGCAGGGCCTTCGCCGTCGACGCCTGGTGGCAGCTGCATTGCGAACTGCGGCTGAGCGCGCCGCCGCGCATCGAGATCGAAGCGCGCATCGCCGAGGATCGCTACTACCGTTTCCTGCAACGCACCTGGATGTGGCAGCACCTGCCCTGGGCGTTGGCCTGCTTCGCGATCGGTGGCTGGGGCTGGGTGTTCTGGGGCGTCTGCGCCCGCGTCACCGCCGGCGTGTTCGGTCACTGGCTGGTCGGCTATTTCGCCCACAATCACGGCGGCATGCATCACGAGGTCCGCGGCGCCGCCGTGCAGGGCCGCAACGTGCGCTGGATGTCGCTGCTGACCATGGGCGAGTGTTGGCACAACAACCATCACGCCTTCCCGGGCTCGGCGCGGCTCGGCCTGTATGCCGGCGAATGGGACCCGGGCTGGTGGTTGCTGCGCGCCTGCGAACGGATCGGCCTGGTCTGGCGCCTGCGCCTGCCCGAAGACCTGCCGCCGCGCGAGGAACTGCATCGCCTGGAACCGACCCGCGCGGCGTCATTCGCCGATGCCGCGTCCACCCGACTCACCCGGACCGTCCCATGAGCACCGAACCGCCCGAACTGCCGCCGTCGCCTGTCCCGCCGCCGCTGCCCGCCTCTGCGCCGTTGGCGCAACCTGCGACTGCACCGCCGGCGCGGCGCCTGAGTCCCGGCCTCGCCGTCCTGGCCGGCATCGCGCCGGTTTTGGGCGGCGCCCTGATCGGGCTGCTGCTGCGCCTGGCCTTCAATGGCCAGCCCGGCACCGCCTTCGCGACCATGCTGTGGGTGTTCATCGTGCTTGCGCCGTTCGCCATCGGCGCGGTCACCGTGTACCTGGCCGAGAAGATCAAGCCGCGCGGCATCGGGTATCACTTCTTCATGCCGGTCCTCAGCGTGTCGCTGTGCGTGCTCGGCAGCATGTTCATGATGCTCGAGGGGCTGATCTGCGTGCTGATGGCCTTGCCCTTGTTCGCGGCCATGGGCGGGCTGGGCGGCGTGGTGATGGGAGCGATCTGCCGCCTCAACCAACGCTCCGCCACCCCGACCGTCTACAGCTTCGTCGCCCTGCCGGTGGTGTTGGCCGCACTCGGCGTCGGCAACGAAACCCCGCAGCGCTTCGAGCATGTCGAACGCAGCGTCCTCATCCAGGCGGCGCCGGCCGAAGTCTGGAAGCATCTGCTCGACGCCGACCATATCCAGGCCGCCGAGGTCGATCGTGCCTGGATGTACCGGATCGGCGTGCCGACCCCGCTCGCCGGCGTGACTCATCGCACCGACACCGGCCTGGTGCGCGAGGTGCGCATGGGCAAGGGCATCCACTTCCGCCAGATGTCGAGCGACTGGCAGGCGCAGCGCCATGTGCGCTGGCAGTACCTGTTCGAGGAAGACTCGGTGCCGGCCGGCGCGCTCGACGACCATGTGCGCATCGGCGGCGACTACTTCGACCTGCGCGACACCACCTACACCCTGACCCCGCGCGGCGACGCGACCGAGCTGACGATCCGCATGGATTACCGGGTCAGCACCGGCTTCAACTGGTATGCGGTGCCGCTGGCCGACTGGCTGATCGGCGATTTCAGCGAGGTCATCCTGGAGTTTTATCGGCAGCGCGCGCAGGCGGCTTGAGCCCGGGGCTAGTAACCAGGGACTGGGAATCAGGAACCGGGGATCAGGAACCAGAAACTAGGAGCTAGAAACCAGGAACTAGAGCTGGCGAGCGGGGGGCTTAGCCGGTGGCTCTTTGGCGCGCCGGCTTTCGCGCTTGAGCGGGCCGCCGACCGGGCAGATCTCGAAGGCGAACTGGGTCAGGGTGTTGACCAGGTTGTCGGGCACCAGCCTGTAGACCACGAACTGGCCTCGGCGCTCGCTGCTGATCAGCCCGGCGTTGACCAACACCGACAGATGCCGCGAGATCGCCGGCGCGCTCATCTCGAAGCGCGCGGCGATGTCGCCGGCACTGAGTTCGCGCTCGGACAGGAACGCCAGGATCTGCCGTCGCGGCGACGAGGCCAGGGCTTCGAAGATCTTGTCCTGCATCAGGCGGAAACCGCGGCCCCGGATATTTGCTTAATTAACTAAAATACTAATTCCGCCTTACCCGAAGTCAAGCGCCGCCGGTCGGGCCGGCCCGGCGCGAGCTTCAGGTTCGGGAGCAGTGGCGCGGCCGCGCCAGGCGTTCGCTTTGCCAAGCCCCGGCGGCGAAGTATCGCCGCGAGACTGATGGGATCATCGATCAGGGGCGCCCCGCCCCGGACCGTGCAGCCTTGCGCTGCACGGTGGCACTCTCAAGCCCGGCTCAGGCGCCGACGGCTTCGACGCGCGCGCGCTTCGGGAAACCGACCATGCGCTTTAGTTCTTCGTCCCACAGCTTCAGGCGCGCGCACTTCAGGCTCGACCAGATGGTCAGGCGCGGTGCGGCCTGCAGCAGCGGGCTCGACTCGTAGGCCTCGCGCAGGCGGTAGTTCGGGATGCGGCTGGAAAGGTGATGGATGTGGTGGTAGCCGATGTTGCCGGTGAACCAATGCACGATCTGCGGCAGGTCGTAGAACGAGCTGCCGGCGATCGCCGCCTCGTGCGAGTTCCAGTCGTCCTTGCGGGTCCAGTAGGCGTCTTCGAAGGTGTGCTGGACGTAGAACAGCCACACGCCGACCGCGCCGGCGATCAGCACCACCGGCAGGTGCACCATCAGCACCGTGTGCCAGCCGATCGCGAAGCCCATCGACAGCAGGATCAGGCCGAGCGCCAGGTTGTTGAACAGCACGCTCGCCCACTCGCGCTTCCAGGTGAAAGGCAGATCGAAGGGGAAGCGATGCTTGATGACGAACTGGTACAGCGGACCGACGCCGAGCAGCACCGGGGTGCTGCGGTACAGGCGGTAGCACAGGCGCCCGAACCACGAGCGCGAGCGGTACTCGGCCACGGTCAGGGTTTCGATGTCGCCCATTTCGCGGCGGTCGAGGTTGCCCGAGGTGCCGTGGTGGACGGCGTGGGTCTTCTTCCAGTAACCGTACGGGAACAGGGTGACCACGCCGAGGCAGCGCCCGACCAGATCGTTGGCGCGGCTGCTGGCGAAGAACGAACCGTGGCCGCAGTCGTGCTGGATGATGAAGGTGCGCACGTACAGGCCGGCCGCCGGGATCGCCATCAGCAGGGTCCAGCCGTAGCCCCAGTCGCCGACCACGCTCCAGGCCATCAGCGTCCACAGGATCGCGAACGGCACCAGGGTGTTGATCAATTGCCAGACGGCCCGTCCGAGTTGGGGCTTGGCGAAACGCGCGCAAAGCTGACGCAGGTTGGTGACGGTGGATTGCGGTTCGGCGTCGGCGTTCAAGCGGCAACTCCATAGAGGAGGGTCCATTGTGGTCAGCGCATCCTGACCTGGCAATGACGTTCGCAGGCGTATGGACGTGATCGCTATCCGGCTTCGGACTTTTAGCGCCCGTTTGCTCCGGCGGCCCCGACCCCCGCTAGGCTATGCGGCATGTCCGCCTGGTACGTCTATCTGATCGAATGCCGCGACGGCAGCCTGTACACCGGCGTGGCCGTCGATGTGGAGCGCCGCTACGCCGAGCACGTCGCCGGCAAGGGCGCGCGCTACACCCGTTCGCACCCGCCGCTGCGACTGCTGGCGCGGTTCCCGCACCCCGACCGTTCATCGGCGCAGCGCGCGGAGTACGCGATCAAGCAGCTCAGCGCGAGCGCGAAACGCGCGCTTTGCGCAAACGCCGCCGGGTCGGCCGCCATGTCGGCCGCCGTCCCGGCCTGATCACAACAGCGCCCAGACCAGCTTGATCAGGCCCCACAGCGACACCACCCACACCGCCGAACGCAGGTAGGGAATGCCGGCCGCGTACACCGGCACGTAGACCAGCCGCGCCCAGAAGTAGAGTTGCGCGCCGAGCGCGGTGTCGTCGTTGCCGCGCCCGGCCAGCCCGGCCGCGAGCGCCGCGGCGGCGAACAAGGGGAAGGTTTCGAGGAAGTTGCGCCAGGCGCGGTCGACCCGCGCGGCCACCCCGGTCAGGGGCTCGGGGGTGCCGTCGCGGGCGCTGGCGTTCCAGCGCAGGCCGCGCTGCGCGGTCATGAAGCCCGCCGCGACCAGCAAGTGCACGATCGCGAGCACGATCGACCAGGCCAGCATCTGCAGTTCGACGCTCATGCCCGCCGCCTCAGACCGGGCCGTTCGGCAGGATCAGGATCTTGCCGTCGCGCTCGCCGGCGGCGGCCGCGGCGACCGCCTGCTTGATCTGGTCCAGGCCGTAGGTCGCCTGCACCCGCGCGGTCAGTTGCCCGGTCGCGACCAGGCGACCGATCTCGCCGAACACCTCGGCTCGACGCTGCGGCGTCGCCATCTGGAACCAGCGCGACAGCCAGAACCCGCGCAGGGTCACGTCGCGGAACACGAACGATGCCGGCGAGATCGAACAGGCCTCGCCGCTCATCGCGCCGTAGTTGACCAGGATGCCGCCCTCGCCGAGCGCCTGGGCGATGTGTTGGGTCGCCACTCCGCCGACCGCGTCGATGCCGAGCTTGATCGGCGCCTTCGCGGTGATCTCGCGCACCCGCTTGGCCAGATCGTCGCCGTCGACCAGCACCACCTCGGCGCCGGCCGCGCGCACCGCCTCGACCGCCGACTCGCGCCGCACCACGTTGACCGTGCGCAGGCCGCGCAGTTTCGCCAACTGGACCAGATAGCTGCCGACCGCGGAATTAGCGGCGTTCTGGATCACCCAGTCGCCCGGCTGCAGGTCGACGAACTCGCTGAGCATGAGCAAGGCGGTCGGCGGATTGATGGTGATCATCGCCAGTTGCTTGGGGTCGGCATCGCCCGGCAAAGGCACCAGGCCCTTGGCCGAGGCGACCAGGTGAGTGGCCCAGGTGCCGCCCTGGATCGGCAGCAACACCGTCTGCCCGACCTGCGGATGGGCGACCTCGGGCCCGACCGCGGCGATCCGCCCCACCCCCTCGTTGCCGCCGACCGCGGGCAGCGGGGGCAGCAGACCGTACTCGCCGGTCAATGTGAGTACGTCGGACGGATTGATCGGCGATGCCAGCACCTCGATCAGCACCTGCCCGGCGCCGAGCGGCGGCGCTTCGAACTCGACCGCCTCGATGACGTCCTGCGGCACCGGGCCGCGCTGCGCGTACTGGGCTTTCTTCATGGAATGCGTCCTCGAGGCGGTGGAGAGGCGTTGCGGCCCGGCCGGAGCCCGATCGCGCGAGCTGCGGGGGGCCGACTGCATACGCGAGAGTACGCCCGCGGCGGTGCAAACGTCTTGCGCCCAGGTCTCAGCACTGCGACCCTGCCCCACCCGCTCACGCCCGGCCCGCATGCAACCGATCCGATTCGAACTCGACGCCCAGCACGAACACGTCGAACTCAACCAATTGCTCAAGCTGGTCGGCCTGTGCGACAGCGGCGGCGCCGGCAAGGCGATGGTCGCCAGCGGCGCGGTCCGGGTCGACGGCCAGGTCGAGCTGCGCAAGACCTGCAAGATCCGCGCGGGCCAGACGGTGGCCTGCGAGGGCGTCAGGATCGAGGTCGTCGCCGGCGCCTGAGCGCGGCTCGCCGGAGCCCGCGCTGGTCACGCGCTGGCTCACGCGACGGTCCAGGCCATTGTCCAGGCGCGCAGGTGTACCGCGCGCTCGGGCGCGGCCGCCGTTTCTTCAGGCCAGGGGCAAGGTCGTCGTCGCCCTGCACCAGTCGTCGTGGGCGCGCTGCACGCTGCGCGTGGCCGAGACATAGTCGCTGCTGCCCAGGGCTTCGACGAAGCGGCAGGACGCATAGCTCTCGGCCTTGCGTTCGTACTCGGCGACCCAGCGTTCGCGTTCGGGCATGCGCTCGGCCGCGATCGGCCATACCCCGGGACGCGGCCGCAGATAGCTGTGCATGCCGATGCGCCACGGTTTCGGGCTGACCCGGGCGCGAAAGCAATGCTGGCGCCGGCACAGCAGCGCGTAATGCGCATCGGCGCCGATCGCCTCGAAGAACTCGATCGCCGCCGCCTCGTTCGGGTCGAACACCCGGTGCATGGCGAGCAGGCGCAGCCCCATCGGCGTGCGATACAAACGCAGATGCCAGTCCGGATGCGCGGCGACGAAGGCCCGGATGCGCGCGGTCGCGCGGCCTTCCGGGCCGCCGTCGGCGCGGTGCCTGCGCCGCGACTGCAAGCCGGCGGCGATCGCGAACAGCCACAGCACCGCGACCATCGTCAGCACGCCCAGGCCCCAGTGCGTCGCCGCGCCGACCGCGATGGCGAGCGCGAGCGAGGTCCAGAAATACCCCTTGCGCCATGCCGAGACCGGCTCGTCGAAATCGACGTCGGCGAACAACACCCCGGGCGTGTTGAGGCATCGCGCGCCATAACTGTTGCGGGTGACGACGAGGTCGCCGTCGCGCTCGACGATCTGCTCGCGGATCGGCAGGCCTTCGGCGTCGTAAGGCACGCGCGGTTCGCGCTTGAGCAGGGATTCGCCGGCGAGGATGCGGTCGAACGCCTCGCGCGCCCGGGCGTCGGCCATCGCCTGCGCCTCGGCGAGACTCGCGTCCGACCAGCCGAAGCGACGCACCGTCAGCGAGCGGCGGCCGGAGACATGGCCCTTGTCGAAGGCCTGGTGAACCCGGGCCTCGGCCCAGAACTCCGGAACGATCATCGCCATCGCCGCCTCCATGCAAAGTCGGCCGATTGTATGCGCAGCTTGCGGGCAACACCGGCACTTGACGGCGCACGCCATCGGCGTAGCATTTTCTCCACGCCCTCGGACAGACCGGCGGCGGCTCAACTCCGTGAGGGATTCTCATGGCAATCGAATTCGATTACCTCGTTTTCATCGGGCGCTTCGAGCCCTTCCATAACGGCCACGCCGCCGTCGCCCGCCACGCGCTGGGCAAGGCCCGCAAGGTCATCTTCCTGGTCGGTTCCGCCGACACCCCCCGCACCATCAAGAACCCCTTCACCGTCGCCGAGCGCGCGGTGATGATCCAGGCCACCCTGTCCGATGCCGGCGATCGCCTGATCGTGCAGCCGCTGCGCGACCATCTCTACAACGAGAGCCAGTGGATCGCCAGCGTGCAGCGCACCGTCGCCGAGGCGGTCCGCCACGACGGCGGCGGCAGCGAATCGCGGGTCGGCCTGGTCGGCATGGACAAGGACGCCTCCAGCTATTACCTGCGCGAGTTTCCGCAGTGGCCGCTGGTCGACGTCAGCCACACCGCCACCTTGTCGGCGACCGAGCTGCGCCGCTATCTGTTCGAGGCCAACCAGATCGACAGCCACGGCGGCCTGATGCTGATCCGCGCCAACGTGCCCGGCCCGGTGTTCGACATGCTCGAAGCCTTCCGCAAGAGTTCGCCGGCCTTCACCCAACTGGTCGCCGAGTACCAGTTCATCGAGCGCTACCGCGCGGCCTGGGCCGACGCGCCGTATCCGCCGACCTTCGTCACCACCGACGCGGTCGTCGTGCATTCCGGCCACGTGCTGCTGGTGCGCCGCCGCGCCGAACCGGGCAAGGGCCTGTGGGCCCTGCCGGGCGGCTTCGTCGGCCAGGGCGAGAGCCTGCTCGACGCCTGCCTGCGCGAACTGCGCGAGGAAACCCGGCTCAAGCTGCCGCTGCCGGTGTTGAAGGGCTCGCTGAAGGGCGAGCGCGTGTTCGACCATCCCGAGCGCAGCTCGCGCGGCCGCACCATCACCCACGCCTACCACTTCGATTTCCCGAGCGGCGAGCTGCCGCCGGTGCGCGGCGGCGACGACGCCGACAAGGCGCGCTGGATCGCGGTGGCCGAAGCGCTGGAGATGGGCCCGCAACTGTACGAAGACCACCTGCACATCCTCGAATACTTTCTCGGCCGCGGCTGATCCGTCCGGATCGCCCGGCTTCCGCCGGTGGAAAGACCGCCGGCCACACTCGACGCGAAGGAGCTTCCCGTCATGCAATGCCTCGACAACCTGCTGCTCAACACCGACAGCTACAAGGCCAGCCACTGGCTGCAGTACCCGCCCGGCACCGACGCCACTTTCTTCTACGTGGAATCGCGCGGCGGCGTGCACGACCGCACGGTGTTCTTCGGCCTGCAGGCGATCCTCAAGGAATACCTGGCCAAGCCGGTCACCCACGCCGACATCGACGAAGCGCGCGACCTGTTCGCCGCCCACGGCGAGCCGTTCAACGAAGCCGGCTGGCGCTATATCGTCGACACCCACGGCGGCCTGTTGCCGATCCGCATCCGCGCCGTGCCCGAGGGCACCGTGGTGCCGACCCATCAGGCGCTGGTGACGATCGAATCGACCGACCCGCAGGCCTACTGGGTGCCCTCGTACCTGGAAACCTTGTTGCTGCGCCTGTGGTACCCGGTGACGGTGGCGACGATCAGCTGGCACGCCAAGCAGACCATCCGCCAGTTCCTCGAACGCACCAGCGACGACCCGGAAGGCCAGTTGCCGTTCAAGCTGCACGACTTCGGCGCGCGCGGCGTGTCGAGCACCGAATCGGCGGCGTTCGGCGGCGCCGCGCACCTGGTCAACTTCCTCGGCACCGACACCGTCTCCGGCCTGTTGCTGGCGCGCCGCTACTACCACGAGCCGATGGCGGGTTATTCGATCCCGGCGGCCGAGCACAGCACCATCACCAGTTGGGGCCGCGAGCACGAGGTCGACGCTTACCGCAACATGCTGACCCAGTTCGGCAAGCCCGGCGCGATCGTCGCGGTGGTCTCCGACAGCTACGACATCTTCCATGCGATCCGCGAGCACTGGGGCAAGACCCTGCGCGAGGAAGTCATCGCCTCCGGCGCGACCCTGGTGGTGCGGCCGGACTCCGGCGACCCGGTCGACGTCGTCCACCAGTGCGTCAGCATGCTCGACGAAGCCTTCGGCCACACCGTCAACGGCAAGGGCTACAAGGTGCTCAACCACGTGCGGGTGATCCAGGGCGACGGCATCAACCCGACCAGCATCCGCGCCATCCTCGAACGCATCACCAGCTACGGCTACGCCACCGACAACCTCGCCTTCGGCATGGGCGGCGCCCTGCTGCAGCGGCTCGACCGCGACACCCAGAAGTTCGCCCTCAAGTGCTCGGCCGCGCGCATCGACGGCGAATGGATCGACGTCTACAAGGACCCGGTCACCGACAAGGGCAAGTCGAGCAAGCGCGGCCGCATGACTCTGGTGCGCCATCGCGAATACGGCCACTTCAAGACCGTGCCGGTGCCGCCGGAAGCGGCCTCGCTGGAGGAAGCGGTCAAGCCGATGGGCTTCGACGACGCGATGGTGACGGTGTGGGAAGACGGCCGCATCGTCAACGACTGGACCTTCGCCCAGGTGCGCGCGCTGGCCGACGCGGCGCGGCTTTGAGACAAGGGTTGATTGAGGCCTTGGCGGTGAGGCTTGGCAAGCGGCCCTCCCCCAGCCCCTCTCCCGCAAGCGGGAGAGGGGCCAAGCGCAACGCGACGGTCCCCCTCCCGCAACGAAACAGTCGCCAAGCGCGACGCAACGGTTTTCCTCTCCCGCTTGCGGGAGAGGGTCGGGGCGAGGGCGGCGCTACTACGGACGCCAAACGAACGCAGCCCCTCATCCATAACCACCCGACCACGCACGCCTCCCTCAGGAGCCTGCCCATGCCAGCCCCTCTCGAAGGGCTTGCCGCCGCCGACCCGGCCAGCCTGCCCCTCAGCGCTGCTTCGCCCTTGTTCGAACGCCTGCGCGCGGCTACCCCGCACCTCGCCCGGCGCGCTCCCGGCGACGACGCCGCGCGCTGGTACTCGCACCGCTTGAACGGCCGCGACTACCGCTTCGCCCAACCCATCACCTTCACGCCCTACGCGTCCGCGCGCGCCTGCTCGGCGCGCTGCCGGTTCTGCTCGGAAACCCTGCGCCCCCGCGAAGGCGGCCCGCTCGCGCAGACCCTGCGGCCCGGCGCCGACTATTTCGCGAGCCTGTCGCAGGCACTGGCGCAGTTGCGCGGCGTACCGCTGTCCTGGTCGCTGTCGGGGCTGGAGGCCAGCGACGACGAAACCTGGTTCCTGCAATTGCTAGGCACGCTCGCCGCGGCCGAACGCGACGGTGTCGCGGTCGAAGAGCGCGTGCTCTACAGCAACGGCGCCGGCTTCGCGCGCGGACGCGGCGACGAACTGATCGCCGCACTGCAAGGCTTCGGCCTGTCCTGGGTCGAGCTGTCGCGCCATCATCCCGAGCCGCTGCGCAACCAGGCCATCATGCGCTTTCGCGAACGCGAGGCCATCGCCGATGCCGCCGTGTTCGAAGGCGTCGCGCGCCGCATCGCCGAGGCGCTGACGCTGCGCCAGGTCTGCATTCTTCAGCACGGCGGCATCGACGATGCCGCCGGCATCGACGCCTACTTGGACTGGGCCCTGCAGTGCGGCGCCGGCACGGTGATCTTCCGCGAGTTCTCGCGGCTCGGGCCGGACTACCGCGACACCGGCAGCCGCCGCTACATCGAGCGCGAGCGCGTCGCCATCGAAGCGGTGCTCGCCGACTGCATGGCCGCGCCGTGGTGGCCGCGGTTGACGCCGCAACGGATCACCGAAGGCTATTACTTCTGGAACCTGCGCCTGCGCGACGAGCCTCGTGGCCTGGACGTGGTGTTCGAGTCCTCCGACTACGGCGCGATGCATCGCCGCCATGCCAGCGGCGATCTCTACAAGCTGGTGTTCCATGCCAACGGCCGCCTGTGCGCGGGGTGGCAGCCCGACCGCGACATCCTGTGGGAGCCCGCGCATGGACAGCCGTAGTTGGTGGGTACCGATGCCGGACCCGCCCGAGCATCGCCTGCCCGAGGACCTGCGCGAGCGCGATCCCTTGGGCGGACGCGACTGCGGTTGGGTCGGCCAGATGCGGCCGTTCGTGCGCCATTTCACCCGGCCCGGGCAATGCGTGTTCGACCCCTTCTGCGGCTTCGGCACCACCCTGCTCGCCGCCGCGCTCGAAGGCCGCGGCGGCTGCGGCACCGAGATCGACTCCGGCCGCGCCGCACTCGCGCGCGAACGCCTGGCGCGTCACGGGGTCGATGCGCCGATCGCGGTCGGCGGCCTGCCGCAGGTCGAGATCCCGCGCCCGATCGACCTGTGCCTGACCAACGTGCCCTACTTCGGTTGCCGCTGGCCGCTGGCCGGCGCGAACCCCGGCCAGCTTTACGACGAACACGATTACGCCGCTTACCTGCGGCGTCTGCGCGACATCTTCCATGCCGTACGCAAGGCCTTGCCGGAAGGCGGCTTCTGCATCGCGACGGCCGAGAACCTGGTCATCGACGGTCGCATGCTGCCGCTGGCCTGGGACCTGGGCCGCCTGCTCGGCGAGTTGTTCGTGGCCCGCGAAGAGCGGCTGCTGTGCTATCCGCGCGAAGCCGAACCGCTGGCGCCGGGCGCCGCCCGCAGCGACCGCAGCCACGAATACGCGCTGGTGTTCCAGAAGATGCCCGAGACGGTCTGCCTCGACAGCACCCGCGCCGAACTCGAGGCGATCCGCGCGGCCGGTTTCGAGTACACCCTGTACGGCAGCTTCGCGCGTTGGCTCGAACAAGGGCCGCAAGCCTTGCCGCGCCCGCCCGCCGACGCCGACCTGCGCCTGCCCGACGACGAGGCCGAGCTCAACCGCCTGCTGTACTGGCTGCACGAGCGCCACTACGAACTCGCGCTGTGGGGCGAACCGGTGCGTCCGCCGCTGCGGATCGAACGACTGGCCGAGCATTGGTATCTGCGTGCGCAGCGTCGCGACCGTCTCGGCCGTCTGGTGCGGCTGGACCTCGGCCTGGCGAGTCAGCACGCCGTCGATTGAGGCCCCGCCGCCGCGACGCGAATCGCCGCGGACGCGTTCGCTCAGCCGGCCGCGGCGACATCCAGATACCAGAACAAGGCGGTCTCGTGCCTCACCGCGGCATCGTGGCCGTAATGGAAGCGGTCGAAACCGCCGAGGACGAAGCCGTGGCGTGCGTAGAAACGGCAGGCGGCAACATTGTGGTCCTGGGTTTCCAACATCAGGCGCGGATGACCGCGCTCCCGCGCCCAGCCGATCGCGCGCTGCAGCAACGCCGCGCCCGCGCCGCTGCGCCGGCGGCCCGCGTCGACCGCGATGTCGTCGATCAACGCGTATCCGTTCCAGTTCGTCGACACCAGCACGCGGCCGATCGTCTCGTTCTGCTCGATCGCGACGAAGGCGATGCGGTCCCCGGCGTCGAGATACTCGCGCAGGTCGTCATCGTCGGCCTGGTCGCGGTAACGCTTGCGGTACGGCGGCAGCGGCACGATGTCGTAGTCGATGACGCCGTCGCGCGCGCGCAGGCTCAGGCGCGAGTCGACCAGGAAACTGCCGTCGAGACCCAGCGCGGCCTCGATGCGTCCGGCGCTCAGCGGTTCGATGCGCACGCTCAAGGCCGCACGCTCAACCCAGGCCCAGCGCCAGGATGGCGTCGCCGTAGGTATTGCCGCCGACCTGGAAGCGGCGTTCGCCGACCTGCTCGAAGCCGTTGCGGGCATAGAAGGCCAAGGCCCGCGCATTGCCGGCGTACACGCCGAGCAGCAGGCGGCGGGCGCCGCGCGTGCGCGCTTCGGCGACCGCCTGCCGCATCAGCTCGCGGCCGACGCCGCCGCCGTGGAAGCGCGAGAGCAGGTAGATGCGCTTGAGCTCGAGGTCCTGCTCGCCCAGGTCGGGCAAGGGCAGCTTCGGCGGCGTCAGCACCGCGTAGCCGACCGGCGCCGCGCCTTGCTCGGTTTCGGCCAGCCACAGCGCCGCGCTCGCGTCGCCGAGCCAATCGGCATACACCGCGTGGGCGTGCTGCCGGCGGCAATGCTCGACGATGTCGCGGCCGTGCAGGATGCCGGCGAAGGTTTCCAGAAAGGTCGCCGCGCCGACCAGGGCGAGCGCCCCGGCGTCGTCGGCGCCGGCGCGGCGGATGCGCGCGGCCTCGCCGTCGGTATTCGAGGGAGCGGTGGAGGCGGTGTTCATGCGGGTTCGATCGAGGGGGTTGCGCTCAAGATCGCACACCGGCCACGCCGCGCACATCGGCGGAAAGTCGCAACCGCGCCACGCCGCAAGCGGCCATGGCGGCCGCGGACGTTCCGCGGCCGCCGTCGGCATTCCCCGGCTCGGGCGGCGCTTAGCCGGCGACCTGGATCACGACCTTGCCGAAGTGGGCACCGGCGTCGAGATAGTCGTAAGCCTCGCGTGCCTGCTCGAAACCGAACACGCGATCGACCACCGGGGCGATGCGGTTGACGCCGACGAAGCGCGACAAGTCCTCGGCCATGCCGCGGCTGCCGACATAGATGCCCGACAGGCGCTTGGCGCCGGTGATCAAGGCGAACGGATCGAACTCGCCGGCGAAGCCGCTGACGCCGCCGATGATGGCGATGGTGCCGCCCATCGCCGCGGAGTCGATCGAGCGCTGCAAGGTGCCCTTGCCGCCGACCTCGAGCACCGCGTCGACGCCGCGGCCGCCGGTCAGCGCGCGCACTTCGTGCTGCCATTCCGGGGTGCTGCGGTAATTGACCGTGGCATCGGCGCCGAGCGCCTTGGCGCGGACGAGTTTCTCGTCGCTCGACGAGGTGACGATCGCCCTCAGGCCGGCGGCCTTGGCCAGTTGCAGGCCCCAGATCGACACCCCGCCGGTGCCGAGCAGCAACACGCTGGCGCCGGGCTGCAATTTCGCCTCCACGAACATCGCGTTCCATGCGGTGACGCCGGCGCAGGTCAGGGTCGCGGCCTGGGCGTCGTCGAGATGCTCGGGCACCGCGAACACGGACTGCTCGCAGACCACGATCTCTTCGGCCAGCACGCCGTCGAGCACCGCGCCGAAGGCCTCGCGGGTGGCGTGCGGGGTCGGCGCGCCCTGCAGCCAATGCGGGAAGAAACTGGTCGCGACACGGTCGCCCACCTTCCACAGCGAGGCTCCGGCGCCGACTTCGACGATTTCGCCGACCGCATCGGAGGCCGGCACGAACGGCGCCGCCGGCCCGCTCAGGTAGCCGCCCTTGGCGATCATCAGGTCGCGGAAGTTCAGCGACACCGCGCGGACCCTTACCCGCACCTGGCCGGCGCCGAGGGGCGCGGACGCGCGCTCGAACTGTTCCAGTGCGGCGATGCCGGCGCCACTGTCGATGCGATAAGCCTTCATGTCTGTCTCTTGTCTGGGGAGGGAGGCGACCGCCGGCGGTCGGGAAAGCGCGGCCGGAACGATCGAGTGGCGCTACGATATCGCTTCCGATACATCCGCAGTGCCTCTTCTCCATCCACATTCTGTAGCGCAACAGGAACCAATATGGCCGTCAACGACCGACTGCTCGGCATCGTCGCCTTCGTCCAAGCAGCCGAGGCCGGCAGTTTCGCGGTCTCGGCCGAGCGCCTGGGAGTGACCCGCTCGGCGATCGGCAAGCGCATCGCCCGGCTCGAACAGCAGCTCGGCGTTCGCCTGTTCAACCGCAGCACCCGCCGCCAGAGCCTCACCGACGATGGCCAGGCGTATTACGAACGCTGCGTCAAAGCCCTGGCCGAACTCGACGCCGCCGAGGCCGCGCTCGACAGCGGCCGGCGCGAACCGAGCGGGCGCCTGCGCGTCAGCGCGCCGGTGCAGTTCGGCCGCCGCTGCGTGGCGCCGGTGATGCTGGAGCTGGCGCGCCTTCATCCGCGCGTGGACATCGACCTGTCCTTTAGCGACCGGGTCGTCGATCTGGTCGAGGACGGCTACGACCTGGCGATCCGCGTCGGCCGCCTGCCCGACAGCTCGACCTTGGCCGCGCGCCAGCTCACCGAAGAGCGGCTCGGCATTTGCGCCTCGCCCGAGTACCTGGCGCGGCGCGGGCGGCCGCGCAACATCGACGAATTCGAAGGGCATCAGGCCGTGGTCTATGGCCGCAACGGCCACAACGTACCCTGGCGCCTGCGCGACGACGATGGCGAAGTGCGCGAACCGAGGGTCGAGGCGCGCCTGCGTTTCGACGACCTGGAGGCGATCGCCGACGCCGCGGTCGCCGGCGCCGGCCTGGCTCAGCTGCCGTGCTGGATGCTGTCGCGTTATATACGCAACGGCGAACTGCAGATGGTGATGTACGCCGACCGGGTGATCGGCAGCCGCATCAACGCGGTCTGGCCGCACACCCACTACCTGCCGCTGCGCACGCGCGCGGCGATCGACTTGCTGGTGGAGCGTATCCCGCAGTTGGTCGCGTGGGATCCGGCCAACCCGGCAGTGGTGTGCGGGTAGGGGCATACGCGGAATCAGAGCAAGGCCGACGACGGCGATGCTCGCTGCGGATGGAGCGGCAAGAGCAGCCCCTTGCCCCTTTTTCAACGGGGGGAACAGCCGCAGCGTCGGTCAGAGGACGGTTTGTCTCTGCGTCCCCACGAAAGCACTTCCTATCGCCCTCGAACGCAGCCCCCTTAATCAAACCCAGGCGCTTACCTCCATCGAAAATGGGGCCAAGGAGGATCTGCCGTTGTTGTTGCTGTTGTTACTGCCGCCACCGAAACCCTACCGCTCCGGCCAATACCAGGCCGGCGCGTCCAGCATGCTCTGCCCGACTACTCCGGTCTGGCTGAACTGCTTTTCCAGCTGGATGGTGTTGCAGCTCGCCTCGGCCTCCAGCGCCGCGATCAAGCGCGAGGCGTGCGAGACCACCCACACCTGGGTGCGCTTGGCCGCGCGCGCGATCAGCCGCGCCAGGGCCGGCAACAGGTCCGGATGCAGGCTGGTCTCGGGCTCGTTGAGCACCATCAGCGGCGGCGGCCGCGGCGTGTGCAGGGCGGCGATCCACAGCAGATAGCGCAAGGTGCCGTCGGACAGTTCCGCCGCCGACAACGGCCGCAGCAGACCGTGCTGGGAGAACTCCAGCAGGAAACGCGCGCCGTCGCCGGCCACGCCGACGCGCGCGCCCGGAAACGCGTCGCTCACCGCTTCGTTCAGCGCCTGCGGGTCGCCGATCTCGACTATGGTCTGCCAGGCCGCAGCGAGGTCGCGGCCGTCGTGGCTCAGCACCGGCGTGCGCGTGCCCAGTTGCGGCTGCCGCGCCGGCGCCTGCGCGTCGCTGCGGAAATGATCGTAGAAGCGCCAGCCGCGGATGGTCTCGCGCAGGCTCAACACCTCGGGCGCGGTCTGCGGGTCGGCGATCTGGCCGAACAGGCTCTCGAACGGGCTCAGGTGCTCGGCGGCGATGCGCCAGGCGCGGCCGTCGCGCACCCGCGCCATCGCCCCTCGCCGGTCGACCAGCACGCCCGCCGTGCGCAGGAACGGCCCGCCCCAGATCACTTCGCGCTTGATCTCGGGGTCGTGGGCGAACAAGGACAGGCTCGGCGTCGGCAGGCCGAGGTCGATCGCGTAGCCGTACTCGTCGCCGGCGAAACCCAGCCGCAGCGCCACCGGTTCGGTGCGTGCCGAGCCCTGCACCGGCACCTCGCCCCGTTTCATCCGCGGAGAGATCGTCTCCGGGCCGGCCCACAGGGTCGAGCCGAGCCCGCCCTCGCGCGCCAGCGCCGGCACCACCCCACCCTGGGCGGTTTCGGCCAGCAGACGCAAGGCGCGATAGAGGTTGGACTTGCCGCTGCCGTTGGCGCCGGTGACCAGGTTCAGGCGCCCCATCGGCAGGACCAGCTGCCGCAGGGACCGGTAATTGGCGACGGCAAGCGTGCTCAACATGATGCGTGGCTCGATGGGGAACATGCGGCGCAAGGCGCCCGCCTTGCAGGCCAGCACTTGTTGGCCAGCCCTTGCAAGCCAGCCCTTTTAGAACGGCCCCGTCTCGCCGGCCGCGACCGCCTGTCAAAGTCGACGGGTGGGTGACCTGAAGCGGACGGCGATCACGTTATCATTGCCGGGCGAGTCTCCACTCGGGCGCGATCCGTCGCGTCCGGCTTCGTCTGGGGCCCCGGCGACCTCCCGCTGCCCGCGCAGCGCAAGCCGGGTGACGAACGGACTCCGTCAGGCGTCGCGATCATCGTGTCGCGGCAAACAGGAAAGCAGCATTAAGGAAGAAACGATGAAGACGGCTAGCAGGGGAATTCAAGCGGTGGCGTGCGTGATCGGATTGGGCGTGGCGCTGAGCGCCGCACCGACCTGGGCGCAGAGAAAGAGCGCGCAGGACCTGCGCGCGGAAAAAATGAACCAGATTCCGACCTGCTCGAAGAACCTGGGCGCGATCTCGGTGATCGAGCCGGAAGACACGGTCAACTGGTGGAGCGGCCAGCAGTTGCCGGCGCCGAGCAAGCTGATCAAGGTGTTCGTGCAGAAGTCGCGTTGCTTCACCCTGGTCGACCGCGGCGCGGGCATGGACATGGCCATGCGCGAACGCGACCTCGCCTCCAGCGGCCAGCTGCGCAACAAGTCCAACATCGGCAAGGGCCAGGTGCGCGCCGCCGACTACGTGCTGGTGCCCGACCTGATCTCCAAGAACAGCAACGCCGGCGGCAACGCCATCGGCGGCCTGCTCGGCGGCCTGATCGGCGGCAAGGCCGGCGCGGTGGCGAGCAACCTCAACTTCAGCAAGAAGACCGCCGACGTGGTCCTGACCGTGACCGACGTGCGCTCGTCCGAGCAGGTCGCGATGGCCGAAGGCAGCGCCAAGAAGACCGACATCGGCTTCGGCGCCAGCGGCGCGCTGTTCGGCAGCAGCGGCCTCGGCGGCGCCGGCGTGTCCGGCTATGCCAACACCGAAGTCGGCCAGGTCATCACCATGGCCTACCTGCAGGCCTATACCAGCCTGGTGGCCGAACTCGGCGGTCTGTCGGACAACCCGTCGGCATCGAACTCGCAGCAGGCCGTCACCGTGGTCAAGGCCGCGCGCCTGTTCGCCAATGCCTCCGGCAGCGGCAAGGTCGTGCGTCCGCTCGACCCGGGCATGATGCTCTACCCCACCGGCACCAAACAGGGCGCGATGTGGGAAGTCGAAGACGAACTCGGCAACAAGGGCTGGGTGTCCTCGCTCGCGCTGGAACTGTCGAAGTAAGCCGCGATACGTTCGCGTGGACGAAGGCCGCCGGAAAACCGGCGGCCTTTTTCGTTGCCGCGGTTCGCCGCGGCATCGGCCCGTCGGCCCGTCGGCCCGTCCGCATTCTTTCGGCCGGGCAATCGGCGATACATGCGGGCCGGTGCGCCACGGCCTCGCCGGCCAGGCATCGTCGTCTCAAGGAGGAACCATGCAACTCGCCCGTCGTCTGTGTTCGTTAGGGCTCTTCGCCTGCCTGTCGGCCTGCACTTGGCACGTGCGCGAAGACAACATCGTGATCCCGCGCGCGGCGCCCTCGGCCGACCTGGCGGCATTGCGCGCCCAGTTTCCGTCCTACCGCATCGAGGAAGCCCGCATCGACGCCGCCGACGGAGCGCAGCTGTACTCGCTGCGTTTCCTGCGCAGCGACGCGGTCGCCACGGTGCTGTATTTCGGCGGCAACGGCTACACCGTGGCCAAACGCGCCGCGACCAGCGCCAAGGCCTATGCCGAGACGCCGGTCAATTTCGTCCTGGTCGATCACCGCGGTTACGGCGCCAGTACCGGCACGGCCTCGCTCGAGGCCCTGCTGGCCGACGCGACCACGGTCTACGACCGCCTGCGCGCCGATCCCGGGCTGAGCACGATGCCGCTGATCGTACACGGCCATTCGCTAGGCAGCTTCATGGCCGGCCGTGTCGCCGCCAGCCAGCGGCTCGACGGCTTGATCCTGGAAAGCTCGGTGACCACGTTCGAGGACTGGGGCGCCTACATGCGCTCGCGGCAGAAACTGTGGGCGCGGATGCTGGTGCGGCGTGTCGCGCCGGCGGGCGCCCTGGCCGGCCAGGGCAATCAGTCCATCGTCGCCGCCCTGGACGAGCCGGTGCTGTTCGTCGCCGGCGCCAACGACACCGCCACCCCGCCGCGCTTCGCCGAAGCCTTGTACCGGGCGACGCCGCAGCCCGAACAGCGCAAACGGTTGCTGATCGTACCCGCGCGCGATCATACGAACGCCGCCGATTCGCCGGAGTTCCGCCGCGCGCTGGGCGGATTCCTTACCGAGCAAGTCCGTCCGCCCCCGGCCGGCTGACTCTTCACCGCCCTCCCGACAGGACCCACCATGACCGCATCCGACCGCAACCTGCGCCTGGACTACATCGAATTCGCCGTCGCCGACATCGCCGCATCCAAGGCCTTCTACGGCGCGGCGTTCGGCTGGACCTTCACCGACTACGGCCCCGATTACTGCGAATTCGACGACGGCCGCATGAAGGGCGGCTTCAACACCCACGGCGCGCCGCGTCCGGGCGGCGCCCTGATCGTGCTCTACGCCGACGACCTCGCGCAGGCGCAGGCCCGGGTCGAAGCCGCAGGCGCGAAGATCGTCGCCAGCCACGAGTTCCCCGGCGGGCGCCGCTTCCACTTCATCGACCCGGACGGCTACGAACTGGCGGTGTGGTCGGACCGCTGAGCCCGGGCGGCCTATCACTGCCGACAAATCATGGTCTGCAGCGACGGGCGCTCCGATTTCGGTCGAGGCCGAAACATGAATTTCGAACTTGAGCGAGACTTTACAAAGCTGAGGTCGCATCGCGTGTTCGCGCGGTGTGTATACACCGTGCCGTTGTTATTGACGACGGCTTGCGCCGAACCGCTGAGCTGTCAGAGTGAGTCGGTCGGATATCCGCAGGCCCCTTGCCGTGCGTACTACTACCAAGCCGATCATGGCAACGGTGCGGTCACCCAGGCGTTGACCGACTGCAATGTCACCGGTCCCGCGGCGGCGGCAATATCGTCGCCTTCCACTGCCTGCGCTCGGGGATCGGATTGCGCTGGTTGGATGCTCATACGTTAGAGGTCGCTGTTCCGCCGGCACGCGTCTTGAGCAACAGCGTACTCAAGACCTCTACTCGGGGTATGCGTTGCGCTACGTCTATCGCAAGCTCAAACGTAACGAGCCGGCCTGGGCGGGCGCGGAATTGCCAAGCGCGCCTATTGACCGCGCTAGTCCCGGATAAGCAGCGCGACCGGCAACCGATCGGGGTCGCCGCGAGCCGTGCTAACGGCATCGCGGCGACGCCTCTTCCGCAGCGCTACACCTGCGCCGACTTCCAACGCCCGCGGGTGAACAGCCACAGGGTGAACACGCCGACTGAAGTCTCGGAAACGAACACGCCCCAGAACACGCCCGAATGCTGCCAGCCCAGGGTGATCGCCAGCAGGTAGGACAGCGGGATCTGGATCAGCCAGAAGAATACGACGTTGATCTTGGTCGGCGTCATCGTGTCGCCGGCGCCGTTGAAGGCCTGCACCGTCACCATCCACCAGCCGTAGATGAAGAACGAATACGACAGGATGCGCAGCCATTCGGCCCCGATCGTCACCACCTGCGGGTCGTCGGTGAAGAACGCGACCAACTGGGTCGGGAACAGGAAGAACAGCACCGACACCACGACCAGATAGGCCATGTTGTACCAGCCGATATGCCAGACCGAGGCCTCGGCGCGCTCCGGTTGGCCGGCGCCGAGATTCTGCCCGACCAGGGTCGCGGCGGCGTTGGACATGCCCCAGGCCGGCATCATCGTGAACATCATGATGCGGATGGCGATGGTCGCGCCGGCCACCGCCTCGCTGCCGACGCTGGCCAGGATGCGCATCAGGAAGATCCACGAGGTCATCGCCACGATCATCTGGCCGACCCCGCCGAGCGAGGTGCGCACGATGTTCCACAGCATCTTGCCGCGCCAGACGAACTGCGCCGCCGTCACCCGGATGTGCTTGCCGCCGCGGAACAGCACCCACAGCTGGAACAGCACGCCGACGCCGCGGCCGATGTTGGTGGCGATCGCCGCGCCTTCGATGCCGAGCGCCGGCACCGGCCCGAGGCCGAAGATCAGCAAAGGGCACAGCAGGATGTTGAGGCCGTTCGACAACCACAGCACCCGCATCGCGATGGCCGCGTCGCCGGCGCCGCGGAAGATCGCGTTGATCACGAACAGCAGCATGATCACCGCGTTGCCGCCGAGCATCCATTGCGTGTAGCGATAGCCGTGTTCGATGCTCCAGGCGTCGGCGCCCATCAGCCGCAACAGGTCCTGGGCGTAGAAGATGCCGGCCAGCGCCGGCAGCAGCGACACCAGCACGGCGATGAAGATCGCCTGCACCGCGGTGATCGCCGCGTCCTCGGGCTTGCCCTCGCCGACCCGCCGCGCCACCACCGCGGTCACCGCCATCGCCAGGCCCATCGCCAGCGCATACAGCAGGAACAGATAACTCTCGGTCAGGCCCACCGTCGCCACCGCCGACGGCCCCAGCTTGGCGACGAAGAAAATGTCGACCACGGCGAAGGTCGATTCCAGCACCAGTTCCAGCACCATCGGCACCGCGAGCAGGAAGACTGCGCGCCGCATGGGGATCTTGGTGTAGTCCGCATCGGTGCCGCGGATGGCGTCGCGCAGATCGCTCCACAGCGAATGCGGCGCCGGCGCGGCCACGGCGGCGGTCGGTTCTTGGGTCATCGCGTGCTCCTGTTGGGTCGCACCGACGGATGATAGGGCGACATGCCCGATTCGCCAGTGACAACAGTACGACGAACGGCGGGAATCCGAATCGACATCGGGCGGAGTGGCCTGACCGCGCGCGCTGAGCTACAACCTGAACCCGCGTGCCGCCGCCTCGCGGCCGCCTTCGCACCGGGTCCCACCCGGATCGATCCGGGCTGAAGCGGATCCATGCCTCGGCATGTCGATTCGCGCCTCTCGCGTTCGTCGGACACAGTGAGGGCTTCACCTCTTACGGAGACTACCCATGACCGGCACCGTACGTTTGCACCGCGTTTTCACCGCCCCGCCCGAGCGCATCTACCGCGCGTTCCTCGATGGCGCCGCCCTGGCCAAATGGCTGCCGCCGGACGGCTTCACCTGCACCGTGCACGAGCTGGATGCTCGGGTCGGCGGCAAGTACCGCATGGCCTTCACCAATTTCTCCAACGGCGGCAGTCATGCCTTCGGCGGCACCTATCTGGAACTGGTGCCGAACGAACGCATCGTCCACGACGACCGCTTCGACGACCCCGGCCTGCCCGGCACCATGGTGACCACGATCACGCTGCGCGCGGTGTCCTGCGGCACCGAAGTCCAAGTGGTGCAGGAAGGCATCCCCGATGCGATCCCCGCCGAGCAGTGCTACCTCGGCTGGCAGGAGTCGCTGACCCTGCTCGAGCGGCTGGTCGAGCCGGCCATTCCGGGTTGACCGTCGTGCCACCAAAGAAAACGGCCCGCAAGCCGGGCCGTTTTCTCGGCGTCTGACCGATTGACCGATCAGAGCATCGGCAGCTTCAGCCCGCGCTCTTTCGCGCATTGTTGAGCGATCTCGTAACCGGCATCGGCGTGGCGCATGACGCCGGTGCCGGGGTCGTTCCACAGCACGCGGGCGATGCGCTGGCCGGCCTCCTGGCTGCCGTCGCAAACGATGACCACGCCGGAGTGCTGCGAATAGCCCATGCCGACGCCGCCGCCGTGGTGCAGCGAGACCCAGGTCGCGCCGCCGGCGACGTTGAGCATCGCGTTGAGCAAAGGCCAGTCGCTGACCGCGTCGCTGCCGTCGCGCATCGCCTCGGTCTCGCGGTTCGGCGAGGCCACCGAGCCGCTGTCGAGATGATCGCGGCCGATCACCACCGGCGCCTTCAGCTCGCCGTTGCGCACCATCTCGTTGAAGGCCAGACCGAGCTTGTCGCGCAGGCCCAGGCCGACCCAGCAGATCCGCGCCGGCAGGCCCTGGAAGCTGATCCGTTCGCGCGCCATGTCGAGCCAGCGGTGCAGGTGCGCGTCGTCGGGGATCAGTTCCTTGACCTTGGCGTCGGTCTTGTAGATGTCCTCGGGGTCGCCGCTCAGCGCGACCCAGCGGAACGGGCCGACGCCGCGGCAGAACAGCGGCCGCACGTAGGCCGGCACGAAGCCGGGGAAATCGAAGGCATTGCTGCAGCCTTCGTCCTTCGCCATCTGGCGGATGTTGTTGCCGTAGTCGAAGGTCGGAATGCCCTGGCGCTGGAACGCGAGCATCGCCTCGACGTGCACCCGCATCGACTTCTTGGCCGCGTCGCGCACGCCGTCGGGGTCGCTCTTCTGTTCGGCCAGCCAGCGATCGACGCTCCAGCCGATCGGCAGGTAGCCGTGGACCGGGTCGTGGGCGCTGGTCTGGTCCGTGACCGCGTCCGGGCGCACGCCGCGGCGCACCAGCTCGGGCAGCACCTCGGCGGCATTGCCGAGCAGGGCGATCGACTTGGCTTCGCCGGCGGCCGTGTATTTGGCGATGCGGGCGAGCGCGTCGTCGAGGTCGCCGGCCTGCTCGTCGACGTAGCGCGTGCGCAGGCGCATGTCGATGCTGCTCTGCTTGCACTCGATGTTGAGCGAGCAGGCGCCGGCCAGCGAGGCCGCCAGCGGTTGCGCGCCGCCCATGCCGCCAAGCCCCGCGGTCAGGATCCACTTGCCGCTGAGGTCGCCGCCGTAGTGCTGGCGGCCCATCTCGACGAAGGTTTCGTAAGTGCCCTGGACGATGCCCTGCGAGCCGATGTAGATCCAGCTGCCGGCGGTCATCTGGCCGTACATCATCAGGCCCTGCTTATCGAGCTGGTTGAAGTGCTCCCAGGTCGCCCAATGCGGCACCAGGTTGGAGTTGGCCAGCAGCACGCGCGGCGCGTCGGCATGGGTGCGGAAGATGCCGACCGGTTTGCCCGACTGGATCAGCAGGGTTTCGGTGTCTTCGAGTTCGCGCAGCGACTTGAGGATCGCGTCGAAGGACGGCCAGTCGCGCGCGGCGCGGCCGATGCCGCCGTAGACCACCAGTTCGGCCGGATTCTCGGCCACGTCCGGGTCCAGGTTGTTCTGGATCATCCGGAACGCCGCTTCGCTGAGCCAGGACTTGCAGCTTTTTTCGCTGCCGCGCGGGGCGCGGACGACGCGGCTGGGATCGTTGCGGGTGGCTGCGGACATGGCGATTCCGATCGGCTGGGGAGAGCGGAATTATCGCGCCGCGCTCTCGGTCCCAGCCAGCGCCGCGACCGTCGCGACGCGTCGGCAAGCGCCTAATCCGGGCCGATGTGTCGTATCGGCGGCAAAATGTATACGCTGTACACATGAGCGCGCCCGCCACCGCCGACCGCATCCTGCGCGCCGCCCGTGTCCTGTTCGAGCGCGGCGGCGCCGAGTCGGTGAGCATGCGCGCCATCGCCCAGGCGGTCGGCATCACGCCGATGGCGATCTATCGTCACTTCCCGAACCGCGAAGCCCTGCTCCAGCGCATCAGCGACGACAGCTTCCAGGAGATCGCCCGCCACTGGAACGCGCGCAACGACGGCAGCGACGTGATCGCGCGCCTGCTCGCGGTGCAACGCATCTATCTCGACTACGCCCTGGCTCATCCGCATCTGTTCGACCACGCCTTCTCGATGCGGCGCAAACAAGCGCGGCGCTACCCGGAAGATTTCCGCGCGCGCCGTTCGCCGACCCTGAACGTGGTCGCCGACGTGGTGCTCGAAGCGCAACAGGCCGGGCGCCTGCGCGCCGGCGATGCCTGGGACATCGCGATGACCCTGTGGGCGCACACCCACGGCCTGATCGCGCTGTACCGCGCCGGCCGCTTCAGTTACGACGAGCGCGAGTTCCGTCGCTTCTACGAGGCCTCGCTGCAGCGGCTGCTCGACGGCATCGGCGCCTGAGCGCCGCGCACGCGGCTCCTGGCGGCCTGGCCATAAAAAAGCCCGGCACGAGGCCGGGCTTCAGGACGGCCCGGACTCGCGTCCGGACCGGAACCGTGGCGCGATCCGCGCTCAATACAGGCGCGGGTCGAGCTTGCGCAGTGCCTCGCCCACGTCGACTTCGCCGGTGCGGTCGAGGTCGTCGCGGCTGTAGCTGCGGCCGGCGCCGCCGATGCAACCGTCCTTGCCGCGCGGCTGCAGGCGCGAGCCGGTATGGCGCAGGCAATTCGGGTCGTGCCTGTGCTTGCCGGTCTTGTCGGTTTGGGCGGCGAGCCTCGCATCGGCCTGGACATCGGCCCGCACCCCAGCGCGGACATCGGCTTCGGCGACGGCGGGAATGGCGGCCTTCGCATCGGCCTGGGCATCGACTTGCGCGGCGGGGGTTTGCGCGGCCGCTGCGAACGCGAAAGCGCTCGACAGCGCAGCGAACATCAGACGTTTCATGGGGCGGCTCCTGTGGACGGGCACGGACTTCGATACCGTTCCGATCGATGTGCCAAGCCACGATACGCCTGCGCCGCGGCGGCCGAACCTGCCGGCGCGCCGGCCGTTTAGGCGCGTGTCAGGCTCGCGGGCAGACCTCGCGCCGGCCGTTCTGGAAGGCCATCGCCTCGGCCTCGGTGGCCGGGCGCGGAACCAGGCCGTCGTCGAACAGTACCCGCCACACCCCGTCCGGGCCGCGGTGCCAGACCGACTGGTAGGCGCCGATCGAATAGCGCGGCTCGGCGCCGGGCTCGAGCTTCTGGTAGAGCGCCGGCCCGGTCGACCAGGCGATGTCGCGCGCGCCGCCGATGGTGACCCGGGCCGGGTACCAACGCAGGCGCAGGCTCTTGCCCTCGATCAGGCCGGCCCAGCGCTTGGCGATCTCGTCGCGGCCGCGGGTGGGTTGCGGGCTGCCGGAACCGAACGCGGCCTGCTCGTGCAGGTGCGCGGCGAAGGCCTTGGCGTCGTGCTCGGCGACCGACGCGGCGAAGCTGAGCTCGCGCGCCCACACCGCGCACTCGTCGTCGCTCAACGGCGCCACCGGCAGCGGCTTCGGCGTCTGCGCCGTGGCCACCGCCGCGATCGACGCCACGACCAGGCATAAAGACAAGCGGGCGGCACGGACGGCAGGGCGCATGGCGGCGACTCGATGGCGGGCTGGGCTCACTATCGATCCAATGCGGCCAGCACGCCAGCGACGGAAGTCATGCCGGCCAACCACCCCGGGACGCTAACCAGGGTCAGGTCAGGACCCTGCCGGCCCGTGTCCGAAACATGCGCAGAACATGCCGACTCTGGCCGATCGCCGCGCGATCGCGAGCGTCGCCGGCCTGACATCGGCCGGCAACCGGCTGCCGTTATCATGTCGCGATGCGTTCGATTCTTTACGCGGCTGCGTCCGCCCTGCTCGTCCTCGTCCTCGCCGCCTGCGCTCCGCCGACCCGGGTGGCGCCGCCGGCCGACACCCCGCTGCTGCTGATCTCGATCGACGGTTTCCGCGAGAGCTATTTCGAGCTCGGCCTGACCCCGCGCATCGAACGCTTCGCCGGCGAAGGCGTACGCGCGCAGTGGATGACTCCGTCGTACCCCTCGCTGACCTTCCCGAACCACTACACCCTGGTCACCGGCCTGCGCCCCGACCACCACGGCGTGGTCCACAACAGCATGAGCGACGAACGATTGGGCCGGTTCAAGATCTCCGACCGCGGCGCGGTCGGCGAAACCCGCTGGTGGAACGGCGGCGAGCCGATCTGGATCGGCGCCCAAAAAGCCGGCCTGCGCAGCGCGACCCTGTTCTGGCCCGGCAGCGAAGCGCCGATCCACGGCCTGCGCCCGAACCGCTGGCGCCCGTTCGACGCCGCCGTCGACGAGAACGCCCGCGTCGACGAAGTGCTGGCCTGGCTCGGCGAACCCGCGTCCACCCGCCCGCACGTGGCGACCTTGTACTTCGACGCCCTCGACAAGCAAGGCCACGAGCACGGTCCGGATTCCCCGCAAGTACGCGAGGCCCTGACGCGCATCGACGCCGCCGTCGGCCGCCTGCTCGACGGCCTGGCCGCACGCCGGCAGCTCGATCAGGTCAACATCGTGCTGGTGTCCGACCACGGCATGGCCGAAGTCGCCCCGGGCCATCGCATCGCGGTCGAGGACATGGTCACGCCCGAACAAGCGGTGGTGACCTCGATCGGCCAATCGATCGGCATCATTCCGAACCGCGGCCACGAAGCCGAAGTCGAGCAACGCGTGCTCGGCGCGCATGCGAACTACGACTGCTGGCGCAAGGCCGAACTGCCCGAGCGCTGGCACTACGGCACTCATCCGCGGGTACCGCCGATCGTCTGCCAGATGCACGAGGGCTGGGACGCGATCGAACGCGACAAACTGCCCAAGGCCGGCCTCGGCCAGACCCGCGGCTCGCACGGTTACGACCCTGCCCTGCCCTCGATGCGCGCGATCTTCGTCGCCCGCGGCCCCGCGTTCAAACACGGCGCGACGATCCCGGCGATCGACAACGTCGACGTCTACCCCCTGCTCGCCCGCCTCATCGGCATTCCCGCCGCGCACAACGACGGCGACATCGCCCCGCTGCTGCCGGCATTGCGCGAGCCCTGAGCGCGGCGGCGCGCGGCGCGGCAGAGAAGAAAACCGTTGCTGCCGCTTCGTCGCCAGATGGGAAGATGCGCCGCGGCGCGTAGCGTCGCGCGATTGAAGCCTCGCGGTCGCGACTCGCGACGCTCCTGCCCCTAAGAGCCGAGCCCTCGCAGCTGCGATTGCAATTGCCGTCGCTCGGCTCTTGCTGCGGCTCACCGCCTTACGGCTGGTGACGCTGCGACCGGAGGTGGTGCGGTCGCGGCTTGCGCCGCTCCTACCCAGAAGCCGACCGCGTCGTTGCGAGTCTCCCCTGTAGGAGCGACGTGAGTCGCGACTGCGGAACACGCAGCGATAACGAAGCGGTCGCCGTTCGCCGAAGGGCGTGCTCTCGCAGGGTAGGAGCGGCGCGAGCCGCGACATCGCTGCAGCGGTCTTGCGGCGTCTCAATCCGCAACTACAGATCAAGATCAAACCCAAAGCTTCCGCCACTAGCAGCGGGTTACTTTCTTTTGTCTAAAGCAAGAAAAGAAAGGTAACCAAAGAAGTGGCTTTTCTTTGAATCAAGAGCCCGCACGATCGGTGCATCCGCAGGGATCTACATACGGGACATCCCTGTCCCGATGAAAAACGGCCTGCATCCCTGCGGGCCGCCCTCCCGGTCTTCTATTGCATTCGCCCGAGCGAAACTACGCACAGGAGCAGCCGGAGCCAGAGCCAGAGCCAGAGCCAAAACTAGAACTCGAACCAAGCCCAGGGCCATCACGGCGGCGTCAAGCACGAACCGCATCAGCCCGAAGCCCCGCGGTCGCGGCTGGCACCGCTCCTATCCTCAAGCCGCATCAACCTACCGACGAACCCCGCACAACGACCCCACAAGACGAGCATACCCTCCGGTATTCATGTCCGAATCCGGCGAGTCCCACCCCCTCGCCGGTGCTAGCCTTGTTCCATGGACGCCCCCATCACCCCCGCCCCAACCGCTTCGCTGCCGCACTGGCGGGTCTGCGAGCAGGCCCGTTTCAGCCGGGACCCGCGCTTCGACGGGCTGTTCTTCACCGCGGTCACCAGCACCGGCATCTATTGCCGGCCGGTCTGCCCGGCGCCCGCGGCCAAGCGCGAGAACGTCGTCTATTACGGCCACGCCGCGGCCGCGGAAGCCGCCGGTTTCCGGCCCTGCCTGCGCTGCCGTCCGGAGCTGTCGCCGGGCGAAGGCGCGTGGCGGCGCGGCGACGCCGCGGTGGCGCGCGCGCTCAAGCTGATCGACGAAGGCCTGCTCGCCGATCAACCGCTGGCGACGCTGGCCGAACGCGTCGGCGTCGGCGAACGCCAGTTGCGGCGCCTGTTCGTCGAGCGCCTCGGCGCGCCGCCGATCGGCGTGCACGGCACGCGGCGGTTGCTGTTCGCCAAGCAGTTGTTGACCGAAACCCGCCTGCCGATCACCGAGGTCGCGATGGCCGCCGGCTTCGGCAGCCTGCGCCGTTTCAACACTACTTTTCGCGAGGCCTACCGGATGGCGCCGCGCGATCTGCGCCGGCGCCCGAACGAAAGCCCCGAAGGCAACGGCGACAGCCTGATCCTGCGCCTGGGCTATCGCCCGCCCTACGACTTCGCGGCGATGCTCGACTTCCTGCGCGGCCGCGCCCTGCCCGGCGTCGAAGCGGTCGATGCGCATAGCTACAGCCGGGTGATCGGCCCGATCGATACGCCCGGCTGGTTGCGCGTCAGCGCCTGGCCCGGCGGCGAGCATGCGCTGAAGCTGGAACTGCACGGGCCGAAGCCGGCGCGCCTGCTCGAGATCACCAACCGCCTGCGCCGCATGTTCGATCTCGACGCCGATCCGAACGCGATCGCCGCGGCGCTGTCGGTCGATCCGCGACTAAAGACTTTGCTGGCGAAGCGCCCGGGGCTGCGCCTGCCGAGCGGCTGGGACGGTTTCGAGATATCGGTGCGCGCGATCCTCGGCCAGCAAGTCAGCGTCGCCGCCGCGCGCACCCTGGCGACGCGGCTCGCGCAGCGCTTCGGCGAAGCCTTGCCCAAGCCTTTCGCCGCCGGCCTCGAACATCTGTTCCCGACGCCGGAAGCCCTGGCCGACGCCGACCTCACCCAGATCGGCCTGACCCGGGCCCGCGCCGATACGGTGCGTACGGTCGCGCGCGCGCTGCTCGACGGCCGGGTCGATTTCCGCGCCGAACGCACCCTCGACGATTTCGTCGCGCGCTGGGTCGCCCTGCCCGGCATCGGCCCATGGACCGCGCACTACGTCGCGATGCGCGCGCTCGGCCACCCCGACGCATTCCCGGCCGACGACCTGGTGCTGCAGAAAGCGGTGCCCGAAGACGGCGTGCGCATGACCGCGAAGGCGCTCAACGCGCGCGCCGAAGCCTGGCGCCCGTGGCGGGCCTATGCGGTGATCCACGTCTGGCGCGACAGCATGCCGGTGCCCATCGGCAAGGCCGCCGGCGATGCCGCTGCAACCGCCGCGAAACCCGCTGCGACGAAGAAACCCCGGAAGGCCGCATGATCACGTTCCAGCATATCGACAGCCCGGTCGGCCGGTTGCTGCTCGCCAGCGCCGACGACGGCCTGCGGGTGATCGAGTTCGAAGCGCCCTGGCATCCGGTCAAGCGCGGCGCGGACTGGCACGAGGGCGACAACGGCGTGCTGCTCGAAACGCGCAGGCAACTCGGCGAATACTTCGCCGGCACGCGCCAGGCGTTCGACCTGCCGCTGGCGCCGCACGGCACGCCATTCCAGTTGCAGGTGTGGCGCACGCTGATGCAGATCCCGTGGGGCGAGACCTGGAGCTATGCGCAGATGGCCCGGCATATCGGCCAACCCACCGCGACCCGCGCGGTCGGCGCGGCCAACGGCCGCAATCCGCTGCCGATCGTGCTGCCCTGCCATCGCGTGATCGGCTCCGACGGCAGCCTGACCGGTTTCGGCGGCGGCCTGCCGACCAAGGAATTCCTGCTCACCCTCGAAGGCGTGCTGCCGCGGCGGGTGCCGATCGACGATCTGTTCGCGCCGGCCTGAGCGCGAGCCGCGACCGCGCGATCACTCACGCGCGGCGCGTCAATCCGCGAGCAGGGCCCGCAAGGTGCGGCCGTAACGCGCGGCGATGGCGTCGCGGTCGCGATGACGGCCTTCGGCGACCAGCCGGCGGCCGCCGACATGCACTTCGCGCACTGTATTGCGGTTGCCGCTGAACAACCAGCGATCGATGTAGTCCTCGTCGGTCGCGCCAGCGAAGACCGGGGCGTCCCGGTCCAAGGTCAGGAAATCGCCGGCCAGGCCGATCGCATCGAAGCCGGTCGAGCGCTCGGCACTGGCGACCACGCCGCGCAGCAAGGTCTCGCCGACGCTGGTCGAATGCGAACCGACCGCGATGTTGCGGCGTCGCGTAATCAGGCGCTGGCCGTATTCGAGCCAGCGCAGCTCCTCGACCGGCGACACCGAGATATGCGAGTCCGAGCCCACGCCCCAGGCGCCGCCGGCATCGAGGTAATCGCGCAGCGGAAACAGGCCGTCGCCGAGGTTGGCCTCGGTGGTGGTGCAGATCGCCACGGTCGCGCCGCTGTCGGCGATGCCCTGCACTTCGCCGGCATCGAGATGGGTCGCGTGCACCAGGGTCCAGCGTTCGTCGACCTGCGCATGATCGAGCAGCCAACGCACCGGCCGCGCCTTGCGGATCGCCAGGCAGTCTTCGACCTCGGCGATCTGCTCGGCGATGTGCACGTGCACGCGGCTGTCGTCCGGCAAAGCCGCGAGCACTTCGCGCATCGGCGCCGGCGGCACCGCGCGCAGGCTGTGCAGGCAGCAACCGACTTTCAACAGTTCGTCGGACTCGACGCGCAGGCTGTCGAGCAGGCGCAGATAGGCATCGACATCGTGACCGAAACGGCGCTGGCGCTCGCCGAGCGGGCGTTCGTCGAACCCGCCGGTCATGTACAGCACCGGCAGCAGGGTCATGCGGATGCCGGTTTCGCGCGCGGCCTCGATCAGGGCGCGCGACATCGCCGCCGGGTCGGCATAGGGCCGGCCATCCGGGGCGTGATGCAGATAGTGGAATTCGCAGACCGTGGTGTAGCCGGCTTCGAGCATCTCCACATACAACTGGCTGGCGACCGCGTGCAGCGACTCCGGGGTGAAGCGTCCGGCGAAGCGGTACATGGTCTCGCGCCAGGTCCAGAAGCTGTCTTTCGGGTCGCTCTGGCGCTCGGCCATGCCGGCCATCGCGCGCTGGAAGGCATGCGAATGCAGGTTGGCGATGCCCGGCACGATGCGTTCGATGATGGTGTCGTCGCGGCGCCAGCCGGCGGGCGTCCAGAGAGCGGCTTGGTCTGAGGTCGTCATGCGCGCATTCTCGCCTGCGCGGGCGCGCGATGCGACCGGCGCGGCGCGTTGGCTGAGATCGCCCCAAAAGGATGGCCCCAAACGAATCTGCCTCGCAGAATCCGCCTCGCAGAATCTGCCTCGCAGAACCGGCTCGCTGAACCGGCTCGCTGAATCGGCCGTAATCGCCCCATGTAGAATCGGCCCCATGAGCACCGCACCCTACCCCGCGGCCGGCGGCCGCTACGACGGCCTCATCGTCGGCGCCTCGTTGGCCACCCTCGACGCCGCGCAAGGCTACGGCGAGATCGCCGACGCCGTCCTGGCCTGGCGCGACGGCCGCATCGCCTATGCCGGGCCGCGCAGCGCGCTCGGCGCCGACCCGGGGAGCCTCGCCGATACGGTGATCGAGGCCGACGGCTGGATCACCCCGGGGCTGGTCGACTGCCACACCCACCTGGTCTTCGCCGGCGATCGCGCGCGCGAGTTCGAGCAGCGCCTGCAGGGCGCGAGCTACGAAGAGATCGCCCGCGCCGGCGGCGGCATCGTGTCGAGCGTGCGCGCGACCCGCGCCGCCGACGAAGCCGAGCTGCTGCGCCAATCGCTGCCGCGCGCCCGCGCCCTGCTCGCCGACGGCGCCACCACGTTGGAGATCAAGTCCGGCTACGGCCTGGACTTCGACAACGAACGCAAGATGCTGCGGGTGGCGCGCGCGCTCGGCGAGTCGCTCGGCGTCGAGGTGCGCACGACGTATCTGGCCGCGCATGCGCTGCCGCCCGAGTACGCCGGGCGCGCCGACGATTACATCGACGCGGTCTGCGAATGGATGCCGCGCCTGCACGGCGAACGCCTGGTCGACGCGGTCGACGCGTTCTGCGAAGGCATCGGTTTCAGCGCGGCGCAGACCCGCCGCGTGTTCGAGGCCGCGCGCGCGCTCGGCCTGCCGGTCAAGCTGCACGCCGACCAGCTCAGCGACCTCGGCGGCGCCGCCCTGGCCGCAAGCTTCGAGGGCCTGTCGGCCGACCACGTCGAACACACCTCGCTCGACGGCGTGCGCGCGATGGCCGCGCACGGCACGGTCGCGGTGTTGCTGCCGGGTGCGTTTCACGTGCTGCGCGAAACCAAGCTGCCGCCGCTCGACGCCTTTCGCGAACACGGCGTGGCGATGGCGGTGGCGACCGACTGCAATCCGGGCACCTCGCCCTTGCTGTCGATGCGCCAGGCCATGCAGCTGTCGTGCACGCACTTCCGCCTGACTCCGGAAGAGGCCCTGCGCGGCGCGACCGTGCATGCGGCGCGCGCCTTGGGCCTGGACGATCGCGGCGTGCTGCGGGTCGGCGCACGCGCCGACTTCGTGCAGTGGCGCATCGGCCATCCGTCGGAGCTGTGTTATTGGCTCGGCGGCGGCCTGGCCCAGCGGGTGTGCGCCGGCGGGCGGATGTTGGTCGATACGGCCGGCTAGGTTCGGTACCGATCGGCGCCGGCTTTTTTAGCCCGAATCCTTCGACGCAACGATCGGACCGCGGACGGTCGCGGCTTGCGCCGCTCCTGCCCTTTGAAGCGCCGCTCCGGACGAGCCCGCGCCGACGACCTGCGCATACGCTGCGCCGCCGCAAGGCAGTCGCGGCGCGCTGTTGTACGCTGGCCGTCCGATGCGGCATCGCGCCGCCTTCGCTGCCCCCTGGAGGTACCGTGCGGACCGTTCTCGCTCTTGCCCTGCTGCTGTCGTCGCCGTTCGCGCTCGCCGACCAGCCCCTCAGCGCGGGCCAGCGCTTCGCCCAGGACGCGATCATCGTCGACACTCATATCGACGCGCCGAGCGGACTGCTGCGTCGCTGGAACGACCTCGGCGTGGACACGCCCAAGGTCGAATTCGACTACCCGCGCGCGCGCCAGGGCGGGCTCGATGTCGCCTTCATGTCGATCTACACCTCGCCCGGCGAAGACGCGGCCGGCACCGCTCAGCAGACCGCGCACACCCAGATCGACGCGGTCGAGGCGATGATCGGCCGCCACCCCGACAAGTTCGCCCTGCTGCGTTCGCCGGCCGACCTGGACCGCCTGCACGAACGCGGCCAGCGCGTGCTGCTCGCCCTCGGCATGGAGAACGGCGCGCCGATCGGCGACGACCTCGCCCAGCTCGCGCGCTTCCACGCCCGCGGCGTGCGCTACATCACCCTCGCCCATGGCCAGGACAACCGCATCAGCGATTCGTCCTACGACCCGCGCCATAAGTGGAAGGGCCTGAGCCCGTTCGGCGAGCAGGTCGTCGACGAAATGAACCGGCTCGGCATCATGGTCGACGTTTCGCACCTGTCCGACGACGCGGTGCGAGACGTGCTCGCGCGCAGCAAGGCGCCGGTGATCGCCAGCCATTCCGGCCTGCGCCATTTCACCCCGGGCTTCGAACGCAACCTTAGCGACGAACTCGCCAAGGCGGTCGCGGCGAAGGGCGGCGTGGTCCAGATCGTGTTCGGCAACGCCTTCGTCGACCCGGCCTCGGCCGCCGACACCCAGGGCTATTTCGACGCCAACGCCAAGTTCGAGAAGGAACAGGCCGCCGCACGCGCACGCGGCGAAACCGTGCAGAGCCAGGAAGCCTTCGACCAGGCCTGGGAAAAAGCGCATCCGCCGCGCGCGGTCAAGATCGATGCGGTGCTCGACCAGATCGACTACGGCATCAAGCTGCTCGGCGCCGATCATGTCGGCATCGGTTCGGACTTCGACGGCGTCAGCGGCGCGCTGCCGGAAGGCCTGAAGTCGGTCGCCGACTATCCGAACCTGATCGAAGGGCTGAAGGCGCGCGGCCATTCCGACGAGACCATCCGCAAGGTGCTCGGCGGCAATCTGCTGCGGGTGTGGAGCGCGGTCGAGAAGCTGGCGCAGAAGTCCTAAGCCGGGCCGGCTGCACGTCCGCGGCATCGCCGCCGCTGCTGGCTGCGTGAACCATAAAGAAGAAGCCCGGCTTGCGCCGGGCTTCCGCTATCGCACAGACGCAGCCGCTCAGAAGCTGGCGCGGACACCCAGATTGAACTGGCTGACCTTGTCGCCGAATTCGGCTTCGCCGACGATGCCCCAGGTCTCGTTGAACTTGACCAGAGCGCCGATCGTGCCGCTGAATTCGCCGTCGTAGACGTCGCCGTCGGTGTAGTTGGCCTTGACCCAGCCTTCGAAGTTCGCCGCCAGATCGCCGCGCAGGCCGAGCGAGGCGCGGTAGTCGTCGCCTTCGCCGGCTTCTTCGCCCTCGACGTCGATTTCGGTGCGCAGGTAGCTCAGTTCGCCGGTCCAGTCGACGCGGTCGGACAGGGTGTGGTGGTAGCCCAGGCCGACGTGGTACTGCTTGGAGTCGATGTCGGCTTCGCCCAGGCGGGTGCCGAGGTAGCTGACGTCGATGTCGTCGCTGCCCTGGCGGTAGCCGCCGAACAGGTGCATCGCATCGTTCACGGCGAACGAACCGGCGATGTAACCGCCGGCGGCCTTCGGATCCTGGATGCTGATGTCTTCATCGATGCTCGGCAGTTCGAACTTCTGCACCGAGTAACCGCCTTCGACGTAGTTGTAGCTCAGGCCGTCGGCGGCAGCGGCCGCAGACGAGGCCATGGCCAGCGCGAGCGCCAGCGCGAGTTGCGTCTTCATAAATCCCCTTGATCCTTCGAAATGTGATGGCCGTTCCCTTCCTCGGGAACGCGCGCATCTTAATGAAAAAATTACATCTTGTCTGTGTGTGCCCGATGGCCTAAGCGCCGGCCGGAAACACCGTTCCGGTCGGTTGCCGTCGCCGCGTCGAGCGCGGTGCAGGCCGGGAAGGGCCGAAAGACAGGCCCGAAGACAGGCAAAAAAAAGCCCCGCGATGCGGGGCTTTCTCGACCAGCCTCGAGGCCGGTTTATTCCTTGGCGGCGGTCTTCTTGGCCACGACCTTCTTGGCCGGTGCCTTGGTCGCGCTCTTGACGGCGGCCTTCTTCGCCACCGGCGCGGCGGCGGTGCCGGTCGCCTTGCTCACGGCCTTGCGGGCGTTGCCGTAGCTGGAGTTGTAGCGCTTGCCCTTGGCGGTCTTGCGGTCGCCTTTACCCATGGTCGTGCTCCTAATTAAGACGTTCTACAGTTGAATCGAAAGGTGGTCCGCGCAAGCTGCAGGCGAGATAGCCGGGGGCCGAGGCCCGGGTTCCGGCGCTGCGCGGCCGCGCGCGAGGCTGCGAAGCCTAGCACAAGCGTCGATCCGGGGCGCTCGGGCCCGCGCCGGCAGGCGCTCAGTGAGCGCAGCTGGCGTCGTGGACGTGGCTGTGGTTCAGGCGCAGGTTGGCCAGGTGGGCCAGGCCGACCAGGGTGCCGCCGAAGGTCATGGCGACGGCGTGCGGCAGGGTCGAGCCGTGCAGCGGCGGGTACAGCACGCCGATCCACAGTGCGCCCAGGCCCGGAACCAGCAGCGACAGCGCGCGCACCGCATGGTGGCGGCGATAGCCGGAAATCAGGCTGGCGGTGCCGAGCAGGGTGGCGAAGATCACGAAGGCCAGTTCGAAGCCGTCGTCGAACCAACCGGCCAGGCCCAGCGAGGGCAGCACCGCGATCAGCAACGGCAACGCCGCGCAATGGATCGCGCAGGCCAGCGAGCCGAAGGCGCCGATTCGATCGAGTAAGCCGCGTAGCAATGAAGACATGGGGGATGACTTCTGGGATGGTTGTCAATTGGCAAACGTTACTTTATAACATTTCACCATCCCCCGCCAGTTCATCGTCAGCCGGTTCATCATGCCCAAGCCCATCCGTTCATTCCTCGGCGCACGTCGCAGCGCGCTCACTCTCGCCCTGACCCTGGCCCTGCCGGCCGTAGTGGCCACCGCCCAGGCACAGGAGCCGTCCACGGGCTCCACCGCCAGCGACACCCGCCACGACAAGGCTACCAGCCTCGACGCCGTTGTCGTCACGGCGACCCCACTGCAGTCCAGCGCCGAGGAACTGGCCCAGCCGGTCGAAGTGCTGGCCGGCGAAAAGCTCGACGAAGCGCGCGGCACCACCCTCGGCGAAACCATCGGCAAGCTGCCCGGCGTGCAGAGTTCCAACTTCGGCGCCGGCGTCGGCCGCCCGATCATCCGCGGCCTGGAAGGCCCGCGCGTCGGCGTGCTGACCGGCGGCCTGGCCAGCCAGGACGTGTCCACCGTCAGCCAGGACCACAACGTCACCGTCGAGCCTTTCCTCGCCGACCAGATCGAAGTGCTCAAGGGCCCGGCCACCCTGCTCTACGGCAGCGGCGCGATCGGCGGCGTGGTCAACGTGGTCGACGGCCGCATCGCCGAGCGCCCGCTCGACGAGACCGTGTCCGGCCGCGCCGAAATCCGCCACGACACCGTCAACGACGGCGTCACCGGCATGGCCCGCGTCGATGCGATGGGCGCCGACGGCGCCCTGGTCCTGCATGCCGACGGCGTGTACCGCAACAACAAGGATTACCAGACCCCGCTCGGCCGCCAGCGCAACAGCTTCGTCGACACCAAGACCGGCGCGCTCGGCGCCTCGCTGGTCGGCGACCTGGGCTTCCTGGGCTTCTCCGCCGCGCGCTACGAAGACCGCTACGGCAACCCCGGCGAGCCGGGCGATGCGCTCGAAGGCGAAGCGCCGGTGCACATCGACATGAAGCAGAACCGCTTCGAAGTGAAGGGCGGGATCAACCAGGCCTTCGGCATCTTCAGCGGCCTGCGCGCGAGCGTGGCCGACACCGAATACGAACACATCGAGTTCGAAGGCGACGAGGTCGGCACGCGTTTCCTCAGCGACGCCACCGAAGGCCGCCTGGAACTGACCCACAAACCCTTCGCCGGCTGGGTCGGCGCGGTCGGCGTGCAGGGCTACCAACGCAAGTTCCAGGCGATCGGCGAAGAAGCCTTCGTGCCGAAGACCAAGACCCGCGCCGCCGGCCTGTTCGTCACCGAGCAGCGCAACTGGGATCCGCTGCAGCTCGAGCTCGGCGCGCGCGTGGACAAGATCGAAAGCTCGCCGTTCGGCGCGGCCAAGCGCGATTTCACCCCGGTCAGCCTGTCGGCCGGCGCGCTGTGGAAGTTCAGCGACGCCTGGCGCCTGAGCCTCAACCTCGACCGCGCCGAACGCGCGCCGGCCGAGGAGGAATTGTTCGCCGACGGCCCGCACGCGGCGACCGCCTCGTTCGAAATCGGCGATGCCGAGCTGCGCAAGGAGCGCGCGAACCAGGTCGAACTCGGCCTGCATTACCACGGCGCGAAATTCGAGGCCAAGCTCGCCGCCTACCAGACCCGCTTCGACGGTTTCATCTATCTGGTCGACACCGGCGAGATCGAGGACGACCTGCCGGTGCGCCAGTGGAGCCAGGCCGACGCCAAGTTCACCGGGTTCGAAGGCGAGGCGATCGCCCACCTGTTCGACGGCGACGCCGGCAAGTTCGACGTGCGCGTGTTCGGCGACAGCGTGCGCGCCAAGCTCGACAACGGCGGCAACCTGCCGCGCATCGCGCCGGGCCGGGTCGGCGGCGAGCTGCGCTGGGACGCCGATTCCTGGCGCGCGTCGCTCGGCGCGACCCGTTACATGAAGCAGGACAAAGTCGCGGCCAACGAAACCCCGACCGACGGCTACACCCTGGTCGACGCCCATCTGGCCTATCACTGGGACGCCGGCAACCTGGGTTACGAGGTGTTCCTCAACGGCAGCAACCTGACCGACGAAGAGGCGCGCGTGCACACCTCCTTCCTCAAGGACAGCGTGGTGCTGCCCGGCCGCGGCGTCGATTTCGGCGTGCGGGTGTTCTTCTGACGGCGCGCCTTTCGCCGGGCGCCAACTGACTTCGGGGCTCGCAACGATCTCTCTCCAAGTCGTGACCTGACGCTGCCCCGTGGCCCAGACGCCGACCTCGTGTCGGCGTTTGCGGTCGCGGCGCCATTAGGTGTATATACACATAATGAGTCCCGGTATCGAAACCGCCCCCGCCCCGACGCCGACCCAGAGCGTCTGCACCTGTTTCCGCATGCGCAAGCTCGCGCGACTGATGAGCCAGCGCTACGACCAGGCCCTGGCGCCGGCCGGGATCAACCTGAACCAGTACTCGATCCTGCGCCGCACCGGCGGCCAGGGCCGGCCGCTCGGCGAGATCGCTCGCGAACTCGGCATGGACCGCACTACCCTGAGCCGCGACCTCAAGCCGCTGGTGCAGGCGAACTGGATCGAGACCGTCCCCGGCGTGGATGCGCGCCAACGCCGCCTGCGCATCACCGCCGAAGGCCGGCGCGTGATCGAACACGCGCAACCCTTGTGGCGCCGCGCGCAGGACGCGATCGACCAAGGGCTCGGCGCCGAGGGCGTCGCCGCTCTGCACGCGCAACTGGATCGCGCGATCGCGCAGTTGCAGGACGACGGCCCGTGAGCGGGCCGAGGCGAGCCATTCGTTCCGGGTTCCTGAACCGTTCCGGCCAGGGCGCATCGCATCCTGTTTCCAGACGAGCCAGCGCTCGATGGCTTGCACGCAAGGGCGCTCGAGCTCCGTGGGTTCCCGCTTTCGCCGGAATGACGACAGCCCAGGCAGGCAGCGAACCGCAAGAACGCGCATCGACCTCGCCGCATCGACGCCGGGATCGGGCAAATACTTCGACTTACTTACCGCTCGCCACCGTGCGAGAGCGGACTGTTCGCTTGGACGAAGCCGCCCTGCAGCACAGTCTTGAACCGTCGCGCGGCTGTCCGTCCGCAACGCCCCGCACTCCATGCTCACGACCGCCACGCTCGTCCCATCCCTCCCCGCAGTTCTCTCTGCCGCCGAGAAACCCATGAGCACGATGTCCCCATCGCCCACGATCAAGCCCGCTTCGTATTGGCCGCTGCTGCTCGCGGCCACCGCGATGCTGATGATCACCATGGGCATCCGCCAGTCGCAGGGCCTGTTCGTCAAACCGATCGGCCTGAGCACGGGGCTCGGCATCGCCGAGATCAGTTTCGCCCTGGCGATCGGCCAATTCGTCTGGGGCGCGGTGCAGCCGGTGTTCGGCGCACTGGCCGATCAACGCGGGCCGGGCCGCGTGCTGGTGTTCGGCGGCGTGCTGTTGATCGCCGGCATGGGGCTGACCCCGTTCGTGTCTTCGCAATGGGGCCTGATGGTGACCCTGGGCCTGCTCGGCGCGGCCGGCGCCGGCGCCGGCAGCTTCTCGATCCTGATCGGCGCCACCGCGCAGCGTCTGCCGGCGGAAAAGCGTTCGATGGCGGCCGGCTTCATCAATGCCGGCGGCTCGCTCGGCCAGTTCGTGTTCGCGCCGCTGGTGCAGGCGGTGATCGCCGCCTCGGGCTGGATGATGGCGATGTGGACACTCGCCGTCGCCGCGATCGCGACCCTGCCGCTGGCCTGGCCGTTGCGGCGCCGCGTCGCGCCCGCCGCTGCGCCCGGCAGCGTCGTCGCCGCGCCGGCGGCCGAAATCGGCCTGCGCGCGCAACTGCGCATCGCCCTGCGCGACCCGAGCTACTGGATGCTGCACCTGGGCTTCTTCACCTGCGGCTTCCACATCGCCTTCCTCGTCACCCACCTGCCCGGCGAGATCGCCCTGTGCGGCCTGTCGGACAATGTTTCGGCGGTGTCGCTGGCCCTGATCGGCTTGTTCAACATCGCCGGCAGCCTCGCCGCCGGCTGGCTCGGCCAGCGCTATCGCATGAAGCACCTGCTCGCGCTGATGTACGCCAGCCGCGCGGCGATGATCGCGATCTACCTGCTGTCGCCGCCGACCCCGCTGACGTTCTATCTGTTCGCCGCCGGCCTGGGTCTGACCTGGCTGGCGACGGTGCCGCCGACCGCCGGCCTGGTCGGCAAACTGTTCGGGCCGCGCTATCTGGGCACCCTGTTCGGCCTGACCCTGTTCTCGCACCAGATCGGCGGCTTCTTCGGCGCCTGGTTCGGCGGCATCGCGATGGCGAAGTTCGGCGACTACACTTGGATGTGGTATGCCGACATCGCCCTGGCCCTGATGGCCGCGGTCGCGAACTTGCCGATCCGCGAAGCGCAACCGGTCGCGGCGGGCTTGGTGCCGGCGAAGGCTTGAAGGGCCCTACCCGCAGATGCGAATCAGCGGAAGGTTGTGCAGCATCGAGTTGCGCGGCTTCCCCCGCTTCAAAAAGGGGGTTGGGGGATTTGCTTTTGAGCTCGACGCACAGCGCAGCCATACAGCATGAGCAGGCCCCGATCCAAAGGGACTGGTTCAACGAGGCGCTCTCGCCACGGTGTCGCTCACAGGGCGGACTCGCGCGGCTATGCAGTCGCGAATCGAATCCCGAATCCCGAATCCCGAGTCCCGAATCCCGAGTCCCGAGTCCCGAGTCCCGAGTCCCGAGTCCCCAACCACCTTAAACCCTGGCAGCCACGCAATCGGCGCACATCCCGTGCACTTCCAGGGTCTGCGCCTGCGGCACGAAGCCGAGCGCGCGGGCGCGGCCTTCGAGCAGGTCGACGATGCGTTCGTCTTCCAGTTCGGTCGCCGACTGGCAACTGTCGCAGATCAGGAACGGCACCGCGTGCTGGGCGCCGCCGGGGTGGTGGCAGCCGACGTAGGCGTTGATCGAGGCGAGCTTGTGGATGAAACCGTGCTCGAGCAGGAAATCCAGGGCGCGGTAGATCGTCGGTGGCGCGGCGGCGTCGTGGGTGGCCTTCATCTGGTCGAGCAGATCGTAGGCCTTCATCGGCTTGCCGGCCGCGGCGATCAGGCGCAGCGCGTGGGCGCGGATCGGAGTCAACCGCAAGCCGCGCTGGTCGCAGGCCCGCTCCACCTCCTGCACGAAGGCGTCGCCGTCGTGGACGTGGTGCTGGGGATCGGTACAGGCGTGGCTGGTGCTCATGGCGGACTCCATAGTCGCGGCGCGATGCTTCCTACGCAGGGAGTTTAGTGAGGGCGGCGTCGATGCGTTGCAAGGCCTGGGCCTGGCCGGCCAGGTACACCGTATGCGAGATGTCCGGGCTGACCTGGGTGCCGGTGATGGCCACCCGCAATGGCTGGGCGACCTTGCCCATGCCGATCGCCAGCGCTTCGGCGGTCTCGTGCAGGGCCGCCGAGACGGTTTCGGCGGTCCAGGCGCTCAAGCCGCCCAGGCGGGCACGGGCCTCGGCCAGCGGCGCGCGCGCGTTCGCGGTCAGGTGCTTGGCGACCGCGGCATCGTCGTACTCGGTCAGCGGCCGGTACCAGACAGACGCGCGCTCGGCCATGTCCTTGAGGGTCTGGACGCGGTCGCGCAGGGCGATCACCACGTCGGCCGGGGCCGGGCCGCTGGCCAGGTCGTAGCCGTTATGGAGCAGATGCCATTCCAGGTGGCGGCCGACCGCGGCCGGGTCGTCGCTCTTGAGGTATTGCTGGTTGAGCCAACCGAGCTTGGCCGAATCCAGGCGCGAGGCCTTGGAGTTGACGTCCTTGAGCTCGAACAACCGGGTCATCTCCTCGATCGAGAAGATCTCCTGATCGCCGTGCGACCAGCCCAGGCGGACCAGGTAGTTCAGCAACGCGTGCGGCAGATAGCCGGCGTCGCGGTACTGCATGACGTCGGCCGCGCCGGTGCGCTTGGACAGCTTGTTGCCCTCTTCGTCGAGGATCATCGGCAGGTGCGAGAAATGCGGCACCGGCGCGCCCAGCGCCCGGTAGATGTTGATCTGGCGCGGAGTGTTGTTGACATGGTCGTCGCCGCGCACGACATCGCTGATGCGCATGTCGAGGTCGTCGACGACGACGGCGAAGTTGTAGGTCGGGTAGCCGTCGGCGCGGAAGATCACCAGGTCGTCGAGTTCGTTGTTGGCGATCTCGATGCGGCCCTTGACCTTGTCCTCGAATACGACACTGCCGTCGAGCGGGTTCTTGAAGCGGATCACCCGGTTCGGGTCGTCGCGGAAGGGCTCGTTGCGGTCGCGGTAGGCGCCGCTGTAGCGCGGCTTCTCCTTCGCCGCCATCGCCGCATCGCGCGCCGCGGCCAGTTCTTCCTTGGTCTCGTAGGCGTAGTAAGCCGTGCCGGCCGCGACCATCTGCTCGGCGACCTCGCGATAGCGCTCCAGCCGGTGGGTCTGGTAGATCGGGCCTTCGTCGTAGTCCAGGCCTAGCCACTGCATCGCCTCCAGGATCGCGTCGATCGCGGCCTGGGTGCTGCGCTCCTGGTCGGTGTCCTCGATGCGCAGGATGAACTGGCCGCCCGCGCGGCGCGCCTCCAGCCAGCAGTACAGCGCGGTGCGCGCGCCGCCGATGTGCAGGTAACCGGTGGGACTGGGGGCGAAACGGGTGCGGCAGGTCATGCGGGGCTCGGTGAATCCTGGGAGACCGGGGATTTTAACGGAGCCGGGGCGCAGGCGTCGGGAAACCGCGAACCGGCGCCCGCGCAGGAGGCTCGATCGATGCCCATCAGGCGCCTGCCCCAGGCCCACCTGCCTTGCACTACGGCGGATACCGGCGGCGCCCCCGGCCTCGCTCAGGCTCGTCCGCGGCCTACCACGCGCCCATGAACGCCGGTGGCTAAACTAGGCCCATGACGACCCTCTTCATCTCCGACCTCCATCTGGACGCCGAGCGTCCGCAGATCACCGAGCTGTTCGGCCGCTTCGTCCGCGACGAAGCCCGCGGCGCGCAGGCCTTGTACATCCTCGGCGACCTGTTCGAGGCCTGGGTCGGCGACGACGACCCGTCCGAGACCGGCGCCTTCGTCGCGCGCGAGCTCAAGGCCCTGGCCGACAGCGGCGTGCCGGTGTACTTCATCCGCGGCAACCGCGATTTCCTGCTCGGCGAAGACTACGCGCGGCGTGCCGGCATGACCGTGCTGCCCGACCCCGCGGTGGTGCCGCTGTACGGCCAGCCGACCCTGATCGGCCACGGCGACCTGTTGTGCACCGACGACCTCGCCTACCAGCAGTTCCGCGCCCAGACCCGGCACCCGGTCTGGCAGGCGCAGTTCCTGTCGCAGCCGCTCGCGGCCCGGCTGGCCTTCGCGCAACAGGCGCGCGCCGCGAGCAAGGCGCACCAGGCCGGCCTGCGCGACGAGGGCCGCATGGAAACCATCACCGACGTGTCGCCGGCCACGGTCGCCGACACCTTCGCGCGCTACGGCCTCGACCGCATGATCCACGGCCACACCCATCGCCCGGCCGTGCACGAGCTGGAAGTCGCCGGCCGCGCCTGCCAGCGCATCGTGCTCGGCGACTGGTACGAGCAAGGCTCGGTGTTGCGCGTCGACAGCGACGGCGCGCGCCTGCAGACGCTGGACTGAGCGGACCCGCTACCGACCGCGCAAACGAAAGCGCCCGGACGCGAAGTCCAGGCGTTCGCATGGGGCGATGGGATCGAGCAAGACCCCGTCGCTGTGCCGCACCGGCATCCGATGCGGCACGGCAGCGGACGGCACAGCGCCTGCCGCTTAGAGGCGCATTTGTTAGAAGCGCACTTCCGCGGTCAGGAAGGCCTGGCGCGGCGCGCCCGACTGCACGGTGTAGTTCAGGCCGCGCGGATCGGAGGCGACGAAACCGTTGGTGCCGAGGCTGCCGAAGTACTGCTTGTCGAAGGCGTTGGTCAGGTTCAACTGCAGCTTGAACGCATCGGCCCAGGACAGTTCCTTCCACTCGTACGAGGCCGAGGCGTCGACCACCCAGAAACCCGAGACCTGCGAATCGTTGAGGTAGGTCAGGTAGCGCTTGTCGGTGTACTTGGCGCCGAGCTGCAGCGACAGGCCGTCGCGTTCCCAACGCACTTCGGTCGCGTACAGGCGCTTGGGCGCGTCCACCACTTGCTTGCCCTTGGTGCGGACCAGGGTAGTGCCGTCGAGATAATCCGATTCGTACTGCGAATCGTTGAAGGCCAGCGAGTGGTACCAGCTGAAACCGGCGAACGGCTTCCACACCACGGTCACTTCGGCGCCGCGGCTTTCCACGTCGCCGACGTTGGCGAAACTCGAGGCGCAGCCGACGATGCCGGCGCAACGCGCGATGGCGAGCAGGCGGTTCTCGAAGTTGACCCGGTACACCGCTACCGACGCCTCGATCTGCTCGCGGCTGGTGCGCAGGCCCGCTTCCAGGGTCTTGGAGCTTTCCGGCTCCAACGACGCGACGGCGGCGTTGAACGCGGCCTGCGAGGTCGAATGCGGGCCGTTGACGCCGGTGCGGAAGGCCGACAGGTTTTCGCTGTAGGAGCCGAAGATCTCCTCGTGCTCGCTCAACTGCCAGCGCGCGCCGAGCTGCGGCAGGAAGTTGTCTTCCGACACCAGCTTGCCGCTGGCGCGGCTGGCGCCGCCGATCAGGGTCTTGCCGTCGGTTTCCACGCGCAGGCCCTTGAAGCCGGCATCGATGGCCAGACGGCCGCCGATGAACTCCATGTGGTCGAGCACGTAGAACTGGCGCGTGTCGGTGTCGAAACGCTGGCGGAACACGCGCGCGCTCGGGTTGCGATAGAAGAAGATCTCGTCCGGCGCTTCGTTGCGCTGCAGGTCGTAGAAGTTGCGCTGCACGCCGTGGGCGTTCTTCTCCAGCCACAGGCCGGCCTGCAGGCGGTGATCGCCGATCTGCCAGGTCAGGCTCGGCATGATGCCGGTGCGCTCGATGTCGTATTCGGTGGTGCGCATGCGCAGCGGCACGGTCGGCGAGACCGCGTACGGCGTCGCCCAATGACCCTGGCCCTGGTTGTTGTGGTAGTAGGCGGTGGCCGACAGCACCAGGTCGTCGCTGACGTTCCAGTCGGCGCTGAGGTAGGCCAGATCGTCGTCGCGCACGCCGCGGGCGATGTAATACGCGTCGTCGAGGCTGGTCACGCCGCCGCTGAACTTGCCGTTGGCGGCGTCGATCGCGCGCTGCCAGTCGTTGGCGTAGTTGTCCCAGTCCATGCCGAGGCGGCGCGCGGATTCGAGCGAAAGATCGGCGTAGTCGGTCTCGCGGCGGCGCGAAGTCGCGGCATAACCGGTCACTTTGACTTCGTCGTTGGCGTAGACGAACTTGCCGTTGAACTGGCCGTTGCGCTGCGGGCCCTCGCCCTTCCACTTGTCGGTGGTATGGAACACGCCGCTGAGGTAGGCGCTGAAGCCGTTGTGGTCGCCGGTGTCGATGCGCGCATAGGTGCGGCTGGTGGCGTCGCTACCGACGGTCTGCGCCAGGCGCAGGCCGTACTCGGCCATCGGATCGGCGCTGAAGAAGCGCAAGGTGCCGCCGAGGTTGCCCGAGGAAGCGGTGTCGATCGCGCCGCTGCCCTGCGAAAGCTCGGCGCCGGACAGGTTTTCGGAGGCGATCGCGCGGCTGATGTGCAGGCCGTTGTGGTTGCCGTAGCTCATGTCGCCGAGCGGCACGCCGTCGAGGGTGAAGCCGAGCTGCTGCTGCGAGAAGCCACGGATGCTGAGCTTGCTCGACCACTCGTAGTTGCCCCAGGGATCGGAGCTCTGGAAGTGCACGCCCGGCAACTTGGCCATGACCTTGAGCGGGCTGGTGCCGGCGGCCACGCGCTGCAGGTCCTGCTTGCCCAACGACTGCACCTGGCGGGTCTGGCCGGTGCCGACCACGGAGACCGCGTCGAGAGTGGTGGCGTCGTCGACCGCGCCCGCGCCGACCGCGGCGGTGGCCGGATCGACAGCGGCGGTGGTGGCGGTTTCGGCGGCGAGGCTGTTGCCGGCGTACAGGCAGAACAGAATCGAGGCGGCGAGGAGCGTCGTCTTCGTCGTCATTTCAGGGGAACTTCCAAATCAGAGTGGCCGCCGCGCGTAATGCGCAGTCCGCTCTTGGGCGGCGTCAGAGCGAAGCCCGGAAGTCTGTCGACTTGGTGTGAACGGGATATTGCAGAGCCGCGTCAGTTGGTGGATTGGGCAAAGAGGCTGGGCGCTGGCCCACACCGAAATGCGCCGCGCGACGGCTCACTTCTCAACTTTCGGAAGCCAAGCGCGCTAGAAGGCGCCTGCCCACTGTCGCTGCCGAACAGCACCCACCGTCATCCTCGCTGCCCGTCTTTGCTTTCCAACGTTTCAACCAGTCGATCAGGCGGATCGATGACGCGAATCGAGTCGCCCGCCGTCCCGCTTCAGATTTCGGCCAACCCTGTTGCGAATCGGAATTGAACCGGCCGAGCGACACAATGCCTCTTCCTATTCACTCCGGAGCATAGCTTTTTGGCGGATTTCCAAAGCCGTTCCAGAATGCCCACAGCCGCCCACAGTGTGTGGCACTCCAACATGCTTCTCATTTCTCGATACAGCTCCTCCGCGTCTATTTTCCCGGTATGCGACATCCGATATCACCAGCCATTCGTTAGGATTTTGAATGGACTCATGGCTTTATTCGCACGCCGCAAGCACAAAGAAAGGAAGATGCCCTTTCGTCGCGACGAGCGACAGCGACCGCAGCAGCTCAACGGACCGCGAAGGCCTCGAGCATGCGCAGCTCTTCCTCGTCGAAGCCGGCGGCGCTGCGCGCATCGAAATTGAACGGCCCGTAGAGTACGGCGCGCGCGTATTCGGCCAGCAGTTCGCGAAAGCGCGGCAACGGGTCGACGCCGGCGCGTTCGCAATACCAGCGGAACCAGTGCGAGCCGGCGGCGACGTGGGCCACTTCCTCGCGCAGGATGGTTTCGAGGATCGCCACGGTCGCCTCGTCGCCGAGCGAGCGCAGTTTCACGATCATGCCCGGGGTGACGTCGAGCCCGCGCGCTTCCAGCACCCGCGGCACCAGGGCCATGCGCGCCAGGCCGTCGTGGGCGGTCTTCTCGGCCATTTCCCACAGGCCGTTGTGGGCGTCGAAGTCGCCGTAGTCGTAGCCCAGTTCGCGCAGGCGTGCGCGTAACAGGCTGAAATGCCGCGCCTCGTCGTTGGCGACGCCGACCCAGTCGGCATAGAACTGCGCCGGCAAGCCGCGGAAGCGATAGACCGCGTCCCAGCCCAGGTCGATGGCGTTGAATTCGATGTGGGCGATCGCGTGCACGAACGCGGCGCGGCCGTCGGGCGTGCCGAAACCGCGCTTGGGCAGTTCGCGCGGATGCACCAGCGCCGGCTTGGCCGGCCGGCCCGGCATGCGGATCGGCTCGGGCGGCGGCGCATCGCCGGGCAGCGCCAGCTCGCCGCGCGCGAAGGCCTGCGCGGCGGCGAAGGTCAGCTCGACCTTGGCCTCGGGCGTGGACGCATCGAGGCAGGCGCGCGCGGCGTCGAACAGCGAAGTCACCGCGCGCACTCCAGGCTCAGGACGCGCGACGCGTCTTCTTGGCCTCGTCCGAGCGCAGTTGCTGGATGCGCTCGAAGTACCCCGGCTCCACGCCGGTGACGTATTCGCCGTTGAAGCAAGACGAATCGAAGTGGTCGATGCGGTGCTTGGGCCCGGACACCGCCTGTTCGAGGGCGTCGAGGTCCTGGTAGATCAGCCAGTCGCAACCGAGCAGAGTCTGCACTTCCTCGTCGGTGCGGCCGTGCGCGACCAACTCGTCGGTCGAGGGCATGTCGATGCCGTAGATGTTCGGGAACCGCACCGGCGGCGCCGCCGAGGCCAGGTAGACCTTGCGCGCGCCGGCGTCGCGCGCCATCTGCACGATCTGCCGCGAGGTGGTGCCGCGCACGATCGAATCGTCGACCAGCAGCACGACCCGGTTGCGGAACTCCAGCGGAATCGGGTTGAGCTTGCGGCGCACCGACTTCGCCCGCTCGCCCTGCCCCGGCATGATGAAGGTGCGGCCGACGTAGCGGTTCTTGATGAAGCCTTCGCGGTACTTCACCCCGAGGGTGTTGGCGATTTCCAGCGCCGAGTCGCGCGAGGTGTCGGGAATCGGGATGACCACGTCGATATCGTGGTCCGGACGCAGGCGCAGGATCTTTTCGCCGAGGGTCTGGCCCATGCGCATGCGCGCCTTGTGCACCGAGACGTCGTCCATCATCGAGTCGGGACGGGCGAAGTACACGTATTCGAAGATGCACGGCGAGTGCTGGCGCGGCTCCGCGCAAGCGCGGGTGAACAACTCGCCGCGCGGGGTGACGACGATGCCTTCGCCCGGGCGCACGTCGCGCACGCGCTCGAAGCCGAGCAGGTCGAGGGCCACCGATTCGGAAGCCACCGCGTATTCGTCCTGGCCGCCGGTATTGCGCTTGCCGAGCACCAGCGGGCGGATGCCGTGCGGGTCGCGGAACGCGACCAGGCCCAGGCCGAGCACGGTTGCGACCACCGCGTAGCCACCGACGCAACGGCGATGCACGCCTTCGATCGCGGCGAACGCCGAGTCGGCGGTCAGCGCGCGATGGCGGTCGAGTTCATGGGCGAACACGTTGAGCAGCACTTCCGAGTCGGACTCGGTGTTGACGTTGCGGCGGTCCTGCTCGAACACCTCGCGTCGCAGCATGTCGGTGTTGATCAGGTTGCCGTTGTGGGCCAGCGCGATCCCGAACGGCGAGTTGACGTAGAACGGCTGGGCCTCGTCGGAGCCTTCGCTGCCGGCGGTGGGGTAGCGGCAATGGCCGATGCCGACGCGACCTTCGAGCAGGCGCATCGCCGTCTCGTTGAACACGTCGCTGACCAGGCCGTTGCCCTTGTGCACGCGCAGGCGCGCGCCATCGGCGGTGGCGATGCCGGCCGCATCCTGGCCGCGGTGCTGGAGCACCGTAAGTCCGTCGTAAAGCTGAGCGGCGACATCCGTGTTGCCGACGATACCGAGAATGCCGCACATAGCGCTTGATCCTGCTGAGAGTCGTTGTTGTTGCTAATGAACGCGTTTGTCGTCCTGGCCTCGGTCGGCGCCGACCTTGGCCGGATCGCCCTTGATCTGCGTGCCCGTCGCGCCCGGCTGCGCGCCTTGCTGGCCCTTCTGCGGCAGCATGTCGCGCACCGCTTCGGGCAGGACGTCGGGCAAGCCGTTGGCGAGGCCATCAGGCAAGGCCCCGGACAGGCCGCCGGACATGCCCTCGGGTACCGCCTGCGGCAGCGAATCCGCCCCGCCGCCGCTCGGCATCATGTCCGACAGCCCGCCCGGCAATCCGCCCGGCAGTCCACCGGACAACTTCGGCAGCTTGTCTTCCAGGTTCTTGGCCTCGGCCTGGACCGTCGCCTGCAACGAAGTGCCGCGCCCCTCCAGGTCGACCTTGCGCGCCATCGCGTCCGGCAACGCCGCGCGCATCAATTCCGCGCCGGGCATCAGCACCGCGGCGACCATCGAGCCTTGCCAGGCCGGCTGGCGCGGCAGGGTCGTCATACCCAGCACCACCAGCAAGGCGCAGGCGAAGAACACGCCGCGCACCGCGCCCAGGCCCAGGCCCATCAGGCGATCCATCTCCGACAAGCCGGCCGAGTGCGCGATCCGCCGCACCACCATGCCGAACAGGCCGACGCCGATCCACACCGCCACGAAGATCAGCGCATAGCCGCCGAGATACGACAGCCAGCCCATCTCCCCGTCGCCGAGGCTGCGCCCCACTTCGCCGCCGAACACATACGCGGCGATGCCGGCCAGCAGCCACGCCGCCAGCGACACCGCCACGCCGATCAGGCCGCGCAGCATGCCGAGCAGCGCCGACAAGCCGACGATCAACAACAAACCCCAATCCAGTGCTGTCATAGCGTGACGCTCCCTCTCGTCGCTGGCGCACGCTCGAGCGGCGCGCCCTGCACCGGCGCGCCTTGCACCGATGTATTCAACTGCAGGCCACGCCGCGGTCCGTCACGGATGCGGCTTGACCAGTGCGTCGCCGACGCCGAGCTTGCTGGCGACCTGCGCCTTCAGCTTGTCCGCGTCGGCGCGATCGACCACCGGGCCCAGGCGCACGCGGTTGAGCGTGCCCTTGTCGGTCCGGACCTGCTCGACGAAGGCGCTGAAGCCGGCGGCCCGCGCGCGATCGCGCAGCTTGTTGGCTTCCTCGAGGTTGCCGAACGCGCCCAGTTGGACCGCGAACCCGGTGCCGGCGGCGGCCGGCTTCGGCGCCGGCTTGGCGGCTTCGGCAGGCTTCGCGGCGGACGGCTTCGTTTCGGCCGGCTTGGTGGTGGCCACCGGCTTGGTTTCGGCGGGCTTGGCCGGGACTACAGGTTTGGTCTCGGCCGGCTTGGCCGGTTTGACTTCCGCGGGCTTGAGCGGCTTGCTCTCGGCCAGCGGGGTCGGCGCGCTCACCGACGGCACCGAGGCCGCCGGCGCGGTCGTGGCGACCGGCGCATCGGCCGAGTCGGCCGCATCGGCGTTAAGCACCACGACCTTCGCGTTGACGTCCTTGCGGACCTTGGTCGAACCCAGTCGCGCCGCCTCGGCGTCGGCCTGGGTCGCGAACGGCCCGATCCGGACCCGGTACAAGGTGCGGCCGCCGGCACCGGCAGCGGTTTCCTGGTAGCCCGGCAGGCGGGCGGCGCGCAGCGCGGCGATCACCCGGTCGGCGTCGCTGGCGCTGGCATAGCTGCCGAAGCTGACCGCGTAGTCGCCGCCGGCGGTGGACGCCGGCTGCATGGTCTTGGCGCCGGCCGCGGTGTCCACGGTCGGCAAGGTGTCGCTGCCGTTCGAGGCCGGCTGGGCGGCGTCGGCCGGATCCATGCCCACCACGCCGCCCTGCGGCGCATTCCCCGGGGTCACCAGCGGCAGTTCGCGGGTCTCGGTTTCGCCCGGAGGCGCGTCCGGCAAGGTCAAGGGAACATCGGAGGCGCCGCTTTCGGGCGCGGGCCCTTTGATCAGCATGGGCAGGAAGATCACCGCCAGTGCGACCAGGACCATCGCACCGATCAATCGCTGTTTCAGGGCAGGTTCCATCGCTACTCGATCACTCGCAGGCCGGTTACCGGCGCGAATTATACCCCTGCGGCGGGCAGGCACCGGTGTGCATGCCTGGCCCGGAGCGTTGTATTCAGAATCCTTGCGGCGCAAGGCCGCGGCGCGAGAACGCCCGGCGCGGGGCCGCCGCCAGGTACGCCCGGCGAAGATCGCGGCCGCAAACCGGCCGCCATGCCAGACTAACCCGGCGCCGACTCACTCGCCGCCAGCCAGGCCAATGCCGCCGCCGCGGTATGGAACGAGCCGAACACCAGGATGCGGTCGCCGACGCCGGCTTGCGCCCGCGCCGCCGCCAGCGCCGCGGCGACGTCGGCGTGGCGACTGCCCTCGCCGGCCGCGGTGCCGCGCAGGCGCTCGGCGAAGGCATCGACCTCGACCCCGCGCGGACCGCTCTCGGCCAGCCCGGCCAGATGCCAGGCGTCGATGCCCTCCTGCAAGGCGGCGACGACGCCGGCTACGTCCTTGTCGCCGAGCGCGGCGAACACCGCATGAGTCGGGCCGCGGGCCGGTTCGGCCGCCAGCCAGGCGGCCAGTTCGCGCGCGGCCTGCGGGTTGTGGCCGACATCGACCACGATCTCGACTCCGTCGCGGTCGAACCGCTGCAGGCGCCCGGGCACGTGCGCGGCCGCGACGCCTTCGGCGAACTGCTGGCGGGTGGGCGACTTGCCCAGCGCGCGCAGCGCCGCCACCGCGACCGCAGCGTTGCGCATCTGCGCCGGGGCGGCCAGCGCCGGCATCGGCAGTTCGACGCGGTAGCCGACCTCGCGCCACTGCCAGCGAGGGTCCTCGTCGGGCCGTTCGGCGTCCGCCGGCAGCGCCTCGAAGAAGAAGTCGCAGCCCGCGCGCACCGCCGAAGCGCCGATCGCATAGGCATGGCGCAGCACGCTCGACGGCGGATCGTCGTCGCCGAGGATCAGCGGCTTCCAGCCGCGGGCGATGCCGGCCTTCTCGAAGCCGATGCTCTCGCGATCGTGGCCCAGGTAGTCCTGATGGTCGAGATCGACGGTGGTGATCACCGCGACGTCCGGGTCGACCAGGTTGGTCGCGTCGAGGCGGCCGCCGAGCCCGACCTCGAGGATCGCCAGGTCCAGCCTGGCGCGCTCGAACAGCCACAGCGCCGCCAGGGTGCCGTACTCGAAGTAGGTCAGCACGACCTCGCCGCGCGCGGCCTCGATGGCTTCGAAGGCCTCGACCAGGGCGGCGTCCTCGGCGTCGACGCCGGCGATCCGCACCCGCTCGTTATAGGCCAGCAGATGCGGCGAGGTGTAGGCGCCGACGCGCCAGCCGGCGGCGCGCGCGATCGCCTCGATGAAGGCGACGGTCGAGCCCTTGCCGTTGGTGCCGCCGACGGTGACGACCTTGCGGGCCGGGCGCTTGAGGCCCAGGCGCTGGGAGACGGCGCGGATGCGGTCCAGCCCCATGTCGATGGACTTGGGGTGGATGCGTTCGATGTGGGAGAGCCAGTCGGCGAGCGTGCGTTGCATGGCGCGAATTCTCGCAGATACGCCGGCCGGGTTGATTGCCGGGTCGATCGGCCGGTGCCGGCGGTTCGGCGGTTCGGCCGCGGCGCTGGGCCGGTCGCGCGTCGCGATGGGTGGGCACGCTGGGATCGTCGGGAGCCGGTCGTCGGGGCCTGGCGGGTGCCGGGTTGGGCGGCCGGGTTGGGCGGCCTGATGGGGACTTGCCGCGTCGGCAACGGCGGCTCGCCGACAGTCGCTGCGGCAGCGGTTGGCCCATGTGCTGGCGCGGCTACGCCAGAACGCGGTCGCGACTTGCGTCGCTCCTACCCTGGAGTCGTCGCATGAGCGTGTCGCCGCGAAGCCAGCCCTGTAGGAGCGACGCGAGTCGCGACGAAGGACGCGCAGAGGCAGCGAAGCCTTCGCCCTGTGGCGAAGCGGCCTGTTCTCGCCGGGGCAGGAGCGGCGCAAGCCGCGACATCGTTGCGATCATCTCGCGCCGTCACTCCCGAATCCAGGCTGTCTCTGCTTCCTGTAGGAGCGACGTGAGTCGCGACTGGGGGCGCGCAGAGACAACGAGGCCGTCGCCGCTCGTCGAAACGGCGCGCTATCGCCAGGGTAGGAGCGGCGCAAGCCGCGACACCGTTGCGACCATTTCGCGCCGTCACTCCCGAATCCAGGCTGTCTCTGCTTCCTGTAGAGCGACGTGAGTCGCGACTGGGGGCGCGCAGAGACAACGAGGCCGTCGCCGCTCGTCGAAACGGCGCGCTATCGCCGGGGTAGGAGCGGCGCAAGCCGCGACACCGTTGCGACCATCTCGCGCCGTCACTTCCGAATCCAGGCTGTCTCTGCTTCCTGTAGAGCGACGTGAGTCGCGACTGGGGGCGCGCAGAGACAACGAGGCCATCGCCGCTCGTCGAAACGGCGCGCTATCGCCGGGGTAGGAGCGGCGCAAGCCGCGACACCGTTGCGACCATCTCGCGCCGTCACTCCCGAATCCAGGCTGTCTCTGCTTCCTGTAGGAGCGACATGAGTCGCGACTGGGGGCGCGCAGAGAACAACGAGGCCGTCGCCGCTCGTCGAAGCGGCGCGCTATCGCCGGGGTAGGAGCGGCGCAAGCCGCGACATCGTTGCAGCGGTCTTGTGGCGCAGTGTTCAAGAAAGATCAAGATCAAGATCTGGATCTGGATCTGGATCTGGATCTGGATCTGGATCTGGATCTGGATCAAGATCAAGATCAAGATCAAGATCAAACCCAAAGCTTCCGCCACTAAAGCGGCGGGTTACTTTCTTTTGTCTAAAGCAACAAAAGAAAGGTAACCAAAGAAAAATGCTTTTGTTTTGAATCAAGGGCCCGCACGAGCGATGCCGACGCGGGGCTTTTTCATACGGGACATCCCTGTCCCGATGAAAAACGGCGCGCATCCCTGCGCGCCGCCCTCCGGGTCTTCGTTAGCCTTCGCGAGTGTTCGGCTACGCACAGCAATAGCCATAGTCATAGCCATAGCAATGGTCACTGCAATGGCGATGGCATGGCATCGCGAGGCCAAGGGGAAGGCCGAGGCGAAGAACTACGCCTAGCCGTATGCAGCTTCAGGGCTTCGACCCGATGCAATCGCAACTTAAGGATGGCTTACGGCGCCCTGAGGATCGCATCGCCAACACTCACACCCTCAAACAAAAACGGGCGCCTCCGCAGAAGCGCCCGTCCCGGTCAACCTATTCCCGTCACAACGCCCGATGCACCGCTTCGCCGAACAAGGCGGTGTGGTGGCTGCAGTCGTTCAAGCGCACCACGTCGAGGGTGTCGACGCTGTCGCCTTCGAGCAGGTTGAGGGTGGTCGGCGCCTGGCGGAAGGTCCACAGCTTCGACAAGGGGATGCCGAGCACGCGGCACAGCAGGACGCGGTTGACGGCGTCGTGGGCGACGATCAGCAAGGTGTCGTCGGCACGCAGGCCGTCGCAGGCGCGCGCGAACGCCGGCCACGCGCGGTCGAGCACGTGCACGATCGATTCGCCGCCGGGCATCAGCACCTCATGCGGGGTGTCGCGCCAGGCGCGCAGGCGGTCGCCGTCGCGCTCGCGGATTTCGCTGGCGAGCAGGCCTTCCCAGGTGCCGTGAGCGATTTCCATCAGGCCGGGGTCGAGCTGCAACAGGCTCGCGCGTTCGCTGCCGAGAGCGAGCTCGGCGGTGCGGCGCGCGCGCGACAGCGGCGAGGCGACGGCACGGGTGATCGGCACGTCGCGCAGGCGCGCGCCGAGCGCCGTGGCCTGGGCTTCGCCGACCGGCGACAGCGCGATGTCCTCCTGGCCCTGATAGCGGCCTTCGGCGTTCCACGGGGTTTCTCCATGACGGGCAAGCAGGATCCGCATGATCAGACCTGCGCCAGCGAGAGGATGCCGGGGGTCGCGCGCAGCAGCGCGAGCTGCTGTTCGTTGACCGGACGGTCGACGGTGATCGCCGCGCGCGCCTGGCCGTCGCCGGCCGCGCCGAGGGCGAAGTTGACGATGTTGACGCCGGCCGCGCCGAGTTGCGAACCGACCGCGCCGATCATGCCCGGACGGTCTTCATTGCGCAGCAACAGCACATGCGCCTGCGGGTCGAATTCGATCTCGACGCCGTCCAGGCGCACCACGCGCGGGCCGCGGTGCAGAGTCGCTTCGATTTCGCGGGTGCGCTTCTCGCCGACCACGCGCAGCTTGAGCAGACGGTCGAAACCGTCGCCGTCGCCGCCGAGGGTCTCGGCCACGGTCAGGCCGCGCGCGGCCGCTTCCTGCAAGGCGTTGACCGGGGTGACGCGACCCGAGGCGGTACCGAGCAAGGCCGCGACCAACAGGCGCGTCAGCGGACGTGTGTCGAGCGCTTCGGTGCGGCCGGCGTAGGTGATTTCCAGGCGCGTCGGCGCCGGCACCAGGCGTGCGGCGAGGCGGCCGAGCGAGGACATCAGCGGCATCCACGGGCCGGATTCGCGCGCGGCTTCGGCGGTCAGCGGCGGCAGGTTGACGCAGCCGGCGACCGCGCCGGTGGCGACGAAATCGATGATCTGGCGAGCCAGGATGGTGCTCACCGCCTGCTGCGCTTCGCTGGTCGAGGCGCCCAGGTGCGGGGTCAGGATCAGCTTGGGGTTGGCGCGCAGCGGCGAGTCGGCCGGCAGCGGTTCGGTGACGAACGTATCCAGGGCGGCGCCGGCGATGTGGCCTTCTTCGATCAGCTGCAGCAAAGCGGCCTCGTCGACCAGCCCGCCGCGCGCGGCGTTGATCAGGTAGGCGCCCTTCTTCATCCGGCGCATGCTCGTGTCCGAGAGCAGGTTGGTGGTTTCCTTGGTGCGCGGGATGTGCAGGGTGACGACGTCGGCCCAGGCCAGCAGGTCCTCAAGCGTCTTCAGCGGCACGCTGCCCTTGCCGGCGGCGGACGCCGGCAGGAAGGGGTCGTGCGCGGCGACTTCCATGCCGATGCCCTGGGCCTTGCGCGCGACCGTGCCGCCGATGCGGCCCAGGCCGATCACGCCGAGTTTCTTGCCTTCGAGTTCGAAACCGGTCAGGCCCGCCTTCGGCCACTCGCCCGCCTTCATGCCGGCATCGGCGCGCGGGATGTGGCGCGCGAGCGCGAACAGCAGCGAGATCGCGTGCTCGGCCGCGGCCAGGGTGTTGCCGTCGGGCGCGTTCATGACCGCGATGCCGCGTTCGGTGGCGGCCTCGACGTCGATGGTGTCGACGCCGGCGCCGGCACGGCCGATCACCCGCAGTTGGGTGGCATCGGCGAGCGCTTCGGCCGGCACCTTGGTCGCCGAACGCACCAGCACCGCGTCGACGCCGGCCAGGGCCTGGGCCAGGACCGCGGTGTCCTTGATCGGTTCGGATACGACGACTTCCCAGCCCGCATCGCGGAACAGGGCCAGACCGTCTTCGTGAATGCCATCGCAGGCCAGTACTTTCATCGCAAGCTCCAGGTCGTAGGGGACAGACCACGGAGCACGAGCGAGCCGGCACTACGGTTGGATCTCGCGCCCACAGGCTGAAGCTGGGGCCACGATGCCGCTGGACAGCGGCGCCGCATGAGGCGGCATCTGACACGGGTCGGGAGACGGGGCCGGCTGGCATGGGAATCCGCGACTGCCCGGGCAGCCTAAGTCAGCCGACCGCCGCTTGCAAGCGCGGCCGCGTTCATGACTGCGGCCGCCGCCCCCGCGCGGGCGCAATACGTTTTGTGCAGGAATTAGCAATTTGCGATTGCGCTTCGGAACCGCGTCACAAAGATACGAATCGAGTCGCGATGGCACATTGAGAAATCGCGACCCGGGTCCTAGCGTCGTGGCGCCGGTGTCCTGCCGGCATCCGAAGAGAGAACACCATGCGCAAGAAACTCGCTCTGACCCTCGGCCTGGCGGCGCTCGCCGCGGTCGGCGCCGCGGTCGCGGCAATCGGCCCCACCGGCCCCGGCCAGTTCTACACCTATTACGACGACAACGGCACCGTCGTCGGCTACTCGGCGATCCACTGCGATAACACTCGCGAGTCCTGGGGCAAGTTCACCAAGAACTACAGCGACGGTTATTTCATCTGCGATCCTGAAATCTGATCGGCCCGGCGGCCGCCGCGTTTGCGTTTCGCCGCGGCACGGTCCATGTCGCGCATCGGCAACGTAGCGGCCGCCTCGTACGTCCTGCACCACCGGTCTGAGCGATCGGCGCACCGGCACGACACCGTCGAGCGTGAGCGACGCTTGGCGCACAGCGCCCGCACCATCGAAGATCGCGCCACCGCCCGGCCCCGTGTTCTTCGCCGCGCCGGGTATCCAATCTGCTTTGCAAAGATGGGAGTTCGTCATGCGTAAATCTTTCGCCCTCGGTCTGGGCCTCGTCGCCGCCCTCGTCGCCACCGCCGCCCTCGCCCGCCCGCCGGGCCCGGACGAAATCGGCGAGTTCTACGTGTATTTCGACGCCAGCGGCAAAATCGTCGGCCAGGCGCAGCTGAGCTGCGAGGGCGTCTACACCGAATCGGGCGTGCGCACCTCCAGCTACAGCGTCGGCCATCTGGTCTGCAATCCGCGCTGAGGCGTTGCGTATTGGGGTAGAGAAAGGGCCGGCGCATGCCGGCCCTTTTTTTGAGTGTGTCCGTTGCCGTTGCCGTGACTTTGATTTGCTTTGACTTGCCTTGCTTTGTCGCTTTGCCGGTCAAATGAAGACCCGGAGGGCGGCCCGCAGGGATGCGGGCCGTGCGCAAGCAGGCCATGGATGGCCTGTCTGGAGCATCCCTGCGTCGGCTTCGATCGTGCGGGCTTGTGCCCTTGCAAGAAGAAACACTTTTCTTTGGTGACTTTCTTTTGTTGCTTTGGACGAGAAAGTTACCCGCACCCTTTAGGGGGCGGAAGCTTTGCTATTGATTTGACTTCTAAGCTTTACGGTAAGAAACGCCGCAACGGGATACGCCGCGGCCGCGACTTGCGTCGCTCCTACCCTGACGGGCTACCGCCCGCATCGGCGCGAGATCGAGGCGTCGCGGTCGCGGCTTACGCCGCTCCTACAGGGATCGCTACGCAGCATTGCGTGCAGGGCCTGGCCTTTGTAGGAGCGACGTGAGTCGCGACCGCGAGACGCGCATAGATGACGAGGCCGTCGCCATTCGCCGAAGCAGCGATCCATCGCCAGGGTAGGAGCGGCGCAAGCCGCGACCGCGCCGTTATGGTCTTGCGGCGCACGCTTCAAGAAAGATCTGGATCAACATCAACATCAACATCAACATCAACATCAAGATCAAGATCAAGATCAAGATCAAGATCAAACCCAAAGCTTCCGCCACTAAAGCGGCGGGTTACTTTCTTTTGTCTAAAGCAACAAAAGAAAGGTAACCAAAGAAGTTGCTTTGTTTTGAATCAAGGGCCCGCACGATCGATGCCGACGCGGGGATCTACATACGGGACCTCCCTGTCCCGATGAAAAACGGCCCGCATCCCTGCGGGCCGTCCTTTGGGTCTTCCATTGCTTTCGCAAGCGCGACAGCCTCAACGGCCAGCGCCGGGTTGCGGCCCAACTACTTCCCGCTCGCCGGCACCCCCATCTCCGCCAGCAACCTCGGCGCCGGGAATACGTCCTGCAGCACCCAGCGCAGGTAGCGCTGGTCGACCGAGATGGTGCGGGTCATCGCGGGGTCGAACAGCCAGCTTGCGCTGACCGATTCCCAGTTGCTGTCGAAGGCGAGACCGGCCAGCTTGCCCTGCCCGTCCAGCACCGGCGAGCCGGAGTTGCCGCCGATGATGTCGAGGTCGGCGAGAAAATTCACCGGCACCGAGCCCAGGCGCTTGTCGACGAGATTGGCGCTGTAACGCTTGGCCGCGATCGCGTCGAGCAAGGCCGGCGGGGCGTCGAACGGTGGCTTGCCGCTGTTGCGCGCGGCGATTTCCTCGATCCGGGTAAACGGCAGTTGCTTGGCGCCGTTGTCCTTGGTGTAGGGCGACACGGTGCCGTAGCTGATGCGCAGGGAACCGTTGGCGTCGGGATAAACCGGCGTGCCGAGGCCCTTGCGATAGTCGGCCAAGGCTTTCAGGTAGACCGGGCGCACGCTCAGGGTCTCGCCGGCGCGGCTGCGGATTTCGCGCTCCATCTCCAGCATCGTCGGCATTACCGCAACCGCGAACTGGATCGCGCCGTCCTTGCCGGCGTCCTTGCTTTTCTCGAAGGCGGCGCGGTCGGCCTTGAGCCAGGCCGCGCGCTGTTCGGGGTTGCCCAGGCGCGATTTTGCGATGCGGTCGAGGGCGCGCTTGATCGCCTTTTCGTCGTCGCCTTCGAGCCATTGGTCGAGCGCGGCGACACGCTGCTGTTTCGGCAGCTTCACGTACTCGTGCAGCCAATAATTCTGCAACTGCCGATCCATGCGCACATCGAAGCGGCGGTCGGCCTGCTTGAGCCGGTTCTCGAACGCGCCCTGGTCGCGCTGGCGGTAGCCGTTCTCGCGTTGCGCGTCGGGCTTCTCGCGCTCGATCGCCATCCGGTACAACTGGGTCGCGGCATTGAGCGTGCCGGTAGCGTACAACTGGCCCAGCACCAGGTCGCGGTCGCGCTCGGCGCGCGCCTGTTGGCCGAGTTCGACCAGGCGCGCGTGCGCGGCCAAGGCCGGCTCGCCGGCCGCGCCCTGCTTGCGCAGCCATTCGAGCAAGCCGGTCTCTTCGCTGCGCTTGGCCTGGGCCGCGTGGGTGCGGCGGAAACTCTCGATCTGGCTTTCGTAACTCTTGGCCGCGCCCAGCCAACCGCGCAGGGTGCCGGCGTACTTGCTCGCGACCTCCGGACTCTTGCGGCTTTCGGCTTCGATCAGCGCGGCGAGGCGGCGGTAATGCGCGGCGACGGTCGGATAGGTCCAATCGGCATTGGCCTCGAAGTCGTCGGCCATGGCGTAGCGGTTGGTCATGCCCGGAAAGCCCGCGAGCATGACGAAGTCGCCGGCGCCGAGCGGCTTGTCGGCGATCTTGAGCCAACGCTTGGGCTGGTAGGGCACGTTGTCGATCGCGAACGGCGCCGGCTTGCCGTCCTTGCCGACGTAGGCGCGGTAGAAAGCGAAATCGCCGGTGTGGCGCGGCCAGGACCAGTTGTCGGTCTCGCCGCCGAAGTTGCCGATGCCTTCTGGCGGCGCATAGACCAGGCGCAGGTCGCTGATCTCGATGCTGCGCTGCAACTGGTAGCGGTTGCCGCCGGAGAAGCTGTACAGACGACAGCCGTACTCGGCCTGGGTCTCGCACTCGGCGACCAGTTGTTTCTCCAGCGCGTCGAGCGCGGCGATGCGCGCGAGCGGATCGGGCGCGGCGGTCAGCGCCGCTTGCACCCGCGCGGTGACGTCCTGGACCGAGTCCAGCACGAAGATGCGGGCGTTGGCGCCGGCCGAGACTTCCTCGTTGTTGGTGCCGGTCTTGAATCCGTCGCGCAGCAGGCTTTTCTGCGGGGTCGAGTTGAGCTGCAGCGCGGCGAGCGCGCAATGGTGGTTGGTCAGCAGCAAGCCCTTGGGCGAGACGAAGCTCGCGGTGCAGCCGCCGAACGGCACCAGCGCGCCGAGCGGGTCGCCCTTGGGATCGCTCAATTGCGCGAGTTGTTTGGGCGTCGCCCGCAGGCCGGCCTGCTTGAGCTTGCCCGCGAGTTCGGGGAATTGCTGAGGCGTCCATACGCCCTCGACTGCCCGGGCGGCCCCATGCCAGGCCAGCGTGCACGACAACGTCCCTGCCATGGCCAATGATCGGGCCAGCACCGTGTATTGCATCAAAGCATCCCTTGGAAGGCGGGAGTCGAGTCTAGCCCGGCTGTTTCTGCGAAGGCCATTCCGGATCCGCCGAAGCGGGGCCCGGCGACGCCGCGGTTCGCCGCGCTTCAGCGTCGGTGCGCACGAATGCGGCCGGCAATCTAAAAATTTCGTTAGTTAGCCGAGCACACCCCGACCGGAGATGGCGCGGTCACGGGCGGTCGTGCGGTCGCCGTTCGCACCGCTCTTACCCCTTTGCATCGCCGCCCTCGCACAAACGCAAACGCCGGTCGGGGAACCGACCGGCGTTTGCGACGACAGGCGTTCGCGACGGCTTACTTCTTCGCCGGAACGCCGAGCTCGGTCAGCAGCTGCGGCGCCGGGTAGACCTCCTGCATGATCCAGCGCATGTAGCGCTGGTCGACCGAGATCATCCGGGTCATCACCGGGTCGAACAGCCAGTTCGAGCTCACCGACTCCCAGTTGCCGTCGAAGGCCAGGCCGACCAGCTTGCCCTCGCCGTCGAGCACCGGCGAACCGGAGTTGCCGCCGGTGATGTCCAGGTCGGACAGGAAGTTCACCGGCACCGTCTTCAGGCGCTTGTCGCTGAGGCCGGCATAGCGCTTGGCCGAGATCGCGTCGATCAGATTCTGCGGCGCGTTGAACGGCTCCTGGCCGGTGGCCTTGGCGGCGACCTCTTCGAGTTTGGTGAACGAGGCCTGCTTGCTGCCGTCGAGCTTGGTGTAGGCCTTGACGTTGCCGAAGGTGATGCGCAGGGTCGAGTTGGCGTCCGGATAGACCGCCTGCTTCTTGCTCTTGCGATAGTCGATCACGCCCTGCAGATAGGCCGGGCGCGCGATCAGGGTTTCGCCGTCGCGGGCCTTGCCCTCGTCCTCCAGGCGCAGCGCCGCCGGGAACAGCGCCTTGGCCATCTGGATCGCCGGGTCGCGGCTCTTGTCCATCGCGGCGCGGTCGTCGTCGATCAGCGCCAGGCGCTCCTTGACGCTGCCGAGCTTGGTCTTGGCCAGCTTGTCGAGCGCGCGCTTGATCGCCTTCTCGTCGGAGCCGCCGAGCCAGCGGTCGAGCTCGGCGATGCGCTCGCCGGCCGGCAGCTTGACGTACTCGCGCAGCCAATACGCCTGCAGCTCGCGGTCCATGCGCGGGTCGTAGCGGCGCTCCATCTGCTCCAGCGCGGCCTTGATCGAAGGCAGATCGCGCTGCTGGTAGCCGGGCTCGCGCTCGGCGTCGGGCTTGGCGCGCTCGACCGAGAGGCGATACAGGGTGGCGGACGCGGCGATCACGCCGAAGCGGCGCAGCTGCGAGAACACCATGTCGCGCTCGCGGTGCGCGTTGGCGGCTTCGATCTGCTCGAGCATCTTGGCGTGGCCGGCCAGCGCCGGCGCGCCGGCCTTGCCGCGCTTGCCGAGCCAGGCCAGCACCGCCTGCTCGTCGGCGTGCTTCTTCTTCGCCGCGCCGATGCGCTCGAAGCCTTCGAGCTGGCCGTCGTAGTTCTTCAGCGTGTTCTGCCAGCCGCGCACGGTGCTGGCGTACTTCACCCCGATCTCGGGGTCCTGCTTCGCGGTCTGCCCGACCAGGGCGACCAGGTTCTTGTAGTGCTGCGACAGAGTCGGATAGGTCCAGTCCGCGGTAGCGTCGAACTCGGCCGCCAGGGCGTAACGGTTGGTGCGGCCCGGGTAGCCGGCGACCATGACGAAATCGCCCTCGCCGAGCGGCTTGTCGGCGATCTTCAGGTAATGCTTGGGCTGGTAGGGCACGTTGTCCTTCGCGTACGCGGCCGGCTTGCCGTCCTTGCCGACGTAGGCGCGATAGAACGAGAAGTCGCCGGTGTGGCGCGGCCACATCCAGTTGTCGACTTCGCCGCCGTAGTTGCCGACGCTGCCGGGCGGCGCATAGACCAGGCGCACGTCCTTGATCTCGATGCGCCGGAACAGGCGGTAGGTGCTGCCGCCGAAGAAGCTGTAGACCTCGCAGGCGTAGCCGGGCTCGGCCTCGCACTGGGCGATCAACCGCTTCTCGACCGTCTCCAGCGCGTGGGTGCGGTCGATCGGCTCGACCGCCTCGTCGATCGCAGCCTTTATCTGCGCGGTCACGTCCTGGATCGAATCGAGCACGTAGATGCGCGAAGCCGGGCCGGCCGAGACTTCATCGCCCGCAGTTGCGGCGTTGAAGCCGTCGCGCATCAGGTTTTTCTGCGCGGTCGAATTGAGCTGGATCGCGCCGTAAGCGCAATGGTGGTTGGTCACCACCAGGCCGCGCGGCGAGACGAAGCTCGCGGTGCAGCCGCCGAGCGAGACCACCGCGCCCATCGGGTCGCCGGTAAGGTCGGCGAGCTGCTTGGCGTTGAGCTTGAGCCCGGCCTGCTTCAGCGGGGCGGAGATCTCGGGCAACTGCTGCGGCACCCACATGCCTTCGACGGCCCGGGCCGTCGTGGCCAGGCCCAAGCCCAGCGTCCCTGCCGCGACGGCCGCGGCCAATAGCGTGTAGCGCATGCGTATACCCCTGATTCGAATGGAAAAACGATGAAGAGTCTAGCCCGCGGCGGGCGGGCTGACCATGGGCGGGCGTAGTGGGAAAAAAGGAAGGAGAGTAACGAGTGAAGAGCAACTAGGAACTAGAAGCGCAGCGGCGGTCTCCGACTCGTTCCTCGTTTCCTTCTCGCTCGTTCCTGGCACCCCCTCATTCCCCCGGCAAGCGCATCTCGCGCAGCAAATGCGGGGCCGGATAGACCTTGGCCAGCAGCCAGCGCATGTAGCGCATGTCGACGTGGATCGCGCGCTTGTAGCGCGGGTCGAACATCCAGCTGGCGCTGACCGCTTCCCAGTTGCTGTCGAAGTTCAGGCCGATCAGGCGGCCGTTGGCGTCGAGCACGGGCGAACCGGAATTGCCGCCGGTGGTGTCGAGGTTGGTCAGGAAATCGACGGTCTGGGTCTTCAGTTCGGGATCGAGGGTGCTGCCGAAATCGCCTTTGGCGATCGCATCGCGCAAGGCCTGCGGCGCATCGAAGGGTTTGACGCCGGTGTGTTTCTCGACGATGCCCTGCACCGTGGTCAGCGGCCGGTAACGCACGCCGTCGCGCGGGTCCATGGTGCTGACCGCGCCGTAACTCACGCGCAGGGTCGAGTTGGCGTCCGGGTATACCGCACGGCCCTGCGACTTGCGAAAGCCGATCAGCGCGCGCATGTACGCCGGGCGCAGGCGCAGCAGCTCGCCTTCGCGGGTCTTGTTCTGTTCCTCCAGCGCCAAGATCGCCGGCAGCAAGGTCGCCGCGGCGCGCAACAGGCTGTCGTCGGAGGCGGCCAGGGCCTTGGCGTCGGCCTGCATCGCCTGCAGGCGCACCGCTTCGTCGCCGAGGCGGGTGCCGGCGTATAGCGCGTCGAGGCTGCGCTTGAGGCCGGCGGCGTCTTCGCCGGCGAAGACCCGGTCGAACTCGGGCACGCGCGAAGTCTTCGGCAGCGCCTTGTACTGGCCCAGCAGGTCCAGCAGCAGGGCCTTCTCGACCTCCGGCGCATAGCGGCGCTGCACTTGCTTCAGGCGGCCGGCGATCAGGGTTTCGTCGCGCTGCTGATAACCGGTTTCGCGCTCGGCATCGGGCTTGCCGTGTTCCAGCGCCAGGCGCTGCAGGGTCAGCGCGGCATTCAACAGCTGCGTCTGGGTGCGGATCGCGGTCAGCAACTGGTCGCGGTCGCGGGTCGCGGCGGCGGCGTCGAGCACCTTCTGCGCCGCGTCGATGTCGGCGCGGATCGTATTCGCATCGGGCTGCCTGGCCAGCCAGGCCAGCATCGCGGCTTCGTCGTCGCGGCGCACGCGCACCGCATCGCTGCGCCGCAGGCCGTCGAGTTCGCCCTGGGCGCGCTTGAGCGTGTTCTTGAAGCCGGCCACCTGCGCCGCATAGCGCACCTTGGCTTCGGCGTCGGAGGCCGCGGCCTGTTCGACAGTCTTGATCATGCCGGCGTACAAGGCCACGCGCGAGGGCAACTGCCACTCGATCTGCTGGGCGAACTCAGCGGCCATGCGGTGGCGGAAGGTCACGCCGGGATAACCGGCGAGCATCGCGTAGTCGCCTTCGCGCACCGGATCGGTCGCGATCTGCAGGTGTCCCGGCGGGCTGTAGGGCACGTTGTCGGGCGAATAATCGGCCGGCTTGCCGTCCTTGCCGACGTAGGCGCGCAGCAGAGTGAAATCGCCGCTGTGGCGCGGCCAGACGAAATTGTCGACCTCGTCGCCGTAGTTGCCGATCGCGTCCGGCGGCGCATAAACCAGGCGGATGTCGCGCAGTTCCAGCTGGCGGATCAGATAGAAGTCGGTGCCGTAGTACATGTTGGCGACGCTGCAGCGATGGCCGCCGTCGCGTTCGCATTCGGCGACGACCGCCTTGGTCGCCGCATCGACGGCTTCGTAGTAAGCGCGGCCGTGCTTGCCGCGCGCATCGGCGAGGATGCGTTCGGTGATCTTGTCGAAACCGGTGGTGACCAGGACGCGGAAATCCGGGTTGGCCGGCAGCTCGGCGGCCCGGTCGGCGGCGACGAAACCGTTGCCGATGAGGTCGCGCTCTGGCTTGGAGTTGTACTGGATCACACCGAAGGCCACGTGGTGATTGGTCAGCACCAGGCCCTCGCCGGAGACGAAGGCGCCGGTGGCGCCGCCGACCTTGACCACCGCGTTCATCGGCGCGCGGGTCAGCTCGGCCAGGTCGGCCGGGTCGCCCTTGAAACCGGCGGCGCGCAGCTGGCGCGCGATCTCGGGCAGCTGCGAGGGCATCCACATGCCTTCGTCGGCCTGGGCGGCGGTGGCGCACAGCGCCAGGGACAGGGCTAACACACGGGGGCGCATGGTCGTTCCGGACGATTACGAAGCCGCGACGATAGGCCAGACCGGCCGGCACGGGCAAACCCCCGTCCGGCCCGAGCCGCATCGCCGGCGTATAATTCGCGCCTGTCTCCCGCGCGGCACGGCCGCAGCTCTCAGGTATCGATTCCCATGACGCAAACGATGAAGGCTCTGGTCAAGCGCGAAGCCGGCAAGGGCATCTGGATGGAGGAAGTCCCGGTGCCGGTGCCCGGCCCGAACGAGGTGCTGATCAAGCTCGAAAAGACCGCGATCTGCGGCACCGACCTGCACATTTATCTGTGGGACGAGTGGAGCCAGCGCACGATCCAGCCCGGCCTGGTGATCGGCCACGAGTTCGTCGGCCGCATCGTCGACCTCGGCCCCGGCGTCACCGGCTATCGCCCGGGCCAGCGCGTTTCGGCCGAAGGCCACATCGTCTGCGGCCATTGCCGCAACTGCCGCGCCGGCCGCCAGCACCTGTGCCCGAACACCACCGGCATCGGCGTCAACCGCAACGGCGCCTTCGCCGAATACATCGTCATGCCGGCCAGCAACCTGTGGCCGATCCCCGACCAGATCCCGAGCGAGCTGGCTGCGTTCTTCGACCCCTACGGCAACGCCGCGCACTGCGCGCTCGAGTTCGACGTGGTCGGCGAGGACGTGCTGATCACCGGCGCCGGCCCGATCGGCATCATCGCCGCGGGCATCTGCAAGCACATCGGCGCGCGCAACGTGGTCGTCACCGACGTCAACGATTTCCGCCTCAAGCTCGCCGCCGACATGGGCGCCACCCGCGTGGTCAACGTCGCCAACCAGTCGCTCAAGGACGTGATGGCCGACCTGCACATGGAAGGCTTCGACGTCGGCCTGGAGATGAGCGGCAACCCGCGCGCCTTCAACGACATGCTCGACTGCATGTACCACGGCGGCAAGATCGCCATGCTCGGCATCATGCCGAAGGGCGCCGGCGCCGACTGGGACAAGATCATCTTCAAGGGCCTGACCCTGCACGGCATCTACGGCCGCAAGATGTACGAGACCTGGTACAAGATGACCCAGCTGGTGCTGTCGGGTTTCCCGCTCGGCAAGGTGCTCACCCACCAGTTGCCGATCGACGACTTCCAGAAGGGGTTCGATTTGATGGAAGCCGGCAAGGCCGGCAAGGTCGTATTGAGCTGGAACTGAGCGCGAGGTATCGCCTGGCGGCACGACAGGCCACGCGACAGCGGTCACGACGAAGGCGCCTCAGGGCGCCTTCGTTGCGTTTGTGGGTGGCGTGGCGTGGCGTGTCTGTTGGCGGCGTGGCGGCGCAGGTGATTGCCGCGGTGTTTCTGAGGGAAAGTCCGGTCGCGGCCGTTGCGGTTGGGGCTGCCGCTGCCGCTGCCGCTGCCGTGATTTTGATTTGCCGCTTTTCCCGGTCAATTGAAGACCCGGAGGGCGGCCTGCAGGGATGCGGGCCGTGCGCAAGCAGGCCATGGATGGCCTGTCTGGAGCATCCCTGCGTCGGCTTCGATCGTGCGGGCCTTTGATTCAAAACAAAGCACTTTTCTTTGGTTACCTTTCTTTTGTTGCTTTAGACAAAAGAAAGTAACCCGGCCGCGTCAGCGGACGGAAGCTTTAGATCCTTGGCTTCTCGCCTTACGGCCAGCGACGCCGCAACGGCAGACAGCGCGGTCGCGACTTGCCTCGCTCCTGCCCTGACGGGCTGCGGTCGGCATCGGCGCGAGATCGGGGAATCGCGACCGCGGGATGCGCAAAGATGACGAGGCGGTCGCCATTCGCCGAAGCGGCGCACCCTCGCCGGGGTAGGAGCGGCGCAAGCCGCGACCACGTCATTACGGTCTTGCGGCGCAGGCTTTAAGAAAGATCAAGATCAAGATCAAACCCAAAGCTTCCGCCACTAAAGCGGCGGGTCACTTTCTTTTGTCTAAAGCAACAAAAGAAAGTAACCAAAGAAAAATGCTTTCGTTTTGAATCACAGGCCCGCACGATCGTTGCCGACGCAGGGCTTTTTCATACGGGACATCCCTGTCCCGATGAAAAACGGCCCGCATCCATGCGGGCCGCCCTCCGGGTCTTCCACTGCCTTCGCAAGTGCGAATCGGCGCACAGCAACAGCAAAATCCCCACAACAACAACAACAGCAACAGCAACAGCAACAGCAATAGCAATAGCAATAGCAATAGCAACAGGTACAGCTACAGCTACAGCTACAACTGCAACTGCAACTGCAGCTACAGCTACGATCACGGCTACAGCCCAGCTGCGACACCGCCCCCCCCCCGACGCGTTCGACTGGCTAGCGTAATCCCTGGCCGCCGGCGGCGATTTCAAGAACCGGCCGGCGCAACATCCTGGCAAGTACGGATTGGCCGTCCACCCGCCGGCGCTGCAGAGGCAATGGGCCGCTTGGGCACGCAAGGGCCAGGCCAACGGCATGAACGCAGCCGACGGGCCTGGGCAAAGGGTCTGGAATAGAATGGCGGCTTTCCTCCCCATCGGAAGCCGCCCGTGTCCGACGCATCGAGCCTCACGCAGCACTACGCCGACACCCTCGACGAGATCCGCGCCCAGGGTCTGTTCAAGGCCGAACGCATCATCACCAGCCCGCAGTCGGCCGAGATCACTCTCGAAGACGGCCGCACGGTACTGAACTTCTGCGCCAATAATTATCTCGGCCTGGCCGATCACCCCGAGGTGATCCAGGCGGCGAAGGACGCGCTCGACACGCACGGCTTCGGCATGGCCTCGGTGCGCTTCATCTGCGGCACTCAGGACCTGCACAAGCAGCTCGAGAAGACCATCGCCGACTTCTTCGGCACGCAGGATACGATCCTCTACGCCGCCTGCTTCGACGCCAACGGCGGCCTGTTCGAGCCGTTGCTCGGCGAGAACGACGCGATCATCTCCGACGCGCTCAACCACGCCTCGATCATCGACGGCGTGCGCCTGTGCAAGGCCAAGCGCTTCCGTTACGCCAACTGCGACATGGCCGACCTGGAAAAGCAGCTGCAGGCCGCCGATGCCGCCGGTTGCAAGACCAAGCTGATCACCAGCGACGGCGTGTTCTCGATGGACGGCTTCATCGCCCCGCTCGACGAAATCACCGCGCTGGCGAAAAAGTACGGCGCGCTGGTGCATATCGACGAATGCCATGCGACCGGCTTCCTCGGCGCCAGCGGCCGCGGCTCGGCCGAGGTCAAGGGCGTCATGGACAAGATCGACATCTTCACCGGCACCCTCGGCAAGGCCATGGGCGGCGCGCTCGGCGGTTTCACCACCGCCAGGAAGGAAGTGGTCGAGCTGCTGCGCCAGCGCTCGCGCCCCTATCTGTTCTCGAACTCGCTGCCGCCGCACGTGGTCGCCGCCGGCATCAAGGCGTTCGAGATGCTCTCGGCCGCCGGCGAGCTGCGAGAACAACTCGCGCAGAACACCGCTTATTTCCGCGAGCGCATGACCGCGGCCGGCTTCGACGTGAAGCCCGGCGTGCACCCGATCAGCCCGGTGATGCTGTACGACGCGCCGCTGGCGCAGAAGTTCGCGGCCCGGCTGCTCGAGGAAGGCATCTATGCGATCGGCTTCTTCTTTCCGGTGGTGCCGCAGGGCCAGGCGCGCATCCGCACCCAGATGTCGGCCGCGCATACCCGCGCGCACCTCGACCGCGCCATCGACGCCTTCATCAAGATCGGCCGCGAGCTCGGCGTGATCAAGGCCTGATCGGTCCGGGCGCGTGCGCGTCGTCCTGCGTCGCCGCCTGTTGCAGGCCGTGCGCACCGACGCGCTGGCGCGCTTCGACGACGGCGTGTGGCGAACGCGTTGCCTGCATTGCCGGCGCGCGCTCGCCCTCGGAGAGGACGGCGCGCCGATCGGTTCGACCTCGCTCGAGCACGTCGTGCCGAGCGCCTGGTTCGGCCGCCGCGCCGCGGCGGCCCTGACCGCGAGAGTCGGCGGGGACGCCGACGACCCGCGCAACCTCGCCCTCGCCTGCACTCGCTGCAACCACGGCAAGGGCGCCAGCCACGACGCGCGCGGCCCCGGCGACGCTCGCGCTTACGAGGTGGTGGCGAACTTGCTGGACGCCCGCCTCGCGCGCTGGCGCGAGGACGAGGGCGCGCCGTATGAGTCGGGTTCTTAGTCCGGCGAAACCAGCGACGCGGCCTCGGCCGCGCTGAGCACGCGCCATTCGCGCTTGCCGAGTTCGCCGAGCGCGAGCGGGCCGATCGCCACGCGGACCAGGCGCAACACTTCGATGTCGAAGGCGGCGAGCAGGCGCCGGATCTGCCGGTTGCGCCCCTCGTCGAGCACGATCTCGAGCCAGGCGTTCTTCTCGCCGGCCCGCAGCAAGGTCGCCGACTTGGCGCGCAGGCGTTCGCCCTCCTCGACCACGCCCTCGCGCAGCGCCGCCAGCAGGGCCGGCTCGGGACGCGTGTCGATCTGGACGTGATAGGTCTTGTCCGGGCCGAAGTCGGGATCGGTGATGCGCGCCGCCCATTGCGGGTCGTTGCAGAACAGCAGCAGGCCTTCGCTGGCCTTGTCCAGGCGTCCGACCGGCGCCAGCCACGGCAGGCCGGCGCCGTCGAAGCAACGGTAGACGGTGTCGCGGCCGCGCTCGTCCTGGGCGGTGGTGACCAGGCCGCGCGGCTTGTTGAGCATCAGATATAGCCGCGGCGCGGCATCGATGGCGTTGCCGTCGACGGCGATACGATGGCGGCCCTGCACGATCGGAAACTCGGGATCGAGGACGATGCGGCCGTCGACCGCGACCCGGCCGGCGGCGATCCACTTCGCCGCTTCGCTGCGCGAGCACAGGCCTTGCTTGGACAGCACGCGGGCCAGACCGTGTCGGGGCGGGAGCTTGTTCAAGGCAAGGTCGTGATCAAGGCGGCATCGAAGGCGGAAGCGGGCAGCGAACGCGACGCGGGTGCGGGCCGCCGCGCCATCGGCTCTCGCCGCAGCGCACGCGGCCATCGCGGACCGCAAAAGCGAAACGGCCGCGAGCGAGGCCCGCGGCCGTAAGCAGCGCGTCGCGGCGGCGAGGCTTATTTCTTTTTCTTCGTCTCTTCGACCGGGGCCGGCTCGACCACCGGGGCCGCGGCCGGAGCGGCGGGCGCCGCGGTGCCGTTGCCCTTGGCCACGCGCACGCCCTTGGCCTTCATCCAGGCGCTGAACTCGTCGGCGGTCATGCGCTTGCCGCCCTGGCTCATGTCGAAGCGCCACGGCGTGTTGTCGAACTGGGTCTTGGGCTTGTAGGCGGCCGGGTCGTTGGCCGAAGGCATGCCGGTCGAAGCCGGCGTGGCTTTGGCGACGTTGCAACCGTCGAGGCGGATGCGCAGCAGCACCTGGTCGACCGACAACGCTTCGTCGAGCGCCTGCGAGAGCACGCCGGTCGGCGCGCCGAGCTGATGCGAGGGCGCGACCAGTTCCGGCGAGATCGGCGCGATCAGGGTCGGCTGCACCGGCTGCACGCGGGCGGCGGTCAGCGCCGCGCAGTTGCTGGCGCCTTGCGCCTGCGCCGCTCCAGCGATGAGGAACAAGGTCAATCCGGCGATGGCGTGGCGCATGACTCTCTCCAAATTCTGCCCGGGCTCGAATGCCCGGACGGCGTGCAAAGACTATGCGCCAGTGTAGGCGCGGGTAGCGGATCGAACAACCAGCGCGGATGCGGTCCACGGCGGACCGGTCGTGCGGTCGGCGCGATGCTCTACGAGTTCCGTAGAGCGGCGCCCGCCGTTTGCCTCGACGCCGGCGCGGCGGTTGCCGGCTAGGTCGTCGCAGCGGTCTGGCCTGCTTGCGATGGCCGGCCGCCGGAGCCCCAAAAAAACGAAGCCCGGCGCAAGGCCAGGCTTCGGATGCTGCAATGCGGGTTCCGAAGAACCCGCGGGTGTCGCTTAGTTCTGCACGTTCAGCTCGGTGCGACGGTTCTTCGCACGGCCTTCCGGATTGTCCGAACCGTCTTCGTTGGTGTTCGGAGCGATCGGACGGCTCTCGCCGTAACCCACCGGACCCATCAGACGGGACGCGTCCACGCCATTGCTGGTCAGGTAGTCGTACGCAGCCTTCGCGCGACGCTCCGACAGCTTCTGGTTGTACGCATCGGTGCCCTTCGAGTCGGTGTGACCGGCGACCTCGACCTTCAGGTCGGGGTAACGCTTCAGGATCTCAGCGGCTTCGTTCAGGATCGACACCGCGTCAGGACGCAGCGTGGCCTTGTCGAAGTCGAAGTTGACGCCCTTCAGGTCGATCGTCACCGGCACCGGGCAGCCGTCCGGACCGATGGTCTGGCCAGCCTGCGAACCCGGGCACTTGTCGTCGCAGTTGTTCACGCCGTCGCCGTCGTCGTCCTTGTCGGCGCAGCCCGGCTCGACCACCGGAGCCGGACCGACCGGAGCGACGGGTTCCGGACCCAGCGGCACCACGATGCCGACCGAAGCCAGCACGTCGCCGAACCAGTCTTCCGACGGAGCGTTGACGCTGCTGTCGTCGAAGTCGGCGCGGTACGCCAGCTCGGTGCGGATGCCGACGCGGCCCAGGTCGCCCTGGATACCGACGCCGACCTTGGCGGCGAAGTTGCCGTCCTTGCGGTCAGCCGGCGACAGCGGCGACGGGATGAAATATTCCTCTTCCGAACGCTGGTAGCCCAGGCCCATCAGCAGGTAGGGGTTCCAGTTGCGGCCGTCGGTGACGAAGTGGCGGCGCAGGTCCAGCGAGATGCCGTACTGGCTCCAGTTGGCGTCCTGGTTGGCGTCGAACTTCGGGTTCTGGTAGTTCAGCTCACCGTCGAGCGACCAGTTCTTGCTCAGGAACTTGCCCAGGCCGATCGCGCCGAACGGAGCGTTGCGGGTGCCGCGATCGTTGTCCTGGATGTTCATGCCGGCGGCGCCGGTCAGGTACCAACGGTCGTCGAAATCTTGCGCACTGGCCGCTTGCGAAAAGGCCAAGCCCGCCAGTAGTGCGGTGCTCAACATACGGATCTTCATATCTAACTCCTTCAGATCGATCGGAACGGGGGGTGATCGGGACTGTTTGATCGGGACAGTCTTATGCGGCGCTGACTCCTGTGACAGAGACACGCTCAGCACTGGCTAGGCCGGCGCCGCGGTCACTGGCGGGGGCGATCATACACTGTCAACGCGTTTGTTAATACCACTTAACGTAGTTCAGCCCTGTGAAACCAGATTCGTTAATTAACGTTTTCGGCCGCGGGTTTCCCGCCTGCGAGCGAATGCCCCGACGAACGGTCGGTATTTAGAAACGAACTGAGCCGTCGGTCGGATTTTCAGCGCGGGCATGGAAGCGACTGGCCGCCGAATAAAACGAAGCCCGGCGCGAGGCCGGGCTTCGGATGCTGCAATGCGGGTTCCGGAGAACCCGCGGGTGTCGCTTAGTTCTGCACGTTCAGCTCGGTGCGACGGTTCTTCGCACGGCCTTCCGGATTGTCCGAACCGTCTTCGTTGGTGTTCGGAGCGATCGGACGGCTCTCGCCGTAACCCACCGGACCCATCAGACGGGACGCGTCCACGCCATTGCTGGTCAGGTAGTCGTACGCAGCCTTCGCGCGACGCTCCGACAGCTTCTGGTTGTACGCATCGGTGCCCTTCGAGTCGGTGTGACCGGCGACCTCGACCTTCAGGTCGGGGTAACGCTTCAGGATCTCAGCGGCTTCGTTCAGGATCGACACCGCGTCAGGACGCAGCGTGGCCTTGTCGAAGTCGAAGTTGACGCCCTTCAGGTCGATCGTCACCGGCACCGGGCAGCCGTCCGGACCGATGGTCTGGCCAGCCTGCGAACCCGGGCACTTGTCGTCGCAGTTGTTCACGCCGTCGCCGTCGTCGTCCTTGTCGGCGCAGCCCGGCTCGACCACCGGAGCCGGACCGACCGGAGCGACGGGTTCCGGACCCAGCGGCACCACGATGCCGACCGAAGCCAGCACGTCGCCGAACCAGTCTTCCGACGGAGCGTTGACGCTGCTGTCGTCGAAGTCGGCGCGGTACGCCAGCTCGGTGCGGATGCCGACGCGGCCCAGGTCGCCCTGGATACCGACGCCGACCTTGGCGGCGAAGTTGCCGTCCTTGCGGTCAGCCGGCGACAGCGGCGACGGGATGAAATATTCCTCTTCCGAACGCTGGTAGCCCAGGCCCATCAGCAGGTAGGGGTTCCAGTTGCGGCCGTCGGTGACGAAGTGGCGGCGCAGGTCCAGCGAGATGCCGTACTGGCTCCAGTTGGCGTCCTGGTTAGCGTCGAACTTCGGGTTCTGGTAGTTCAGCTCACCGTCGAGCGACCAGTTCTTGTTGAGGAACTTGCCGAGGCCGATCGCGCCGAACGGAGCGTTACGGGTGCCGCGATCGTTGTCCTGGATGTTCATGCCGGCAGCGCCGGTCAGGTACCAACGGTCGTCGAAGTCCTGCGCGCTAGCGACCTGGGCAAGGCTCAGGCCACCCAGCAGGGCGGCGCAGAGGAGTTTCTTATTCATCTTGTAGCTCCTTGGTTCAAAAAATGGAAACCGCGTCTGCGAGGTTTCTACCGTTCAGGACGGCCGCCTGATGACGCCATCCCGCGCAGAGTAGGTTTGCCAACGTGAAAGCGGTGTTAACAACCGTCTAACATTCGACCAAGTTCCATGAATTATGGAACCGGGTCGCAATCCATTCAGTTTCGGCGTGCCGAATCCGAACGCCGGTTGTGCACATCGGGGTGGTGATTACGACCGGGTCGATCAGCGGGCCGTCTGGGCGAACAACGCCATGAACTCGGTAATCGGCAACGCCTCCAGCTCGGCCGGGGTGTTCGCCAGGGCCAGCAGGCGGTCGGCCTGGGCCGCCGGCAGCTTGGCGCGGACGGCGGCCTCGAACTTGGCCATCAGCACCGGGATGCCTTCGGCGCGGCGCTTGCGGTGGCCGATCGGGTAGTCGATCGAGACCTTGTCGGTCGAGCTGCCGTCCTTGAAGAACACCTGCACCGAGTTGCCGATGTAGCGCTTGTCGGGGTCGAAGTAGTCCTTGGTGAACTGTTCGTTCTCCTTGACCGTCATCTTGTCGCGCAGCGCGTCGATGCGCGGGTCGGCGGCGATCGCGTCGACGTAATCGTCGGCGGTCAGGCGGCCGAAGATCAGCGGCACGGCGACCATGTACTGCAGGCAGTGGTCGCGGTCGGCGTAGTTAGCCAGCGGGCCGGTCTTGTCGATGATGCGCACGCCGGCTTCCTGGGTTTCCAGCTCGATGCGCTCGATCTGGTCCAGCTTGTCCTTGACCTGCTCGTGCAGCTTCATCGCGCACTCGACCGCGGTCTGGGCGTGGAACTCGGCCGGGAAGCTGATCTTGAACAGCACGTTCTCCATCACGTAGCTGCCGAACGGACGCTCGAACTCGAACTGCTTGCCCTTGAAGGCGATGTCGTAGAAGCCCCAGGTCTTGACCGACAGCGCGCTCGGGTAGCCGACCACGCCCTTGACGGCGTTGAGGGCGTGGGTCACGGCGCGGCGGCAGGCATCGCCGGCGGCCCAGCTCTTGCGCGGGCCGGTGTTCGGAGCGTGGCGGTAGGTGCGCAGCACGCCGTTGTCGATCCACGAGTGCGAGACCGCGGTGACGATCGCGTCCTTGTCGCCGCCGAGCATCTGGGTGGCGACCGCAGTCGAAGCCAGGCGCACCAGGATCACGTGGTCCAGGCCGACGCGGTTGAACGAATTCTTGAGCGCGTAGCCGCCCTGGATCTCGTGGGCCTTGATCGCGTGGCCGAGCACGTCGCGCACGGTCATGGCCTGGCCGCCTTCGGCCTCGGCCTTGCGGCCCAGATAGTCGGCGACGCCGAGGATGGCGCCGAGGTTGTCGGACGGATGGCCCCATTCGGCGGCGAGCCAGGTGTCGTTGAAGTCGAGCCAGCGGATCTGCACGCCGATGTTGTAGGCGGCCTGGACCGGGTCGAGCTCATGACCGGTGTAGGGGACGCGCGCGCCGCCCTTCATTTCCGCGCCCGGCACCAGCGGGCCGAGGTGCTTGAGGCATTCCTTGTGGTCCATCGCCAGCGCCGCGCAGGCCAGCGAATCCAGCAGCATGTAGCGGGCGGTGTCGTAAGCCTCTTTCGAATCGATCTTGTAATCGGCGACGTAGTCGGCGATGTCCACCATCGGCTTGTCGGGGTCGGGACGGACGGTGGAACGGATATCGAAGTGGCTCATGTGCAAGGGGCCTGCGGGTGAGTGAGCCGGCTATTTTGCCAGACCCGGACGACGCGGCGGGGTCGGCCGTCCGCCGGCCCCGCGCGCGGCTCTGTGGCGGAGGCGCTTACGCAGCGAAGCTCACTCAACAATGCGGCCTGATTAGCGGCATTGCGCACAGCGACAGAACGATGCGGCACGTCGGCTCAACTTGGAAAACCCCGCGACCGGGATCACCCTTGGGTCATGGACATTCCGACCCGCCTGCCGACGCTGTTTCTCTCCCACGGTTCGCCGATGCTGGCGGTCGAGGACACGCCCGCCGGGCGTTTTCTCGACGATCTCGGCCAGCAGTTGCCGTGGCCGCGCGCGATCGTGATCGCCTCGGCGCACTTCATGACCGACCGGCCGATGGTCGGCGGCCACGTCCGCCCGCACACCGTGCACGACTTCGGCGGCTTCCCCGAAGCGCTGTACCGGATCGACTACCCCGCCGCCGGCTCGCCCGACCTGGCCGAAGAGGTGTTCGACCGCCTGGTCGACGCCGGCCTGCCGGCCAAGCTGCGCGACCGCCACGGCCTCGACCACGGCGTATGGGTGCCGTTGCGGCGCATGTACCCGCAGGCCGACATCCCGGTGGTGCCGTTGTCGGTGATGCCGCACGGCACCGCCGCCGAGCACTACGCGGTCGGCCGCGCCCTGTCCCAACTGCGCGACGAAGGCGTGCTGGTGATCGGCTCGGGCGGCTTCGTGCACAACCTCGGCGACCTGGATTGGAGCCAGCGCGACGCGCCGATGCCGCCGTGGGCGGCCGAGTTCAGCGCCTGGATGCACGGCAGACTCGCCGCCGGCGACCATATCGCCCTGCTCGACTGGCACGACCGCGCCCCGCACGCACGCCACGCCCACCCGACCGTCGAACACCTGATGCCGCTGTTCGTGGCGATGGGCGCCGCCGGCGACGAACCGAGGACACGCACGATCCATCGTTCGCACGAGATGGGGTCGCTGGCGTTGGATGCGTTCGCGTTCGATTGAAGATCGGTTGACGGTTTGGCTGGGCGCGTGCGGTTTCGTGGTCGCTGCTTGCGACCGTAGAAAATTCCTGTGGGCGCCGTTCCTACCCTGACAGGCTACCGTCAGCGTCGGCGCAAGATTGAGGCGTCGCGGTCGCGGCTCGCGCCGCTCCTACCCAGGAGCAGCGACGGCCGTTGCCGTTGCCGTTGCCGTTGCCGTTGCCGAGATTTTTATTTGCTTTGCTGCTTTGCTGCTTCACCGCTTTGCCGGTCAAATGAAGACCCGGAGGGCGGCCCGCAGGGATGCGGGCCGTGCGCAAGCAGGCCATGGATGACCTGTCTGGAGCATCCCTGCGTCGGCATCGATCGTGCGGGCTTGTGCCCTTGCAAGAAGAAGCACTTTTCTTTGGTGACTTTCTTTTGTTGCTTTGGACAAAAGAAAGTTACCCGCACCCTTTAGGGGGCGGAAGCTTTGCTGTTGATGTGGCTCAAAGCACTACGGTAAGGAAGCGTCGCAACCGGAGACGGCGCGGTCGCGACTTGCGTCGCTCCTACCCTAACGGGCTGCCGTCGGCATCGGTGCAAGATCGAGGCCTCGCGGTCGCGGCTTACGCCGCTCCTACAGGGATCGCTACGCAGCATTGCGTGCAGGGCCGGGCCTTTGTAGGAGCGACGTAAGTCGCGACCGCGGAACACGCAGAGATGACGAGGCCGTCGTCATCCGTCGAAGCGGTGCGCTTTCGCCAGGGCAGGAGCGGCGCAAGCCGCGACATCGTTGCGGCGGTCTTGCGGCGTACCTCTCATCGGGGATCAAGATCAAAGATCAAAGATCAAAGATCAGGATCAAGATCAAACCCAAAGCTTCCGCCACTAAAGCGGCGGGCTACTTTCTTTTGTCTAAAGCAACAAAAGAAAGGTAACCAAAGAAGTTGCTTTTCTTTGAATCACCAGCCAGCACGATCGATGCCGACGCCGGGATTTTTCATACGGGACATCCCTGTCCCGATGAAAAACGGCCCGCATCCCTGCGGGCCGCCCTCCGGGTCTGCTATGGCCTTCGCTAGTGCTCGGCGACGCAAAGCAACAGCCAAGGCCCAAGCCTAAATCGGCGCAGGAAATCCAGGCGCGGCGCCGCCATCTCTGTAGGAGCGGCGCAAGCCGCGACCACGCATTGCAGGTTCGCGACGAGATCGGTGGAGGCTCAGGCCTTTACCGCAATAGAAAAAACGAACTTGAGAAGGGGTCCAGCAGCCATCGATGCACCGCGACGACGAATCCGTCGATCGATCCCCCTCACCCACCCCGCTCCCACGGCGGCACCTCGCCGAACCACTCGGCGAGAAAATCCACGAATACGCGTACTCGCGTCGGTACGAAACGCCGTTGCGGCATCACGGCGCTGATCGCAGTGTCGGGCAAGGCGTAATCGGGCAATACCCGCACCAGGCGGCCGCTGCGCAGGTCTTCGTGCACGTGCCAGGCGGAGAAGTGGGCGATGCCCAGGCCGGCGATCGCGGCATCGCGCAGGACTTCGCCGAAGTTGCTTTCGAGATGGCCGTTGACGCGCACGCTGGAAGCATGGCCGTCGCGGTCGAGCAGGCTCCAGTACTCCATGCGCCCCTGCGCGCCGACCAGCAGCAGGCATTCGTGGTCGGCCAGGTCCTGCGGCGTGCGCGGGGCGACGCGGCGGCGCAGATAGTCCGGCGAACAGGCCAGCACCCGGCGGTTGTCGGCGAGCTTGCGCGCGACCAGGCTGGAGTCGTCGAGCGGGCCGATCCGGATCGCCAGGTCCATGCCGGAACCGATCAGGTCCAGGCGCTCGTCGTTGAGGTTGACGCTGAGCCGCACTGCCGGATAGCGGCGCTGGAACTCCGGCAGCAGGGGCGAGATGTACATGCGCCCGAACGAGGCCGAGGTGGTCACGCGCAGGATGCCGCTCGGCTCGCTGCCGGCCTGGCGCAGGTCGGCGGTCAACGCTTCGAGCTCTTCGATCACCGCACGGCCGCGTTCGGCCAGGGCGGCGCCCTCGGCGGTGGCGTGCAATTGCCGGGTGGTCCGGTGCAGCAGGCGCACGCCCAGGTCGCGTTCGAGCCGCTTCAGGCGTTGACTGGCGACCGCAACCGACAGGTCGAGGCTGCGGGCGGCGGCGCTGATCGAGCCGAGGTCGAGCACGCGCAGGAACAGGCTGAAGTCGGCGACACGGTCCATGGCATTCTCAACGAATCGTTGATACTGATTCGCCATCCTGGCGGTTTTTCCACAAGATGCAAGGACCTAGGCTGCCGCATCGTTTCCGCGGACACGCCGTCATGCACGCTTCTTCCCCTGCCACGCCCGCCACCCGCCGCGGCCTGCCGGTCGCGCTGTACGCGCTGACCGTCGGCGCCTTCGGCATCGGCACCACCGAATTCGTGATCATGGGCCTGCTGCTGCAGGTCGCCGCCGACCTGCAGGTCGGCCTCGCCGCGGCCGGGCTGCTGATCTCCGGCTATGCGCTCGGCGTGTTCGTCGGCGCGCCGGTGCTGACCATCGCCACCGGGCGCATGCCGCGCAAGGCGGTGCTGGTCGCGCTGATGGTGATCTTCACCATCGGCAACATCGTCTGCGCGATCGCGCCGAACTACACCGTGCTGATGATCGCGCGGGTGATCACCTCGCTCGCCCACGGCACCTTCTTCGGCGTCGGCGCGGTGGTCGCGACCGGCCTGGTGCCGGCCGACAAGAAGGCCTCGGCGATCTCGATCATGTTCACCGGCCTGACCGTCGCCACCCTGCTCGGCGTGCCGGCCGGCGCCTGGCTCGGCCTGCACCACGGCTGGCGTTCGACCTTCTGGGCGGTGGCCGTGATCGGCGTGATCGCCACCATCGTCATCGCGACCCTGGTGCCGAAGGACCGGAACCCGCCGGCCCCGGTCGCGCTGCGCAAGGAAGTCAAAGCGGTGGTGCATCCGCAGGTGCTGCTCGGCCTGGCGATGACGGTGCTCGGCTTCGCCGGCGTGTTCACCGTCTACACCTTCATCCAGCCGATCCTGACCCGCATCAGCGGCTTCGGCGAAGCGGCGGTGTCGCCGATCCTGTTGGTGTTCGGCGTCGGCATGATCCTCGGCAACATTCTCGGCGGACGCCTGGCCGACAAGCGTCTCGCCCCGGCCCTGATCTCGACCCTGATCGCGCTGGCGGTGGTGCTCGGGCTGATGACCTTCGCCTTGCACAGCCAGATCGCCGCGATCGCCTTCGTCGGCCTGCTCGGCGTGGCCGCGTTCGCGACGGTGTCGCCGCTGCAGCTGTGGGTGCTGCAGAAGACCGACCCGGCCGGGCAGAACCTGGCGTCCAGCCTCAACATCGGCGCGTTCAACCTGGGCAATGCGCTCGGCGCCTGGCTCGGCGGCGCGGTGATCGAATACGGCCCCGGCCTCGGCGCGGTGACCTGGGTCGCGGCCCTGGTGACGTTGTCGGGCCTGGCGCTGGCGGTGTGGGCGGCGCGCCTGGATGCGCCCGGGAAGGCGGCCGCGCCCCAGGAAAGCGACGAAGCCGTGGCTGCCTGCGCGGCGGGTTGAGTGTTGCCCGTCGTGCGAGTTGGAGTCATACGCATGCGTGCTGTTGCGGTGGCGGTCCTCCCCGAGCAGGCGGGGATGACGGTGAAACGAGCACGAATCCCGACTCCTCACTCCACCGCTAGAAACCCCGGCAACTGGGTCAGCCGCTCGCCGAGGAACTGCAGGAACACCCGAGTACGCAACGGCTGATAACGCCGCGACGGGTACAGCAGCCAAGCCTCGTGCGCCGACGCCTTCCACTGCGGCAACACCCAGGCCAGCTCGCCCGTATCGATCAAGTCCTGCACCAGCCACGCCGGGGCCAGGCCCAGGCCGGCGCCCATCAGGAAACTTTCGCGGATGCCCAGCGAGTTGTTGATGCGGTAGCGGCCGTTGGCGCTGAGCTTGACCGTCTCGCCATCGGGACCGTGCAGTTCGTAGTGCTCGCTGGCCCAGGCGAAGCGCAGGTAGTTATGCGCCGGCAGGTCCTGCGGCCGCTGGATCGCGGCGTGACTGCGAAGGTAACCGTGCGAGGCGACCAGGCCGCGCGGCGACAGCGCGATGCGGCGCGCGACCACGTTCGGCGGCAAGGTCCCGCCGAGGCGCAGGGCGACGTCCATGCCCTCTTCGACCAGATCGACGAAACGGTCGTTGAGGATCAACTCGATCTCGATCTGCGGGTACAGCGCGAGGAACTCCTGCACCAGGCGATTCATGCGCAACACGCCGACGCTGACCGGCGCGCTGACCCGCAACAGGCCGGCCGGGGTTTCGGTGGAGCCGCGCGCGTCGGCGACGGCCTCGCCGTATTCCTCCAGCACCCGCCGCGCGCGTTCGTAAAAGCGGCGCCCCTGTTCGGTCGGCGCGAGGTGGGTGGTGCTCCGTTGCAGCAGGCGGACGCCCAGGTCCTGTTCGAGCGCGGCGACGATCTTGCTGACCGTCGGCTGGGTGGTGTGTTGCTCGCGCGCGACCGCCGACAGGCTGCCGAGCTCGACCGCGCGCACGAAGGTTTGCATCGAGCGGAGGGTGTCCATGGCGGGTCCGGTTCGTCCTCGAGACTCATTCCAATACGGAATGAGCTATATGCGATTTTGCCTTCTACCAGCTTGATTCGGAAGAACCTAATTTGAACCCCGTCGAATCCGCGACGCTCTCCGAACCCACGCCATGACGCTCTCCTTTCTGCGCAAACCCCTGACCGCCGCCCTGCTGGCCGTCGTGCTTATCGCCCCCGCCGCACACGCCGCCGACCGCGGCCGTTGGGTCGGCACTTGGTCGGCCAGCCCGCAGCCGACCTGGGCGCCGGGTTTCATCCTGCCCAGCGGCGCCCCGGCCGAGCTGCGCGAACAGACCCTGCGCCAGGTCGCCCGGGTCAGCGTCGGCGGCTCGCGGGTCCGCATCGAATTGTCGAACGCCTACGGCGACCGCCCCATCACCATCGGCGCGGCGCATATCGCCCGCAGCGCCGGCGGCGCCGGCATCGAGAGCGGCAGCGACCGCGCCCTGAGCTTCGGGGGGCAAGCCTCGGTGACGATCCTGCCCGGCGCGCCGGCGCTCAGCGATCCGGTCGAACTCGAGGTCGCCGCGCTGGGCGAAGTCGCGGTGAGCCTGTACCTGCCGCAGGCGACGCCGCTCGACAGTTTCCACTGGGAAGGCCGCCAGGACGCCTATCTCGTCGAGGGCAACCGCGTCGCCGACGCGAACCTGGCCCAGGGCCAAGTGCTGCAGACCCGCCCCTTCCTCAGCGGGATCATCGTCGACGCGCCGCGCCCGACCCGCAGCGTGATCGCGCTCGGCGATTCGATCACCGACGGCGCCGGCTCGACTGCGAACCGCAACCAGCGTTGGCCCGACCTGCTCGCCGCGCGCCTGGCGCCGCGCGATGTCGCCGTGCTCAACGCCGGCATCTCCGGCGGCCAGTTGCTCAACGACGGCATGGGCGTCAGCGCTCTCGCCCGCTTCGAGCGCGACGTGCTCGGCCGCAAGGCCGATGCCGCGATCGTCCTGCTCGGCATCAACGACATCGCCTGGCCCGGCAGCAGTTTCGAACCCCGGCGCGAAGCGATGAGCGCCGAGCGCCTGATCGCCGGCTACCGGCAACTGATCGCCCGCGCCCGCACCCAGTCGCTGCGCATCGTCGGCGCCACCCTGACCCCGTTCGAGGGCGCGCTCGAAGGCTCGCCGATCCACGGTTATTACCACCGCGACAAGGACCGCGTCCGCCAGGCGGTCAACGAATGGATCCGCAGCAGCGGCGAGTTCGATGCGGTGGTCGATTTCGATGCGGTCGTGCGCGACCCGCGACACCCGACGCGTTTCCTGCCGGCCTACGACTCCGGCGATCACCTGCACCCTGGCGACGCCGGCTACCGCGCGATGGCCGCGGCCGTCGACGAAGCCCTGCTGTTCGGTCGCTGATTCCACGCTTGCTCATATCACTTTCCTACGAGGACACCACCATGGATTACCGCACGCTCGGCCGCTCCGGCTTCAAGGTTTCCGCACTCGGCTTCGGCGCCGGCACCTTCGGCGGCAAGGGCCCGCTGTTCAGCGCCTGGGGCAATACCGACATCGAACAGGCGCGCCGCCTGATCGACCTCAGCCTGGAGGCCGGGGTCAACTTTTTCGACACCGCCGATGTTTACTCCGACGGCGCGTCCGAAACGATTCTCGGCGCGGCGATCAAGGGCCGCCGCGACGAGGTCGTGTTGTCGACCAAGCTGACCCTGCGCGCCGGCGACGGCCCGAACGAGGTCGGCGCCTCGCGCCACCATCTGCTGCGCGCCACCGACAAGGCGCTCAAGCGCCTCGACACCGATTACATCGACCTGCTGCAACTGCATCACTTCGATGCGATGACGCCGGTCGAGGAAGTGATGTCGACGCTCGACGACCTGGTCCGCGCCGGCAAGGTGCGCTACATCGGCGCGTCGAATTTTTCAGGCTGGCAGCTGATGAAATCGCAGGCCGCCGCGGACCGTTACGGCTATTCGCGCTTCGTCGCCAACCAGACCTACTACTCGTTGATCGGCCGCGACTACGAGTGGGAGCTGATGCCGCTCGGTCAGGACCAGGGCGTCGGCGCGGTGGTGTGGAGCCCGCTCGGCTGGGGCCGCCTGACCGGCAAGATCCGCCGCGGCCAGCCGCTGCCCGAAGGCAGCCGCCTGCACGACACCGCCGGCTTCGCCCCGCCGGTCGACCCCGAGCGCCTGTACCGGGTGATCGATGCGCTCGACGAGGTCGCCGCCGAGACCGGCAAGAGCGTGCCGCAGATCGCCCTGAACTGGCTGCTGCAACGGCCGACCGTATCGACCGTGCTGATCGGCGCGCGCAACGAGGAGCAATTGCGGCAGAACCTCGGCGCGATCGGCTGGAACCTCGACCCGGCGCAAATAGCGAAACTCGACGCAGCCAGCGCCGTCACGCCGCCCTACCCTTATTACCCGTACTGGAACGGACAGTTCGCCGAACGCAATCCGGCGCCGGTCTGATCCCCTCATCCCTCATCCCCTCGCCTCGTCCTGTCCTGGAGTCCTCATGAAAGCCGTTGCCCTGACCCGTTACCTGCCCATCGACGATCCGCAGTCGCTGCTCGACGTCGAGCTGCCCGCACCGAGCGCGAGCGGCCACGACCTGCTGGTGCGGGTCGAAGCCGTCTCGGTCAACCCGGTCGACACCAAGGTGCGCTCGCCGAAACCGCAGGTCGAGACGCAGCCGCGCGTGCTCGGCTACGACGCTGCCGGCGTGGTCGAGGCCGTGGGCGACGCGGTCACGCGCTTCAAGGTCGGCGACCGCGTCTACTACGCCGGCGACATCACCCGCTCCGGCAGCAATAGCGAGCTGCAACTGGTCGACGAACGCATCGTCGGCGCTGCGCCGAAGTCGCTTAGCGCGGCCGAAGCCGCGGCGCTGCCGCTGACCGCGATCACCGCCTGGGAGTTGTTGTTCCAGCGCATGCCCTACGACAGCGAACAAGGCGGCCGCGGCAAGACCTTGCTGATCATCGCCGGTGCCGGCGGCGTCGGCTCGATCGCGATCCAGATCGCCAAGCGCGCCGGCTTCCGCGTCGTCGCCACCGCATCGCGTGCGGAAACCGTCGAATGGTGCCGGCGCATGGGCGCCGACGAGGTGGTCGACCATCGTCAACCGCTGGCGCCGCAGTTGCGGGCGCTCGGCGTCGAACAGGTCGATGCCGCGCTCAATCTGGCCGACACCGACCGCTACTGGGAGGTGCTCGGCGAACTGCTCGCCCCGCAAGGCCATGTAGGCCTGATCGTGGAACCGAGCGGCGCGGTGAAGATCGGCGACCCCTACAAGGCCAAGTGCATCGGCATCCACTGGGAAATGATGTTCGCGCGCCCGCGCTTCGGCACCGCCGACATGATCGAACAAGGCCGCCTGCTCGACCGCGTCGCCGAACTGATCGACGCCGGCGAGCTCAAGGGCACGCACACCGAAACCCTCGGCAAGATCGACGCGCAGACCTTGCGCGAAGCGCATCGCCGCCTGGAATCGGGGACGACCATCGGGAAACTGGTGTTGGCGGGATGGTGAGATGTTGGGAGTCGGCACGACTCTGAAGTCACCGGGACCCGGCTAGGTCGCATGGCGCCCTGGCGTTTCGCGGGGGCGAGTGCCGGAAGTGGTGCTGCGCAATCCTCCTGCCGCCGTTCCCGCGAAGACCGGCTCCGCTTTGCTTCGGCGGAGCGGAATACCCAGGGCTTCACCGCGGCAGCCCCCTGAAAACTCTTGACTGCGAATTCTCCTGTCTCCGAGAACTCAGGGGGCCGGCATGCCGGCCCCCTTCTCGCTCCTGTTTACTCTTTCCTCTTCCGCATCGGCCTCAAGCCGCCTGCGGCGCCGAGCGCGCCTGCTCGTAGCGGTCGAACGCCATCGAGGCCGAGGCCCGGCCCTGGGTCAACGAACGCAGGGTCGTCGTATAGCCCGACAACTGCGCCAGCGGCGCGCGTGCGGTGACATCGGTCCGGCTGCCCTTGTCCTCGATCGCCAACACCCGGCCGGCACGCCGTTGCAGGTCGCCGACCACGTCGCCGACGTTGCCCGCGGGCGTGTCGACGACCAGCGCCATCACCGGTTCGAGCAAGGTCGTGCCGGCCGAGGCCAACGCGGTCTTCAGCGCATCCGCAGCGGCGCGCTGGAACGCCAGTTCCGACGAATCCACCGCATGCGTCTCGCCGTCGACGAGGCTCACGCTGAGGCCGATCACCGGGTAACCGCGCGGGCCTTCCGCCAGCGCCGCACGCAGGCCCTTCTCGGTCGCGGCGACGAAGTTTCTCGGCATCACGCCGCCGCTGGTGCGGTCGACGAACTCGAACTGGCCGTCGCTGCGCGGCGCCACATCGATCACCACGCGCGCGAACTGGCCGGAACCGCCGTTCTGCTTGGACAGCTTGCCCTCGACGCCCGTCGCCGGCCTGCTCGGCGTTTCCTGATAGGCCACGCGCGGCGAACCGGTGCGCACCTCGACGTTCCACTCCTGCCGCAGGCGTTCGACCATGACGTCGAGATGCAACTCGCCCATGCCCCACACCAGCGTTTCGCCGGTCTCGGCATCCGTGCCGACACGGAACGACGGGTCCTCCTGGGCCAGGCTCGCCAGGCCCTGTCCGAGACGGATCAGATCGCTGGCCTTGCCGGCCGTCAGACGCCAGGACAACACCGCCGGTTGGGCCTGGATCGTGTCCAGCACCAGCTTGCGCTCGACGCCGCTGAGGCTCTCGCCGCTGACCGCGTCCTTCCAGCCCGCCACCGCGACGATCTCGCCGGCATAGGCCACCTCGACGTCCTGGCCGCGGTTGGCCTGCACGACCTGCAAGCGGCCGACGCGTTGCGCACGCCCGCGACCCGAAGCCCATACCGTGTCGCCGACCCGCAAGGTGCCGGAGTACAGCCGGATGAACGACAGCGCGCCGTGCTCCTGATGCACGATCTTGAACAACAGACCGCTCAAGAGCCCGCCCGCGTCGGCAGCGAGCGTCACTTCGCCGGCATCGCTTTCGGCCCGGACCGCGGGGCGATCCAGCGGCGACGGCAGGTAAGCGACGATCGCGTCCAACAGCGTTTCCACGCCCTTGTTCTTGAACGCCGAACCGGCCAGCACCGGCGTGCCCGCGCCTTTCAAGGTGGCGCGGCGCAGCGCCGCCTTGAGCAAGGCGGCATCGACGACGCGCGCATCGAGGAAGGCATCGGCGAGTTCGTCGTCGTGGTCGGCCACCTGTTCGATCAGGCGGCTGCGCAGCGGCGTGTACTCGTCGGCCTCTTCGTCGCTCCAGGCGCGCCGCAGGCTCGTGCCGGCGTCGTCCCACAGCACCACGCTGCGATCGACCAGATCGACCCAGCCGCGCAACTCGCTTTCCGCGCCGAGCGGCCAACCGATCGGCCACGGCGTCGCATCGAGTTTGTCGCGCATCTGCGCGAGCACGAGATCGAACGAGGCGCCGACGCGGTCCATCTTGTTGACGAACGCGATCAGCGGCACGCCATGGCGGCGCGCCTGGCGCCACACGGTTTCCGATTGCGGCTGCACGCCGTCGACCGCACTGAACACGGCGACCGCGCCGTCGAGCACGCGCAGGGAGCGTTCCACTTCGATCGCGAAATCGATATGGCCCGGGGTGTCGATGATGGTCAACCGGTGTTCGGCTTGGTCTTGCGGCGTCCAGAACGTCTGCACCGCGGCCGCGCCGATGGTGATGCCGCGGCGTTGTTCGATCTCGGTGTAGTCGGTGGTCGCGGCGCCGTCGTGGACTTCGCCGACGCGATGGATGGCGCCGGTTTTCCACAGCAGGCGTTCGGTCAGCGTGGTCTTGCCGGCGTCGACGTGGGCGATGATGCCGAGGTTGCGCCAGCGGGAGGGGGTCGAAACCTTACGGAGCGTGGTGTTCATGAGATGAATGCCTGGTTGCCAACACGGGAGGCCGCGCGTCCCTGTTGGCGACGGGGCGCGCGGCTAGGTTTGGGTTTCGGCCGTGGAATTCATGGCACGTTCTCCTTGGTTTTCCGGGCATTGCGATGGAGGCAGGCCGACGCGAAGACCGGTTCGGTCCGGGTCGGCGATAAACCGCGGGCAATAAAAAAGCACCCTTGCGGGTGCTCTGTTCTGGTGTGGCTTCGACCGGTCGATTACATCGACCCGGGACCGAAGATCACAGAAGGCAGGCGCACCCGGCCCGCGCTCTCGCGCTGGGCTTGCAGCGATATCAGTAGCGGGAACGACTTCATGGGCGCGGTGCGGCTGCGGTTTCGGGTGTGCATAGAGTAAGGCCGGCGCGGCAGGAGTCAATTGGTCCAGGCCCCGGATCGGTGGGATTTATCGTTCCACCTGATGCACGCAGGCGCAGCACGGCAGCGGTCGCCGTGTACTCGTGGGCGCGAGCGATTCCGGTGCGCGAGCCGTTGCCCCTTTGCAGGGCGGCGGCGACGGCGTGAGCTTCGCTGCTGAGCGAAGTTCGCGGCGCAAGGCGGCTGCTTTGTCGCGTGGAAGAACAAAAGCAGCTCCCCTGCCCTCTTTTTCAAAGGGAGGAACAGCAACAGCAGAGGCAGCGAGCCGGCGAACTGCTGTCCCTTTGCCCAGGGAACAGCAGAAGCCACCGGAATGGCTGGGACGACAAAAACGAGGCGGCAGCGCCGCCTCCCGATTACGCCGCCTTGTCTTCGAGTTTGCGCTTGAGCACGGCCACGGCTTCGGCCCAGGGGCTGCCGCCGCGGCGCTTGCTGGTCGCCAACACCAGGTCCGAGGGTTCGAACACGTTGAGGTTGTGGGTGATCGGCGTGGTCAGGATGTACTGCGCATCGGTGGCGCGCAGGAAGCGGCCGACCTTCTCGATGTTGAACACGTCCAGGTGGGCGAAGGGTTCGTCGATGAAGACGAAGCCGCCGGGCTGATCCTCGTCGCGCAACAAGGCCACCAGCAGCAACAGGGACTTCATTACCTGCTGTCCGCCCGAGGCTTCGCCGTCGTCGAGGCCGATCCAGCCCTTGCGGTCGAAGTCGAAACGCACCGACAGGCCGGCCTGGGCCAGGGCGACGTCGTCGTTGGCCAATTCGGGCATGTCGGCGTCGACGCCGATGCCGGCGAGTTCGCCGAGCGCGGCGAGGTTCTTCTTGTAACGGCGCACCGTGGCCCGCAACACGTTGATGTAGGCGCCGCGCGCTTCCTGGGTCAGGCGCTTGGCGCGCTCCAGGTGCGATTCGCGACGGCCGATGGAGTTCTCCAGTTCGCCGTGGTCGGCTGCGATCTTGTCGCGCAGCGGGATGCAGGATTCGTCCTCGACGAAACCGCCGCGGGCCAGGCGGTCGTCCATGCGCTCGATCTCGCGACGCACCGCCGAGGCGCTCTCGTATTCCTCGCGAGCGGCGGCGAGCGCGGCGGCGCTGCGCCAAGCCTCCGGCATCATCGCGCGCTTGCGGCGGTAGTCGAGGATGCGCTGGATCAGGCTCTGGCGTTCGCCGTTGATCTGCTGGGCGCGTTCGCGCAGTTCGCGGGCGAGCGCGTCGATCTGGCCCTGGCGCTTGGCCGCGGCGATGCCTTCGGCCTTGTCCTGTTCGGCGGCCTCGTCGATCCTGGCGCGCGCCTGCGCCAGCGCCGCGGCGGCTTCGGCGGCGGCTTCGGCCAGGCCGGGCAGCCGCGCCTGGGCATCGGCGAATTCGGCCGCGCGGGTGACCAGTTCCTGCGCCGCATCGAGCCCCATCAGGCGCGATTGTTCGGCGTCGACGCGCTGGCTCAGTTCCTGCAGCTCGGCTTCGCGCGACTGACTGCGCTGGGCGATCGTCGCGAGTTCGGCCCGTAACTCGGCCAGGTGCGATTGGCGCGCACCGGTACCGAAGTGGTGCTGGGTGCCGCCGATATGGCGGCCGCCGCGGCTTTCGCGCAGATAGCCCTTCTGGGTGATCCAGTCCTGCCCGGCCGGCAGGCGCGAGCCGTGCTCGATGTCGGTGACCCGGCGGATGCGGTCGAGCTGGCGCGGCAACCACGCCGGTGGATCGGCCGAGAAGCGCACCACTTCGAGCAGCGTGCCGGCGCCGGCTTTCGGCACCGGCGCGCGTTCGGCGACGATGAAGTGGCGGTACTGCTGGCTCTCGCCGAGCTTCCAGGCGACGCGCGCGTCCTTGGGGTTCTCCAGCACGAGCAGATGCCGGTACGGCGCGAGCACCGCTTCGACCGCGACCGACCATTGCGGGTCGGTGATCTCGACCAGTTCGGTCAGCACGTGGTGCTTGATGCCGGCCCGGTCGAGCCCGGCGCGGAAATCGCGCTCGAACGGCTCGACGATGCGGCCGCCGCCGCTGAGGGCGGCGATCTGCGCGGAAATCTCGCCGCTGCGCTTGCGGTCGCGTTCGGCTTCGAGCTTGAGCTCGGCCTGGCGGCGACGGCCGTTCTCGACGCTGGCGCTGAGCGCCTCGACGTCGATGGCGCCGCGCTGCGCCTGCAGCTTGGCCAGCTCGTCGCGGCGCTTGACCAGCATCTCGGCGTCGCGCGCGGCGTCGCGCGCCTGGGTGAAAGCCTGTTCGCTGGCGGTCACCTGCCGGCGCGCTTCGCGCATGGCTTCCTGCAACACGTCGCGGGCGGTCGCGGCGATGGCGTCCTGCGCGCGCATCTCTTCCAGCACCCGCTCGCGTTCGCGCAAAGCGCGGCGTAGGCCGGTCAGGCGCGGCTTGGCGCCGTCGATCACCGCACGCTGGTCGGCCAGCTCGACCTTGGGCGCGATCTCGCTTTCCAGGCGCTGGCGCTGATTGCGCAGCGCATTGCCTTCCTCGAACGAACGCACGTCGGCCTTGGCCGACTCCAGGCGCAGATGCAGACCGGCCAGGTCCTGGCCGAGTTGCTGCAACTCCTTCTCGACGTCGAACTGCTCGGTGCGGGCGCGCTGGTAGTCGTCGAGCACGGCCTTGTCTTCGAACACGTCGAAGATCAGCTGCAGCAGGTCCCGCGGAGAATATTGGCAGAGCTTGTCGGTCGCTCCCTGTTCCAGGGTCAGCACGCGGCAGATCGCGCGGGTCAGGCCGGCACCGGCCAGGCGCACGCGATAGTCGCGCACGCCGAGCCATTCGCCGCCCTGCTCCAGAGTCTCCACCGGGGTGTCGCCGGCCACGATCTGGTAGTCGCGGCTCCAGTCGCCGCCGCGCTTGCGGATGCGGCAGGCCAGGGTGACCACGTCGTCCTTGATCGGGAAGAACGGCCGGCCGCCGCGCCGGTCGGGGCGGTTGCTGACCACCGCGCGCAACCAGGCATAGGGTTTGCCGTTGTGGCGCAGATAGGTCTTGTAGTCGCGCGCGGTGTCGCGATCCTCGATCGCCAGCAGGGTGCGCAGCGCATCGAGCAAGGTGGTCTTGCCCGAACCGTTCGGGCCGACCACGGTAACGATCGAAGCGTCCAGCGGCAGTTGGAAGCGCTGCCAATAATCCCAGTGCACGAGTTCCAGCGAGCGGAATTCAAACATCGGCCGCGGCCTCCTCGTCGTGCTTCGGTCGGGTCGACACGGTTACTTCGTCATCATTGCCGGCGTCCGCAGCGACCGTTTCGATTTCGAGATCCACTTCGGCATCGGCGTCGGCATCATGGTCGTCGATCGCATCGGCTTCGCCGGACGCGATCTGCGGCGCCGGCTCGGCGCCGCCCTCGTTCGAAGCCGTGGAGTCGTATTCGGCGTTCGCCTCGGCATAGGTGTCGAGGTCGGAATAGATGCCGGCTTCGATGTCGGCCAGCAGCGCCGCATCGGCTTCGGCTTCGGCCGCGCTCTCGCCTTCGGGCTCCGCCGGGTCGCCGCGATAGTGGCGCGCCTCGGCGACGACGAAGGACAGCGCGCCGTTCATCACCCGGCCGGCGATGCGTTCGTAATCCAGCGCCAGGTCCAGCAACGGTCCCTCGTGGATCCGCTCCTTGCGGCGGACGATGAAGCCCTGCCGCGCCAGCGAACCCAGGTTGAACTGGATCCGGGTCTTGCCGCCGAGCTTCTCGCCGAAGTCGGCGAGCAAGGTGCGCTCGTTGATCGGTTCGACCACTTCGGCGCCGACCGGGATCGGCTTGAGCTCGGCGAACATCTGCTCCTGGTCCTGGTCGCGGTCGGCCTGCTGGCGCGCGATCTGGCGCTGGCGCTTGGGCAGCACCAACAGCGCCCACAGCACCACCAACAGCGCGATCGCGTCGCGGTCGAGTTGCAGGTTGGTCGAGGACCAGGCCTTAGCGCTGCCGAACACCGCCGATTCCTGCGGGCGGGCGATGCCGACCGCGATGTTGGCGGCGTAGGGGTGTTCGAGCAGGCGCAGGCCCGACGCGGCGAGGCGGCGGTCGAGGTCGTTGCGCTGTTCGGCGTCGGTCAGCAGTTCGCGGACCGCCACGTCATCGCGCGGCAGCCAACGCTCGGCGATCAGCCGCGCGATCAGAGAGGCGATAGGGTCGTTCATCGGGTGTCTGCGGTGTCCTTGGTCGCTTTGGCGCGTTTGCCCGCAGGCGCAGCGCCGCGCCCGGAGGCGGTCTTCTTGGGTTTGGCCGCGGCCTGGCGTTCGTCCGTGGACGCTTCGCCGCCGTCGGGGGTTTCGTGTTTCGTCGTGCGCTTGCGCGGCGCGCGCGCGGCCAGGCGCATTTCCTCGGTGATCGCCTCGAGCCGGCCGCGGCTCATGTAGGCCACGCCGGCGCGGTCGACGGGCTCGAATTCGGGTTCGACCCGCCACGCCAGCGGCAGCCGCGCCATCGAGGCGCTGACGCCGTTGCGGTTCTCGGCGCCGGGGTCGCCGATCAGGCCGAGCAAGGACAGGCGATAGGCGCTGAGCGAGAAGCTGTCCTGCGGCACCACGTCGATCAGCGCGGCGGCATCGCCGCTCAGCGCGGTCAATTCGTCCAGCCAGCGTTCGGCGAACTGGAAGTCGGTGGCCGCGGCCGGCGAAGCGTCGGTATCGGGCGCGGCCTGCGCGGGCGGCAGGGACTGGTCTTCGCGCGCTTCGCGTTCGCGTTCGACCAGTTCGTACTCGGCCACGTCGAGCGCGATCGGCGCCAGCATGAAGGCCGGGATCGCCGAACGCGCGAGCACGTCGTCGGCATGCGCGGCGAGCGCCTCGATGTCGAGTCCGCGCAAATAGCGGTTGACGTCCGAAGACGACAGGCCGCTCGCGCCGAGGTGCACGCGATGGCGGTCGAGCTGGCTCAGCGCGCGCTGGAACACCGAGGCCTGGCGCAGCATCGCGCTCTGGGCGCGGCCGATCTGCTGGGCGACGCGGTGGGTGTGGCTGTCGAGCTCGGCGTCCGAGGAAATCTCCTCGACGATCTCGGTGCCCTTCTCGATCCAGCGCCAGGCCGACTGCAAGGTGCCGGCGGCGCGCTGGATGCGGTGTTCGGAACCGCTCAGCACCGCCTGGTCGAAGTCCTCGCGCAACTCGTTGAGGCGCGACAGCAGGTGCTGCAGATCGTCCGAACGCACCCGGCCGACCGCCTGGCCGGCGGCGATCTGCGCGGTGACGTAGGCCAGCTCGTCGCCTTCGCGGTTGAACTGCAGCAGCAGCCCGATCGAGGCCAGCGCCTGGCGCCCGACCGGGCTGATCCGGTAACGCTGGGTTTCGCCGTCCCACAGCAACAGGTCGTTCTCGCGCAGGCGGCCGATGACGGTGTCGAACTTGACCGGGTCGAGGTAGCCGAAGTGTTCGCGCAGTTCCTGCGGCGACCAGTCCGGCGCCTGGCCGCGTTCGCCGATGGCGCGCAGCACCAGCAGCCGCACCATCACCGACTCCTCGCCGCCGTGGAACAGGGTCGAGAACGCGCGCAGCAGATCGCGCGCGCCCAGCAGCGGCTGCAGGTCGGGCAGGTCGGCGGCGACGATGTCGGCGCGCAGATAGTCCTGGAGGCTGGGTTCCGGGGCGGCGTCCATGGATTCGGGACTGCAAGAGGTCGGGCATGTTCGGCGATGGGTCCGGTCCGTGACAACCGTTGCAATCCGCCGCGTTCGGTGCCTGTCCTCTCGCCGCTTTGACGCGGACCTTGAATTGGCACGGCTTTCCCGGCATCGTGCACAATCCATACGCCAGCGTATCCAGCCAGCATGTCCACGGCCGCCAGCAACCCCGCCCCGCATCCGCTCTATCCGCAGCTGTTCGCACCGCTGGACCTGGGCTTCTGCACCCTGCCCAACCGCGTGCTGATGGGCTCGATGCACACCGGCCTGGAAGACAAGGCCGCCGACTTTCCCAAGCTGGCGGCCTATTTCGGCGAGCGCGCCGCCGGCGGGGTCGGCCTGATCGTCACCGGCGGCTTCGCCCCGAACGTCGTCGGCTGGCTCAAGCCCTTCGGCGGCAAGCTCAGCTGGCCCTGGGAAACCGCGAAGCACCGCCAGGTGACGAAGGCCGTGCACGCGCACGGCGGGCGCATCTGCATGCAGATCCTGCACGCCGGGCGCTACGGCTATCACCCGCTGCAGGTCGCGCCGAGCAAGCTCAAGGCGCCGATCAACCCGTTCACTCCGCGGGCGCTGTCGGCCGGCGGGGTCGAGCGCCAGATCAAGGCCTTCGTGCGCACCGCCCGGCTCGCCCGCGAGGCCGGCTACGACGGCGTCGAGGTGATGGGTTCGGAAGGCTATCTGCTCAACCAGTTCACCGTGCCGCGCACCAACAAGCGCAAGGACGCCTGGGGCGGCGACACCGCCCATCGCATCCGCTTCTGCGTCGAGATCGTGCGCCGCATCCGCGAAGCCTGTGGGCCGGACTTCATCATCATCTACCGCCTGTCGATGATCGACCTGGTCGAGGAAGGCTCGAGCTGGGCCGACGTGGTCGTGCAGGCCAAGGCCATCGAAGCCGCCGGCGCGACCCTGATCAACACCGGCATCGGCTGGCACGAAGCGCGGGTGCCGACCATCGCCACCTCGGTGCCGCGCGGCGCCTTCACCGGCATCACCGCGCGACTCAAGCCCGAAGTCGATCTGCCGCTGATCACCACCAACCGCATCAACATGCCCGATGTGGCCGAGCGCATCCTCGCCGCGGGCGAGGCGGACATGGTGTCGATGGCGCGGCCGCTGCTGGCCGATTCGCAGTGGGTGGCCAAGGCGCGCGCGCAGCGCAGCGCCGACATCAACACCTGCATCGGCTGCAACCAGGCCTGCCTCGACCACGTGTTCCAGAACAAGCACGCCAGCTGCCTGGTCAATCCGCGCGCCTGCGCCGAGACCGAGCTGAACTACCTGCCGACCCGCGCGCCCAAGCGCATCGCCGTGGTCGGCGCCGGCCCGGCCGGCCTGGCCTGCGCGACGGTCGCGGCCGAGCGCGGCCATCGCGTGACCCTGTTCGACGCCGCCGACGAGATCGGCGGCCAATTCAACCTCGCCAAGAAGATCCCCGGCAAGGAAGAGTTCTACGAAACCCTGCGCTACTTCGGCGGCAAGCTCGAGCAGACCGGGGTCGAGTTGCGCCTGCGCACGCGCGCCGACGCGGCTGCGCTGGCCGGCTTCGACGAGGTGGTGCTGGCGACCGGCATCGCCCCGCGCCAGGTGAATTTTCCTGGCGCCGACCATCCCAAGGTCTGTTCCTATCTCGACGTGCTCAAGGGCCAGGTGGTGCCGGGCAAGCGGGTGGCGATCATCGGTGCCGGCGGCATCGGCTTCGATGTCGCCGAGTACCTGGTCCACGAAGGCGCTTCGGTCAGCCTGGACCCGGCCCGCTGGCGCGCCGAATGGGGCGTCGACCTGGGCTACGGCGACAACCGCGGCGGCCTGGTCGCACCGCGGCCGGAGCCGCCGGCGCGCGAGGTCTGGCTGCTGCAGCGCAGTCCCGGCAAGCCCGGGGCGAAGCTCGGCAAGACCACCGGCTGGATCCATCGCGCCACCCTCAAGGCCAAGCAGGTGCGGATGATCGGCGGGGTCGAATACGTCGGCGTCGACGACGCAGGCTTGCGCATCCGCGTCGACGGCAGCGAGCAGCTGCTGCCGGTCGACCAGGTAGTGATCTGCGCCGGCCAGGAACCGTTCAAGCCGCTGGCCGCGGCGCTCGCCGACAGCGGCAAGCCGGTGCACGTGATCGGCGGCGCCGACGTGGCCGCCGAACTCGACGCCAAGCGGGCGATCGACCAAGGCAGCCGCTTGGCGGCTGCCTTGTAGAACGATACGCGGCAGCCGTCTTGCGGCTACCTTCTAAGAGAATCGCAGCAGCCGGCTTGCGGCTGCGTTATTGCCAGACATCGAAGCGCCGAGTCGCCGCTCCCCTGCGGCGATACATATATATGTCTGCGGCGTCGCGATCAGCAGACCAGGAACGCTTGCCGGGATCGCAACGCCGCCACCCCAGGGGTCGTGGTCGCGGCTTGCGCCGCTCCTACCCCTGGGGTTCGAAGCGGCCGGACAAAGGCCGAATCCAGCCGATTGCCGAGTCCACCCGGGGCCGGAGACGCCAAATCGACGCTGCGAGCCGCCCCTCCCAGACGGGATCATGAACAGATGAGACGACCCGGGCACGGTTCGTGCCGGGCTGAAGCCCAATGAAACCAAGGGCCTAAGGCCTATTCAGAATAAAAACTCCAACTAATTTAGAAACTTAGAAATTGTCATTCAGGGTTTGTTTGGCAAGCCGTCGCTACCTTGCGCCAACTTTTCCGCCGCCCCTGCAGAGGTGGCATCCCACACCGCCCGCGTCGGACACGACACGGTTCCCGGTGACGGGGCAAAGCGCGCCGTAGAGCCGCCGCCCTCCCCAGTACGCCATGCGGCCTCACCGCTGTCGCCATCTCCCGTTCCATGGAGATGGAAGACGAAGTGCGGCCAGCGCAACGGAGCAAGGAGTCAACGATGAAACTGGCCTGGATCCTGTGGTTGGCCTCGGTATTGCCGCCACAAACCGCCGATTCGCTGTGTTTGAGCACCACCGTGTACCTGGAAGCCCGCGATCAGTCCCTGCGCGGCCAGCAAGCCGTCGCCGAGGTCGCCCTGCGCCGTCGCGACAGCGGCCTGTGGGGCTCCACGGTCTGCCAAGTGGTCACCGCCAACAAGCAGTTCGCCCCGAGCCTGGTCTCGCCGGGCACCCGTCTGAGCAACAGCGAGGCCTGGACCGAGTCGGTCAACGTCGCCCTGGCCGCCGAACGCAACTGGGCCCTGCCGGCCGGTCAACGCAAGGAAATCGTGCCGGGCGCGAGCCACTTCGCCGCCCTGGCGATCGCCAGCCCGTCCTGGCGCAACGCCTACCAGGTCGCGACCATCGGCGACCACACCTTCTACAAGGTGCAGAAGCTCAAGCCGCGCCGCGTCGTCGCCGAGGCCGAGTTGCCCAAAGGCGTCAGCAAGGGCTGATGCCGCTGAAGATCGAAAGCGCCGGCGAAGGCCGGGGCCGCGTTCGCGACCGGCCCATGGCGCCGGTGTCGTAACGCTCCGTTGCAGTCTCCTCCTTGAGGATACGAAGCAGGTCGGTGATAGTCGCCGACCTGCTTTTTTTCTTTCATGGAGGCGTTAAGCATGAAGCTCTACAGCAAGCCCGGCGCGTGTTCGACCGCCGACCATATCGCCCTGCAGTGGACCGGCGGCGCGTTCGAAGTCGAAGTGATGGACAAGGACTCGATGAAGGCGCCCGCCTTCCTCGCCATCAATCCGGCCGGCGCGGTGCCGGTGGTGGTCGACGGCGACTTCGTGCTGACCCAGAACGCCGCGATCATGGGCTACATCGCCGACAATTTTCCGCAGGCGCAGCTCACCGGCGACGGCAGCGCGCAGCACCACGCCGAAGCCGCGCGTTGGCTGGCCTTCGTCAACTCCGACCTGCATCCCGCGTTCCTGCCGATCTTCGCGCCGGGCAAGTTCCATCCCGATCCGACGCAAGCCGACACCCTGCGCCAACACGCACGCGAACGCCTGCGCGGCCTGTATGCCACGGCCGACCAGCGCCTGGCCGATCGCGAGTGGATCGCCGGCTTCCGCAGCTACGCCGATCCCTATCTTTACATCACCCTGCGCTGGGCCGATTCGGTCAAGGTCGACCTGTCCGGCTACGAGCATCTGGCGGCATTCAAGCGCCGCATGGAAGCCGACGCCGGCGTGCAGGCGGCATTGAAGGCCGAAGGCCTGCTGTAAGAGGCAGGAGCGGTCGCACCGCTTTGGGGTAGGAGCGGCGCGAGCCGCGACAGGCGAAGCGGCGCGGCCGCAATGCGATAGGCAACGCGCGGGAACGAGGCATCAGCGTCCACGTCTGCGGCCGCACGCACGAAACGATATCGCCATCGATCGAAAGATCGCGGTCGCGGCTTGCGCCGCTCCTACCCTTTAGATCATCGCTCCAGGAAATAGGCGACACAAACCGTCTTACGATCAAACCCCGGCGGCGAAGCGGTCTTCGATCTCGGCGGCGATGTTGTCCTTGCGCACCTTGGCCAGGGCGGCGCTGAGCTCGGGCAGCAACTCGGCGAGCTCTTCGCTGTTGCCGCAACGCTCGATCTTCAACTGCAGGAAATAACCGCGCAGACCGAGATGCTCGCGCACGGTCTCGCTCATCAGCGTGTACAGCGTCTGGTAACGCTGCGCGGCGTCCGCCGCCGATAGCGGCGGCGGTGCGGCGGCGAAGGCGATGCCGGGGGTCGGCGCATGCGCGGTCATGGTCGCGGCCACGGCTGCCGACGAGGCGATCAGGCCCATCGCTTCCAACTGTTCGAGGGCATCGGTCGGCCCGTGCAGACTGCCGATCAGGTCGCGCAGATGGCGCACGCTGCGGTCGCCGTCGACGATCAGCAGGATCGAACGCAAGACCGGCGGCAACTTGCGCGAGCGGTTCTGGATTTCGTCCCGACCGTCGTTGGTCTTAACCGGCATATCGCTGTCGCGCATGGTATTCCCCGTGTTGAATCCCGTCGCACGACGGAGGTCCGAGGCCGGAGGGCGCGGCGTGTATTCCCCAGGCCATGCGCATGCGCGCGGCCACGCCGTCGTCCTCCCGGCTGGTCCGGGACTATGCCATGTCGCACCATGACGTTTCTGTGTCGTATTCGACGTTAGTCGTATACGGCGATCGCTACGCTGGACGCCGCGCGCGCAAACGAAAAGGCCAGGCTCGAAGCCTGGCCTTTTGCGTGGCCGTCCTGCGTTTAAGCCGCCGGCGCGAAGCCGGCGGCCGGCGTTCAGCGCTGCTCGATAGGCGCGTAGGCGCGGTCTTCCGGCCCGGTGTAGTTCGCGCTCGGGCGGATGATCTTGCCGTCCTCGCGCTGCTCGATCACGTGCGCGCTCCAACCGGTGGTGCGGGCGATCACGAACAGCGGAGTGAACATCGGCGTCGGGATGCCCATCATGTGATAAGCCGAGGCCGAGTACCAATCCAGGTTCGGGAACATCTTCTTCAGGTCCCACATCAGGTTCTCGATGCGCTCGCTGACCTCGAACAGGGTCTGGTTGCCGCCTTCCTTGCACAGGTTGCGCGAGAGTTCCTTGATGATCGGGTTGCGCGGATCGCCGACCGTATAGACCGGATGGCCGAAGCCGATCACGATTTCCTTGCGCTCCACGCGGGCGCGGATGTCGGCCTCGGCGGCATCGGCGTCGCCGTAGCGCGAGATGATGTCCATCGCGACTTCGTTGGCACCGCCGTGCTTGGGCCCGCGCAGGGCGCCGATCGCGCCGGTGATGCACGAATGCAGGTCCGACCCGGTGCCGGCGATGACGCGCGCGGTGAACGTCGAGGCGTTGAACTCGTGCTCGGCGTACAGGATCAGCGACTTGTCGAGCGCGTCGGCGTGCAGCGCGCTCGGCGGCTCGCCGTGCAGCAGGTGCAGGAAGTGCGCGGCGACGCTGTCGTCGTCGGTCTCGCAGTCGATGCGGCGGCCGTTGCGGGTGAAATGCCACCAGTACAGCAGCATCGAACCGAAGCTGGCGATCAGGCGGTCGGCGATGTCGCGCGCTTCGGAGGCGACGTGGCCTTCGCGCTCGGGCAGCACGGTGCCGAGCACCGAACAGCCGGTGCGCAGCACGTCCATCGGATGCGCGTTGGCCGGCACCAGTTCGAGCGCATCGGTGACGATCGCCGGCAGCCCGCGCAGGCGCTTGAGCTTGGTCTTGTAGGCCTTGAGCTGCGAAGCCGTCGGCAGCGCCCCGTGCACCAGCAGGTGCGAGACCTCCTCGAAGGTCGACTGGGTCGCCAGGTCGTGGATGTCGTAGCCGCGGTAATGCAGATCGTTGCCGCTGCGGCCGACGGTGCACAGGGCGGTATTGCCCGCGGCGGTGCCGCTGAGGGCCACGGATTTCTTGGGCTTGGGCAGGGTCTGTTGCGTATCGCTCATGGTCCGTCCTCGATGAAGTTTTCTGTTGTTCCATGTTCCCTGTCCCGCTCGCGGGAAGAGAACCAAACATCTATCCCGCTTGCCGGAGAAGAAAAATCGAATACCCCTCCCGCGTCGGGAGCAGGGAGAATCGGCTCAACCGTTCTTCTTGGCGAACAGCGCGTCGAGCTTGCCTTCGAAGGCGTGGTAGCCGATGCGGTCGTACAGCTCTTCGCGGGTCTGCATCGTGTCGACCACGTTCTTCTGGTGGCCGTCGCGGCGGATCGCCTGATAGACGTTCTCGGCGGCCTTGTTCATGGCCCGGAACGCCGACAGCGGATACAGCTGGATGGCGACCCCGGCCGAGGCCAGTTCGTCGCGGGTGAACAACGGGGTCTGGCCGAATTCGGTGATGTTGGCCAGCACCGGCACCTTGACCGCATCGACGAAGCGGCGGTAGGTCGGCAGGTCGTAGGCGGCCTCGGCGAAGATGCCGTCGGCGCCGGCTTCCACGCAGGCGATCGCGCGTTCGATCGCGGCATCGACGCCGTCGACCGCAATCGCGTCGGTGCGCGCGATCAGGAAGAACCCGGGATCGGTCTTGGCGTCGGCTGCGGCCTTGACCCGGTCGACCATTTCGTCGGCCGGGACGATCTCCTTGCCCGGGCGATGACCGCAACGCTTGGCGCCGACCTGGTCCTCGATGTGGCATCCGGCCGCGCCGGCCTTGATCAGCGACTTGACCGTGCGCTCGATATTGAACGCACTCGGGCCGAAGCCGGTGTCGATATCGACCAGCAACGGCAGATCGCACACGTCGGTGATGCGGCGCACGTCGATCAGTACGTCTTCGAGGGTGTTGATGCCCAGGTCCGGCAGGCCCAGGGACCCCGCGGCGACGCCGCCGCCGGACAGATAGATCGCGCGATACCCGGCGCGCTTGGCGAGCAGCGCGTGATTGGCGTTGATCGCGCCGATGACCTGCAACGGCGATTCTTCGGCGAGCGCGGCGCGGAACTTCGCGCCTGCGGACAATAAGGTCATCTTGGAACTCCGGAGGGCCCGGGCGGGGCGATCCGGCATTTTAACCCGCCTGCCCCGCTCGCCGATGCCGACCCCGTACAGGCCGCGCCAGGGCGCATCCCGGCGCGCCGGCGCAACTGGCGGTTCGGCCCGGCCGGCTCAGCCGTGCTGGCGGGCGTCCTGGCGCGGTTGGCCTTCGCTCTTGCGGACCACCACTTCCACCGCATCCAGCCCCTCGACCTTGTAGCGCCCTTCCTGGGTGCGCAAACAGGCCACCAGATTGCGCAAAGTCGCCTCGTTCAGGCGCAGATGCAGGGCCTCGCCGTCGGCGTGCGCGCCGGTGCGCGCCGCCGGCTCGAACACGATCCGCGCCGACGGGCCGATCAGGCTGAAGGGCTTGCCGAACGGCAGGCGCAGCGGCAACAGGGCGAGCAGTTCGCCGACCTGGCGCGAGTCCAGCACGATCTCGGTGATCGGCTGGCGCAGCAGGCGCTTGTGCTGGCGCCACTCCAACTGCTCGGTATAGACCATCGCCGAACTGGAGCCTTCCTGCGCGGAACCCTGATGCAGACGCTCGGCAACCTCCGGGTCGTCGACCAGGGACTCGCGATCGAGTTCGGTCACCCACAGCGGCAGGTAATCGAGGAATACGTCCAGCACCCGCAAAGTCGACCAACGCTTGAGCGCGAATTCCTCCTCGTTGGTGATGCCGACCGCCTGCAGGAACTCGACCCGTCCGTTCTCGGTGTCGATCGCCGGCAGTTCCGGATCGGGCGCGAATGCGACCGCCTGGATCCGGGTCGCGGTATCGGCCGCAATCGGGCCGTTGGCATTGAGGTAATGCCCGGCGTTGAACACGTTGCCGCTTTCGAACACGTAGCGGGCGAGGTTCTGCAGGAAATCCGGCACCCAGGCAGGCGGCTCTTCGCTGTCGTCCGGGTTGGACAGGCGGAAGGTCAACTCGAAACCGAAACCGCTGCGCTGCGGATCGTCTGAGGTCTTGCCGTGCAGTTCGCTCAAACCGTAGGTGACGAAATGCCAGTGCGGCACCGGGATGATGCGCTTATAGGCGCGAATGGCCGCCAAGGGGTCATTGCCGCCGTTGCCGTGGGGGCCGTAGTGCTTGGGCTCCTGACGCAGATACAACCGGCTCAGGGCCCGGTCGATCGCCTCCCAGCCCGGCGCGCTGTCCTGTTCTGCTTCCATTACGCGTTCTGCCTCGCTTTTGGCGATGAGAGCGGACATACCCGCAGTTGCCGCCGATGCTAACGCGATTGCGGAAAAGGTCGTGTCAAGAAAGCCAATGCCTCCGCCCGCCCCTCAGCCGCCGGCGTCGGCCCCGCGCGCCAGGGCGCGACGGACCTCGTCGAGAGCGGCGGGATCGTCGAGGGTGGACAGATCGCCGGGGTCGCGGTCTTCGGCCAGGGCCTGGATCGAACGCCGCAGCAATTTGCCCGAGCGCGTCTTGGGCAAGGCGTTCACCACGTACACCCGCGCCGGCCGCGCGACCGCGCCGAGCTGCTCGACCACGCAGCGCTGCATGCCGGCCGCGGCGCTGGCCGGGTCCTGCTGGTCGACGGCTTGCTTGAGGGTGGCGAACACCACCGGCACCTGTCCCTTGAGCTCGTCGTGCACGCCGATGACCGCGGCTTCGGCGACGCTGGCGTGGCTGGCGACGGACTCCTCGATCTCGCGCGTGCCGAGGCGATGACCGGCGACGTTGATCACGTCGTCGGTGCGCCCGAGGATGAAGGTGTAGCCGTCCTCGTCGCGGATCGCCCAGTCCAGCGAGCTGTACAGCAATTCCTTGAAATGGCCGAAGTAGCTCGACAGGAAACGCGCGTCGTCGTTCCAGACCGTGGTCATGCAGCCCGGCGGCAACGGCGGCACGATCACCAGCACGCCCTTCTCGCGCGGGCCGACGTCGGCGCCGGTGGCTTCGTCGATCACCCGCAGGTGATAGCCCGGCGTCGGCAAGCCCGGCGAACCGAACTTGACCGGCTGCAGATCCAGGCCGGGCATCAGGGACAACACCGGCCAGCCGGTTTCGGTCTGCCAGTAGTTATCGACGATGGTCTTGCCGATGCCTTCGGTGATCCAGTGCGCGGTCGGTTCGTCGAGCGGCTCGCCGGCGAGGAACAGCCACTGCAGTTTCGACAGGTCGTGCTTCTTCAGCCAGGCGGCGTCCTGCTTCTTCAGCACGCGGATGCCGGTCGGCGAGGAGAACATGGTGCGCACGCCGTACCGCTCGCAGATGCGCCACCAGATTCCCGGGTCGGGATTCGTCGGCAACCCCTCGTACAGTACCGAGGTCGCGCCGGCGATCAGCGGGCCATAGACGTTGTAGGAATGGCCGACCGCCCAGCCGACGTCGGAGGTCGAGAACATCACCTGCCCGGCGCGGATGTCGTAAATCGACCACATCGACAGGGCCAGCGCGACCGCGTAGCCGCCGACGTCGCGCTGCACGCCCTTGGGCTTGCCGGTGGTGCCGGAGGTGTAGAGCAGATAGCTGGGCTCGTTGGACTCGAGCCATTCGACCTCGACCCGGGCGCCGTCGTGTTCGGCGCGCAACGCGGCGTAATCCACGTCGCGCCCGGCGACCAGGCTCGGCGCCGGGTCGAGACCGCGGCTGACGATCAACACCCGCGGCGGCGGCGACTGCGCTTCGGCGCAGGCCGCATCGACCAGGGGCTTGTAGGGAATGACCTTGCCGCCGCGGATGCCGGCATCGGCGCAGACCAACAGCTTCGGGGTGGCGTCGTCGATGCGCAGCGCCAGGTTGTGCGCGGCGAAACCGCCGAACACCACCGAATGCACCGCGCCGATGCGCGCGCAGGCGAGCATGGCGAACACCGCCTCGGCCATGTTCGGCATGTAGATCACCACGCGGTCGCCGCGGCCGACGCCGAGCGACTTCAGGATCGCGGCGAAGGTATTCACTTCGCGATGCAGTTCGGCGTAGCTGACCTCGCGGGTCGACCCGGTTTCGCTGGAGATCGCGATCAGCGCGGCCTGATCGCCGCGCGCTTCGAGATGGCGGTCGACCGCGTTGTAGCACAGGTTGGTTTCGCCGCCGGCGAACCAGCGCCGGAACGGCGGCCGCGAATAATCGAGGATCTGTTGCGGCGGCTTGTGCCAGTGGATCGCCTGCGCCTGCTCGGCCCAGAACGCTTCGGGCTGCTCGATCGAGCGGCGGTGGAACGCTTGATAAGACTCGGCCTCGTCACGCATGCGGCTGCCTCGTACGACCTGGGGGCTACCGCTCGCAGGCTAGACCAAGGGGCGGGCGGGTGGCGTTACGACGATGGTCTAGAGGGGTGTGGGTGGGTGTGAACGGGGGGCCTTGGCGATCCAGTCGGGGGGCTCACCCCAGCAGTCGCTGCGGTCCCTGTCCCTGCCTCGCTTTGGCTCGGCCTTGGTATGGCCTTGGCATGGCCTTGGCTGTGCGCAGCCTAAGTCTCGCGAAGGCAATAGAAGACCCGAAGGGCGGCCCGCAGGGATGCGGGCCGTTTTTCATCGGGACAGGGAGGTCCCGTATGTAGATCGCTGCGTCGGCATCGCTCGTGCGGGCCTGGGATTCAAGAAAAAAGCAACTTCTTTGGTTACCTTTCTTTTGTTGCTTTAGACAAAAGAAAGTAACCCGCCGCTTTAGTGGCGGAAGCTTTGGGTTTGATCTTGATCTTTTTGATCTTTTTGATCCTGATCTTTTTGATCCTGATCTTTCTTGGGCCGTGCGCCGCAAGACCGCCGCAGCGCGGTCGCGGCTCGCGCCGCTTCTACCCTGAAGGGCTGCGGCTGGCATCGGCGCGATATTGAGAGGTCACGGTCGCGGACCACGCCGCGCCTACAGGGGGTTTGGTTCGCGGTGCTCCTTTCTTCAAGCAAGTGCAAAGCTTTCGCCCGCAAGCGGGCGAGTTACTTTCTTTTGTCATAAGCAACAAAAGAAAGGTAACCAAAGAAAAATGCCTTTCTTTGAATCAAAAGCCCGCACACGCGAAGCTGACGCAGGCATGCAACACACGGGACGTCCTTGTCCCGGTGTTGCACGGCGCGCATCCATGCGCGCCGCCCTCCGGGTGTCCTTTGCCTTCGCGAGACTTAGGCTGCGCACGGCCAGAGCCAGAGCCAAGCCGGGCCGGACCGGGCCGGGCCGGGCCGGGCCGGGCCAAGTCGAGTCGAGCTAAAACCAGAACGGATCAGAATCGGGCGTCGATGGTCAAAAACACCTGCCGCGGTGCGTTGGCGTGGAAGGCGAAGGTCTTGCCCTGCGGGTCGGAGGCGCTGAAGGCGGTCAGGTTGCTCGCGGTGCGCTTGTCGGTGAGGTTGCTGCCGTTGAGCGCGACCGACCACTGGCGAAACGGGCCCATCGCGCCGAAGGTGTAGCGGGCCGAGGCGTCGAAGGTGGTCGAACCGCCGAAGCCGTTGTCGTTGGTGTAGGTGTAGTAGCGCTTGCCGGTGTACTTGCCGCTCAGGCTCAGCAGCCAGGGGCCCCTGCGGTAGCTGAGCTCGCTCGACAGCATCTTGTCGGGCACGTCGACCACGCGCTTGTCGCGGGTCTGGATCTCGCGGCCGGCGTCGATGTAGTTGTCCTGGTACGTCGACTTGTTCCACGACAAGGCGTTGTACCACTGGAACTGTTCGCTCGGCTTCCAGATGAAGACCAACTCGCTGCCGAGGCTGTCGACCGAGCCGACGTTGAAGAACTTGGTGATGCACTCGGGACGGGTGCCGGCCTCGATGCTCGAGCACGGGTTCAGCGACAGCAGCCGGTTGTCGAAGCGCACCGCGTACAGGCTCAACGAGGCCTGGTAGGTCTCTCCGACGCGGCGGTAGCCGGCTTCGATGGTGCGCGACTCCTCTGGGTCCAGGCTGTCTTTCTGCGCGTCGAACGCGGCCTGGTTGATCGCCAGCGGGCCGCCGGCGCCGCCGCCGACGAACGCGGCGACGTTACGCGTATAGGCCGCAAACAGTTCCTGGCCTTCTCCGAGTCTGTAGCCGATGCCGAGCTGCGGCAGAAAGCTCTTGTCGGTCTTGAGGCTGCCGGTCGCGTTGGGCACTTCCATGGTCGACGGCGCCACCTGGCGCGCGCGCATGTCGACCTGGGTGCTCTTGGCGCCGATGTCGAGGGTCATGCGCCCGTCGAGCAGGCTGATGGTGTCCTGCAGATAAGCCTGGCGCGTGTTGATGCGGTACTTCTGGAAGAACAGGCGGCGGTCCGGGTCGCGCAGGTAGCGGTCGTCGTTGACCGGCCCTTCGATAAAGTAGAAGTTGCGCTGCACGTCGTGATGGTTGCTCTCGTACCAGAAGCCGCCTTCGATGCGGTGGTTGCCGAGCTCCCAGTTCAACGAAGCCATCGCGCCGTAGCGGTTGATGCCGTAGTTGGTGCTGCGGATCGAGATCGGGATCGCCTTGGCGGTGTTCGGGTAGGAGTAGTTGCCCGGCGACCACCAATGGCCCTGGCCGCGGTTGTCGTGGTAGTAGGCCTGCGACTTCAGCTGCACCCCTTCGGCGAGATTGAACTCGCCGGCGAGCGCGGCGAGATGGTCGGTGCGCAGCGCGCGGCTGGCGTAGTAGGCGTCGTCGATGCTGTTGGCCGGGCCGCTGAAGGCGCAGCGCGGGTCGCCGGGCAGGTGCTGGCGCGCCGGCCACGGCCGCGGCGCGCAATAGGCCGCGGCCAGGGCGCGCTGCCAATCGGGCTTGTACAGGTTCCAGTCCCAGCCGGCGCCGCGCGCGAGCAGGCCCTTGGACAGATAGGCGAAGTTGGCCTGGCTGGTCTCGGCGCTGGCCAGGTAGGCGCTGACGCGGTGGCCGTCGCCGAAGTTGTAGACGGCCTTGAGGTTGACCTGGTTCTGGTCCTGGTTGTCGCCCGGCGCCGACCACATGTCGGCGCTGAGCAGCGAACCGGACAGATACATCGAGAAGCCGCCGTGTTCGCCGGTGTCCAGGCGCGCATAGGTGCGGCGGGTCTTGTCGCTGCCGAAAGTCTGGGCCAGGCGCAGGCCGAACCCGGCTTCCGGGTCGGAGGAAAAATACTGCAGGGTCCCGCCGAGGTTGCTGGTCGAGGCGGTGCCGAGCGAACCGACGCCGGCGGCGAGCTCGGCGCCGGCGAGGTTCTCGCCGATCAGCGCGCGGCTGATGCCCAGGCCGTTGTAGTTGCCGTAGCTGTTGTCGCCGAGCGGGATGCCGTCGAGGGTGTAGCCCAACAGGCGCTGGTTGAAGCCGCGCAGGCTGATGGTCTGGGATTCCTCGTTGGCGCCGTAGACGTCGTTGGACTGCACCGAGATGCCGGGCAGCTTGTTGAGGATCTTCTGTGCGCTGGTGCCCGGCGCCGGCAGTTCCAGGTCGGCGCGCTTGATGCGCTGGACCTGGCGGGTCTCGCCCATGCCGATCACCGACACCGCATCGAGCGTGGTCGCGTCGCTGCCGCCGGCATCGGCCGCGGCGTCGAGGGCGCCCGTTTCGGGGGCGCCCGTATAGAGCTCGGCGGCCTGGGCCGGCAGCATCGCCAGTGCCGACCAGATCGCCAGCACCAGGGTCGGCGTTGCGTGGGCTCGTTTCATTCGCACATCTCCAAAGGGCCATCGATCACGGCCGGCAAGGATGGCGGTCGCAGATGACGCGCAGATGGCGAGGCCGGGCTCGCGCCGCCGCGCTCAGGTGGGAGGCCCGAGCGCAGCCCCGCCGCGACAACGCTCGCCGGCGGCGCGGCCGGCGGATTCATCGACCGCGGTCACGGCACCGCCCCCTTCGACCCCGTCATCGTGCATCGGCCGGACGCGCCGGATCGCCTGCATTTCGAGGCTCCCGCGGCGCCGCAGCCGGCCCTAACCCTAAGGTGCTATTGGTCGCGGCCGGCCGCACGCCCACCATCGGCAACGGGCGCAGGGACGTGCCGCTGTCGTGCCATGGCCGTTCCGCGATGTCTCCCTCATCGAACGATCCGGCGCCGTCCCTACCGTCATCAGGAGCCGCCGTGAGCGCCACCACCGCCGACACCCTCCTCGCCAGCGCACCGGCCATGAGCCCCAGCCAGCGCCTGAAGTCGATCTTCTCCGGGTCGATCGGCAACCTGGTCGAGTACTACGACTGGTACGTCTACAGCGCGTTCTCGCTGTATTTCGCCCACGTGTTCTTCCCCAAGGGCGACAGCATCTCGCAGGCGCTCAATGCCGCGGCGATCTTCGCCGTCGGCTTCCTGATGCGCCCGCTCGGCGGCTGGGTGTTCGGCCGCTACGCCGACCGGCGCGGCCGCAAGGCGGCGCTGATGCTGTCGGTGCTGATGATGTGCACCGGCTCGCTGATCATCACCTTCACCCCCGGCTACGAAACCCTCGGCATCTTCGCGCCGATCCTGCTGGTGTTCGCGCGCCTGCTGCAGGGGCTCAGCGTCGGCGGCGAATACGGCAGCTCGGCGACTTACCTCAGCGAGATGTCCTCGCGCGAAAACCGCGGCTTCTGGTCGAGCTTCCTCTACGTGACCCTGATCATGGGCCAGTTGCTCGCGCTGACGGTGCTGATCGTGCTGCAACAGTTCGTGCTCGACGACGCGCAGCTCAAATCCTGGGGCTGGCGCATCCCGTTCGCGATCGGCGCCCTGGCCGCGGTGATCGCCCTGTACCTGCGCCGCAACATGCAGGAAACCGAATCGTTCACCAAGCTCAAGGCCAGCGACACGCCTTCGCGCAAGGAAGGTTCGCTGCGCACGCTGATGCAGCACCCCCGCGCGGTGTTGACCGTGGTCGGCCTGACCATGGGCGGTACCTTGGCGTTCTACACCTACACCAACTACATGCTGAAGTTCCTCACCATCAGCACCGGCTTCGACAAGGAAACCGCATCCTTGATCAATGCCGGCACCTTGTTCGTCTACATGCTGATGCAGCCGCTGGTCGGCGCCCTGTCCGACCGGATCGGCCGGCGCCCGCTGCTGATCGCCTTCGGCGTGCTCGGCACGGTGCTGACGGTGCCGGTGATGCACCTGATCCGGGATGCGCAGACGCCGATGCAGGCGTTCTGGCTGATCATGATTTTGCTCAGCGCGGTCAGCGGCTACACCGCGATCAACGCGGTGGTGAAAGCCGAACTGTTCCCGGTCGAGATCCGCGCGCTCGGCGTCGGCCTGCCGTATGCGCTCACCGTCGCCCTGTTCGGCGGCACCGCCGAGCCGGTGGCGCTGTGGTTCAAGCAGATCGGCATGGAGACCGGCTTCTTCTGGTACGTCAGCGCCTGCATCGCCTGCTCGCTGCTGGTCTACACCCTGATGCCCGACACCCGCAAGCATTCGCACATCGACCGCGACTGACCCCTGCCGCCGCACTCGTTGCTCGCTCCTCTCTACTCGCTCCCGCCTGAGTACCCGCCATGAAAAAGTCCGGCTCGCGTTTCTACCTCTGGGTGCTCGGCGCCATCCTCCTGGGCGGCGTGGTCGGCCACTTCTTCCCGGACTTCGCGGTCAAGCTCAAACCGCTCGGCGACGGCTTCATCTCGCTGATCAAGATGCTGATCGCGCCGATCATCTTCCTGACCGTGGTGCTCGGCATCGCCGGCGTGTCCGACGTCAAGAAAGTCGGCCGCGTCGGAGTGAAGGCCATCCTGTATTTCGAGGTTGTCTCGACCATCGCCCTGGTGATCGGCCTGGTCGTGGTCAACACGCTCAAGCCCGGCACCGGCTTCAACGCCGACCCGGCCACGCTGGATGCGAGCGCGGTCGAAAAGTACGCCGCCGCGGCCAAGGACCAGAGCACGGTCGAATTCCTCCTGCACATCATTCCCAAGACCTTCACCGACGCCTTCACCGGCAGCGGCGACCTGTTGCAGGTGTTGCTGCTCGCGGTGCTGTTCGGCTTCGCCCTGCTGCACATCGGCAAGACCGGCGAGAAGATCATCGACCTGTTCGAGTCGGTGTCGAAGGTGTTCTTCGGCATGATGAGCATGATCATGAAGCTGGCCCCGATCGGCGCCGGCGCGGCGATGGCCTTCACCATCGGCAAGTACGGCGTGGACTCGCTCGGCCCGCTGGCGCGCCTGATGGGCAGCTTCTACCTGACCTGCGCGGTGTTCATCCTGGTGGTGCTCGGCACCATCGCCCACTTCACCGGCTTCAGCATCCTGCGCTTCATCCGCTACATTCGCGACGAGTTGCTGCTGGTGCTCGGCACGTCCTCGTCGGAGTCGGCGCTGGTGCCGCTGATGCGCAAGCTCGAACGCCTGGGCTGTTCCAAGCCGGTGGTCGGCCTGGTGGTGCCGAGCGGTTATTCGTTCAACCTCGACGGCACCAATATCTACCTGACCATGGCGACGATTTTCATCGCCCAGGCGCTCAACGTCGAGCTGACCCTGACCCAGGAGCTGACCCTGCTCGCGGTGGCGATGCTGACCTCCAAGGGCGCCTCCGGCGTCACCGGCGCCGGCTTCATCACCCTGGCCGCGACCCTGACCGTGGTGCCGGCGGTGCCGGTCGCGGGTCTGGCGCTGATCCTCGGCATCGACCGTTTCATGAGCGAAGCGCGCGCGCTGACCAACTTCATCGGCAACGGCGTCGCCACCATCGTGGTCGCGCGCTGGGAGAACGAACTCGACCGCGACAAGCTCAACCACGAGCTGCTCAACCCGCCGAGCGCGACCGAACTCGACACCGCCCTGCCCTCGGACACCCACGCGCCGCTGGCCGACAAGACCGCCTGATCGTTCCGGTTCTTTAACCACCCCTTCCCCTAGCCACCGCCGCAGCCGGACGCCCCGCGTCCGGCACGGCACGCTGCTGCCAGGACGGCTGCCGCACGACCCTGGAGCCCGTCCCGATGCCGCGTCCCGACCGCCCCGCCCTCGCCCTGTCCACCGTGTTGCTGTCGTCGGTTTCCTGCCTCGCCCAGGCCGCCGGCCTCGACGACTGGCCGACCAAATACAGCTTCGACGACGGCACCGAATTGTCGGCGACCGCCAATGTCGCTTACGACGTGGTCGATTTTTCCGGCGACCGCGGCTACGGCACCGCCGCGACCGCGCTACGCGACGACGGTCACTACCGGCGCCGCGAGTTCGGCGTCGGCCTGAAGAAGAAGGACGTCTACGATTTCATCGCGGTGATGGACTTCGAGTCCAAGCTCTGGCTCGACGTCGCCCTGCGCCTGGAAACCAAGGCTTGGTTCGGCGCCGACTACGGCAAGCTGCGGGTCGGCTACTTCAAGACCCCGGTCAGCATGGAAAGCGTCGCGGCCTCGCGCACGGGCAGCATGATGGAACTGTCGGCGGCTTCGCAGGCGATGTTCCAGGGCCGCCGCACCGGCGTGGAGTGGTCGCTGGAACGGCCGCGCTACGCCGTCGGCACCGCGTATTTCTTCGGCCACGACCTGCAGGGCGACAACCCGGGCACCACCGCCGCGGCGCGCGCGGTGTGGACGCCGGTCAAGGACAAGAACCGTGTCGTGCACCTGGGCCTGACCGGTTCGGTCGAGAACCCGCACGGGTTCCGCGACGGCCGCGGCGCCTATTTCGGACCCTCGGCGCGCTTTCGCGCGCGCCCCGGCAACGGGCTGACGCCGGTGCGCCTGGTCGACTCGGGCAGCCTGCGCAATACCGACCGGATCGTGCGCAACGGCCTGGAAGCGCTGTGGATCGACGGCCCCTGGTCGCTGCAGGCGGAATACTTGCGTGCGCGCGCCGAACGCGAGGACGGCGCTCGCGATTTCACCGCCGACGGCTACTACGTCACCGGCAGTTGGGTGGTGACCGGCGAGACCCGGCCTTACAGCAACAACAACGTCGCCAACATCAAGCCGGCGCACGGTTATGGCGCGGTGGAACTGCTGGCGCGCTACGGCGAGCTCGACCTCGATGACAGCGGCATCGCCGGCGGCCGCCAGCGCGACCTGACCCTCGGGGTGAACTGGTACCTGACCACGCATTTCAAGTTCCAGGCCAACTACGTGCGCGTGTCGGCCGACAAGGGCGTGTTGTCGGCGGACCCCGACGTGCTGGAGCTGCGGGCGCAGGTGCATTTCTGACGGTACGCAGCTGACGGACCGTCGCATCGTCGTCGCAGTGACGCGCTCGCGGCTTGCGCCGTTCCTGGCCTTTGCTACGCAGCTTCCGCGTAGGAGCGGCCCAAGCCGCGACCACGAACCGCGGCGACCGGCGCCCCCGGTCCGCGACCCAAACCGGTTAGTCTTGCCCCGAGGCCCCAGCGAGCCCCGCCACCGTGATCCCCCGCCCCCGCCAGCTCAAGACCGCGCTCTGGATCGCCGCGATCCTGGCCGTGCTGTTGCTGGCGATGTTGGTCGCCGGGCGCATCGCCTATGCCCAGGCGCTGCAGCGCCAGGCCACCGAGGCGCGCGCCCTGCTCGACCAGCGCGCCCAGGTCATCGAACAACACATCGACCGTTACCGGATCATGCCGGCGGTGCTGTCGCTCGATCCGCAACTGCGCGCCACTCTCGCCAACCCCGGCGACCAGTCGCAACGCCAGCGCGCCAACGAGCGCCTGGTCCAGCTCAACTTCGCCAACCGCACCAGCACCCTGACCCTGATCGACGGCAACGGCATCGGCATCGCCGCGAGCAACTGGGCCGGCGCCAACAGCAACGTCGGCCACTCCTACGCTTTCCGCCCCTACTTCCAGCGGGCGATGACCGAAGGCACCGGCGAGTTCTACGCGATCGGCGTGACCACCCACGTCCCCGGCCATTTCATCGCCCGCGCGATCCACGACGAACGCGGCGGCGCGGTCGGCGCGGTCGCGGTCAAGGTCGAACTCGAAGACATCCGCTCGGACTGGAGCGAGCGCGGCGACCTGGTGTTGCTGAGCGACGCCAACGGCGTGGTGTTCCTCAGCGCGAAACCGCAGTGGCGCTACCGCATGCTGGAGCCGCCGACTCCGGCGCAACGCCGCGAGTTGCAGTCGACCCGCCAATACCAGGGGCAATCCCTGCGCCAGGCCTCGATCCGGCTCGAGCGCGACATCGGCGGCGGCGCGCGCGTGGTGCGCCTGCGCGACCCGGCCATGCGCGAGCCGATGCTGTGGCAGTCGCTGCACCTGCCGCGCGAGAACTGGACCCTGCATCTTCTGCGCGACACCACGCCGAGCCTGCGCACCGCGTGGATCGCGCGCGCGGTCGCCGCCGGCGGCTGGCTGCTGTTGGTCTCGCTGGCCCTGCTGATCCTGCAGCGCCACCGCATCGCGACCCTGCGCCTGCGCAGCCGGCAGGAACTGGAAAAGATGGTCGAGCACCATGCCGAAGCCTTGCGCACGGCGCAGGACGGCGTGGTCCAGGCCGCACGCCAGGCCAGCCTCGGCGAGGGCCACAGCCTGGAGCATCTGCCGCAAGGCGTCAGCGTGGTCGACTCGCAGTTGCGCCTGGTCGCCTGGAACCAGCGCTACGCCGAACTGTTCCGCTACCCGCCCGAGTTGCTGCAGGTCGGCCGGCCGATCGAAGACCTGATCCGCTACAACGCCCGCCGCGGCCTGCTCGGCAGCGATCCCGAGGAGGCGATCCGCCGTCGCCTCGACCATCTGCAGCGCGGCCAGCCGTATCTGCACGAACGCGAGCGCCCCGACGGCACCGTGATCGAGATCCGCGGCAACCCGATGCCCGACGGCGGCTTCGTCACCAGCTACGCCGACATCACCGCCTACAAGCAGGCCGCGCGCGACCTGCGCACGCTCGCCGACAGCCTCGAACGCGGCATCGAACAGCGCACCAGCGACCTGCAGACCGCCAAGGGCGAGGCCGAGCGCGCCAACCGCTCCAAGACCCGCTTCGTCGCCGCGGCGGTGCACGACCTGTTGCAGCCCTTGAACGCCGCGCGCATGTATCTGTCGTCGCTGCGCCGGCGCGTCGATGCCGACGGCCGCGAACTCACCGACCACATCGAGGCCGCGCTGGCTGCGCAGGACGACATCCTGTCGAGCCTGCTCGACATCTCGCGGCTGGAATCGGGCGCGCTCGAAGTGCGCCGCGCCGCCCTGCCGTTGGCGCGCGTGTTCGCGACCATCGACAGCCAGTTCCGCATCCTGGCCGAGTCGCGCGGCTTGCGCCTGCATTGCATCGCTTCCACCGCAGTGGTCGACAGCGACGAGATACTGCTGCGCCGGATCGTGCAGAACTTCCTGTCCAACGCCTTGCAGTTCACCCCGCGCGACGGCCGCATCGTGCTCGGCGCGCGGCGCCTGCGCGACGGCCTGCGGATCGAGGTCTGGGACACCGGCCCCGGCATCCCGGCCAACAAGCTCGAGCTGATCTTCGAGGAATTCCAGCGCCTCGACCTGGGGGTCGAGGCGCCGCCGCGCGGCGCCGGGCTCGGCCTGGCGATCGTGCGCCGCGTCGCCCAGTTGCTCGACCACCGCATCGCGGTGCGCTCGTGGCCGGGCCGCGGCAGCGTGTTCTCGGTGGAAGTCCCCTACGCGGCCGCGCAAGCCGAACCATCCGCGGCCGCGTCTTCCGGCTCGGTCGACGGCGATGCCGCATCCGACCTCGACCCGCTACTGCGCGGCCGTCGCGTCTGGGTGATCGACGACGACCTGCATTCGCGCCAGGCCGCGCAACGGCTGCTCGGCGACTGGGGCTGCCGCGTCGACACCGCCGCCGACGCCGCCAGCGCCCTGCACATGGCCGCATCGCTCGCCATGCCCGAATTGCTATTGCTCGACTACCGGCTCGGCGAGAGCACCGGCTTCGAATTGGCCGTGCAGTTGGAAGCCGAATGGGAGCGCATGCCGCCGGTGGTGCTGATGTCGGCCGACGCCGACCCGAGCCTGCGGCCGCGCGCGACCGAGCGCGGCTGGAGCTTCCTGCCCAAACCGCTGAAACCCGCCGCGCTGCGCGCGTTGACGATGCGCTTGCTGGGGCGCGGCGCGGGGGACAGGTAGGAGACTCGGTGGCGCGGGATGCCTTGGCGCTTATCGCGAAGCCAAAACCAACCCCTGCCCTTATCCGAAGAGGGAAACTGCGCGGCCGCTTTCGCGTTGTCGGTTGTCGCCGCGTCGTTGCGTCGGCCGCCTCGGTTCCGTGCCGCTACTGCACCGACGAGCCGTGCAAGTCCGCGCCTTCGTCTTCCAGAGACAGGCCTTTGACCAGCACCGCCGCCTGAGTGCGCGAATGGCAGCCGAGTTTGCGCAGGATCGCGGTGACGTGGATCTTCACCGTGTTCTCGGCCAGCGACAGTTCGTAGGCGATCTGTTTGTTGAGCAGGCCGTCGGCCAGGCGCATCAACACGCGCAGTTGCTGCGGCGTCAGCAGCGCGAGGCGGTCGGCGAGCTGCGCGTCGTGTTCGTCGCGTTCGGCCTTCTGCGCCGGAAACCAGACGTCGCCGGCCAGCACCGCCTTGACCGCCTCGCCGAGCACGGCGGTCGGCGCCGACTTGGGCACGAACGCGGCGGCGCCGAACTGCTGGGCGCGGCGGATCGTGCGCGGGTGCTCGTTGGAGGAGATGATCACCACCGGCAACTCGGGCCGCTCGCCGCGCGCGTACACCAGCGAGGAGAAACCCATCGCGCCGGGCATCATCAGGTCGAGCATGGCCAGGTCGAATTCCTCGCCGCTGCCGATGGCCGCCTCGAGCGCGCTCTGGTTCGACACCTCGACGACGCTCGCGCCGGGGGCGATCTCGCCGAGCGCATAACGCAGCGCCGCCCGGAACATCGGGTGGTCGTCGGCTATCAGCAGGCGCAGGGTTTCGCTCATCGGACGGGGTCCCCTCGAAGTTTGCAGCGGGACCGATGCTACACGCTCGGGGGCGCTTCCCGCGCGCTCGTCCGGCCCGGCGGGCGGGCTTGCCGCGCAAGCGCGAGAAGATCCCGAAACGATCGGCGCCTCGCCCGGAGGGCCAAACGGAACGGGGCGGCCAAGGCCGCCCCGTTCATGCATCGCGATCGCGCTGCGATCAGCCCAGCAGGTGGGCCACGCCGGCGCGCTCTTCTTCGAGTTCGGCCAGGGTCTTGTCCATGCGCTCGCGGCTGAAGGCATCGATTTCGAGGCCTTCGACACGGGTGTACTCGCCGTTCGCGGTGATCACCGGCACGCCGTACATCACGCCTTCCGGGATGCCGTAGCTGCCGTCGGACGGCACGCCCATGGTCACCCACTTGCCGTTGCTGCCGAGCACCCAGTCGCGGATGTGGTCGATCGCGGCGTTGGCCGCCGAGGCCGCCGAGGACAGGCCGCGCGCTTCGATGATCGCCGCACCGCGCTTGCCGACGGTCGGGATGAAGTTGTCGGCGTTCCAGGCGGCGTCGTCGATCTTGTCCTTCAGCGACACGCCGCCGGCCTTGGCGAAGCGGTAGTCCGGGTACATGGTCGGGCTGTGGTTGCCCCACACGATCAGGCTGTCGATGTCGCCCACGGCGACGCCGGCCTTGGCGGCGAGCTGGCTCAGCGCACGGTTGTGGTCCAGGCGCAGCATGGCGGTGAAGTTCTTGGCCGGCAGGTCCGGCGCCGACTTCATCGCGATGTAGGCGTTGGTGTTGGCCGGATTGCCGACCACCAGCACCTTGACGTCGCGCGAGGCGACCTTGTTCAGCGCCGCGCCCTGGGCGGTGAAGATCTTGGCGTTTTCCAGCAGCAGGTCCTTGCGCTCCATGCCCGGGCCGCGCGGACGCGCGCCGACCAGCAGGGCCACGTCGGCGTCCTTGAACGCGACTTCGGCATCGTCGGTGCCGACCACGCCGGCCAGCAGCGGGAACGCGCAGTCCTCGAGCTCCATGATCACGCCCTTCAGCGCGGCCTGGGCCTTTTCGAGCGGCAGTTCGAGCAACTGCAGGATGACGGGCTGGTCCTTGCCGAGCATTTCGCCGGAGGCGATGCGGAACAGCAGCGAGTAGCCGATCTGGCCGGCAGCACCGGTGACGGCAACGCGGACGGGGGTCTTCATCGGGGTGTTTCCTTCGCTAGTTGATCGATGGTGCGGACGCGGGGCCCGCCAAGGTGATCGTGAATGAGAGTGGCAAGCGCAGGGCGCGTCAGAGCCGGTAGCCCAGCGGTTTCAGCCGGTCCTTGATCTCGTCCATGTCGTAGCCGTAGACGATCTCCTGGCCGACGATCGTCACCGGCACGCCGCGCGCGCCGACCGCGCTCATGGCGCGCTGGCCGGCGGGCGTGTCGATGTCGATGATGCTGTAGCGCACGTCGGCGAGTTCGAAATCCTTGCGCAGCTTTTCGCAATAGCCGCACCAGTCGGCGGCGAGCATCACGATGCGCTTGTCGCCGGTCTGGTGACGCGGGTCGTCGGGTTTGAGTTCCGCCTGGCGGGTGGCGAACCAGGCGGTGTCGCCCTTGTAGGCCAGCGCATACGCGCCGCCGGCCAGGCCGAGGATCAGCAGGACGGTAAGAACGCGCATGCGGGGCTTTCCTTGGCTACGTCAGTGATGGGACCGCGCCGGGCTCAGACGAGCTCGGCGAAGAATTCCTGGAACCGCTGCAGGCCCGGCGCGAGCTGCGGCGTCGGGCAGGTGTAGCTGATGCGCAGCGCGCGCGGCTCGCCGAACGCCGAACCCGGCACGCAGGCCACGCCCTTGGTTTCCAGCAGCGCGCTGCAGAAATCCATGTCGTTGCCGATCTTCAGGCCGCTCGGCGCATGGGTCTTGCCGAAGGCGACGCTGATGTCCGGGAACACGTAGAACGCGCCCTGCGGACGCGGGCAGACCACGCCCGGAATCGCGTTCATCACCGCCATGACCTGATCGCGCTTGGCCTGGAACTCGGCGCATTTCTGGGTCGGCACGTCCTGCGGGCCCGACAGCGCGGCGACCGCGGCGGCGGTGACCACTTCGGGCACGTTGGTGATGTGGTTGGAGTTCATCGTGGTCACGGCCTGGGCGACCGATTCCGGCCCGGCCATGAAGCCCACGCGCCAGCCCGGCATGCCGTAGGTCTTGGACAGCGAGTCGATGAAGATCACCCGGTCGCGCAGTTCCGGGCGGGCATGCACGAAGTTGTGGTAGCCCAGGCCGTCGAACACCATGCGGTTGTAGATGTCGTCGGTGATGATCCAGGTGTCCGGATACTTCGCCACGACCTCGGCCAGCGCGTCGATTTCTTCCTTCCCGTAGACCATGCCGGTCGGGTTGGACGGGTTGTTGAACAAGAACACTTTCGGCTTCTTCGCCAGGGCGGCGTCGAGCTGCGCGGGGGTGAGCTTGTAGTCCTGCGAAGCCGGGCACGGCAACAGGTCGATCTTGGCGTTGACGATCTCGGCGATGTCGAGATAGCTGGTCCAGTACGGGGTCGGGAACGCGATCGTGTCGCCTTCGTCGAGCAGCGCTTCGGCGATGTTGTAGATCACGTGCTTGGCGCCGATGCCGGTGGCCACGTTGACGCGGCCGTAGCCGGTCAGGCCGATCTTGCCCATGTGCTCGATGAAGGCGTCCAGCAGTGCGTCGGCGCCGCGGTTGCTGCCGTACTGGCCGCTGTCTTTGGCCAGCGCGTCGCGCACGGCGGCGTAGACATGGTCGCCGGGCAGGAAGTTGGGAACGCCGATCGAAAAGCTGATGATGTCGCGGCCTTCGGCTTTGAGCCGCTTGGCCTTTTCGGCAACCTGCATGATCGCGCTGGGCTTGGCGCGACCGATGCGCCGGGCGAGCTGGGGCATCGTCTTGAACCTCGTGGGATGGTGTGCGACGGAGCTGGTGCGGGAGAGGAGCGTGCGCGGGACGGCAGTGGCGGCACGTCGGCGTGCCCGGCAGCGGAAGAACGATGCTCCGGAAACGCCTGCCGGAACCACTGGTTCGAGCCGCAAAATGGTAGCACAGCGTCGCCGCGCCGCCGGCTTCGCGCCGGCCCGTTTACCGGCCCGCAGCGGTGTCTTCGCCGCCGTTCGCGGTACCCGATCGGCCGCGCCGCTTTGCCCGGGCGGCCGTTTCGGCGTAGACCGGCGCGACATCGCCGTGGCTTGGGCAGCGCGGCCCCGAAAACGAAAAGACGGCCTTGCGGCCGTCTTTCCTGTCCCGCACGTGGTGGCGAGGCTGCAAGCAGCCCACCGGGCCTCAGGCGCGGGCGTTCTCGTCGAGCACCTTGTTCCAGTCGGCAACGCGCTCGGCCTTGGCGGCCAGGGCGCCGGCGACGTCGCCTTCGATCTTGACCGACTTGATCTTGTCGCCCTGCTTGACCGCATCGACCACGTCCAGGCCTTCGAGGACCTTGCCGAACACGGTGTGCTTGCCGTCGAGCCAGTCGCAGACGATGTGGGTGATGAAGAACTGGCTGCCGTTGGTGCCGGGGCCGGCGTTCGCCATCGACAGCACGCCGCGCTGGTGGCCCAGGCCGTTACGGGTTTCGTCCTCGAAACGGTAGCCCGGGCCGCCGGTGCCGGTGCCCTGCGGGCAGCCGCCCTGGATCATGAAGTTCGGGATCACGCGGTGGAAGTTCAGGCCGTCGTAGAAGCCGCGCTGGGCCAGATTGACGAAGTTGGCGACGGTCAGCGGCGCCTTGTCGGCGGCGAGTTCGACGCGGATCGGGCCGCGGTCGGTGTCGAAAGTGGCGATCAGGCTCATACAGCGGACTCCAGATGATGCGAGGGAATGGGGACTACGGGCATTCGGCAGCCGACATGGCGGCGCCCGGGACCATCCACAAGGGTAACCGATGGGCGAAATCGGCCGGTTCGCGGCGAGCCGGCCGCAACCACGCCGGCGGGCCGCGCAGGATGCCGGATTCGGCTCGGGGCGCCCCGCCGCCCCATGTCGGCCCCGCCCGGGCGCCCTGGACGCGCGGGCGGCCGGCCCAGGCCGCCGCCCCTGTTCATAAAACTGGCCCCGAGGCGAATAAATCCTCGCCCCGCCGGCATTTGCCATGTTTGCCCGCTATAATGATCGGCTTACTTCCTCAGCTATAGCGCCTTCCGGCGTCCAATCGCATGTCCATCGAACGCCTGCGCAATATCGCCATCGTCGCCCACGTCGACCACGGCAAGACCACCCTCGTCGACTGTCTGCTCAAGCAGTCGGGCACCCTGTCCGAACGCACGGTGCTGGCCGAGCGCGCGATGGACAGCAACGACCAGGAAAAGGAACGCGGCATCACGATCCTGGCCAAGAACACCGCCATCACCTGGCAGGGCAACCGCATCAACATCGTCGACACCCCGGGCCACGCCGACTTCGGCGGCGAGGTCGAGCGCGTGCTGTCGATGGTCGACTCGGTGCTGATCCTGGTCGACGCGATGGACGGCCCGATGCCGCAGACCCGCTTCGTCACCCAGAAGGCCTTCGCGATGGGCTTCAAGCCGATCGTGGTGGTCAACAAGATCGACCGTCCCGGCGCGCGTCCGGACTGGGTCATCGACCAGGTGTTCGACCTGTTCGACAAGCTCGGCGCCACCAACGAGCAGCTCGACTTCCCGATCGTCTACGCCTCGGCGCTGCACGGCTACGCCAGCCTCGACGACGCCGCGCGCTCGGGCGACATGACCCCGCTGTACGAAGCGATCATGAAGCACGTGCCGCCGCCGCAGGTCGATCCCGACGGCCCGTTCCAGATGCGCATCAGCCAGCTGGACTACAGCAACTTCGTCGGCCTGATCGGCATCGGCCGCATCCAGCGCGGCAAGGTCCGCCGCAACATGCCGGTCAGCGTAGTCGACCGCGAAGGCAAGAAGCGCCAGGGCAAGGTCCTGCAGGTGCTCGGCTTCATGGGCCTGGAGCGCCTGGAAACCGAGGAAGCCGAGGCCGGCGACATCGTCGCCATCTCCGGCGTCGCCGAGCTGTCGATCTCCGACACCGTGTGCGCGCTCGACACCCCGGAGGCGCTGCCCGCGCTGACCGTGGACGAGCCCACCATCAGCATGACCTTCCAGGTCAACAACTCGCCGTTCGCCGGCAACAAAGAGCTCAGCGGCGGCAAGTTCCTGACCAGCCGCCAGCTGCGCGAGCGCCTGGAGCGCGAGACGCTGCATAACGTCGCGCTGAAGGTCGAGGAAGGTTCCGACCCGGACAAGTTCCTGGTCTCCGGCCGCGGCGAGCTGCACCTGTCGGTGCTGATCGAGAACATGCGCCGCGAAGGTTTCGAGCTGGCCGTATCGCGTCCGGAAGTCATCATCAAGGAAATCGACGGCAAGCTGATGGAGCCGATCGAGCAGTTGGTGGTCGACATCGAAGAGCAGCACCAGGGCGGCGTCATGGAGAAGCTGGGCACCCGCAAGGCGCAGCTGAAGAACATGGAATCCGACGGCAAGGGACGCGTACGCCTGGACTACATGATCCCGGCGCGCGGCCTGATCGGTTTCCAGAACGAGTTCCGCACCCTCACTCAGGGTTCGGGCTTGCTGTTCCACGTATTCGACCATTACGGCCCGAAGGAAACCGGCCCGATCGCCAAGCGCATCAACGGCGTGATGATCGCCAATGCGGCAGGCACCACCCCGGCCTACTCGCTTGGGCCGCTGCAGGAACGCGGCCGCCTGTTCGCCGCCGAGGGCGATCAGGTGTACGAAGGCCAGCTGGTCGGCATCCACTCGAAGGACAACGACCTGACCGTCAACGCGATCAAGCCCAAGCCGCTGACCAACATGCGCGCATCGGGCAAGGACGATGCGATCCAGTTGAGCCCGGCGATCAAGTACACGCTGGAGCAGGCGCTGGACTTCATCGAGGACGACGAACTGGTCGAAGTCACCCCGAAGGAAATCCGCCTGCGCAAGAAGTTCCTCACCGAAAGCGATCGCAAGCGCGCCTCGCGCGCGGCCTGATCGTCACGGCCGTCGCCCGATCGAGGCGATATCGCCCGACACGCCTGTCCCGCTCGCGCGGTACAGGCCGGGGCCACGAAACGCGCGCCGCTGGCGCGCGTTTCGCGTTTTGCGGCACCGGCCCGATCGTCGAATGCCCCATCGGCGCGGGAACCCTGACGCGCAACCGGGATCGAACGGCGCATGTCCATGCACGATCCGGTCATGTCCGATCTTTACCGGTTCGGTTTTCGCCAGTTTGACTTCCGCCAGTTCGACTTCCGCCAGTTCGATCGCAGCCGGTTCGGCGATCACCGGCCCGCCTCGAATCGACCCGCCCCGCCCCGCCTCACCTGCGTTCCGCCCCCGCCCGAACGATGCCCCGCCCCGATGACCCCGACCGACTCCCACTACGACGGCGACCCCAAGGCCCATCCGGGCCTGCACCTGATCGCCGCGGTCGAGGGGGTCAAGGGCCTGCTCGCTCTGTCCGCCGCGAGCGGACTGGAGCTGCTCGGCCCGGCGCCGTTGCAGCGCTGGATCGAAGAACTCATCAGGCGCTTCCATCTCGACCCCGAACACGGCTCGCTGGCCTGGCTCGCACATGCGATCAACCCCGATGCGGTGCACTTGGCTGCCGGCGCCGTGCTCGGCTATGGCCTGCTGCATCTGCTCGAAGCCTGGGGCCTGTGGAAGGCGAAGGCCTGGGCCTCCTGGCTCGGTTGCCTGAGCGCGGCGGCGTATCTGCCGATCGACCTGTATGCCCTTTACCGACATCCCGGCTGGCTGCCCATCGCAGTTCTCATAATCAACGTGATCGTGGTTTGGGTTCTCGCCCGCGACCTGTTCAAACGTCGCCGCTGAGCCCGGCCGTCACGTTTCGGCGACAGCGCCGAGGCCGCCGGCACCGCAACGCGCGCATCGCGATCGGGCTGGAAATCACAGGCATCGCCCACCGGGCGGGTGTATCGTTTTGAGGTCGCGGCTCCGGCCGCGGCCGCAAGCCGCGGCTTCCGCAGCCCGGCCTGCGCGATGCACGGCGGTGCCCATGCGCGCAAGCCATCGCCCGCGGTTGCGCCGCCCCGGCAAGACCCCACTCCCCAACGCGAGGAACGTACATGAAGACCTGGTCCAAGCCTCAGATCCGCGAAATCTCGGTCGGCTGCGAAATCAATTCGTACTCCTCCGGCGACCTGTTCTGAATCATGCCCGCTTCCGCCGTCGCAACGCGCGCGAGTCGTAACGCCGGCCCGATGGCCCCGCGATGATGGAAATCCTCGTGCTCGGTGCGGCGGCCGGAGGCGGTTATCCGCAGTGGAATTGCAACACCCCCGGCAGCCGGCGCGCCTGGCGCCAGGAGCCCGGCCACAAGCGCCGCAGCCAGGCCAGCATCGCGGTCAGCGCCGACGGCGAACGCTGGCTGCTGATCAACGCCTCGCCCGATTTCCGCCAGCAGGTGCTGGCCATCGAGCGGCTGTGGCCGCAGCGCGGCCTGCGCCATTCGCCGATCGAGGCGGTGCTGCTGACCAGCGGCGAGATCGACCACATCGCCGGCCTGCTGTCGATGCGCGAACGCCAGCGCTTCGACCTGTGGGCCAGCGCGCGCGTGTTGCAGTTGCTGCGCGACAACCCGATCTTCGATGCGCTCGACCCGCAGTACGTGACGCGCAAGGCGCTGACCCTCGACGCGCCGCTCGAGGTGGCCGGACTCGACGCCCCGCTCGGCTTGCGCGTGACCCCGTTCAGCGTGCCCGGCAAAGTGCCCTTGTTCATGGAATCGCGCAGCGGCGGGGACCTGACCGGCTCGGCTGAGGAGACCGTCGGCCTGGAGATTTCCGACGGCGCGCAACGCTGCTTCTACATTCCCGGCTGCGCGGCGATGACCCCGGCCCTGCGCGAACGTCTGCGCGGCGCGGACCTGGTGTTCTTCGACGGCACCCTGTGGCGCGACGACGAACTGATCCGCGCCGGGGTCGGGCACAAGACCGGCGCGCGCATGGGCCATATGAACATCCTCGGCGACGACGACGGCGGCAACACCCTCGCCGCGTTCGCCGACCTTGAGGTGCGGCGCAAGCTGTTCATCCACCTCAACACCACCAACCCGGTGCTCGACGAGGCCTCGCCGGAACGCGCGCACATCGCCGCGCACGGCTGGGAAGTCGCCGAGGACGGCATGGAGATCACACTGTGATGGAGATCGGGCTGTGAACGCGCACGCCATCGAAACCGATCCGTCCGAGCCGCGCAGCGCCGGCGACGCGCTGCTGACGCCGGCGCAGTTGGAGGCGCGGCTGCGTGCGATCGGCGCCGAGCGGTATCACGACCGGCACCCCTTCCACGCCCTGCTGCACGGCGGCCGTCTGAACCGCGGCCAGGTCCAGGCCTGGGCGCTCAACCGTTTCGAGTACCAGCGCTGCATCCCGCTCAAGGACGCCGCTCTGCTCGCCCGCATCGAAGACCCCGACCTGCGCCGCATCTGGCGCCAGCGCATCGTCGACCACGACGGCGAACGCGCCGGCGACGGCGGCATCGCACGCTGGCTGCACCTGACCGAAGCGCTCGGCCTCGACCGCGCATTGGTCGAGTCCGGACGCGGCCTGTTGCCGGCGACGCGTTTCGCGGTCCAGGCCTATATCCACTTCGTGCGCGAACGCAGCCTGCTCGAAGCCATCGCCTCGTCGCTGACCGAGTTGTTCGCGCCGAACATCATCGGCCAGCGCGTCGCCGGCATGCTCGCCCACTACGATTTCGTCTCGAAGCCGGCGCTGGCCTACTTCGATTCGCGCCTGCACCAGGCGCCGCAGGACGCCCACTTCGCCCTCGACTACGTCAAACGCCATGCGCGCACCCGCGAGCAGCAGGACGCGGTCTGCGCGGCGCTGCGCTTCAAGTGCGAGGTGCTGTGGTCGATGCTCGACGCGCTTTACCTGGCCTATGTCGCCCACGCGCCCGAAGGCCGCGTCGACCTGATTCCGCCGGGCGCATTCCGCCCAGAGCCGGAGCCCGCCCCGCACTCCACATTGGAGCCCGGCGCATGAGCGCGACGATCGATGCCCGCGCGGTGCCGCGCTTCCCCGCCGGCGTGCGTCTGCAACACGACCGCGCGCGCGAACAATGGGTGCTGCTCGCGCCCGAACGCGTGGTCGAACTCGACGAGATCGCCCATGCCGTGCTCGCCCGCGTCGACGGCGCCGCCGACGTCGACACCATCGTCGCCGCGCTCGCGGTCGAGTACGACGCCGACGCCGGCCAGGTCCGCGACGACGTGCTCGAACTGTTCGCCAGTCTGCTCGACAAGCGCATGCTCGCGGTCGCCGCGCCGGCCTCATGAGCGCCGTCGCCGCCCCGCCGGTACCGTCGCCGCACGCCGAACGCGTGCCGGCGCCGCCGCTCGCGGTGCTGCTCGAACTCACTCACCGTTGCCCGTTGTCCTGTCCGTACTGCTCCAACCCGTTGCAACTGGTCGGCCTGCGCGAAGAACTGGCGACCGCCGACTGGTTGCGCGTGCTCGGCGAAGCCGCAGAGCTCGGCGTGCTGCAGGTGCATTTCTCCGGCGGCGAGCCGACCCTGCGCAAGGACTTGCCCGAGCTGCTGCGGCATGCGCGTTCGCTGGGCCTGTACTGCAATCTGATCACTTCCGGCGTCGGCGTCGACCGCGAGCGCTTGCTCGGCCTGCAACAGGCCGGCCTCGACCATCTGCAGCTGAGCATCCAGGACAGCGAGGAACGCGGCGCCGACCGTATCGCCGGTTATGCCGGCAGCCATCGGCGCAAGCTCGCCCTGGCGCGCTGGTGCGGCGAACTCGGCCTGCCGCTGACCCTCAACGCGGTGGTCCATCGCCATAACGCCGAGCGCGTCGCGGCGATGATCGAACTCGCGCTCGAGCTCGGTGCCGGCCGGCTCGAAGTCGCGCACACCCAGTACTACGGCTGGGGCCTGAAGAACCGCGCCGCACTGATGCCGACCCGGGCGCAGCTCGATGCGGTCACCGCGGTGGTCGAGGACGCGCGCCAACGCCTGCGCGGCACGCTGACCATCGACTACGTCACCCCCGATTACTACGCGCGCCGCCCCAAGGCCTGCATGGGCGGCTGGGCGCAGCGCTTCGTCAACATCACTCCGGAAGGCAAGGTCCTGCCCTGCCACGCCGCCGAGACCATCGCCGAACTGCAGTTCGATTCGGTGCGCGAACGCAACCTCGGCGAGATCTGGCGCGAGTCGGTCGCCTTCCAGCGTTATCGCGGCACCGACTGGATGCCGGAACCCTGCCGCGGCTGCGACCGCCGCGAAATCGACTGGGGCGGTTGCCGCTGCCAGGCGCTGGCCTTGAGCGGACGCGCCGACACCCTCGACCCGGTCTGCGATCGCTCGCCCGATCATGCCGCGGTACGCGAACTGGCCGAGCGCGAATCGCAGGCGCCGGCGCCGGAGTTCGTCTACCGCAAGACCCGCCCCGCGGGCCGCGGCACGCCCTGAGCCCCGCCTGCGCGCAGGTATCGGCGAGGCGCCGGCGTCCGCTGCGGTGTTGGGACAGTATTCGCGTCGGGCGGCCTCCATCCGGCCGAACGGCGGTCTGCGCGGCGCCAGCGGAGAAGAACCTGCCTCGCCCAGGCCCGTGCGCGCGCGCATACTCGCCCGAGTCCCCGCAGGAATTCGCCATGTCCGCCACGCTCGCGCTGCGCCTGAGCGCCGTCGCGCTCGTCCTGGCCGTCGCCGGCTGCGCGGGCAACGGCGCGCCGCGCCCGACCCGCCCGGTCGCGCCGAGCGCCATGCCGCGCGGTTTCCTGCCGGCCGACCCACTGCGAATCACCGAAGCCGACAGCGCGACCCTGGCCGCGCGCATGGCCTCAGGCGACGTCAGCAGCGTCCGGCTGACCCAGGCCTACCTCGACCGCATCGCCGCGCTCGACGACGACGGGCCGCGGCTCAACGCGGTGATCGAACTCAATCCGAACGCGCTGGCCGAGGCGCGCGCGCTCGACGAAGAGCGCAAGGCCGGCCGGCTGCGCGGCCCGCTGCACGGCATCGCGGTATTGGTCAAGGACAACATCGACGCCACCCCGATGGTCAATTCGGCCGGCTCGCTGGCCTTGGCCGCGCATCGCCCGGCGCAGGACGCGCCGCTGGTCGCCGGGCTGCGCCAGGCCGGCGCGGTGATCCTCGGCAAGACCAACCTCAGCGAGTGGGCCAACTTCCGCTCGTCGCGCTCGATCTCCGGCTGGAGCGGCCGCGGCGGGCTGACCCGCAACCCCTACGCGCTCGACCGCACCGCCTGCGGTTCCAGCAGCGGCACCGGCGCGGCGATCGCCGCCAGCCTGGCCACGATCGGCGTCGGCACCGAGACCGACGGCAGCATCCTGTGCCCGGCGGCGATGCACGGCCTGGTCGGCTTCAAGCCCAGCGTCGGCCTGGTCAGTCGCGCCGGAATCATCCCGATCTCGCACAGTCAGGACAGTGCCGGCCCGATGGCGCGCAGCGTCGCCGACGCGGCGCAGCTGCTGAGCGTGCTCGCCGCGGCCGAGGCCGGCGGCGATAGCGCCGCGCAGGCCGCCGCCGGCAAACGCATCGACGACTACGTCGCCGCGCTCGATGCCGAGTCCTTGCGCGGCGCCCGCCTCGGGTTCATCCGCGAATCCGGGGTCAAGACGCCTGCGGCGATCGACGCGGTGCTTGAGCGCAGCTTCACGGGCATGCGCGATGCCGGCGCCACCATCGTCGAGGTGCGGATCCCGACCGCCGGGCAGTGGGACGCGGCCGAGTTCGAAGTGCTGCTGTACGAGTTCAAGGACGGCGTCGAGCGCTACCTGCGCGAGCACGACGCACCGGTCAAGACCCTGACCGAGCTGATCGCCTTCAACCGCGCCAACGCCGCGACCGAGATGCCCTACTTCGAACAGGAACTGCTCGAACAAGCCAACCAGAAGGGCAGCCTCAAGGACCCCGCCTATCGCAAGGCCGCGGCCCGCGCGCGCCAGCTGGCCGGCGCGCAAGGCATCGACGCGGTGATGAAGCGGCACAAGCTCGACGCGCTGATAGCGGTCGCGACGACCCCGGCCTTCATGGTCGACGCCGTCAACGGGGACCCCTTCGGCGGCGCGAGCTGGGGCGCCGCCGCGGTGGCCGGATACCCGAGTCTGACCGTGCCGCTCGGCGAAGCCTCCGGCCTGCCGGTCGGCCTGGTCTTCATGGGGCGGCGCTGGAGCGACGCGAAGCTGCTGTCGCTGGGCTATGCGTTCGAGCAACTGACCCGTGCGCGCACCGCGCCGAAGTATCGGGCGACCGTGAATCCCTGAGGTTGAGGCGCGGTTGCGCTGGGTGGAGTTGGAGTTGGAGTTGGAGTTGGGGTTGGGGTTGGGGTTGGGGTTGGGGTTGGGGTTGGAGTCTGCGATGGTGTGGCGTCGCGCCGTGCGGTGTAGCGGTCGCGGCTCACGCCGCTCCTATCCTGCGACGGAGCGCCGTCTCGGCGAATGGTGTCGGCGTTGTCGGCGCTGCGCGTCGTGTGGTCGCGGCTCACGCCGCTCCTACAGTGGATGGATTCGCAGGGTCGCCCGTGTAGGAGCGACGTGAGTCGCGACCGCGGGACGCGCAGAAGTAACAAGGCCGTCGTCATCCGTCGAGGCGGCGCGCGTTCGCCAGGGGTAGGAGCGGCGCAAGCCGCGACCGGCATGCCTCGGTCTCGCTTCGCCGTTGGGTCTCTCTGTAGGAGCGACGTGAGTCGCGACCGCAGGACGCGCAGAAGTAACAAGGCCGTCGTCATCCGTCGAAGCGGCGCGCGTTCGCAAGGGGCAGGAGCGATGCAAGCCGCGACATCGCTGTGACGGTCTTACGGCGCATCGCTCACTCGAACGAAATCAGGATCAAGATCAAACCCAAAGCTTCCGCCACTAAAGCGGCGGGTTACTTTCTTTTGTCTAAAGCAACAAAAGAAAGGTAACCAAAGAAGTTGCTTTGTTTTGAATCACGGGCCCGCACGAGCGGTGCATCCGCGGTGATTTTTCATACGGGACCTCCCTGTCCCGATGAAAAACGGCCCGCATCCGTGCGGGCCGCCCTCCGGGTCTTCGATTGCCTTCGCCAGGGCGAAGCGACGCAAAGCAACGGCTAGGGCAACGGCTACGGCAACGGCAACGGCAACGGCAACGTCGGCAGCAACAGCAACGGACCAAGCCGGCGACTTCGACGCTGCTGTGGGTAGGAGCGGCGCAAGCCGCGACCGTCCGCTCCACGTCGCCGGCGTCTTCAACCACCGCCGCACTCAACAAAACAAAAACCCGCCTTGCGGCGGGTTTTCGTCTTGCGGGCACGTCGGCCGATGCCTGGGCGAAACCTCAGGCCGGCGCGGCGATCTGCGCCTGCTTGCGCACGATCAGCATCGCCACTTCCAGCGCCTGTTCGTAGTTCAGGCGCGGGTCGACGGTGGAGCGGTAGGCGCGGTCGAGATCGCTCTCGGTCAGTTCGCGTGCGCCGCCGAGGCACTCGGTCACGTCTTCGCCGGTCAGTTCCAGATGCACGCCACCCATGCGGGTTCCGGCGGCCGCGTGCAGTTCGAACGAAGTCTCGATCTCGGCGCGGATGTTGCGGAAGCGACGGGTCTTGTAGCCGTTGCTGGTGCTCTCGGTGTTGCCGTGCATCGGGTCGCAGACCCACAGCACGCGACGGCCGTCGCGACGCATCGCGTCGAGCAGCGGCGGCAGCTTCTCGGCGATGTGGCTCGCGCCCATGCGGTGGATGAAGGTCAGGCGGCCGGGCTCGTCCTCGGGGTTGAGCAGGTCGATGGTGCGCAGCAGTTGGTCCGGCGTCACCGTCGGGCCGACCTTGAGCGCGATCGGGTTGCGGATGCCACGGAAATACTCGGCATGGGCGCCGTCGACCGCGGCGGTGCGCATGCCGATCCACGGGTAATGGGTGCTGAGGTTGAAGAAGCCCCAGTGACGCGGCACCTGCCGGGTCAAGGACTCTTCGTACGGCAGCAGCAAGGCCTCGTGCGAGGTATAGAAGTCGACCCGGTTGAGGTTGTGCACTTCCGAACCCGACAAGGTTTCCATGAAGCGCACCGCATCGCCGATGGCGTTGACCATGCGCCGGTACTCGTCGGCCAGCGGCGAATGGCCGACCCAATTCAGGTTCCAGTACTCGGGATGGTGCAGGTCGGCGAAACCGCCGTCGATCAGGGCGCGGACGAAGTTCATCGTCATCGCCGAGCGCGCATGCGCCTTGATCATGCGGCGCGGGTCGGGCTTGCGCGCGGCCTCGTTGAAGGCCGGCGCGTTGACCATGTCGCCGCGGTAGCTCGGCAGGGTGATCCCGTCGATGGTCTCGGTGTCGGCCGAACGCGGCTTGGCGTACTGGCCGGCGAAACGGCCGACGCGCACCACCGGCTTGCGCATGCCGTGGACGAGCACCAGGCTCATCTGCAGCAGCACCTTGAGGCGGTTGGAGATCACGTCCGAGGAACACTGGTCGAAGCTCTCGGCGCAGTCGCCGCCCTGCAGCAGGAAGCGCTTGCCTTCCTGCGCCTCGGCGAGCTGCTGCTTGAGCGAGAGGATCTCCCACGAAGTCACCAGCGGCGGCAGATGACGCAGTTCCTGCAACGCGGATTCCAGCTCGGCCGCGTCCGGATAATTCGGCAACTGCAATGCGGTGCGCTCGCGCCAGGACGTGGGCGTCCAGTCGGCGGGAAGGTTGACGGCACGCAGGTTGCGATCGGAGGCGCTCATTTCCTTGGTTTCCAGTTGGGGGCTGCGGTGGGGATCGAGTGAGGCGGGATGGCTCTGTCCAGTCAGGACTCTATTGAATCAACGACGGCGGAACGCGGCATAGGCCGCCCAGACCGCCAGCACGACGAAGCAGATCAGGCTCCAGGCCGGCATGGCCAGGCCGAGGAAGCTCCAGTCGACCGCGGCGCATTCGCCGGAACCGGTCATGACCTTGCGGATCACCCCGGCGATCGGCATCGCATCGAGCATGTAATCCAGGCCCGGGCCGCAGGCCGGGACCTGATCCGGCGGCAGGTGCTGCAGGCGCACGTGATTGCCGGCGACGGCGATGCCGCCGAGCGAGGCCAGCAGGGCCAGCACGCCGTAGGTGCGGCGCCCGCCGGCGCTCTTCGGGCCATGCACGGCACCGGCCAGGAACACCAGGCCGAGCGCGAAGAAGGCCACGCGCTGGAAGATGCACAGCGGGCAGGGTTCGAGATGCTGGTACAGCTGCAGGTAGAACGCGTACGCAAGCAGGCCGGTGCAGGCCAGGAAGCCGAGCAGGTACTGGGTCCGGAAAGAGGCTTTGAAGGGGTTCATGTTCACACCATACGGGTCTGGGTCGGGTCGTGCCAATGTCGGATAGGCATGTCGCTACGCAACGTGGCGTTTCGTCGCAGCAACATCGACTGCGCCGGGCCGGGAAAGTTGCGTCGCGAGACCGGTCGCCCGCCCGAAACCCTCTTCCGCAGCCCGCCTGCCCTGATCATTACCGCCGTAACCGTTGCCGACGTAACCGTCGCCGAAAAGCAAAAACCCCGGCCGGGGCCGGGGCTTCGCTAGCTGGGCACGCGACCGTCGCCGGTCGCCTGCCTGTTGGCTTGCTTGTCGCATCGCAGCGCCGGTCGCCCGGCGCCGGCGATCACTCGGCCGCGGCTTGCGGACGATCGACCAGCTCGACGTAGGCCATCGGCGCATTGTCGCCAGCGCGGAAACCGCACTTGAGGATGCGCAGGTAACCGCCCGGACGCGAGGCGTAACGCGGGCCGAGTTCGACGAACAGGGTGCCGACGGCTTCCTTGTCGCGCAGGCGCGAGAAGGCCAGGCGGCGGTTGGCGACGCCGTCCTTCTTGGCGAGGGTGATGAGCGGCTCGGCGACGCGACGCAGCTCCTTCGCCTTCGGCAGGGTGGTGCGGATGAGACCGTGCTTGATCAGCGAAGCGGCCATGTTGGTGAACATGGCGTCGCGGTGAGCACTGGTGCGGCTGAACTTACGGCCGGATTTCTGGTGGCGCATGGTTGGGATTCCTGATGAATGTCGTAACTGTTGGAGATCGCTGTCGCCATCCAGGCGTTGGAGCATTGGACTGCGGGTGGTCCGAACCGGCCTTCCCTGACCGGAGAGCCGCGGACTTCTGGGTCCGTCGGCATGTGTTGCGGTGTTGCTTCTAATCAGAAATCCACGCTTCGGCTGAGCTTCGGCGTGGATTTCTTTTCGTTCCCGGCCCTGCGCAGCGCGCAGGGCCTTCGCCCAAGCCGCGCGGCGATGCCGCGCGAGCCAGGCTGGGCCTTAGCCCATCATCCCGTGCGAGGCGATGCCGGCGGGCGGCCAGTTTTCCAGCTTCATGCCGAGGGACAGGCCGCGCTGAGCCAGCACTTCCTTGATCTCGGTGAGCGACTTCTTGCCGAGGTTCGGGGTCTTGAGCAGTTCGACTTCGGTCTTCTGGATCAGATCGCCGACGTAGTAGATGCTCTCGGCCTTGAGGCAGTTGGCCGAACGAACGGTCAGTTCGAGGTCGTCGATCGGACGCAGCAGGATCGGATCGATGCCGCTGGTGGCCGGCTTCTGCGCACCGCGATCGCGGTGGGTGAAGTCGCCGAACACCGACAGCTGATCGGTGAGGATGTCGGCGGCGGTGCGCACGGCTTCCTCGGCGTCGATCGTGCCGTTGGTTTCGATGTCGAGCACGAGCTTGTCGAGATCGGTGCGCTGTTCGACGCGCGCGGCTTCCACCGCGTAGGCGACGCGACGGACCGGCGAGAAGCTGGCGTCGAGCATCAGGCGGCCGATCGCACGGGTTTCTTCGTCCGGACGACGGCGCGAAGCCGCCGGCTGGTAGCCGAAGCCACGCTCGATCTTCAGACGCATGTTGAGTGCCGTATCCTTGGTCAGGTGGCAGATCACATGGTCGGTGTTGAGGATTTCGACGTTATGGTCGGTCTTGATGTCGCCGGCGGTGACGATGCCGGGACCCTGCTTGGCCAGCGACAGCGTGGAAGCGTCGCCGGTGTGCATGCGGATCGCGACGTCCTTGAGGTTCAGCAGAACCTCCAGCACGTCCTCTTCCAGACCTTCGACCGTGGTGTACTCATGCAACACGCCGTCGATTTCGACCTCGGTGATGGCGAAACCCGGGATCGACGACAGCAGCACGCGACGCAGCGCGTTGCCCAGCGTGTGGCCGTAACCGCGCTCCAACGGCTCGATCACGACTTTCGCGCGATTGCCAGTGAGGCGTTCGATCTGCGGACCGCGCGGGCGCAGTACCTGGTTGGCGGTAACCGTCATGTTTCGGTGTCTCCAATGACCTCCGCCGGGGGGCGACGGGAGGCTTTAGCTCTTGGAGCCCCCTCTGTTCGAGGGAGCGGCCGATGCGCCTGGCGCATCGACCTGGGTTGCGGGTATTGCCGGCCCCGGGGGATCGGCAGCGCCCTGCACTATTACTTGCTGTACAACTCGACGATCAGCGCTTCGTTGATGTCGGCCGGCAGGTCCGCACGATCCGGAACCGCCTTGAACACGCCGCTGAACTTCTTGTTGTCGACCTCGACCCACGACGGCGACAGGTCCATCTGCGACGACACGGTCAGGGATTCCTGCACGCGAAGCTGCTTCTGGGCGCGCTCGGACAACGCGATCGCGTCGCCGGCCTTGACCTGGTACGACGGGAGGTTGACCGACTTGCCGTTGACCGTGACGCCACGGTGCGAAACCAGCTGGCGGGCGGCCGGGCGGGTCACGGCGAAGCCCATGCGGTAGACGACGTTGTCGAGACGGGTCTCCAGCAACTGCAGCAGGTTCTCGCCGGTGTTGCCCTTCTTGGTCGAGGCCTTCTTGTAGTAGTTGCGGAACTGACGCTCCAGCAGACCGTAGATACGCTTGACCTTCTGCTTCTCGCGAAGCTGGGTGGCGTAGTCGGACAGCTTGCCCTTGCGGGCGGTGGGGCCATGCTGGCCGGGCTTTTGCTCGAGCTTGCACTTCGAGTCGAGCGCGCGGGCGGACGACTTCAGACCAAGGTCGGCGCCTTCGCGACGAGCGAGCTTACAGGTGGGGCCAATATAACGAGCCATTTTTCTTCAGCTCCTCAGACGCGACGCTTTTTCGGCGGACGGCACCCGTTGTGCGGGATGGGCGTCACGTCGATGATGTTGATGATCTTGTATCCGACGTTGTTCAGCGAACGCACGGCGGACTCGCGACCCGGACCCGGGCCCTTGATGCGCACTTCCAGCGACTTGACGCCGTAGTCGAGCGCAGCACGGCCAGCCTTTTCGGCTGCCACCTGGGCGGCGAACGGGGTCGACTTGCGGGAACCGCGGAAACCCGCGCCGCCCGAGGTCGCCCACGAGAGCGCGTTGCCCTGGCGGTCGGTGATCGTGATGATGGTGTTGTTGAAAGAAGCGTGGACGTGGGCGATGCCGTCGGTGACGACTCGCTTGATCTTCTTCTTGGTCTTGGCAGCTGCCGGCTTGGCCATGGTATGGGTCCCTTACTTCTTGATGGCCTTGCGCGGACCCTTGCGGGTACGTGCATTGGTACGCGTGCGCTGACCACGCAGCGGCAAGCCGCGGCGGTGACGCAGGCCGCGGTAGCAGCCCAGGTCCATCAAACGCTTGATCGCAATACCGACCTCGCGACGCAGGTCGCCTTCGACCACGAACTTGCCGACTTCGGCGCGCAAGCGCTCGACTTCCGGCTCGGACAGGTCACGGATTTTGGTCGTCGAAGTGACGCCTGCGGACTCGCAGACTTGCTTCGAACGGGTACGGCCGATGCCGAAAATGCTTTGCAGGCCAACCCAGACATGCTTCTGGGCAGGCAAATTAACGCCCGCAATACGCGCCATAAGGCGATCTCCAACTGATTTGGCGGCCAGGACGGATTAATCCTGGCGGAGTGAACTGGAAATTATATCTAGGTCTCGGGTTAATAGGAAGCCCCGCGGCACCAAAGGTGCCACGGAACCACGGCATGGGGAGTGTGCCCATGCTCCGGCGACGAATCTGAACTGGCTGAACAAGGCGATGACCTGCCTCCCCAGCCCCGCGCGCTACTCTGGCGCGCGGAACGGTCCCGACTCACCCGCGCGCGAGACCGCCGCGCGAGCCGCCCTTCAAGTTCGCTTTCTTCAACAGGCTTTCGTACTGATGCGACATCAGATGAGCCTGGATTTGAGCGATGAAATCCATCACCACGACCACGACGATCAGCAACGAGGTGCCGCCGAAGTAGAACGAGGTTCCCAGTTGGGTGCGCATGACCTCCGGAAGGAGGCAGACGATCACCAGGTAAATCGCGCCAGCCGCCGTAAGGCGAGTCAGCACGCCGTCAACGTAGTCCGCGGTGGCCTTGCCGGGACGGATGCCCGGGATCAGCGCGCCCGACTTCTTGAGGTTGTCGGCGGTTTCCTGCGAATTGAACACCAGCGCCGTGTAGAAGAACGCGAAGCCGATGATCAGGCCAGCATACAGGATCATGTGAACCGGTTCACCCGGGTTCAACCACTGGCTGAGGCGCTGCAGGAAGCCGGAGAAACCGCTGCCGCTGTTGTTCTGGGCGAACCAGGTCGCTGCCGTCGCCGGGAACATCACGATGCTCGAGGCGAAGATCGCCGGGATCACGCCCGACATGTTGAGCTTCAGCGGCAGGAACGAGGCCTGGTTCATGTAGGCGTTACGGCCGCCTTGGCGACGGGCGTAATTGACCGTGATCCGGCGCTGACCGCGCTCGACGAACACCACCAGATAGGTGAAGCCGACGACCAGGGCGATGATCGCGATCGCCGCGATGGCGCTCATGTCGCCGTTGCGGATCTGCTCGAACATCTGCAGGACCGCGGCGGGCAGGCCCGCGACGATGCCGGCGAAGATGATCAGGGAGACGCCGTTGCCGATACCGCGTTCGGTGATCTGCTCGCCGAGCCACATCAGGAACATCGTGCCCGCGGTCAACGCGATCACGGCGGTCAGGATGAAGCCCATGCCCGGCGCGTACACCACCGGCACGCCGTTCGGCGCCATGCTCGACTGCAGGCCGGCGGCGATGCCCCAGGCCTGGAACACCGCCAGCGGGATCGCACCCATGCGCGACCACTGGTTGATCTTGCGCCGGCCCGATTCGCCTTCCTTCTGGATGGCTTTCAGGCTGGGCACGATCTGCACCAGCAGCTGCACGATGATCGAGGCCGAGATGTACGGCATCACGTTCAGTGCGAACAAGCTGAAACGATGCAGGGCGCCGCCCGAGAACATGTTGAACATGTCCACGATCGTGCCCTGCTTGGTCGACATGAACTCGACCATCGCCTGCGGGTTGACGCCGGGCACCGGGATGTAGCTACCGATGCGATAGACGATCAAAGCGCCGATCACGAACAGCAAACGCTGACGGAGCTCGGTGAACTTACCGAGCCCGCCACCGAGGCCAGCCATCGCGTTGCCGCTCCGCGCCATGCGTCGTTTACTCCTCGACCTTGCCGCCGGCCGCTTCGACGGCGGCCTTGGCGCCGGCCGTGGCCAGCACGCCCTTGAGTACGAACTTCTTGGTCAGCTCGCCCTTCTTGACGATCTTGGCCTGCTTGGCCGAGCTCGGAACGAGCTTGGCGGCCTTGAGGGCGGCAAAATCGACGTCGCCGGCATCCAGCTTGTCCAGCTGGTACAGCAGCACTTCGGCCGTGTCGTTCTTCAGCTTGGAGCGGAAGCCGATCTTCGGCAGGCGACGCTGCATGGGCATCTGGCCGCCTTCGAAACCGGCCTTGATCTTGCCCTTGCCCGAACGGGCGAACGAACCCTTGTGGCCGCGGCCGGCGGTCTTGCCGAGGCCGGAACCGATACCGCGACCGACGCGCTTGCGGTCTTCGCGGGCGCCGTCAGCCGGCTTGAGTGTGTTGAGACGCATGATGTTCTCCTTAGCCCTCGACCTGAACCAGGTAGTGGACCGTGTTGATCAGACCACGAACCTGCGGGCTGTCTTTCAGCACGCGCACGTCGTTGAGCTTGTTCAGGCCGAGCGCCCTCACCGACAGGCGGTGACGGGCCTGGCAACCGCGCATGCCCTTGACCAGGCGCACGGTGACGGTGCCGCCTTCGACGGCCTTGTTTTCGGCCTTAGCCATGGTGCAGATCCTCCACCTTCTTGCCGCGCTTGGCAGCGATCTTGGCCGGCGAGTGCATGCCGGTCAGACCCTTCAGCGTGGCGCGAACCAGGTTGATCGGGTTACGCGAACCGGTGGCCTTGGCCAACACGTTCTTGACGCCGACCGCTTCGAGCACGGCGCGCATCGCGCCGCCGGCGATCACGCCGGTACCTTCCGACGCCGGCTGCATGTACACATGCGCCGCGCCGTGGCCCGACTTGACCGCGTGCCACAAGGTGCCGCCGTTGAGGTCCACGTTGTTCATCGCCTTGCGGGCGTATTCCATCGACTTCTGGATCGCGACCGGCACTTCGCGCGCCTTGCCGTAGCCGAAGCCGACCTTGCCGTTGCCGTCGCCCACCACCGTCAGAGCGGTGAAGGTGAACTGGCGACCGCCCTTGACCGTCTTGCTGACGCGGTTGACCGCGATCAGCTTCTCGATCATGCCGTCGTCGATTTCTTCGCGGTTGCGATCACGGTCGCGGCCCCGCGGTGCTCTATCGTCTGCCATTTCGATGTCTCGTTTATTGAAGGGATTTGCGGCGTCGCCGCTTATGATTGTGAAGTGGTTCGGGTGTTGCGGCGATGGCGGGAACCCGTCATCGCGCCCGACGCAGCCCGCGTCGGCGGGTTGAAACGATTCGTTGCATCAGGCGTGGAGACGAATCTCCACGCTTTCAAGCCTGCGAAGGCCCGGATGCTTAGAACTGCAGACCGCCTTCACGCGCGGCATCGGCCAGCGCCTTGATGCGGCCGTGGTAGCGGTAGCCCGAGCGGTCGAAAGCGACCTTCTCGATACCGGCCGCCTTGGCGCGCTCGGCGATCATCTTGCCGACCTTGACGGCGGCTTCGGCGTTCTTGCCGTTCTTCAGGCCTTCCTTGACGTCGGCCTGGACGGTCGAAGCCGTGGCCAGGACCTTGGAGCCGTCGGCGGTGAAGACCTGGGCGTACAGGTGCTGGCCGGTGCGGAGCACGGTCAGGCGGGCGACGCCGAGGTTGCGGATGTGCGAACGGGTCGACTTGGCGCGACGCAGACGAGCGATGTTCTTGTTCATGTTCTGATCTCCGAAAGCTGAAAGCTTGGTGTTCTGGGGCCGGTACTGGACCGGCGCCCTACCCGTTAGGCCTTCTTGGCTTCCTTACGGATGATGACTTCGCCGGCGTACTTCACACCCTTGCCCTTGTAGGGCTCCGGCGGACGGAAACCGCGAATCTTGGCGGCGACTTCGCCGACGCGCTGCTTATCCGCACCCGAGACCAGGATCTCGGTCTGGGTCGGCGTGGCGATGGTGATGCCTTCCGGGGCCTTGAACAGGACCGGGTGCGAGAAACCCAGCGACAGGTTCAGGTCGGAACCGGCCATCGAGGCGCGGTAACCGACGCCGACCAGCTCGAGCTTGCGCTCGAAGCCTTCCGACACGCCCTTCACCATGTTGGCGAGGATGGCGCGCAGGGTGCCGGTCAGCGGGATCAGCGCCGCGTCTTCGGTCGCGAACAGCGCTTCGCCGTTCTCGATCTTCAGGTTGATGGCGGCCGGCTTGGCGATCGACAGCGAGCCCTTCGGGCCCTTGGCGACGATCGAATCGGACTGGACGTTCAGCTCAACACCCTTCGGCAGGGCGATCGGCTTCTTGGCAACTCGGGACATGGTCGTTTACTCCCTTAGGCCACGAAGCACAGGACTTCACCGCCGACGCCCTGCTGGCGCGCCTGCGCATCGGTCATGATGCCTTTCGAGGTGGAGATGATGGCGATGCCCAGGCCGCCGAGGACCTTGGGCAGCTCTTCCTTGCCGCGGTACTGGCGCAGGCCCGAGCGGGAGTAGCGCTGGAGGCGCTCGATCACCGGCTTGCCTTCGTAGTACTTCAGCGAAATTTCGAGTTCGGACTTGCCCGGGGCGACTTCCGTCACGCGGGAATCCAGGATGTAACCCTCGTCCTTCAACACGGCCGCGATGGCCACCTTGACCTTGGACGACGGCATTTTCACCGTCGGCTTGCGCACAGCCGCCGCATTCTTGATGCGGACCAGCATGTCGGCGATGGGATCAGTCATGCTCATTGAGATTCACCTTATGAGTAGCACCGATATCCGCGGAATTGCGAATTTCAGTTGTAGTAACGCTTTGCTGCGACGGTCCCAGAAGCGCCGCCGCGACCCGAGGGCCGCGGCGGTGGATCCGGGAAAGCCGACTATCTTACCAGCTTGCCTTGCGAAGACCAGGCACGTCGCCGCGCATGGTGGCTTCGCGCAGCTTGTTGCGGCCGAGGCCGAACTTGCTGTATACGCCGCGCGAGCGGCCGGTCAGGGCGCAACGGTTGCGCTGACGGCTCGGCGAGGAGTCGCGGGGCAGCTTGGACAGCTTGATCACCGCCTCGGCCTTGTCCTCGTAGGAGGACGCGTCGCTGGAGATGATCTTCTTCAGCTCTTCGCGCTTGCCGGCGTACTTCTTCGCCAGCTTGGCCCGCTTGACCTCGCGGTTGACCATGGAAGTCTTAGCCATTGTTCAATCCTTAAGTATCAGTTGCGGAACGGGAAGCGGAAGGCTTCGAGCAGGGCCTTGGCCTCGGCATCGGTCTTCGCGGTCGTGGTGATCGCGATGTCCATGCCGCGCAGCGCGTCGACCTGGTCGAAATCGATTTCCGGGAAGATGATCTGTTCCTTGACGCCCATGTTGTAGTTGCCGCGGCCGTCGAACGAACGGCCGGACACGCCACGGAAGTCGCGCACGCGCGGCAACGAGATGTTGACCAGGCGGTCGAGGAACTCGTACATCTTGGCGCGGCGCAGGGTGACCTTGGCGCCGATCGGCCAGCCGTCGCGGATCTTGAACGAAGCCACCGACACGCGGGACTTGGTCACGATCGGCTTCTGGCCGGCGATCTTGGTCATGTCGGCGACGGCATTTTCCAGGATCTTCTTGTTGGTGGCGGCTTCGCCCACGCCCATGTTCAGCGTGATCTTGACGAGGCGCGGCACTTCCATCGGGTTCTTGTAGCCGAACTTTTCGGTCAGCGCCGGAACCACTTCTTTCTTGTAAAACTCTTCGAGCCGGGTGGTCATTTCAGCATTCCTCAGGCGTCAACCGCCTCACCACTGGAGCGGAACACACGCAGTTTGCGTCCATCCTCCAGCATCTTGAAACCGATGCGTTCGCCCTTGCCGGTGGCCGGGTTGAACAGCATGACGTTGGAAATGTGAATCGGCGCTTCGCGCTCGATCACGCCGCCCGGCTGGTTGGCCTGCGGATTCGGCTTGGTGTGGCGCTTGATGATGTTGATGTTCGCCACGACGACCTTGTCGCCGAGCACGCGCACCACATCACCCTTCTTGCCCTTGTCCTTGCCGGCGGTGACGATGACTTGATCGCCCTTCTTGATACGGTTCATGTCTAGTTCCTCCGCTCAGAGCACTTCAGGCGCGAGCGAGACGATCTTCATGAACTTCTCGGAGCGAAGCTCGCGAGTCACGGGCCCGAAGATACGGGTGCCGATCGGCTCATGCTTATTGTTGAGCAACACCGCAGCGTTGCCATCGAAGCGGATCAGCGAGCCGTCCGGACGGCGCACGCCCTTGCGGGTGCGGACCACGACGGCGTCGTAAACGTCGCCCTTCTTGACCTTGCCGCGCGGGATCGCGTCCTTCACGGTGACCTTGATGATGTCGCCAATGTGCGCGTAACGGCGCTTGGAGCCGCCGAGCACCTTGATGCACATCACTTCCTTAGCACCGGAGTTGTCGGCCACGCCGAGGTAGCTTTGCATCTGGATCATGGTTCAGCCTCCTCTTATTCGGCCGCGCGGCTGACGATTTCAACCACGCTCCAGTTCTTGGTCTTGGACATCGGAGCAATCTCCTTCACGCGGACGATATCGCCTTCTTTGCAGGCGTTCTCGGCATCGTGAGCGTGGAGCTTGGACGAGCGACGGATGTACTTGCCGTACAGCGCGTGCTTGACCTGGCGCTCGACCAGCACGGTGACGGTTTTGTCCATCTTGTTGCTGACGACCCGGCCTTCAACCGTGCGCAGCGCCTTGTCTGTATTGTTGTCGGTCATGGCGGGTCCTTACTTCTTCTCACCCAGCAGCATGTTGACGCGAGCAATCTCGCGCTTCACACGGCGGGCTTCATGAGTCTTGGCGAGCTGGCCGGTGGCCTTCTGCATGCGGAGAGAGAAGCTCTCCTTGTGCAGTTCCACCAGGTGGGCCTTCAGTTGGTCGGCCGACTTCTCGCGCAGTTGCTTGAGTTCCATTAGCGCACCGTCCGGGTAACGAAAGTGGTGGTCACCGAGAGCTTGGCGGCGGCCAGACGGAACGCTTCGCGCGCCACGTCCTCGCCCACGCCTTCGATCTCGTAAATCATGCGACCGGGCTGGATCTGAGCGACCCAGTACTCGACGTTGCCCTTACCGGAGCCCATGCGGACCTCGATCGGCTTCTTGGTGATCGGCTTGTCCGGGAACACGCGGATCCACATCTTGCCGCCACGCTTGACGTAACGGCTGATCGAGCGGCGGGCCGCTTCGATCTGACGCGCAGTGAGCTGGCCGTGAGCAGTGGCCTTGAGGCCGTACTCGCCGAAGCTGACGGCGTTGCCGCTCCAGCTCAGGCCATCATTGCGGCCCTTGTGTACCTTGCGGTACTTGGTTCGCTTGGGTTGCAACATGACGGATTACCTCTGTTCGCGGGCGGGACGGCCCGGACGGTCGTTACGATCACCGCGGTCGCCGCGGTCACCACGATCGCTGCGCGGGGAGTCGTCCTGCTTCTCCTGGCCCACCTGGGAGAAGTCGAACACTTCGCCCTTGTAGATCCAGGTCTTGATGCCGATGATGCCGTACGTCGTCTTGGCTTCTGCGAAGCCGTAGTCGATGTCGGCGCGCAGCGTGTGCAGCGGCACGCGACCTTCGCGGTACCACTCCGAACGCGCGATTTCGGCGCCGTTGAGACGGCCGGCGACGTTGACCTTGATGCCGAGGGCACCCAGGCGCATCGCGTTGCCGACGGCACGCTTCATCGCGCGGCGGAACATGATGCGACGCTCGAGCTGCTGCGCGATCGATTCGGCGACCAGCTGCGCGTCGAGTTCCGGCTTGCGGACCTCGGTCACGTTGATGTGCGCCGGGACGCCCATCAGTGCGCTGACTTCCTTACGCAGCTTCTCGATGTCCTCGCCGCGCTTGCCGATCACCACGCCCGGACGGGCGGTGTGGATCGTCACGCGGGCGTTGTTCGCCGGACGCTCGATGAAGATCTTGGAAATACCGGCCTGAGCGAGCTTCTTGCGGAGCATCTCGCGGACCTTGAGGTCGGCTGCGAGGTACTCGGCGTACTGCTTCTTGCCGGCAAACCACTTCGAATTCCAGTCCTTGGCGATGCCCAGGCGGATTCCGGTCGGATGTACTTTATGACCCATTGTCTGACTCCGCCTTACTTGCCCGCGCCCACAACCACAGTGATGTGGCTGGTGCGCTTGAGGATGCGGGTGCCGCGGCCTTTCGCACGAGCCATGAAGCGCTTCAGTGCGGGACCCTCGTCCACCATGATGGTCGTGACCTTGAGTTCGTCAACGTCGGCGCCCTGGTTGTTCTCGGCGTTCGCGATGGCGGACTCCACGACCTTGCGGATCAGTGCAGCCGCCTTCTTGTCCGAGAACTTCAGCAGGTTGACGGCGCGCTCGGCGGACAGACCGCGCACCTGGTCGGCGACCAGGCGGGCCTTCTGCGGGGAGATGCGCGCGGTGCGCAGGATGGCTTTCGCTTCCATGGTCATCTCCTTACTTACCCGACTTCTTGTCGCCGCCGTGACCCTTGAACGTACGGGTCAAAGCGAATTCGCCAAGCTTGTGGCCAACCATGTTCTCGTTGACCAGCACCGGGATGTGGTTTTTGCCGTTATGCACGGCGATGGTGAAGCCCACCATTTCCGGCAGCACCATCGAGCGGCGCGACCAGGTCTTGATCGGCTTCTTGTTGTTGCCCGCGGTCTCCACCTTCTTGATGAGATGGTGGTCGACGAACGGACCCTTTTTGAGTGAACGTGCCATGGCCGATTAACCCCTGCGATCGCGCACGATGAATTGCGAAGTGCGCTTGTTCTTGCGCGTCTTGTAACCCTTGGTCGGAACACCCCAGGGGGTGACCGGATGCGGGTTGCCCTGGCCAGCCTTCGCCTCACCGCCACCGTGCGGGTGGTCGACGGGGTTCATGGCGGCGCCGCGGACGGTCGGCTTGATGCCGCGCCAGCGCTTGGCGCCGGCCTTGCCCAGCTTCTCAAGGCTGTGCTCGTCGTTGCCGACTTCGCCGATGGTGGCGCGGCACTCGACCGGCACCTTGCGCATTTCGCCGGAGCGAAGACGCAGCGTGGCGTAACCCTGCTCGCGAGCGACCAGCTGGACGCCGGCACCGGCGGCGCGGGCGATCTGGGCGCCCTTGCCGGGCTTCATTTCGATGCAATGCACCGTCGAACCGACCGGGATGTTGGTCAGCGGCAGCGTGTTGCCGACGCGGATCGGAGCATCGCGGCCGGCGATCACCTGATCGCCGTCCTTCAGGCCCTTCGGGGCGATGATGTAACGGCGCTCGCCATCGACGTAGCACAGCAGCGCGATGTGCGCGGTGCGGTTGGGATCGTATTCGATCCGCTCCACGCGCGCCGGAATGCCTTCCTTGTCGCGCTTGAAGTCGATGATGCGGTAGTGCTGCTTGTGACCACCACCGATGTGACGGGTGGTGATGCGGCCGTGGTGGTTACGGCCGCCGCTCTTGCTCTGCTTTTCGACCAACGCCGCGTGCGGCGCGCCCTTGTGCAGGCCCGGCGTCACGACGCGGACCGCGTTGCGGCGGCCGGCGGAAGTGGGCTTGAAAGTCATCAATGCCATGGGTCTTTCCTCAGGCCTTGGCCATTACGTCGATCGACTGGCCTTCGGCCAGCTTCACGTACGCCTTGCGCCAGTCGGCGCGACGGCCCATGCGGAACTTGAAGGCCTTGTTCTTGCCCTTCACGTTGACCACATTCACCGCCTCGACCTTAACGTCGAACAGCTTTTCCACGGCGACCTTGATGTCGGCCTTGGTAGCGTCCGTCGCGACTTCGAAGACGTATTGGTTGGATACTTCCTGCAGACGGGCGGTCTTCTCGGACACGCGCGGCGCACGGATGATGCTGTAGAGCTTGGCCTCGTTCATGCCAGCCACTCCTCGATCTTCTTGACCGCATCGGCGGTGAACACGATCGAATCGGCGCCGACGAGGGCCACCGGATCGAGTCCCTGCACGTCGCGGACTTCCACATAGGGCAGGTTGCGAGCCGAGAGGTACAGATTCTCGGAGGCTTCCTCGGTGACGAGCAGCGGACGACGGCCCATTTCGAGCGACTTCAGCATGGCGACCATGCCCGAGGTCTTCGGCGTCTCGATGTCCAGCTTCTCGACGACGGTGATGCGGCCCTGACGGTTCAATTCCGACAGGATCGCAGCCATCGCTGCGCGGTACATCTTGCGGTTCACCTTCTGGGCGAAGCTGCGCGGCTTGGCCGCGAAGGTCACGCCGCCGCCGACGAAGATCGGAGCCGTCAGCGCGCCGTGACGCGCACCGCCGCCCTTCTGCTTCTTCGACTTCTTGGTGGTGCCGTTGACTTCCGAACGCGTCTTCTGCGCCTTGGTGCCGGCGCGGCCCGCGTTGCGGTAGGCCACAACGACCTGGTGGACCAGGTCTTCGCTGAATTCGCGATCGAAGATGGCGTCGGAAACCGACAGCTTCTTGTCGCTACCGTTGATGGCAAGTTCCATCGTCATACTCCCTTGCTCGACGGACGGACGATCACGTCGCCGCCCGGAGCGCCCGGCACGGCGCCCTTGATCGCGATCAGGCCGCGCTCGGCGTCGACCTTGACCACTTCCAGGCCCTGCGTGCTCTGCTGAACGGCGCCCATGTGGCCGGACATCTTCTTGCCCGGGAAAACGCGGCCCGGCGTCTGGCGCTGGCCGATCGAACCCGGCGAACGGTGCGACAACGAGTTACCGTGCGTCGCGTCGCCCATGCTGAAGTTCCAGCGCTTGATCGTGCCCTGGAAGCCCTTGCCCTTGGTGATGCCCTGGACGTCGACGATCTGGCCCACTTCGAAGATGTCGGCCTTGATCTCGCCGCCGACTTCGAACGCGCCGATCTTGTCTTCTTCCACGCGCAGCTCCCACAGGCCGCGACCGGCTTCGACCTTCGCCTTGGCGAGGTGTCCGGCTTCGGGCTTGTTGACGAGCGCAGCGCGGCGCACGCCGACGGTGACCTGCACGGCGCTGTAGCCGTCGGTGTCCGTGGTCTTGATCTGGGTAATACGGTTCGGGGTCGCCTCGATCAGGGTCACCGGAACCGACTTGCCGTCTTCAGTGAAGAAGCGGCTCATGCCGGCCTTGCGACCGACGATGCCCAACGAATATTTCTTCGCGGTCATGGTGGTGGCCTCAGGTCAGCTTGATCTGCACATCGACGCCAGCCGCCAGCTCGAGCTTCATCAGCGCGTCTACGGTCTTGTCGTTCGGGTCGATGATGTCGAGCACGCGCTTGTGCGTGCGGGTTTCATACTGGTCGCGCGCGTCCTTGTCGACGTGCGGGGACACCAGGATGGTGTAGCGCTCGATCTTGGTCGGCAGCGGGATCGGGCCGCGCACTTGCGCGCCGGTCCGCTTAGCTGTCTCGACGATCTCGCTGGCCGAGCGGTCGATCAGACGATGATCGTACGCCTTCAGCCTAATCCGGATCTTTTGGTCCGCCATGAACGGAATTCCTTGGTTAAAAGAGCGACGGGCCGGCCTCTGGGTGTGCCGAACCCCACGAAAACGCAAACACTCCAGGACTACACCCACGTCCCGGAGCCTCCTTGCCTGGTAAAAACATAAGGCAGGCCGGTTACCCGACCCGCCCAGAAAGGATTGGAACGCACGAAAGGCCCCGTTTACTGTTCCTTGGAAGCCCGAGGGCCCGGAACGTACGGAGCGCAGCCGTGCGACATGTCCTTGTCTGGCGAATACGAGGCGCGTCCTGCACCTCATTTCGCTGGTCGTGCCGCCCTGGCGTGAACAAGGGCGGCACGGTGGTCGCGCATTCTACACGCACTGCCGCGGCAGGTGCAAGCCCATGGTTTCGGGAACGTCGAGCCGGGCGTCCAGGCTGGCGCGAAGGCCTCGCACTGCGCGCGCGCCGGGTTCGGATCGGGTCCGGATCGCCGCCGGGCGGTGCGGCCGCCCGACGCTACCCGGACCCTGCGAGCACCGCTTCGATTCCGGCCGGCCGCGGATCGAGGGCCGGGAATCCATCCGTGCCACGTGCCAAAGGCAGGCCATTGGCCGGCAGGTCGAGCGGACGGCCGGGCATTGTAGACGAAACCCGCTCGCCGGAGACGGCACCCCGAAACGGCCGGCGGACGAGGCGCCCCGAGCACTCGGGGCGCCCGCGTGCAGCCTCAGCGGTAGGCGGTTAGCGAATGGGTCCAGGTGTGGCCGCCACCCTTCGTCGCCCAGCTGTGGGTGACCCACGAATTACCTTCGCCCGGCCAGGGGTCGGCCAGGGTCACGTAACCGACCCCATCGAACACCTGGTAACCGTAGATGGCCAGGGCATGTCCTCCGCCGCCGTCCCAGCCCCAGCGGACGGCCAGGGGCCCGCGATAGTCGATCTGGTTGGCGATCTCGGAATAGCTCAACGAGCGGTTGTAACTGACGGTCGAAACCCCCCAATGCCAAAGGATATGGTCGACACCGTCGTAGGCGCCGCCGAACAGGGCATTGGTTCGGTTGGCGCTGTCGTTCCAGTAGAAGGGCTGGTTCTGGCAGGCGTAGTTGATCGCGAAGTCGTAGTTAGCCGTGGCGCACTGGCTGGCGCCGACACCGTAGAAACCGAGGATGCTGCTGGCGGTCGCCGCCCAGCACCAGTTGCTGTGCTGCTGCTCCTGGGTCGACCAGTTCACCAGGTACCCGGCGTGGGCCGGGGCCAGCGCGGCGAGGGTCAGCGCCAAAGGCGCCAGGATGGAGCGTAAGCGTGTGCGATTGGACATGATGGAGTGCTCCTGTCGGCTCAAAGGCGCTTGAGGGCTGCGGCCACGGCGGCACGCAAGGCGGGGGTGGCCTGGGCAGCGGTCAGGCCCTGCGAAGCCGAGGCGGCCTCGGCCTGATCCAGCGAGAGGTTGGCGCGGGCCGCGGCCAGCGGGACATAACGAGAAGCGCGACTGACGCCGCTCACCTCCAGAAAGTCGGCCACGCCCTGGCGGCTGCGCACCAGGCGCAAGCCCTCCTGCCCGCTCCGCTGCAGGGCCACGGCTTCGATCTCGTTGGCCAGGCCAGAGGCGCCGACAGCGACCACTTGATAGCGGCCCTGCGTATCGGGCTCCAGTGTGGCCAGCCCCACCGGCACCTGCCCGTCCCAGAGAACGTAGCGCAGGGTCGGCGCGCTTCGGGCGGACTGGGTAATGTCCTTACCCGCCAACAGCAGGGCGGGGTCGACGAAAGCGACCGGAACCGTGCGACCGACCCGCAGCCCCCGCGGCGAGCGGCCGCCGTCCAGGCTGAGCACCTTGGCCAGACTCGCGACCCGCTCGGCCGAGCCCGATTGAGCGGCGAGCCAGTCCTGGATCAGGCGCCGGGCTTGCGCATCCTCGAGAGCCGGCGCGGACACCGCCGCGTTCGACGCCTGCGCCTGCCCCGGCGATGGCACCTGCAGCGCCAAGCCCAGGGCGAGCGCGCAGGCGAGATTTACATACTTCATAAAAACTCCTTTCGATTATTGGGGAAAGTGCGCGGCCGCGCCCCAGGTCGAAATTGAGTTTCTCCGCACCGGTAGTCAAGCGAAAAACAAATAAATACCAACCCTTTCGACAATTACCATTATTTAACCCAATAAAACCCCGGTAACGCGTGACGCAGCGCACCATCGGAAAATATGCCTTGGTGCTGTGCACCACAGTTTCAGCTGAGTGATAATCCAATCATATTAAGTGAAAACCCCTATAAAACAGGCCATCAGACGCCACAGCGCCCGATCCAGGCACGCGTCGGCACATTACAAGATAATGCCGCCTCTATAAAATCCGACGACCCGCCGCGCCAAAAATGCGGGAGCTAAGCTAGATCGAACCGCGTGATCGCGCGTCATGAAACAAGCCGGCAGATGGGCGCGTGCCGAAACTCACGCGCTCCATGGGATTCGACTTCCGGGCAGCGCCGGGCCGGCGCGACGGAATCAGGGGAAATTATCGGACCGCCAGGCCGGCGCAACGGACCGCAACGGCGCGTGGATAATGACCTGCGGCGCAACGACCGCGGGCGCCGAGAGCCCGGCCACAACGCGAGCCGGCCACCCGTCTCGCAGGACCGCCAGGGCCGGTTTCGGAGCTGGAGCTCGGGAAAGAATATCGGTCGTGGCGGGCGCATCGGCGCGCCATCGCGACGGCGAAGAGCCGCTGCCGGCGCCACGCCGGACCGCTGCTGCCGCAATGCGCAGACAGCGGCGCTCCCGCCCTGCCTGCCTTTGCGCGGCGACCGAGCTCCCGGCAGGTTGCGGGTACGGCGCATCGGCGCACTTTGGGCCATCCGCACAGAAGCGTTCCCCCAAAACGACACTGGCGGCCCGAAGGCCGCCAGTGCGTTCGACGCGCCGGGTCAGACCGGCGCGCCGCAGACTGCTTGCTGCAATTACTTGATGATCTTGGCCACGACGCCGGCGCCGACGGTACGGCCGCCTTCGCGGATCGCGAAGCGCAGGCCTTCGTCCATCGCCACCGGGTTGATCAGCGTGACCGCCATCTTCACGTTGTCGCCCGGCATCACCATCTCGACACCCTCCGGCAGCTCGCAAGCGCCGGTGATGTCGGTGGTGCGGAAGTAGAACTGCGGACGGTAGCCCTTGAAGAACGGGGTGTGACGGCCGCCTTCGTCCTTCGACAGCACATAGACCTCGGCTTCGAACTCGGTGTGCGGCTTGATCGAACCCGGCTTGCACAGCACCTGGCCGCGCTCCACGTCGTCGCGCTTGGTGCCGCGCAGCAGCAGACCGGCGTTGTCGCCCGCCTGACCCTGGTCGAGCAGCTTGCGGAACATTTCCACGCCGGTGACCGTGGTCTTCTGGGTCGGACGGATGCCGACGATTTCGATTTCGTCGCCCACCTTGACGATGCCGCGCTCGATACGGCCGGTCACCACGGTGCCGCGGCCCGAGATCGAGAACACGTCTTCCACCGGCATCAGGAACGGCTTGTCGACGTCGCGTTCCGGCTGCGGGATGAAGCTGTCCAGCGCGTCGACCAGGCGCAGGATCGACGGCACGCCGATTTCGCTCTGGTCGCCTTCCAGCGCCAGACGCGCCGAACCGTGGATGATCGGGGTGTCGTCGCCCGGGAACTCGTACTTGCTCAGCAGCTCGCGCACTTCCATCTCGACCAGCTCGAGCAGCTCGGCGTCGTCCACCATGTCGGCCTTGTTCAGGAACACGACGATGTACGGCACGCCGACCTGACGCGACAGCAGGATGTGCTCGCGGGTCTGCGGCATCGGGCCGTCAGCGGCCGAGCACACCAGGATCGCGCCGTCCATCTGCGCCGCACCGGTGATCATGTTCTTCACGTAGTCGGCGTGGCCCGGGCAGTCGACGTGCGCGTAGTGGCGCGTCGCCGATTCGTATTCCACGTGCGCCGTCGAGATCGTGATGCCGCGCGCCTTCTCTTCCGGCGCCGCGTCGATCGCGTCGTAAGCCTTGAACTCGCCACCGAAACGCTCGGCGCCCACCTTGGTCAGCGCCGCCGTCAGCGTCGTCTTGCCGTGGTCGACGTGGCCGATCGTGCCGACGTTCACGTGCGGCTTGGTGCGCTCGAATTTACCCTTAGCCATGATGTCTCTCTCAAAGTTCTGTGATTCGTGATTCGGGATTGGGGATTCGACGAACGAAGCCGCCCAATCCCTTTAACTAAACTTGCACTGGATCAGAGCCGGCAAGGGCCGGGGAAGCAGGCGGCATCCGCTGTGCGAACCCCGCCCCGCTCCCGGAGCCCGGCCTGGATCAGCCGCCCTTCTTGATCACGGTCTCGGCGATGTTGTTCGGCGCCTCGGCGTAGTGATCGAATTCCATCGTGAAGGTCGCGCGGCCCTGGGTCAGCGAGCGGATGGTCGTCGCGTAACCGAACATTTCGCCCAGCGGCACCATCGCGTTGATGGTCTTGCCCGACGGCGTGTCGTCCTGGCCCTGCAACAGGCCGCGACGACGGCTCAGGTCGCCCATCACGTCGCCGACGTACTCTTCCGGCGTCACGACTTCGACCTTCATCATCGGCTCCAGCAGGACCGGATCGGCCTTGCGGAAACCTTCCTTGAACGCCATCGACGCGGCGAGCTTGAACGCCATTTCCGAGGAGTCGACGTCGTGGTACGAGCCGAACACCAGCTTGACCTTGACGCCCACGACCGGGAAGCCGGCCAGCGGACCGCTGGTGATGGTTTCGCGCAGGCCCTTCTCGATCGCCGGGATGAATTCCTTCGGAATCACGCCGCCGGTGATGTCGTTGATGAACAGGAAATCGTTCTCGACGTCCTCGTTCGCGCGGTCCTTCTCGTCCATCGGCGACAGCTCGATCACGACGTGACCGTACTGACCCTTACCGCCGGACTGCTTGGCGTGCTTGTAGTCCGACTTGACGTCCGCCTTGCGGATGGTCTCGCGGTAAGCGACCTGCGGCTTGCCGACGTTGGCTTCGACGTTGAACTCGCGCTTCATGCGGTCGACGAGGATGTCCAGGTGCAGCTCGCCCATGCCGGCGATGATGGTCTGGCCCGATTCTTCGTCGGTGCGCACGCGGAACGAAGGATCTTCCTGCGCCAGGCGGCCCAGGGCGATACCCATCTTTTCCTGGTCCGACTTGGTCTTCGGTTCGACCGCCATCGAGATGACCGGCTCCGGGAACACCATGCGCTCGAGGGTGATGATGTGATCCTGCGCGCACAGCGTGTCGCCGGTGGTCACGTCCTTCAGGCCGACCGCCGCGGCGATGTCGCCGGCGCGGACTTCCTTGATTTCGTCGCGCTGGTTGGCGTGCATCTGCAGGATGCGGCCGACGCGTTCCTTCTTCGACTTGACCGGGTTGTACACCTGGTCGCCGGAATTCAGCACGCCCGAGTAGACGCGGAAGAAGGTCAGCGAACCCACGAACGGGTCGGTCATGATCTTGAACGCCAGCGCCGAGAACGGTTCGGTGTCGGACGCCTTGCGGGTGTCTTCCTTCTCGTCCTCGTCGATGCCGGCGACCGGCGGACGGTCGGACGGCGACGGCAGCAGGTTGATCACGCCGTCGAGCATGGCCTGCACGCCCTTGTTCTTGAACGCCGAGCCGCAGAACACCGGCACGATCTCGACGCGCAGGGTGCGCGCGCGCAGACCGGCGACGATCTCTTCTTCGCTCAGCTCGCCCTCGTTGAGGTACTTGTCCATGAGCTCTTCCGAGGCTTCCGCCGCGGCTTCGATCATGAACGCGCGAGCCGCTTCGGCGGTGGCCTGCAGATCGGCCGGCACGTCGCGGTATTCGAATTTCGTGCCCTGCGAAGCGACATCCCAGTGGATGGCCTTCATCTTGAGCAGGTCGACCACGCCTTCGAAGCCTTCTTCGGCGCCGATCGGCACCTGCATCGGCACGGCGTAGGCGCCCAGACGGGCCTTCAGCTGCTCGACGACCTTGTCGAAGTTGGCGCCGGTGCGGTCCATCTTGTTGACGAAGGCCATGCGCGGCACGGAGTACTTGTTGGCCTGGCGCCACACGGTCTCGGACTGCGGCTGCACGCCGCCGACCGCGCACAGCACGAACACCGCGCCGTCGAGCACGCGCAGCGAGCGCTCGACTTCGATGGTGAAGTCGACGTGTCCGGGGGTGTCGATGATGTTGAAGCGGTGCTCGGGCAGGGACTTGTCCATGCCCTTCCAGAACGCGGTCGTCGCTGCCGACGTGATGGTGATGCCGCGTTCCTGCTCCTGCTCCATCCAGTCCATCGTCGCGGCACCTTCGTGCACTTCGCCGATCTTGTGGCTGACGCCGGTGTAGAAAAGGATGCGCTCGGACGTGGTGGTCTTACCCGCGTCGATGTGCGCCATGATGCCGAAGTTGCGGTAACGCTCGATGGGAGTGGTGCGAGCCACGGGACCCTCTCGTAATAAGTTTTCGAATTCCAAATGGCCGGACGCCGCCTTATCGGCGGCCTCCGGTTCGCTAGGCGGCCTTTAAGCCGCCGCGGCAACATCTCATGCGGATGTTGCGAAGGCCCTGTCGCCAGGGCGCGCGATCACCAGCGGTAGTGAGCGAACGCGCGGTTCGCTTCTGCCATGCGGTGGGTCTCTTCGCGCTTCTTGATCGCGGCGCCGCGGTTTTCGGAGGCGTCGAGCAGTTCGGCGGCGAGCTTGCGCGGCATGCTGCTCTCGCCGCGCTTGCGCGCCGACTCGATCAGCCAACGCATCGCCAGCGCCATGCGGCGCGACGTACGCACTTCGACCGGCACCTGGTAGGTGGCGCCGCCGACGCGACGCGACTTCACTTCGACCGACGGAGAGACGTTGGTCAACGCCTTTTCGACCAGCTCGAGAGCGTTGGGGCTCTTTTCGCCGATGACGTCCATCGCGCCGTAAACGATCTTCTCGGCGACGGACTTCTTGCCGCTCTGCATGACCATATTGATGAAGCGCGCGATCGTCTCGCTGCCGTGCTTGGGATCGGGCAGAACCGAACGCTGCGGGGTGGAACCTTTACGCGACATGGTGCGTACCTATTCTCGTGATTCTTGGTAGACGTATTCCGGGAGCGGGCGCCTGTACGAAGCGCCGGCCGTCGAAACGACGCGCTTAGGACTTCGGACGCTTGGCGCCGTACTTGGAACGGCTCTGGCGACGCTTGGCGACACCGGCGGCATCGAGCGAGCCGCGCACGGTGTGGTAGCGCACGCCCGGCAGGTCCTTGACGCGACCGCCGCGGATCAGGACCACCGAGTGCTCCTGCAGGTTGTGGCCTTCGCCGCCGATGTACGAAATGATTTCGTAGCCGTTGGTGAGGCGCACCTTGGCGACCTTGCGCAGAGCCGAGTTCGGCTTCTTCGGGGTCGTGGTGTAAACGCGGGTGCAAACGCCGCGACGCTGCGGGCAATTCGCCAGCGCCGGCGAGGCGCTCTTGTAGGTGGTCGCCTGCCGCGGCTTGCGGACGAGCTGATTGATGGTTGCCATCTAGAACTCTATTGATGAGGGGCCGGGCGGCCGCTTCGTGAGAAACGAACGGCAAGCCGAATACACCCGACCCACCGAGACGAAAAAGTATAGCTCGCGTTTGACGTGGCCGTCAACGCGAGCGACGCGGACGAACGGAATCGGCGCCAATCAGCGCCAATCCGTCCCAATTCCGATTGATCCCGCCCTGCCCTGGGCCGAACACGAGGCGCTCCATGCGCCTCATTTCGTGATCTGGGACGGCCCGAAGGCCGTCCGAATTACCTAGTTTAGCTGTATTTCCGCGCGATTACGAGCCGCAGCGCCTCAGGAGGCGCTGGACTCCTCGCCGCCCTCGGCGACCGCAGCCACCGCGGCCGGAGCCTCGGCCACCGGGGCCGAGACCGGGCCCGACAGGGCTTCCATCTCCGAGTCGGTCAGACCCGAGGCGTTCTTGCGGCGCTGGGTGTGGTACGCCAGGCCGGTACCGGCCGGGATCAGGCGGCCGACGATCACGTTTTCCTTGAGGCCGCGCAGGCCGTCGCGGGTACCGCGCACGGCGGCCTCGGTCAGCACGCGGGTGGTCTCCTGGAACGAGGCGGCCGAGATGAACGACTCGGTCGCCAGCGAGGCCTTGGTGATGCCGAGCAGGACCGGATCGTACTTCGCCGGGATCTCGTTGCGCGCCAGCAGGCGGGCGTTCTCTTCGACGAAGCGCTGACGCTCGATCTGCTCGCCGTGCAGGAACTTGCTGTCGCCCTGGTCGGTGATCTCGACCTTGCGCAGCATCTGGCGAACGATCACCTCGATGTGCTTGTCGTTGATCTTCACGCCCTGCAGGCGGTAGACGTCCTGGATCTCCTTGGTCAGGTACACGGCCAGCGGCTCGACGCCCAGCAGGCGCAGGATGTCCTGCGGACTCGGCTCGCCGTCCACCACGGTCTCGCCCTTCTCCACGTGCTCGCCTTCGAACACGATGATCTGGCGGTACTTCGGGATCAGCTCTTCGTGCTCTTCGCCGTCGGCCTGCTTGATGATCAGGCGCTGCTTGCCCTTGGTGTCCTTGCCGAAGCTGACGATGCCCGAGACTTCGGCGAGGATCGCCGGGTCCTTGGGCTTGCGCGCTTCGAACAGGTCGGCCACGCGCGGCAGACCGCCGGTGATGTCGCGGGTCTTCGAGGCTTCCTGCGGGATCTTGGCGACCACGTCGCCCACGCCGACCGCGGCGCCGTCCTGCAGGTTGACGATCGAACGCGGCGGCAGCAGGTACTGCGCCGGCAGGTCGGTGTTCGGGATCGTCAGATCCTTGCCGTTCTTGTCGACGATGCGCACGATCGGGCGCAGGTCCTTGCCCTGCGAGCCGCGACGCTTCGGATCGGTGATCTCGCGCGACGCCAGACCGGTCAGTTCGTCGGTCTTCTCGATCACGGTCACGCCGTCGACGAAGTCGATGAAGCGGATGAAACCGGCGACTTCCGAAACGATCGGGTGGTTATGCGGATCCCAGTTGGCGACGGTCTGGCCGGCCTTGATCTCGGCGCCGTCCTTGACCGCGACGGTCGCGCCGTAGGGCAGCTTGTAGCGCTCGCGCTCGCGGCCGTGCGGATCGAGCACCGACAGTTCGCCCGAACGCGACACCGCGACCAGATGGCCGTTGGCGTGCGCGACGTGCTTGAGGTTGTTGAACTTGATCGAACCGGTGGTCTTGACCGTGACGTTGTCGATCGCCGCAGCTCGCGATGCCGCACCACCGATGTGGAAGGTACGCATGGTCAGCTGGGTGCCCGGCTCGCCGATCGACTGAGCGGCGACGACGCCGACCGCTTCGCCGTGGTTGACCAGGTGACCGCGGCCCAGATCGCGGCCGTAGCAGTTGGCGCAGACGCCGAAGCTGCTGGTGCAGGTGATCGTCGAGCGGACCTTGATCGACTGGACGCTGGCCTCTTCGAGCTTGGCCACCCAGGCTTCGTCGAGCAGCGTGTTGCGGGTGACGATCGGATCCTCGTCGTTGCCCGGCAGGAACACGTCCTCGGCCACGACGCGGCCCAGCACGCGGTCGCGCAGCGGTTCGACCACGTCGCCGCCTTCGACGATCGGGGTCATCATCAGACCCTCGAGCGTGCCGCAATCGTCCTCGGTGATGACCACGTCCTGGGCCACGTCGACGAGTCGGCGGGTCAGGTAACCGGAGTTGGCGGTCTTCAACGCGGTATCGGCCAGGCCCTTGCGCGCGCCGTGGGTCGAGATGAAGTACTGGAGAACGTTCAGGCCTTCGCGGAAGTTCGCGGTGATCGGCGTCTCGATGATCGAGCCGTCGGGACGCGCCATCAGGCCGCGCATACCGGCCAGCTGGCGGATCTGCGCCTGCGAACCGCGGGCGCCGGAGTCGGCCATGATGTAGATCGAGTTCATCGACTTCTGCGGGACGCGCTTGCCTTCGGCGTTCTCGACGGTGTCGGTGCCGATCGCGTCCATCATCGCCTTGGCCACGCGCTCGTTGGTGCGCGACCAGATGTCGACGACCTTGTTGTAGCGCTCGCCGGCGGTGACCAGACCGGACTGGTACTGCTGCTGGATTTCCAGCACTTCGGTCTCGGCCTCGGCCAGGATGCCCTTCTTCTCGCCCGGGATGATCATGTCGTCGATGCCGATCGAGACGCCGGCGCGGGTCGCGTAAGCGAAGCCGGTGTACATCAGGCGGTCGGCGAACACGACCGTGTCCTTAAGACCCAGCATGCGGTAGCACGAGTTGATCAGGCGGCTGATGTTCTTCTTGGTCAGCTCGGTGTTGGCCAGCGCGTACGGCAGGCCGTCCGGCAGGATCTCGCGCAGCAGGGCGCGGCCGACGGTGGTGTCGACGATCGAGGTCTTGGGCTCGCGGGTGCCGTCCTCGTTGATCACGATCTCGCTGATGCGGACCTTGACCTTGGCGTGGATCTGCACGACGCGGTTGTCGTAGGCGCGCTTCACTTCGGCGACGTTGGCGAACACCATGCCCTCGCCCGCCTTGTTCTCGAGGGCGCGGGTCATGTAGTACAGGCCGAGCACGACGTCCTGCGACGGCACGATGATCGGCTCGCCGTTGGCCGGCGACAGGATGTTGTTGGACGCCATCATCAGCGCGCGCGCTTCCAGCTGGGCTTCCAGCGAGAGCGGTACGTGGACGGCCATCTGGTCGCCGTCGAAGTCGGCGTTGAACGCGGTGCAGACCAGCGGATGCAGCTGGATCGCCTTGCCTTCGATCAACACCGGCTCGAACGCCTGGATGCCCAGACGGTGCAGGGTCGGCGCGCGGTTCAACAGCACCGGGTGCTCGCGGATCACCTCTTCGAGGATGTCCCAAACCTCGGCCTCTTCACGCTCGACCAGCTTCTTGGCGGCCTTGATCGTGGTGGCCAGGCCGCGACGCTGCAGCTTGGCGAAGATGAAGGGCTTGAACAGCTCCAGCGCCATCTTCTTCGGCAGGCCGCACTCGTGCAGGCGCAGGGTCGGGCCGACCACGATGACCGAACGGCCCGAGTAGTCGACGCGCTTGCCGAGCAGGTTCTGACGGAACCGGCCCTGCTTGCCCTTGATCATGTCGGCGAGCGACTTGAGCGGACGCTTGTTGGTGCCGGTGATGGCGCGGCCGCGGCGGCCGTTGTCCATCAGGGCGTCGACCGATTCCTGCAGCATGCGCTTTTCGTTGCGCACGATGATGTCGGGCGCGTTGAGCTCGAGCAGGCGGCGCAGGCGGTTGTTGCGGTTGATGACGCGGCGGTACAGATCGTTCAGGTCGGAGGTCGCGAAGCGGCCGCCGTCCAGCGGGACCAGCGGACGCAGGTCCGGCGGCAGCACCGGCAGCACGGTCATGACCATCCACTCCGGACGGTTGCCGGACTCGAGGAAGGCTTCGACCAGCTTGATGCGCTTGGTCAGGCGCTTGAGCTTGGTTTCGCTGTTGGTCGAGGCGATCTCCTCGCGCAGCTGCAGCATTTCGGCCTGCAGGTCGATCGTGCGCAGCAGGTCGTACACGGCCTCGGCGCCCATCGCGGCTTCGAAGTCGTCGCCATGTTCCTGGCGCGCGGTCAGGTACTGCTCTTCGGTCAGCAGGTTGCCGCGTTCCATCGGGGTCAGGCCCGGCTCGGTCACGACATACGCTTCGAAGTACAGGATGCGCTCGATGTCGCGCAGGGTCATGTCGAGCATCAGGCCGATGCGCGAGGGCAGCGACTTGAGGAACCAGATGTGCGCGACCGGCGAGGCCAGGTCGATGTGGCCCATGCGCTCGCGGCGCACCTTGGCCAGGGTCACTTCGGTGCCGCACTTCTCGCAGACCACGCCGCGGTGCTTCATGCGCTTGTACTTGCCGCACAGGCACTCGTAGTCCTTGATCGGTCCGAAGATCGCGGCGCAGAACAGGCCGTCGCGCTCGGGCTTGAAGGTGCGGTAGTTGATGGTTTCCGGCTTCTTCACTTCGCCGAACGACCACGAACGGATCAGGTCGGGCGAAGCCAGCGCGATCTTGATCGCGTCGAAGTCCAGCGCGGGACGCTGCTGGTTGAAGAGATTGAGCAAGTCTTTCATTTTTGACTCCGGGATTCGGGATTAGAGATCTGAGATTCGTCAAAGCGGGGATCCGGGGGATCGGGACGGTCGGCGTTCGCCTGGACCCATCCCGAACCCGAATCCCCAATCACCGCTCTCAGTTCTCTTCCAGCTCCATGTTGATCGCGAGCGAGCGGATTTCCTTCACGAGCACGTTGAAGGACTCCGGCATGCCGGCGACCATTTCGTATTCGCCGTCGACGATGTTCTTGTACATCTGGTTGCGGCCCTGCACGTCGTCGGACTTCACCGTCAGCATTTCCTGCAGGGTGTAGGCCGCGCCGTAGGCTTCCAGCGCCCAGACTTCCATTTCGCCGAAACGCTGGCCGCCGAACTGCGCCTTGCCGCCAAGCGGCTGCTGGGTGACGAGCGAGTACGGACCGGTCGAACGCGCGTGCATCTTGTCGTCGACGAGGTGGTTCAGCTTCAGCATGTGCATGTAGCCGATCGTGACCGGACGCTCGAACGCTTCGCCGGTGCGGCCGTCGTGCAGGATCGTCTGACCGCTGCTCGGCAGTTCGGCCAGCTCGAGCATGCGCTTGATCTCGAACTCGGCCGCGCCGTCGAACACCGGGGTCGCCATCGGCACGCCGTCGACCAGGTTGTGCGCCAGGGTCAGCAGCTCTTCGTCGGTGAATTGCTTCAGGTCGACGCGCTGGCCGTGCAGCTTCTGGTCGTGGTTGTAGATGTCGTCCAGGAACTTGCGCAGTTCGGCGATCTTCTGCTGCGCCTCCAGCATGCGCTGGATCTTCTGGCCCAGGCCCTTGGCGGCCCAGCCCAGATGCACTTCGAGGATCTGGCCGATGTTCATGCGCGACGGCACGCCCAGCGGGTTCAGCACGATGTCGACGGTCTGGCCGTCGGCCGCGTACGGCATGTCCTCGACCGGCACGATGGTCGACACGACGCCCTTGTTGCCGTGACGGCCGGCCATCTTGTCGCCCGGCTGGATGCGGCGCTTGACCGCCAGGAACACCTTGACCATCTTCAGCACGCCCGGCGCGAGGTCGTCGCCCTGGGTGATCTTGCCGCGCTTGTCGGCGAAGCGGCGGTCGAATTCCTTCTGGTGGACGTCGATCTGCTTCTGGGCGCGTTCGATCGCCTCGATCGCTTCCTCGTCCTTCATGCGCAGGGTGAACCAGTCGGACTTCTTCAGGCCGTCCAGCACCAGGCTGGTGACCGTGTCGCCCTTCTTCAGGCCGGCGCCGCCGTTGGCGGTCTTGCCAATCAGCTGCGAACGCAGACGGTCGTAGATCGCCGCTTCGAGGATCCGGAACTGGTCGTCGAAGTCCTTCTTGACGCGACGGATTTCCGACTCTTCGATCTGGCGGGCGCGCTTGTCCTTCTCGATGCCGTCGCGGGTGAAGACCTGCACGTCGATGACGGTGCCGTCCATGCCCGGGGGCACGCGCAGCGAGCTGTCCTTAACGTCCGAAGCCTTCTCGCCGAAGATCGCGCGCAGCAGCTTCTCTTCCGGGGTCAGCTGGCTCTCGCCCTTCGGCGTGACCTTGCCGACCAGGATGTCGCCGGCGCGGACTTCGGCGCCGATGTACACCACGCCCGACTCATCGAGGCGGTTCAGCGCCTGCTCGGAAACGTTCGGGATGTCGGCGGAGATTTCCTCCGGCCCCAGCTTGGTGTCGCGCGCGACGCAGGTCAGCTCTTCGATGTGGATCGTGGTGTAGCGATCCTCTTCGACCACGCGCTCGGAGAGCAGGATCGAGTCTTCGAAGTTGTAGCCGTTCCAGGGCATGAACGCGACCAGCATGTTCTGGCCGAGCGCGAGCTCGCCGATGTCGGTCGAAGGGCCGTCGGCCAGCACGTCGCCGCGGGCGATGACGTCGCCGACCTTGACCAGCGGGCTCTGGTTGATACAGGTGTTCTGGTTCGAACGCGTGTACTTGATCAGGTTGTAGATGTCGACGCCGGCGTCGGTGACGCCGGAGATTTCCGACTCGTTGACCTTGACCACGATGCGGGCCGCGTCGATCTGCTCGATCGTGCCGCCGCGCAGCGCATTCACGGTCACGCCCGAGTCGCGCGCCACGGCGCGCTCGATGCCGGTGCCGACCAGCGGCTTCTGCGCCTTCAGGGTCGGGACGGCCTGGCGCTGCATGTTCGCGCCCATCAGCGCGCGGTTGGCGTCGTCGTGCTCGAGGAACGGAACCAGCGCGGCCGCGACCGACACGGTCTGCATCGGCGAGACGTCCATGAAGTGGATCTCGGACGGCGGCTTGAGCAGGGTTTCGCCCTGGTAACGGCAGGCGACGAACTGGGCGGTGATCATGCCCTTGTCGTCCTGCGGCGCGTTGGCCTGGGCGATGACGTACTCGTTCTCTTCGATCGCCGACAGGAACTCGACGTCGTCGGTGACCTTGCCGTCCACGACCTTGCGGTACGGCGTCTCGAGGAAGCCGTACTTGTTGGTGCGGGCGAACACGGCCAGCGAGTTGATCAGGCCGATGTTCGGGCCTTCAGGCGTTTCGATGGTGCACACGCGGCCGTAGTGGGTCGGATGCACGTCGCGCACTTCGAAGCCGGCGCGCTCGCGGGTCAGACCGCCCGGGCCGAGGGCCGACACGCGACGCTTGTGCGTGACTTCCGACAGCGGGTTGTTCTGGTCCATGAACTGCGACAGCTGCGAGGAGCCGAAGAACTCCTTGATCGCGGCGGCCACCGGCTTGGCGTTGATCAGTTCCTGCGGCGTGAGGCCTTCGGATTCCGCCATCGACAGGCGCTCCTTGACCGCGCGCTCGACCCGGACCAGGCCGACGCGGAAGGTGTTCTCGGCCATTTCGCCGACCGAACGCACGCGGCGGTTGCCCAGGTGATCGATATCGTCGACCACGCCGCGGCCGTTGCGGATCTCGGTCAGCACGCGGATGACGTCGAGGATGTCGGAGGTCTTGCCCAGCTCGCTGCGCAGGCGCACGGACTCGTCGTCCTTGCGCTCGGCGAAGTACTTGGCGTCGTACAGCACCGAGGCGCCGAGGGTCTCCTTGCGGCCGATGCGGCGGTTGAACTTCATCCGGCCGACGCCCGACAGGTCGTAGCGCTCGAAGGTGAAGAACAGGTTGTGGAACAGGTTCTGCGCGGCGTCCTTGGTCGGCGGCTCGCCCGGACGCATCATCCGGTAGATTTCGACCAGGGCTTCCAGCTGCGTCTTCGACGGATCGATGCGCAGGGTGTTGGAGATGTACGGACCGCGGTCGAGGTCGTTGACCCAGATCGTGCCGACCGACTCGATGCCGGCCTTGCGGAACGCGGCCAGCTGGTCGTCGCTGATTTCGTCGTTGGCCGAGGCCAGCAGTTCGCCGGAACGGGTGTCGACGACGTCGTGCGACAGGATGCGGCCGACCAGGTAGCTGTCGGGCACGGCCAGCGCGGCGATGCCGGACTGCTCGAGCTGCTTGACGTGGCGCGCGGTGATGCGCTTGCCGGCTTCGACGATGACCTTGTCGCCGTCGGCCAGATCGAAGTCCAGGGTTTCGCCGCGCAGGCGCTCGGAGACCAGCTCCCACTGCACGCCCTCGGACATGATGTGGAAGGTGTTGATCTCGAAGAACTCGGCGAGCATTTCTTCGTTGTTGTAGCCGAGCGCGCGCAGCAGCACGGTGACCGGCAGCTTGCGGCGGCGGTCGATGCGGGTGAACAGCGCGTCCTTCGGGTCGAACTCGAAGTCGAGCCAGGAACCGCGATACGGGATGATGCGGGCGCTGTACAGCAGCTTGCCCGAGCTGTGGGTCTTGCCGCGGTCGTGGTCGAAGAACACGCCAGGCGAACGGTGCAGCTGCGAGACGATGACGCGCTCGGTGCCGTTGACGATGAAGGTGCCGTTGTCGGTCATGAGCGGGATCTCGCCCATGTAGACCTCCTGCTCCTTCACGTACTTGATGGCCTTGGTCGACGACTCGCGGTCGTAGATCACCAGGCGCACGGTCACGCGCAGCGGGGCGCCGTAGGACAGGCCGCGGTTGCGGCACTCGCGCTCATCGAACACCGGATCGCCGAGCTTGTAGCCGACGTATTCGAGAGCAGCGTTGCCGCTGTAGCTGGAGATCGGGAACACCGACTTCAGGGCGGCGTGCAGGCCGCGGTCGGCGCGCTTGGCCGGGTCGGTGTGTTCCTGCAGGAATTCGCGATAGGAGTCGACCTGGATCGCGAGCAGGAACGGCACTTCGAGGATGGACTTGCGCTTGCCGAAGTCCTTGCGGATGCGCTTCTTTTCGGTGAACGAATAGTTCGTGGAAGCTGTGGTCATGGTGAGCTACCGCCTCGATTAACTTTGATGGGCCGGGAAAGCCGCCGTAGCGTCCTTCCGGGCGAACCGCGCGTCCGCGGTCCGGGGGAACAAGGGAAAATTGCCAGTGGGAAGTCGCTGGTATTGCCGGCACCAGCACGCCTTCTCCCGCTACTTCCGACTGGTAACTCGGATGACGCCGGGAATATCGATCCCCGTGGAACGGCCAAAGGCCGGGGACTTTCGTCCCCAGCCTTGGGTGGTCGCCAAAGTGACTCGGCGACGCAAGTACGGCTTACTTGACTTCGACAGCTGCACCAGCGGCTTCGAGGTCCTTCTTGAACTTCTCGGCATCGGCCTTCGAGACGGCTTCCTTGACGGTCTGCGGAGCGCCTTCGACCAGGTCCTTGGCTTCCTTCAGGCCCAGGCCGGTGATGGCGCGGACGGCCTTGATGACTTCGACCTTCTTCTCGCCGGCAGCCTTCAGGATGACGTTGAACTCGGTCTGCTCTTCGACCGGAGCGGCATCGGCCACGGCGACGCCGGCGGCAACCGGAGCAGCGGCGGAAACGCCGAACTTCTCTTCGATCGCGCGGACGAGCTCCATGACTTCCATCAGGCTCTTTTCGGCGATGGCTTCGACGATTTGTTCGTTGGAAAGGGACATTTGAATAACCTCAGGAAATATTGATCTTACGAATCGGATTCAGTGAAGCGGTCGCGAATGCGGGGCGGCGGTTACGCCGGTTCCGCTTCGGCCGGAGCTTCGACAGCGACTTCGCCGCCGCCCTGCTGGTCGGCCACGGCCTTGACGGCGCGGGCGAACATGCTGGCGGGTTCGGACAGGACGCGGGCCAGCATGGCCAGAGCCTGGTCGAGGGTCGGCAGCGAGGCGAGCACGTCGACGTGGCTGGCCGGGTACACCTGGCCTCCCAACGCGACGACCTTGGCCTGCAGCTTGTCGTTGCCCTTGGCGAATTCCTTGATCAGACGACCGGCGGCGCCGGGTTCTTCCGTCGAGAACGCATACAGCAACGGACCGACGAGCTTGTCCTGGACGCACTCGTATTCGGTACCGGCGACGGCACGCGAAGCCAGGGTGTTCTTGACGACACGCAAGTACACACCGGTTTCACGAGCCTTCTTGCGCATCGCGGTCATTTGACCGACCGTGATGCCTGCGTACTCGGCAGCAATCAAGGAGTGAGCCTTGGCGGCGACTTCTGCCAGTTCGGCGACTACTTCTTGCTTCTGAGACAGATTAAGAGCCATTGCACTCCTCCAAGGCCGGGATTCGGGATTCGTGAGAGGAAACCGGCACAGCGGCTTGCGCCTGCGGCCGATCCCCGATCCCGTACTACCCATCCCGGCACTGTTAACTCCGCTTACGGCTCCTGCCGCTTGCGGTCCTGGGCGGCGACCGTCCTTGTCGCCGGGGACGCCGAAGGCATCCCGGGTGGTGGCCTTTCCTGAAAAGGTTTCAGGGGCGGCACCATCTACGCCGGCCCGGCTCCGAAGAGTCCGAATTAAGCGATCCCGCTGTACCGACGGCGACTCCTTGCCGTGTCGAGCTTCCGTGCCCGTCGTCGGTATGCGCAGACCGCGCCTGCGGTCTTTGACGGCTATCGGTCGGGAGCGGACTCCCTTGCGACGCCCTCAAATGCTAGGAACGAGTTGAGAGGAACGAGAAACGAGTTGGAGCGACTGGGCTTGCCGCCGACTCCTCATTCCCCTTCGCTCATTCCTGTTGTTCGATTACTTCAGCGACAGCGAGGTCAGATCGACGGTCACGCCCGGACCCATGGTCGAGCTGATCGAGATCTTCTGCAGGTACTGGCCCTTGGCGGTCGCCGGCTTGGCCTTGATCAGGTCGAGCAGCAGCGCCTGCAGGTTGTCCTTCAGCGAGGCGTCTTCGAAGGTGGCCTTGCCCAGGGTGCAGTGGATGATGCCGGCCTTGTCGGTGCGGTAACGCACCTGGCCGCCCTTGGCGTTCTTGACCGCTTCGGCCGGGTTCGGCGAGACGGTGCCGACCTTCGGGTTCGGCATCAGGCCGCGCGGGCCGAGCACCTGGCCCAGCTTACCGACGACGCGCATGGCGTCCGGGGTGGCGATGACGACGTCGTAGTTCAGATCGCCGGCCTGCATCTTCTCGGCCAGGTCGTCCATACCGACGGCTTCGGCGCCTGCGGCCAGGGCCTCGTCGGCCTTCGCGCCGGCCGGGGCGAACACCGCCACGCGCACGGTCTTGCCGGTACCGGCCGGGAGCACGGTCGAGCCGCGGACCTGCTGGTCGGACTTCTTCGCGTCCACGCCCAGGCGCACGGCGACGTCGACGGACTCGACGAACTTGGCCTTGGTGGCGGTCTTGACGATCTTGACCGCTTCTTCGAACGAGTAGGCCTTGCCCGGAACGACGGCTGCCTTGATTGCTTTTTCGCGCTTCGTGATTGCCATGATCAGCCCTCCACCACCAGACCCATGCTGCGGGCCGAACCCGCAATCGTCTTCACTGCCGCTTCCAGGTCGGCCGCGGTCAGATCCGCTTCCTTCGCCTTGGCGATGTCTTCGAGCTGCTTGCGGGTGACCTTGCCCACCTTCTCGGTGTTCGGGCGCTTGGAGCCCGACGAGATGCCGGCGGCCTTCTTGAGCAGGACCGAAGCCGGGGTGCTCTTGGTGACGAAGGTGAAGGTACGGTCCGAGTAGGCCGTGATGATGACCGGGGTCGGCAGACCCGGCTCGAGCTTGGAGGTCGCGGCGTTGAACGCCTTGCAGAACTCCATGATGTTCAGGCCGCGCTGACCCAGCGCAGGACCGACCGGCGGCGAGGGGTTGGCCTGACCGGCCTTCACCTGCAGCTTGATGTAACCGACTACTTTCTTTGCCATTGCTCTGCTCTCCGGGTGCTAGCGCCTGGACCTCAGGCTCCCCATCGGGCCGGAAATCGCGCGTTCCGGCATCGCGTTTTGCTTGCGCAGACAGCCGCCCCGGACCTTTTGAGAGGGGGCAGCTGCATGAGTTGGGCCACCGCACCTGGGCAGTGAGCCGCGCACTATATCAGGTTTTGCGGAATGCAACACGACGAGGCCCGGCAAGCCGGGCCTCGTGCGATGCGGTCAGCCAGGCCGGGACCGGGCTCAGGTGGCCTTTTCGACCTGCCCGAATTCCAGCTCGACCGGGGTCGAGCGGCCGAAGATCAGCACCGCGACGCGCAGGCGGCTCTTCTCGTAGTTGATTTCCTCGACCACGCCGTTGAAGTCGACGAACGGGCCATCGACCACGCGGACCATTTCGCCCGGCTCGAACAGCACCTTCGGACGCGGCTTTTCGACGCCTTCCTGAACGCGCTGCAGGATCCGGTCCGCTTCGCGGTCCTGGATCGGCAGGGGGCGATCGGCGGTGCCGCCGATGAAGCCCATGACCTTCGGGGTTTCCTTGATCAGATGCCAGCTTTCGCTGTCGATGCGCGGGATGCCGGCTTCGTCGTGCGTTGCGATCTGGACCAGGACGTAGCCCGGGAAGAACTTACGCTCGGACCGGCGCTTCTGGCCGGAACGCATTTCGACGACCTCTTCGGTCGGCACCAGGACGTCGCCGAAGCGGTCCTGCATCTCGAAACGGACGATACGGTCGCGCAGCGCCTGCGCTACGGACTTTTCGAAGCCGGAATACGCATGTACCACGTACCAGCGCTTGTTATCTTGCGAATTCACGTCGGTCGTCTCCTCAACGCGACAGCAGGAACTTGACCGCAGCCTGGATCACATAATCGAAGCCGGACAGGATGAGGCTGAGAATCGCGACCGCGATCATGACCACCCAGGTGGTCTTGAGCGCTTCTTCGCGGGTCGGCCAGACCACCTTGCGCAACTCGAAGCGCGATTCCGAGAGGAATTCGCGGGTCTGTGCACCCTTGGTGGAAAACATGAACACCACCGCGCCGGCGAGCAGGCCGGCCACGACCACGCCGCTGCGCAGCGGGCCGCTCCAGTTCTCGAACCAGAGGTAGGCGAACACACCGCCCAGCGCAAGCGCCAGCGCGAGCGCGTACTTGGCGATATCACCGGCACCGCCGGATTTATGTTGTTCGGCCTTGCTGTTCATTCTCGGGGCGATTCCCTCGCGAAAGCCCGCCCATCCCTGCGCGGCCCTTTCAATGCATTCCAGTCGCCGGATCGTCCGAGCCGGCTCGGTATCGAGTGGCACGCCAGGAGGGACTCGAACCCCCAACCTGCGGTTTTGGAGACCGCTGCTCTGCCAATTGAGCTACTGGCGTACGTCTTTGAAGTCTTCAACCCGGCGCGGCGCCCGAATCGGGCCCGGACCGGGCGGATATTCCAAGGTGTACTAAACAACGAAGGCGGACCGGGTTGCCGGCCCGCCGTTCGCGGCTTGCGGCGGCCTTGCGACCGCCGCGATGGTGCGATTACTTGATGATCTTGGCCACGACGCCGGCGCCGACGGTACGACCGCCTTCGCGGATCGCGAAGCGCAGGCCTTCGTCCATCGCCACCGGGTTGATCAGCGTGACCACCATCTTCACGTTGTCGCCCGGCATCACCATCTCGACGCCCTCCGGCAGCTCGCAAGCGCCGGTGATGTCGGTGGTGCGGAAGTAGAACTGCGGACGGTAGCCCTTGAAGAACGGGGTGTGACGGCCGCCTTCGTCCTTCGACAGCACATAGACTTCGGCTTCGAACTCGGTGTGCGGCTTGATCGAACCCGGCTTGCACAGCACCTGGCCGCGCTCCACGTCGTCGCGCTTGGTGCCGCGCAGCAGCAGACCGGCGTTGTCGCCCGCCTGACCCTGGTCGAGCAGCTTGCGGAACATTTCCACGCCGGTGACCGTGGTCTTCTGGGTCGGACGGATGCCGACGATTTCGATTTCGTCGCCCACCTTGACGATGCCGCGCTCGATACGGCCGGTCACCACGGTGCCGCGGCCCGAGATCGAGAACACGTCTTCCACCGGCATCAGGAACGGCTTGTCGACGTCGCGTTCCGGCTGCGGGATGAAGCTGTCCAGCGCGTCGACCAGGCGCAGGATCGACGGCACGCCGATTTCGCTCTGGTCGCCTTCCAGCGCCAGACGCGCCGAACCGTGGATGATCGGGGTGTCGTCGCCCGGGAACTCGTACTTGCTCAGCAGCTCGCGCACTTCCATCTCGACCAGCTCGAGCAGCTCGGCGTCGTCCACCATGTCGGCCTTGTTCAGGAACACGACGATGTACGGCACGCCGACCTGACGCGACAGCAGGATGTGCTCGCGGGTCTGCGGCATCGGGCCGTCAGCGGCCGAGCACACCAGGATCGCGCCGTCCATCTGCGCCGCACCGGTGATCATGTTCTTCACGTAGTCGGCGTGGCCCGGGCAGTCGACGTGCGCGTAGTGGCGCGTCGCCGATTCGTATTCCACGTGCGCCGTCGAGATCGTGATGCCGCGCGCCTTCTCTTCCGGCGCCGCGTCGATCGCGTCGTAAGCCTTGAACTCGCCACCGAAACGCTCGGCGCCCACCTTGGTCAGCGCCGCCGTCAGCGTCGTCTTGCCGTGGTCGACGTGGCCGATCGTGCCGACGTTCACGTGCGGCTTGGTGCGCTCGAATTTACCCTTAGCCATGGCTGTCGCTTCTCGTATGTGGGTCTGTATGTCGCGGCGGCTGTTGGTAAAGCAGCCTTAGTCTTGCGTTGGATGGTGCTCACGAAAGGAATCGAACCTTCGACCTCCTCCTTACCAAGGAGGTGCTCTACCGACTGAGCTACGTGAGCGTGAAACCTGGTTGTCGCCGCCCGCCTGCGCGGGCTGTACTGCAATGGGACCGGTGCGCGCGAATTCAACAGCTATCGTCGATCGAGTCGTCCAATGGAGCGGGAGACGGGATTCGAACCCGCATTATCAGCTTGGAAGGCTGAGGCTCTAACCATTGAACTACTCCCGCGCCGCATACAGCCGCTACAGCGTTGGAACTCGGACGCGCAACTTCGAAGAACGTGCAACTTTAAACCGAAACCGGCGCCGGCGATATCCTTGCCGCGATATCGACGAACCGATCCACTCGTGCCTCCGCGCCAGCATCCGTCGAACTGCGAAACCCGACGAACGATTGCCTGTCGCGATGAAACTGGTGGAGGGAGGTGGATTCGAACCACCGAAGGCGTAAGCCAGCAGATTTACAGTCTGCCCCCGTTGGCCGCTTGGGTATCCCTCCAAAAGAGCCCGTAATTCTGGCGCGCGTTCTTCAGGAAGTCAACGCGTTTTCACACAACTTTTTCCGGAATCTTGCCGCGCCGGCCGAACCGGCCGCCGGGCAGCCCCGAAACGGCCGCATAGTGTACTCAGACATTGAACCGGAAGTGCAGTACATCGCCCTCCTGGACGCGATATTCCTTACCCTCCAGGCGCAGGCGCCCGGCATCGCGGGCCCCGGCCTCGCCCTTGTACTTGATGAAATCGTCGTAGGAGATGGTTTCGGCGCGGATGAAGCCTTTCTCGAAGTCGGTATGGATCACGCCCGCGGCCTGCGGCGCGGTCGAACCGGCCTTGACCGTCCAGGCGCGCACTTCCTTGACCCCGGCGGTGAAGTAGGTCTGCAGGCCCAGCAGCTCGTAGCCGGCGCGGATCACCCGGTTGAGGCCGGGCTCGGCCAGGCCCAGGTCGGCCAGGAAGGTGTCGCGGTCGGCGTCGTCGAGCTGGCTCAGCTCTTCCTCGATCGCGGCCGAGACCGGCACCACCTGGGCGCCCTCGAGCTTGGCGCGCTCGCGCACGGCGTCCAGGTGCGGGTTGTTCTCGAAACCGTCCTCGAGCACGTTGGCGACGTACATCACCGGCTTGAGGGTCAGCAGGAACAGGTCGCGCAGCGCGGCCTTGTCGTCCTCCGACAGGTTCAGCGCGCGCGCCGCCTTGCCGGCGTCCAGGCCCTCGCGCACGCGGCCGAGGACCTCCTTGCGCACGATCGCTTCCTTGTCGCCGGTCTTGGCCGAGCGCTCGGCGCGCTGGTAGGCCTTCTCGACGCTTTCCAGGTCGGCCAGGGCCAGCTCGGTATCGATGGTCTCGATATCGGCGATCGGGTCGACCTTGTTGTTGACGTGGATGACGTCCGGGTTCTCGAAGCAGCGCACCACGTGGGTGATCGCGTCGACTTCGCGGATGTGGGCGAGGAACTTGTTGCCCAGGCCCTGCCCGCTCGCGGCGCCGGCGACCAGGCCGGCGATGTCGACGAATTCGACCGCGGTCGGCAGCAGCTTCTGCGGCTTGACGATCTCGGCCAGCGCGTTCAGGCGCGGGTCCGGCACCGGCACGGCGCCGACGTTCGGCTCGATCGTGCAGAACGGGAAGTTGGCCGCGGCGATCCCGGCCTTGGTCAGGGCGTTGAAAAGGGTCGACTTGCCCACGTTGGGCAGGCCGACGATGCCGCATTTGATACCCATGGTTTAGATCCGGGATTCGTGATTCGGGATTTGGGATTGGGAACTCCGGGGCGACGGCGCCTGGCGAATCCCCAATCCCGAATGCCTAACTACGAGGCGTATGCAACCGGGTCATGGCGTCCATCAGATTGCCCTGCACGACCAACGGCATGACCTCGATGGCGTCGTCGATCGCGCGCAGGATCGTCGCCTCGTCGTCCTTGCCGGGGCGGCCGAGCACCCAGGGGGTGACCTTGTCCTTGTGGCCGGGGTGGCCGATGCCGATGCGCAGGCGGTGGAACTTGCCGTGGCCGAGCAGTTGGATGGTGTCGCGCAGACCGTTCTGGCCGCCGTGGCCGCCGTCGAACTTGAGCCGGGCGGTGCCCGGGGCGAGGTCGAGCTCGTCGTGCGCCAGCAGCGCTTGCTCGGGTTCGATCTTCCAGTAGCGCAGGGCCGCGGTGACCGACTTGCCCGACAGATTCATGAAGGTGGCCGGCTTGAGCAGCCAGACCGGGCGCCCGGCGATCTCGATCTTCGAGGTTTCGCCGAACAATTTCGATTCCAGGCCGAACCGGCCGCCGAACTTTTCGTTCAGGGCGTCCACAAACCAGAACCCGGCATTGTGCCGGGTCCGGGTGTGTTCCGGCCCCGGGTTGCCGAGGCCGACGATCAGGCGCAGGTCTGCCATCGCGTAAGACTATCCGTGTACGCAAACCGGCGCGCCGGTCGGGGCGCGCCGGTCCGCGATCACTTCTTGTCTTCGTCCTTCTTGGCGACCTTCGCGGCCGGCACTTCGGCGACCGGCGCGTCGACGGCCTCTTCGGCCTCTTCCTTGCCGTGCTTGGCGATCACGACGGCGACGTCGTGTTCCTTGCCCAGCTTCAGCTCGGGGATCTCGACGCCCTTCGGCAGCTTGAGCTCCGACAGGTGGACGATGTCGCCGACGGCGAGCGCGGACAGGTCGATCTCGATGAACTCCGGCAGGTCCTTCGGCAGGCAGCTGACTTCGACTTCGTTGAGCTCGTGGGTCACGACGACGTCGGCAGCCTTGCCGGCCGGCGACTTGTCTTCGTTGAGGAAGTGCAGCGGCACTGCGACGCGGATGGCCTGGTTCTCGTCCACGCGCTGGAAGTCCAGGTGCATGATGATCTGCTTGTACGGGTGGCGCTGCATATCGCGCAGCAGCACGCTCTCGCTCTTGCCGTCGACATCGAGGGTCAGGATCGAGGAGTAGAACCACTCGTGCTGGCTGGCCAGCCACACTTTCTCGTGATCGAGCTGGACCGGCTGCGGCGCGGCCTTGCCGCCGTAGATGATGGCCGGGATGCTGGCGGCACGACGCAGGCGGCGGCTCGCACCCTTCCCCTCGACGTTGCGGCCAGTGGCCTTGATGATGTGTTCGGACATTTTTATTTACTCACTTTGCAACATTAGGATCGCCTCGCGGCGATTTGGAGACTCATCCGCGACCAGATGAGCCTGGATCGGGACCCGGGACTCGGGACTCGGGACTCGAAAGGCAAAAGCCGACGCTTCAGCGCTCACGAGTCCCGAGTCCCGAGCCCCGAGCCCCTGGATTCAATCCACGTACAACGAACTGACCGACTCGCCGAAGGCGATGCGGCGGATCGTTTCGGCCAGCAGCTCGGCGACGCTGAGCTGGCGGATGCGGCCGGTGGCGCGGGCCGCGGCGGTCAGCGGAATGGTGTCGGTCACCACCAGCTCGTCCAGCTGCGACTTCATCACGTTGTCGATCGCCGCGCCCGACAGCACCGGATGGGTGCAGTAGGCGACGACCTTCAGCGCGCCCTGCGCCTTCAGCGCCGCCGCGGCGGCGCACAAGGTGCCGGCGGTGTCGACGATGTCGTCGACCAGCACGCAGGTCTTGCCCGACACGTCGCCGATGATGTTCATCACCGTGGCGACGTTGGCGCGCGGGCGGCGCTTGTCGATGATCGCCAGGTCGGCGTCGTCGAGGCGCTTGGCGATCGCGCGGGCGCGGACCACGCCGCCGACGTCGGGCGACACCACGACCATGTTGTCGGTGCCGTGCGCGCGCCAGATGTCGGCGAGCAGCAGCGGCGAGGCGTAGACGTTGTCGACCGGGATGTCGAAGAAGCCCTGGATCTGGTCGGCATGCAGATCGACCGTGAGCACCCGGTCGGCGCCGACGGCGCCGAACATTTTGGCCGCGACCTTGGCGGTGATCGGCACGCGCGAGGAGCGCGGGCGGCGATCCTGGCGGGCGTAGCCGAAGTACGGCACCACCGCGGTCACGTTGGCCACCGAGGCGCGCTTGAGCGCGTCGATCAGGACCAGCAGCTCCATGAAGTTCTCGGCGGTCGGCGCGTTCGTCGACTGGATGACGAACACCTCCTGGCGACGCACGTTCTCTTCGATCTCGACCTGCACCTCGCCGTCGGAGAAACGCCCCACCAGGGCCTTGCCGAGGCGGATGCCGAGCTCCTTGCACACGGCCTCGGCGAGCGGACGGTTGGCATTACCGCTGAATACCAGCAGGTTTCGATCGTTTTGCACTGTTTTCTCCGCTTCGCTCTGACCGTGGCGGCTGGTGACGATGGGAAGGCGGGAAATCCACGATTCCCAACTTCCGGCATTCGATGGCAGGGGCGGTAGGATTCGAACCTACGAATGCCAGGATCAAAACCTGGTGCCTTGGGCCTCTTGGCGACGCCCCTGCGGAAGATTTGCCTCGAGTGCGGCGCACAGCGCGGAACGCCCTGCACCGCCCGCCGTCCAGGCTCGCAGGCCGGAAGGCAGTTCCGCCAGCGCTGCCTCGGCGGATTCGCGCTGCGCGAACTCGACGAAACACCCGCTGCCAGAGCCGGTCAGGCGTGGCGAACCGATCTGCGACAAAGCGGCGAAGGCGGCCTCTACGGCAGCTTCGCGCTTGCGCAGCACCGGCTCGAACGCATTCCCGAGCGGCTTACCCGAAACGAAGTCCGACATTGTCGCGGGCGCGGCATCCCGCGTCAATTCGGACGATTGAAACAGGGCCGCGGTCGGCGCATGCACCCCCGGGTCGACCAGCACATACCAGGCCGGCGCCAGCGCGAGCGGCTGCAACGTCTCGCCGATGCCTTCGGCCCAAGCGTTCTCACCGCGCACGAAGACCGGCACGTCGGCGCCGAGGCGCAGCCCGAGTTCGGCCAGGCGATCGACGCCGAGATTCGTGCCCCACAAGGCGTCCAGGGCGACCAGGACGGTGGCCGCATCGGACGAGCCGCCGCCGAAGCCGCCGCCGGCCGGAATGCGCTTTTCGACGACGATATCCGCACCTTTAGAGCTTTTGGCTTCACTTTTGAGCAGCAGAGCGGCGCGCACGGCGAGGTCGTCGCGCTCGGCCACGCCCGCCACCGAGGCGCCGTGGCGTATCACCCGCCCGTCCGCGCGCGGACGCAGGCGAATCGTGTCGCCCCAGTCGAGGAGACGGAACACGGTCTGCAGCAAGTGGTAACCGTCGGCCCGGCGGCCGGTGATCCGCAGGAACAGGTTCAGCTTGGCCGGCGCAGGCCAGACCGACCAGTTCGACTCGGTCGGCTGGGCCGGCTCGCTCGACACGGCAAAAGGGACGGACATGATCGGATCGCGGCTCGGTCGGGAGTGTCGGGGCGTTAAGGATCGGACTCGAAAGCGCCGGGGCGAGGACGCGCGATCAGCGTCCGGCGGCGTCGGGCGCCGGCACGGCCTGGGCGCCTTGCCACTCGTCGACGATCAGGCGCACGCGGGCCTCGCCGCGGCGCGCGTCCAGGCGCGACGGCAGGTCGCCGACCGGCGCCCACTCGTAAGCGATGCTCCAGCCGGCCTGCTCGATCGACCGCGGACGGCCGTCCGGGCCGGCGACGATCCGCGGCGCGGCACCGGCGGCGGCCGGCACGGCGCGCAGCCAGTCGGCCAGGGCCTCGACCGGAATGTCCCAGCCGGTGGCCTCGTGCAGCACCGCGGCGGCATCGGCGCCTTCGCGCGGGCCGCCTTCGAGGCCTTCCAGCCGCGCCGCGCCGGGGCCTCCGGCGAGGCGCCAACTCTGCCGGGTGACCGGCGCGCTCAGCGCGACTTCATAGCGCTCGCCGCGCTGGTTCCATTCGATCCGGCCGCTGCCGCCCTTGCCGGCGTTGGACACGGCGATGCGGCCGGTCAGCGACCACTCGCCGTCGGCGCGGACCCGGGCGATGCGCCCGGCTTCGCGCTCGGCCGCGACAGCGGCCGGCAAGGCCTCGGGCGCCGGACGTTTGACGCCGTGTCCGGCGCAGGCGCTCAGCACCACGGCCAATGCGACGAGCGCGACCGACTTCGCCGCACGCGAAGCAGCGGACGCCCAGGCGCGCGAACCGGACGACAGCGCGCTCACAGGCCGAGCTTCTTCAGCGCTCGCAGCAGCGAGCGGTTGTCGGGGTCGATCTTGCGCGCCTGCTCGAAATACTTGCGCGCTTCTTCGCGCTTGCCGCTCTGCCACAGCACCTCGCCGAGGTGGGCGGCGATTTCGGCGTCCTTCTGCATGGTCAGGGCGCGGCGCAGCTCGGTTTCGGCCTCCTTGATGCGGCCGATGCGATACAGCACCCAGCCGTAGCTGTCGACGATCGCGTAATTATCAGGCTCGGCGTTGCGCGCGCGCTCGATCAGCTCCAGCGCTTCCTGGAAGCGCGTGGTGCGGTCGGCCAGGGTGTAGCCGAGTGCGTTGAGCGCGGCGATGTTGTCGGGCTCGGCCACCAGGATGCGGCGGAAGTCGGCCTCGGCGCGGTCGATCTCGTCGCGGCGCTCCCAGCTCAGCGCGCGGGCGTAGAGGATTTCCGGCTCGTCCGGGAACGCGGCCAGTCCGCGCGCGAAGGCATCGTTCTCGCCGGCGTCGTTCTTGTCTTCGGCGTGCAGGTTGGCCTCGACGATGTAGGCGTCGCGGCGCGCGTCGTCGCCGGTCGAAGCGTCGGACTGGATCGCGCGCAGATTGGCGTAGGCCTCGTCGTTGCGCTTGAGCTTGTGCAGCACGTTGCTGCTGCGCAGGCGCGCGATCGAACGCGGCTGCCCGGCCGGCACGCCCTGGTACCAGGCCAGCGCCTCTTCGTAGCGTTCGAGGAATTCGGCCAACTGCCCCAGCAGCAGGCGCCGCGACGGATCCGGCTTGGCCGCATTCGCGCGCAGCTCGTCGTAGAGCCTGGTCAGGGTCGGCTTGTCTTCGGCGCGTGCCAGGTAGGACGCGCGCAGCGAATAGGTTTGCTCGTCCTGCGGGCCGCGCGCCAGGGTCGCGGCGACCGCCTGGAAATCGTTCATCGCCTCGTACTGCTCGGCGATCAGCGCGCGCAGGTTGCTGTCGCGATCGGCCAGGCCGGCGATGCTCTGCAGCATCTGCCGGGCTTCGTCGTTCTTGCCCGACTCGCGCAACTGGCTCACCCGCAACAGCGCCACGCGCGGCTCGCCGGGGAAGCGGTCGACCACTTCGGCGACGATGCGTTCGGTCAGTTGCGGCTGGTCCAGACGCTGGGACAGGCCGCCGAACGCGACCCAGGCCATCAGGTTGCCGGACGGGATCTTGCCGCCGTCGACGAGCTTCTCGAGCACGCGCGCGGCCTGTTTCGGGTCCTTCGAGCCGGTGGTCAGCACGATCAGGGCCTGGCGCCAGCCGGCCTCCGGGTCGCTCTCCATCAGAGTATTGAGCTGGCGCAGGGCGGCGCGGTCGTCGCCGCGGCGCAGCGACAGGGTCGCCTCGGCGGCGCCGATCGAGCTGCCCTTGCCGCCGAGCTTGCGCCACAGCGCCAACGCGTCCGCGGCCAGCGCGTCCTGCTTGGCGATCACGGCGATGCTGGTCGCGCGCTCGGCCAGGCCGACGTCGTCGGCGGCGCGCGCGGCCTTCAGATAGGCCTCGGCGGCTTCGTTCAGCTTGCCGGACTGCAGCGCGAATTCGCCGCTCAACAGCGGTTCGAGCGAGGCCCCGGTCGGGTCCTTGGCGGCGCGCGCCTGGATCGTCGACTTGGCCGTGGCCAGGGCGGCGGCCGGCACCGGCGTCGCCGGCTCGGCCACCGCGCTGCCGAGCCAGCCGCTCAGGGCCAGGGCCAGCGCGGCGCAGCGCAGAATCCGGCGCGAACCGGCCTCGGCGCCGGCGCTGCGCACGGCCTCGGCCGGGCCTTCGCTGCGCTCATCGCTGCCGTCTATTGGACCGATCGAGCAAATCGAATCGTAGAGAACCACGTCGGGACCAGTGGGCCGGTAGAATGGCGGCCTTCAGCAGCCCGCAGCTTATCGCAAGCACCTGAACCGATGTCCCGCGACGCACGCCGCCAGATGAAACTTTTCAGCGTCGCCGCGACGGCGGTGTACTGCGTCCGCCGCCCGGGATCCAGGCGCGCCCACCGATGAGTCTGTTCGTCCTAGGCATCAACCATCAGACCGCGCCGGTCAGCCTGCGCGAGCGAGTGGCGTTTTCCGGCGAGGCCGTCGCCGCCGCGCTCGACGCCCTGCGCGCGCTCGCCCCGGTGCGCGAGGTGGCCCTGCTGTCGACCTGCAACCGCACCGAGCTTTACGCGGTCGCCGACGACGACGGCCGCGCGCTCGCCGACTGGCTGGCCACCCACCCGGACGACGCCGGCGATCTGCACGCCTACCTGTATCGTCATCGCGATGCCGACGCCGTGCGCCACCTGTTCCGGGTCGCGACCGGGCTCGACTCGCTGGTGCTCGGCGAGCCGCAGATCCTCGGCCAGGTCAAGGACGCCTGGGCGACCGCGCGCGCCGCCGGCACCCTGGGCAGCCAGCTCGACCGCTTGTTCCAGCAGGCCTTCTCCACCGCCAAGCGCGCGCGCACCGACACCCGCATCGGCGCCAACCCGGTGTCGGTCGCCTCGGCCGCGGTGCGCCTGGCGCAGGAATCGTTCGCGCGCCTGGAAGACTCGACCGTGCTCCTGGTCGGTGCCGGCGAAACCGTCGAACTGGCCGCGCGGCATCTGGTCCAGGCCAGGGCCAGGCGCCTGCTGATCGCCAACCGAACCCTCGCCCACGCCCAGGACCTCGCCACTCGCCACGGCGGCGTAGCCCTGCCGCTGAGCGAGCTCGAACGCCACCTGGGCGAAGCCGACATCGTGCTGTCGGCGACCGCCAGCCGCGAGCCGATCCTGCACCGCGCCCAGGTCGCCGCCGCGCTCGCCACCCGCAAGCACCGGCCGATGCTGTTGCTCGACCTGGCCGTGCCGCGCGACATCGCCGCCGACGTGGCCGAACTCAAGGACGTGTTCCTTTACACCGTCGACGACCTGGAACGCGCGATCGAAGACAACCGCCGCAGCCGCCGCGAGGCCGCCACCGAAGCCGAGGCCATCGTCGAGCTGCAGGTCGCCCGCTTCGTCGAGACCCTGGCCGCGAGCACGCGCACCGCCCCGATCAAGCGCCTGCGCGACCACGGCGACGCCGCGCGCGAGGAAGTGCTGGCGAAGGCGCGCCAGCAGCTGGGCGCCGGCCAGGATCCGGCCGAGGTGCTGAACTTCCTCGCCCACACCCTGACCAACCGCCTGCTGCACGCCCCGACCGTGGCCCTGCGCGAAGCCGCGCTGACCGGCAACCCGGAGCTGGCGCGGGCCGCGGACAAGTTGTTTCCGGCAGCCGGACTCGGGACCGGGGACTCGGGGCCAGAAGCCAGGGCCGGCGAAACCAGGGCCGGCGATACGGAACCGAACGACGAGCGTTAGCGACGCGCCACGAGCGCCCTGCTTCGCTGTTGCCGTTACGAGTCCCCAGTCCCCCGAGCCCCGCCAGAATGTCGCCTACCCTACGCCGCAAGCTCGAAGCCCTGGCCGAACGCCGCGAAGAACTCGAGCGCCTGCTCGCCGATCCCGGCGTGATCGGCGACAACGACCGGTTCCGCAAGCTCTCGCGCGAATTCGCCCAGCTCGAACCGGTCGCCGTGGCCCTGGCCGAGGAAGCGCGGGCCAAGGCCGACCTCGCCGCCGCCGAGGCGATGCGCAACGATCCAGAGCTGCGCGAACTGGCCGACGAGGAAATCGCCGCAGCGCAGGCGCGCCTGGAGCAGCTCGACGTCGAACTGCTGGCGCATCTGATTCCGAAGGACGCGCGCGACGAAGGCGACCTGTACCTGGAAGTGCGCGCCGGCACCGGCGGCGACGAAGCGGCGATCTTCGCCGGCGACCTGTTTCGCATGTATGCGCGCTACGCCGAGCGCCAGGGCTGGAAGGTCGAGGTCGAGTCGTCCAATCCCGGCGAGCACGGCGGCTACAAGGAAATCATCGCCCGCGTCGAAGGCCGCGGCGCGTACTCGAAGCTCAAGTTCGAATCCGGCACCCACCGCGTCCAGCGCGTGCCCGAAACCGAATCGCAGGGCCGCATCCACACCTCGGCGGCGACCGTGGCGATCATCGCGGTCGAGCCGGAGGGCGAGCCGATCGAGATCAATCCGGCCGACCTGAAAGTCGACACCTTCCGCTCTTCTGGTGCGGGCGGCCAGCACGTCAACAAGACCGAGTCGGCGATCCGCATCACCCACATCCCGAGCGGCGTGGTGGTGGAGAACCAGACCGAGCGCAGCCAGCACGCGAATCGCGACAAGGCGCTCAAACGCCTGCAGGCGATGCTCGCCGACGCCGCGGCGGCGAAGGCCGCGGCCGCGCAGGCCCAGGACCGGCGCCTGCAGGTCGGCAGCGGCGACCGCAGTCAGCGCATCCGTACCTACAACTTCCCGCAGGGCCGCATCACCGACCACCGGGTCGAAGGCCTGACCCTGTACGACCTGCCCAACATCGTCGCCGGCGATCTGGACGGCTTGATCGGGCGGCTGATCCACGAGCACCAGGCCGACGAACTGGCGCGCTTGTCGGCGGGTTGAGGCCCGCTCTCGGGAGGGGCCAGGTGAGGGCTCGCCCTGCCGCCGCTCTCAAACCGAAGCCCCATTCCGCCGCGCATGACGCCGCGCCGAATGGAGCCATATTGCGCCGACGAGCTGAGCCAAAGCCTCCGCGACGCCCGCGCCTTGTGCGCGGCTGCGCGATTCGTCGAAGTCGCGCCACGCCGTCATGACGCCGCGCGCGTCCAACGGCCATAATCCGACTTCTCCCGCCGGATCGCCGCCATGAGCCTCTCAGTTCGCCGCGCAACTCTCGACGATCTCGATCTGCTGGCCCGGCTGTTCGATCACTACCGGCACTTCTACACCCAGCGCCACGACGAAAGCGTCTCGCGCGCCTTTATCGGCGAGCGCCTCGGCCGCGGCGACTCGGTCGTGCTGCTCGCGACGCTCGACGGCGCCGACGGCGCCGGCTTCACCCAGTTGTACCCGACCTTCTCCTCGGTGCGCGCCGCGCGGGTCTGGGTGCTCAACGATCTGTTCGTCGATCCGGCCGCGCGCCGGCGCGGCGTCGCCCAGGCCCTGCTCGACGCCGCCACCGGTTTCGCCCGCGCCGACGGCGCGGCGCGGCTGGAACTGGAAACCGACCACGACAACCTCAGCGCCCAGGCGCTGTACGACCGGGTGGGCTGGCAACGCTACGACGGCACCTTGCGCTATCACCTGCCGCTCGATGCGGCCTGACCGCGCCATGGGCCACGCTTGCGTGCCGACCCCCGGCCTGTCCGCCGCGATCAAGGCACTGGCGCCATGAGCGACCCGCGCCCGGCGCTGCGCCATGCGCTGCAGCGCAATCCCGGCGACGCCATGGCTTGGATCATGCTGGCCGAGCACGAACTCGATGCCGGCGATGCGCGTGGCGGCGAAGCGGCGGCGCGGCGCGCCCTGGGCCTGCGCCCGGGCCATCCCGAGGCGCTCGCGCGCCTGGGCCGGGCGCAGTGGATGCAGGGCCGCCGCGACGACGCCGTCACCAGCCTGCGCGCGGCCGCGCGCAACGCGCCGCAGCATCCGGGCATCGCGGTGTGGCTGGCGCATGCGCTCGAAGACGTCGGCGATGCCGAGAGCGCACTTGAGGCTTATACCCATGCCTATGCCCTGGCGCCGCGCGAACCGCAGCTGGCGGCCTATTTGCTAGCGTGGCGACGCAAGCTGTGCGATTGGCGCGATCTCGACGCCCTCGCCGGCCAGGTCCGCGACGCAGTCGCGCGCGGTCTGGCCTCGGTCGAACCCTTCGCCTTCCTCAGCGAGGACGCCAGCGCCGCCGAGCAACGCCGCTGCGCCGCACTGCGCGCGAGCGTGATCGCCGCCAGCGTGCGGCCGCTGCCGCCGGCGCCGCATAAAGACGCCTCGGCGCCGATCCGGGTCGGCTTTCTCTCCAATGGCTTCGGCGCCCATCCGACCGGCCTGCTGACCGTCGCCCTGTTCGAGGCGCTGCGCCGGCGCGGCGGCATCGAGCTGCATCTGTTCGCGCTCAACCGCGACGACGACAGCGCCATCCGCCGCCGCCTGCATGCCGCGGCCACCGCCCTGCACGACGTCGCCATGCAACCGCATGTCCAGGTCGCCGCGGCCATCCGCCGCGCCGGCATCGACGTGCTGTTCGACCTGCGCGGTTGGGGCGGCGGCGGCGCGCCGGAAGTCCTGGCGATGCGGCCGGCCCCGGTGCAGGTCAACTGGCTCGCCTATCCGGGCACATCGGCGGCGCCGTGGATCGACTACGTATTGGCCGACCGCTACGTATTGCCGGAAGCGCTCGGCACCGATTTCAGCGAGACTGTGGCCTGGCTGCCGCGTTGCTTCCAGCCGTCCGACACCACCCGCGAAGCGGCCGCGCCGCCGAGCCGCGGCGATTGCGGCCTGCCCGACCGCGGCGTGGTGTTCTGCTGCTTCAACAACAGCTACAAGCTCAATCCGCGCAGCGTCGCCCGCGCCCTGGCGGTGCTGCGCGGCGTGCCCGGCAGCGTGCTGTGGCTGTTGTCCGGCCCGGGCCGCGCCGACCAGCGCCTGCGCGATTTCGCGACCCGCCAGGGCATCGCGCCCGAGCGCCTGGTGTTCATGCGCAAACAGCCGCATGCCGACTATCTGGCGCGGCTGCGCCATGCCGACCTGTTCCTCGACACCGATCCCTACAACGCCCACACGACCGCTTCCGATGCGATCTGGGCCGGCTGCCCGGTGCTGACCCGGCCCGGCGCGACCTTCGCCGCGCGCGTGGCCGGCAGCCTCAATCATCACCTCGGCCTGGAATCGATGAACGTCGCCGACGACGGGGCCTTCGTCGCCCGCGCGGTCGCGCTCGGCAACGACCCGGCCGCGCTGCAGGCCCTGCGCGCCGAACTCGCCGCGCGCCGCGGCGACAGCGGCCTGTTCGACATGGACGCCTTCGCCGTCGATTTCGCCGCGATGACCATGGCGATGGCGCGCAGGCAGCGCAAGGGCGAAGCGCCCGCGCCACTGCGCGGTCCGGCGCGCTGACGCAGCGAATGCGGCGCGCTCGACCGGCTCGCCGGTGCTCCGTCGCCGATGTCGGCTCGCCCCACCTCCACCCGCTTTGCGCTAGGCTGCGCGCATGACCGCAGAACGCGATTTCATCCCCCTCTCGCTGTGCGTGCTGACCGTTTCGGACTCGCGCACCCTGGCCGAAGACAGTTCCGGCGACTATCTCGTCCAATCCCTCACCCAGGCCGGCCATCGCCTCGCCGAGCGCAAGCTGCTGCCCGACGACCGCTACAAACTGCGCGCCGCGGTGTCGCAGTGGATCGCCGACGACGGCATCGACGGCATCCTGGTCACCGGCGGCACCGGCTTCACCGGTCGCGACTCCACCCCCGAGGCCCTGCTGCCTTTGCTCGACAAGGAAATGCCCGGCTTCGGCGAGCTGTTCCGCGCGATCAGCTACGACGAAATCGGCACCTCGACCCTGCAATCGCGCGCCTTCGCCGGCTTGGCCAACGCGACCTTCGTGTTCTGCCTGCCGGGCTCGACCTCGGCCTGCCGCACCGCCTGGGAAAAGATCGTCAGCGCCCAGCTCGACGCACGCACCCGCCCCTGCAACCTCGCCACCCTGCGTCCCCGCCTCAAGGAGTGATCGGCATGCCGCTCGACACCACCCTGCGTCTGTTGGCCAAGGCTCGCGGCCTCAACGCCACCGACATCGCCACCGCGATTCCGCGCGCCGGCGTGGCCACGGTCAGCGCCTGGCTGCGCGGCGACAAGCTGCCCGGCAAGGACCAGCTCGACGCCCTGGCGCGCGCCTTCGGCGTGCCGGCCGGGGCGCTGCTGTCGGAACTCGCGAGCACGCTCGACCCGGCCCGCACCCAGGGCGAGCACGACCTGCTCGCCGCGTATCGCGCGCTCAACACACGCCAGCAGAGCGCCTTGCTCGAAGTCGCCACCGGCCTGGCCGGCACCAAGCGCAGCGCCGCACCGCGCACGGGCACGGGCACGGGCACGGCAAAGAAGGCCAGGCGATGAGCAAGCTCAAGCGCAAGGACTACGAAGCGCAGTTGGAAGCCCTGCAATTGGAACTGGTCGCCATGGCGCGCTGGTTGCAACACAGCGGCCGCCGCGTAGTGGTGCTGCTGGAAGGCCGGGACACCGCCGGCAAGGGCGGCGCGATCGGCGCCTTGTCCGAGCACCTCAATCCGCGCCAATGCCACATCGTCGCCCTGTCCAAGCCCAGCGAGCGCGAAAGCGGCCAATGGTATTTCCAGCGCTACGTGCCGCATCTGCCGGCCGCGGGCGAGATCAGCCTGTTCGACCGCAGCTGGTACAACCGCGCCGGCGTCGAGCAGGTCATGGGCTTCGCCAAGCCCGAACAGGTCAAGGCTTTCCTGCGGCAGGCGCCGGTGTTCGAGAAACTGCTGGTCGACGACGGCATCCTGCTGTTCAAGTACTGGCTGTGCTGCGACCAGGAACAGCAGGAAGAACGCTTCGCCGAACGCCTCGACGACCCGCTCAAGCGCTGGAAGCTGTCGCCGATCGATCTGCAGGCGCGTCATCATTACGACGACTACACCCGTGCCCGCGAGGCCATGCTCAAGGCCACCCACAGCCGTCATGCGCCGTGGACTCTGGTCGATTTCAACGACCAGCGCCAGGGCCGGCTGACTCTGATCCGCGACCTGCTGTCGCGCCTGCCGGACACCGATCTCCCGCCGTCCGAGCTCGAGTTCGAGCCGCTCAAGGGCAAGCCGTCGAAAGAGAAATACGGGATGCTGAAGCCGATTCGGGCGGCCAAGAAGGGCTGAGACGTTCGCGCGGGCGCGGCGGGCGCTCGCGGCAGCCCGATTCCATGCGAGTCTTCCGTCTGTAGAAGCGACGCAGTCGCGACCGCAGTGCTACGGTCTCGCTTCGCCGACTTGGGCTCTTTGCAGGAGCGACGTGAGTCGCGACCGTGACCTCGCACTATCGCGCCGATTCTGGCCGCAGCCTGGTCAGGGTAGGAGCGGCGCAAGCCGCGACATCGCCGCCACAGTCTTGCAGCGCATCTTTCAGGAAAGATCTGGATCTGGATCTGGATCAGATCAAGATCAAGATCAAACCCAAAGCTTCCGCCACTAAAGCGGCGGGTTACTTTCTTTTGTCTAAAGCAACAAAAGAAAGGTAACCAAAGAAAAATGCTTTGTTTTGAATCACAAGCCCGCACGAGCGATGCCGACGCAGGGATTTTTCATACGGGACATCCCTGTCCCGATGAAAAACGGCCCGCATCCCTGCGGGCCGCCCTCCGGGTCTTCGATTGCCTTCGCGAATGCCCGGCTACGCACAGCAACAGCGGCCAAGACTAAAGCCGGCATGGGGAATCAGGTGCGGCGAGACCATCCCTGTAGGAGCGGCGTGAGCCGCGACCACGGGACGCGCAGAGGTGCCAGGGCGGATGTCGTCCATCGAAGCGGCGAACTCTCGCCAGGGTAGGAGCGGCGCAAGCCGCGACCGCGTCGTTACGGTCTCGCGGCGCATCGTTCATCGAACGATGATCAAAGATCAAGATCAAAATCCAAAGCTTCCGCCACTAAAGCGGCGGGTTACTTTCTTTTGTCTAAAGCAACAAAAGAAAGGTAACCAAAGAAAAATGCTTTGTTTTGAATCACAGGCCCGCACGAGCGGTGCATCCGCGGTGTTTTTTCATACGGGACCTCCCTGTCCCGATGAAAAACGGCCCGCATCCCTGCGGGCCGCCCTCCGGGTCTTCTTTGGCCTTCGCTAGTTCGCGGCGGCGCACAGCAACAGCAACAGCAAAAGGCGAAGTGAGCAGCACGTCGCCGCCATCCCCTGTAGGAGCGGCGTGAGCCGCGACCACGGAACGCCCAGAGAGACAGGGCCTGCCACTGATCGAATCGTCGCCTATCGCAGGGTAGAAGCCTCCGGCGGCGGCTGTTGCTGTTGCTGTTGAAGCTTGGCGCAATGTCGAACTCGCGATGCGACCGTAGGCCCAAAGGGCGCCGCGCAGGACGTGCGGCGTTTTCCGATAAGGCAGGGACGTCTTATCGGAATCTCCCGGCGACAGCTGCGAACTCGCAGGAGAGCTCTGTCAAGGAAGGCCTTTTCTTTGGTTGGCTATCTTTTGGGCCAGCAAAAGAAAGTCATCCAGCCGCGCCAGCGGACGGAAGCTTTAGATGTTGGTGTTGCTTCAAAGCCCGACGACAAGAAGCGCCGCAACGGTAGACAGCGTGGTCGCGACTTGCGTCGCTCCTACCCTGGCGATGACACGCCGCTTCGGCTGCTGACGACAGCCTGGTTACCCATGCGCGTCCAGCGGTCGCGGCTTACGCCGCTCCTACAGGGGTACTGCCGGCAAGGAAGGCCATTTCTTTGGTTGGCTTTCTTTTGGGCCAGCAAAAGAAAGTCACCCGGCCGCGCCAGCGGACGGAAGCTTTGGATGTTGATGTTGCTTCAAAGCCCGACGGCAAGAAGCGCCGCAACGGTAGACAGCGTGGTCGCGACTTGCGTCACTCCTACCCTGGCGATGACACGCCGCTTCGGCTGCTGACGACAGCCTGGCTACCTATGCGCGTCCAGCGGTCGCGGCTTACGCCGCTCCTACAAGGGACTACCGGATGATTGCGCGAGGCCGATGCACAGCCACCCCACTCCTCAATCGCCCTGCGACCGCCGATACGGCTGGAACAACTGCAGCAACCACGGCTTCTGCGCCAGTACCAGACTCACGCCGACCCGCTCCTGCGCGCTCAGGGAGGCATCGCGCGCCAGCAGGGCGTCGAACTCGCGCGCGACTTCGCCCAGGCGCTGCTTGAGTTGGCGGATACCGGCGATGCTGAGCGCGCCGCTCAGTAGCAACAGCACGTCCTGTTCGCCGTCGAAAGGGTCGGCGAAATAGTCGCCGAGCATGCGCAGGCGGAAGTGCCGCTCCATCGGGCCGTCGGCGCGCCAGCGGAAATTGCGCGCGGTCAACGGCCGGCCGCGGTTGCCGGGCATCAGCTCGATGATGCCGAGGCGGTCCAGCCGCACCAGCAAGGCCGTCCACTTGACGTCGTCGAAGGTGAAATGCGCCTGCACGTCGGCCTGCTTCCAGCGGTTCAGGGTCAGGAACAAGGCCAGCAGCAGGGCCGGATCGTCGACCAGGGCCTGCTCCTGCTCTTCGCTGAGCGTGGCCATCGGCGCGCGGCCGCGGCCGGCCTCGGCGCTGAGTTCGACCAGGCCGATATCGAGCACGTCGCAGATCTGCTCCAGCCTCTGCAGGCTCATCGCCCGCCGCGAGAACATCCGCTTGACCGCCGCTTCGCTGAGCCTCAGGCGCACGGCCAGGTCGCGGTAGGTCAGGTCCTGGGCGCGCAGGAAGCGCTTCAGGCCGTCGATCAGTTCGATGGAAATCGCCATGCGTATCAAAATACGCTACTGCATGGCGAATTCCGAGACACTTTGTCGATGATTATTGCATTCGCCGTGTACCCCGCCGAGGCTGGCCCCGAACCTTCACGGGACGGAGCGAGATGCCAAGGATTGCGAACCGGTTGCTGACCCTCGCCCTGTCCGTTTCGGCCGCCGCTGGCCTGCCGGCAGGGACGCCGGCCTTTGCTGCGGTGCAGTCCGACGGCCTCAGCCGTCAGTCCGAGCTCAGCCTCAACGCCTCGGTCGAGGTGCCGGCCGCGGCGGCACGGGCCCTGTCGGCCGGCGCGGCCTTCTCGGTCGCCGGCGTCGAGGCCAGCGCCGAGGGCGTGACGCTGACCGTCTCGGCGGTCGGCATCGGCACCTCGTTCGCGGTGACGCTGTCGGCGCAGGCGGCCAAGCGGCTCGGCCTCCGGGTCGGCGAGGCCCTTACCGTGTCGGCGGTCGCCGGCGGCTGGCTGCTCAGCGGCGCCGACGGCGGCGCGCTGTGCTTCATCCCCAACGAACGCGCCCGCGCGCTGCTGCACAGCGAACGGATCGGCGCATGAGCGCTCAGCGCGCCGTGATGGGCTCCTACGGATTCGCGACCTGCAGGACGCTGATGGTCGCCTTGGCGGTGGTGGTGCTGGGAGTGTTGCCTGCACAGGGACGTGCGGGCACTCGCTGCGAGAGCCAGGCCGTCACCCCGCAGAAACTGGCCGCGGCGGCGCAGACCGCGCTGACCGTCGCCGCCGCGCTCGAGCAACGCGACGCGCCCGCCGCGCTGGTGGCCCGGGTCGGCACCGACCTGTCGGCGCAGGGCCTGGTCTACAGCCATGTCGGTTTCGTCGTGCGCGACCATGCCGCCGGCCGCTGGACCGCAGTGCATCTGCTCAACGAATGCGGCAGCGACCGCTCCAGCCTGTACGCGCAGGGCCTGGTCAATTTCTTCGCCGACGACCTGGTCACCCAGGACGCGCGCATCATCTGGCTGCAACCGGCCCAAGCCGAACGCCTCGCCGCGCGCCTGCACGGCCTGCCGGACCGCAGCCTGCATCAGCCCCGCTACAACCTGATCGCACGGCCCGGCAGCGCCGACTACCAGAACTCCACCGCCTGGGTGCTAGAGCTGTTCGCCGCCACCCTCGCGGACGCCTCCGCGGCCGCGCATCGGCGCGAGGCCTATCGCGCCGCGCTCGACGACGGGTTTCGTCCGGATCGCATCCAGATCCCTTACCCCAAGCGGGTGCTCGGCGGCTTGTTCAGCGCCAATATCGCTTTCGGCGATCACCCGATCGGCACCCGCCTCGCCGGCGACTACCCGGTGGTGACGGTGCGTTCGATCGTCGAATACCTGGCGCGCAGCGGCCACGTCAGCGAGCAGCGCGAATGGCGCAACGGCCGCTTGATGGCGACGCCGGGCGCGTTGTAATCCGATCCGGCCGGCTATCGCTCAGCGTCGGTCGGCGCGGCTCAACCGCAAACGAAACCGTCGCCGGCTTCGTCTTCGCGCGCCGGCTCGCGGATCAAGCGGTCGACGCGCGCCTGGGCCGGGCCGTGGCCCAGCCAGTCGGCCAGGCGCGCCACGGCAGCCTCGTCGCCGACCGCGAGCACTTCGACCCGGCCGTCGGCGAGATTATTGGCGTAGCCGCGCAAGCCGAGCGCGAGCGCCTGCTCGCGGGCCGAGGCACGGAACCACACGCCCTGGACCCTGCCGGCAACAAAGAAACGCGCCGCGCTCACGCCTTCGGCACGGCGACCTGGGCCGAGGCCTTGGCAATCGCGGCCTCGATCTTCTTGGCGTCGACCGGGCCGAGGAATTTCTCTGCGACCTTACCGTCGGGCCCGATCAGATAGGTCATCGGCAAGCCGCGCGGGGTGTCGAACGCCTTCGGCGGGTCGGCCACGTCGAGGATCGCGATCGGGTACGACACCGGATGCTTCTCGAGGAAGGCCTGCATGTCGGCGAGCTCGATTTCCTCGTAAGCCAGGCCGACCACCTCGATGTGGTCGCGCATGGTGTCCAGCGCCGACAACTCGGGCATTTCCTTGATGCAGGGCGCGCACCAGGTCGCCCAGAAATTCACCACCACCCAACGGCCGCGGCGCTCGGCCAGGTCGTAGGTCTTGCCGTCGATGGTCGCGATGCGCAGCTCGGGCGTGTCGGTCGCGGCATCGGCCGGCTTGGCAGCGGCAGGCTCGGCGTCGGCGGGCTTGGCGTCTGCAGCCGGTGCGGGTTTGGCGCTGCTCGTCGTCGCCGGCGTGGTGTCGGCGGCCGGCGTCTGCGATCTATCGCAGGCGCCGAGCGTCACCATGGCGGCGGCGAGCGCCAGCGCCAACAGCGGACGCAACGCGGGTTTCGGATGACTCGGGATCATGTTCCTTCCTCTTCGGCGTGAATACTGGACACGCGTCGTTTCATCAGCGCGCGCAGGGGCACGCGCAATTCGTCCATCGCCGCGACCGCGGACTGGCCGAGCGAGTCGTCGCGGCAGGGCAGCATCGCCTCGGCGATCGGGATGCGCAGGTTGCAGGCTTCGTACAGCTCGCCGAGGGTCAGCTCATCGAGATCGCGCGCGAGCAACCATTCGCCGTCCTCGGCGCGGCGCACCACGCTGATCTCGCCGAGCTGTTCGAGCATTTGCTGGACCAGCGAATCGGTCAGCATCGGCTCCAGTTGCTGGATGTCGTCGATGTGCAGGCCGCGGCCGCGCTTGCGCGCTTCGTTGAACCGGGCGAGCAGGCGCAGCAGGCCGTATATCTCGAAGCCCAGCGGCAGGCGCATCGACGCCGGCTGGTAGCGGAACGCCGAGATCGACGAGGCCAGCGACGCGCCGAGCAGCACCGCGATCCAGCTCAGGTAGATCCACAACAGGAAGATCGGCACGAACGCCAGGGTGCCGTAGATCTTCGAGTAGGAACCGAAATTGCCCAGGTACAGGCCGATGCCGCCCTTGACCGTCTCGAACAGCACCATCGCCAGGAAGGCGCCGGCGACGGCGTGTCGCCATTTGATCGTCCGGTGCGGCACGACCCGGTAGATCGCGGCGAAGGCCAGCCATTCCAGCAGCATCGGCGCGACGCGCAGCAACAGGCTTTCGAGCCAGCGCCCGGGCTGGGTCGAGAACACGTCCATGGCGAAGAAGCGCGCCGAAATCGCCAGGCTGGCCGCGGCGATCAGCGCGCCGAGCGTCAGCACCGTCCAATACACCAGGAAACGGCCCAGGCGCGGGCGCGGCGAATGGATGCGCCAGATCCGGTTGAACGCCGACTCGACACCGTTGAGGGTGATCAGCAGCGACACCACCAGGGCAATCACGCCGGCGGTGGTCAGCTGGCCGGCATTGGCCGAGAACTGCTTGAGGTAGCTCTCCACCGAGCGCGCCGCCGAGGGCACGAAGTTGGAGAAGATGTAGTCGCTGAGCCGGTCGCTCCATTCGCCGAACATCGGGAACGCCGACAACACCCCGAACACCACCATCGACAGCGGCACCAGCGCGAACACGGTGGTGTAGGACAGCGCGCCGGCGGCCTGGAACAGGTTGTCGTCGAGAAAGCGGCGGGCCAGGAAGCGGAAGAACGTGCCGGCGCGGGCGCGGTCGCGCACCCGGTCGCTCCAGCGATAGATCGAGTCCAAAGGTTCCATCCGGCGCAGGGTAACCGATGGGGCGTCACGGGGGCATGGGCATCAGCTTGAGCGCAGGGCATCGAGTGACCTGCGTTCGCACGAGGCGACACAGGAGCGACCGACCGCCGCGAAACCGTGGAGATGGGGTGGCCTGCACACGCCATGGCCAGTCGTCCCCGCAACGCAGGCGGGGATCCAGGGCATCCCCCTCCCCCTTGTGGAAGAGGCTCGGGGCGAGGGGCGCTTGCCGGAGCGGCACCAGACAAGGCGCCCACCCGCAACGCCCCCCAGCCGCCCTGGTTCGCCAAACCCCCAACCGCCCTCGCCTCTTCCTCTATCCTTGCCGTCAACAGGAGAGATCGATGACCGAAGTTCTGGTGCTCTATTACAGCCGCGGCGGGTCGGTGGCGCGGCTGGCGCGGCAGATCGCGCGCGGGATCGGCGAGGTCGACGGCATCGTCGCGCGAGTGCGCAGCGTGCCGCCGGTGGCCGCGATCACCCAGACCGCCGCGCCGCCGGTGCCCGAGGACGGCGCGCCCTACGTCGAAGCGCGCGACCTGGCCGAATGCGCCGGGCTCGTGCTCGGCAGCCCGACCCGGTTCGGCAACATGGCCGCACCGGTCAAGCACTGGCTCGACGGGCTCGGCGCCGAATGGGCCAGCGGCGCCCTGGTCGGCAAGCCGGCCGGCGTGTTCACTTCCACTGCGAGCCAGCACGGCGGTCAGGAGTCGACCCTGCTGACGATGATGGTGCCGCTGCTGCACCACGGCTGCGTGATCGTCGGCATTCCGTATACCGAGCCCTTGCTCAGCACCACCCGCGGCGGCGGCAGCCCCTATGGCGCCAGCCACGTCGCCGGGCCCCAGGACGACCCGCAGCTCAGCGACGACGAGGCCGTACTGGCGCGTGCGCTCGGACGCCGCGTCGCCGAGTTGGTCGCCAAGGTGAGCCGATGAGCGTCGCTTCGCCGCGCCCCCGCTCCAATCTGGTCCTGCTGCTGGCCTTGCTGGCCCTGAGCGCGCTGTACGCGGCGTGGATGCTGTCGCAGCGGCATCTGGCCGCGACCGTGGTGGTATTCGTGCTGCCGCCGCTGCTGCTCGCGATCGGCGTGTGGTGGCAGAACCGCCACGCTGCCTATTGGGCCGGCGTGCTGGCGCTGGGCTGGTTCAGCCACGGGGTCATGGTCGCGTGGTCGCGGCCGCCGGAACGCCTGCAGGGCTGGATCGAACTCGCCCTGGCGGTGACCGTCGTGTTCGCCGCCAACCTGCCCGGCATCCAGGCGCGGTTCGGCAGGAAGTCTCGATAGAGGCCGCTTGAGGAGGCGCTTGACCATGGGCTTGGGCCGCCTGAGTCGGGGCCCCGGCCAAGGCCGCACAAGCCCGGCCGCGGCGCTGGGCCTATAATCTTCGCCTCCCCGACCTCGCGACCTTACCCACGATGGACCAGCTCTGCATCGTCACCACCGGCGGCACGATCGACAAGATCTACTTCGACGACAAGTCGGACTACCAGATCGGCGAACCGCAGATCGGCCGCATTCTCGACGAGCTCGGCGTGGCCTTCCGTTACAGCGTGATCCCGATCATCCGCAAGGACTCGCTGCACATCAACGCCGGCGACCGCGAGCTGATCCGCGCCGCGATCGCCGCGCAGGACGCGCAGCACGTGTTGGTGACCCACGGCACCGACAGCATGGTCGAGACGGCCAAGGTGCTGGCGACCATCCCGAACAAGACCATCGTCATGACCGGCGCGCTGAACCCGGCGCGGTTCCGCGGTTCCGACGCCGAGTTCAACATCGGCACCGCGGTCGGCGCGGTGCAGTCGCTGCCGCCGGGCGTGTACATCGCCATGAACGGCCGCATCTGGGACCCGCGCAAGGTGCGCAAGAACGTCGACGCGAACCGCTTCGAAGCGATCTGAGAGAGAAGCCGTGCGCCGCGCGCGCCCTGCTGCATTGCGGCGTCCGCCCGCCGATGCATCGGCTGGATGTATCAGTTCGGCGTATCAGTTCGGTGTATCAGCGCGATGTATTAGGATCGGGTCAGGACCGAGTTAGATCGAGTTAGGATTGGGGCTGCCCGATAGCAATGGTGATCGCGATGCGCGTATTCGTTCTGGCCTTGGCGGTGTCGGCCCTGTCGGCTTGTCAGCAACCCGCCGGCAACGCGGACCCCAACCCGGCGGCCACGAACGACACCGGCCAGGCCCCCGCCGCATCGCCCGCGGCGTCGGCCAACCCGCTGTTGCCGCCCGAACGCGTACTGCGCAGCGATGCGATCGGCTACGACGGCTTCAACGGCAGCGACCAGGCCGGCACCGTCACCGCCAGGTTCGGCGCCGACGGCGCGAGCGTCCGCCAGGCATGGGGCGGCGAGATGAAGGACAACCGCGGTCAGCGCCCGGACGCAGCCTGCCATCTGCTCTATCCGGTGCGCGGCGCGGTCACCCACCAGTACGCCTTCCTGATGGCCGGCGACAAGCTGGCCGGCATCGACGTCTACGACCCGAAGGCCATCGCCCCGGGCGGCGGCCGCATCGGCATGAGCATCGCCGAGATCAACCAGACCTATGCCGGCCAGACCAGACAGGTCCCGAACCCGACCTTCGAAGGCTCGGCCTTCATCGAAGTCGCCGCGCCGCATGCCAAGCACAGCCAGTTGACCTTCGAGACCGACGCGCTCGGCACGGTCACCCATTGGCGCATCAGCCAACGCGGCGCCCTCGAAGCCAGCGAGAGCTGCACGCGCTGAAGCGCGCTTCCCCGAAAACCGCCTGAGGCGCAGCCCGGCCTCCGGCGCCGACGCGCGCCGGCCGGTGCCGGGCCGGCGGACTGTTCACCAGCCTTCGCTATCGGCCGCCGCAAAAGGAAACGGGCCCCTCGCGGAACCCGTCCCCTTCCCTCGTGCGGGGGCTATCGTCAGAAGGTGATGCTCCAGGTGTCGATGCGGCCGACGTCGTTGTTGGCATTGTCGTTCACCCGCAGCTTCCAGGTGCCGTTGAGCGGTTCGCTGGAGAGGTTGAAGGTGAAGGTGCCGCTGAGGTTGTCGGCGCTGCCGCCGGCGCGGTTGCTGATGTTGTAGAGCGAGCCGTCCGGGGCGACCAGGTCGACCTTAATGTCGCCGCGATAGGTGTGGATGATGTTGACCGACACCGAGGCGCTGGTCGGTGCGTTGCCGGTGCGGCCGGACACGGTGATCGGGCTGTCGACGGTGGCGTTGTCGTTGATCGCGTAGTCGGTGCCGTTGGTATAGGTCTGGGTGCCCGGCCCCGGGCCCGGGCCGGTGCCGGCGGTCTTGCCCAGTTCGCCGAGGAAGGCCAGGCCGAGCTTGGCGAAGGGCACGCTGTTGGCGGCCGACCCGCCCATGTTGGCGAGGGTGTCGTTGGGCGTGTGGATGGACCCGAAGTAGCCGCCGCTGGAGTTGCCGCCCTCGAAGTAGATCGCCGCGGGGAAGCCGGCCGAGGTCCACGAGGCGTGGTCGGAGCAACCGTAGCCGCAGGTGTAGCTGCCCACGGTGCCTCCGAGGTAGGTCGTGTACAGGTCGCGCAGGAACTGCTGCAGGCTGGAGTTCGAGTAGTCGCTGACCAGGCGCACCGCCGGCGCGCCGCTGGTGCGATAGTTGGTCATGTCCAACTGCAGCACGCCGACCACGTTGACGCCACGGTTCTTGAAATCGGTGGCGATCGCCTTGGAGCCGCGCAGGCCCACTTCCTCGGCGGCATAGCCCATGAACTTGATCGTGCGCTTGGGCTTGTAGCCGCTCGCCATCGCCACGCGCAACACTTCGGTCAGGGTAGCGATACCGGAGGCGTCGTCGTCGGCGCCCGGTGCGTTCATCGAATCGCCGCTGCCGCTGCTGGAGATCGAGTCCAGGTGCGCGCCCAGCACGACCACTTCGTTCGGCAGCTCGCTGCCCTGGATGGTCAGGATCGCCGAGGGTTGGGTCGAACAGGTGGTGCAACCGGTGTAGAGCTCGGCGCTGACGTCGCTGCGCCCGTTGGCCAGGCCGGCCCAGGTGTCCTTGATCCAGGTCGCCGAGGTGCGGCCGTGGGTCGAGGCGTAGTAGCGGTTCGGATACTGCGTGGACAGGTGATTGATGGTGCCGCGGATGTTGGCTTCGGCGACCTGGCTCAGCCACGGCGTGACCGTGGCCTGGTTATCGATGGTGTAGGTGGCGAACTTGGTGTTCATCGCTTCGACGCTGCGTTCGCTGCGCACGAAGGCTTCGGCCTCTTCGCGGGTTTCGAACGCTACGAAACCGCCGCAGCGCTTTTCCTTCTCGTGGACGTGCCGGGTCACGTCGGCGAGCTGATGGGTCTTGAGTTCGGCCACCACCAGCTTGACGCCGGCCGGGTTGCTGACGCCGGTGGCGCTGCGCGCCAGGGTCTGCACGCCGGCATCGAAGGTCTCGCGAGAGGTGACGATGAACACCGGCTGGAACGGATTATCGGTGGCATCGGCCGGACGCGCGTGGTCGTGACTGTGCGTCTGCGCCATCGCCGGTGCGAGGGCGGCGGACAATGCGAGGGCGAGCAAGGCGGGCAACGGGGCTAGGTGCTTGTTCACGGAAGGCGCTCCTGTTCGGCGCCGCCCGGCCGGATGCGGGCGGCATCGGCGCGGGGACGCGATGGACTGGGATGACGGCCGCGCAGAATGCGGGACGTCGCGAGAGTTTGCTGCGCGTGAAAGCGGCGCCGAACGGTGCGGGGGGAAACGTTCCGATACGCCCGGGATTCGACCCTATGCGCGATCGGACATGACCGACAAGCGACAACCTGTTCGAGCGCACATTCGCGTTCGTGACTTCGGTCATGCATACGCGCAGTAACCGCTTACCGTGCACGTGCGCACGGCGAATCCGACAGGAAAACCGCGGAATTTTCACTGTTTCGACGATGGAAACATCGCCGGCGCGCAGGTCGGATACCGTCGCCGTGCAACGCGGCACGCGACTGCGCCGTAATCCGCCGCATGAACGCTGTCCGCACAAACGCGCATCCCCGGCCGAAGCCGGGGATGCGCGATGTCGCCTTGCTGCTCGCTTACGACGATCAGAAGGTGATGCTCCAGCTGTCGATGCGGCCGGTGTCCTGCGTAGCGTTGTCGTTGACGCGAAGCTTCCAGGTGCCGTTGAGCGGCTCGCTCGACAGGTTCTTGACGAAGGTGCCGACGACGTTGTCGGCGCTGCCGCCGGTGCGGTTGTGGATGTTGTAGAGGGTGCCGTCCGGCGCCACCAGGTCGACCTTCAGATCGCTCTTGTAGGTGTGCAGGATGTTGACCGCCACCGACGCGTCGCTCGGTGCGTTGCCGGTGCGGCCGGACACCACGATGCTGCTTTCGACGGTGGCGTTGTCGGGGATCTGCACGTCGGTGCCGTTGCTGTAGGTCTGGGTGCCGCCGCCTGCGCTGACGGTGACCGAAGCGGTCTTGCTGTGGCTGGCGTTGTCGTCGTCGGTGACCGTCAGGGTGACGGTATAGGTGCCGGACGCGGCATAGGTCTTGCTCGGGCTGGTCGCGGTCGAAGTGGTGCCGTCGCCGAAGTTCCAACTGCGCGCGACGATGCTGCCGTCGCTGTCGCTGGAAGCATCGGTGAAGTTGACGCTGAGGCCGCTGACCGACGAGGTGAAGTTCGCCACCGGCGGCGTATTGCCCGGGCCGGTGCCGCCGACGGTGAAGCGCACCGCATTCGGAGTGCCCGGTTTGCCGGCGGCGTCGGTGCCCTGCACGTACAAGGTGTGCACGCCGTCGGCCAGGCCGGCGGTCGGGATGCTTGCGGTCACCACTTCGCGGCTGCTGTTGAAGCTGCCGTCGCTGGCGCTGAGCGGATACGACACCGCGCCGGCGGCCCACGGCGGCGCGTCCAGATAGGCCCGCGCCGAGGCGATGTTCTGCACCGGCTCGGTGCCGTTGCTCTGGTTGAACACGCTGTCGTCGACGGTCGCGGTCAGGGTGACCGGGGTGCCGGCCGGCACCGTCGTCGCCGACAGGCTGAGCGCGGTGGTGTCGGGCCCGGACGGCAGTTTGTACGGCGCCCACAGGCTGCGCGCCGCGTAGCGCAGCGACTTCAGGTTGTCCGGCAGGGTCGTGCCCTGGAAGGTGCTGCAGCTCTCGAAGAACGACACGCCCAGCTCGATGGTGTACGCCGGCACGCCGAGCAGGCCGTACATGGTGTCGTCGGTGGTGCCGTCGGTGGCATAGAGCTCGTCGGACTGCTGCGGACGGTAGTTGTTGTGGAAGGCGATGCGCCGGCCGAGCGCGCGCAACGCCGCGCTGTTCGGCGCGGGGTTGCTGGTGTCGCCCCACGACCACAGCACCAGTTGGGCGGCGCTGTGGATGTCCATGAAGATGCCCTGGTAATCCTCGGGCGCGGCGGTGTTGACGTCGTCGGGGCGGCGGTCGGGGAAGATGCCGCCGGTGTACACGCCGCTGCTGTTGCGGGTGCCGGCGACCAGGCGCATCAGGTTCTGGGTTTCCGGTTCCGAGGCGGCGAGCGGGCCGCGATAGGTTTCGGCGCAGGCGTTGCCGCTGGAGCCGCCGGCGGCGCTGTTCCAGTGATAGGGGAAGTTGCGGTTGAGGTCGACGCCGATCGACGAGGCGCTGCAGGCGCCGTTGCTGTTGTTGACGTTCTTGCGCCAGGACGAGCCGGCTTCGGCCTTCTTGCGGCCGTCGGGATTGGCCTGCAGCACGAACTGGAAGGCGAAATTGTCGAGCAGCCAGGTCGCCTCGTCGCTGCTGCCGTAGCCGTTGGCCAGCCATTCGGCGAAACGGGTGACGGTCTCGGCGGGGGTGTACTCGCGCGCGTGGATCGAACCGAACAGCACCAGGGTCGGCTTGTTCGGCAGCGCGGCGTCGGTCGCCGAGTTGGTCAGCTTGAGCACCTTCATCTCGTAGCCGGTGCCGGCATTCTGGGTCTTCTGCCAGCTGGGCCCGATGTTGGTCACGCGCGCCAGCTGCGGCTTGCTCGCGGCCAGCTGGTCCATGGTCGTATAGGTTTCCTCGACCGTGCGGTAGCAGGCGTAGCCGGGAATGCTCTTGATGCCGAGCGAGGAACTCTGCAGCGCAGTCTGCAGCCGCCGCAGCTTTTCGGTCGCCTCGCGGTCGACCTCGTACTTGAAGCCGGCGCGGCTCAGCGCGGCCAGGTCCTCGGGCATGGCCTCGACGCGGACGGTCTTGGCCTCGCGGTCGACGATCAGATGCTGGAAGCGCGACGCGATGCGTTGCAACTGCGCGCTGTTGGTGTATTTGGCGGTGACGAACACAGGCAGGTCATCGGCCGCCTTGGCGCCGGCGGACAGGGCCAGCAACAAGGGCAGCGCGGCGTATTGGAAGCGCATTGGGAAACTCTCCATGTACCGGTACGTTGGACAGCGAAGCGGTGGGTGCGGCCACCATGCTGGGTACGCGGCACGCGGACTGACAAGCGTCCCCTGTCGCGGCGATGCCGCGCTTTCGTGATGCGTACGGCAGAACGGCGCAATGATCGGCGGCGAGGCATCGCGCGTCGTTGAGGCGATGGCTTGTAGCGCATGCGGCAACGTCGTGCTGCGCCGCCGTCGCGGCCGGGCGACGTCTGCGCGGACGGCGCCTGCTTTCGCGCAGAAACGCCGCGCGCCGTTACGGCGCGCGGCGTCGGCGGATCAGAACGTGATGCTCCACTTGTCGATGCGGCCGGTGTCCAGGTTCGCATTGTCGTTGACGCGCAGCTTCCAGGTACCGTTGAGCGGCTCGCTCGACAGGTTCTTGGTGAAGGTGCCGATGACGTTGTCGGCGCTGCCGCCGGTGCGGTTGTGGATGTTGTAGACCGTGCCGTCCGGCGCCACCAGGTCGACTTTCAGGTCGCTCTTGTAGGTGTGGTAGATCGTCACCTGGATCGGCGTGGTCGCCGAGCCGTTGCCGCTGCGGCCGGACACGGTGATCGAGCTTTCCACGGTGGCGTTGTCGCTGATCGCCACGTCGGTCTCGTTGGTGTAGGTCTGCGCACCCGGGCCGCCCGACACCGTGACCGTACCGGTCTTGGTGTTGGTTGCGCCATCGTCGTCGGTGACGGTCAGCGTGACGGTGTAGGTACCGGCGGCGCTGTAGGTCTTGGACGGGTTGGTCGCGGTCGAGGTGGTGCCGTCGCCGAAGTTCCAGCTACGCGAGGCGATGCTGCCGTCGCTGTCGCTGGAGCTGTCGGTAAAGGTCGCGGTGAGCCCGCTGACCGACGAGGTGAAGTTCGCTACCGGCGGATTGTTCGGCGTGCCGCCGCCCGAATCCAGGCCGTCGATGAACTGCGCACCGGTGTTGCCCGGGTCGAGCCAGTTGCTCAGGCGCGAATCCGCCGTGCCGCCGCCGGTCCACGAGGTGAACACGCGGCCGTAGTAGTCGCTGCGGTTGGTGCCGGTGGCGCTGCAGCTCGACGGGCCGCCGTGCAACTGGCCGAGCACGCGCTTTTCCGGGCTGTAGATCGGCGAACCCGAGGAACCCGGTTCGGTCACGCCGCCGGTCGGCTGCCACTGCACGCGCAGATGGGTGGTGCCGGCGCCGCCGCCCCAGGCCACGAACGAGGTCGGCTCGGTCGAATTGCTGATGCGCTTTTCGGCCACGTTCGGGTGATGGATGCCGATGGCGCCCGGATAGTTCTGGTCGCGGCGGTCCCAGCCGGCCCAGAACAGATTGAACGCGGGGTTCGCCGGCGTGTTCAGTTCGAGCAGGGTGAAGTCGGAGGTCGCGTAGGTCGCCTTGTAGGTCGAACCGGACTGAGTGTTGGCCATCGAGCCGTCGCCGTTGGCGCCGCTGGCGGGCGTGTTCGGCGGACGGCAGGTCGAGTTCTGGTAGTTCCAGTACACCACGATGCTGGCTGCGGTCGACGCCGTGCCCATGCCGCAATGGTGGGCGGTCAGGAAGTACATCTTCTTGTCGTTGGCGGTGTTGTTGACCAGCGAGCCGGTGCAGGCCAGCGAACCGTTCTTCGAATAGGCCGCGACCGAGCGGATGATGTCGCGGCGGCCGTCGCCCTCGGGGCAGACCACGTCGATGTTGCAGGCGCCCGAGACGCCCTTTTCGCCGCTGGCGGCCGCGGCGAGGCGGCGCGAAAGCGGTCCGAAACCGACGTAGTCGTGGCCGACCTTGGTCAGCTTGAGCTTGAGCTCGCCGGCCTTGGCCGCCGGCACCACCACTTCGATGACCGACTCTTCGCCGGGGACGATCGCCGTCCACAACTGGCCGGCCGGATTATTGTCGCGATCGGTGTATTCGCGGATCAGGCTGCGGTCGCCGCCCGCGGTCTGGGTCACCGGATAGACCAGCAGACGGCCGCCGGCGGGCATATGGTATTCGGTGAAGCCGAAATTCAGCGACAAGGCCTTGTCCGAACGCACGCGCTGGCGCCAGATGAGGTGGTCCTCGTCGAGCTTTTCCCACACGCCGGAGTTCAGCGGCGTCATGTCGACGTCGAGCGAGGCGGCGAAGCGCGGGATCTCGTTGCGCGCCTCGCGCACGCGGTCTTCCGCGCGCAACTTGGCGACGTCCACCGCCGGCATCGCGCGCAGCGCGATCTTGTCCAGGCGCGAGATGTTGGCGTGATCGAAGGCCGCCGGGCGCGTGGCCGGTGCGGCAAGTGCGGCACTGATCGACAGTCCGAGCAACAGCAGGGAACCATAAAGTCGTTTCATGAGTCTCTCCGTCCGTAGTAGAGGCAAGACCGCGACGCCGGCTGGGCCGGTGTGTTCGACGATGGCGATGGCGACGGGGTCAGGCGATGGGAAACTGGATGCTCCAGCGTTTGATGCAGCAAGGCCGCAGGCTTCCCCTGAGCGTGCGTTATTTCTACGACGCGTGGTGCGTATTGCTAGCGTGCCGCTACGACCACGGCGCGACTCTGAGGCACACGCGTCGCGCACAACAAGACGCAAACCCGCCCAGTCGACATCGCATCCGTGCCTCGCGTCACGCATACAACCAAGATTTGTTTCGATTGAAATCGGTGTGCGCGAGCGGAAATGGAAACTGAGAACCCGTACGCGTTCATGATGCAATGCACGACACGAACGCCGGGAACTCCGGCGCGATGGCGCTATGAGCTGGCGTCCCGCGCCGACCCGACGACGCTGCTCCGGTGCGAGCGGAGCTCGCCCGCTCCCGTCCCAGCCGCTTCTTGGCCGTGCCGTCGGGCATCGAAGTCGCGGTGTTCGACGCGGTCGGATGCGCACGCTCGGCGCCATGTACCCCAAACGAAAACCCCGGCCGAAGCCGGGGTTTTCGTACACGCATCGCCACGATGTGGACCGGCGATGCCTCAGCCGATCAGAACGTGATGCTCCAGCTGTCGATGCGGCCGGTGTCGGCGCTGGCATTGTCGTTGACGCGCAGCTTCCAGGTGCCGTTGAGCGGTTCGCTCGACAGGTTCTTGGTGAAGGTGCCGCTGACGTTGTCGGCGCTGCCGCCAGTGCGGTTGTGGATGTTGTAGAGGGTACCGTCCGGCGCGACCAGGTCGACCTTCAGGTCGCCCTTGTAGGTGTGGACGATGTTGACCGCGACCGGCGTGCTGGCCGGCGCGTTGCCGCTGCGGCCGGACACGACGATCGAGCTTTCGACCGTGGCGTTGTCGGTGATGGCCACGTCGGTGCCGTTGGTATAGGTCTGGGCCCCGCCGGTGCCGACCGTGACCGAGGCGGTCTTGGTGTGGGTGGCGCCATCGTCGTCGGTGACGGTCAGGCTAACGGTGTAGGTACCGGCGGCGCTGTAGGTCTTGGACGGGTTGGTCGCGGTCGAACTGGTACCGTCGCCGAAGTTCCAGCTGCGCGAGGCGATGCTGCCGTCGCTATCGCTGGAGCTGTCGGTGAAACTCACGGTCAGCCCGCTCGCGCTCGAGCTGAAGTTCGCCACCGGCGGGGTGTTGGTCGGCGTGCCGCTGGAATCGAGGCCGTCGATGAACTGGGCGCCGGTGCCGGCGGCATCGAGCCAGTTGCTCAGGCGCGTCGCGGCCGAACCGCCGCCGGTCCAGGAGGTGAAGATGCGGCCATAGTAGTCGCTGCGGTTGGCGCCGGTCGCTGAGCAGCTCGACGGGCCGCCGTGCAGTTGACCCAGCACGCGCTTTTCCGGGCTGTAGATCGGCGAGCCCGACGAACCCGGCTCGGTCACGCCGCCGCTGGCCTGCCAGAACACGTGCAGGTGGGTGGTGCCGCTGGCGCCGTTGTAGCCGCTGATCTGGGTCGCGGTGGTCGAATGACTGATGCGCTTCTCGGCCACGTTGGGATGGTGGATCGCGGTGGCGCCGGCGAAATTCTGGTCGCGGCGGTCCCAGCCGGCCCAAAACAGGTTGAACGCCGGGTTGGCCGCGGTGTTGAGTTCGAGCAGGGTGAAGTCGGAGGCGGCGTTGGTCGCGCGCACCACCGCGCCGGTCTGCGACTGCGACAGCGAGCCGTCGCCGTTGGCGCCGCTGGAAGCCGAGCCCGGCGCGCGGCAGGTCGAGTTCTGGTAGTTCCAGTACACCACCATGCTCGACGCGATCGCCGCGGTGGTCATGCCGCAGTGGTTCGCGGTCAGGAAGTACATCTTCTTGTCGTTGGCGGTATTGTTGACCAGCGAGCCGGTGCACCACATCGTGCCCTGCTTCGAATAGGCCGCGACCGAACGGATCACGTCGCGATGGCCGTTGCCCTCGGGGCAGACCACGTCGATGTTGCAACTGCCCGACACGCCGGTAGCCTGCTCCAGCGCGGCGTCGCGCGCGAGCCGGCCGAGGCCCTTGTAATCGTGGTTGACCGCAGCCAGGTGCAGCTTGAGCTCGCCGACCTTGGCGCGCGGCACCACCACTTCGATCACCGCTTCGTCGCCGATCACCACCGGCGTCCACAGTTCGTTGAAGTCGTTGTTGTCGGCCGCGGTGAAGCTGCGCACGCGCGCGGCGCTGGAGCCCGGCGCCTGGTCGGCCGGATAGATCAGCATGCGCGCGCCGGCAGGCAGCTTGAACTGGTCGAAATGGAAATTCAGGGTCAGGGCGTTCTTGGACTCGATGCGCGTGCGCCAGACCACGTGGCCGGCGTCGAGATCTTCCCAGGTGCCGCTGTTGAGGGTGTTCATGTCCACCGGCAGGGCGGTGGCGAAGCGCGGCGCCTCATTGCGGCCGCGCTTGAGGTCTTCGGCGCGCAGCTTGGCGACGTCCACGGCCGGCATGCTGCGCAGGGCGACACGGTCGATGCGCGAGAGTCGGGCGTTGTCGAAAGCCGCCGGACGCAGGGTCGGGGCGGCGAGTGCGCTGCCGATCGACAGTGCGAGCAGGGCCAGGGAAGCGGTCAGTCGTTTCATTGCTTGCTCCATGTTGGGAAGGACGACGTGGTGGCGAGATCCGCAGCGCAGTCCGGCCGGCCCGGTCCGCCCGGCCCCTCGAGGCGAAGGGCCGGACGGCAGGCGGGCGCGTCCGCAGCGAGCTGCGGTCCGCGTCCGGATCGCAGCTCGTCGCGGCCGTTTCGGAGCGGCGTCGAGCGGAAAGCGGGCTCCCCTAAGCCCGCCGGTGTTTCAGGAGCCCGGTCCTCGGACCGGGGTCCCCCGTGCACGAGGTCCCTCCGGTGGAGGTTCCTCAAAACGCGAAGCGCAAACGTAATTAGAAGGTGATGCTCCAGCTGTCGATGCGGCCGACGTCCTGCGAGGCGCGGTCGGCCGCGCGCAGCTTCCACGTGCCGTTGAGCGGCTCGCTCGACAGGTTCTTGGTGAAGCTGCCGCTGACGTTGTCGGCGCTGCCGCCGCTGCGGTTGTGGATGTTGTAGACCGAGCCGTCCGGCGCGATCAGGTCGACGATCAGATCGCCCTTGTACGGGTGGACGATGTTGACCGAGATGCTGGCGTTGCTCGGTGCGTTGCCGCTGCGCCCGGACACGGCGATGCTGCTGCTGGCGCCGGAGGCGTTGTTGTCCGGGATGGCGACGTCGGTGCCGTTGCTGTAGGTCTGCACGCCGCTGGCGTTGACGGTGACCGAAGCGGTCTTGCTGTGGGTGGCGCCGTCGTCGTCGGTGACGGTCAGCACGACGCTGTAGGTGCCGGCCGCGGTATAGGTCTTGCTCGGATTGGTCGCGGTCGAGCTGGTGCCGTCGCCGAAGCTCCAGCTGCGCGAGGCGATGCTGCCGTCGCTGTCGCTGGAGCTGTCGGTGAAGCTCACGGTCAGGCCGCTGGCGCTGGAGCTGAAGTTCGCCACCGGAGCGACGTTGGCGCCGGGGGCGGCGCGGAACGCAGCCATCGCCGCCTTGGTCTGCACCAGCACGCGCTGGTTGTGGCTCACGTCGGCCGTGCCCATCGCCGCGCCGCCATAGGTGATGTCCGGGTTGGACCAGTAGTTCAGGCGGGTGCAGGCCGTGCCGGGGCACTGGTAAGCCATGATCGTGCGCCAGCGCGCGCCCTGCGCGGGCATGTACTGGTAACCATGGCCGTAGGCGTAGGGCTGCGTGTTCGGGTCGTTCTGCGGGTTGTGGCGGGCCGACAGCAGGTGGCCGATTTCGTGGGCGAAGCTGTAATAGCCGGTCGCGCAATCGTAATGCACGGTCGCGAACGCGGTAGCCGCGTTCGAGCCGATCGCGGCGGCGCGGCCGCAGTTGCTGTCGTCGTTGATCACCAGCACGTTGACGTCGGCCGCGTTGGTATCGCGGCTGGCATGGATGTCGTCCATGTAGCCGTCGTTGGTGCCTTCGAAGCGGTCCACGTCGGTGGCGTGACCGTCGCCGACCGAGGTGTATTGCACGGTGCGGTAGTTGGCCAGCACCATGTTGATGCCGACGTTGGAATTGACGTAGCCCTGGTTGCTTTCGGCCACGGCCAGTTCGATCAAGGCCTCCATGTCGCCGCCATAGGCGGTGACCGCGTCGTTGGTCGCAACCACCTGGACGCGGATGGTGGCGGTGGCGCCCGGTTCGATCGCGGCCGGGCCGACCAGGCCGCCGCCGCTCCGGGTAGCCTGCGTCGCCACCGCGCGCATGTCGATCTGCGGCAGGTTCGCCTCGTCGTAGTCGGCGGCGTGGTCCGGCGGCATACGGCTTTCGTCGACCTCGATCACCGCGTGGCTGCCGTCGGCGAGCGGACGGATGCGATACAGCTGGCCGTCGACGCGGACGTTGCCGGTGACGCCGTTGCCGCGGCGCACCAGGGCTACCGAGTTGCGTTCGTCGTTGCGCACTTCGCGCGCAGTGCGGGCGGCGGCCTTACCGGTGCCGCGCAGATGGCCCATCCAGACGGTGCTGCCGCCGCGGGTCTCACGGGCGTTGTCGAGCACGGCATTGACCAGGTGGCCGCCGAGTTGCAGCTCGATCTCGCGGGTCTGCGCACTGACCACCGCCGGATCGGCGCGCTTGAGCCGCAGCGAGGCGGTGGCCGGCGCGGCGGCCAGGCTTTGGGCGTGCTTGAGGGCGGACGAGCCCTGGCTGCCGGCGATGCCGGCGCGCGGGGTGGCGTCGCCGACGAACAAGGGCTGTGCGGCGAACGCCGGCAATGCGGCGATCGCGGAAGCGAGTACGGCGAGACGAACGGTGTTCAGACCGCGCGCACGGGCGCGGCTGCGGGACGGATTGGTCATTGGTGGAACCCCCGAAGGTGAAAGCCGCAGGCGCGGCCGAAAGGTGGTCGCCGGAACATCGTGGCAGGCGACGGCCTGTTCGGCGGCGCTGGTTGCCATCGTGTCCGGTCTGGCGTTGCGTAGCTCGATTGCGGACCGATTCGTCGTTGCGTCCGCATTCCGACGCTAACGTTTCGCGCACGGCCGCGGCAATGCTTCGGCGTTCGATTCGATGGCGCCGTTCGTGATGCAGGTCATGCATCGGAAAACTCTTTCGCGCGCTCGAAATCCGCGCAAACCGGCGCGCGAAAACCTCCGCTTCGCAACAACGTTCGCGCAACAAAAAACCCCGGAAAAATTCCGGGGTCGTTGTGCTTCGCAGCGAAGATTACGTGGCCTGCGTCAATGAATTTCTTGCAGCCTTGCAGGCGTCTCGATGGATTCTCTCGTTCGCTTCTCTCGATGACTCCCCTCGATCGCTTATTTCTCGATGACCTCAGGCCCGCGGATGATCGGATCGAGCGCGACGTGGTTGTCGGGCTCGATGAACTGCACGTCCGGATCGGCGGCGAAGGCCTGCATCAGGCGCTGCGCGCCGGCGCGATCGAGCGCCGGGCTGACGCTGAACACGTCGGCGTTGATGCCCATGCGGTGCTTCCAGGTCAGGGTTGGCGTGCCGCTCTTGCCGGCGACGCCCTGCAGGCGCTGCGCGGTCTGGTTCAAGCGCGTCTGCACCGCGTCCTGCTGCTTGAGCGGCGTGCTGTCGTCGCGGTACTTGACGATGAATTGCGCGAACGGACCGCCGCCGACAGGTTCGCCGACCTGGGCCGGCGCCCGCCTGGGGTTCGGATTCACTTCCGGATTGACCTCGGAATTCGCTTGCGGCTTGGCGCCGGGTGCGTTGTCGGGAGTGCTGGAGGCCATGCAGGCGGTCATCGCAATGGAGAGGAACAAGGCCGTGGACGACAGCCACAGGGTACGAATCGGGAACAGCATGCGGGCTTCTCCTGTCAGCGGGTATCGGTGGAACGCATGAGCCTGGGGTCCGGGGTTAGCGAGCGCGTTGCAGTGCGTTGCGTTGACGCACGGCGCGCATCGCGAACGGTCTCGGCCCGCAGCCGGCGACAGGCCGAGCTTACTCCCCGCGCTCGGCGGCGCACGTGAGCGTGCCATCGCGCAAAGCCATAAGTCGGCCTGCGTTCACCTCCGTGACTGCGCCCCCTAAAAAAGAACCCCGGTCGAAACCGGGGCTCTGAACGACGGCGGGCCGCATTCGCGGCCTGCCGGCGGGCTTAGAACGTGATGCTCCAGGTGTCGATGCGGCCGGTGTCCTGCGAGGCGTTGTCGTTGACGCGCAGCTTCCAGGTGCCGTTGAGCAGCTCGCTCGACAGATTCTTGGTGAAGGTGCCGATGACGTTGTCGGTGCCCGAGCCGGTGCGGTTGTGGAGGTTGTACAGGGTGCCGTCCGGCGCGACCAGGTCGACCTTCAGGTCGCCCTTGTAGGTGTGGACGATGTTGACCGAGATCGAAGCGGTGCTCGGCGCGTTGCCGGTGCGGCCCGACACCACGATGCTGCTTTCGACCGTGGCGTTGTCGGGAATGGCGACGTCGGTGCCGTTGGTGTAGGTCTGCACGCCGGTCGGCGGGGTGCCGCCGAGCGCGTCGAGCGCGGCCTTGGCATTGACGATGCCGGCGCCGCAGCCGCCCGAGCAGGCGCCCGGCAGAGCGCGCGCGGTGTTCTTGAGCAGGGTTTCGATTTCGGCCGGGGTCTTCGGCGTGGCCGCCTTCGACTGCAGCAGCGCGACCACGCCGGCGACGTGCGGCGCCGCCATCGAGGTGCCGCTCATGTACACGTACTGCTCGGCGCCCTGGGTGGTGGTGCCGCCGTTGTGGGTCGAGGCGATCTGGTCGCCCGGCGCCGACACGTCGATGCCGGTGCCGTAGTTCGAGAAGCCCGCCTTGGCGCCGGTCGAAGTCGTCGCGGCGACCGCGATGACGTTGGCGCAGTTGGCCGGCGTCGAGGTCGAGACGTTTGCGCTTTCGTTGCCGGCAGCCACGACGATGGTGGTGCCGCGGCCGACCGCACCGTTGATCGCGGTCTGGTAGCTGCTCGGGCAGGCGCCGCCGCCGCCGAGGCTGAGGTTGATCACCTCGGCCGGATTGGCGTTGGCCGGGATGCCCGAGACGCTGCCGCCCGACGCCCAGACGATCGCGTCGGAGATGTCGGAGTCGTAACCGCCGCAACGGCCGAGCACGCGCACCGGCACGACCTTGGCGTTGAACGCGGTGCCGGCGACGCCCTTGGCGTTGTTGGTCACCGCGGCTACGGTGCCGGCGACATGGGTGCCGTGCCAGCTCGAATTGCTGGCGTCGACGTCGTAGCCGGGCTGATCGCACTCGGTGGCGTTGTTCCAGTCGCCTTCGTCGTTCGGGTTGGAATCGCGGCCGTCGCCGTCGCGCGAGACGAAGGTGTCGCTGATGAAGTCGTAGCCCGGCAGGATGTTGGCGTTGAGATCGCTGTGCGGGGTGATGCCGGTATCGAGCACGGCGACTACCGCGCCGCTGCCGGTGGAGACGTCCCAAGCCTGATCGACGCGCATGCCGCCGTTGGCGCCGTTGAAGCCGTACTGCACGCCGTAGTGGGTGTCGTTCGGGGTCAACAGGGCATGGCGGCGCACATCGACTTCGACGAAGTCCACGTTCGGGTCGGCGGCGATCTGGCGCATCAGCGATTCGGCTTCGGCGCGGTCCAGCGCACGATCGGCGCGCACGACGTCGGCGCCGATGGCGGTGCGGCGCAGGTGCTTCAGGCCGAGCGCTGCCTTGCCCTTGACCTTGCCGGCCGACGCGGTCGCGGCGGTGCTGAGCGCACCCTGCACGCTCGCGGCGCTGCTGCGCTCGACGCTGCCGTCGCGGAACTTGACGATGAAACGGTCGAACTTGGCGGCGGTCTGCAGGCCGCTGAGGTTGACGCGGTCGGCGGCGAAAGCCGACCCGGCGACGGTCGAAGCCAGCACCAGGGCGGTGGCGGCGGCAAGGGCGTGTACGCGATTCGAACGAACGGACATCTGTTGAGAACCCCTAAACTGAAGTGGCCGCAATGCGGCGGAGTCGTCCGGTGGACCGCGGCGACGACGAGGACGCCGCGGTGCCCGGACTTGTTCGCGAAGCGCATCCGGCGAAAGCCGATGCGATCCGTCCACTCACGCTAGCGATTGCGCGGACGCGGCGACAAGGCTTTGGCGCTGTCCATTTGCCCCATAAGAGTGAATCGAATCACGCATTTGCTACTCGCTTATGCAATCGGCGTCACAACGCAGAAGCGCAAAATCCCCCTACCCCAGGCACGAAAAAGCGGCAGCGGACACATCTTGTTGCACGGGTGGTCCGGCTTCGCGGCGGGGCCGTGTCGTTGCGCTTGCTGAGCTTCATCGCACGCAATCCAGGTGCAGCGAGTCGTCGCCGGCCGCACAACCCGCTTGCGCGCCTCGATCGTGCCGCGCCCTGCCCTGCGCGGGATAACGCAAAAAAAACCCCGGCCGAAGCCGGGGTCGGTTTGCCTAAGCCGATACAGCGCCTCGGCGGTCGATCAGAACGTGATGCTCCAGGTGTCGATGCGGCCGACGTCGGCCGCCGCGGCATCGACCGCGCGCAGCTTCCAGGTGCCGTTGAGCGCTTCGCTCGACAGGTTCACGGTAAACGTGCCGCTGACGTTGTCGGCGCTGCCGCCGCTGCGGTTGTGAATGTTGTAGACCGAGCCGTCCGGCGCGATCAGGTCGACCTTCAGGTCGCCCTTGTACGGGTGGACGATGTTGACCGTCACCGAGGCGTTGCTCGGCGCATTGCCGGTGCGGCCCGACACCACGATGCTGCTCGACACGCCGGTCGTGTTGTTGTCCGGGATGTTGTAGTCGGTGCCGTTGCTGTAGGTCTGGGTCCCCGGGTTCGGGGTGCCGCCCAGCGCGTCCAGCGCCGCCTTGGCGTTGACGATGCCCACGCCGATCGGCTGGTCGGGCGTCTGCGGGAAGGCGCGCGCGGTGTTCTTGAGCAGGGTCTCGATCTCGGCCGGAGTCTTCGGCGTCGTCGCCTTGGCCTGCAGCAGTGCGACCACGCCGGCGACGTGCGGCGTCGCCATCGAGGTGCCGCCGTAGGACGCATAGCTTTCCGCGCCCGGGGTGGTGGTGCCGGCGTTGAGCGTCGACAGGATGTTGGAACCCGGGGCGGCGATGTCGACCACCGAACCGTAGTTCGACTTCTGCGTGCTGCTCCACACCGAACGCGCGCCGGCGCTGTCGACCGCGCCGACGGTGATCACGCCGGTGCAGTTGGCCGGACGCGCGTCGGCGGCATTGCCGTTGTTGTTGCCGGCGGCGACCACGACGGTGGTGCCGCGCGAGACGGCGCCGTTGATCGCGGCCTGGTAGGTCGAACCGCAGGCGCCGGCGCCGCCGAGGCTCATGTTGATGACTTCGGCCGGATTGGCGTTGGCCGGCACGCCGGAGACGGTGCCGCCCGAGGCCCAGGTGATGGCGTCGGCGATGTCGGCCAGGCTGCCGCCGCACTTGGCGAGTACGCGCACCGGCACGACCTTGGCGTTGTAGGCCGTGCCGGCCACGCCCTTGGCGTTGTTGGTCACCGCGGCGACGGTGCCGGCGACGTGGGTGCCGTGCCAGCTCGAATTGCTGTTGTAGTTGCGCCCGCACTCGCCGGCGACGAACCAGTCGCCCTGATCGCTCGGGTCGGAATCGCGGCCGTTGCCGTCGCGCGCGGCGGCGGCGTCGCTGACGAAGTCGTAGCCCGGCAGGATGTTGGCGTTGAGGTCGCTGTGGCTGACGATGCCGGTGTCGATCACGGCCACGACCACGCCGGTGCCGGTGCTGACGTCCCAGGCGGTGGTGGCGTTGATGCCGGCGTCGGCATCGGTGTAGCCCCACTGCTCGCCGAAACGGGTGTCGTTCGGGGTGGCGGTCGGATACATGCGCGCGTTCGGCTCGACGTATTCGACGTTCGGGTCGGCGGCGATCTGGCGCATCAGCGATTCGGCTTCGACGCGGTCGAGCTTGCGGCCGGCGCGGACCACGTCCGAGCCGAGTGCGGTGCGGCGCAGGTGCTTGAGGCCGAGGGCCTTGCCCTTGCCGGCGAACCCGGTCGCGGCGCTGCTCAGCGAACGCTCCAGGGTGGCGGGGTTGCTGCGCTGGGCGCTGCCGTCGCGGTATTTGACGATGAATTCGTCCTGGCTTTCGTTGGCCAGGGCGGCGAGGTTGATGCGGTCGGCGGCGAAGGCGGACATCGCGACGCAGGACAGGGCGGTCGCGGTGGCGGCGGCGAGCGCGTGCTTGCGCATCGCGCGCATGGAACGATCGGACATGGATGAAACCCCCAAAAAACGAAGTGCCGAAGGACGGCGTCAACGCGCGGTGGTCTGCCCGAACCCATTCCTTCGTTGTCCGCGACAGCGTCCGCGCTGTTTGTGTACGGACTCGCTGTGACCCGGTCCGCGTTGTCACGCTAAGCGCTGGGTAAATGTGCGTTCAAGCCGGCGCAGGCCAATTAACCGGGCTCCGTCCGTGCCTTCTGTCACGCATTACGACAGTGCGCCGGCGCATGCGGCCTCGCGGCCGGAGGCGCGGATGGATCCTGCGCGGATCGCAGCGACGCGATCGGTGGCCAGGCGAACGGACGCGACGAGACACGCCGACGACGGCTTCGGCCGATCGGTTCAGCGTGTCTGGTTCAGCGCGTTCAGGTGGTCGGGCGGCGTGCCGGCGGGCGCCGGCGACGCGCGATGCGAGCGGCAGCGTCGGCTGCCGTCGCGTTCAGGGCATTCCGGCTCAGGGCATGCCGGTTCAGAGCATGCCGGTTTCGAGTCGGGCAGCCTCGGACATCATGTTGCGGTTCCACGGCGGGTCGAACACCAGCTCGACGTCGGCCTCGGCCACGGTCGGGATCATCTCGAGCTTGGCGCGCACGTCGTCGACCAGGATGTCGCCCATGCCGCAAGCCGGCGCGGTCAGGGTCATGCGCACTTCGACCATGCGCTGGCCGTCGTCGCGGTGCTTGACGGTGGCCTCGTAGACCAGGCCGAGCTCGACCACGTTGATCGGGATCTCCGGGTCGAAGCAGGTGCGCAGTTGGCGCCAGACCAGTTGCTCGACCGCTTCGTCGTCGGCTCCCTCGGGCAATTCCAGCGGTTCCGGCGGCTCCTTGCCGATCGCGTCGGCATCGCGGCCGGCGATGCGGAACAGGTTGCCTTCGACGAAAACGGTGTAACTGCCGCCCAAGGCCTGGGTGATATAGCCGACGCTGCCCGCGGGCAAGGTGACCTGGTCGCCCTGGGGCACCAGGACGACGGCGCAATCGCGCTCGAAACGGACGGGTTCGCTGCTGCGGGAATACATGGCGGAAAGATGGGGATGCCGTGCCGCAGCACAAGTCGCACCATTCTACCGGCCTGGGACCGCTATGCTGTAGGGCTTGCCCCGCCCACAGTGTTCCGCCCATGACCGTCGCCCACCCGACCGAACAGCGCAGCCCGGCCTCGGCCGACCGCCACGAACGCCGCGTCACCCCGTTCTCGTGGCTGCTGCTGATGCTCGGCACCTTCGGTTTCGCCGCGTTCTGGGTGCTGTTCTCGGTGGCTTACGACCATCAGTTCAGCTGGATGGCGGTGATCGGGGCGCTCGACATCGCCTGGATGCTGCGCCTGGGCGGCTGGCGCCCTGGCGCGCGCCGGGCCGCGCTGGGCCTGTCCGCGACCGCGGTGATCGTGGTGGTGGCCAACTGGGGCATCGCCTCGTCCCAGGTCGGCGCCATGCTGGGGCTCGACCCCTTGGAGGCCGCGCCCAAGCTGGGCCCGCACTTCGCCTGGACCCTGATCCAGCTCGCCAACACCGGCACCGACCTGGCCTGGCTGGCCGCCGCCGCGGTGGTGGCGGTGGTGGCTTCGCGCTGAGCTTCGGCTTCCCTGCCTGTCTGGGGATTCGTCCTTTCACCGGAATTCTGCTCGGCCTTCGAGGCCGCAGCTCTGCCTGGGGTGAAGTAAGAGGTTGCGAATCCGCCACTGTAGGAGCGGCGTGAGCCGCGACCGCGGGACGCGCAGAAACGCCAACACCGATGTTGCTCATCGAAGTGGCGTGCCGTCGCAGGGTAGGAGCGGCGTCCTACTGGATTTCCTACGGTCACAAGCCGACTGCGTTCGTTCAGCCGCCATCGCCGGCCGGGATGGGTATCTATCTCAACCACGACGCCGTTGCCGTTGCCGGGGTTTTGATCTGCTTTGCCGCTTTGCCGGTCAAGGGGAGACCCGGAGGGCGCCGCACAGGACGTGCGGCGTTTTCCGATAAGACAGGGACGTCTTATCGGAAAATCCCAGCGCAAGCTGCGTGCTCGCAGGGGAGCTTCGTCAAGGAAAAGCCCTTTTCTTTGGTGACTTTCTTTTGGGGCTTTGGCCAAAAGAAAGTTACCCGCACCCTTTAGGGGGCGGAAGCTTTGCACTTGCTTATAGCTTCTTGAGAGGCAAGGTCAAGATCAAACGATAAGAGCTTCCGCCACTAAAGCGGCGGGTAACTTTCTTTTGTCTAAAGCAACAAAAGAAAGTCACCAAAGAAAAATGCTTTTGTTTTGAATCACAGGCCCGCACGAGCGATGCCAACGCAGGGATTTTTCATACGGGACATCCCTGTCCCGATGAAAAACGGCGCGCATCCCTGCGCGCCGCCCTTCGGGTCTTCTATTGCCTTCGCAAGTGCTAGGCACGCACAGCAAAGACAAAAGCAAAGGGCAAAGGGCAAAGGGGCAAAGGGGCAAAACGATGCACAAACGCCGGCGGATGCAATCGCATCGCCGACCGGGACGGCCACTTCCCTACCCCACGCTCGCCCAATCCATCTCGCTCAAACACACTGCGAACACGCGCGCGGCTTCTTCGATCTCGGCCACCGACATCGCGCCGAAGCCCAGCAGCAAGCCCGCACGGGCGGGCGGCTGGAAGTAGTACGGGACGATCGAGTACAGCCCTAATCCCCGGCTCTGCGCATAGGCGATGAAGGCCTCGCCTTGGGCGACGCTGCGTTCGCGCAGCCACACCACCAGGTGCATGCCGGCGTGGGAATCGTCGATGTCGATGGCGTCGCCGGCCAGACGGCGCAGGGCGTTCAGCAGGACGTCGCGGCGTTGTTTCAATGTCTTCGCAGTGCGGCGCAGGTGGCGTTCGAAACCGCCGTCGGCGAGGAAGTGGGCCAGTGCGGCCTGCTCGATCGCCGGCGAGCCGAAATCGTCGACCCACTTGGCGCTGATCAGGTCGTCGCGCAAACCCGGCGGCGCGACGATGTAGCCCAGGCGCAGCGAAGGAAACAGCACTTTCGAGAAGGTGCCGGTATAGATCACCCGGCGGCTGTCGTCGAGGCCGCACAGGGCCGCGTGCGGTTGCGCGTCGTAGCGGAATTCGCCGTCGTAGTCGTCCTCGAAGATCCAGCAATCGTGGCGGCAGGCGTAGTCGAGCAAGGCGCGACGGCGCGCCAGCGACATCAGCGCGCCGGTCGGGAACTGGTGCGACGGGGTCACGCAGATCAGCCGCGGCGGACGCTCCGGCAGCAGATCGGTGCGCAGGCCCTCGCCGTCGACCGGCACCGGCAGCAGCCGAGCGCCATGGATCTGCAGGGCTTCGCGCACGGCGAAGTACTGCGGCTCTTCGATCACCACCTCGTCGCCTTCGTCGAGCACCACGCGCGCAGTCAGACTGACCGCCTGCTGGGTGCCGGTGACGATCACGATGTCCTCGGGCCGCGCCTGCACGCCGCGGCGCAACGACAGATATTCGCAAACCGCCGCGCGCAAGGCCGGCAGGCCCTGCGCGGTCGGGTAATGCGGCTGGGTGTAGACCGCCGCGTGCGACAGCGCCCGCGCCCAGGCCGAGGTCAGCAGCGGATTGGTGAAAGGCACCCCGTACTGGAAGCTGTGCAAGGCGCCGGGCACCCGCCGGCCCGGCATCTGGGCGTGGTCGTGATAGCGGCGCAGGCGCCGGGCATAGGCGCTCTGCGGCGCGACCCGCTGCGGCGGTTCCGAGCGCGGCTGCACCGGCGCGCCGGGCATGGCGACATAGCTGCCGGAGCCGACCCGCGCCTGCATGAAGCCCTCGGCGCGCAGTTGCTCGTAAGCGGCCAGCACGGTATTGCGGGACACGCCGAGCTGCTGGGCCAGCAGCCGGGTCGGTGGAAACCGCAGTCCGGACGGCAGCCGCCCGGTCATCACCGCGTCCTTGAGCGAGCGGACCAATTGCCCGTGCAACGGTCCTCGGCCATCGAGCGGCAGGTACATTCGCGGCTCCGGATTGGCCCCCCTCGGGCCGCCTGTACGGTCGATATTGCCAAGCCAATGGGCCAGTTGCGAGGGCCGGTCAGCGACTTGGTCCAGGTCGGCACATGCGTACGACAGCCTGGGCGCAACGCGTTCCGTGACGGCGTTGGCGCTCGCAGCCGGGCGGGGCCGATTGGCTCCTTCGAAGCCGGGATTATTGGCCCTGCAGATGCAGGCCAAGGATGGCTAGCTTAGGAGCCAACGAACGTGGCGCCTGCCCGCCACGCCTCCCGGACGAGGGTCGCATGAACCTGCAACATCACCGGATTCATTTCGCCGAGCATCTCGACCTGTCGCAGTCGGCCGCACGGCCGACCCTGCATCTGGTCCGGGCCTCCGGACGCGCCGTCCAGCTCGACCTGCCGGCCGGCTGGCTGTCGCTGTGGCTACCGTTGCGCGGACCGCTGCGCCTGGAAGCCGCCGACAGCATGTGGGAGCTCGAACCCGGCCACCTGCAGATCTGGCGCGACGGCCGCCTGCGCACCAGTGCGCGCCTGCCGTGCTGGTGGTTGTGCCTGTGCGGCCCGGATACCGCCTGGCGCGGTTATCTGCAGACCGGCGCCGACAACACCACCGAGGAGCTGTTCCCCTGGGAGGGCCCGGCGCCGCGCGACGCGCAACGGCTGATGGTGCGGCTGGCGCGGCTCGCTGCGCAGCCCGCCGACACCGGATTCGGCGCGCCGAGCACGCTGGGCGCCAATGGCGACGCGCTGTTGCGCACGCTGTGCGCGCTGCTGATCGATCAACAGCGCGATCTGCAGACGCGGCTGCCGCGCTGCAGCGGCCGCACCCAGCGCCGGCGCCAGCAGACTCTGCTCAGGCTGCTGCGCGTGCAGCACCTGATCCGGCGCCACCCGGAGATCCGTCTCGATCTCAACCGGCTCGCGCGCAGCGCCAACTACTCGCCCTGCCACCTGATCCGGATCTATCGCGAGGTGTTCGACGAAACGCCGACCGAATTCGCCTCGCGCCTGCGCTCGGACCGTGCCTGGCGAATGGTCCGCGAAACCCGCATGCCGGTGTGCGAGATCACCGAGGCCCTGGGCTTCGAGAGCCAGAGCGCGTTCTGTCGCGCCTTCAAGAATTCGTTCGGCCTTACCGCCACCCAGGCGCGGCGCCTCGACCGGCAACTCGCGCGCGCCGCCGCCTAGCCGCCGCGCCACGCGGCGCAGCCGATGCTGCGCCGCACCGGCCGCTACCCTGCATCTTTTCGGACGCTGCTTTCTTCGCAGCGCCGGCCCGCTCTACTCCGCCAGGACCTCGCGCAATGACCCCTGCCCACCGCACCGCGCGATCTTTGCCGCTCTGGACACTGACCGGCGGCCTGATCGCGGCTACGCTCGACATCGTCTACGCCATCACCTACTGGGGCATCACCGCCGGAGTGCCGGCGCAACGCATCCTGCATAGCGTCGCCTCGGGCCTGATCGGACGCGACGCAGCGTTGGCCGGCGGCGCCTCGACCGCCGCGCTCGGGCTGACCCTGCATTATCTGATCGCGCTGGCCATGGCCGCGGTCTACGCCTATGCCGCGACCAAGTTGAGCTGGATGCTGCGCCGGCCATGGCTGTCGTCGACCCTGTACGGCCTGTGGCTGTTCGTGGCGATGAATTTCATCGTCGTGCCGCTGTCGCGCGCCGGGGGCGGCGGCATCCCGAAGGACGTGCTGTGGATCGTGCTCAGTATCCTGGTCCACGTCTGCTTCGTGGCCTGGCCGATCGCCTGGTGCGTGGGCCGCGCCTTGCAACCGGGCGGCACCGCACGTGGCCGCTGAAGCCCCGCGTCCGGGCCGTGCGGCGCTGTGGGCCGCCGCCGTCGCGCTGGTTGCCGCGAGCGGCGCGCTCGCCGCCGGCGGATTCGCCGGCGCCGATCCGGCCAAGGCGGATCCCGCCCGCATCGCGGCAACGCTCCCCGGCCCGGACACGCTACCCTTCCCGGTCGGCTATTCGCGCTGGACCCACATCAAGAGCGGCCTGATCACTTCCGGCCACGCCGCCTACCCTCGCTTCGGCGGACTGCACCATATCTACGCGAATGCCATAGCGCTCGACGGCTATCGCAGCGGGCGCTTCGCCGACGGTTCGGTGCTGGTCTACGACCTGTTCGAAACCCGCGACAACGGCGACGCCACCATCGACCAGGGGACGCGCCGACATATCGACGTGATGGTCAAGGACAGCGCGCGCTTCGCCGCCACCGGCGGCTGGGGCTACGCCGAATTCGCCGCCGGCGAACGTCGCGACCGCCTGCGCACCGCCCAGCGCGAGGACTGCGCCGCCTGCCATGCCAGCCAGAAAGACAATGACCAGGTGTTCAGCCGCTGGCGCGAGGATTCGGCGGCTGCCCCTGTGCCGGCCAGGCGGGATTGAAAGTGGCGCGCCCGAATCGGGAGCGCATCGAGACCGGCCGTCACCCAGCGGCACCGCAAGTTCTTTTCGCCTCTGTCTCTGCACCCTGATCTACCCTCTGACCGCGACCGTGGCTTCTGGCTTGGCTTTGGCGTGAGCCTTGCTGTGCGTCGCCTCGCGCTAGCGACGGCAATAGAAAACCCGGAGGGCGGCGCGCATGGATGCGCGCCGTTTTTCATCGGGACAGGGATGTCCCGTATGAAAAATCTCCGCGGATGCATCGAACGCGCGGGCCCTTGTTTCAAGGAAAAGCATTTTTCTTTGGTTACCTTTCTTTTGTTGCTTATGACAAAAGAAAGTAACCCGCCGCTTTAGTGGCGGAAGCTTTGGGTTTGATCTTGATCTTGATCTCGTTCGATGAACGACGCGCCGCAAGGCCGCCGCAGCGATGTCGCGGCTTGCGCCGCTCCTACCCCTGGCGAAAGCATGCCGCTTCTACGAATAGCGACGGCTTCGTTGTCTATGCGCGTTCGTGGTCGCGACTCACGTCGCTCCTACAGGGCTGCGGCCACGAAACGCCGCGAGACCGAAGCTGCGCAGTCGCGGCTCGCGCCGCTCCTACCCTGCGAAAGTCCGTCGCTTCGACGAACGGCGGCGGCCTTGTCGCCTCTGCAAGTCCCTTGGTCGCGACTCACGTCGCTCCTACAAGGGCCTTGCGGCTACGAGGCAGGTTGAGAGATGGCGGTCGCGGCTCGCGCCGCTCCTACCCTGCGAAAGTCCGTCGCTTCGACGAACGGCGGCGGCCTTGTCGCCTCTGCAAGTCTCTTGGTCGCGACTCACGTCGCTCCTACAGAGGCCTTGCGGCTACGAGGCAAGTTGAGATGGCGGTCGCGGCTGAGGAATGGGCCGCGAGGCCGTCACAACGATCTCGCGGCTTGCGCCGCTCCTACCCTGGCGAAAGCACGCGGCCTCGGCGAATCGCGGCGGCCTTGTCGCCTCTGCAAGTCCCGCGGTCGCGACTCGCGTCGCTCCTACAGAGGCGAGAACAAGACAGCGTAGCGGCAGAACAGAGCGAAGAGCCGATCAAAATCTCAGCACAACTGCTCCGCGTGGCCATCGCGGCCACCACGCACACCCGAACCGGCGGGCTCAATGCCCGCCGTCGAGCGCCTTCAGTTCCGAGACCAGCGCACTGGCCATTTCCGCGCCGTCGCCGTACAGCATCCGGGTGTTGTCGGCGTAGAACAACGCGTTTTCGATGCCCGCAAAACCCGTGCCCTTGCCGCGCTTGATTACGATCGTGTTCCTGGAATTGACCACGTCCAGGATCGGCATGCCGTAGATCGGCGAGGACGGGTCGGTCTTGGCGACCGGGTTGACCACGTCGTTGGCGCCGATCACCAGCGACACGTCGGTGTTGGCGAATTCGGGGTTGATGTCGTCCATGTCGGCGATCATGTCGTAGGGCACGCCGGCTTCGGCGAGCAGCACGTTCATGTGGCCGGGCATGCGGCCGGCGACCGGATGAATCGCGAACTTCACCTTGACCCCGCGCTCGGTCAGCTTCTGGGTCAGTTCCCAGATCTTGTGCTGCGCCTGCGCCACCGCCAGGCCGTAGCCCGGCACGATCACCACGCGTTCGGCGAAGGCCATCATCGCCGCGACGTCCCCGGCTTCGATCGGCTTCTGGGTGCCGCTGATTTCCTGCGCCTGGCCGCCACCGCCGAAGTTGGAGAACAGCACGCCGCTGATCGGCCGGTTCATCGCCTTGGCCATCAAACGCGTCAGCAGCATGCCGGCCGCGCCGACCATGGTGCCGGCGATGATCAGCGCCTCGTTGCCGAGCACGTAACCTTCGAAGGCCACGGCCAGGCCGGTGAAGGCGTTATAGAGCGAGATCACCACCGGCATGTCGGCGCCGCCGATCGGCAGGGTCATCAGCACGCCGAGCAGCAGGGCCAGGACGAAGAAGGCGATGATCACCGGCACGTTGAGGGTCATCACCGCGGCGATGCCGCAGGCCACCATCGCCAACGCGATCAGGCCGTTGAAGATCTGCTGGCCGGGGAACACCACGCGCTTGTCCAGGCGCCCGTCGAGCTTGGCCCAGGCGATCACCGAACCCGACAACGACACCGCGCCGATCGCCGCGCCGACCACCGCCAGCACCAGGGCGATGTTCGGCGTCTGCATTTCGATCACGCCGCGTTCGATCTGCGCGTGCAAGGGCTCGGCCGGCAGCCGCGCCGACAGGCGCAACAGCTCGACCGCGCCGATCGCCGCCGCCGAACCGCCGCCCATGCCGTTGTACAGCGCGACCATCTGCGGCATGTCGGTGATCGCGACCTTCTTGCCCGAGACCCAGGCCAGCGCCGTGCCGATGCCGACCGCCAGCAGGATCAACCCCATGTTGTGCAGGTCGGGCTGGAAGAAGGTCGCCACGGTCGCGATGACCATGCCCGCGCCGGCCCAGCGGATGCCGCTGCGCGCGGTGACCGGCGAGGCCATGCGCTGCAGGCCCAGCAGGAACAGGGTGGCGGCGACCAGGTAACTGCACTTGACCAAGATACCCAGCCAGATCATGCGATCGCCTCCGCCGGGACTGGGGATTGGGGACTGGGGATTCGACGTCCGAAGCGGAAGTCACGGGCGTTCGCGGCCCCCTCGGCGCTGTTGCGAGTCCCGAGCCGCGAGTCCCGAGTCCCGCCGTCAAACGACAATCCGCTCATGCGCCACCCGCCTTCTTGCTGGACTTGAACATCTCCAGCATGCGTTCGGTCACCACGTAGCCGCCGGCGGCGTTGCCGGCGCCGAGCAGCACGGCGACGAAGCCGATGGCCTTTTCCAGGGTGGTCTCGGCGTGCCCCAGCACGATGATCGCGCCGATCAGGACGATGCCGTGGATGAAGTTGGAACCCGACATCAGCGGTGTGTGCAGGATCACCGGCACCCGCGAGATGATCACGTGGCCGGCGATGCCCGCCAGCATGAAGATGTACAGCGCCACGAACCCGTCGCTCATCCGTTCTTTCCCCATGCGATGTCTGCCGCATCATAACCGGCCGTGAATGCGGCGCCAGCGTTGTCAACCGATCCGGCCCCGGGGCGTTGCCGGATTCCGTAAGCAATGCACATTCCACCGCACAGGAATCCCCATGCCGACCCCGTCCGACCCCAGCGCGCGCCCCCGGGCCGCGGCGCACTGAGGAGCCGTCCAGGTGCTGCAACCGCCAGGCGCCCGTATGCTGGACAGCGTGAGCATCGATGCCGATCCGCGGGTCCAGGACATGCCGCCGCTGCCCGGGGACGGGCTGCCGGAGCCGGCCGCGCGCCTGCCGGCGACCATCGACGCCTTCCTGGCCGGGCTGGGCACGCGGGCGTTCCGCTTCGCCGAGCTCGGCCTGCGCCACCGCGAGGACGCCCTCGACGCGGTCCAGGACGCGATGATGAAGATGCTGGCTTACCGCGAGCGCCCGGCCTCGGAATGGACCCCGTTGTTCTGGAGCATCCTGCGCAGCCGGATCGTCGACATCCAGCGCCGGCGGACCTTCCGCCTGCGCTGGCTGGCGCCGGCGCCGCGCGAGGACGACGCGCCGCTGGACTGGGCCGACGACGGCCCGGACCCGCAGCGTACTCACGACGGCCGCGAAGCCTATGCGCGCCTGAGCGAGGCGCTGGCCAGGCTGCCGCGCAGGCAACGCGAGGCCTTCAGCCTGCGGATCCTGGAAGAACTCGACGTCGCCACGACCGCGCGGGCGATGGGTTGCAGCGAAGGCGCGGTGAAAACCCATCTGTCGCGCGCGCGCGAAGCCCTGCAGCGGCAATTGGAGGAATGGCGATGACGACCCCGAACGAACGGCCCGCAGCGGCCCCCCAGCTTCACTCCGCAGTGGATCGCGACCAGCGTTTCGACCAGGCCATGCGCGCCCTGCACGCACGCGCCGTCGAGCAGGTGACCCCGCAGACCCGCGCGCGCCTGCGCACGATCCGCAGCGAGGCCTCGGCCGCGCCGGTGCGCCGCGCCGGCGTGCTCGGCTGGGCCCTGGCCAGCGGCGGCGTGGCCGCGTTCGCCCTGGTCCTGGGCCTGCACGTCGGCGGCAACGGCGGCGCGCCGGCGGCGCCCGAGACCGCGCCGGCCGTGGCGGGCCTGGCGCCGGCCGACGCCGCCTACGACCCCGGCACCGCCGTCGCTGCGCTCGACGAGAACCCCGACCTCTACCTGTGGCTGGCGTCCAACGGCGACGCCCTGCCGAATCCCACGGAGTAAGCGCCATGCGCCGCACCTTCCCTAGCCGCACCTGCAAGAGCCGCCGCCTGGGCCCGATCCTCGCCGCCCTGGCCCTGCTCGCCGCCGCCCCCGTCTTCGCCGGCGACCCGCCGGCCGCCGCCCGCAGCGCCGCGCCGTTGCCGGCCTGGGAGCAGCTGAGCCAGGCCCAGCGCGAGCAACTGATCGCGCCGATGCGCGATCGCTGGAACAACTCGCCCGATGAGCGCCAGCGCATGCTCGAACACGCCCGCCGCTGGCAGCAGATGACCCCGGACGAGCGCCAGAACGCGCGTCGCGGCATGAAGCGCTGGGAGCACATGAGCCCGGAGGATCGCGGCCAGATGCGCGCCCTGTACGCCAAGATGCGCGGCCTCGACGACGAAGGCCGGCGCGCCCTGATGGCCAAATGGCGCGGCATGACCCCGGAGCAGCGCCGTGCGTGGGCGCTGGCCAACCCCGCGCCGCCGAAGCCGGACCGGCCGCGTCCGTCGCGCGATTGAGATGCGCGGCGGCCGCTCTCGTGGTTGCGCCGCCGCCCCTGTAGGAGCGACACAAGCCGCGACCGCGCAACCCCGATCGCCCGCGCCGGCGGCCGCAGGTTCGCGGTCGCGGCTTGCGCCGTTCATACCCCGGCGAAAGCGCGCCGCTTCGATGGATGACATAGGCGTTGAGGTCCCTGCGCGTTCCGCGCTCGCGACTCACGTCGCTCCTACAGGGGATGGCGGCGCCGCGCGCGTCAGCTGTTTGCGACTGCGGCCCTTGCTTTGGCTGTGCGCCGCCGCGCACTCGCGGTTGCAAGACCGCAATGGCGCGGTCGCGGCTTGCGCCGCTCCTACCCTGGCGAGAGCGCGCCGATTCGACGAGCGACGACAGCCCCGTCGTCTCCGCGCGTCCCGCGGTCGCGACTTACCTCGCTCCTACAGACGGGCCGTCAACGCAGGCGACGTCGACGGCCTTACGCCGTCGCGGCCGCCACCGCCGCCGGCCGTTCCGGCCACACGGTCTTCGCCAGCAATTCGTCGTTCCAGTCGTAGTTCACCGCCCCGTCGTTGACGAACAGGCTGACGAAATTGAACACGTTGCGCGCATACATCTCGCTGGCATGGACCGCGCCGCTGCTCGCGAGGTTCAACGGGCCCGCGATGGTCACGCCTTCGACGTCGATGGTTTCGCCCGGCCGGGTCAGTTCGCAGTTGCCGCCGGTTTCGGCGGCCAGGTCGACCAGCACGCTGCCCGGCTTCATGCCGGCGATCATCGCCGCGGTCACGATCTTCGGCGCCGGACGCCCCGGCACCGCGGCGGTGCAGACGATCACGTCGATGTTCTTGAGATGCTCGCCGAGCCGGCGCTGCTGCTCGGCGCGCTCTTCCTCGGTGAGCTGGCGCGCATAGCCGCCCTCGCCCGCGGCGCTGACGCCCAGGTCGAGGAACTTGCCGCCCAGCGATTCGATCTGCTCGCGCGTTTCCGGGCGTACGTCGAAGCCTTCGACCTGCGCGCCGAGGCGCTTGGCGGTGGCGATCGCCTGCAGTCCGGCGACGCCGGCGCCGACGATCAGCACCTTGGAGGGCCGGATCGTGCCGGCCGCGGTGGTCAGCATCGGGAAGAAACGCGGCGCCAGCTGGCCGGCGATCAACACCGCCTTGTAGCCGGCCATGCCGGCCTGCGAGCTGAGCACGTCCATGGCCTGCGCGCGGGTCGTGCGCGGCAGCCGTTCGAGCGGAAACGCCTGCAGGCGGTTAGCGACGATGGCCTCGCCGCGCGCGGCATCGGCCTGCGGCGCGAGCAGGCCGACCAGCGCCGCGCCTTCGCGCAAGGCGCCCAGGCGGGCGGGATCGGGCGATTGCACGCACAGCACCACATCGGCCTGGCCGAGCGCCGCGGCGGCATCGTCGGCCAGTTCCGCACCGGCCTGGACATAGGCCTCGTCGGTGAAACTGGCGGCACGCCCGGCGCCGCGTTCGATGCGCACGCGCGCACCTCGGGCGATCAGTTTCTTGCAGGTCTCCGGCGTCAGCGCCACGCGCTTCTCTCCGGCCGCCGTCTCGCTCGCAACGCCAATCGTGATGCCCGACATGCTTCGCTCCGTGCCCCGTTCGCCGCATCGTAGCGGAATGACCGGCGGCCGTGCGATCTCGATGCCTCCGACATCACGACAATGCCCGGAACCAATGCCCCGATCGAACGCCCACATCGAATGTGCTCGGCCGGCCTGAATGCAAAACCCGCCTGGCGGCGGGTCGGGGTCGAGGTGGAGTCTGGCAGGCGCGGGGCCGGACTCAGATCACCCGGTCCAGATGTCGGCGCACCTGGCGCATGGCTTCGTCGAATGCAGTGCGTTCGGCGCCGACCACGAGGCGGCCGGCCGAGGCCAGCGTCGCCAGCTCTTCGGCCGAGGCGACCAGCGCGCGTACGCCGCGGCGGTTGACCAGCAGAAAACGCGAGGTCAGCGGGCTGCTCCAGGCGACCTTGACCGCGATCGTCTCGCCCTGGGTGTTGGTCAGCCGCAGCCAGTCGCCGGGTTCGAGCTGGCGCATGCGTTCGGCCAGCAGGGGATCGTGATTGGCCGAGGTGCTGCCGGCGGCGAGATACAGGCGGCGCTCCTCGGCGACGTCTTCCTCGACTTCGGCCGTCGTCGGCAAGGGATGCTTGGCGCGTTCGATATCCGGCGTGACCAGCGCGCGCACCAGACCGGCCATGCCGTGCTGGGCGGCGCTGTCGTCGAGGCCGGAACTCGCCAGGCACTGCACGATGATCGGCTGCAACGCGAGCAACTGGTCGGCCAGTTCGCGGCCCCGGTTCTCGGCGGCGAGGCGATCGGCCATGACCAGGGCGTCGCCGAGCGCCAGCGCCTGCGCGCGGCGTTTGGGATCTTCGTTCTCGCGCAACAGCACCTGCACCATGTGATGGCGCCAGGGCGTGGCCAGGAAATCGGCGACCGCCTGGGTCAGGCGCGCTTCGCCGATGCGCTCGCGCACCGCCGCGTCGGCCTGGCCGCGCGCCGCGCCGAGACGCTCGCGGCCGTAGGTGGCCTTGGCCGCGCGCTGTTCCTGCAATTCGATGCGGCGCCGATGCTGCGCCAGCAGCGCGTCGAGTTCGGCGTGGGCCAGCTCGAACACCGCGAGGTCTTCGTTGTAGTCCGAAACGATGCGCTGCGAGATCGAGGAGGCGCGCTCGAGCAGGTCGCGGTCCTGCGGCGTCTCGCCGTCGTTGCCTTCGCAGGCTTCGGTGATCGCGTCGAGCAGGCGCCGCGCCGGGTGTTCGCGCTTGACGAACACTTCGTTGTCGGTCAGCGCGACCTTGACGTAGGGCATGACCAGGCGCGCATAGACGCGGCGTGCCCGGTCCTGCAGGGCGTGGTTGCGGAACAGCGAGTCGAACAACAGCGCGACCAGATCGATCGCATCGTCCTCCTCGGCGCTGAAGCAGGTCTGGTCCGGATTGAAGCCGAGCCGTCGCGCGCCGTCGTAGAGCTGGTCGCGGATGGTTTCGCCGAGGCGTCCGGACACCGCCAGCGCGCGCGCATAGGCGTCCGGCGGCTCGGGCTGCAGCAGCGAGGCCATGCCGACCACTTCCTCGACGCGCAGCTCGCGCCGCGGCGCCATCGAACGCTGCGGCATGTGCGCCGGCGGCAACCCGCCGGCCTTGACCAGGCCTTCGCGCCAAGCGTGCAGTTGCGAGCGCAGCTCGGCCAGTTCGTTGGCCATCGCCGCGACGTCGGCCTGCGAGACCGGCTGCGACGGATCGTGGCCGCCGCCGTAATTGGTCGCACGCGCTGCGCCAGGGTGGCCGGCATGGCTTTCGCCGCCGTAGCCGCCCGTCGCGGCGTTGTAATCGTGCATAGGCGTCGAGGACTCGCGATGAGGCACGGTGTCGAATACGTCGTCGAGCGTATTGCGCTCGCGCCGTTCTTCGGCCGCGCGTACCGGCGCGCCGGGCGCCATGCTGCCGTGACCGACGCCGTAGCCCGCGGTCGCCAGCAAGTTGTTGATGCGGCCGTAGAGATCGCCGAGCAGCCGCGCGAGCTCGTGCTCGTACTCGCGGAACAGGCGGACGCGCAGGCTTTCGGTGACCTGGGTTTCGGCGTAGACCGAGATGAAGGCCTTGACCAGCCGGTAGGGACCGAAGGGGTTGATGCCGGCCGGCGCGCCGATCGAGGCCGACAGCATCTTGAGCCGGCCCTGCAGCATCTCCAGCGGCCGCAGATAGCGCTGTTCCAGCGCTTCGGTCAGGCGTTCGCCGTCGAGGTCGAAGGCCAGTTGCTGTTCGCCGACCAGTTGCAGCGGCGAACCGCCGAGGCCGCCGACCGCCGAGGCCGGCGAGCGGAAGGCCTCGAAACCGAGCCCGACCTGCTGCCGAAACGCCATGACATGACTGGCCTGCTGCTGGCGCAGGACCCACAATGCGGCCTGGTCTTCGTATTGGTGATTGCGGCCGTCGCCTTTCAGCGATTCGGCCTTCAGGGCTTCTTCGATCGGTGCGTACAGGGTGCCCGGCAGCCCCCCGAGTTGCTCGAGCGTCTGTCGTTTGATTTCTTCGAGCACGCGCGACGGGTCGGTGCGCGTGGTCTGAGCGACGCCGTGCAAATGACCGGACACTAGCGAAGTTCCCCTGGATGCTTGACGCAGGCGCGTCGGTTTCCGACTGCCTCTGCAGGATAGTGCCAAGATGCGTCCATTAATGCATTGCCGTTCATTTTTGTGACAGGAGTCAATTTGTCTTCCATGCAACCCAATGATCTCGACTTGCTGCGCGCGCTCGATAACCGACGTTCGGTGCCGGCGAAGCAACTTTCGGCCCCCGGACCGGACGAATCGACGCTTCAGCGTATGTTGCGGACGGCCGTGCGCGTGCCCGACCACGGCAAGCGGGTGCCGTTCCGCTTCCTGATCCTGCGCGGCGACGACCGCCACGTGCTCGGCGAACGCGTCGCCGCACGCGGCATCGAGCTGTTTCCCGAGGCCGGCGCCGGCGCCGTGGAGAAAGATCGCACACGCTTTTCTCACGCGCCGATAATCGTCGCGGTGATCGCCAAGCTGGGCCCGGACGAAAAAATCCCCGAGTTCGAGCGCACCCTGACCGCCGGCTGCGTCTGCTTCGCCCTGCTGCAGGCCGCGCAGGCCTTCGGCTTCGGCGCGGTGTGGCTGACCGGCTGGCCGGCCTACGACGAGCAGGTCCAGCGTTGGCTGGGCCTGGCCGCCGAGGAACGCATCGCCGGCTTCATCCATATCGGCACGCCCAAGCTCGAAGCGCCCGAGCGCGACCGCCCGGACCCGGCCGATCTGACCCAGATCTGGTCGCCGACCTGAGCGCCGCGTGCTTGAATGACGCCATGACTATCGCGCCGCGCACACCGCTTTATCTGGTCGACGCCAGCCTGTACGTGTTTCGCGCCTGGCATTCGATTCCGGACGAGTTCCAGGACGCCGAGGGCTGGCCGACCAACGCCGTGCACGGTTTCGCCCGTTTCCTGCTCGAGCTGATCGAACGCGAGCGCCCGCGCCACATCGCGATCGCCTTCGACGAAGCCCTGGACTCGTGCTTCCGCAACGCCCTGTATCCGGCCTACAAGGCCAACCGCGACCCGGCGCCGGAAGCGCTGCGCCGCCAGTTCGGCCACTGCAAGGCCTTGTGCAGCGCGCTGGGCCTGTCGGTGCTGGCCCATGTCGAGTACGAAGCCGACGACCTGATCGGCAGCGCACTGGCGAGCATGCGCACGCATGGCTACCGCGGCGTGATCGTCTCGGCGGACAAGGACCTGTCGCAACTGCTCGACGGCCACGACGAGCAGTGGGACTTCGCCCGCGGCCAGCGCTGGACCGCCGAAGGCGTGCCGGCGCGGCATGGCGTGCTCGCGCGCCAGATCGCCGACTACCTGGCCCTGACCGGCGATGCGGTCGACAACATCCCCGGCGTGCCCGGCATCGGCGCCAAGACCGCGGCGGCCCTGCTCGGCCATTTCGATACCCTCGACGCCTTGCTCGCGCGGGTCGAGGAAGTGCCGTTCCTGCGCGTGCGCGGCGCCGCCAGCGCGGCCGCACGACTGCGTGAACACCACGCTCAGGCTCTGCTGTGCCGCCAGTTGGCGACGATCGCGCTCGACGCCCCGCTCGGCGACAGCAGCGGCCACTTCGTGCGCGGCCAGGCCGACGGCGCCGGCCTGCTGGAACTGTGCGATCGCCTGCGGTTCGGGCCGATGACCCGCCGCCGCCTGCATGAAGCGGTGGGGCTGGACTTCGCGACGTCACAGGTTCCGTCGTAGCATCGCAGTCTTGCAACAACACTGCGATGCCATGACGCGAGGAACGCAATGACGCCGGCCGACCACGGACACTCCGACCGACACGACCGCGAGCACGACGCCGAAAGAGTCGAGACCCTGTACGACGGCCAATGGCTGCGGATGATGCGCCGCGGCCACTGGGAGTACGCCGAACGCACCCACGGCAAGGGCATGGCGGTGATCATCGTCGCGGTGACGCCGGAGGACCGGATCCTGTTCGTCGAGCAGTACCGCGTCCCGCTGGCCGCGCGCACCATCGAAATGCCGGCTGGCCTGGTCGGCGACGACCACGCCCACGACACCCTCGAATCGGCCGCCAGCCGCGAGCTGGTCGAGGAAACCGGTTGGGAACCGGCCCGCGTCGAAGTGCTGCTGACCGGCCCGACCTCGGCCGGCATGAGCAGCGAACGCATCGCCTTCGTCCGCGCCACCGGCCTGCGCAAGGTCGGCGACGGCGGCGGCATCGACGGCGAAGACATCCTGGTCCACGAAGTCCCGCGCGCCGAGGCCCCGGCCTGGCTGATGCGCAAGCAGGCCGAAGGCTTCGAGCTCGACCTGAAGCTCTGGGCGGGCCTGTGGATGATCGACCGCAACCCGGACGGCAGCGCCGCCTGAGCGAGGGGCGCCTGGAGGGGACGGCGGCATAGCGACGACGGCTGCGTGGGTGGTTACGACGAGATGTTGCTGATGCGGGGTCCGCCTTTGTAGGAGCGAGGTGAGTCGCGACTGCGGCCGCGCAGAGAAAACCGAGCCGTCGCCCACTGTCGAAGCGGCGTGCTTGCGCCAGGGTAGGAGCGGCGCAAGCCGCGACCGCTATATCTCAATGTCGCGTCGTCTTCGGGTGCGCCCCTGTAGGAGCGACGTGAGTCGCGACCGCGACGCGCAGAGATGATGGGGCCGTCGCCATTCGCCGAGGCGGAGTGCTTGCGCCAGGGTAGGAGCGGCGCAAGCCGCGACCGCCCTATCTCAATGTCGCGTCGTCTTCGGGTGCGCCCCTGTAGGAGCGACGTGAGTCGCGACCGCGACGCGCAGAGATGATGGGGCCGTCGCCATTCGCCGAGGCGGAGTGCTTGCGCCAGGGTAGGAGCGGCGCAAGCCGCGACCGCCATGTCCCAATGTCGCGTCGTCTTCGGGTGTGCTCCTGTAGGAGCGGCGTGAGTCGCGACCGCGAACGCGCAGAGATGACGGGGCCGTCGCCGTTCGCCGAGGCGGCGTGCTTGCGCCAGGGCAGGAGCGGCGCGAGCCGCGACCGCCATGTCCCGATGTCGCGTCGTCTTCGGGTGCGCCCCTGTAGGAGCGACGTGAGTCGCGACCGCGACGCGCAGAGATGATGGGGCCGTCGCCGTTCGCCGAGGCGGAGTGCTTGCGCCAGGGTAGGAGCGGCGCAAGCCGCGACCGCCATATCTCAATGTCGCGTCGTCTTCGGGTGTGCCCCTGTAGGGGCGACGTGAGTCGCGACCGCGACGCGCAGAGATGACGGGGCCATCGCCGTTTGCCGAGGTGACTTGCTCGCGCCAGGGTAGGAGCGGCGCGAGCCGCGACCGCCCTATCTCAATGTCGCGTCGTCTTCGGGTGTGCTCCTGTAGGAGCGACGTGAGTCGCGACCGCGACGCGCAGAGATGATGGGGCCGTCGCCGTTCGCCGAGGCGGAGTGCTTGCGCCAGGGTAGCAGCGGCGCGAGCCGCGACTGCGTCGTTACGGTCTTGCGGCGCCTCTTTCGTCTAATCGATCAATATCAAGATCAAACCCAAAGCTTCCGCCACTAAAGCGGCGGATTACTTTCTTTTGTCATAAGCAACAAAAGAAAGGTAACCAAAGAAGTTGCTTTGTTTTGAATCACCAGCCCGCACTCGCGGTGCTTCCGCGGTGATTTTTCATACGGGACCTCCCTGTCCCGATGAAAAACGGCCCGCATCCCTGCGGGCCGCCCTGTGGGTCTTCTGTTGCCTCCGCGAGCGCCAAGCTGCATACGGCAAAGGCAAGGCAAAGCAAGGCAACCGTTGCCAGTTCGCAGCCGCTCTTGGGTAGGTGCAAGGGCCGGTACGGATGCTGCTCCGTCAGCGAACCGCGATCAGGCGAACCGATCCGTCGCCTGCACCAAGGCGTCCACGTTCTCGTCCTCGAACGCCGAATGCCCCGACGCCGGGGTGATCGTCAGCTCGGCTTTCGGCCAAGCTTTCTTCAGTTCCCAGGCGTTCTGCACCGGGCAGACCACGTCGTAGCGGCCGTGCACGATCACGCCCGGAATGTCGGCGATCTTGTGCGCGTCGCGCAGCAACTGGTCTTCGACTTCGAAGAAGCCGCCGTTGACGAAGTAATGGTTCTCGATGCGGGCGAAGGCGAGCGCGAACTTCGCGTCTTCGTGGCCGCTGACGAAATCGTCGTCGACGTGCAGGAAACTGGTCGCGCCTTCCCATACGCTCCAGGCGCGCGCGGCGTCGAGACGGGTCTTTTCGTCTTCGCTGGTCAGGCGGCGATGGAAGGCGCTGATCAGGTCGTGGCGCTCAACCGACGGGATTGCATTGACGTAATGCTCCCACGCATCCGGGAACAGGCGCGAGGCGCCTTCCTGGTAGAACCACTCCAGCTCCCAGCGGCGCAACATGAAAATCCCGCGCAGGACCAGTTCGGTCACGCGCTGCGGATGGGTTTCGGCATAGGCCAGCGCCAAGGTCGAGCCCCAGGAGCCGCCGAACACCTGCCAGCGGTCGATGCCGAGCTTGGCGCGCAGTTTCTCGATGTCGGCGACGAGCTCCCAGGTGCCGTTGTCGACCAGATCGGCGTGCGGGGTCGAACGGCCGCTGCCGCGCTGATCGAACAGGACGATGCGGTACTTGGCCGGGTCGTGGAAACGGCGCATCTTCGGGCTGCAACCCGCGCCGGGGCCGCCGTGCAACAGCACCACCGGCTTGCCGTCGGGATTGCCGCACTGTTCGTAGTACAGGGTGTGGCGGTCGTCGACCTGGATCGTGCCGGTGTCGAAGGGTTCGATCTCGGGATAGAGCGTGCGCATCGCAGGCCTCGCAGTCGGAATACGGGAAGTCTAACGGCACCCGGCCGCGATGGCGTGACCCGATCGGGCGTCGGCAACCCCGGTCGCAGGCCCGAGTCAAGCACCGGGCATACGCGCCAGGCTGACGCGGTCGCGATCTTCCAGGTCGCGTTCGGTGACCGCATCGGCCAGGCCGGCCGCGGTCAACAAGGCGCGCACCTCCGCGCCCTGCTCCCAGCCGTGTTCGATCAACAGCCAGCCGCCCGGCCGCAGATGCGCCGGCGCTTCGCCGGCGATCACGCGGATCGCATCGAGCCCGTCGGCGCCGGATGCCAGCGCGGTCAGCGGCTCGTGACGCAGGTCGCCCTGCTGCAGATGGATGTCGCCGTCCTCGATGTACGGCGGGTTGCTCGCGATCAGGTCGAAGCGTTCGCCCGCCAACGGCGCGAACCAGTCGCCGTGGCGGCATTCGACATTATTCAATCGCAGCGAGGCCGCGTTCGCGCGCGCGACCTCGAGCGCCTCCATGCTGAAGTCGACCGCGATCACCCGCGCGCGCGGACGCTCGAAGGCCAGCGCCAGGGCGATCGCGCCGCTGCCGGTGCCGAGGTCGGCCACCGTAAGGTCGCGGTCTTCGGGCAGGCGCGCCAGAGCCAGTTCGACCAGGCGTTCGGTCTCCGGACGCGGGATCAGCGTCGCCGGCGTCACCGCCAGGTCGAAACGCCAGAAGCCGCGCTGGCCGAGCAGATAGGCCACCGGTTCGCCGGCGATACGACGCTCCACCAGGCGCCGATAGCCCTGCGCGGCGACCGCATCCATCACATGATCGTCGTGGGCGAACAGCCAGCTGCGCGGTCGGCCCAGCGCATGCGCGAGCAACATCTCGGCCTCGCCGCGGCCGATCAGCGCGCGCGCCCGGCACAAGGCGGCGTCGACGCGTTCGGCGCCACTGTCGCGGTGCGGGTCGGAAGGGGAAGTCATCGCCGCATCCTACGCGAGCCGGCCGCGGATGCGCGGGTCTGCGTACCCGGTTATGCGGGCACGATGCCGTATCGCCCTGCCCGTCCGTACATCGCTCGGCGAGCGTCCTCGCAAGCACACTCGTACTCGCGTCGATCCATCTCCGCGGCAGCGTCGCCGCGCGAAACCCTGTTGCGGCGCAGCGCGCCCGGACGCCGCAGCGCGCGGTGCGTCTCGGTTTCGCGATCTTCGGTCACCACGCGCAGCGCTTTGATTGAGCGGGAAAAAATCCGGGACACGCCGCATTTAAACGTTTTTACCCTTATTTAAATCGATCCAAATGTTGACACGCCGATTTTGCCGCTCCCAATGTCGCCGCGTCGCCGCTCATCGGCGGCAGGGAGCGCGTCGTCGCGGTAGGAGCTCATCGCTCGCCACCGCCAGCCAACGCGCATCGATGCCATCGCGTCACGCCGTGACGTCCACTGCAGGGGATCGCTCCATGCCGAAATCGAACCAGCACCTTCCGAATCGCCCCCACTCCACCGGTGCCGAAGCCCGACGGCCCACGCGCGCTTTGCCTGCCTTGATCGCACCGGCGCTGATGACGCTCGCCCTGACCGCCGTCGCACCGGCCGCGCACGCCGCCGAGTCGGCGATCTTCGGCGGCGGACCGTTCTATTCCGGCGGCCAGGCCGTGATCAACGACCTGCGCAACTCCGGTTTCACCACGGTGTTCCTGTGGAGCATCCATATCGAGGCCAACGGCGACTTGGTCTACAACGACATCCCGATCGTCAGGAACGGCGCCTACATCGGTGCCGATGCCGATTGGCCGGCGCGGCTGGCCTCGTTGAAGACCGCGCCGACTTCGGTCAAGCGGGTCGAGGTTTCGATCGGCGCCTGGGGCGTGCCCGACTTCGAGCGCATGGCCAACCTGGCCAACGGCACCGCCGCCGGCTGCGGCACCACGATCGTCTGCGGCACCGGCAGCACCAGCATCCTTTACCGCAACTTCCAGGCGCTGAAGACCGCCACCGGCGCCGACGCGGTCAACTTCGACGACGAAAGCCATTACAACGTCGCCGACACCACCAAGTTCGGCCAGATGCTGGTCGGGCTCGGCTACAAGATCACCTTCGCGCCGTACACCAACACCAGCTTCTGGCGAGGAGTCAAAGACAATCTCGGCGCCTCGGTCGATCGCATCTACCTGCAGGTCTACGACGGCGGCGCCGGCAACGACCCGGCGAGCTGGAACACGGCGATGGGCATGACCGTCATGCCCGGCCTGTGGACCAAGCACGGTAGCGGCTGCACCGCCGGCGACAGTCCGGCGCAGGTGCAGACCCGCATGGCCGGCTGGAAGACCAGCGCCGGCATCAGCGGCGGCTTCCTGTGGCTATACGACGACATCCAGAAGTGCTGGGCCCAGGGCACGACCGCGCAGTACGCCGCCGCGATCAACAACGCGGTCAGCGGCAACACCGCGCCGGTGGCGAATTTCGGCGTCAGCGTCAACGGCCTGACCGCGAGCTTCAGCGACTCCTCGAGCGACAGCGACGGCAGCATCGCCTCGCGCAGCTGGAACTTCGGCGACGGCTCGACATCGACCGCAACCAACCCGACCCGCACCTATGCCAGCGCCGGCAACTACACCGTCTCTCTGACCGTTACCGACAACGGCGACGCGACCCATACCAAGACCCAGACCGTCTCGGTCGGCAGCGGCAACGTCAACCTGGCTCTCAACAAGCCCGCGACCGGCTCGACCGCCTGCAACAGCAGCGAAGGCCCGGCGAAGGCGGTCAACGGCAGCACCTCCGGCGGCAACACCGACAAGTTCTGCTCGCTGGCGGCGTCGTCCTGGCTGCAAGTCGACCTGGGCTCGGCGCAGACCGTCAGCAGTTTCGTGATCAAACACGCCGGCGCCGGCGGCGAATCCACCGCCTGGAACACCAAGGCCTTCACCATCCAGACCTCGACCAACGCCAGCACCTGGAGCACCCCGGTCACGGTGAGCGCCAACACCGCCAGCACCTCGACCCATTCGATCGGCGCCACCTCGGCCCGCTACATCAAGCTCAACATCGGCACCCCGACCCAGAACGGCGACCCGGCGACGCGGATTTACGAGTTCGAGGTGCGTTGAGAGCGACCGCGAAACCGGCGACGGTTGCCGTTGCCGTAGCTGCGCGTGGCTGCGCGCTAGCGAAGGCAGTAGAAGACCCAAAGGGCGGCGCGCAGGGATGCGCGCCGTTTTTCATCGGGACAGGGATGTCCCGCATCGAACACGCGGGCCCTTGATTCAAGGAAAAGCACTTTTCTTTGGTTAGCTTTCTTTCGTTGCTTTAGACAAAAGAAAGTAACCCGCCGCTTTAGTGGTGGAAGCTTTAGGTTTGATCTTGATCAGCATCTTTCTGGTCGGGACACCGCGAGATAGAGCAACGATGTCGCGGCTTGCGCCGCTTCTACCTGACGGGCCGCGGCCGGCATCGGCGCGAGGTGAGAGGTCGCAGTCGCGACTCACGTCGCTCCTACAGGGACGGACCCGGAGACGACGCGAGAGTCGGACATGGCGGTCGCGGCTTGCGCCGCTCCTACAGAGCGAGCCCGCACCAGGCCCAACGCGATGTGGCGAATCCCCCTGTAGGAGCGGCGTGAGCCGCGACCAAGCAACACGCAGAAGCAACACGACCTGCCCACAAACGAAATCGCCGGCATTCGCCGGCGATTTCGAAGCAACATCGAACTGATCGATCGTATCAACCGATCACATCTGCTCCAAGGTCACCGCCACCGCATGCACCACCGCGCCGATCTTCAGCGAACTCTGCACGCCCTGGGCGCTGACCTCGTGCTTGCGTACGACCTTCTCGTGCGAATCCATGCAGGCGCCGCAACCGTTGATCGCCGACACCGCCAGCGAAGCCAGTTCGAAGGTCATCTTGTCGATGCCCGGGTTGGCCATGACGTTCATGCGCAGGCCGGCGCGCAACTGGCCGTACTCTTCGTTCTGGATGAGGTGGGTGGCGCGGTAATAGATGTTGTTCATCGCCATCACCGCTGCCGCGGCCTTGGCGCCGTTGATTTCTTCCGGCGACAGCTGCTCGGCGGCGAAGGCTTCGATCGCCGCGGCCAGCGGCTTGTGGCGCGAGGCGATCGCCGAGGCCAGGGCGATGGCGCGGATCTGCTTGCCGTCCAGGCCCGGCGAACCGGCGTCGCTGAGCACGCTGTCGAGGTTGAGCTTGAGGTCCTTGGCGTAATCGGGAAGCGAGTTGCGAAGATCGGAAAGGCTCATCGGAGAACTCCTGGAATCGGCGGGGGATCGTCGGGTCGCGGCGGCACGGGACGGCGGCCGCGGGGACCGGGCACGCGCCATCGCCTGGCGGGCATGCGCATCGCGCACGGCTGGCTGGCTGGGAAACGACACGAACGGGATGGAGCGGATAGGAACAGTCGGGGCGAACCCCGACTGCGGGCATCCCGCACGGGAGGGAGGGAGGACCGGCGAGGCCGGCCCGCATGCGGGACTACTTTGAGAACTGCGCTGGCGGCGGGCCGCCAGCGCAGGCAGAACCAGAGGGGAGCCGGGTCACGGAATCCGGCTCCGCGGGGAATCACTCCCGGGTCGTGCGATCCGAACGGATCAGGCGACCTTGAGGGTGCTCTCGCCCTGGGTCCAGTTGCAGGGGCACAGCTCGTCGGTCTGCAGGGCGTCCAGCACGCGCAGGACTTCCTGCGGGTTGCGGCCGACCGAACCGTCGGTGACGTAGACGAAACGGATGACGCCTTCCGGATCGACCAGGAAGGTGGCGCGCTGGGCGACGCCGTCTTCCGAGAGGATGCCGAGGGCCGAAGTCAGGTCCTTCTTGATGTCGGCGAGCATGGGGAACGGCAGGTCGCGCAGGTCCTTGTGGTCCTTGCGCCATGCCAGATGCACGAACTCGCTGTCGGTCGAGGCGGCCAGCACCTGGCAGTCACGGTCGAGGAACTGCTGGTTCAGGTCGCCGAAGCCCTTGATCTCGGTCGGGCAGACGAAGGTGAAGTCCTTCGGGTAGAAGAACACCAGCAGCCACTTGCCCTTGTAGGTGTCGTTGTCGATGTCGGCGAACGCGGTGTCGAGGTTTTCGATACCGACGGTGGCCTTGACCTTGAATTTCGGGAACTTTTCGCCGATCGAAAGCATTCGGATGACTCCTTGAAGGGATGGGAGGGATGAACAGGGGGGTTGCTGCCGAAGGAACAACTCAGGGGTCGTATGTTGCACCCCAGCAATTGATTACTGAAATGAATTGTTCCTATTATGGCGATAGTCTATGTCAATTGGCGACCATCGATGAACCTGCGTGATCTCAAATATCTGGTCGCCTTGGCCGATCACAAGCATTTTGGGCGCGCCGCCGCCGCGAGCTTCGTGAGCCAGCCCACGCTTTCGACCCAGATCAAGAAGCTCGAGGAAGAACTCGGCGTGTCGCTGGTCGAGCGCGCGCCGCGCCGGGTCATGCTGACCCCGGTGGGGCGCGACATCGCCGAGCGCGCGCGCAAGGTCATCGCCGACGTCGAGCAGATGAGCGAGATCGCCCGTCGCAGCCAGGACCCGGAAGCCGGCACGGTGCGGCTGGGGCTGTTTCCCACCCTCGGTCCTTACTTGCTGCCGCATGTGGTGCCGGGGCTGCGCAAGCGCTTCCCGCGCCTGGAATTGCTGTTGGTCGAGGAAAAGACCGACCAGATTCTGGCCCGGCTGCGCGACGGCCGCCTCGACGCCGGCCTGCTGGCGCTGCCGATCCACGACGACCAGTTGCATGTCGAACCGCTGTTCGACGAGCCCTTCCTGCTGGCGGTGCCGCAACAGCACCCGATGGCCGGGCGCGACACCCTCGAACTGCACGATCTCGACGATCAGCACCTGCTGCTGCTCGAAGAAGGCCATTGCCTGCGCGACCAGGCGCTCGACGTCTGCCGCATGTCCGGCGCCGACGAGCGCGACGGCTTTCGCGCCACCAGCCTGGAGACCCTGCGGCAGATGGTCGCCGCCGGGGTCGGCATCACCTTGCTGCCGATGCTCGCGGTGCAGCCGCCGGTGCCGCAATCGCCCGATATCCACCTGCTGCGCTTCGCCGGCGACCCGCCGCACCGGCAGATCGGCATGCTGTGGCGGCGCAGTTCGGCCATGTCGGATTTCCTGCTGCAGTTGGCCGAGGAACTGCGCAAGTTGCCGGCCTCGTTGCTGCAGCCGCCGCGCGGTAACGGCCACGGCGCGCGCAAGCCGGCTCGGAACACGCGATGAGCCCACGTGCCTGGGTCGTGTGTTGCCTGATCCTGAGCGCGATCGGCTGGTGGTACTCGCCGGTGTCGCCGCGTCCGTTGCACTTCCCCGCCCCGGCCGATGGCGCGAGCATCGACTGCCCGATGCCGCCGCGCGTGGCCGACGGGGCCGAACCCCTGCAGACTCCAGTGCCCGCTTCACTGCAGCCGTTCCGGCTCGAACCGGGTGCGGCGACGCCGCTGGCCGGTTTCAGCATCGACGGCCGGGTGCTGTCGCGGCGCGACTACCGGATGGGACGCGAGGCCGAATTCTCGCCGACCGACCTCGCGATCGGCTGGGGGCGGATGCGCGAGGACACGGTCCTGTCGCAACTCGACATCACCCAGGAAGTGCGTTTCCTGACCTATCGCTATTACGGCAAGCCGCCGATTCCGGTCGAGGAGATGCAACGCTCGGTCGGCAATCTGCACATCATTCCGGCCAGCGCCGAAGTCGCCCGCGCGCTCAAGCGCGTGCGCAAGGACCAGCGCGTGCGCGTCGACGGCTGGCTGGTGCGGGTCGAGAACGAGCAAGGCCTGCGCTGGGACAGCTCGATGAGCCGCACCGACAGCGGTAAGGGCGCCTGCGAGCTGGTCTACGCCTGCTCGATCCAGGTCTATTGATCGAGGCCTAGCGGTCCACGGATGCAGGCCTACCGAGCGCCGGTGCCGGCCGACGGGCCGTTATCCTCGCTTCCTCCGGCCTAAGGGTCTGGCGCAAACGCGTTGGCCGGGGCCGTCGGCCGGTAGCCGCGCATCTCGCCGTCGACCAAAAGAAACGGCGCGCCGAAGTGCGCCGTCTCGGGCTTCCCGGGATTCGCCCTGCTCAGACGACCACGCCGATCGGGCAACTCACTCCGGTGCCGCCGAGGCCGCAATAGCCCATCGGATTCTTCGACAGATATTGCTGGTGCTCGTTCTCGGCGTAGTAGAACGTCGGTGCCGGGTGCACGATCTCAGTGGTGATCTCGCCGTACCCGGCCTCGCGCAACTTCGCCTGGAAGGCATCGCGACTGGCCAGGGCGGCCTGGTACTGGCACTCGGTCTCGCAATACAGCGCCGACCGGTACTGCGTGCCTTCGTCGTTGCCTTGGCGCATGCCCTGGGTGGGGTCGTGACTCTCCCAGAACACCCTGAGCAGATCCTCGAATGCGATCAGCTTCGGGTCGTAGACCACCAACACCGCTTCGGTGTGCCCGGTCTGACCGCCGCAGACCTCGCGATAACTCGGATGGGGGGTGTAACCGCCCGAATACCCGACCGCCGTCGTGAATACCCCCGGCAGCGACCAGAACTTGCGTTCGGCGCCCCAGAAGCAACCCATCCCGAACTGGACCCGCGCCAGCCCTTCGAAATCGTCGCGCAACGGCCGCCCCAGGACATGATGGACATTGTCCAGCGGCAGCGGCGTACCGCGCCCGGGCAACGCATCTTCACGTTGCGGCATGCGCTGTTTGAACGCGCCCACGCCAGGAATGGAGGAACCGGCCATCGTCTTGTCTCCGTCTGCGTCGAAGGACGCCGTGCGGTTGAAATGTGGGGATCGGGGCCGGGATTCAAGCGGGTGGGTTGGCTTCGAGTTGGCAGCGCCCGGCATCACCCCGCCCACCCCGGTTTTGCTTTCGGCCTTGGATTTGGCCTTGGCTTTGGCCGTGCGCCGCCGCGCACTAGCGAAGGCAATCGAAGACCCGGAGGGCGGCCCGCAGGGATGCGGGCCGTTTTTCATCGGGACAGGGATGTCCCGTATGAAAAATCACCGCGGAGGCATCGCTCGTGCGGGCCCTTGACTCAAAGAAAAGCATTTTTCTTTGGTTACCTTTCTTTTGTTGCTTTAGACAAAAGAAAGTAACCCGCCGCTTTAGTGGCGGAAGCTTTGGGTTTGATCTTGATCTTGATGTTGATCTTCCACGAAGTATGCGCCGCGAGCCCGCAACGGCGCGGTCGCGGCTCGCGCCGCTCCTACCCCGCGAAAAATTATCCCTTCGATCGATCACGAAGGCATTGCGGCCTCTACATGTCCCGTGGTCGCGGCTTGCGCCGCTCCTACCCTTCGAGAGTGCCCCCGCTTCTACGAACGATGACGGCCACGTCGCCTCTGCGCGTTCCGCGGTCGCGACTTACGTCGCTCCTACAGGGGATGGACTCACGGCATTGCGTTGCAAGCGTCAGGCCTATGTAGGAGCGACGTAAGTCGCGACCACGACGCCTCAATCTCGCGCCGATGCCGACGCCAGCCCATCAGGGTAGGAGCGACGCAAGTCGCGACCGCGCAGGCTCCCGATCGCCTCGCCACCCGCCTGAAAACATGCGCCATCGCAACGCGAGCCGCGCCCCCCAACCCTCAGTAATGCAACAACGCATGCACCGGCGCATCGCCCGACCAGCGTTCGCGGCCGCGCAGCGCGTCGAGTTCGATCAACACGCTCGCGCCGACCAGCACCGCGTCCAGCCGCTCGACCAGTTCGCGCGCGGCCGCCAGGGTGCCGCCGGTGGCCAGGACGTCGTCGACCAGCAGGGTGCGTTCGCCGGGCTTCAGGGCATCGCTGCGCACCTGCAACTGGTCGCGGCCGTATTCCAGTTCGTATTCGACCGCGATCAACGGCGGCGGCAGCTTGCCCGGCTTGCGCACGGGCACGAAGCCGGCGTGCAGCTTCTGCGCCAGGGCGGCGCCGAAGATGAAACCGCGCGACTCGATGCCGCACACGGCCTGCACGCCGCTGCCCTGCCAGGGTTCGGCCAGGGCGTCGATGCAGCGCGCGAAACCGCCGGCGTCGGCCAGCAGCGGGGTGATGTCGCGAAAGGTCACGCCCGGCTTGGGGAAATCGGCGACCGCGCGGATCAGCGCATCGATGCTTTTCAGGGAGTCGTTCTTCAGGGGTTCGTTCATGCGCTTACCTTGCCGCAGACAGGAGGATGAGGAAAGCGCAGCTCAGGCGGCGTCGCCGCGACGCACCGAAAACATCGGCTGGTCGCCGCGCAACAGGCCGAGGAAGATCCCGGCCAGGGACAGGCCGATGCCGAGCAATTCCATGCCGCCCAGGTGCTTGTGGAACAGCAGCACGTCCCAGACGTAGGCCAGCAAGGGCTGCAGCAGCAGGCACAGGCCGACGATGCCGGCCGGCAGTTGCGGCATGGCGCGGCCGATCACCAGCCAGCCCAGCACCTGGGCGATCGCGGCGTAGGCGAACAGGATCGCCCAGTCGTGGGCACTGGCGGGGACCAGGTTCTCGCCGCCGAACGGCACCGACACGCCGAGCATCGCCGCGCTGCCGAGGCACAGCCACCACTGCAGGGCCTCGTTCGGGGTCTGCCGGCGCCGCGCCTGCGCGGCACGGAACGCGAGCAGGAACACGCCGTAAGCCAGCGCCGTACCGAGGCCGTAGATCACGCCGAGACGGAAACGCGCGTCGACGCTTTCCCAGCCCGGCGCGAGCAACAGGCCCAGGCCGACCAGGCCCATCAGCAGGCCCACCCACAAGCGCCAGCCGGCGCGTTCGCCGAACACCAGGGCGCCGACACCGGCGAGGACGAAGACCTGGAAGTTGGCGAGCAATGTCGCCAAGCCGACCCCGACATACAGGATGCTGCGGTGCCAGAGCCACAGGTCCAGCGCGAGGAAGGCTGCGCCGAGCATCACCAGGCCCAGGGTGCGCGCGTCCGGACGCCAATGGCGCATGCGGCCGCGCCGCCAGGGCTGGCCGAGCAGCGCCAGCAGGATCACCCCGGCCAGGGCCATGCGCCAGAACGCCGAGGCGGCCGGGCCGATCTCGACCCATTTGACGAACACCGCCGAACTGCTGATCACCGAGGCGCCGATCAGCATCTCGATCAGCGGCGTACGCAGGGTGGCGGAGGAAGACGAGGCGCTCATGCGCGCCTCCCCGAGGTCAGCCGAAACGATGCGCGAGACATGAGCAGGACTCCATGAGCACCGGAGCGCGGTCGGAGCGATCCGGAGGCCCCGCGTCGGCGACCGGCATTCGGCCGGACGCGCCACGAGGCTCGATGAGTAGAGAGAGAGAGGCATCAGGCACGCGGCCTGTCTGCCGTGGCCCGCTTCCGCCGGAGCGGTCGAGGGCTGGCGGCGGTCCGGGCGTCGCGGCCCGGGCTCAGGCCGGAAGCAGGCCCGGCGGCGGCATCGCCCCGTTCGGGGCCGACTCGCGCGGGTCGGCGTCGGCCGGTTCGCTCGCCGGCGGCGGTTCGCCCAACGACAGCGACTCGACCACCTCGCGCGCCTGCGGCCAGGCGGCCTCGGGCACGCAGACCTGGACCGGACCGAACGGCAACTCGCCGATACCGCCGAGCAAGGCCTCGCCCTTCATGAACACCGGAATGCCGGCCGCCTCCAGCGCATGCCGGACCAGATGGGCGTCGATCAGATGGGCGGCTTCATAGACGACTTTCATCGTCGCAGTCCTTCGGCGCAGCGGCCTCGCGAGTCTGCGGCCAGCATACGCCGCGCCGACCGGCTTGGCCCGTGAACGGCGCCCGGACGCAGCGTTCCAGGCAAGCCGCGCAAACCGGCCAGCGCCATGGCGAGGACGCATACGGGCAGCCGACGCCCGCGCCCCGACCGTCCTGATGATTCGTCCGAGCGGCGTTTCGGCCCGGCCGCCGGGCCGCCGCGAGGCAGGGACCGCCGCCAAAGGCTAAACTTCACGACCTTCCCAGCCTTTGCCGTGACGCATGTCCGCCGATCCCGCCCGCACCGCTCCCGAATCTCCGACCGACTCCGCCGCTCCCGCCGCGGTCAAGCAGGACTTCGTCCGCCAGATCGTCCGCGAGGACCTGGCCAGCGGCAAGCACCAGGCGATCCGGACCCGTTTCCCGCCCGAACCCAACGGCTATCTGCACATCGGCCACGCCAAGGCGATCTGCCTGGATTTCGGGGTCGCCAACGAATTCGGCGGGCGCTGCAACCTGCGTTTCGACGACACCAACCCGGCCAAGGAAGATCCCGAATACGTCGCCGCGATCCAGGAAGACGTGCGCTGGCTCGGCTACGAGTGGGCCGAGCTGCGCCATGCCTCGGACTATTTCGAGGTGTTCTATCTCGCCGCGCAGAAGCTGATCCGCCAGGGCGACGCCTTCGTCTGCGACCTCAGCGCCGAGGAAGTGCGCGCCTACCGCGGCAACCTCAACGAGCCGGGCCGCAACTCGCCGTACCGCGAGCGCAGCGTCGAGGAGAACCTCGACCTGTTCCAGCGCATGCGCGCCGGCGAGTTCGCCGACGGCGCGCGCACCCTGCGCGCGAAGATCGACATGGCTTCGGGCAACATCAACCTGCGCGACCCGGCGCTGTACCGGATCAAGAAGGTCGCGCACCAGAACACCGGCGACGCCTGGCCGATCTACCCGATGTACGACTTCGCCCACTCGCTCAGCGACTCCTGCGAGGGCATCACCCACTCGCTGTGCACGCTCGAGTTCGAAGACCACCGCCCGCTGTACGACTGGTGCGTGAGCCGGGTCGACCTGCCGAACTCGCCCGAGCTGCTGGCGCCGCTGCTCGCGCGCGGCCTGCCTAACGAAGCGGCGATTCCGCGCCAGATCGAGTTCTCGCGCGCCAACCTCAACTACACCGTGATGAGCAAGCGCAAGCTCATGGTGCTGGTGCAGGAAGGCCTGGTCGACGGCTGGGACGACCCGCGCATGCCGACCCTGCAGGGCATCCGCCGCCGCGGCTACACCCCGGCCTCGCTGCGGCTGTTCGCCGAACGCCTGGGCGTGAGCAAGCAGAACTCGACCATCGACTACTCAGTGCTCGAAGGCTGCCTGCGCGAGGACCTCGACGCCGCCGCAGCGCGCCGCATGGCCGTGCTCGACCCGCTCAAGCTGGTCATCACCAACCTCGGCGACGAGCACGAGGAGTCGCTGCATTTCTCCAACCACCCGAAGGACGAACGCTTCGGCGCGCGCCAGGTGCCGTTCTCGAACCAGTTGTGGATCGAGCGCGAGGACTTCGAGGAAGTGCCGCCGAAGGGCTTCAAGCGCCTGATCCCGGGCGGCGAAGTGCGTTTGCGCGGCGCCGGCATCCTGCGCTGCGACGAGGTGATCAAGAACGAGGCCGGCGAGATCGTCGAGCTGCGCGGCACCCTCGATCCGGAATCGCGTCCGGGCATGGCCGGCGCCGACCGCAAGATCAAGGGCACCATCCACTGGGTCAGCGCGCGCCACGCCATCGCCGCCGAAGTACGTCTGTACGACCGCCTGTTCGACGTCGCCGCACCGGACGACGACAGCGACGGCAAGACCTACCAGGATCATCTCAACCCGAATTCCCGCCGCGCGGTGACCGGTTATGTCGAACCGGCCGCCGCGACCGCCGAACGCGAGCAGGCCTTCCAGTTCGAGCGTGTCGGCTATTTCGTCGCCGACCGCTACGACCACAGCGCCGAACGCCCGGTGTTCAACCGCAGCGTGACCTTGCGCGACACCTGGGCCGCCCAGGCATGAGCCCGAAGATCCCCAACCTGTTGACCAAATCGGTGACGCTGGCGCTGCCGGAGTGGATCGACGAGGTCGTCGACCGCAAGCGCGCCTATCTCAACGACGAAGACAAGGTCGCGCTGGCGGTCGAGCTGTCGCGCCACAACATCGAGACGGGCAGCGGCGGGCCGTTCGGCGCGGCGGTGTTCGACGGCAACGGCCTGGTGGTCGGTGTCGGCGTCAATCGTGTGGTGCCGCAGAACTGCTCGGTCGCGCATGCCGAGATGATGGCCTTCATGTGCGCGCAGGCCGCATTGAGCGTATTCCGCCTCAACGAGATCGGCCCGATGACCCTGGCGACCTCCGCGCAGCCGTGCTGCATGTGCTACGGCGCCAGCTTCTGGGCAGGCATCGACACCTTGCTGATCGGCGCGCGCGCCGAAGACGTGATGCGGCTGACCGAGTTCGACGAAGGCCCATTGCCGGCGGATTGGGCCGGCGAGCTTGAACGCCGCGGCATCGCGGTACGCCGCGACCTGCAGCGCGACGCCGCCTGCGAGGTGCTGCGTCGTTACGGCGAGAGCGGGATCGCGTACTGACGTCGTTCCGGGACGGGCGCGGTTTGAACCGCGAACGGCTCCATGCATGCCGCGCGGCCGATGCGACCGCACGGTCGCGGCTTGCGCCGCTCCTACCCTGAAGAAAGCGAGTTCCCACGATGACCGATAACGCCCTGCTGTGTTGGTGCCGCGCCGGTTTCGAACCCGAGCTTGCCGGCGAATTGAACGAACGCGCCGCGCGCGCCGGCCACCCCGGCTATGCGCGTACCGAGCGCAACAGCGGCTACGTCGAGTTCATCGTCGAGGACGCCAGGGCGCTGTCGCGCGCGCTGCCGTGGTCGTCGCTGATCTTCGCGCGCCAGAAGCTGGTGCGCCTGGCCGACCTGCGCGGCCTCGATCCGGCCGACCGGATCAGCCCGATGCTGGCCGCGCTCGAAGCGCAGGCCGGCAGCGGCCTCAACGTTTCCATGTTCGGCGAGTTGGTGGTCGAGCATCCCGACTCCGACGAACACAAGCCGCTCGCCGGCCTCGCGCGCAGCTTCGGCAACGCCCTGCGCCCGGCGCTGCGCAAAGCCGGCTGGCTCAGCAAGTCCGACGATGCGCGGCGCCCGCGCCTGCACGTCGCCTTCCTCGCCGGCGATCACGCCATGCTGGCGATGTCCGAACCCGGCGACAGCTCGCCGTGGCCGCTCGGCATCCCGCGCCTGCGCATGCATCCGGACGCGCCGAGCCGCTCCGCGCTCAAGCTCGAAGAAGCCTTGCTGACCTTCCTCGACGCCGACGAACGCGAGCGCCTGGTCCGCGACAACATGCAAGCCGCCGATCTCGGCGCCGCGCCGGGCGGCTGGACCTGGGTGTTGATGCGCAACGGCATGATGGTGACCTCGGTCGACAACGGTCCGCTGCGCCAGGCCTTGCTCGACAGCGGCCGCGTCGATCATCTGCGCGCCGACGGTTTTTCGTGGCAGCCCAAGCGCAAGCTCGACTGGATGGTCTGCGACATGGTCGAGCAACCCGCGCGCGTGGCCGAGCGCATGGCCACCTGGTTCCGCGAGAGCTGGTGCAAGCAGGCGATCTTCAATCTCAAGCTGCCGATGAAGAAGCGCTGGGAAGAAACCAAGACCTGCCTGGAAGCGTTCGAGTACCAGACCCATCGCCCGATGATCGTGCGCGCGCGCCAGCTGTACCACGACCGCGAAGAGATCACCGTGTTCGCGACGCCGAAGTAAGCCGGCGGTGGGGTACGCCGGGAAAAGCCTACCGCAGGTCGGTTGCGTCGCTGCCGACATCCGGCATTCATGCCGGGCGCCGCGTTCGTTCAGGCGCGGTTTCGCTGTTTTACATCGACTTGACCGAACCGGGTCTAGCGTCGCGGTGTCCCCACGCGAGGTTACTGCGATGAAACAGCACGCGACTCACCCGCACACCCTGATCGGCCTGGCGCTGGTCGCCGCACTCGGCGCCAGCGCCGCCGCGGCCCAGACCGCAACCAAGGTCCAGTCCAAGCACGATGCGGTCGAGAAGGCCGAGATGGCCGCCGGCGAAGCCCGCGCGGCCCGCCAGGATGCCTCGACCGCGCAGGCCGCGGCCCAGGCCGCAGCCGCGACACGCAACGAAGGCGCGTTGAGCGAACGCGGCGCCCTGACCGCCGAGGCGACCGCTTATCAAGCCAAGCAATCGGCGATCCAGGCCCAGGAGGCCGCACGCCAAGCCACCATCGCTGCCGAAGCGGCGCGGTCGGCGCAGGCCGCTGCGACCGCCGGCAGCAATCCGACCGGTGCGGCGATCGAAGCGCGCGCCGCCGGCGACGCCGCGCGCATCGCAAGTTCGGTTGCGACCGACGCGACCACGGTGGCGCAGGCCGCCGCGGCGGCGACCGCCGAAGCCACTCAGCAGACCGACGCGGTTCCGCAACCGACGCCGCCGCCCGCCCCGGTCGCCCCGGTGCAGCCGCAGGTCACGATCACCTCCAGCCCGCCGAACTCGGTGGTCGGCGAGTACAAGATCGACTTCGACGCCCTCGACGCCAACCACGACGGGCACCTCAGCCGCGCCGAAGCGCGCAGCAACGCGACCCTGACCGCGGAGTTCCGCGCGGTCGACATCGACAACAATGGGCGCCTGAGCAAGAAAGAGCTGTCGGGCTGGATGCGTTGATCGTCATCTGACCTTCGCCTCCCGCGAACGCCTCCGGAAACGGGGGCGTTCGTGTTTACGGGAGGCGGCAAGCAGCGCAACACAGCGCCCCCCCTGTAGGAGCGGCGTAAGCCGCGACCAAGGGACGCGCAGATCCGGCAATGCCGATGCAATTTAAGCGGCGCGCTGTCGCAGGGGTAGCAGCGGCGCAGCCACGATACGTGACAACGGCTTCGCAGCGACCGTGCCATAGCCGAATGACCGCCGAGTTTCTCCGCCGTTGTCGTTGCTGTTGTCTTGTCGTTAGCTGTTGCCGTGCGCCGCCTCGCTCTAGCGAAGGCAATTGAAGACCCGAAGGGCGGCCCGCAGGGATGCGGGCCGTTTTTCATCGGGACAGGGATGTCCCGCATGAAAAATCACCGCGGATGCACCGTTCGTGCGGGCCTGTGATTCAAAACAAAGCATTTTTCTTTGGTTACCTTTCTTTTATTGCTTTGGACAAAAGAAAGTAACCCGCCGCTTTAGTGGCGGAAGCTTGGGGGTTGATCTTGATCTTGCCTCAGAGAGACGCCGCTAGACCGCCACAGCGATGTCGCGGCTTGCGCCGCTCCTACCCCGGCCAAAAGCACGCCGCCTCGACGAGCGGCGACGGCCTTTTGTCTCTGCGCGTCCAGCGGTCGCGGCTTACGCCGCTCCTACAGGGGATGGCGTCGCCGCGCTTGGATTTCCATTAATGGCTTTAGCTTTGACTATTGCCGTGCGCCGCCTCGCTCTAGCGAAGGCAATAGAAGACCCGAAGGGCGGCCCGCAGGGATGCGGGCCGTTTTTCATCGGGACAGGGAGGTCCCGTATGAAAAATCACCGCGGATGCGCCGTTCGTGCGGGCCTGTGATTCAAAACAAAGCACTTTTCTTTGGTTACCTTTCTTTTGTTGCTTATGACAAAAGAAAGTAACCCGCCGCTTTAGTGGCGGAAGCTTTGGGTTTGATCTTGATGTTGATGTCGATCCTGATCTTGCTGGATAGCCACGCCGCTAGACCGTCACAACGATGTCGCGGCTTGCGCCGCTCCTACCCTGGCGAAGGCACGCCGCTTCGACGAATGACCTCGGCCTTGTCGCTTGTGCGCATCCCTCGGTCGCGACTCACGTCGCTCCTACAGGTACAGGTACGTAGCAACACACTGATGGGGTAGCTCCAGGGCAGGAACAACCCCGCCAGCCCCGCTTGCACCCCGCCCTCGTTGCGGCATAGTGCCCGACTCCACCTGCCGCCCGCCCTGCCCGACCTATGACCGCCAGCCCCGTGTCGCCGTCCGTCTCCGTCCCCGCGCGCCGGCTCGACCGCAAGGACACGCGCACTCTGCTGCTGTCGGCGCTCGGCGGCGCGCTGGAGTTCTACGATTTCGTGATCTTCGTGTTCCTGACCGCGACGCTGCGGCAGTTGTTCTTCCCGCCGGGCATGCCGGGATGGCTGGCCGAGCTGCAGGTCTACGGGATCTTCGCCGCCGGCTACCTGGTGCGCCCGATCGGCGGCATCGTCATGGCTCACTTCGGCGACCGCTCGGGGCGCAAGCGCATGTTCGCGCTGAGCGTGTTCCTGATGGCGCTGCCCACCCTGTGCATCGGCCTGTTGCCGACCTACGCCCAGATCGGCATCGCCGCGCCGCTGTTGCTGTTGTTCCTGCGCATCGTCCAGGGCATCGCGATCGGCGGCGAGGTGCCGGGCGCGTGGACCTTCGTCGCCGAGCACGCACCGCCGGGCCGGGTCGGCTTCGCCTGCGCCAGCCTCACCGCCGGCCTGACCGCGGGCATCCTGATCGGTTCGCTGATCTCGACCGCGATCAACACCTGGTTCGCGCCCGCCGAGGTGCTGGGCTGGGCTTGGCGGGTGCCGTTCCTGATCGGCGGCGTGTTCGGGTTTCTCGCCGTCTACCTGCGGCGCTGGCTCAGCGAGACGCCGGTGTTCACCGCGATGCGCGAGAGCCGGCAACTGGTGCGCGAGCTGCCGCTCAAGCAGGTGCTGCGCGACCATCGCGCCGGGGTCGTCCTGTCGATGCTGGTGACCTGGCTGCTGACCGCGGCGATCGTGGTGATCATCCTGATGACGCCGACCCTGGTGCAGAGCCAGTTCGGCATCGCCCCGCAACGCGCTTTCCTCGGCAACAGCCTGGCCGCGTTCTGCCTGACCCTCAGTGCGATCGGCGGCGGCCTGCTGGTCGACCGCCTGGGCCGCGGCCGCGCCTTGCTGATCGGTTCGCTCGGCTTGTTCGCGAGCAGCTACGCGCTGTACTACGACCTCAACCACGGCGGCGCGAATTTCCTGGCGCTGTACGCCCTGGCCGGCGTGTTCGTCGGCGTGGTCGGGGTGATCCCGGCGGTGATGATCGCCGCCTTCCCGGCGCCGGTGCGTTTCTCCGGGCTGTCGTTCTCGTACAACGTCGCCTACGCGGTGTTCGGGGCGCTGACGCCGCCGTTGATCGGTGTCCTGGCGCCGAGGTTCGGCGGCATGACCGCCGCGTACTACGTCATGGCGGTGGCGGTGATCGGGGTGTTGGTGTCGGTGTACCTGCTGAAGACCAGGCGGCGGTTTCACGAGCATTGAGCGAGAGAGCTTCAGCTCGCAGCCGAGGCAAATCCCCACGGCCGCTGCGCGGCCGTTCGCCCCCTCGTCAAACGGGGGCAACACCACGAGCCGCGGCCGAAAGTGCCAGCAGCGGCGACAGTAAGCACGTCATCGTCGGAGCGGGTCAGCAGACCATGACGAAGTAGCTGCCGAACAGCCACAGGCCCAGGGTCCACAGGCAGAGCATGGCCACCAGCGCGGCCAGCAACAACGGCAGTCGCCGCGTCCACTTCAGGCCGCCGGTCGCGCGGACCGCGCCGAGTACCGCCGCGAGCCCCAGGACGAAGAACAGGCCCAGCAGGCCGAAGCCCAGCGCCCAGAACACAGGGCCCTTCTCGCCGGTGCCGGGCGGGCACTGGCTCGTCGCGACGGCCCACTGCGGCGACGATGCGATCAGCAGTACCGACCAGCGTTGCCAGCGGCTGGGTTTCGATCCATCGCTTGGCTTCATCGCACGCTCCATGTCGGTGCGCACGATCGTATCGCAGCAGTGCGCCGCGATTCGACGGCCGGCCGTGACCGGGTCGATCTCAGCGGAGCGGCGCCGGATGCCAGCGCTACAACCCGGCCGCGCGTTTCCAGAAATAATGCGTCAGCGGCGGCAGCTTGCCGGCCAGGCCGAGCATCGGCCCGCGCAGCAGGGTCGCGGCGACACCGTCGTTCGAGAACACCCGGTTCAAGCCCTCGAAGCCGTAGGCCGCGAGTGCGTTCTCGCTGCGCCGTTCGCGCGCCCAACGCGCCAGGCGGGTCGGCGACCCCAGGTCGAGCCCGCGCCGCTGCGCCTGCTTGAGGCTGCCGCGCAACGCAGCGATGTCGCGCAGGCCCAGGTTGACGCCCTGCCCGGCGAGGGGATGCACGACATGGGCGGCATCGCCGGCGATCACGACGCGGCCGGCGAGGTAGCGCTCGGCCAGTTGCCGGCGCAGCGGAAACGCGGCGCGTTGCGAGACCCGGGTCAAGGCGCCCAGGCGGCCGCCGAAGGCGCGTTCGAGTTCGCTCAGAAACGCCGCGTCGTCGCTGGCGAGCAAGCGCTCGGCTTCGGCCTCGGGCAGGGTCCAGACGATCGAGCTGCGACGGTCGCGCGCGCCGGCATCGCCGAGCGTCGGCAGGAACGCCAGCGGCCCGCCCGGCAGGAACCGCTGCCAGCAGGTCGCTTCATGGCTCAGTTCGCTGTCGACGTAGGCGACCAGGCCGCGCTGGCCGTAATCGTGGCTGGGCGCGTCGATGCCGCTGAGGCGGCGCAGCTTGGATTCGGCGCCGTCGGCGGCGACCACAAGCCGCGCGCGCAGGCGACGCCCGCCGTCGAGGATCACCCCGACGCTGTCGGGCGCGTCGAGTTCCAGCGAATCGACTTGGTCGGGGCAATGCAGTCGCACGCCGGCCGTCGGCAATGCGGCCCACAGCTTGTCGACCAGCAAAGCGTGCTCGACGATCCAGCCGAGCTCGCGCCGGCCGAACGCGTCGGCATCGAAACGCAGTTCGCCGCCGCCGGCCGCGTCCCACACGCGCATCGAGCGATACGGCTGCAGACGCGCCTCGCGCACACCCGACCAGACGCCCAGATCGTTCAACAGGGCGGCGTTGTCGGGGGCGAAAGCGTATACGCGCAGGTCCGGACGCTCGGCGTTCCAGCGAGGCGGTTCGCGGGTTTCGACCAGGGCCACGTCGAGGCCGTCGCACGCGAAGGCGAGCGCCGCCGCCGCGCCGACCACGCCGGCGCCGACCACGACCACGTCGAGCAGATCGCGCCGGCTCATGCGCGGCCTCCGGACGCATGCAGGTCGTCGTGCTCGCCGCGGCACAAGGCCGGCACGTCGCCGCGATAGCCCATCGCGCCGCCGACCAGGAACGACTGCGCGCTCGGCAGGCGATCGACCGCGAACAGGCCCAGGCTGCGCAGCGGCCGCATCAGGCCGCTGTCGTTGGCGGCCAGCCGCGCCGCGCCGTCGGAGAACGCGACGGTGCGCTCGCGGTCGGTGGCGCGTCGCTGCGCATAGCGTTCCAGCAGGTCCGCGCCGCCGCAATCGATCTTGCCGTCGGCGCCGCCGGCTGCGAGCCGGCGCTCGATCAGTTCGGCCAGGGTCATCGCATCGCGCAGGCCGAGGTTGAAACCCTGTGCGCCGATCGGGTGGATGGTCTGGGCGGCGTTGCCGACCAGCACCGCGCGCGGCCCGGTGATGCGCCGCGCGAGCACCCGGATCGCCGGGTACAGGCTGCGCGCGCCGCAGGCGAGGAAGCGCCCGGCGCGCCAACCGAATGCGTCCTGGACACGGGCGAGGAAGCCGGCTTCGTCCAACCCGGCGACTTCGTCGGCGTCGGCCGTGGCGACGCTGTGGACCAGGCCGTAGTGGCGATCGCCGCGCGGCAGCAGCGCGGTCGGGCCTTCGGCGCCTAGCCGCTCGTAGGCGGTGCCGTCGGGCGCGCGTTCGCCGCGCAACCGGGTCACGAACAGGGTCTGGCCGTAGTCGTATTCGTCGGCGCCGATCGCGAGCGCTTCGCGCACGCCGCTGCGGGTGCCGTCGGCGGCGACCAGCAGGCGCGCGCGCAGGACGCGCTCGCCGGCGCCGTCGGCGACGCGGATCGCGCGCCAGGCCGGGTCGCCGTCGGCCAGACCGACGAAACGTACCGGGCGGTAACGCTGCAGGCGCGGCAGTTCGGCCAGGCGCGCTTCCAGCGCCTCGCCGAAATCGCGCGCGACCACGATCCGGCCGAATTCCTCGCGGCCGTAGCGCTCGGCTTCGAGCATCGCGCGGCCGAAGTCGCCGCGGCGGCTGATATGGATGCGCCGGATCGAACCGGTCGGCGCGCGCAACTTGGCCAGCACGCCGAGGGCGGTCAGGGCGTTGACGGTGGCTTCGGCGAAACTCAGGTTGCGTTCGTCGAACACCGCCGGCAAGGCGCCCGGCGGCGCCGCCTCGACCAGGCCGACATCGAGGCCGAGCCGGTCGAGCGCGATGGCGAGACTGGCGCCGACCAAGCCACCGCCGACGATCAGGACGTCGTGGCTGGCATACACCGCAGATTCGTCCGCGGCGGATGTGGCGGAAGCGGACGCGAGGGGAGCGGGCTCGACGGGAGCGGGCGTCGCCGCAGCCGGCGCCTGCCCCTCGGGGGTGTCTACGACTGGATTCATGCGTTCATGATACGACCGCGCCCGCGGCGAGTCTGTCGGAGGCGGCCAGGATCTTGTGCACGGGTCGCTCTTCGTCGCCAAGGATCAAGCACTTAGCACCGGATCGCGCTGCGATCCGTTCACCCCGGGACGCAAACCGGCACTTTCGCCGCAGGTTCCTTAGAATGGGCGGATTGGCGCGCCAGTCCGGCGTCAGGAGCCACAGTCATGAAGCCGAACACCCAACGCAGCCTCGTCCTGGCCTTGCTGGCCCTGTTGATGGTCGCCACCCGCGTCAATCACTGGACGCCGATCCCCGACGCCTCGTGGGCGGTGTTCTTCATCGGCGGCTTCTATCTGCGCCACTGGACCCGCTGGGCCTTCCCGGCGCTGATGGCGCTGGCCGTGGTCGTCGACTACGCGGTGATTTCCCGCCAGGGCATCAGCTTCTGGGACCACTACTGCGTCTCGGCGGCGTACTGGTTCCTGGTCCCGGCCTATTTCTCGATGTGGGCCGGCGGCCTGTGGGTCTCGCGCAACTACCGGAGCAACTGGGGCACGCTCGGCCGGACCGTGGCCGCCCTGCTCGCCTCGACCGTGATCTGCCAATTGCTGAGCCAGGGCAGCTTCTACTGGCTGTCGGACTCGGTCGCCGACAAGAGCGTCGCCGGCTGGGCCGCCAACTACGCCCAGTGGCTGTTGCCCTACCTGCAGACGACCGCGACCTATGTCGGCATCGCCGCCGTGGTCCAGGTCATCGCCGCGTCCGCGGCCAAGTCGAAGGCGTCGGCGACGCACTCCGACGGCGCCCGCAAGCTCTGACCGCGCGCCTCGATCGATGGGCAACCGTCTCTCGAAAATCTATACGCGCACCGGCGACGACGGCAGCACCGGCCTCGGCGACGGCAGCCGCATCGCCAAGGACTCGGCCCGGGTCACCGCCTACGGCACGGTCGACGAGGCCAATTCGACGATCGGCCTGGTGCTCGCCAGCGAATTGCCGGACGCCATCCGCGAACAGCTGGTGGCGATCCAGCACCAGATGTTCGACCTCGGCGGCGAGCTGTGCATTCCCGGCCATGCGGCGATCTTCGACGCCGACATCGACCGCCTCGAACAATGGCTCGACGGCCATAACGAAGAACTGCCGCCGCTGAAGGATTTCATCCTGCCCGGCGGCGGCGAGGCCGCGGCGCGCTGCCACATCGCCCGCACCGTGGTGCGCCGCGCCGAGCGCGAAACCGTCGCCCTGGCGCGGCTGGACAGCGTGCGCCCGGAAGCGGTGCGCTATCTCAACCGCCTCTCCGACCTGCTGTTCGTGCTGGCCCGCGTGCTGGCGCGCGCGAGCGGCCACGGCGAGGTGCTGTGGAACCACGAACGCCGCAAGGGCTAGCGATGCGCATCTACACGCATCCGGCCTGCACGCGCCACGACCCGGGTCCGGGTCATGCCGAGCGGCCGTTGCGTCTGGTCGCCGTCACCGAAGCGCTGCGCGAGGCCTACCCTTCGCTCGACTGGCGCGAAGCGCCCGGCGCCAGCCGCGGCCAGTTGCTGCGCGCGCACGGCGACGCCCTGCTCTCGCTGATCCTGGATACCCAGGTCGACGGCCCGATGGCGCTCGACCCCGACACCGTGCTCGCGCCCGGCTCGGCCGAGGCCGCGCTGCGCGCCGCCGGCGCCGGCATCGCCGCGGTCGACAGCGTGATCAAGGGCGAGGACAAGCGCGTGTTCTGCGCGGTGCGCCCGCCCGGTCACCACGCCACCGGCGATGCCGCGATGGGCTTCTGCCTGTTCAACAACATCGCCGTCGCCGCCGCCCATGCCTGCGAAAAACACCACCTGGAGCGGGTGGCGGTGATCGATTTCGACGTCCATCACGGCAACGGCACCCAGGCGATCTTCGACACCGACCCGCGAGTGCTGTACGTCAGCTCGCACCAGATGCCGCTGTACCCGGACACCGGCTACGCCCACGAGCGCGGCATCGGCAACATCATCAATGCCCCGCTGCCGGCCGGCACCGGCAGTGCAGGCTTCCGCAAGGTCTGGCGCGAGCACCTGCTGCCGACCATCGACTCGTTCCGTCCGCAGTTGGTGCTGATCTCCGCCGGCTTCGACGCCCACCGCCGCGACCCGCTGGCCCAGGTCGAACTCGACGGCGAGGACTTCGCCTGGATCACCCGCGAGCTGGTCGCGATCGCCGAGCGCCACGCACTGGGGCGGGTGGTGTCGATGCTCGAAGGCGGCTACGACCTGGCAGCGCTGCGCGAGAGCGCGGTGGCGCATGTGGGCGCCTTGATGGAGTGAGGGTGCGGTCGCGACTTGCGTCGCTCCGGTGGATTCGTGGCATGCGTTGTAGGGTCCCCGGCCTTTGTAGGAGCGACGTGAGTCGCGACAAGGGACTCGCAGCGGCCGCAAAGCCGACGTTATCGATCGAAGCGCAGTGGTTTCGCAGGGTAGGAGCGGCGCAAGCCGCGACATCGCTGCGGCGGTCTCGCGGCGTCTCGATCCGAAAATTTCAAATCAAAATCAAACCCAAAGCTTCCGCCACTAAAGCGGCGGGTTACTTTCTTTTGTCATAAGCAACAAAAGAAAGGTAACCGAAGAAAAGTGCTTTTCTTTGAATCAAGGGCCCGCGTGTTCGATGCATACGCGGTGATTTTTCATACGGGACGTCCTTGTCCTGATGAAAAACGGCGCGCATCCCTGCGCGCCGCCCTCCGGGTCTTCTATGGCCTTCGCTAGGTCGAGGCGGCGCACGGCTAGCGCCAGAGCAAGGGCCAGGGCGGAGCAGATCGAAGGTTTAGGCGCCACGATCCGCGAACAGGGACGCACCGGCTTGGGGATCACGGTCGCGGCTTGCGCCGCTCCTACCCTTGGGACGCCGGCCGGCGAGAGAGGCCGTGGTCGCGACTTACGCCGCTCCTAAAAGGCCAGCCCCAGCACCGCAAATCCCGCGCACTCGCCCCTGTAGGAGCGACGTAAGTCGCGACCGCGGAATGTGCGGGGGTGACGAGGCCGTCGTCGTCCGCCGAAGCCGGGTGTCCTCGCCGGGGCAGGAGCGGCCCGGGCCGCGATCGGGGGCTAGCCGGCGCCTTAAGAAGGGCCGGGCGCGCCCGGAGCCGGCATCAGCCCGCCGCCGGCTCCGGCTCGAACCCCAGCGCCGCGGAGTTGATGCAGTAGCGCAGGCCGGTCGGCTTCGGGCCGTCCGGGAACACGTGGCCCAAGTGCGACTGGCAGCGCGCGCACTTGACCTCGATCCGGCGCATACCGTGACTCTCGTCGGCGACCTCGGTCACCGCGTCGGGGCGCAAAGGCTGCCAGTAGCTCGGCCAGCCGCTGCCGGAATCGTACTTGGCCTGCGAGGAGAACAGGGCCTCGCCGCAGGCGGCGCAGGTGTAGGTGCCGGTCTCCTTGTGGTTCCAGAAGCGCCCGGTGAAGGCCCGCTCGGTCGCCGAACAACGGCAGACGGCGTATTGCTCCGGCGACAGCTGCTCGCGCCATTCAGCTTCGCTCTTCTCGACCGGTGCCGAGGGCGGACTGGGGTGCTGGCTCATGACTCCTCCGTGGGGGCGGTCGCGTTCGGGGAAAATGAACGCCGATGCCGCTTAGATGGCGCCCGCGTTGCCCGCTTGCAAGGGATACGGCAAGCTAACGACCGTTTTTCCGTCCACCGGATGCTCGCGTGCGCAAACCCCTTCGCCTGCTCCCGTTGTCGCTGTGCATCGCCATCGCCCTGCCCGCTTATGCGGCGGACGACAACGAGAACTGGGGCCTGTGCCCGTTGATCGACGCGGTGCCGTCCTTCGACGACGCCCCGGCCCCGACCGGCACCGCCGAACAACGCGCCGAACAGCCGACCGATATCGACGGCGGCACCCTGCAGCGGGCCGGCACCGACGACAACATCGTCGTCCAGGACAATGTGCGCTTGAGCCGCGGCGACCAGTTCCTGGGTACCGACAAGCTCAGCTACCACCAGGAATCGGGCAAGTACACGGCCGAGGGCCATGTCCGCTACCAGGACTCGAGCATGCGCCTGGTCGCCGAGCGCGCCGAGGGCGACCAGAACGCCGACCAGCACCGGATCGAGGACGTCGAATACCAGCTGACCGCGCGCCGCGGCAACGGCGGGGCCGAGCGCATCGAGCTCAACGGCGCCAAGGGCGCCCTGCACGGCTCGACCTATTCGACCTGCGCGCCGAACCAGCGCTCCTGGGAGCTGCGCGCCCACCGCATCGACATCGACACCGCCGAGGGCATGGGCGTGGCGCGCAACGCCACCCTGCGCATCGGCAAGGTGCCGGTGCTGTACGTGCCCTGGTTCGTGTTCCCGGTCGACGATCGCCGCCGCACCGGCCTGCTGTACCCGAACATCGGCCTGTCGGGCAAGAACGGCTTCGACTGGCGCCAGCCGATCTACCTCAACCTGGCGCCGAACTACGACGCCACCCTGTATCCGCGCTACATGAGCAAGCGCGGCGTGGCCATGGGCGGCGAGTTCCGCTGGCTGTACGGCAGCGGCTCGGGCGAGGTCTCGGGCAACTGGATGCCGAACGACGACCTGGCCGGCAACGACCCGGGTCGTTACACCGACTACCGCCGCGACCCGCCGGTGCAGATCCCGCGCGACCGCATGCCCGACAAGAACCGCGGCGAGTTCGCGCTGAAGACCACCCACCGCCTCGACGGCACTTGGTATGCCTCGGCCAATCTGGCCTGGGTCAGCGATAAATACTACCTGCAGGACTTCAGCAACAGCCTGTACGGCCAGTCGGCGATCTCGCTGCGCAGCGAAGTCGGCCTGTACGGCCGCGGCCGCTACTGGGACGCGAGCCTGATCGCCGACCACAACCAGCTGGCCGACTTCACCCTGCAGGAGAATTCGCTGGCCTACGACCGCCTGCCGCGCGCGACCTTCCATTGGGCGCAGCCATTCGGCAAGTGGGTCGAAGCCGGCGTCGACACCGAGGCGGTGCGTTTCCAGCACGAGGACGTCAAGTTCACCCCCGGCGATCCCAACGCGCCGGTCGGGTTGCGCCGCGACATGCCCGGCGGCAGCCGCTTCGACGTCAAGCCTTTCGTCAGCTTCCCGCTCGAAGGCGCCAGTTGGTTCATCCGCCCGAAGCTGGCCTGGCGCTACACCGCCTACGAGCTGGAACGCGGCATGGCCGAGCAGATGGCCGAGCAGCAGGCCGCGGCCTTCGTCGCCGCCAACCCGACCGTGCCCAACACCCCGGAGCTGGTGCGCAGCTTCTACGACAAGTCGCCGAACCGCAGCGTGCCGATCACCTCGATCGACGCGGGCATGTATTTCGATCGCGAGACCGAAATCCGCGGCGACCACTACCTGCACACCCTGGAACCGCGCGTGTTCTACCTGCGCGCGCCGTACCGCGACCAGGCCGGCATACCGCTGTTCGACACCAACCCGATGTCGTTCAGCTGGGGCGCGCTGTTCCGCGACAACCGCTACACCGGCGCCGACCGCCAGACCGACGCCAACCAGCTCACCACTGCCCTGACCACGCGCCTGATCAGCCAGGACGACGGCCGCGAGCGGCTGGCGGCGAGCATCGGCCAGATCCAGTACTTCGACGACATCCGCGTCGTCGCCGGCGCCGAAACCCCGATCAAGCAGGGCAAGTCGGCCTGGGTGGCCGACGTCAGCGTGTCGCCGAGCGACCGCTGGACGATCAACGCGACCTACCAGTGGGACCCCAAGCTGCGCAGCGAGGACCTCGCCAGCCTGCGTGCGCGCTACCTGTTCGGCAACAACGGCGTGGTCAATTTCGGCTATCGCTACCGCCGCGACCTGTCGGTCTCGCCGACCGCGCCGAAGGACAGGCGCGACCTGTTCGAGCAGGCCGATTTCTCGTTCCTGTACCCGATCAACGACAACTGGAGCGTGGTCGGCCGCTATTACTACTCGATCAAGGACAAGCGCGCGCTCGAACAGATCGCCGGCGTGCAGTGGGAAAGCTGCTGCCTGGCGGTCCGCCTGATCGCCCGCCGCTACCAGCGCAATCGCTCCGAAGACCTCAACAGCTCGCTTCAGGTGGAGTTCGAGCTCAAGGGCCTAGGCTCCGCCGGCCAGAACACGGAGCGCGTTTTGCGCCGTGCTATTCTCGGCTATAACCGCGACGACCTGTATCTGGCGCCGCCGTCTCCCACGGTCAGCCGCCAAAATCGCGGCGACGACGCCGACTCGACTCTCGAACCGACCCTATGAACAAATTCTTCGCGAGCCCGCTCCTGGCGAGCCCGGTTTTGGCAAGTCTGCTGGCCGCCGGCCTGCTGTTCGGCGGGAACGTCCGGGCTCAGGATCTGCAACCGATCGACCGCATCGCGGCGGTGGTGGACGAGGACGTGATCCTCAAGACCGAGCTCGACCGCGCCATCGCCAACATCATGAGCCAGTACGCCGGCCGCACCGACCAGTTGCCGCCGCGCGACGTGCTCGAGCGCCAGGTGCTCGAGCGCCTGATCCTGCTCAAGATCCAGGTCGCCCAGGCTCAGGGCACCGGCGTGCGGGTGACCGATCAGGAAATCGATCAGGCCATCGGCAACATCGCCGCCTCCAACAAGATCAGCGTCGACCAGCTGCGCCAGCAGTTGGCCCGCGACGGCAGCTCCTATAACGACTTCCGCAGCTCGATCCGCGACGAACTGCTGGTCCAGCGTCTGCGCCAGCGCTTCGCCCAGACCCGCATTTCGGTCAGCGACGCCGAAATCGACGCGGCCCTGGCCGCGCAGGCCAACAGCGGCACCCAGTACCACCTCGCCCACATCCTGATCGCCCTGCCCGAAGGCGCCACGCCCGAGCAGATCGCGACCGCGCAGAAGAAGGTCGAAGGCGTGAAGGCGCTGATCGACAAGGGCGAGATGGACTTCAACGCCGCCGCCGTGCGCTATTCCGACAGCCCCAATGCGCTGGAAGGCGGCGATCTGGGCTGGCGCGGCCTCGACGAAATCCCGGCCGCGTTCGCCGAGCTGATGCGAAAGATGAGCGCCGGCCAGGTCACCGAGCCGATCCGCGGCCCGAGCGGCTTCCAGTTGCTCAAGCTGGTCGAAGTCCGCGACGCCTCGCAGTCCGGCCCGAAGTTGGTCACCCAGTTCAACGCCCGCCACATCCTGGTCCGCATCAGCGACACCGTCAGCGAAGCGCAGGCCAAGGCCAAGGCCGAGACCCTGCGCGCACGTATCGCCGGCGGCGCCAAGTTCGAGGACGTGGTCAAGGAAAGCTCGGAAGACCTGGCCTCGCAGGCCAAGGGCGGCGATCTGGGCTGGTTCACCCAGGACGAGTTCGGTCCCGAGTTCGGCGGCGCCGTCGCGGCGCTGGCCGACAACGAAATTTCCCAGCCGATCCACAGCCAGGCCGGTTACCACATCGTCCAGCGCATCGGCAGCCGCCAGAGCGACGTCGCCGACCAGAGCAAGCGCGCCCAGGTCCAGGAGACCATCGGCCGCCGCAAGCTCGAGGAAGAATGGAACCGCTACCTGCGCGAGAAGCGCGGCGAAGCCTTCGTCGACTTCCGCATCGGCAAGGCCGCGGAAGAAAACGCCGCACCGGCGGAACCGGCCAAGCCGGCCGCCTCCGGCGGCTGAGGTGACCCTGCCCCGGCTCGCGCTGGTGCCGGGCGAGCCGGCCGGCGTCGGGCCGGAGCTCTGCCTGCGGCTGCTGCAGCAGCCGCGCGACTACGACCTGGTCGCCTTCGCCGATGCGCGCAGCCTGCGCGCCGCCGCCGACGCACTCGGCCTGCCCCTGACCCTGCTGCCGCCGGACCGCCCCTCGCGGGCACCCGGCGAACTGGCCCTGGTCGACCTGCCTAACGCCGTCGTCCCCGCCTTCGGCCAGCCCGAGCCGCGTAACGCCGCAGCGGTGATCGGCGCGCTGCGTGCCGGCGCCGAGGGCTGCCTGCGCGGCGAGTTCGACGGCCTGGTCACCGGCCCGGTGCACAAGGCGGTGATCAACGAGGGCGGCATCGCCTACACCGGCACCACCGAGCTGCTCGCCGACCAGGCCGGCTGCGAGGTGGTGATGATGCTCGCCAACGACATCGTCCGGGTCGGCCTGGCCACCACCCACCTGCCGCTGCGCGCGGTCGCCGACGCGATCGAGCCGGTCGCGCTGGCCCGCACCCTGCGCATCGTCGAGGCGGCGCTGCGCCGCGACTTCGGCATCGCCGCACCGGTCCTCGCCGTGCTCGGCCTCAACCCGCACGCGGGCGAGGCCGGCCACATGGGCCGCGAGGAGATCGAGGTCATCGAGCCGGTGCTGGCGGCGCTGCGCGCGCAAGGCCTGAACCTGGTCGGCCCGCTGCCGGCCGACACCGCCTTCCTGCCGGCCAAGCTGCGCGGCTTCGACGCGGTGCTGGCGATGTACCACGACCAGGGCCTGCCGGTGCTCAAGTACAGCGGCTTCGAGCGTGCGGTGAACATGACCCTGGGACTACCCTATCCGCGCGTCGCGGTCGATCACGGCACCGCGCTCGACCTCGCCGGCCGCGGCCTGGCCGATCCGTCCAGCCTGATCGCCGCCGCCGAAACCTGCGCGCGCATCGCGCGCACCCGCCGCAGCACGTCCGGAGGCACGCCATGACCGGCACGGCCAGATCGCACGCCAAGGGCTTCAAGCCCGAGGCCAAGAAACACTTGGGCCAGCACTTCCTGCATGACGGCGGCATCATCGCCATGATCGTGCACGCGGTGGACCCCAAGCCCGGCGACCGTCTGGTCGAGATCGGCCCCGGCCAGGGCGCGATCACCTTCCCCCTGCTCGACCGCCACGGCGAACTGACCGTGATCGAGTTCGACCGCGACCTGATCTTTCCCTTGACCGACGGCGCGCGCGCCCACGGCACCCTGGAAGTGATCCACCGCGACGTGCTGACCGTGGATTTCACCGCGCTGGCCAACGAGGACAAGATCCGTCTGGTGGGCAACCTGCCCTACAACCTGTCCTCGCCGATCCTGTTCCATGCGCTCGACCATGCCGCGGCGATCCGCGACATGCACTTCATGCTGCAGAAGGAAGTGGTCGACCGCATGGCCGCCGGCCCCGGCAGCAAGGTCTTCGGCCGCCTCAGCGTGATGCTGCAGGCGTATTGCCAGGTGATCGCCCTGTTCGATGTCCCGCCGGGCGCGTTTCGTCCGCCGCCGAAGGTCGATTCGGCGGTGGTGCGGATGATCCCGCACGCGCCCGACAAGATCGGCATCGTCGACCATGCGCTGTTCGCGCGAGTGGTCCGCGACGCCTTCGGCCAGCGGCGCAAGACCCTGCGCAATGCGTTGTCGCAGGTCTGCGACGGCGCCGCGATCGAAGCCGCCGGGCTGCGCCCGGACGCGCGCGCCGAGCAGATCGAGGTCGCCGATTTCGTGACCCTGGCCAACTCGCTCGCCGCCAGCGGCGCAGTCCTGGCCGAGCCCGGCCGGAACTAGCGCCGGTACGGCGCGTCCGAGCCGCGGGCATGCCCGCAGCGAAGGCGCAAAGCGTGTCCTGCGGCGTCGCGTACCGGACGCCGGCCCGATGCTACCGCGCCCGAGCGGGTTCGCCGCACCGGCCGCAGGCCGCGAGCCACGGCGATTATCCTCGCGGTTTCCACCGAGGCCCGCCCGCCGATTATCACGACCTGCGGCCGGCTCGCTACGGGCCGGCGATTTCGGCCGGCGATTTCGGCCGGGAATTCCGGGGCGATGCGGTTATTTTCACGACTCATTCCCGCTTCATGCCCGCTTTGCTTAAACTGCCGCCATGGAACACCACCACGACTACGCTTTCGACATCGACGTGGCGACCCGCTACCTGGACGATCAGTCCGAACCGGAGCAGGACCGCTACGTCTTTGCCTACACCATTCATATCCGCAACGCCGGCAAGATTCCCGCGCGCCTGATATCGCGCCACTGGGTCATCACCGACGCGAACGGCAAGGTGCAGGAAGTGCGCGGCGAAGGCGTGGTGGGCGAACAACCGTGGTTGCGTCCGGGCGACGACTACGAGTACACCTCGGGCGCCGTGCTGGAAACCAGCTTGGGGACGATGGAAGGCAGTTACGCGATGGTCGCCGACGACGGCACCCGCTTCGACGCGCAGATTCCGCCGTTCACGCTCACCATCCCGCGCACCCTGCATTGAGCGCGGACCACGTATGAGCGTTTGGGCAATAGGCGACCTCCAGGGCTGTTACGACGCGACCCAGCGCTTGCTGGAACGGATCGCGTTCGATCCGGCGCGCGACACGCTGTGGTTCTGCGGCGATCTGGTCAACCGCGGCGGGCAGTCGCTGGAGACCCTGCGCCTGGTGCATTCGCTGCGCCAGAGCAGCATCGTCGTCCTCGGCAACCACGACCTGTCGCTGCTCGCGATCGGCGAGCGCACCGAGGAAGAACAGCGCAAGGTCAACCCCGACCTGCAGCGCATCGTACTGGCCGAGGACCGCAACGAACTGCTCGGCTGGCTGCGCATGCAGAAGCTGGTCCAGGTCGACCGCAAGCTCGGCTGGATGATGGTGCACGCCGGCCTGGCGCCGAAGTGGACCACCGGCATGGCCGAGCGCCATGCGCGCGAGGTCGAAGAGCGGCTGCACGGCGACCAGTACCGGCGCTTGCTCAAGAACATGTACGGCGACCGCCCGGCCTGGAATCCCAAGCTGGCCGGCATCGATCGCCATCGCGCGATCATCAACATCTTCACCCGCCTGCGTTATTGCACGCCGCGCGGCCGCATCGCCTTCGAGGACAAGGGCAGCCCGGGCACCCAGCCGGTCGGCCTCTACCCCTGGTACGAAGTGCCGGGCCGCGCCGAGCGCGACCTCAAGATCGTCTGCGGGCACTGGTCCACCCTCGGCCTTTTCATCGGCCATGGCGTGCATGCGATCGACACCGGCGCGGTCTGGGGCGGCAAGTTGACCGCGCTGCAACTCGACACCGACGAACTGCGATTGGTGCAGGTGCCCGGGCGCGACGTGCCGGCCAATCCGCCGCGGCCTCGCCCGCCGCGCCAGCCGCAGAACCAGGGCTGAGCCGATGCGCCACGGACGGCGATCCACCGCTTGCGCGATCGCGGCTGCCGCCGCGCTGACGTTCGCTGCGGCCTGCTCGCGCGCGCCGCAGGAGCCGGCGCCGCGAGCGCCCGGGCCGGACAAGAGCAGCGAGACTTCGTCGCCAGCCGGCGACGCGGCCACGCGCATGCCGTCGCCGCCCCTGGTCGCCGCCGCGCGCGCGCAGATCGGCGTGACCCGTCTCTACGACCCGGCCTATGTGCGCTTGTCCTATCCGGGCGGCGACGTCGCCGCCGATCGCGGCGTCTGCACCGACGTAGTGATCCGCGCCCTGCGCACCCAGGGGCTCGACCTGCAGCAAGCCGTGCACGAAGACATGCGCGCGAACTTCGCCGCCTATCCGTCGATGTGGCGCGCGACCGCGACCGACCGCAGCATCGATCACCGCCGCGTGCCGAACCTGCGCCGCTGGTTCGAGCGCCAGCGCTGGTCGCTGCCGGTCAGCGACCGCGCCGCCGACTACCGGCCCGGCGATCTGGTCACCTGGGACCTCGGCCGCGGCGTGCCGCACATCGGCATCGTCTCCGACCGCAAGTCCTACCGGGGCCGGCCGCTGATCCTGCACAACATCGCCCGCGGCACCCAGGAAGACGACCTGCTGTTCGACTACGCCATCACCGGCCACTATCGGCCACGGCTGGAGCGCGGCAGCGCGAGCCTGGCGCGCTAGCCAGTGCCGTCATCCCCGCGAAGGCGGGGTCCACCGGACTCACCCCTACAGAACTTGCACGACCGCGCCCCTAAGCTTGAGCGCCCGGTCGAAAGCTCGTTCTCGCACGTCCCTTCATGGCCATCGTCACCGCGAAGGCGGCGATCCAAAGCCGCCCGTTATGGACTCTCCGTCAGTCCATTCCCAAGCGCAGATAATCGACGAACTCGAACCCGAACTCGTTGCGCGCGTCGGCCGCATGCGCCTGGCGCGAGACCACTCGCCACTCGGCCGCATCGAAGCGCGGAAAAAAGGCGTCGGCGCCTTCCACTTCGGTATCGACCCGGGTCAGGTACAGACGCGTGGCCGCGGCCAGGCACAGCGCATAGACCTCGCCGCCGCCGATCACGCACAACTCGGCGGCGCCGTCGGCCTGCGCCAGTTCCAATGCCTGCTCGACCGAACCCACCGCTTCCATGCCGGCGAACGGCACTTCGCCGGAACGGGTCAACACCAGGTTGCGCCGGCCCGGCAAGGCGCGGCCGAGCGACTGCGCAGTCTTGCGCCCCATCAGCAGCGGCTTGCCGAGGGTCAGCGCCTTGAAACGCTTGAGATCGTCGGACAGGCGCCACGGCAAGGCGTTGTCGCGGCCGATGGCGTGCTTGCGGTCGAGCGCGGCGATCAGGCTCAGTTGCGGGAGGGCGGATGCGATCATTCCAGGGCCTCTTCAAGAAGGTGCGACAGCCGCACACGCGGCATCGAGCGGCCGTCGCCGTCGAACTCGATAACGTCGAGCTTCCACACGCCGCCGTCGCGCCGCATCGGCGCATGCGCCGGCAACGAACGCGATGAAAAGCCCAATGCCGAGCCGGCAATGGCTGCTCGCAGCATGCTCTCTCCTGCGGCGCCATCGATGGCGCCGGCAGCGACCACGCTAACCTCGCGCGCGTTCAAACCGCGTCTAGCACGGTCGCGCCGGCGGCCGGCTTAGACCGCGACCGGCGCCTTGATCGCCGGCAGTGGGTCGTAGCCCTCGATCGCGATGTCGTCGTAGCCGAAGTCCAAGATGTCCCGGACTTCGGGATTGAGTTTCAAGCTCGGCAGCGCCCGCGGCGTGCGCGCGAGCTGCTCGCGCGCCTGCTCGTAGTGGTTCGAGTACAGATGCGCATCGCCGAGGGTATGGACGAAATCGCCGACGCCCAGGCCGCAGACCTGCGCGACCATGTGGGTCAGCAGCGCGTAGCTGGCGATATTGAACGGCACGCCGAGGAAGATGTCGCCGCTGCGCTGATACAGCTGGCAGCTGAGTTTGCCGTCGGCGACGTAGAACTGGAACAGCGCATGGCAGGGCATCAGGGCCATCCGCGGCAGGTCGGCGACGTTCCAGGCGCTGACGATCAGCCGGCGCGAATCGGGATTGCGCTTGATCTCGTCGATCACCCAGCGGATCTGGTCGATCTCGACGCCATCGGCGCCTGCCCAGCGACGCCACTGCTTGCCGTAGACCGGGCCGAGTTCGCCGTCGGGGTCGGCCCACTCGTCCCAGATGCTGACCTTGTGTTCTTTCAGGTAGGCCGTGTTGGTCTCGCCCTTGAGGAACCACAGCAGCTCATGGACGATCGAGCGCAGGTGCAGTTTCTTGGTGGTGACCAGCGGGAAGCCGGCGTTCAAGTCGAAGCGCAGCTGCCAGCCGAACACGCTGCGCGTGCCGGTGCCGGTGCGATCGGATTTCTCGGTGCCGTGCTCCAGCACGTGGCGTAGCAGGTCGAGGTACTGCTGCATGGTCTCAGCCCTTCGCCGGTTCGGCCGCGAGCGGCTGCGGTTGCAGGGTCGGCGAACGCGTCGACAGCCACAGCCAGAACAGGCCGAGCACGATCAGCGGCACGCTCAACACCTGGCCCATGGTCAGCCAGCCGAACGCGAGGTAGCCGTGATCGCCGATCTGCGCATCGGGCACGCGCACGAACTCGACCACGAAACGGAAGCAACCGTACAACAGCGCGAACAGGCCCGACACCGCATAGCGCGGACGCGGCTTGCTCGAGAACCACCACAACGCGGCGAACATCACCAGGCCTTCGAGCAGCGCCTGGTACAGCTGCGAGGGATGACGCGCGAACCGGTCCAGGCCGCCGCCGGCGAACTGGGTCTGCAACTGCTCGGCGGTCCAGCCGGCGAACTCCGGCGCGCGCGGGAAGATCACGCCCCAGCCGGCTTCGGTGGGCTTGCCCCACAACTCGCCGCCGATGTAGTTGCCCAGGCGGCCGAAACCCAGGCCCGGCGGCACCAGCGGGGCGACGAAATCCATCACGTCGAAGAAATGCGTGCGTTGACGGTGCGACCACCACAGCGCCGCGGCCATCACCCCGAGCAGGCCGCCGTGGAAACTCATGCCGCCTTCCCAGATGCGGAACAGCATCAAGGGGTCCTTGAGCAATTCGGCGAAGTTGTAGAACACCACGTAGCCGATGCGCCCGCCGAGCACCACGCCGAGCATGGCGTAGAACAGCAGATCGCCGTAGGCCTGCTCGCCGACGCCGGGCAGGCGCCCGTCGCGGACCCGGCGTCGCCCCAGCCACCAGGCGGTGACGAAACCGAGCAGATACATGATCCCGTACCAGTGGACTTGCAGCGGGCCGAGAGAGATCGCGATCGGGTCGATCTGGTGCAGGATGGTCATGCGGCGGACGATTCTTGAGGGACGATGACCGCCGTATTGTGCCCCACGCGGCCCGTACCCGGGGCGCCGCCCGGCCCCTGAAACCGGCACGGATACGGTGTTTCGACAGCGATCCGGCCCATTGCGGCAAACTCGCGCGCGCGTGGTGCCGATGCGGATGGCCGGCGGCGCCGAAGCCCGCGGCGCCAGCCGAGCCGGTTACAGCAAGACCGGGCGGTCCGGCAATTCGTTGCCGTCGCCGGGCGCGCCGCGTTCGCGCGGAAAGTGTTCTGCGACGATGTCCGACAAGGCGGCGATGCCGCCGAGCACCGCCGCCTCGGCGGCGCCGGCGCTCAAAGCCTGCTGGATGCCGTCGCAGACCGCCTGCCAGCGTTCGGGCCCGACCCGCGCGGCATAGCCGCGGTCGGCGACGATCTCGATGCGATGGTCGGCCAGCAACAGATACAACAGCACCCCGCTGTTGCCGGCGGTGTCCCAGACCCGCAGCTGGGCGAACGCGGCCTGCGCCGCCGCGCGCGCGTCCACGCCGGCGATCAACTGTCGCAACGGCAAGCGTTCTTCGACCGCGAAACAAACCTGGCCGTGGTGGCGCGATTCGCTCGCCGCGATGGCTTCGGCGATGCGCTGCAGCGCGGCCTCGGGAAACAGACGCCGCGCCGAGGGCGCGCACAGATGACGGAGCCAACGCATCACCAACTCCCCGAGGCGCCGCCGCCTCCGCTGGAACCGCCGCCGCCCGACCAGCCGCCTCCACCGCCTCCACCGCCGCCGCCCCAGCCACCGCCGCCGTAACCGCCCCAGCCGCCGCTGCGGACGAACTGCCCGCCGCCGCCGAGCAGGCCGACGAACAAGCCGACCAGCGCGGTCAGGCCGACCAGCCACCAGGCCAGCGCCAGCAGCCAGGCGATGCCGCCGACGACCAGTCCTGAGGCCAGCCCGCGCACCAGCGCCGGCAGCCGGCCGAGCACGGCGCGTACGACCTGCCCGCCGAAAATCGCGATGAAGAAGGCGAGCACCCAGCCCTGCTCGCCGCCGTTGCCGTCGCCCTGCGTCTGCCGCGCCATCGGCGGCGGCAGCGGTTCGCCGTCGATCAGCTTGACCAGCATGGCGGTCGCGTCGGTCAGGCCGCCGGCGTAATCGCCGCTGCGGAATTTCGGCGCGAGGTATTCCTGGATGATGCGGCCGGACTGGGCGTCGGTGATCGCGCCCTCCAGGCCGTAGCCGACTTCGATGCGCACGCGCCGGTCGTCCTTGGCCACGACCAGCAGCACGCCGTCGTCGACCTCCTTGCGCCCGAGCTTGAACTGCTCGTAGGCGCGCACCGCGTACGGCTCGATTTCCTCGGGCGCGGTGCTCGCCACCATCAGCACCTGCAACTGGCTGCCCTTGCGCTGCTGCAGCTCGCGCGCCTGCGCTTCCAGCCGCGCTCGCGTGTCGGCATCGAGCGTGCCGGTGGTGTCGACCACCGGCGAGGTCATCGCCGGGATGGGCGCGAGCGTCTGCGCCAGCGCCGGCCATGCGGCCGATGCCCACAGCAGCAGGCTCAGCCAGGCCGCGGCCCAGCCGATCGGCGTGCCGCGTGCGGACCCGCCTGCGCGTGCGGGAGGCGCCGACATCGGCCGGCGATCAGCCCTGCGCCGGGGCGGGCTGGGTGGGAGCAGGCTGGGCCGGCGCCGGCTGGCCGAAATCGACCTTCGGCGCCTGCTGGATCTCGGCCGGGTTTTCGACGGTGAAGTTGGGCTTGGTCGAATAGCCGAACAGCTTCGCGGTCAGATTGGTCGGGAACTGGCGGATGTAGGTGTTGTAGTCCTGGACCGCGCCGATATAACGCTGGCGTTCGACCGTGATCCGGTTCTCGGTGCCTTCGAGCTGGGTCTGCAGGCTCAGGAAGCCCTGGTCGGCCTTGAGCTGCGGGTAGTTCTCGCTGACCACGAGCAGGCGTCCGATCGCCCCGCGCAACTCGCCCTGGGCCTGCTCGAATTGCTTGAGCGACTCGGGATTGTTGGCGTCCACATTGATGCTGCCGACCTTGGCGCGCGCCTCGGTGACCTGGGTCAGCACTTGCTGCTCGTGGCTGGCATAGCCCTTCACCGTCGCCACCAGGTTCGGCACCAGGTCGGCGCGGCGCTTGTAGACGTTGAGCACCTGCGACCAGGCCGCGGCGACCGCCTCGTCCTTCTGCTGGATGGTGTTGTAGCCGCAGCCGCTGAGCAGCGCGGTCAGCGCAAGCACGATCAAGGCTCGGAACATGGCGCGGACTCCTGCTGGGTGACGGCCGCATTCCAGCATCGGCCGCCGGCCGGCGCAATGGACGCGGTGTGACGATGTCTGCGGGTCCGGGCGCGTGGAGCGGGCCGCCGCAAACGAACAGGGCCGGCAATCGCTTGCCGGCCCTGCGCTGCGATCGATTGGCGGCCCGGGGCCGCCCGGCGCCGGATTATTCGGCGCTGACGCGCCGCGAGGCGCGCTTCTTCGCCCACAGGTTCAGGCATTCGACCAGGGCCGAGAAGCCCATCGCGCCGTAGATGTAGCCCTTCGGGATATGCACTTCCAGGCCGTCGGCGATCAGGTACACGCCGACCAGGACGATGAAGGCCAGCGCCAGCATCTTGATGGTCGGGTTGTGGTCGATGAAATAGCCCAGCGGCTTGGACGCCAGCAGCATGACCGCCACGGCGAGCAGGATCGCGGCGACCATGACCGGGGTGTGGTTGGCCATGCCGACCGCAGCGATCACCGAGTCCAGCGAGAACACGATGTCGATGACCGCGATCTGGGCGATCACCGCCATGAACGAGGCCGCCGGCTTGGTGTGCACGTCTTCGGATTCGTCTTCGCCGACGATCAGGTCCTTGACCTCCATCGAGCCCTTTACCAGCAGGAAGGCGCCGCCGAGGATCAGCACCAGGTCGCGCACCGAGATGCCCTGGCCGAACACGCTGAACAGATCGTTGGTCAGGCCGGCCAGCCAGGCCAGGGTCAGCAGCAGTGCGATGCGCGAGATACAGGCCACCGCGATGCCGAACTTGCGCGCCTTCTCGCGGCTCTCGTAGGGCAGCTTGCTGACCGCGATCGAGATGAAGACGAGGTTGTCGATGCCCAGCACGATTTCGATCGCGCTCAGGGTGATCAGGGTGATCCAGACTTGCGGATCGGTCAGCAATTCAATCACGTGCGGCATACCTCAAGATGTCGATAACGGAGAAACCGCGGGCCGGACCCGCAGACGGCGCGCCGCGGGGGCGCGCCGGTGGGCCGCCGAGGCGGCCCGGATCGGCCGGCGACGAGGCCGGCCGCAATGCATGCGCAGGCGCGCTCAGCCCAGCAGGTGCGCCCACAAGCGCGGGCCGAGGATCGCGGCCCAGGTCAGCAGCACGTTCATCAGCAGCACGAACACCGCCGCCGAGCCCATGTCCTTGGCGCGTCCGGCCAGTTCGTGGAACTCCGGGCCGTAGCGTTCGATGACCGCCTCGACCGCGGAATTGAGCAGTTCCACGCTCAACACCAGCAGGATCGAGCCGATCAGCAGCACCCGCTCGACCCCGCTTTCGCCGAACCACCAGCCCACCGGCGCCAGGACCAGGAACAGATAGACCTCGAGCCTGAACGAGGACTCGTGCAACCAGGCCGCGCGCAGCCCCTGGAACGACCAGGTGGCGGCTTTCAGGATGCGTCCGGGACCACGCGGCAGATGCCCGTATTCGTCAGCCATGGAGGCGGATTCCCTGCACCGGGACGATCGCGGTACGACGGAGGCACTCGGGCGGAGACGGCTCGAAGGTCGGCATGGACGCGGGTCTCGATCGTGCGGGGCCGGAACGGGCCGGGCGCGGCCGACGGCCGCTACAGGGCGGGGATTTTGCCACAAGCTCGGCAGGGGCGCCCTGACCGCAGGGGGTCGGATCGTAGTTTTGGGGGCGGGCGGGCGGGCCGGGGCGCGGAAGGGGTTGTGGGGGTTGTGGGGGTTGTGGGGGTTGTGGGGGTTGTGGGGGTTGTGGGGGTTGTGGGGGTTGTGGGGGTTGTGGGGGTTGTGGGAGTCGTGGGAGTTGATGAGATTCGGGGGGCGTCGGCTGACCGGCATCGATTTCGGCTGCGGTCTTGCATTACCGATCGACCGGCCCCGTAGGGCGGCCCCGCGTGGTCGCCGCCGAGAAGGCCGGCCTGGTCCACGGGATGCGCGCCTGTCCCTGTAGGAGCGAGGCGAGTCGCGACCACGGGACGCGCAGGAGCAACGAGGCCGTCGTCATCCGTCGAAGCGGCAAGTTTTCGCCAGGGGTAGGAGCGGCGCAAGCCGCGACAGCGCTGCAGCGGTCTTGCGGCGTATCGCTCATCGAACGAGATCAAGATCAAGATCAAACCCAAAGCTTCCGCCACTAAAGCGGCGGGTTACTTTCTTGTGTCTAAAGCAACAAAAGAAAGGTAACCAAAGAAAAGTGCTTTGTTTTGAATCACAGGCCCGCGCGATCGATGCCGGCGCAGGGATGCTCCAGACAGGCCATCCATGGCCTGCTTGCGCACGGCCCGCATCCCTGCGGGCCGCCCTCCGGGTCTTCTGTGACCGGCAAAGCGGCAGATCAAAATCAAGGCAACGGCAACGGCGCCGCGTACCGACCACTGTAGGAGCGGCGTAAGCCGCGACCACGCAACCCCGCACCCGCGCAGGCGGCCGCAGATTCGCGGTCGCGGCTTGCGCCGCTCCTACCCCGGCGAAAGCGCGCCGCTTCGATGGGCGGCGTCGGCCTCGTTGGTTCTGCACGTTCCCTGGTCGCGGCTTACGCCGCTCCTACAGGGGATGGCGTCGCCGCCCTCAGGTTCTGTTGTTTGGCTGGTGCTGTGCGTCGATACGCACTCGCGAAGGCATAAGAAGACCCGAAGAGCGGCGCGCAGGGATGCGCGCCGTTTTTCATCGGGACAGGGATGTCCCGTATGAAAAATCCCCGCGAATGCATCGAACACGCGGGCCCTTGATTCAAAAAGGAGCATTTTTCTTTGGTTACCTTTCTTTTGTTGCTTTAGACAAAAGAAAGTAACCCGCCGCTTTAGTGGCGGAAGCTTTGGGTTTGATCTTGATCTAATCCGGATCCTGATCTTTCTTGAACGATGCGCCGCAAGACCGCCGCAGCGATGTCGCGGCTTGCGCCGCTCCTACCCTGCGAAACCACTACGCTTCGATCGATAACGTCGGCCTTGCGGCCGCTGCGAGTCCCCTTGTCGCGGCTCAGGCCGCTCCTACAAAGGGACGGGAAACATCGAGGCGAACACGCACCGTCGGAGCCTGCTCGACTCCTATCGCGCAGGCCTCGCCACCGCCACGTCTCGCTGCCAATAGCCGCGCAATTGGTCGCGCTGGCGCGGGCTCAGGCCTTCGCTGCAGGCGTCCAGCAATTCGTTGGCGGCGGCGGCATCGCCGGCGGTCCAGGATTCCCGCGCGGCCTCCAGCAGGGCGCGGCGGCGTACGTCCAGGTTGCCGAAGGGGTCGAACCAGGAATCCACGCGCGCTCCGTCCTTGACGCCGGTCCAGGCGAAACGGGCATCGCCGGCCTCGGCCGCGATCGCGCGGTAGCGGGCGATGGCGTCGCCGCGCTCAATCCGGCCTTGCAGCAGGTCCAGCCGCACCCGGAACAACCGCGCCTGCGGCGTCGCGCCGGCGGCTTCCAGCGCATCCACCGCGCGGCCGACGTACCCGTAGTCCACCGGCCCGGACGATTGCAGGCCGAGCAGGTTGAAACTCGCGATCGCGGTGCGGTATTCGATACGGTCGTGCGCGGCGAGCGCCTTCGCATCGGGCCGGCCCAACGACGACGGCTGCACCAGGCGCACGCCGGGGTCGTCTTTGAGGATCGCTTCTATGTCGTGCTTGTGGAATTCGCCCACGACCACCACCACGGTACCGCCGGGATGCGCGTGCGCCGCGGCGGCGATGCGCTGCGCCTGCAGGTAGGTGCGGTAGAGATAGAGCCGGCGCGGCAGGTCGTTTTTGGCGCGGGCCGCCGGGGTCGCCGCCCAGTTCGTCACCTTGTGCAGCCTGGCCGGGTCGTCGGCATGGAAGAAGTCGCGCGCCAGCGCCTCCGGGCCGAACGCGAGAAAGCCCATGAAGCCCTTGAGCGGACGCAGTTCCGGCGGTGCGTCCAGGCTCAGGCCGAAGCCGAGCCGCTGGTCCTCCACCGGCGGCTCCCAATCGATCGGGCACAGCTCGATCCCGTGCCGGCGCGCGAACGGCACCGCCACGTCCTGGACCTCGTAGGTGAACTCGTAGAAATCGCCGCGCGCGAACGCTTCCGGCGCGCGCTCGACGCAGATCGCATCGGGCCGGGCGCGATCGAGGAAGGCGTCCAGCAACGCCGGCTGGTCGCGTTCGGAGACCAGTTGCGCGGCGTGGTCGACGCCCAGGACGATCACCGTCGCCGGCGTCGCGCCGGCCTGCGCCGCGGCCTCCTGCAACGGCCACAGCAACAACACCACCAACCACCACTTGCTCATGTCCGCTCCGATGTGACCCGATCCGTTCCGATCCGGCCATCCCGGATCGCCGCCGGCACGATGTCACGGACGGGCGGCAGGCACCTGTGCCGTTGGTCGCGGCGCTCGCGTTATTGCTGGCGCAGTGCCTCGATCGGGTCCAGCTGCGAGGCCTTGCGCGCGGGGTAATAGCCGAAGAACAGGCCGGTAGCGATCGAGAATCCCGCCGCCAGGGCGATGATCCGGCCGTTCAAGGCGATCGGCAGAGCGCCGAACTTGCCGACCAGGATCGTGCCGACCACGCCGATCGCGATGCCGAGCGCGCCGCCGATCAACGAAATCAACATCGCCTCGGCGAGGAATTGGCGCTGGATATCGCTCGGGCCGGCGCCGACCGCCATGCGCAGGCCGATCTCGCGGATGCGCTCGGTCACCGAGACCAGCATGATGTTCATGATGCCGATGCCGCCGACGATCAACGAGATCGTCGCCACCGCGCCGAGCAACAGGGACATCAGCCGCGTGGTCTGGGTGCGGGTGGCGACCACCTCGGCGATGTTGCGCACGCTGAAGTCGTCGTCGCCGCCGGGCTGGATCTTGTGGCGCTGGCGCAGCAGGCCTTCGATTTCTTCCTGCGCATAGGCCACGTCTTCGGCGCGGCCGACCCCGACCGCGATCTGCATGACCGCGCCGGTCGGCAGGCCCATCGCGCCGAGCAGGCGCCGGCGCCCGGTCTCCAGCGGCACCAGCACCACGTCGTCCTGGTCCTGGCCGAAGCCGCCCTGCCCCTTCGGGCTGAGCGTGCCGACCACAGTGAACGGCACCCGGCCGAGGCGCACGGTCTGGCCGATAGCGTCCTCGTCGCCGAACAGCTCGCGTCGTACGGTTTCGCCGAGGATCACCGACTTGGCGCCGCTGCCGTAGTCGCGCGCCTCGAAGCTCGCGCCCGAGGCGATGGTCCAGCCGTTGATGTCGAAGAAATCCGCCTGCACGCCCTGCCACTGGGTCGACCAGTTGTTCTCGGCATAGACCGCCTGCGTGCCGCCGCGCAGCGAGGCGGCGACGTACTGCACTTCCGAGACTTCGTTGCGGATCGCCTCGGCGTCGGCCTCGGTCAGGGTGAAAAAGCTCGATGCGCTCAGGCGCACGCCGCCGGTGCCGCGTCCGCCGCCGCCCGAGCTGATGTCGAGCCGGTTCGAGCCGAGGCCCGAAACCAGCTTGTCGATTTCAGACTGGGTGCCCTGGCCGACCGAGACCATCACGATCACCGCGGCGATGCCGATGATCACGCCGAGCGAGGTCAGCGCGCTGCGCAGCCAATTGCCGCGCAGGGCGAAGATGGCGGTGCGCAGGACTTCCATCAGGCTCATGCGCCGGCCTCCTGCACGTGCAGTTCGCCGTCGCGCATGACGAAGGTGCGGTCGGCGTGCGCGGCCACGTCCGGGTCGTGGGTGATCAGCACGACGGTGTGGTCCTCCGCCTGCAGGCGCTTGAACAGAGCCAGGATTTCCTCGCCGGTGCGGGTGTCGAGCGCGCCGGTGGGTTCGTCGGCGAGCAGGATCGGCGGCCGGTTGATCAGGGCGCGAGCGATCGCCACGCGCTGCTGCTGGCCGCCGGACAACTCGCTCGGGCGGTGGCCGGCGCGGCCGCTCAGGCCGACCGCATCCAGCGCCTCCTGGGCGCGGCGCGTACGCTCTTCGCGCGGCACGTTGGCATAGCCCATCGGCATCGCCACGTTCTCCAGCGCGCTCATGCGCGGCAACAGGTTGAAGCCCTGGAACACGAAACCGATCTTGTCGCGGCGCAGGATTGCGCGTTCTTCGGCGTCGAGGCTGGCGATGTCGATGCCGTCGCACAGGTACACGCCGCTGGTCGGCGTGTCGAGGCAGCCGATCAGGTTCATCAGGGTCGACTTGCCCGAACCCGACGGCCCCATGATCGCGACGAACTCGCCGCGCGCGATCGACATTTCGACGCCGTGCAGGGCGATCACTTCGGCCTCGCTGCCCGGCGAGTAGACCTTGCCGAGCGCGCGGGTTTCGATGACCGCGGTGGCGTCAGCGGCGTCGCTCATTTCGCGCCGCGCCCGCTGCCGACCACGATCTCGTCGCCTTCGCGGATGTTGCCCGAGACTTCGGTCCAGCTGCCGTCGCTGGCGCCGACCCGGACCACGATCTGCTCCGGCTCGCCGTTGACCAGCTTGTACAGCGGTACGCGCCGCGCGGTCACCAGGTTGGCGATCTCGGCGTCCCATCGTTTGCGCTGAGCGTCGTTGAGCATCGAGCGGAACGCGCCGAACTGCTGGTTGAAACGTTCCTGCATGCGCTGGCGCGCCGCGCCGGAAACGGCTCCGCCGCCGCGGTTGCGGTTGTTGTTGCCGCCACCGCCGCCGGGGCCGCGGCCGCGGCCGCCGATGATGATCGGCGCGCCGCCGCCACCGCCCGACGGCGCCGCGGCCGGGGCCGCGGTGCGCGCGGCCATGCGTTGTTTCATTTGCTCCAGCGCGGCGTCGAACGCGGCCTGCTGGTTCGTGTCGAGCTTGAGCGCCTGCGCCACCCGCGGCAGTTCGCCGCCGAGGCCGCCGCGCGCGCCGCCGGGAGGACCGCCGGCCGCGCCGGCACCGGCCGCTTCGTCGGCCGGCTTGTAGCGCAGCGCGGCGTTGCTGACCCGCAGCACGTCGTCGCGGCGGCTGACTTCGATCTCGGCGTTGGCGGTCATGCCCGGCAGCAGCACGCCGTCGCCGTTGTCGACCGAGACCACGACCGGATAGGTGATGACGTTGCTGGTATTGGTCGCCGACAACCGCACCTGCTGGACCGCGCCGCGGAACTGGCGGTCGGGGAAGGAGTCGACGGTGAAGTTGACGCTCTGGCCCGGCTTGACCTGGCCGATGTCGGCCTCGTCGATGGCAAGCACGATCTCCATCTTCGACAGGTCTTCGGCGATCTGGAACAGCACCGGCGACTGCAGGCTCGCGGCCACGGTCTGGCCGGGTTCGATGCTGCGGGTCAGCACCACGCCGTCGACCGGCGCGCGGATCACCGTGCGCTGCAGGTTGAGGCGCGAGGTCTGGGTCGAGGCGATCTGTTGGTTGATCTGGGCCTCGGCGCCAGCCAGCTGGGCACGGGCCTGGTCGCGCGCGGCGCGGGCCAGGTCGGCATCGCTGCGCGCGACGAGTTGGTTCTTGGCCAGTTCCGACTTGCGCTGATAGTCGAGCTCGGCATTGCGCAGGGTCGCCTGCGCGGTGGCGAGGCTGGCGCGGGCGCTGCTGACCTGAGCCGAACCCTGAGCGATCTGCGCTTCGTAGGTGGCCGGGTCGATGCGCGCGATCACCTGGCCTTTGCTGACCCGGTCGTTGTAGTCGGCCAGCACTTCGGTGACCTGGCCGGAGATCTGGCTGCCGACGTCGACGGTCGAGATCGCCGAGAGCGCGCCGGTGGCCGAGATGGCGACGCGAATGTCGCCGCGCTCGACCTTGGCGGTGCGATAGGCGCCCGCGGCCTGTTCGGCGTTTCGCTGCCGGTAGAACGTCCAGGCGCCGCCGGCCAAGGCCAGCGCCACCGCGGCGGCGACGATGCGCTTGGGCCATGGCGATTTGCGGCGCCCGTTCTTGTTCGTCGCGGGTGAGGTCGGCTTGGCTGCGCTCATGGGACTCGGATCGTGGGCTATGAAGGCGCGAACGCGCGTGGCTGAATGCGGTTGACAGCACTCGCTGCCCGGACCGAGGCCCGCGCGAACGGTTCAGTTTCGTCCATCGCCCGCGCAAGCGGAACCGGCCCGGCGACCGGCGTTCTGCACAGGGATTCGCCAGGGCGCGAAAGCGTCGCAGCCGGCGGCCGGGCTCAGTCGGCGCCGGGGCGGCGCGGCAGCGGCGGCATGTGGGTGCTGAGAGTCGCGCTGCCGGGGCGGAAACGGATCACCGCGGTGGTGCCCTGCCCGGGCGCGCTGGTCAGAGTCACCGGCCAGCCGAAGCGTTCGCCGAGCCGGCGCACGATCGACAGGCCCATGCCCTTGCCGTCGCCGGCCGAGAAGTCGGCGCGGTAGAACGGCGTGAACGCCTTGGTCAGAGTCTCCACCGACATGCCGATGCCGGTGTCGCGGATCTCGATGCTGTCGCGGCTCAGGCGCACGTCGATGCGGCCCTGGTCGGTGAAACGCACTGCATTGCTGAGCAGGTTGCCGACCATGACCCCGAGCGCGTGCGGCGGCGCGTTCAGGCGCGGCCCGCCTTCGTCGTACAGATGCAGCTCGACCGGCTTGCCGTTGAGCAGCGGCAGGATCCGCTCCATTTCGTTGTCGACGATGTCGCGGACCAGGAATTCTTCCGACTGCGGCTCGACGTCGGACTCGCGCGCCAGGATCAGGAAGGCGTCGATCACCGCCTCCATGTCGCGGCCGGCGCGCTGCACGCGCAGCAGCGAGCGTTGCGCGCGCAGCGGCGTGTCGGGGTCGGCCAGCATCAGGTCGGTGGCGACCCGGATCACCGTCAGCGGCGTGCGCAGTTCGTGGCTGGCGTCGCGGGTGAAGTCGCGTTCGCGCTCGACGAAGTCGCTGACCCGCTCGGCCAGGCCGCTGAGCGAACTCGACAGCCGGCGCACCTCGCTGCCGGGGTCGTAGGGGAATTTGATCGGCTCGATCAGGCTGGTGTCGGGATCGCGTGGGTCCCATTGCGAGACCACGTTGGCCAGCCAGCTCACCGGCGAGACCAGGCGCTTGGAAGTGCGGTAGGTATGCCAGGAAATCAGGTAGGTCGTCAGCAGCGACAGCAGCAGCGAGAACAGCCCGGTGTAGAGGATCGCCTCGTCGATCAGCTCGGTGGCGTAGATCATGTAGAAGGTGCCGGGCTCGCGCCGGTCGACCAATACCACCCGGCCGCCGCCGGGCAGGTCGTGCAGGCCCGAGTCGAACCCGCGGATCAGCGCCGGCAACATCGAATCGCTGTCGCCGGCGGAGACGAAATGGCCGCGCGTGGTCGAGGTGCGCGGCAGCGGGTAGTTCGGGTCGCGGATGCGCCCGGCCCAGTAGTCGTCGGCCTCGCGCTGCATGCGCTGCTCGAGCACCACGTGGCGCACCGCGAGCCCCGCCAGGAGGATGCCCAGCGTGATCGCGATGCTGCCGATCAAGGCTTGCAGAATGAACGCAAGCTTGATCTTGCGCGGTAGCCCCTGCGGCATGATCTCGGCCGGTCAGTCCGGCGGCTGCGAGATGTCTGCCACCCGGTAGCCGGCGCTCTGCACGGTATGCAAGAGCTGCTTGTCGAACGGCTTGTCGATGGTCTTGCGCAGGTTGTACAGGTGGCTGCGCAGGGTGTCGGAATCCGGCAAACCGTTGCCCCAGATTTCGCGCTCGATTTCCTGGCGGCTGACCACGCGCGGCGATTCGCGCATGAGGATGGTCAACAGGCGCAGGCCGATCGGCGACAACTGCAGCTCGCTGCCGCCGCGGGTGACCCGCAGGCTGGCCGGGTCGAGCACCAGGTCGGCGACCTTGAGCACCTCGCCGCCGACCTGGCGGCGCTCGCGCCGGATCAGGGCGCGCAGGCGCGCTTCGAGTTCCTGGATCGCGAACGGCTTGGTCAGGTAATCGTCGGCGCCGGCGCTCAGGCCGGTGAGTTTTTCGTCGAGCGTGTCGCGTGCGGTCAGCATCAGCACCGGGGTGGACTTGCGGGCTTCCTCGCGCAGCTTCTTGCAGACCTCGATGCCGTCCATGCGCGGCAGCATCAGGTCCAGGACGATCACGTCGTAACTGTTCTCGGTGGCAAGGCGGTAACCGTCGAGACCGTCGGCCGCGTAGTCGACCTCGAAGCCGCGGCTTTCGAGGTACTCGCCGACCATTTCGGAGATATTGCGGTTGTCTTCGACGATCAGGACCAGCCCTCCGTCTCTCGTACCCTGCATGCAGCCTCTCCATTCCTTCAGTTTTGTGAAGGTTGCCCTCGCCAAGGTGGACGGCCCGTGAAGACCCTCGCTACGCTGACCGCTCACTCCGTCACGAAACGCGCCGATGCTTGCCGACCGTCTCTACCCGATCCTGCTGCTGCTCGGCTCGAACATCTTCATGACGTTCGCCTGGTACGGCCATCTCAAATACAAGTCGTCGCCGCTGGTACTGGCGATCGCGGTCAGCTGGGGCATCGCCCTGTTCGAGTACTGCCTGCAGGTGCCGGCCAACCGCCTCGGCAGCGCGGTGTACTCGGCGCCGCAACTCAAGGGCATGCAGGAGGTGATCACCCTGCTGGTGTTCGCCGGCTTCTCGGCCTGGTACCTCGGCGAGCCGCTGAAATGGAACCACTGGGCCGGCTTCGGCCTGATCGTGGTCGCGGCCTGGCTTATTTTCCTGGATTGAGCGCGCTGCTTTAGCTTGTTCAGCGGAGCTTGTCGAGCTGAGCTTGTTTAAACCGGGCTCGGTGGAGCGATCGCGGTCGGCCCGTCACGGACCGCACAAGGACTCGACCTCGACCTCGCGCCGCCAACGCTGGCCGTGCAGGTCGATCGTCAGCCGGCCGCTCCAGCGGGTCAGGCTGCTGGCGCCGTCCGCGTGCGCCTGCACCGCCTGCGCCGCCGGCAACCGTACCCAGCGCCCATCCTGCTCGACCGACCGGCTCGGCGGGCCCAGGCGCAGCTCCGCCGAGATCTTCTCGCCGGGATTCGACCAGCGCAGGGTCTGTCCACGCTGCCGCTCCAGGCCCAAGATCTCGATATCCGAATGCGCGCCCTCGCGGCGCAAGGCATAGGGCCTGCCGGCCACCGACAGATGCAGCGCCGGCCAGGCCTCGAGCGCCGAGGTTTCGTCGTCGCGGTTGCGCCACACCGTCGCCAGCGCGGCGCCGCCCTCGATCGGGCCGGCCTCGATCGGGCCGCCCTGGGCCGAGGCGGCTTCGGCGGAGCGCGCCCCGGCGAGATAGAGGTGAACGATGGGACAGGTCTTGCTGTCCATGCTGTCGCTGAGCCACGGCGACACACGCATCGGCACATCGGGCTGCGCGGCGGTCGCCGCCGACACCGCGCCCGGCCACAGGCAAGTCAACATCAGGCCGTACAGAGCGTTCTTCGAAATCACGGCATCTTCCTTGATGGATGGGCCGCGCGCGGCCGATCGGTTTGGGCTCGCGCCGGCTTCCCGGTGGTTTTATCCGATGGGTCTTTCCCCGAAGGGTTCCCGCAGGTGCTTCAGAACTTGATCTTGCCGGTCAGGATGTCCTTGAACATCACCCAGTCGCCAAGGAAGGAATACAGCGGGTGCTTGAAGGTGGCCGGGCGATTCTTCTCGAAGAAGAAATGCCCGACCCAGGCGAAACCGTAACCGCAGACCAGCGCCGCGAGCAGCAGCCCGGGCCGCCCCTGCCACAAGGCCAGCGCGAGCAACGCCAGCACCCCGCAACTGCCGATGAAATGCAGGCGCCGGCTGGTGCGGTTGCTGTGCTCGCTCAGATAGAACGGGTAGAACTCGCGGAAACTCGAAAAACGGTTCGCCATGTCCCTGCCCTCGCTTGATCGCGCGCGTCGCTCAACCGGAGCGTTTCGCCCCGTCGTCGCCGAACCTGCCCGCATCCTGCCGCGCCGTTGGCAACGCCGCAAGCTCGGGGGCACCGTCGAGCGTGCGCGGTGGAACGCGGCTCGGCGGCGCCGCTCAGGACTCGCCGCGTTCGGCGCGCTTGGCCTGGTCCCAGTAAGCGTCCTGGCCTTCCAGCGGCAACTCGGCCAGGGCCAGGCCGTCCTGCGCGGCCAGGGTCTCCATCGCGCGGAAGCGGCGTTCGAACTTGAGGTTGGCGCGGCGCAGCGCCGCGCCCGGGTCGACTTTGCCGTGGCGGGCGAGGTTGGCGCAGACGAACAGCACGTCGCCGATCTCGTCCTCGAGGCGCGCGCGCGCGGCCGCATCGTCGGGCGCGGCCGCGACCGCGGCGAACTCGGCGCGGACTTCCTCGATTTCCTCGTGCAGCTTGGCGATCACCGGGGCGACGTCGGGCCAGTCGAAACCGACCGCGGCCGCGCGCTTTTGCAGTTTCACCGCGCGCTGCCACTCGGGCAGGCCGCGGGCGATGCCGGCCAGGGCCGACGTGTCGACCTCGCCTGCCGCTTCGCGCTCGCGGCGTTTCTGTTCTTCCCAGGCCACGGTCTGCGCCTCGACGTCCTCGACGCTGGCGTCGCCGAACACGTGCGGATGCCGGCGCACCATCTTGTCGCTGATCGCCGCGACCACGTCGTCGAAGGCGAACGCGCCCTGCTCCTCGGCCATGCGCGCATGGAACACGACCTGCAGCAGCAGGTCGCCGAGTTCGTCCTTCAGCGACACCAGGTCCTTGCGATCGATGGCGTCGGCGACTTCGTAGGCTTCTTCGATCGTGTACGGCGCGATCGAGGCGAAATCCTGTTCGAGGTCCCAGGGGCAGCCGCTGTCGCGATCGCGCAGGCGCGCCATGATCGCGAGCAGCCCGGCGATGCCCGGCGGCAGGTTCAGCACTTCAGCCATCGAGCCACTCCTTCCACGGCAGGGCGAGGTCGCCCACGGCGACGAAATCGCCGTTGAGAATGCCGGCGCGCTGGTTGTAGCGGAACGGCCGGCCCTGCGGATCGAACACCGCGCCGCCGGCGGCTTCGAGCACACACTGGCCGGCGGCGGTGTCCCATTCGCTGGTCGGGCCGAAACGCGGGTACAGGTCGAGACCGCCCTCGGCGATCCGGCAGAATTTCAGGGAAGACCCCAGGCTGAGCATGTCGATGCCGCCGGGCGCTTCGCGTTGCAGCCGCGCCATCGCCCGCTCGGCGCGGTCGCTGTGGAACGAACGGCTCGCCGCGACCCGCAACGGCTGCGCCGCCGGTGCGCGCACCCGCACTTCGCGCTCGTCGTCGCCGTCGCGACGGTAGGCGCGGCCGCCGCGCTGGGCGTACCACAGCGCGCCGCCGACCGGCGCCTGGATCAGGCCGAACACCGGCTCGCCGTGGTCGATCAAGGCCAGGTTGACCGAGAACTCGCCGTTGCGCTTGACGAATTCGCGGGTACCGTCGAGCGGATCGACCAGCCACAGGCGCGACCAGTGCCGGCGCTGCTCGAAGCTGACTTCGTGCGCGGACTCTTCCGACAGCACCGGGATGTCGGGGGTCAGACGGGCGAGCCCGTCGAGGATCAGGTGGTGCGCGGCCATGTCGGCGGCGGTGACCGGCGAGGCGTCGGCCTTGCGCTCGACCGCGAACTCGCTCTCGTAGACGGCCAGGATCGCGCCCGCGGCGGCACGTGCGATCTCGATCGCGCCTTCGATCTGGGCCTGGCTCAGCAGGGGCCGGCTCGGCTCGGCGGCGCTCATGCCTGCGGCTCCGGCTGCGGTTCGCCGTTGCGCAGCCACTCGCGCGCGATGAACAACGCGGCGATGCTGCGGCCCTCGGAAAAATCCTGGCGCAGGATCAGCTCGTGCAGGTCGTCGAGCTTCCACGGCACCACTTCGAGCTCCTCGGGTTCGTCGCCGGGCAGGCGCTCGGGGTAGAGATCGCGGGCGAGGACCAGATGGGCCTGGTGGCTCATGTACGTCGGCGCCAGGGTCAGCGAGCGCAGCACGGTCAGCGAACGCGCGCCGTAGCCGGCTTCTTCCTTGAGCTCGCGGTCGGCGGCCTCGATCGGGCTCTCGCCGGCGTCGATGCGGCCCTTGACCAGGCCGAGCTCGTAGCGATGCACTCCAGCGGCGTATTCGCGCACCAGCAGCACGGTGTCCTCGTCGATCATCGGCACCACCACGACCGCGCCGTGGCCGCGCCCATGCAGGCGCTCGTACTGGCGGCGTTCGCCGTTGGAAAACTCGAGATCGAGCCGTTCCAGCCGGTACGGACCGGCCTCGTGCTCGGTGACGTGATGAATGGTCGGCAGCCGCCGGGTCATGGCGCGGCTCCGGGCGTGAGCGGGGAGCGGAAAGGCACGATAATAGGGGGATGCGAGAGATCACTCACGACACGACGATGCTAACAGAGCCGGGCGCCGACGCGGCGGACTCCTGGCGAGAACGCGACCTGGCGGTGCTTTGGCATCCCTGCACCCAGATGCGCGAACACCCCCATACGCTGCCGTTGCTGCCCATCGCGAGCGGGCGCGGACCGTGGCTGATCGGACACGACGGGCGTCGCTATCTGGATGCGATCTCGAGCTGGTGGACCAACCTGTTCGGCCATGCCGAGCCGCGCATCGCCGAGGCCATCGCGACCCAGGCGCGGACCCTCGAGCACGTGATCCTGGCCGGCTGCTCGCACGCGCCCGCGGTCGAGCTCGCCGAGCGCCTGCTGGCGCTGGCGCCGCGCCAGGAAGGACGCGCGCCGCTGAGCAAGGTGTTCTACGCCGACAACGGCTCGGCCGGGGTCGAGGTCGCGCTGAAGATGGCCTTCCATTGGTTCCGCAACCGCGACATCGAAGGCCGGACCAAGTTCATCGCCCTGGAGAACGGCTACCACGGCGAGACCCTCGGCGCGCTCGCGGTCGGCGACATCCCGCTGTACCGGCGCATCTACGCGCCGCTGCTGGCGGAGTCGCTGTTCGCGCCCTCGCCCGACGCCTACCTGTGCGAACCCGGCCAGAGCCCGGCCGAACGCGCGCAGGTCGCCGCGGCGGCTTTGCGCGACCTGCTCGAACGCCATGCCGACGAAGTCTGCGCGCTGATCCTGGAGCCGCGGGTGCAATGCGCCGGCGGCATGCGCATGCACGACCCGCTGTATCTCAAACTGGCGCGCGAACTGTGCGACGAGCACGGCGTGTTCCTGATCGCCGACGAGATCGCGGTCGGTTTCGGCCGCACCGGCGCCCTGTTCGCCAGCGAGCAGGCCGGGGTCATGCCCGACCTGCTGTGTTTGTCGAAGGGCCTGACCGGCGGCGCCCTGCCGCTCGCCGCGGTGCTGACCACGCAGTCGATCTACGACGGTTTCCTCGACGATTCGCGCGAACGCGCCTTCCTGCATTCGCACAGCTACACCGGCAACCCGCTGGCCTGCGCGGCGGCGCTGGCCAGCCTGGATATTTTCCGCGACGACGACATCCTGGTCCGCAATCGCGCCACCAGCGCGCGCATGGCCCGGCTCGCCGCCGAGTTCGCCGATCACCCGCACGTGGCCGACGTGCGCCAGGCCGGCATGATCGTCGCCTTCGAACTCACCCGTAACGGCGACAAGCGCACCCCGTTCGACCCTGCCGCGCGCATCGGCCTGCACGCCTACCGCGCCGCGCTCGAACGCGGCGTGCTGCTGCGCCCGCTCGGCGACGTGCTGTACTGGATGCCGCCGTATTCGATCGACGAAGAGGCCCTGGCCCTGCTCGCCGACACCACGCGCGCGGCGATCGACCAGGCCGTGCGGGAGACCGCCGCATGCGCCTGACCCGAGTCCATGTCGACGCCGAGCTCGGCGCGGGCCGCGAGGTGGCGCTGCCCGAAGGCGCCGCGACCCATCTCGCCCGCGTGCTGCGCCACGAGGTCGGCGATGCCTGCGTGCTGTTCAACGGCGACGGCCGCGACTACCACGGCCGCATCGTCGCGCTCGGCAAGCGCGAGGTGCGGGTGGCGGTCGAGTCGGCGCAGGAAGTCGAGCGCGAGTCGCCGCTGCCCCTGGTGCTGCTGCAGGGCATCGCGCGCGGCGAGAAAATGGACCTGATCCTGCAGAAGGCCACCGAGCTCGGCGTGCACACGATGCATCCGCTGTGGTCGCAGCGCAGCGAGGTCAAGCTCGACGAAGCGCGCGCCGAGAAACGCCATGCGCATTGGCGCAGCGTGGTCGCCTCGGCCTGCGAACAGAGCGGCCGCGCCCGCGTGCCCGAAGTGTCGGCGCCGCGTTCGTTGGCGGCGACCCTGGCGGCGTTGCCGCCGGGCGGGCTGCGCCTGATCCTCGACCCCGAAGGCGAACTCGCCTTCGCCACCTTGGCGGTCGCGAGCGCGGCGCCGGTGTTGCTGGCGATCGGCCCGGAAGGCGGCTGGTCGCCGCTGGACCGCCAGCAGCTGCGCGATGCCGGCTTCCAGGGCTTGCGGCTGGGCCCGCGCATCCTGCGCACGGAAACCGCCGGCTTGGCGGCGATCGCGGCACTGCAGGCGAGGTTCGGCGATCTGGCCTGAGACTACGACTCGTTGTCGCCCCGAGGCAAAGCAAATCCCCTGCCCTACAACGGGGCGAACAGCGGTGCGCGGCACTGCCGATGCTCCCTTCGAGAACCCATCACCCCGCGGCCAGTGCCGTTACCCCCTTGCAAAGGGGCGGCGCCTGCGCAGCACGTGCGGGGATTAGCCGTTGCGTTGCCCCATCCAGCCAGGCAACCGCGCTCAGATCTTGAAATAGATCCGCCGCGCATCCAGCCAGCGCACCACGCCCCACCACAACGCAACGAAGACCAGCGCGAACGCCAGCGAGGGCAAGTAAGGCCCGAACCACGGGGTCATCCAGTCGGCAAAACCGCGCCGATACACCGGTTGCAGCCAGCCCATGCCGATCAGCAGATACAGCAACAGGGCCGAGCCGGCGTAAGCGGCGATCGCGTTGACGCCGAAGGCGCGCCCGAGCGCGGGCCAGCCGCGACGGTCGATCAGCTGGTGGAACACGGCCAGCACCCAACACGACAGACCGCCGCTCCACAGCACGTAGGCCGGGGTCCACAGATTCTTGTTGAGCGGCTGCCAATGCGCCGCGGCCCAGCCGGCGAGCAGACAGGCCGCGCCGGCGATCCACAGCGCGCGCACCGCGCCGCGACGCAACCAATCGCCGGCGCGCAGGCCGAGCAAGGTGGTCGCGAGCGCGCCGAGCGTCGACACCAGGCCTTCGGGGTCGTGGCCGCGGCCGCTGGCCGCATCGATCTGGAAGACGTGGGCGCCGAACAAGGCGCTGTCGACGCGGCTGGCGATGTTGTCGAACGGCGCATAGCTGCCGCCGGAGGCGAGCAAGCCGGCGTAGCCGAGCAGCAACCCCGCCCAGGCGATCCATTGCACCCGCGCCGGCACGTACAGCGCGATCAGCGCCGCGGCCGCGAAACACAGGCCGATCCGCTGCAAGACCCCGGGAATGCGCAACTGCTCGTGGCCGATCGCCCACATCGCGCAGACATGCAGCAACAGCCCGAGGCCGACGATGCGCAGGGCGCGCCACAAGGCCGGTCGAAGCAGTGTCGCCGCGGCGACGCCGTGCTCGCGGCGCGGCATCAGCGCCAACGCGATCGACACGCCGACGATGAACAAGAACATCGGGAACACGAGATCGGTCGGGGTGAAGCCGTGCCATTGCGAATGCTGCAAGGGCGCATAGACGTGGCCCCAGTCGCCGGGGTTGTTGACCAGCAGCATCGCCGCGACGGTCAGGCCGCGCAGGGCGTCGACCGAAGCGAAACGTTTCGGCGCCGCCGCGGCGGACGGCGGACCGGATACAGGGCGCGACTGCGGCGCCGCGCCGCCGGCCTGCGGCGCCGGACTCACGCCGACTGTGCGAGCGCTTCGCCGATCATCGCTTCCAGCGCTTCCAGATCCGGCAGCAGCGCCGGATCGTCGTTGAGCAGCACGCGCGCCTGCACCGCATGCGGCAGCACGTCGCCTTCGCGCCCGGCGACCGACAGGCTGTCGCGCGACACCGTGACCAGGCGCGGGAAGCCCTGGGTCAACAGGGCGAAATACGGCAGGCGCGAGGCGGCGCTGAGCGCCTTCAACACCACGACCTTGCTGCCCAGGCCGCCCTGCTCGCGGGCCAGCCCGGACAGTTCGCCGAACGCGACCAGAGGCAGATGCCAACCGCGCCAGCGGATCTGGCCGAGCAGCCAGCGCGGCGCGTCGTCGATCGGCGCCGGCGGCGCGTAGGACAGCACCTCGGCGATGGTCGCGTTGGGCAGCAGCAGTCGTCCGCCGCCGACCTGGATCAACACGCCGCGGATGTCCGCGTGCGCGCTGGTTTCGGGGGCTGCGTCGCTGACCTGGTTCTCGTTCGACATCGCTTCGCGTCCTCGCCGCGGCTCGCGCGGCCTTCAACCGGTGGATCTGTTGCGGTGGATTCGATGACGCCGGAATCCGGGATTCGGTGCCGTCGCGCCTGGCGACGGCGTTCAAGCGCTTGGCCGGCGCCTCAAATCGCGCTCTGCGCCGACCAGCGCGAGGCCAGCTTGGCGGCGAGCTCGGCCGGCTGACCGCTGCCGGCGCCGCGCGCGATCGCCGCGCTGGCGGCGGCCGCATCGTAGCAACCGTCGGGCGACTGGCCGGCGACCATCGCGCCGTGCGCGGACAGCGTCATCGCCGTGTCGACCTGGGCCGGGTCGGCGCCGCTGAACAACAACACCGCACTGTCGGAAGCCGGCAAGACGTCGAGCACTTCGCCGCCTTCGACGAACTGGATGCCGTTGTCGCCGACTTCGATGCCGAGCCCCGCCGGCAGGATGTAGATCACCCCGTCGATGGTGCGCGTGCCGGCTTCGGCGAGCTTGACCAGCACCGAGGTGGCGCGCTGCATCTGCGCGACCAGCTTGTCGTAGCGGCCGCCGTCTAGGCGCTGCTGCACCAGCACCGGCCGACCGAAATTCTCCGGCAGCGCGCCGAGCAATTGGCGCACCGCATCGGGTCCGCCGATGCCGGCGAGCACCAGCACGGCGCCGTTGCGGGTCGAGACGGGCTGGCTGTCGTCGACCAGCTCGAGGCTGGAAATACGCCGCTCGATTTCGTCTAGATCGTGTTTGCCGACGCCGGCGTTGCCGTGCGCGCCGCTCTGGCCGGTGGCCGCGCTGACCAGACTGGCCTCGTCGCTGAACGACCAGTCCGGCACTGCCGGCGCTGGCGGCAGCGGCGCTTTCGGCGCCGCCGGCAGGTCTTCGTTCAAATCGAATTCGAAATCGCTCTCGAAGTTGCGCGCTTCGGCGGCGGCGCGTTCGTTGCGGCCGTCGTCGAAATCGAGCGGCGCGACCGTCGGCGCCGACTCGGATTCGAACCCGGGTTCGGGCTTGTCGTCCTGGATCGAGAAAGCGCTGTCGAAATCGAACAGCTCGCGGACCTGGTCCTGCGGCGGCGCGCGCCACACTTCCAGATCGCCGAGCCCGGCTTCGTCGAGTGCGGGCACGTCGGCCTGCGCCGCGGCCGGCTCCACCCACTCCTCGAGCGTCGGCGAATACGGCGCGGCGTTGCCCGGGACGTCGTCCCGGCTGTCGACCGCTTCCAGGGTCAGATGGCCCAGGTCGAAGTCGTCGGCCACGACCGCTTCGGTGGCGACGAGCTCTTCGGTAGCGGCGAACTCTTCGGTTTCGAGCGGTTCGGCGACGATTTCATCGATGTCGAGCCGTTCGGCATCGTCCTCGATCGCCGCTTCGGCGGTGAGGAACTCGATATCGTCCTCGACCGGCGGCGGCGACGGTGCGACCCGCGCCAGTTCGCCAATCTGTTCGGCGGCGACGAACGACAGCGGGTCGAGCGAGGTCTCGGCCGACGCCGGATCGAACCCGACCGGCTCCTGCGCCAGCGGCGATCCCGCCGCGAGCGGTCGCTCGAACCCGGTCGAGATCAGCATCGGATCGGGTTCCGGCTCGGGCTCGCGGCCCGGCGGCAACACGTCGTCGTGGCGGTGCAGCTTGGCGCTGAGATGGCGCGCCCAACGCGCCTCGTCCCAACCCTCGCGCGACACCGTCAGTTCGGCTTCCTCGAAGATCACCTCGATCGAAGGATCGACCAGCAGGTTCTCGAAACGGTCCAGCGCGTCCTCGGTGGCCGGGTCGAGCACCACCACGACCACGTCCGGATCGGCGGCGTCGAGCGCGTCCGGTTCCAGCGCGGTCGGGTCGCCCACCAGCACCAGGTTCGCGCCGGCATCGCCGAGCGCGCTGCGCAAACGGTCGCAGGCCACGCCGGCCCGCGCCAACAACGCTACGCGACGTTCTGCTTCAGCCATGATGACGCGCGATTCCGAGCAGTTCGAACACGTTGCGGATCAATTCAAGCTCCTGATAAGGCTTGCCGAGGTAACGCTCGACACCGATCTCGAACGCACGCTGGCGATGCTTTTCGCCGGTACGCGAGGTGATCATCACGATCGGCACGTCGCGCATGCGCGCGTCGGCCTTCATCTGCGTGGCCAGCTCGTATCCGTCCATGCGCGGCATTTCGATGTCGAGCAGCATCAGGTCGGGCACGCGCTCGGCCATGCGTTCGAGCGCATCGATGCCGTCCTTCGCGGTGATGACCTCGAAGTTGTGGCGTTCGAGCACGCGGCCGGTGACCTTGCGCATCGTCACCGAGTCGTCGACCACCATCACCAGCGGCACGCGGCGGGTTTCCGCCGGGGCCGGCGGCGGTTCGACCACCTGGGCGAAGTCGAGCAACTGCGCGGTGCGGCGGCGCACCAGCGGCGCGACGTCGAGGATCACCACCACGCGGCCGTCGCCCATGATGGTCGCGCCGAAGATGCCCGGCACCGACGCCACCTGCGGGCCGACCGGCTTGACCACGATTTCGCGGTTGCCGATGACCTGGTCGATGGTGATGGCGGCGCGCAGATCGCCGGAGCGGATCAGCAGCAACGGCATCTGCAGCTGGCCTTCGGCCTTGGCCGGCGCGTGGCCGATCAGGGTGCCGAGGTCGTGGACGACATAGTCCTCGCCGCCGTAACGGTAGTTCGCCTCGCCCGCGTCGAGCAGTTCGCGCGACAGGCGGCCGACGCCGCGCACCGAAGCGATCGGCACGGCGAAGGTGATGTCGCCGATGCGCACGAACACCGCCTGGGTGACCGCGAGCGTCTGCGGCAAGCGCAGGGTGAAGTGGACGCCGTGGCCCGGACGCGAGTGGATGTCCAGGGTGCCGCCGAGCTGGCGGACTTCGCTGGCGACCACGTCCATGCCGACGCCGCGGCCGGCGAGGCGGCTGACCTCGTCGGCGGTGGAGAAGCCCGGTTCGAGGATCAGCGAGTCCAGGTCGGCTTCGGCGATGACCGCGTCGGCGCGGACCAGGCCGCGTTCCTCGCCGCGGCGGCGGATCGCCGCGCGATCGAGACCGGCGCCGTCGTCGGCCACTTCGAGCACGACTTCCGAACCTTCGCGGCGCACCGCGATGCGCACCGTGCCTTCTTCCGGCTTGCCGGCGGCGCGGCGCTGTTCCGGACGCTCCAGGCCATGCGCGACGGCGTTGCGGAGCATGTGCTCCAGCGGCGCGGTCATGCGTTCGAGCACGTTGCGATCGAGTTCGCCCTGGGTGCCTTCGAGCTTGAGCGTGACCTGCTTGCCGAGCTCGCTGGACGCCTGGCGGACCACGCGGCGCAGGCGCGGCAGCAGGGTGTCGAACGGCACCATGCGCGTGCGCATGAGGCCTTCCTGCAACTCCGAGCTGACTCGCGACTGCTGCAACAGCAGGGTTTCGTACTGACGGGTCAGGTCGTCGAGGGTGTTCTGCAGGCTGTTCTGGTCGGCCGCCGATTCGGTCAGCGCGCGCGACAGCTGTTGCAGGGTCGAGAAGCGGTCGAGTTCCAGCGGATCGAACGACTGGTCGCCCGCATCGCCCTCGCGCTGGTAGCGCGCGATGATCTGCGCTTCGGTTTCGATTTCCAGGCGGCGCAACTGGTCGCGCATACGCAGGTTGGTCTGCGCCATTTCCGCGATCGCGCCGCGGAACGCACCCAGCTGCTGCTCCAGGCGGGCGCGATAGATCGCGACTTCGCCGGCGTAGTTGACCAGGCGGTCGAGCAGGTCGGCGCGGATGCGCACCTGTTCCTGCGGCGCCCGCACGCCGATCTCGTCTTCGTCGCCGAGCGGCGCGTCGATGATCGGCGCCGAGAGCGGCTTGAGGCCGTCCTGTTCGGACGCGTCCGGCTTGGACTGCGACTGCGGCTGGGCGGCCTCGGCTTCGACCGGTTCCAGACCGGCGAAGCTCGGCATCGCCTCGCCGCGCCAGCGCGCTTCGAACACCGAGATCAACGCTTCCGGCATCGCGATCGCGCGGCCGGTGCCCACCCGGGTGACCATGGCGTGCAGGCGGTCGAAACCGCGTTCGAGCAGGACCAGGCCGTCGCGACCGAGTTCGGTTCGATGGTCGACGACCGCTTCGAGCAGCGACTCCATGACGTGACCGAGTTCGCCCACGGCCATGATGCCGGCCATGCGCGCGCCGCCCTTGAGGGTGTGCAGATCGCGCTGCAGCCCGACCAGCGGCTCGCGTTCGCCCGGGGTCTCGCGCAGTTGCGCGAGCAGGCCGTCGGAATGATCGAGCAGGTCGCCGCCCTCTTCAACGAAGATGTCGACGAGTTCGGGATCGAGCTCGCTGACGTCGAGCGCTTCGTCCGGGTCGGGATTGGCGTTGGAGGCGTGCGCGAAGATCGCGGCCAACGCCGCCGGCACGCCGGCGGCGATACCGGTCTGCACCGCCGCGCTGGCGCCCGCGGACACCGCTGCGGCCGGACGCTCGACCTCGGCACTGGGCGCTTCGTCGTTGTCGTTGGCCGCGGCTTCGCTGTCGGTGCCGCGGTCGTCGAGACGGGCCTGGGCCAGATCGGTCGCGGGCTGTTCGGCATCGGCTTGGGCGTCGGTCTCGGCCTGCTCGCGTGCGATGCGGTCGGCTTCGGCGTACTCGGCTTCGAGACGTTCGTATTCCAGACGCTCGGCTTCAGCGCGCTCGGCTTCGGCGCGTTCTGCAGCGATGCGTTCGGCTTCGGCCTGCTCGGCGGCCAGGCGCTCGGCTTCAAGACGTTCGGTCTCGGCCTGCTCGGCGGCGAGGCGTTCGGCTTCGAGACGCTGGGCTTCGGCCTGCTCGGCTTCGAGACGTTCGGCCTCGGCCCGCTCGGCGGCGAGGCGCTCGGCTTCGAGGCGCTCGGCTTCGGTCTGTTCGGCGGCGATGCGTTCGGCCTCGAGGCGCGCCGCTTCTTCCAGGCGGGCCTGTTCGGCGCGCTGGGCTTCGGCGGCGTACTCGGCTTCGAGACGCTCGTATTCGAGACGTTCTTCCTCGGCCAGACGCTCGGCTTCCAGGCGTTCGGCTTCAAGACGCTCGGCCTCGGCCCGCTCGACGGCCAGGCGTTCGGCCTCGAGACGCTCGGCTTCGGCCTGTTCGGCAGCCAGGCGCTCGGCTTCGAGACGTTCGGCTTCGGCTTGCTCGGCGGCCAAGCGTTCGGCTTCAAGACGCTCGGCCTCGGCCCGCTCGGCGGCCAGGCGTTCGGCCTCGAGACGCTCAGCTTCGGCCTGTTCGGCGGCCAAGCGTTCGGCTTCGAGACGCTCGGCTTCGGCTCGCTCTGCGGCCAGGCGTTCGGCCTCGAGACGCTCGGCTTCGGCCTGTTCGGCAGCCAGGCGCTCGGCTTCGAGACGCTCGGCTTCGGCCTGTTCGGCAGCCAGGCGTTCGGCTTCGAGACGCTCGGCTTCGGCCTGTGCGGCAGCCAGGCGCTCGGCTTCGAGACGCTCGGCTTCGGCCTGTTCGGCGGCCAGACGTTCGGCTTCGAGGCGCTCGGCTTCGGCTTGCTCGGCGGCCAGGCGCTCGGCTTCGAGACGCTCGGCTTCGGCCTGTTCGGCGGCCAGACGTTCGGCTTCGAGGCGCTCGGCTTCGAGGCGTTCGGCCTCGGCCTGCTCGGCAGCCAGGCGTTCGGCTTCGAAGCGCTCGTCCTCAAGACGAGCCGCTTCGGCGCGCTCGGCCTCGAGACGCGCGACCTCCAGGGTGCTGTCGGCGAAACCGCTCGGCAGCAGATCGAGCCCCAGGCTCAGTTCGTCGCCGTCGAAATCGGTCCTCGAGACCGGCTTCGGCGCGGCGGCATCGCCGTCGGCCTGGCCGAATTCGCGCGCGGGATCGTAATTGCCGAACGCGCTGAGGTCGTTGACGGTGAGCTCCGACAGATCCTGGCCTTCCGGCAGGACCTCGTCGTGGTAGATCTCCTCGGCGATCATCGGCGAGCGCGCGTCGGGCAGGCTGTCGCGCAGCGCGGCGATGCGTTCGGGCAGGCCGAGGAACATCGGCACGTGCGGGGTCGGCGACTTCAGCGCCTCGACCGTGCGGCGGATGGCGTCGGCCACCGCGGCCAACGCGGCCACGCCTTCGGCGCTGGCCGGCGCGGCGCTGGCGAGCAGGCGCTTGACGTAGGCTTCGGTCGGCGCGGTGACGTCGGTGATGACCGGCACTTCGGTCATCGCGAAGGCGCCGTTCAAGGTGTGGATCGAACGCTGCAGACCGTCGTTGGCGCGCTGCGGATGCGGCTGCGAGGCCGCCAGCCAGGCTTCGATGGTGACCAGGTGGCCGGCCACTTCGCCGTCGAGGATTTCGAGCAGGACCGGGTCGACCGAGGCCGGCACGTAAGGCCCGTCGATCGCCGGCGCGGCCACGGCTTCGGCTTCGACGGCAGCTTGCGGCGGCTTATAGAATGCCTCTTCGCCGGTCGCGAGCAGATCGGCGTGCGCCTCGATGCCGGCGACGTCGACCGTCAGCGGGCCCTGGTTGCGCAGGGCGGCGTAGAAGCCCGGCAGCGCGCGATGGGCGTGCTCGACCAGGTCGATCACTTCCGGGCTCGCCGCGCGGCCGTGTTCGCGCACGCGGTTGAGCAGGTTTTCGATGTTCCAGCTGAACTCGCCCAGGGTACGCGCGCCGACCAGGCGGCCGCTGCCCTTGAGGGTGTGGAACACGCGCCGCACCGGCTGCACGCGCGCCAGATCGTCCGGCGCTTCGCGCCAGGCCGGCAGCAGGTTGTCGAGGTTGGCGATTTCCTCTTCGAATTCCTCGAGGAAGATCTCGCGCACTTCGTCGTCGATGTCGTCGACCTGTTCGAAGCCGCCGGTCGCGGCCGACTGGCCGAGCATCGACGGCGGCGCGTCGGGCACCGCGTCGAGCAGGGTGGCGTCGATCAGCGCGCCGCCGGCATGCGCCGGGGTCGCCGTGTCTGCGCCGGCTGCGGCAATGCCGGCCTCGGCCACGGAGGTTTCGGCCGCGGTGGATTCGCTTTCGGCGTCCGAGGCGACGGCCTCGGCGTGCGCCGCCGCGGTCGCTTCGGCGGTGTCGGCCGCAGAGGCTTCCACCGAGAACGGCGCTGCGAGCGTCGGTTCGCTATCGGACGACTCGAGGCCGTCGGTGGCGGCGGCTTCGGCCGCCGAAGTCTCGACCGCCGGCGCCTGCGTTGCGTCGGCCTGCGATGCGTCGACCGGCGCCGCGGGCGCTGCGGCTTCGGCCGCCGGTTCGACCCTGATCACGTCCGGCAGCGGCCAGTAGCGCAGGGTTTCCAGGCTCTGGCGGGCGATGTCCAGGATGTCGTCGCGGTTCGGGCGCTGCTCGCGCAGCGCCTCAAGGTAGTACTCCAGGCTCGCCAGCGCATCGGCCAGGGTGTCGAGCTGCTGGCCGCTGGGCACGCGGCGGCGTCCGATCAGTTCGACTTCGGTGTAGCGCTTGACCCCGGTCAGGTAGTCCGCCGCCAGCGGCAGTTCGATCATGCGCAAGGCGCCGGCGACTTCGTCGAGCACGCGCGGCACTTCGGTCAGTTCGTCGTGGTCCCACTTGGTTTCGACGAAGGCGACGAAGGACTGGCGCGCGTCGCCGAAGTTGGCGATGGCTTCGCGGGCGACCACGTCGAGCACCTTGCGCGCCTCGCCGGCGAGCAGGTCCTCTTCGGCCTTGTCGTCCGGCAGGCCCAGGCGCGAGACCTGGTCGTCCAGCGAGGCGTCGACATAGAGCAAGGCGCCGGCCACGTCGAGCAAGGTGCCCTCGTCGGCGGCGCGGCGGCCCTCGACGATTTCGTGCATGGCTTCGCGCTGCTGCAGCACCACGGTGCGGGCCATGCCCAGCCCCATCATGCCCAGCGTATCGCTGACCCGGGCCAGCGCGTCGACCTGAGGGCGCAGTTCGCCGGGGTCGGTCTGATTGGTGCGCAGGTGCAGGTCGAGGGCGTCCTTGACCCGCAGCAGGTCTTCCTTGATCGCCGCCGCAACGGTGTCGAGCAGGGCGCGGTTGCGCCCGCTGAGGCTGCCGCGGGCGTGTTCGAGTTCCGACTCGCTGGGCAGGTGCGCGGCGAGTTCGAAGGTCTGGCGCAGGTCGTCGAGCGCCGGATGGCGGCCGTCGCTGTGGGCGACGTGATACAGCAGCTGACGGGTCGGCTCGGCCGCGGGTTCGCCGCGCGGCGCGCTGAAGCCGTCGTCGGACAGCATCTGCCGCGCTTCGCGGTCGACGCCGCCGAAGGCCTGGCGCAGGGCGCGGGTGGCCGGCAGGGCGCCGTCGCGCAGGGCGTGGGCGACCGACGAGGCCACCCACAACATGCGCCGCACCGGTTCCAGCACGACGTCGGCGAGCAGGCCGTCGATCGCGGAGGCGAGCTGGGCCGGGTTCGAGGGCGCGCCGTCTTCCGGCCAGCCGGCCAGGGCGTCGCGCAGCGAGGCCAGATGCGGCGCGCTGGCGTTGCGGCCGGCGGCGCTGCCGACCGGCAGCGGCGGCGGCAGATGCGCCGGCAGCGGTCGGTCGAGATTGGGGGCGAACAGGACGCTTTCGTTGAGCCCGGACTCGCCGCGCGTGGCGCGCAGCTCGTTGAGCAGCGGCAGCAGCACGATCGGAATGTCCCGATGCCCGCCCTGCAATCGTTCCAGGTAGTCGGGCAGCAGCACCACGCCGCGCATCAGCGCCGCGCAGGCCTCGTCGCGGTCGGCGACCTGGCCCTGCTGCAGGGCGATGGCCAGACGCTCCATTTCCTCGGCGACCATCGCCGGCGCGTACAGCTCGACCATCCGCAAGGTGCCGTGCACCTGGTGCAGATGGTTCGCGCAGACCCGCATGCGCGCGGCGTCGGCGGGATCTTCGGCGAATGCCTCGATCTCCTGGCGCGCCTGGCGCAGGGTTTCGTCCAGCTCGGGCTTGATCCAGCCCAGCGTGGTGGTGTCGATCGCTTCGCGCAACGCGGTCATGACGCGACCCGCCTGTCGGCGGGACCGCGTCGCAGACGCGGACCGTGGCTCTGCCAGCGATGTGTCGGAAGCTTCATCCTCGATACAACCCTTCTTTTAATCCCGTCCCAAAGCCGCCGTTTCAAAGCGCCGCGTCGTGTCTCGGCTGCCGCCGGGTCAGGCCGGCAGCTTGAAGTCGGCGACCGAACGGCGCAGGTCGGCCGCCAGTTGCGCCAGGTTTCCAATCGACGCTGCGGTCTGGTTGGCGCCTTGCGAGGTCTGCGAGGTGATCTGCTGAATCGTGTTCATGGTCTGGGTGATGTTCGAGGCGGCGCTGGACTGCTGCTGGGCCGCACTGGAAATGCCCTGAATGAGGTTCGACAAGTCGGACGACACCTTTTCGATCTCGCCCAGCGCGGTACCGGCGTCCTCGGCCAGGCGCGCACCCGCGACCACTTCCGAGGTCGTCTGTTCCATCGAGCTGACAGCTTCGTTGGTGTCGGACTGAATTGTCTGGACCAGCGTCTCGATTCGCTTGGTTGCGTTCGAGGCGCGTTCTGCGAGTCGCTGCACTTCGTCGGCCACGACCGCGAAGCCGCGGCCCGCCTCGCCCGCCGACGCCGCCTGGATGGCCGCGTTCAACGCCAGGATGTTGGTCTGTTCCGAGATGTCGTTGATCAGTTCGACGATTGAGCCGATTTCCTGCGAGCTTTCGCCCAGGCGCTTGATTCGCTTCGAGGTTTCCTGGATCTGGTCGCGGATCGAGTCCATGCCCTGAATCGTCTGCCGCACCACGCCCGCACCCTTGGTCGCGATCTGCACCGAGCGCTGCGCCACGTCGGCCGACTCGGCCGAGTTCTTCGAGACCTGGTCGATCGAGGCGGCGATTTCGCTGATGCGGTCGGAGGCGGAGTTGATCTCCTGGGCCTGGTGTTCGGCCGCTTCGGCCAGGTGCATCGCGGTGGCCTGGGTTTCCTGGGCCGAAGAGGCGACCTGCACCGAGGTGTCGGTAATGGTCTGCACCAGGCTGCGCAGCTGCTCGACGGCGAAGTTGATCGAGTCGGCAATCGCGCCGGTCATGTCCTCGGTCACCGTCGCCTTGACCGTCAGGTCGCCTTCTGCGAGCGAACCCATTTCGTCCAGCAGGCGCATGATGGCCTCCTGGTTGCGGTCGTTGAGTTCCTTGGTGGTCTGGTAGCGGCGCTGCTGGGCGTAGTTCAGCGAGAACAGCAAGCCGGCGATCGCGACCAGCGCGGCCAGGCCGGAGATGATCGACAGCCACAGATTGCCGAACACGCTCTTGTCGCGCAGCGAGCCGAACGCGGTGAAGGCGCTGAACAGCGTTTCGCTTTCGCTCAACAGCCGTTCCGAGCCGCTGGTGATCGACTCGGCCGCGGCCTGGGCCTGGAACAGGTCCTTGGAGCTGGCCGAGATCGCGTCGAGGTCCTTCTTCATTTCCAGCCACAACGCCTCGGCCTGGCCGAGCGCGGCCAGCGCGCTGGAGTTGGACAGCGCGGTCACGCCGAACGAGGTGTCGCCCTTGCGCAGGCCGGTCAGGACGTTGCCGAACACGGTGGCGTCGCGGACCAGCGCTTCGCCGGCCATGCCGGCGCCGCTGCCGCCGGCGCGGATTTCGGTGATGCGTCGGGCCATGGTCGCCGACAGCACGACCTGGCGCAGGGCGATGTAGACCTGCGAGGACGGCGAGCCGGAGGCCGACATGGCGCGAACCAGTTCGTCCAGGCGCGCCTGCAGCTGCGGCACGCGGCTGGAGAAGCTGTCGGCATTGCCGGCCAGAGCCAGCACCGCCTTCTCGCTCGCGATCACCTGTTCGGCGCTCTGGCCCAGCGGCTGCCAGCTCTTGGTGACCACGCCGATCGGGCCCGACACGCCGGCGGTGTCGCCGAAGTTGGCGTTGAGCGTCTGCACGTCTTCGTCGATCGCGGCCTTGGTCTTCTTGAACTCGGCGAACGCGTCCTTCGCGCCGCCGACCGCTTCGCGGCCTTGAATGGCGAGCTTCTGCGAGTTCACCTGAAGGTTCGAGGCCGCCGAACCGGCGCCGCCGAGCCTGGCGCCTTTCCAGGTCGCATAGCCTGTGTTGAGACCGAACACCAGCACCGATACGGCCAGTACGATCAGCCAGGTGTTGGCGCCCAGAAGGCGGCTCTTGCCGGCGTTGTCCATCACAGTGCTCATGGTTCGCAAACCTCGGTGAACTTACTAGTCGGGCTGATGAAGGGAGCGGCTCAGGCCGCTGCTTGTCGGAATTCGGGAGTGCGGGCCAGGCGGTCGAGGCTGAAGATGCCCCAGTACCGGTCGTCCAGGCGGTAGGCCCGGTCGATGAAATACGCGTAGCGGCCCTCGGTGAGACCCTGCTCGGCGCCTTCATCGAGAGCGATCTGCTGCTGATCGTGGAAGCTGCGCTGGCCGTAGAGCTCGTCGATCAGCACCGCGACGTCGCCGCCGGGCTGGCGGACCAGCAGGATGCGCTGGCCCTCGTGCAGCACCGTGCGCTCGCCTTCCAGGAACTGCTTGAGGTCGACGATCGGCAGCAGGTTGCCGCGGACGTTGGCCAGGCCGAGCATCCACGGCTGCGAGCCGGGGACGTGGGTGACCTGCGGCAGCGACAGGATTTCCACCACCTCGGCGAAGGTCGACGCCAGGCGCCGTTCGCCGATGCGGTAGCCGACGCCGCGCCACAGGCCGGGCGCGTCGAGCTGTTCGGGCAGCCCGGGCACGTGCGCCAGACTGCGGCGCTCGTAATCGGTCAGCACATCGAACGGCGGCTTGAGCGTCATCGTTTCAGTTACCCAGCAATGCGTTGATCCGCGCGATCAGTTCGTCCTCGCGCGGCGGTTTGACGATGTAGTCGCGCGCGCCCTGGCGCATGCCCCAGGCGCGATCGGTGTCCATGCCCTTGGTGCTCACGATCAGGACCGGGATCGCGCTGGTCTGCGCGTCGCGGCTGAGCGCGCGCGTGGCCTGGAATCCGTTCATGCCCGGCAACACCACGTCCATCATCACCAGGTCCGGCAACTCGCGCTTGCAGGCTTCGATGCCGTCCTCGGCGCTGCCCGAAGCGAAGACTTCGTGCCCATTGCGCTGAAGCAACTGGGTCAGGACCGCGGTATCCGTCGGCGAGTCCTCGATAAGCAGGATGCGTGCCATGGTGTGCCTTACCCCCCGGTCAGGCGTGTACGTGCTTGCGAATCGCGTCGAGGAGTTCCTCGCGCGTAAAAGGCTTGGTCAGGTATTGCTCGGACCCGACGATGCGGCCCCGCGCCTTGTCGAACAGGCCGTCCTTCGAAGACAGCATGATCACCGGCGTGCCCTTGAACAGTTGATTGTTCTTGATGAGCGCGCACGTCTGATAACCGTCCAGACGCGGCATCATGATATCCACGAAAATGATCTGTGGCTGCTGGTCGGCGATCTTCGCCAGCGCTTCGAATCCGTCGATGGCCGTAACCACCTCGCACCCTTCGCGTTTCAACAGTGTCTCGGCGGTTCGACGGATGGTCTTGGAATCGTCGATCACCATGACCCTTAGACCATCGAGGCTGCCGCTACGAACCTCGTCGAGCATTCTTTGTATCCCCCATTGCGAACGCCGATTTCCCCGGGCGTCGCGAAGCCGTCTTTATTCCAAGCCGCACGCAGGCTGTCAAGCGCGCATTCCGTGCCTGGAAACTGAATACGCAACGATTCCGTCGTCCGGAACCAGGCTCGCCGTGCGCTACCGAACGTTGTGCAGGCCGGTTCACCGGTCCGCGCATCGTCGCCCCGTCGCATCGCGCAGTAGCCTGTTGATCGCTGCGTGTCGCAAATGGACGCAGCGCGACCGTTTCCGACCCCGTCATCATGACAGATACCGGCGACCCGCCTGCTACCATCGCCGTCAATCTTTCAGGATTCCGTTCCCATGCCGTTGGACATCGTCGTCGTGATGGACCCGATCGGGTCGATCAAGATCGCCAAGGACTCGACCTTCGCCATGCTACTGGAAGCGCAGCGCCGGGGACATCGGCTTTGGTACGTGCAGCCGGGCGGACTGAGCCTACACGGTGGCCATGCGATGGCGAAGGCGACGGCCCTGGAAGTGCGCGACGACCCCAGCGGCTGGTACAAACTGGGGATTTGGTCACAAATCAAATTGACCGCCGGTCACGTTGTGCTGATGCGCAAGGACCCGCCGGTCGACGCCGAGTATCTGCACGACACCCAGATCCTGAGCATGGCCCAGCGCGCCGGGGCCTTCGTGGTCAACGACCCGCAGGGCCTGCGCGACTACAACGAAAAGCTCGCCGCCCTGCTGTTCCCGCAGTGCTGCGCGGCGACCCTGGTCAGCCGCAATGCGGCCGCGGTCAAGGAATTCCTCGCCTTCCACCAGGAAGCCGTGCTCAAGCCGCTAGACGGCATGGGCGGGCGCTCGATCTTCCGCGTCCGCGCCGGCGAACCGAACGTCAACGTGATCCTGGAGACCCTGTCCGACGGGGGCCGCCACCTGGTCATGGCGCAGAAGTACCTGCCGGAGATCAGCGACGGCGACAAGCGCATCCTGCTGGTCGACGGCGTGCCGGTGGACTACGCCCTGGCCCGCATCCCGCAGGGCGACGAGTTCCGCGGCAACCTCGCCGCCGGCGGCCGCGGCGAAGGCCGCCCGCTCAGCGAGCGCGACCGCTGGATCGCCGCCGAAGTCGGCCCGGAGATGAAGCGCCGCGGCATGCTGTTCGTCGGCCTGGACGTGATCGGCGACTACATGACCGAGCTCAACGTCACCAGCCCGACCTGCATCCGCGAGCTCGACGAACAATTCGGTCTCAACATCGCCGGACTGCTGTTCGACGCGATCGAGGCCCGCGTCGCCGCCCAGGCCGCATGAGCGCCGCCGCCCCCGCCTCCCCGGCCGGCGGCATCGCCGGGCCGCAGCGCTTCAGCGCGACCATGGTGCTGTCGTTGCTGGTGCACGGCATCGTCGTGCTCGGCGTCGGCTACACCCTGGAACAGGCCGCGCCGGTCGTGCCGACCCTGGACGTGATCCTGACCCAGACCCAGACCGCGCTGACGCCCAAGCAGGCCGACTTCCTGGCCCAGGCCAACAACCAGGGCGGCGGCGAGCACGACAAGAGCACGCGCCCGCGCGACAACCAGTCCGGCCCGGCCCCGCAGGCCGAGGCCGGCGTCGCCCAGATGGCGCTGCGCGCCCAGTCGCCGACCGCCCAGCCCGAACCGGTCGCGCGCGTGGTCAGCAGCACCCGCGGCGAGACCGTGACCGCGCGCGACCGCAGCACCCAGACCCCGACCGAGCGGCCGCTGCCGCCCGGCCCGCGCAAGATCGAACACGACATCGACATGGCCCGCCTGGCCGCCGAGATCCATATGCGCTCGGAGCGCTACGCCAAACGCCCGACCCGCAAGTTCGTCTCGGCCAGCACCACCGAGTACGCCTGGGCCGGCTACCTGCGCGAATGGGTCGACCGGGTCGAGCGCGTCGGCAACCTCAACTACCCCGACGAAGCCCGCCGCCGCCGGCTCGCCGGGCAAGTGGTGATCAGCGTCGCGGTGCGCCGCAACGGCAGCGTCGAACGCGCCGACATCATCCGCAGCAGCGGCATCGCCCTGCTCGACGCCTCGGCCCTGCGCATCGCCAAGCTGGCCGAGCCCTACCCGCCGCTGCCGCGCACCGAAGAAAACCCCGACGTCCTGCACGTCACCCGCACCTGGAACTTCCTGCCGGGCGGGTCGCTGGTCGACGATTGACGCTCTGCATGGCCCGGGTCGGCTCGCCTTGCGTTGGCCTACCGTCGCGGATTGATTGATCGTATCCGAGCACGGCGTTCATCACCTGCGTCTTCATTAGTGGGGACGTGCGAATAACGGCGCCCGTCTTGTCAGGCCTGTTGCAAGATGTCTATCTGACTCCGATTCCGTGCCGCCTCAACCAAGCCTCGAACTGTTCGGCATTGGCAGGGGTGATCAATACTTGGCGTGCGAACCAGCCGCGTTCAAGCGGATCATGAAGGATCGGACAAGAAATCGGCTCTTGAAGTTGAACGCCGAGAAAGAGCCTATCGAGGCCATGCCGACCTCCACGACCTCTTCAATGCGGTCCCTTTCGAGAAAGTGAGCAGTCAGTTTCTTGAAAACCACGAAGCGAATGCCTTCGTCCTCGACGATCACATCGTAAAGCCAAGTGAGGGGCTGAAACCTCGCCATCAGCATCCAACTCCAGTCACATGAGCGAACTCATGCGGTCATGTCTGAACGACTGCGCGAACCTGCGCGATGAATCAGGGTGCGGCCTTGCGTTCGCTGCGCAGGGCGACCTGCTCGGCGATGGTCAGGGCGACGTTGTTGCGCAGGTAGGCCGGCTCGACCAGTTCGGGGGCGACCGCTTCGCCGCGCGCATACGCGAGCGCGGCCAAGCGCGCGAGGTCGGCCGCATGCGGCAGGGCTTCGGCATCGATCCCGGCGAAACGCGCGCCGAGCCGCTGTTGCAGCGCGCCGTGGGCCGCGGCGAAGCCGGTGCCGACGCCGAGCCAGCCGGCGGCATCGCCGGGCACCGCGGCCGCATCGGGAGCGACCACGGTTTCTTCGTCGAGCGCGCGCGCATCGCCGCCGCGCAATTCGAAGGCGCCGGTGTAGACCTCGCCCATGCGCGCATCGATCGCGGCATACACACGAAGCGCATCGGCGCCGGCGTTCGCGCCGGCGAGCGCCCGCGCGCGCAGGGCCAGCACGGCCAGGGTCGATACCGGCACGATCGGACGGTCCAGCGCCAGGGCGATGCCTTGCGCGAGCGCGATCGCCAGGCGCACGCCGGTGAACGCGCCGGGGCCGCGGCTGACCGCGATGGCATCGAGTTCGGATCGGCGCACGCCGGCTTCGGCCAATAACTGCTCGGCCCAGGGCAAGGACAGCTCGGCGTGGCGGCGCGGCGCCAGTTCGAAGCGCTCGCGCACTTCGCCGTCCAGCCACAAGGCGACGGAGCAGGCTTCGGTGGCGGTTTCGAACGCTAGCAGTTTCATGGGGCTCGATGATGTAAGGCGGCCTTGCGCCGCGATTGTCTCATGCGGGCGGTGCCGCGGCCGCCGCGCTGCGTGCGCTCGCACGGTGCGGGCGGAGCGGCGCCTCACTCGCCGTCGGCGACCGCCGGGTCGTTCGGGTTCGGCTGCCACAGCTCGATCAGGCCGCCTTCGGGGTCGAGCACGTAACCGAACTTGCCCTGCTCGCCGTCCTCGAAGCGGTCGAGCACCTGGCAGCCTTCTTCGCGCAGGCCGGCCAGGGTCGATTCGAGGTCGTCGACGCGGAAATTCACCATGTAGGGCTTGCTGCTGGGCTGGAAATACTCGGTGTCGGCCTTGAACGGCGACCACAGCGTATAGCCCTTCTCGCCGGTCGCCCGGCCGTCGGCATCGAGCCGGCCCCAGGGGAACAGGGCGCCGCCCCAGTTTTCGGTGCCGACGTCGAGATGCCTGGCGTACCAGGCCGCCAGCGCGGTCGGATCGTCGGCCTTGAAGAACACGCCCCCCAGGCCGTGCACGCGCGGTTTGCGTTCCGTCATGGTCCTGCCCTCCTCGCGGATCAGCGGTAGTGGTCCTCATCGACCGACGAGGACGATTCTAGATGCAAGGGCTCGCCGGCGAAGAAACCGGCCACGTCCTCGATCCGGCGCGTGCGCGGCAACGGCGGCAGCGAATCCAGGAAGGTCTTGCCGTAACTCTTCGAGATCAGGCGCGGGTCGCACAGCACCAGCACGCCGCGATCGGTTTCGCTGCGGATCAAGCGCCCGGCGCCTTGCTTCAGCGCGATCACCGCCTGCGGCAGTTGTTCGTCGCGGAACGGATTGCCGCCGCTGCGGCGGATCGCGTCCAGCCGCGCTTCGAACACCGGGTCGTCGGGGGCGGCGAACGGCAGCTTGTCGATCACCACCACGCTGAGCGCCTCGCCGGCCACGTCGACGCCCTCGCGGAAGCTCGCCGCGCCGAGCAGCACGCCGTTGCCGGAAGCGCGGAAGCGTTCCAGCAGCACATGGCGCGGCGCTTCGCCCTGCACGAACAAGGGCCAGGGGCCGCCGCGCAACAGTTCGGCGGCTTCGCGCAAGGCGCGGTGCGAGGCGAACAGGACGAAGGCGCGGCCGCCGGAGGCTTCGAGCACCGGCCGCAGCTTGTCGACCATGCTCTCGTTGTAATGGCGCACCACCGGGTCGGGCAGTCCGGTCGGCAGATAGCACAGCGCTTGCTCGGCCCAGTCGAACGGGCTCGGCGCAAGCAAGGTCTTGGGCTCGACCAGGCCGAGCTTGGTCGCGTAGTGCTGGAACTGGCCGCCGATCGCCAGGGTCGCCGAGGTGAACACCCACGATCCGCGCGAGCGTTCGCGATGTTCGGCCAAGGGGCCGGCGACATCGAGCGGGGTGCGGCTGAGGCGGAAACCGCGCGCGGTCAGTTCGTACCACAGCACGCTGCTGTCGGGGCCGGCCGGCGCCTGCTCTTCCTCTTCCTCGTCGACGGCATCGTCGCTGTCGTCCGCTGCGACCGCGACCTCCGCGACGGGCCGGCGCGGCGGCTCGAAATCGTCGTCTTCCTCGTCGAGCTCGATTTCGACCGGCGCACGCGCGACCGTCGGGCCGCGCCAGCGCCGCAGCTTGGCTTCGAAATCCTTGGCCCGGGCATGGCAGCTGTCGAAACCCGGCGCGGCGCCACGCAACGGTTCCAGCGTGCTGCGCATGCCGCGCAGGGCGGCGGCGAGCGTATCGAACGCGGCTTCCACTTCCGGCAATTCGGCGGCGCGGCGGCGGGTCGCGCGCACCGGCAATTCGTCCATCGCCGCGCGCACCGTGCGCACCGCCTGTTCGAGTTCGCGCGCCGGCCCCTGCACGCTCGCGAGCGAGCCGGTGACCTGCTTGCATTCGGCCAGCGCGTCGCGCGCCAATTCGACCAGCGGCCGCGCACTGATCGCCTCGCCGAAGAACTGCGAGGCCAGGTCGGGCAGCTGATGCGCCTCGTCGACGACGAAGGCCTGCGCGCCCGGCAGGATTTCGCCGAAGCCTTCCTGTTTCAGGGCCAGGTCGGCGAGCAGCAGATGATGATTGACCACGACCAGGTCGGCGGCCTGGGCGCGCTGGCGCGCCTGGACCACGAAGCAGTCGCCGAACATCGGGCACTCGCTGCCGAGGCAGTTTTCCGCGGTCGAGGTCACCATGGGCAACAGCGGCGAATCTTCCGGCAAGGCGTCCAGTTCGGCCAGATCGCCCATGCGCGTGCGCCCGGCCCAGCTGACGATGCGCTGGAACTGGGCGGCGTATTCGCGGCTGGTGAAGCGCGGCTCGCCCTTGGCCTGCTCGGTGCGGTACTTGCACAAATAATTGGCGCGACCTTTCAGCAGCGCGGTCTTCAGGCCGACGCCCAGCGCGTCGCGCACCCGCGGCAAATCGCGGTGGTAGAGCTGATCCTGCAGCGCTCGGGTACCGGTCGAGACGATGGTCTTGAGCCCCGACAGCAAGGCCGGGACCAGGTAGGCGAAGGTCTTGCCGGTGCCGGTGCCGGCTTCGGCGAGCAAGGCGGTACGCGATTCGAAGGCGTCGGCGATCGCTACCGACAGGTCCTGCTGGGCCGAGCGCGGCGCGAACGCGGCGATGTTGCGCGCGAGATCGCCGCCCTCGCTCAGCGCGGCACGACTGGCTACGCCAAGGCGGCTGGGTTCCATATCCGGCTCAGTATCTTGCGGGCGCCGCGACCGTGCAGACGTCGATCTTGGCCTGGGCCTGCTTCTTCGCCTCGGTGAGCTGGCTGCGCTGCGGCACCAGGGCGTCGTAGTGCTCCTGCTTCTGCGCCAGTTTCATCGCCGCGCCGACCCCGTCGAGCTTGGCCTGGCGCACCTGGGCGATGGTCGCCCAATGACGGCGGCACAGCGGGCCGATCTGGGAGCCGGAATCGAACGCCTTCTGCGCATAACGCTCGGCGTCGTCGAGACGGTGCTGCAGCAGCGCCGCCTCGGCGCGTTCCTGCAGCAGGGCCGGGTCGGCGGCGTTGATCTGCAGGGCCTGGTCGAGCGCGGCGGCGGCTTCGGCGTACTTGCGGGCGCGTTCCAGCTGCGCGGCCTGCTGCCGCAGGTCCTCGACTTGTGGGTCGCGGATCGGCTGCACGTCGAGCTCGCGCGCGGCGCCGCCGGCGGCGGCGCGCACCGCGGCGACCGCGGCCTCGCCGTTGAAATTCGCTTCGGCCAACTGGGTGGGCTGCGGCGGCGCGACCGCGCAGGCGCTGGCCAGGCAGGCCAGCGCGACCAGGACGACGCCTTTGCGCCGGGCCCCTCGGGGGAAGGCGCCGGTGGATTCACTGCAATGCATGACTTACTGCTCCGGGGGCGGGGAATCGGGAGACGGCTCCGGTTCGCGCGCGGGTTCTTCGTTGTCCTTGCCCAGGCCGAACCATTCGCGCCAACCGCCGCCGGAGGATTCGCCTTCGGTCTGCGGCGCCGGGCACGGAGCGTATTGCGGCGCGTAACCGGCCACGAACGGGAAGCGGCGCGCACCGGCACAGCTGGCGTCGGTGGCGTGGGTGCCGATCACCGACTGCCAATCCAGGCCCTTGTCGGTGACCTTGAGCGGCGCGGTCGGCAGGCGCGAGAAGATCGCCGACCACACCCGCATCGCACCGGTCGCGCCGTACAGGCCGGTGGTCTGGTTCTGGTCGTTGCCGACCCAGATCACCGCCAGGTGGTCGCCGGTCCAGCCGGCGAACCAGCTGTCGCGGCCGTCGTTGCTGGTGCCGGTCTTGCCCGCCGGCGAGAGTCGGCCGAGGCCGTCGCCGATCAACTGCCGGCCGGTGCCGTTGCTGACCGCCTGCTGCAGGGCGATGGTGATCAGGCGCGCGGCGATCGCGTCGCCTTCCTGCGCCGGCGCCGGTTCCGTGTCGTAGCGCTTGACCGCCTTGCCGTCGTTGCCGAGTACGCCGCGCACCGCATGCAGCGGCTGGATTTCGCCGCCCGAGGCGAGGAACTGGTACAGCTGCGCCATCGCGTACGGACTCTGGTCGACCGCACCGAGGATCAACGATGGGTTGTTCGGCGCTTCGATGCCGGCCAGGGTCTTGATCAGGTCGGCCACGCGTTCCGGCGCGACCTTCATGCCGATCCGCACGGTGGCCTGGTTATAGGACATGGCCAGCGCATCGATCATCCGCACCAGACCGTGGCTGCGCCCGTCGGAATTGCCCGGGTTCCAATTGCGGCCGCGGCCGAGCTTGACCGTGACCGGCGAGTCGTCGACCCACGAGGCCAGGCTGAATTCGCTCGGCTGAGCCAACGCCAGCAGGTACACGAACGGCTTCAGCAACGAGCCGACCGGGCGCTGCGCTTCGACTGCGCGGTTGAACCCGTGCTGGGTGAACTCGCGGCTGCCGACCACCGCGACCACTTCGCCGTTGTGCACGTCGGTGACGACCAGGCCGGCCTGCAGCGGCGGGCGGCGCTTGCCGTCGAGGCTCTTGAGGGTGCGCGCGACCGCGCCTTCGGCCTGTGCCTGGGCCGACGGCGACATGCCGCTCATCACGCTGAGGCCGGCGCCGGCGAGCGCATCGGCCGGGTAGTCGCGGGCCAGTTGGCGGCGGACCAGGTCGACATAAGCCGGGAAACGGTTGGCGGCGATGTTGCCAGGGTTCTGGGTGATGCCGAGCGGCGTCTTCAGCGCACGCTGGAATTCCTTGTCGTCGATCAGCTGGGTTTCATGCATTTCGCCGAGGACGAAATTGCGCCGCTCCAGCGCGCGCTCGGGGTTGCGCCGCGGGTCGTAGTAGGACGGGCCGCGGACGATGCCGATCAACAGCGCGATCTGTTCGGTGCTGAGCTCGCGCAGGTCGCGGCCGAACCAGAACTCGGACGCCGCGGCGACGCCGTGGATGGCCTGCGAGCCGCGCTGGCCGAGATAGACCTGGTTGAAGTACGCCTCGAGGATGGTGCGCTTGTCGTAGCGCGCCTCCATCAGCAGCGCGTAGATGATTTCCTTGCCCTTGCGGGTCAGGGTCTGTTCCTGGCCGATGCCGAGCAGGCCGCTGCGCGCGAGCTGCTGGGTCAGGGTGCTGGCGCCCTGCTTGGCGCGGCCGGCGGCGACGTTCTTGAACGCCGCGCGCGCCATGCCGCTGAGGTCGATGCCCATGTGGTGGGCGAAGTCGCGGTCCTCGACCGCCTGCAGGCCGGTGACCAGCAACTCGGGCACTTCCTCGATCCGCACCAGCCGGCGCTCTTCCTGCTTCTGTCCGTACAGGGTGGCGATGCGCGCCGGGTCCAGGCGGGTGGTCTTCAGCGATTTGCGCGAGGTCAGATCGCGCACGCTGGCGACGCGGCCGCCGGACACCACCACTTCGATGCGCCGCGCCGGCACCGCGCCGTCGACGTCGTTGAAGCCGCGGCTGGCGATAGTGAAGCGGCCGCCCTCGCGCGCATAGGTGCCGGGACGCGCACCGCCGTCCTCGCGGTACGAGGCGGCGTCGAGTTCGGTCTTCAGCGTGCCCGGGTCCAGGGCCAGGCCGGGCGCCAGTTCGAGCGGGCGCGCATAGACCCGGGTCGGGATCTGCCAGCGCAACTGGCCGAAGCGCTGGCCGACTTCGTGATTGAGATAGAGGGTGTACGGAATCAGGAAACCGAGCCCCAGGCCGACCGCGGCCAGGGCCCAGGTCACCAGCCGGCGGCGCCAGGTCGGCGCCGGGCCGTTGCTGTCATCGCGGTCGTTGTCGACCTCGTCTTCGTCGTAATCGATTCGGGCCACGGATATGCAACACAGGGAGTCTCGGCAAGTCTAGCGCAGGCATCCGGGAGCCGTGCCCGGGCCCCTGCGGCGGCGGCATCGGCGTTCAGACCCGGTGAATGCAGACTGAGGTGGGGCCGGTGGCGACGGGCGCCGCTCGGCCTTGGAGGCGGCGGCTCGCCGGGCTTCGCAGGCGGGGATGGGCTTGCGGCGGGATGGGCGCGCCTGCTGGCATCGCGCAGGCCGGCAGGACGGCGGGCGACGGGGCGCTTGGGCGGGTGCGTCGGCTTCGGTTTCAGCCGAACCAACCGGCCTGCGATGGCGCCTGCCGCGACCGCAGGTTTGCTCGCGGGCCGTGGCGCGTGCGACGGGCGCTTGGGCGGGTGCGTCGGCTCCGGTTTCAGCCGAACCAACCGGCCGGCGATGCTACCTGCCGCGATCGCAGGTTCGCTCGCGGGGCGTGGCGGGGGCGACGGTGCGCTTGGGCGGGTGCGCCGGCTCCGGTTTCAGCCGAACTCGCTTGGCATCGCGCCGTCTCGCCCGCGCGCACCGTCGCGTAGGCCGCGCAGCATCGCGCGCAGATAGGCCAGCCGCGGTTTCAGCAACAAGGCCGTGCCGACGAATTTCAGGACCAGGCGCGGCAGATCCTGCGCCATCCAGCGGCGCGGCACTTCGGCGCGGCGGTACAGCAGCACGCGGTTGCGCATCATGTAGTACAGCCGGGTCGGGCTGTGCACGACGGTGCGGTACGGAACCAGACGGGAGACCTGGACCAGGTCGCCGATGCGGTGCTGCATGCGCGCATCGCAGATGCCGTACAGGCGATAGCCGCGATGGCGCGCGCGCGAACTCCACTCGATGTCGACGTTGTCGATGAACAAGCCCTCGTCCATGCCGCCGACCGTGTCGAGCACGTCCAGCGGCAGCAAGGTGCCCGAGGTGATCAGGAAATCGCAGTCGACCACCTGCCCCGGCCCGCCGTAGAGCTTGCGGTTCATCGGGAAGCCGATCTGCACGAACGGCGCGACTTCGCCGGTGCGTTCGTCGCGGAACTGCGGCCCGACCGCGGCCACCGGCCCCTGTTCGCGCAGGGCCTGCAGGTGCTGCATCAGCACCGCGACCATGTCCGCATCGACGATGCTGTCCTGGTCCATCAACAGCACCTGGCCGAACCCGGCAGCGCGCGCGGCGCGCGCGGCGTGGTTGATCGCACAGCCCAGGCCGACGTTGCGCTCGGAGCGGAACACCTCGACGCCCTGCCCGCGCAGCCGCGCGAAGTAGGCTTCGAGGGCCTCGCCGGTGCTGGCGTTGTCGAAGATCTGCACGCGCCCGACCTGATGCCGGACCGCGGCGATGACGCGTTCGAGCAAGTCGATCTGCGGGTGATAGGTCACGATGGCGGCGCAGACGTCGATGCGCTGCGGCGCGGCCGTCGATAAGGAGGCGGCCATGTCAGCGCAGCCCCAGCAGGTCGCAGACCAGCGAGCGCAGCCCAGCCGAATACCGGTGATACCGGCCCTGGCGCCATTCCTCGCGGATCAACGGCAGGCGCCGGCCGAAGCCGTCCGGCATCGCCAGGCGCAGGCGCAGGTGGGCCCAGCGTGCGTTGATCGCGGCGCGTTTGTCCGCGCCGACCTCCAGATGGTTGCTATCGACATGCCGGCGCAGCGAGTCGAGCTTGGCGACCATGGCCTGCATGTGCTCGCGCCGCTGCTTGCCGCCCCCGAGCCGTTCGACCAAGGTGCGCCGACGTGCGCCGATCTGGTTGCCACCGTGCTGGCGGTAATCGACCGTCGGCGCCTCGATGCAGTCGATTTCGCCGGTCGCCGCGGCGATCAGGGCCAGCCACTCGTCGTGGACCCAACCGTCCGGAATCGGCAGCGCGCGATCGAGCAGATCGCGTCGCATCGCCATCGTCGCGCCGGTCACGATATTGCGCCGAAGCAACACGTCGAAGCCCCGGCCTGCGTGCAACGCCGCCAGCTCCCAATCGGCGACCTCCAGGATCTGGAACATGCGCTGGCGGAGATCCCGGCCTTCGCCGTCGACCAGGCGCGAGTCGCCGTGCAGCACGGTCAGCGCCGGTCGGCGGCGGAAATATTCGAGAAAATCCTGGAGCTTGTTCGGGTGCCAGACGTCGTCCTGGTCGCACAGGAACACGATGCCGTCGCCGGCGCGCCGCAACGCTGCCTCGAAGTTGCGCAGGTAGCCCAGATTGGCCGGATTACGATGCATGTCGACCTCGATGCCCCGCTCGCCGGCCCGCCGGGCGAATTCGCCGAGCAGGGTCCAGGTGGCGTCGGTCGAGGCATCGTCGGCGATCACGATCCGGTCCGGCCGCCGTTGCTGCGCGAGCAGACTGTCGAGCTGGGCCGGCAGGTAGCGCACACCGTTATAGGTGCACAGCACCACGGTCGCGATCCCGGCCACGACCCCATCGCGCGGTTCGGCTGCGCTCATTCCCGCACGCGCTCGGCGCGCGGGCGGCACCGCGGCAACGAAGATCGAACGGCGGCGAAGGGCGGGTCGAAGGGCAAGTGAGCATCGGGCCTGGCAGGATCCCGGCATTATCGCTCAGGCGGTGCCGGCACGCTGTACCCGACCCCAACCGCGCTGCCGCGGCCGCGGCCCTCGGCACAACGGCCACGATCGCTACCGGACCGCGCCCGCCTCAGTTCGAAGCCGCCTCGGCGCTGCGCACGCGGGCGCTGAGTTCCTCGATCCCGGCGGCGTGGGCGTCGAGCGAGCGGGCGGCGTCGAGCGCGCTGCGGGCGGCGCGCAACTCGCCGGCGCCGAGGCGTTCGTCGCCGACCGCGATCCAGCGCTGGGCCAGACGCGCGGCGGCTTCCCGCGCCGGCGCGCCGCCGCCTTCGAGCGCGCGCCGCGCGTCCAGGCATTCGCCGGCGCGCGAAAGGCGGTTGGCGCTGAGTTCCTTGTCGAAGCAGCGCTTGGCGGCCGGCAGCAGGCGCGCCGCGGCCGCGCGCACCGCCGGGTCCTGCGGCGCGATCGCCTGGGCCGCGCGCAATTTGTCGTAGGCGCTGTCGCCCGGCGGGGTCAACAGGTCGCCGCGCTGTTCGGCCGCGACGGCTTCGCTCAACAGGCGGCGCAGCGACTGGCGCTGGGCCGCCGGCGCATGCTGATCGAAACGCTTGCGCGATTCGCGGGCGCGGTCGAGATGCTGCCGGGCCAGCGCGATCGCCGGCACCTCGATCGCCGCGCTCTCGGCGATGCCGCGCGCGCTCGCCAGCACGGTCTCGGCCTCGGTCACGCGGAAATCCGCGGCGAGGCGCTCGCTGCGCGCCGCATACGCATTGGCGACCGCGGCCAGCCCGCGCCGCGCCGCATCGTCGTCGGCATGCACCGCGAGCAGGTCGCTGTAACCGGCCAGGGCCTCGTCGAAACGCTGCCGGCGCAGGGCCAGGTCGCTGTCGCGGCGGCGCCGTTCGACATGGCGTTCCAGCAAGGTCAACGCATCCGGCAGGTCGGCATGGCCGGGGTCGGCGGCCTGCACCCGCTGGATGCCGAGCGCGCCGCCGGCGAGGTCGCCGTCGGCCAAGGCCTGGCGCGCCGCCTGCAGCAGATCGGCAAGGGTGTCGTCGCGGCCTTCGAGCGCGTCGTTGCGCTGCGGTTGCAGCGCGAGCACCCGCAGATACAGCGGCAGGGCCGCATCGGGCGCGCCGTCGAGCCGGCCTTGCGCGCGTGCGGCGGCGGCTTCGGCGACCAGCCGGTCGAGCCCGGCATGGGCGGCCTCGCGTTCGCGCAGCCGGCGCGCCATGGCCTCGACCTGGTCGCGCGGCGTCGCCAGTTGGCGCGCCAGGTCGAGCCGTTGCCGGGCGAAATCGAAATGCCCGCCGTCGATCGCCTGGCGGGCCTGGTCGAGCGCGACCCGGCCGACCTTGACCAGGCCTTCGCGGGTGTCGCTGCGGTCGGGGTCGAGCGCCAGCGCGGCCTCGAACAACTCGCGCGCGCCGTGGCCGTCGACCGAACTCAGGCGGCCTTCGGCCAGGGCCCGGTTCGCCTCTTCGCGCAGACTTTGCGCGCGGGTGTCCGGCCACAGCCAATCCGACAAGGCCTGCCGGCTCAGGATCAACGTCAGCAGCAAGGCCGCGCCGATCAGGATCGCGGCGCGCAGCGCCCAGCGCCGTGCGCGCAGCGCGTGGTCGCGATCACGCGGCGGCGCCCGACCGAAGCCCAAGGCGCTGTAGTCCCCCGCCACCGGTTCGATACGCAGGGCGGCGGTGTCGGACGGAGACGGCGGGTCGTGCTTCACCGCGACAGGATAGCGCCGCTGCATGACTGCCGCGTCCTCTTCGTGTGTGCCAGTGGCCTCCGGGATCGCACCTGCCTTCGGGGTAGGAGCGGCGCAAGCCGCGACCGCGGCAGAGAGCTACGACGCTATCCTCGGGGTGTGCGGATCCCTAGGATGTTCGGCGGGTTCCGCGCGCGCGGGATCGGTTCACGATGGCCCGCCGATTCGCGGTCGCGGCTTGCGCCGCTCCTACCCAAGGCGGAGGCTTACCGCTCGAACGACTCAATGCCGCTGCGCATACTCCACGCCCGGCAGCGAGGACAGCTTGCCGAGCAGGGTCGAGAGTTGGCCGTAGTCGGCGACCCGCAGGCGCAGGCGCAAACGCACCTGGGCGCTGCTGCGCTCGACGTCGCTGCGGATGCTGATCACGTGGGCGTTGGCCTGGGCGATGACGTTGGTGACTTCCTTGAGCAGCCATTTGCGGTCGAGCGCCAGCACCTCGATGTCGACCTCGTAACCGCTGCCCCTGCGGCCCCATTCGACCGGCAGCACGCGCTGCGGCTGGGCCGCGGCGAGCCGGACGAAGGCGCTGCAGTCCGGGCGGTGCACGCTGACGCCGCGGCCGCGGGTCAGGTAACCGGCGATCGGCTCGCCCGGCAGCGGCTGGCAGCAGCGCGAGATCTGCACCAGCAGGTTGCCGACGCCCTCGACGGTGAAGTCGGTGGACTTGCCCGGGGTCTTGCGCGGCGCCGGCGGGACGGTGGTGGTCGAGGTCGGCGCGGTCGACGGCGGCGCCGCCAACGCGCGCTCGTGCTCGAGCAGGACGCGGCCGATCTGGTGCGGGCCGATGTCGCCCAGCGCGACCTGCACGTACAGGTCCTCGTCGTTGGCCAGGTTGAAGCGCGCCCGCGCCGGCGCCAGGTCGGCGCCGAGCACGCCGAGCCGGCGCAGTTCCTTGTCGAGCAGTTCGCGCCCGGCCTGTTCGTTGCGCGAACGGTCGAGCTTGTGGAACCAGTTGCGGACCTTTTCCCGCGAACGGTTGCTGGCCAGGAAACCGTTGGCCGCCACCAGCCAATCGCGGCGCGGCTCGCCGGTCTTGGCGGTGAGGATCTCGACCCGGTCGCCGCTGCGCAGCTTGTGGTCGAGCGGGACGATGCGGCCGTCGACCTTGGCGCCGCGGCAGCGGTGCCCGACCTCGGTGTGCACGTGGTAGGCGAAATCCAGCGGGGTGGCTCCCGTCGGCAGGTCGATCACCTCGCCCTTGGGGGTCAGCACGTAGACCCGGTCCTCGACCAGTTCGGTGTCCAGCTCGCTCGCCAGCGCCGCATCGGCGCCGTCGCTGCCGCCTTCGCTCTTGCTGTCGAGCAGGCGCCGCATCCAGGCGATCTTGCGGTCGAACGCGGCATCGGCGCTGTGGCTGCCGACTTCCTTGTATTTCCAGTGCGCGGCCACGCCGAGTTCGGCCTGGCGGTGCATTTCCTCGGTGCGGATCTGCACTTCCAGGGTCTTGCCCTCGGGCCCGACCACGGCGGTATGCAGCGAACGGTAATCGTTGCGCTTGGGCCGGGCGATGTAGTCGTCGAACTCGCTAGGAATCGGCGTCCACTGCGCGTGCACCACGCCGAGCGCGGCGTAGCACGAGGCCAGGTCCTCGACCATCACCCGCACCGCGCGCAGGTCGTAGAGCTCGCCGATCGGCACGTCCTTGCGCTGCATCTTCTTCCAGATGCTGTAGATGTGCTTGGGCCGGCCGGCGACCTCGGCCTTGAGCCCCTGCGCCGCCATCGCCTCGCGCAGCGTGCGCTTGACCTGTTCGATGTAGCGCTCGCGGTCGCCGCGCTTCTCGTCGAGCAGGCGCGCGATCTTCTGGTAGGTCTGCGGCTCCAGGTAACGGAAGGCCAGGTCTTCCAGCTCCCACTTGAGTTGCCAGATGCCGAGCCGGTTGGCCAGCGGCGCATGGATGTCGCGGGTCAGCGCGGCCAGTTCGCGGCGGGTGTCCGGCGGCAGGCGTTCGGCATGGCGCATGCGCGCCAGTTGCCGCGCCAGCAGGATCGGCACCACCCGCAAGTCGCGCACGATCGCCAGCAACAGCCGGCGCAGGCCTTCGGTGCCCGAGCGCCGGCCTTGTTCGGCATGCAGCGCCCAGACCTGGCCGGCGGCGCGCTGGCCGTCGAGCAGGGCCGCCAACAGCGGGTGCTCGCGTTCGAAGCCCGGCCCCAAGGCCTTCGCCCAGCCCGGGTAGGCATGCAGGATCGCTGCAGCGACCGTGTCGCTGTCGGCGTCGAGCAGGGCCAGCGCGTCCAGGGTGGCGGCGACGACGGCGGGCGAATCGAGCGCGCCCTCGCCAGCCTGCGGCTGCTGCGCGGCCGCCTCCAGCGCCTTGCGCAGGGGCCCGGCGATGATCGCCGCCGCGGGCAAGGCCAGCACGTCGGCGGGGGAATGGCGGGACTCGGCGGTAGACGCGTTCACAACGGGGGAGAAGAGGTTCGAAGCGCAAGGGACGAGCGACTACACTAGCGAGCAACCGCCCCGAGGAACAGCACGATGTCCGCGATTCACCCTTCCGCATTGCGTCCCCTGCTGATCGCCGCTGGTGTCGCGATCGCCCTGGCGCTGAGCGCGCCGGCCGCCCTCGCCCAGTCCAGGATCGAGCAACAGATGAGCGCCGAGCAGTTCAAGGCCGCCGGTCTCGACCAGCTCAGCCCCGAGCAGCTCGCCAATCTGAACGCCTGGCTCAACCGCACCCTCGACGCCGAGACCAGCAAGGCCGTGGTCAAGGCCAAGGAAGAAACCCGCGAGCTGGTCAAGCACGAGAACCGCGGTTTCCTCGGCTCGGGCTCGCGCGAAGCGGTGGTCGCCCGCCTCAACGGCAAGTTCGACGGCTACGGCCAGGGCCGGGTCTACGTGCTCGACAACGGCCAGGAATGGCGCCAGGTCGACGGCGTCGATCTGCCCGGCGTGCACCTGGATTCGCCGCAAGTGCGGATCAGCCCCAGCGTGATCGGCGGCGCCTGGTTCCTCGCCGTCGACGGCTACAACACCCGCGCCAAGGTCACCCGCGTCAAATAATCCATGTCGCCGCTGCGCGGACGCCCTGCGGCGTCGGCGCAGCGGCGTTCTCCTTCGCCGTTTCGCTGCTGTCCCGTCCGGAGTCCGACATGCGTGTGCTGTCCTCGTTGACCGTTGCCGTCCTGCTCGCGTTCGCGCCCGCCGCGTTCGCCGCCGAGCGCCCCTATGTCGCGGTCGAACAACGCTTCAATGCCGAACAGATGAAGGCCACCGGGCTAGATACCCTGTCGCCGCAACAGCTGGCCCTGCTCAACGAATTGCTGTCGCAGGACCAGACCGCGGCCGTCGCCGAAGCCACCAAGGCGGTGCGTTCGCAACGCAAGGGCCTGCTCGACCGCGGCGACGTCGAACCGGTACACAGCGCGCTCAAGGGCGAGTTCCGCGGCTGGTCCAGCGGCACCGTGTTCGAACTCGAAAACGGCCAGCGCTGGCAGGTGACCGACGGCTCGCTGTTCATCGGCAAGCCGGTGGCGCCGCCGAAGGTCACCATCAAGCCCGGGCTGATGGGCGGCTGGTTCCTCGAAGCCGAAGGCCAGATCCCGAAGGCCAAGGTCCGCCGCCTCGACTGAGCGCGGCGCGCCCGCGGGCGCGCGCCGGCTCAGAGCTTCACCGCTCAAGGCTGCGACCGCTCGGGGCTTCAACCGCTCAGCGCTTCAACCGCGCAACGACGCCAGCCGTTGCGCGAGCTTCTTCGGCGAGACCCCGCCGCGCACCCCCAGCTCCTGGGCGAACAGCGACACCCGCAGTTCCTCGATCTCCCAGCGCAGCGCCTGCCAGCCGGCAGCGTCGGCCAGGCCGGCCGCGTTGGCGGCGTCGAAGGCTTCGACGAAGGGCTTGAGTTCGAGCATCCGCGCCTGGTCGCGCACCGGGTCGCGCAAGGCGCGCTCGCTGCGCACCGCCAGCGCCTTCAGATAACGCGGGTACTCTGCCAACGCCGAGGTGGCGACGTTGCGCAGGAAGCCCGGTGGGGTCAGCCGCGCGAGCTGCGCGCGCATGTCGTCGAGATTGCCGCTGGCCCAGCCCATCAGCGACGACTCCAGGCGCGAGCGCACATCGGCGACCGCGCCGAGAATCGCCTCGGCCTGGGCCAGGCGTTCGGTCGCCTCCGGAAACAGCCTGCGCGCGACCGCATCGCGGCGGGCCTCGAAGGCCGCCGCATCGCGTACCGCGATCAGCTCGGCGTCGTCGCCGAGCAGGGATTGCAGGGCGCCGTCGACCAGGTCCTCGCGCAACCGGTCGCTGTCGCGCAGGCCGTTCTGGCGCGGCGCGGCCGATTCGATCGCCGCATACAACAGACCGGTTTTGGCCTGCACCGGCAATTGCTTGCGCGCTTGCTTGAGCTTGTCGGCCATCGCCAAGGCCAGCAGACGCCGCACCCCGCCCGGATGCGCGCGCAGCGCCGCCTCGCGCTCGGCATGCACACGCAAGGAGACGGTGTCGCCGTCGTCGTGCAAGGCCGGGAATGCCGGCACCCCGGCCGCGCCCGGCACCGACATCGGGATCGGCTGTCCGGGGAATGCAGTCAGCCCGCGCTGGCCGAGGCCGTCGGCGGCGCGCGCGGCAAACGCCCGCGCGGCGCGTTCGCCGAAGCGCGCGCGCAATTCGTCGAGGTCGCGCGACTCGGCCAGCACCACCGCGGCCGGGGCCTTGCCGCTTTTGCCGGCTTCCTTGCCGGCGCGCGGGTCGGGAACCTCGAGCAGGCGCAGGTTCATGCGCAGATGCGGTTCGATCGAGGCCGGGTCGAAATCCGTCGCTGCCACCTCGACCCCGGTCAGCTTGCGCAGGAAACGCGCGAGCGTGCCGACCAGGTCGTCGGCCTCGGGCTTGGCGTGCGCCTCATGGAAGGCTTTGGCGAAATCCGGCGCCGGCACGAAGTTGCGGCGCAGGATTTTCGGCAAGCTTTTGATCAGCGCCGCCGCCTTGTCGGCGACAAAGCCCGGCGCCAGCCACGACAGCTGGGCCGGGTCGAGCGCGTTGAGCAGGTGCAGCGGCACCGCCAGGGTCATGCCGTCGTCGGGCGCGCCCGGCTCGAACCGGTAGCTCACCGCCAGCCGCGCGTTGCCGAGCTGCAGATACGCAGGGAACCGCGCGGCCTCGCTTTCGCCGCCGACCATCAGGTCGGCGTTCGACCACTCCAGCCTGGCCTTTTCCTGCGCCGGCAACTTGGCGTACCAGGCGTCCAGCGCCTGCACGTTGTGGACCTGCGGCGGCAGGCGGTCGAGGTACCACTGCGCCATCCATTCCTCGTCGACGACCAGGCCGGCGCGGCGTTGCTTGGCCTCTTCGTCGCGGGCCTTGCCCAGGGTAGCGAGGTTGCGCGCCAGGAACGCCGAGCGGGTGTTGATCTCGCCGGTCACCAGAGCGTCGCGGGCGAAGATCGCGCGGCTTTCCTCCGGGTACAGCGCGCCGTAGTGGATCGGACGCTTCGGCGCGAGCACCAGGCCGAACAGGCTGATCTGCTCGCTGCCGACCACCCGCCCCTGCGAGCGCGCCCAGCGCGGGTCGTGGTGGCGGCGCGCGAGCAGGTGCGGCAGTTCCTGGATCGCCCAGTCGGGCTCGATGGTGGCGTTGGTCATCGACCACACCCGCTCGGTATCGAGCAAGGTCGCCGACAACACCCACGGCGGCGGCTTCTTGGCCAGCGGCGAGCCGGGGAACAACTGGAACTTGCGCCCGCGCGGGCCGTCGTAGAAACCGCGGTCGGCGCGGAACCCGATCTGGGTCGGCAGGCCGGCGATCAGGGCGCGGTGCAGGCTGGCGTATTTTTCGGGACTCGGGTTTCGGGACTCGGGACTCGAAACCTCTCGCGAGTCCCCAGTCCCCAGTCCCGTCTCCTCGCACACGAGCTTGAGCTGCCGGTGCAGCTCGCGCCACTCGCGCATGCGCAGGAAGCCGAGGAAATGCTTCTCGCACCAGCTGCGCAGCTTGGACTGGGTCAGTTCCTCGTGCGCGTTCTGGTAGGCGTCCCACAGCTTGAGGATGCCGACGAATTCCGAACGCGGGTCGGCGAACTCGGCATGCGCGTTGTCGGCCGCGGCGCGCTGGTCGGCGGGGCGCTCGCGCGGGTCCTGGATGCCGAGGAAGGCGGCGATCGCGATCATCTCGCGCTGGCAGCCGTGGGCGTGGGCCGCGACCAGCATGCGCGCGAGCTTCACGTCGACCGGCAGCCGCGCCATGGTCCGGCCGATGGCGGTGAGCTTGCGGTCCTCGCCGACCGCGCCGAGCTCGGTGAGTTGCTGCCAGCCATCGGCGATGGCGCGACCGTCCGGCGGCTCCAGGAACGGGAAGTCCTCGATATGCCCCAGGCCCAGCGAGAGCATGCGCAGGATCACCCCGGCCAGCGCGGCGCGGCGGATTTCCGGATCGGTATAGCGCGGCCGCGATTCGAAGTCGGCCTCGCTGTAGAGGCGGACGCAGGTGCCTTCGCTGATGCGGCCGCAGCGGCCCTTGCGCTGGTCGGCGCTGGCCTGCGAGATCGGCTCGATGTGCAGCCGGTCGAGCTTGCCGCGCGGGCTGTAGCGTTTGACCCGCGCCAGGCCCGGGTCGACCACGTAGCGGATCCGCGGCACCGTCAGCGAGGTCTCGGCGACGTTGGTCGCCAGCACGATGCGGCGCTTCGGCCCGGGGTTGAACACCCGGTCCTGGTCGCGCACCGACAGCCGCGCGTACAGCGGCAGCACTTCGGTCTCGCGGTACTTGCGCCGCTCCAGCGCCTGGTGGGCGTCGCGGATTTCGCGTTCGCCGGACAGGAAGATCAGCACGTCGCCGCGTGGGTCCTCGCGGGTGATTTCGTCGCAGGCGGCGACGATGCCGTCGTTGACGCTTCTTGCGGCGCGCTCGGGGCTCGAAGAGCCGCGCCGGTCCGCTTCTTCGAGTCCCGAGTCCCGAGTCCCGAGTCCCGGATCGTCCAACGGCCGATACCGCACCGTGACCGGATAGCCGCGGCCCTCGACGCTGACCACCGGCGCGCCGTCGAAATGCGCGGCGAAGCGCTCGGTGTCGATCGTCGCCGAGGTCACGATGACCTTCAGGTCGGGCCGCTTCTTCAGCAACTGCTTCAGATAGCCCAGCAGGAAGTCGATGTTGAGGCTGCGCTCGTGGGCCTCGTCGATCAGGATCGTGTCGTAGGCCGACAGCCAGCGGTCCGACTGGATCTCGGCCAGCAGGATGCCGTCGGTCATGAACTTGATCGCGGTGCGCTCGCCGACGTGGTCGTTGAAACGCACCTGGTAACCGACGGTCTCGCCGAGCGGGGTCTGCAATTCCTCGGCGACGCGGCGGGCGACCGCGCGCGCGGCGATGCGGCGCGGCTGGGTGCAGCCGATCATGCCGGCGGCGCCGCGCCCGGCGGCCAGGCACAGCTTCGGCAACTGGGTGGTCTTGCCCGAACCGGTCTCGCCGGCGATCACCACCACCGGATGCCGGCGGATCAGCTCGACGATGCGCTCGGCTTCGGCCGCGATCGGCAAAGCCGGGTCGACCGGCGCGCGCGGCAACGAGGCCGCGCGCGCTTCGCGCTGCGCCGCCGACGCCGCCAACGCCTGTTCGAACGCAGCGCGCGCGCGCGCGTCGCCGGGCTTGCCGCTCCAGCGCGACCACAGGCCGTGCAGGCGGCCGCGGTCGCGGCTCAAGGCGCCGTCGATCGCGTGCCGCGCCTGCCGTAACGCGGCACTAGCATTCGCATGGCTAGACTGATGGGTATCGCTATTGTTCATCGATAGATCGTTCGTATCGCAGCGCTAGGCACAAACCATTTCACTTCGCGGCCGACAGCGCCTATTGTCGCCGCATTGATCGAAAAACCCCCGATCGAGCCGTCTCGATCGCCCGCATTGGAGAAGGAGTCGCACATGGCCAAGCCCGCCAAGCCCGCCAAGCCCGCCAAGACCAGCAAAACGGACAAGACCAAATCGGACAAGGGCTCGCTCGCCCCGGCGGCGTCGCCGTCGGCCGCCGACCGCGCCCCCTCGATCGATATCGGGATCTCGTCGGGCGATCGCAAGAAGATCGCCGAAGGTCTGTCGCGCTTCCTGGCCGACAGCTACACCCTGTACCTGAAGACCCACAACTTCCATTGGAACGTGACGGGCCCGATGTTCAACGCCCTGCACGTGATGTTCGAGACCCAGTACACCGAACAGTGGACCGCGCTGGACGACATCGCCGAGCGCATCCGCGCCCTGGGCTTCAACGCGCCGGGTTCCTACGCCGAGTTCGTCAGGCTGTCCTCGATCACCGAAGAGCCGGGCCTGACCGACAGCGCCGACTGGCGCGAGATGGTCCGCCAGCTCGTGGTCGGCAATGAAGCGGTCTGCCGCACCGCGCGCAAGGTACTCGACCAGGCCGACGACGTCGACGACGCGCCGACCGAAGACCTGCTGACCCAGCGCCTGCAGACCCACGAGAAGTATGCGTGGATGCTGCGTTCGCTGCTGCAGTAAACGCTCGAAAGCCGGGCGGCGCGGAACCTCCGCCCAGGCCCGCCGCGCCGCACCGACCCCTGTTCCGCCTGCCGGACAGGGGTTTTTCATTGCCGGCGCCCGCGCTCAAGGCCGGCCGCCGCCGTCCCAGCCCTGCGCATCGGCCTGCGCCTGCGCCAGCAACCAATCCCGGAAAGCGCGGATCTTGGCGCTGCCGCGGCGCACCTCGGGATATGCCAGCCAGTAGTCGCGCTCGTCGCGCAGCACCAGCTCGAACGGCTGCACCAGCCGCCCCGAGGCGAGTTCGCCGCGGAAGAACAGCGGCGAGGTGATCGCCACGCCGTGCCCGGCGATCGCGGCGGTCACCTCGTATTGCTCGATGCCCAGCTCGACCCCGGGCCGCGCCGACAGATCCGCATCGCCGACGCCGGCCGCCTCCAGCCAGCTGCGCCACCAGCGCTCGCGGCCGATCCGCGGCAACTTCAACAGATCCGCCGGCTCGCGCAGCGCGCCGCTTTCGATCAGGCCCGGGCTGCACAGCGGCGTATACAGGCCGGGCAACAGGAAATGCGCGCTCAGGCCCGGCCATTCGCCGCGGCCGTTGCGGATGCCGACGTCGAACTCGCCCTGGGCCAGGTCGACCAGGGGCACGCCGGTGTCCAGGCGCACCGCGAGTTGCGGATGGGCGAGCTGGAACCCGCCCAGGCGCGGCACCAGCCAGTTGGCGCCGATGGTCGGTAACGAGGTGATCGCCAGTTCCGCCTCGGACCGCGCCTGGCTTTGGGCGAAGGCCGAGCGCAGCGCCTGAAAGCTGTCGAGCACCGCCGGCGCCAGCCGTTCGCCGGCCCGGGTCAGCAGCACCTTGCGCGGCAGGCGCTGGAACAACACCAGGCCGAGCCGCTGCTCCAGCCGCTTGATCTGGTAGCTGACCGCGGCCTGGGTCATGTCCAGCTCCTCGGCGGCCCGGGTGAAGCTCTGCAGGCGCGCGGCCGCCTCGAAGGCGCGGATCGCGCTGAGCGGCGGCAATGTCGGCATATCCATAATCTGACCTTATGTATCCGGCGCGATTTTCGCGTTGTCGACGAGCCCCGCCGGCTCCTAGCCTAGGGCCTGCCCAGTCCGAAGCCCAGTGCGAAATCCAGCGTATTTCTCAGCCACGCCCACGCCCAACGGCAGCGGCGCCGCCCCCGGTGCATTCGCACGGCCCGACTATCTGCCAAAAGCTCGGCTTGGGTAAAGATCCGCCCCTTCTTCCGGAGCCCCTCATGAAGCGCCGCCTCCCGTTCCTGCTTTCGCTGGCCCTGTCCGGTTTCGGTCCGCTCACCGCCGGCGCCATCCCGCCGGCCGAGCCGGCCGCGGTCGTCGCGGCGGATTTCGACGCGCTCAACCGCAACGACCTGGACGCCTTCATGGCGCTGTACGCACCGCAGGCGCAGATCTTCGGCCTGCCGACCGACCCGCACCGCCTGGTCGGACCGCGCCTGGAGCAGATGTACGGCGCCGAGCGCCTGCGCGCGCATTTCGCCAAGGCCATGGCGCAACCGGACACCCCGCATATCGCGCAGACCCGGAGCGTCGCGCTCGGCGACCTGGTGGTGTCGCGGGTCCATATCACCGACCCCAAGCGCGCCGAGCCGCAGGTGCTGCTGGTGGTCTATCGGGTCCGCGACGGACTGATCGAAGACCTGTGGCACGTCGGCAAGGAAACCGCCGACAACCGGCCCCAGGCCGCCGGCGCGGCCGCCACCGCTCGGGCCCTGGTCGAGGCCAACAACCGCGCCGACGCCGAAGGCTTCCTGGCCCTGTTCGCCGCCGACGCCCGTCACTTCCGCCGCGCCGAAGACCCGCACCAGCTCGCCGACCTGCCCTCGCGCGCGGTCGTCGACGAGGCCAGCCGGGCCAAGACCTACCGCGCGCTGTATGCGGACGGCCCCTCGGTGCGGGTCGAGCTCGTCGATGCCTTCGCGGTCGGCGACCTGGTCGTGACCCACGAACGCATCCGCACCCGCGCCACCGCGACCGGCCCCGGCGAGGCCTACGAGATGCTGGCGATCCTGCGCGTCCGCGACGGCCGGGTGCTCGACCTGTGGCCGCTGCACAAGCTCGCCCGTCCCGCCGACGAGGCGGTCGTCGCGACCTCGGGGGCGCAGCCGTGAAACCGATGCGGATCGCGCTGGCGGCGCTGGCGGCGCTCTCGGCCGGCGCCGCCGTCGCCGCCATCGTCGCCGCCGACAACGCCCAGGAAGTCGTGGTCCGCCGCTACGTCCAGGCCTGGAACGACGCCGACGCCGAGGCCTTCCTGGCCCAGGCCACCGCCGATGCCGGCGCCTGGCGCCGGGGCGACGACGAGCCCCTGCCCGGCCAGCGCCTGATCGCCGACGCCTCGCCGCAAGGACGCTCGCGTTATTACCGCGCCGCCTTCGCCAAGCGCCCGCATCCGCGAGTCGAGATCCTCGGTCTGCAATCCGTCGACGATATGGTGGTGGCGCGCGAACGCGTCACCGGCACCGCCGACGGCAAGACCGTCGACGGGCTGACGGTCTACCAGGTCCGCAACGACAAGATCTGCAACGTCTGGCACATCAAGCGGCGCTCGCGCTGAACCGCGGGCCGGCGCGGGGTCGCGACGGCAGCGTGCGCGGGCGGTCGCGACCGCCTGCGACGCCGCGCCGCTAGACTAGGCGCATGCAGCAGCCCGCACTCGAACTCCTCCATCGCGTTTTCGGCCATACCGCGTTCCGCGGCGAACAAGCCCAAATCGTCCAACACGTAATCGACGGCGGCGACGCCCTGGTGCTGATGCCCACCGGCGGCGGCAAGTCGCTGTGCTACCAGATCCCGTCGCTGCTGCGCGAAGGCTGCGGCCTGGTGATTTCGCCGCTGATCGCGCTGATGCAGGACCAGGTCGAGGCGATGCGCCAGCTCGGCGTACGCGCGGCCTACCTCAACTCGACCCTCGACGCCGCCGAAGCCGCCGCGGTCGAGCGGCAGCTGCTCGACGGCGAACTCGACCTGCTCTACGTCGCTCCCGAGCGCCTGCTCAGCCCGCGCTGCCTGTCGCTGATCGACCGCGCGCGAATTTCGCTATTCGCGATCGACGAGGCCCACTGCGTCTCGCAATGGGGCCACGACTTCCGCCCCGAATACCGTGAACTGACCATCCTCCACGAGCGCTGGCCGGACATCCCGCGCATCGCCCTGACCGCGACCGCCGACGCGCCGACCCAGCGCGAGATCGCCGAGCGCCTGAACCTGGAAGACGCGCGCCGCTTCGTCAGTTCCTTCGACCGGCCGAACCTGCGCTATCGCGTCGTCCACAAGGACAACGGCACCCGCCAATTGCTCGACTTCCTCAGTGCCCACCGCGGCGACAGCGGCATCGTCTACGCCTTTTCGCGCAAGCGGGTCGAGTCGGTCGCCGAGCAGCTCGTCGCCGCCGGCATCCGCGCCCTGCCCTATCACGCCGGCATGGAGGCCTCGCTGCGCGCCGCCAATCAACGCCGGTTCCTGCAGGAAGACGGCGTGGTCATGGTCGCGACCATCGCCTTCGGCATGGGCATCGACAAACCCGACGTGCGCTTCGTCGCCCACATCGACCTGCCCAAGTCGATCGAGGGCTATTACCAGGAAACCGGCCGCGCCGGCCGCGACGGCGAGCCGGCCGAAGCCTGGCTGTGCTACGGCCTCGGCGACGTGGTCAACCTGCGCCAGCTGATCCAGCAAGGCGAGGCCGGCGAAGAGCGCAAGCGCCTGGAATTGCGCAAGCTGGACTCCCTGCTGGGGTTCTGCGAGTCCACCGAGTGCCGGCGCAAAAGTCTGCTCGGGTGGTTCGGCGAACCGCACCCGGGCGGCTGCGGCAACTGCGACAATTGCCTGGAGCCGCCGCAAAGCTGGGACGGCACCGAAGCCGCGCGCAAGGCCCTGTCCTGCGTCTACCGCACCGGCCAGCGCTTCGGCGCCGGCCACGTCATCGACGTATTGCGCGGCGCGCAGACCGAGAAGATCGCCCGTTTCAACCACGAACAACTCAGCACCTTCGGCATCGGCAGCGACCTCGACGCCAAGCAATGGAGCAGCGTATTCCGCCAGTTGGTCGCCGCGGGCCTGCTCGAAGCCGACATTGAGCGCCACGGCGCTCTGCGCCTGACCGCCGACAGCGGCCCGGTACTGCGCGGCGAACGCAGTCTGCGCTTCCGGACCGAAGCGCCGAAGGCCGCGGGCGGCGCGCGCAAGTCGCGCGGCGGCGCGAGCGCGGCGCCGATGATCGACCTCGATCCCGAATCGCTGGTGCGTTTCAACGCCTTGCGCGAGTGGCGCTCGACCACCGCCCGCGAACAGAACGTCCCGGCTTACGTGATCTTCCACGACAGCACCTTGCGCGCGATCGCCGAGCACGCGCCGGACGACCTCGACGAACTGGCGCGGATCCCCGGCATCGGGGCCAGCAAGCTGGACCGGTATGGCGAGGCGGTGCTGCAGCATTTGTTCGATCAGGGGTGAGGTCGGCGCGAGGCTCTCGCTGGCCACGACCCGTTTCGCCGCGTCGGCGCGACTCATGGCGGCCGCGCAATTGGCGGCTCGCCTGTTTGCAGGAGCGACGCGAGTCGCGACCGCGGAACACGCGGAGTTCGCAACGCCTTCGTTATTGATCGCAGGCACGGATCGTCGCCAGGGCAGGAGCGGCGCAAGCCGCGACCATGGGACGTGTAGAGGCCGCAATGCCTTCGTGATCGATCGAAGGGATAATTTTTCGCTGCTAGGAGCGGCACGAGCCGCGGCATCGTTGCGGCGGTCTTGCGGCGCGTCGTTCATTGAACGAGATCAAGATCAAGATCAAACCCAAAGCTTCCGCCACTAAAGCGGCGGGTTACTTTCTTTTGTCATAAGCAACAAAAGAAAGGCAACCAAAGAAAAGTGCTTCTTTTTTGAATCACAGGCCCGCATGAACGGTGCTTCCGCAGGGCTCTACATACGGGACATCCCTGTCCCGATGAAAAACGGCCTGCATCCATGCAGGCCGCCCTCTGGGTCTTCCAGGGCCTTCGTGAGTGCGCGGCGACGCACAGCGAAAGCTGCAATGTGGAAGGCAAGTGCGGGCCGCCATCCTTGTAGGAGCGGCGTGAGCCGCGACCGCGAATCTGCGGTTTCCGGCGCGGGCGATCGCGGTTGCGCGGTCGCGGCTTGCGCCGCTCCCACCCAAGAGCAATGCGTCGTCTACCGTTGCCGCTGCCGCTGCCGCTGCCGCTGCCGTGATTTTGATCTGCTTTACCGCTTTGCCGGTCAAAAGCTGACCCGGAGGGCGGCCCGCAGGGATGCGGGCCGTGCGCAAGCAGGCCATGGATGGCCTGTCTGGAGCATCCCTGCGTCGGCACCGATCGTGCGGGCTGGTGCCCTTGCAGGAAGAAGCACTTTTCTTTGGTGACTTTCTTTTGTTGCTTTGGACAAAAGAAAGTTACCCGCACCCTTTAGGGGGTGGAAGCCTTGCTATTGATCTTGTGCACCGCCTCACGGCCGGTAACGCCGCGACGGGAAGCGGCGCGGTCGAGACTTGCCTCGCTCCTACCCTGGCGATAGCACACCGCTTCGGCGAGTGACGAAAGCCTCGCCACTTCTGCGCGCCCTTGGTCTCGGCTTGCGCCGCTCCTACAGGGGCGGCCAGGAGGGCCGCGAGGTTCAGGCGACGCGATCGCGGCTCACGCCGCCCATACCGCTACTGCAACTGATACGAAAAACTCAGATTCCAGCGCGCCTTGCGGTCGTCGGCCTCCAGCGGCAGGTCGGCGGTCGGGCGGGCGTAGGCGAAGTCGACGTTGTAGTGGTGGTTGTCGGACAAGCGAACGCCGAGCCCGACCGTGCCGAGTTTATCGATCGGCGCGCGGCCTTTAGTCATCGACACTTGGGCGTGCTGTACGACCAGATAGGGCGACACCGACTTCAGCCAGCGCGATTGCGGGCGGAAGTTGCGGCTGAGTTCCAGCGACAGCCCCCAGCCCTTGTCGGCCGACACTTCGCCGGGATCGTAGGCGAGGGCGAAGCGCGAGGCGCCGAAGCTGATCTGCTCGGACGAGGGCAGGCGGTTGCGGCTGTACTGGGCGGTGCCGCGCAGGATCGCGAGGTAGCGCTGCTCGGCCCAGCTCCGACTCTGTGCGTAACCCAGGTTGTAGCGCCGGAACGAGACGTCGTTCGGCGAGGCGAACTCGACGCCGGCGAGGTTGGTCGCCGTGCTCGCCGAAGCGCCCCAGGCATCGAGGCCGCGCGCGATCGACAGGCTGATCTGGCGCGCGCTGTTCTTCTTGGCCTTGGTGTAATCCAGGCTCGCCTGCAGGACCCGGGTCTTGGAGCGTTGTTCCAGGGTCGCGCCGGTCGCGGTGTTGCGGTAAGCGTCGATCTGGTCGGCGCCGTAGACGCCGGCGCCGATGAAGATCGAGCGCTCGTTGCGCAGCAGCCAGGGGTAGCGCGCGCTGAAGGCGATGCGGTCCTGCTCGACGCGGTGGTCCAGGAAATCCGGCAGCGGCGTGCGGCTGGCCGGTTCGCCGCGGTAGCGCGAACCGTCGGCGCGACCGATCCAGCCGTCGCTGCCGAACAACTGCGAATAGCCCGCGCCGTAGAAACGCTCGTCGCCGCGGCCGTCAGGATACAGGGTCGACAAGGTCCATTGCTCGGCCAGCGGCGTCTGCGCATTGAGCTGCAGATTCATCAATCCCTGGGTACCGGGATGATTGAACTCCAGCGCCCAGGTCGCGTCGTAGCGCTTGGCGCCCACGTTGAGCTCCAGCACGGTCGCACCGTCGGTGGTGGTCGGCGCGGGCACGTTGATCGCCATCTTCGCCCCGGGCAGGAAGCCCAGGATCTGCGAATAGCGCTCGAACGTGGCCTGGCGTAACGGCCGGTCGTCGAGAATGTGCTGGGCGATCGCGCGGATCTTGCGCTCGAGCTTGCCCGGCTTGCCGCCCAGGCGCAGCTCGGCGACATAGCCTTCGACCGCGATCACCCGGACCACGCCGTTGGCGAAGTCCTGGTTGGGCAGGTAGCAGAACGACAGCGCGTAGCCGTGATCGCGATACAGCTTGCTGCAGGCTTCGGCCGCCTGCAGCAACTCGGCGACGGTGATGTTCTTGCCGGCGAGCGGACTGAACACCCCGGCGACCTGTTCGAATGCAATCGACTTGACCCCGGACACGTCGAATTTGCTCGGCGTGATCGGCACGGCGAGCAAGGCGGCCATGGCGGGATTCTGTTGCGGCGCGACCGTGGTGCTGACCTTGGGGTCGGTCTTCGGCAACGGCGCCTGCGGCAGGGTCTGCAGTGGGTTGCCGGTCGGCAGGCGATCCTGGGAATGCGCCGGCAAGGTCGAATACAACAGCGCGGCGACCGTCAGCGCGAGTAAATAGCGTTTTCCCGAAAGGCCTGTTCGCATGCACGCGCCCCCTGCGTTTTGCGTGGTCCATCCAGCGCAATGGTTCGGACTGGGAAACTCCGCGTCGGAATGGCGCGTCCGCCGTTCGGCGGAACGCGCCTCCCCAAGACTCGTGCACTCACCATACGCCGTTGTCGTGCGACGGGAACGGGGCCAGGCCCGTTCCCGCGCGTTGCATCACAAACTTGCGTTCATGGCTTCTTCTTGAGCAGACCGGTACCGAGCAGTCCGCCTTGAGTGGTGGTGCCGCCCAGCGCGCCGCCGAGCAGGCCGGTCGTGGTGCCGGTGCCATTGAGCCCGGTCGCCCCGGCCACGCCGTTGACGACCGTGCTCAGCCCCTGGGTAACCGGCTGCAAAGGACCATTGACCGCAGCGGTCGCGGCCGTGCCGACCGTGGCCACGCCGCCACCGACGCTGGTCACCGCGCCACCGACCAGGCCGGCGACCGGAGCCAAGGGCGTGGTCGCGCCGGTGCTGGTCAAGGCCGAGCCGACGCCGCCGACCGTGCCGCCAAGACCGGCGACGCCGCTGGTCACGCCAGCCGCGGTCACGCCGACCGGATTGGCGATGCTGCCGGCATTGCCCATGCCTGCGGTGATGCCGGCGCCGACCGTGCCGAGGTTGCCGCTGACGCCCTGCACCGCGCCGCCGAGCACGCCGGCTGCGCCGCCCGGAACCGGCGCGCCGCTGAGCTGCGCACCGAGCGCGCCGCCCGCCGCCGCAATGCCGCTGGTCGCGCCGCCCACGCTGCGCGAGACATTGGCGACGAGGTTGGTGCTGGCACTGCCGCCGGCGGTGCCGCCGTTGACCTGGCCGATACCCGCGACCGGGTTCAACACGCTGCTGACCGCCCCGGTCAGCGCCTGCCCCGTCGGCCCCTCGATCAGGCCGCCGACCTTCGGCGCCAAGCCTTTGACCTGGGTGCCGACGCCGGAAACCAAGGCTCCGGCGGTGCTGGTCAAGGGCTGGATCGGCGAACCCTGGAAGGCGCCTACCGTCGCTACGGTCTTGCCCAGGTCGTCGACGGTGGTACCGACGTTGACCACGATGTTGTCGACGCCGGCCGCGGTCGTGCCGACCGGGTTGGCGATGTTGCCGGTCTGGCCGAGGCCGGCGCTGGTCGCCGTGCCGATGCCGGTGACGGTGCGGCCGAGATCGTCCACGACTTTGCCGAGGCCTTGCGTGGTTGGAGTGTTACCGCCGAGCAGGGCTTGATTCGGAATTTGCGCGCCGAGCCCGCTGATCGTGCCGCCGACGCCGGCGATCAGGCCGCCGCCGCTGGTAACGACCGAACCGATCACGTTGCCGGGGGGCGGAGTAGTACCGGTACCGCCTGGGCCACCACCACCACCGCCGCCGCCCGAGCCGCCGCCTCCTGAGCCGCCGCCGCCCGAGCCGCCGCCACCGGAACCGCCGCCGCCTGAGCCGCCGCCTCCGGAGCCACCGCCACCGGAACCGCCACCACCCGAGCCGCCGCCTCCTGAGCCGCCGCCGCCCGAACCGCCACCCCCGTCGCCGCCGCCCCCGGGATTAGGATTGAAACTCGATTTGACGCCGCCCGAGCCCGAGCAACCCGTGGTCGATACCGTGACCGTCAGGATGCAGGCTGCGAGCAGGCTGTAGGAAAGGGCTTTACGAATGCTGTGAGATTCCATCGCGTTCCTCCGAATGCAGCTCGTGCTGCCTCGTGCACGGATTTATCGCTACGCCTGCATTCGCTGTGACGCGACAGGCCAGCTCCCCTATCACACTTACAGTTGCCTTTCTGGTGTGTAGTGGATCAAGGCTGCTCCGATTCATCGTTTATAAAATGTGATGTACATCACGTTTATATAGCGACGTAGGCATATTTCCGATAATCGGTTGAATCGGTGAGCGAAGGTGATTTTCGTTCATGAATTGCGCATGGAACGCATATAGGGCGCAAAGACGGACATGGCCCGCATGACCGTACGGTTGCGGCCTTCAGCGTTCTGAACACGAATCCGGAAACACCACTCGAAGGTGCCTTTTGCGCTGCCGTGACCGGAGCGGCATCGCCCTGCCCGGTGTGGCGCGACCGGAGCTGGCCGCGCAGGCTCTTCTACGATTACCGCTAAACCTTATCGGCATGCTGCACGACCGATGCACGGCTGAGCGAGCCCAGGTTTCACCACTCCACCGTGCCGCGAACCACCGCCTGCACGCGCCCGCCGATCCACACCTGACGCTCTTCGTCGATGCGGACCTCGATGCAGCCGTCGCGGCCGACCTCGCGCCCCTGGCTGATTTGATAGGCGGCGCCGGCTTCGATGCGGCCGGCCTCGAACAAGGCCGTCGCGATGGCGGCGTTGGCGCTGCCGGTCACCGGGTCTTCGGCGATGCCGTCGCTCGGGCAGAAGGCGCGCACGACATAGGCGAACCCGGGTTCCTGCGAACGCGCGAACACGGCCAGGCCGAGCGCCTCGTCGCCGGTCAGGGCCAGGATCGCCGCCAGGTCGGGATGCATACCGCGTACCGCGGCGGCATCGGCGAGCTCGGCCACCCACCAGCGTGGCCCGTTGTCCCATAGCGCCGGCACCAGCGGGCCCCACGGCAAGCCGGCCAGGGCCAGATCGAGCAAAGCCTGTTGCTCGTCGCCGCTGGCGCAACGCCGCGCGCGCGGCGTGCGGATGCTGACCCGCAGGCCGTTCGCGTCGTGAACGATGCGCACCGGCAGATGCCCGGCCGCGCACTGCTGCACCAGGGCTTCGCTGCGCGGCGCGACGCGGCCGGCATCGAGCACCGCCCAGGCCGCGCCGATGCTGGGATGACCGGCGAACGACAGCTCCTGGCGCGGGGTGAAGATGCGCACGCGATAGTCGGCGCCCTCGTCGGGCGGCAACAGGAAGATCGTTTCCGGCAGATGGGTCCAGGCCGCGAACGACTGCATCGCCGCGCTGTCGAGGCCCTGCGCATCGAACACCACCGCGAGCGGATTGCCCGCGCCGATGCGATGGGCGAAGACGTCGAGTTGCAGAAAGCGTCGCAGGCTCATGGTCGCCGAGCGTACAGGCCGCGGCGCGCGCGATCATGTGCCTGGCGCACGATCGGCGCCATGGCCGGCAGGCTCATCGCTGGTCGCATAGAACCTGTAAGCCGTGATCGGTGCGATCGCCCCAAGGCTGCCGCAAGACCCCGCAAGGCAAAGACGCGGCCGTGAGGCCGCGCCTTCGTGCCACGCCCTGCGATCAGTCGCAGAACCAGGTCTGCTTCTGGTAGATCGCAGTGCGTTCGCCCCAGGATGTGTACTGGCCGCCGCAGCTGGCGACCGCGCCGCCGACTTCTTCGCCGGCTTCGTTGAAATACAGGATCGAATACCCCTGCCACGGAGGCGCGGCGTTGACGCTGCCGGCCACAGCCAATCCACCCAACACCACCGCCGCCACTACCGTTGCGATAAGACGCATCGTCGTTCTCCTTTGCTTGAGTCGTGCCCCGCCGGGCCGTGCCTCGGCGGAGCGTGGGGCACCCCGCGGCCGTCGCGTAAAGCGGAAAGCTCCGGAAAACCGGAGCTTTCCTGCGGCGCGAACGCCGCGACCGTAGGCGGGACGGCTCAGCTTTCGGCTGCGCAGCCCTGCACGAAACGCTTGATCTCGGTGGTCTGGCCCCAACGGCCGTCGGCGGCGCCGCAACCGGCGGTCCACTTGCCGACCTGCGCGCCTTCGGCGTTGTAGTAGTACCAGGTGCCCTGCCAGTTGTAGGCCAGTGCATTGAACGACACGCCACCCACCATCGCCACCGCCATGACGGCAGCGAACAATCCGATACGACGCATGCGATTTCTCTCCCGATTGTGCGGCGCTATTCGCCGCCCGGGCACCTTATGCCAGCGCGCGAGCGCCGCGGCGCGATCGGGCGTCCCGGCTTGTATCCACTTGTCGAAATCGTGATTGCTATCGCTATTGGCTGTTTTGCCGCTGCGTAAAGCGTCGGCTATCGCAATGCGGGCGACGCGTCCGAGCGAGCATGCGCGGTCGTGCCGGCGTATTCAGCGCGTGCGATGTTGCAGCGCACACGAGTCGTGCGCGGCGCGATGCCGGCTACCCCGCCGCGCACCGCTCGAACCACAGCGTCGCCGCCGCCGGGCAGGAGCGGCGCGAACAGCGGCCGCGCCCGATCCGACGGCGCTGCCGCCGCGAGCAAGTTCGCGCGGCCTTCCGCTCGTTGAAACCCGCCTGCGATTCGATGCCCGCGCCGCCGCGGGCGGCGACGCGGTCGCGGCTTGCGCCGCTCCTGCTCAAAACCCGAAGCCGTCGCGCTTCGGAGCCTGGGCGACCTCGATCAGGCCGCGAGCAAGGCCGGCAGCTGCGCCGGCGCGGTCGCCAGGCGCTGGGCGCCGGCGTCACGCAGTTCGTCTTCGCTGCCGAAGCCCCACAACACGCCGATGTTGCGCATGCCGTGCTCGCGCGCGCCTTCGATGTCCATGCGCCGGTCGCCGATCATCAGGCAGCGCTCGGCCGGCAGTTCGAAACGACGCAGCGCTTCGCCGATCAATTCGACCTTGTGGGTCAGGCGGCCGTCGCGGGTCGAGCCGACGATGTCGTCGAAGCGATCGCCGAACGGCAGGCCACCAAGGATCTTGCGTGCGTTGTCTTCGTTCTTGGCGGTGACGATGGCCAGGCGATGGCCGGCGGCGTGGACCGCATCGAGCATCTCGGCGACGCCGTCGTAGACCGAATGCTCGGTCCAGCCCTCGCGGCCGTAGCGGTCCAGGTACAGCGCCACCGCCCGCTCGACGCGCGCCTCGTCGCCGAGCAGGGGCAGGAAACTGGTACGCAGGGCCGGACCGATCCAGCCCCGCAACTCCGCCTGCGACGGCACCGGATGGCCGAGCTGTTCGAGCGCATACGACACGCTGCGGGTGATGCCTGGGGCCGAATCGATCAGGGTGCCGTCGAGATCGAAGAACAGCGTGACCGGTGCGCTCACGACCATCAGCCCGCGCGCTGCTTGAGCGCGGTCACCGCCGGCAATTCCTTGCCTTCGAGGAACTCGAGGAAGGCGCCGCCGCCGGTCGAGATGTAGCTGACCTCGTCGGCAATGCCGTACTTGTCGACCGCGGCCAGGGTGTCGCCGCCGCCGGCGATCGAGAACGCCTTCGACGCGGCGATGGCGCGCGCCAGGGTCTGCGTGCCATGGCCGAAGGCATCGAACTCGAACACGCCGACCGGGCCGTTCCAGACCACGGTGCCGGCGTTCTTGATCAGTTCGGCGTAGCGCGCAGCGGTGTCCGGGCCGATGTCGAGGATCATGTCCCCGGCGTCGACCGCATCGACCGCCTTGACCGTGGCCGGCGCATCGGCGGCGAACTGAGGCGCGACCACGACGTCGGTCGGCACCGGAATGTCGGCGCCGCGCGCCTTGGCGTCGGCCATGATCTGCCTGGCGGTCTCGATCAGGTCGGGCTCGACCAGCGACTTGCCGACCCCAAAGCCCATCGCGGCGATGAAGGTATTGGCGATGCCGCCGCCGACGATCAGCTGATCGACCTTGGACACCAGCGAGGACAGCAGCTCGAGCTTGGTCGAGACCTTGGAGCCGGCGACGATCGCGAGCAGCGGGCGCGCCGGGTGTTCGAGCGCCTTGGCCAGCGCATCGAGTTCGGCCATCAGCAGCGGGCCGCCGGCGGCGACCTTGGCGAAACGGATCGCGCCGTGGGTCGAGGCCTGGGCGCGGTGCGCGGTGCCGAACGCGTCCATGACGAACACGTCGCACAGCGCGGCGTACTGCTTCGCCAGCGCCTCGTCGTCCTTGCCCTCGCCGACGTTCATGCGGCAGTTCTCGAGCAGCACCAGCTGGCCGGGCTGCACGTCCACGCCGCCGACCCAATCCTTGACCAGCGGCACGTCGATACCGAGCAGTTCCGACAAACGCTGCGCCACCGGCGCCAGCGAATCGGCCTGGCTCCATTGGCCTTCCTTCGGCCGGCCGAGGTGCGAAGTAACCATCACCGCCGCGCCCTTCTCGAGCGCCAGCTTCAGCGTCGGCAGCGCGGCGAGGATGCGCAGCTCGGAGGTGATGCGACCATCGTCGATGGGGACGTTGAGATCTTCACGGATCAACACACGCTTGCCGGCGAGATCGAGATCGGTCATGCGAACGATGGGCACGGGGCCTCCTGAGGCGATGCGGGGGATGGAATGAGGAAAACCGTAGGAACTGGGATGCGGCGGTGAACCTGGATCTTGATTCCGGATTCTGGGAAGCCGCCGCCGGGGTGGCTATTGTCGCGGCGCGGGAGGCCGAAATAAACCTTCGTGACTGAACGGAGGCATTCGCCGGGCGTCTCGGTGTGGAGCGGCTTGGTAAGGGTGGCTGACGCAGGGGTTGCCTCTGCGGCGGCTGCGGCGGATTGGATCGGGACGGCGGCATCGGGATATGGATGTCTGTGCTCGGCGCAGGGCAGGCTTCACCGCCTGCGGCCAGGGGCGCAACAGCCGCCGGTTGCGCGGTCGCGGCTTGCGCCGCTCCTGCCCTGGAGCCCACCGCATCGGCCTGTCGCGCGAACCCGTCTGTAGGAGCGAGGTGAGTCGCGACCGCGAAACGCGCAGAGACAACGAGGCCGCCGTCATTCGCCGAGGCGGCGTGCTTTCGCCAGGGTAGGAGCGGCGCGAGCCGCGACATCGCTGTGGCGGTCTTGCGGCGTCTCTCTGAGGCAAGATCAAACCCAAAGCTTCCGCCACTAAAGCGGCGGGTTACTTTCTTTTGTCATAAGCAACAAAAGAAAGGTAACCAAAGAAAAATGCTTCTCTTTGAATCACAGGCCCGCACGAGCGATGCCGACGCAGTGATTTTTCATACGGGACCTCCCTGTCCCGATGAAAAACGGCCCGCATCCCTGCGGGCCGCCCTCCGGGTCTTCTTTAGCCTTCGCCAGTTCGCGGCGTCGCACCGCAACAGCACGAGCGCGAGCAAGGAACACAAGCACAAGCACGGCGAAACAATTCGAGGCTCACGACGAAGCTGAAACATCAGCCAAAGCCATAGCCATAGCGAGATTCGTTGCGACCGGAGGGCCCCTGGAATCCAGGAGCTAAAACACTCAACCCTCAGCCCCTCACTCCACCGGCTTCGAACCGCGCAGCAAACTGAAAGCGAACCCGGCCACGGTCAGCGCGCCGGCCACCAGTACCGCCCATAGCAGCCAGGAGCGCCAGTCGCGCTTTGGTTCCGGCGGTACCAGGGCGGCGGGGCCGGCCAGGGCCGCGGGCTCGCCGAGGCGGGCGTCGGCCGGTTGCCAGTCCCGGCCGCGGGTCTGGCGCAGGGTTTCGATCAGTTGGGCGAGCGACGAGTCGGCACGGGCGGCACGCGCGGTGCGCGCGCTGCCGGCGACCAGGGCATAGGGCGGTGCGCCCTGGGCCAGGAACACCGCGACCTCGGGCCGATAGCCGAGGCGCAGCACCGGTTCGCCGGGCACAGCGGCGTTCGCGCGCAGCCGCCAGTGGCGATCGCGCACGGTCGCGGCGAGTTGGCGCTCGGCCGATCGGTCGCCCTCGCCCTGGCCGGCGACGCGGAACGCCATCCACGGGCCGGCCTGCGGGCGCCACCCCTGGTCGCTGTCGTCGCGGCTGTCGAGGCGCCATTCCACCGCGTGATTGCCCGGCAGGGCGACATCGATCTGCTGGATCGGGAAGCGGCCGTCGAGTTCGTATTCGAACGCGACCGCACCGTCCTTCTGTTCGAGGCGCCGGCCTTTCAGCTCGCGCCATTGCAGCGGCGCGGACGCGGCATTGCCGGCCAGTTCGGCGCTGACCGCGCTGATCGGGGCGGCGGCCTTGGGGTCTTGCGGAGTCAGGCGCAGGTAACGCGCCTGCTCGCCGACGCTGTCGAAGACGATGCGCCGCTGCAGCAGGCGCTGGCCGCCGCGTTGCAGGTCGATCAAGCGGCCGCTGCTGCTCACGCTGCGCCATTGGTCGAGGTCGTCGCTGGCCTCGACGCGGTAGGCCGCATCGAGCGCGGCGCCCGGCGCCCAGTCCAGCTCCAGCGCGAGGATCGGCCGGCGCAGGCGGCTGGCATCGATCAGCAAGGCGGTCTGCGGCAGCCGCGTGGTGTCGCCGGCGGTGCTGCGCGCTTCGACCCGGCGCAGGCGTCCGTCGGTCTCGACTTCGCTGATCAGTTCCCAACCCTGGGTCGCCGAGTCCGACGGCGAGGCCGGCAATGCGAACCACGGCAAGGCGACGCGCTGCGGCGCGCGCGCCAGCGGTTGTTCGGGCGCGAACACCGCGGCCGGCACCGGCGTGCCGCTGCCGTCGAGCACATCGAGGTCGCGCAGCTGCGGGCTCTGCGCCTGCCGATAGACGTGCTCGTCGAGCACTACGCGATAAGCGCCGCCGTCGTCGCGGCTGAGGTTCAAGGGCCACTGCCGCGCGTAGTCCTCGCGCGGCCCGGCCCAGGCCAACAACGGCACCATCGCGAGCAAGCAGGCGCTGCGGCGGAAGCTGGAAATAGTGCTCATGCCTGGGCCTCGCGAGTGTCGTGCGGACCGCGGTCGGGATGGCGGTCGTCGCGCGGCGGCGCTGGCGCAGCGGGCGGCGCCGGGGCGAAATAGCCGACCAGGGTGCACAGCAGGCCGTAGGCGATGAACGATGCGATGCCGAGCAGGTTGCCGAGATGGCCGCGATCGACCAACACCAACTTGGCCAGCACCACCGCCATCAACAGCGCACCGGCCAGCCACAGGCCGCGCTGGCCGCGGCGCGAGCCGGCGATCCAGCCGGCCACGCCGAGCACGCTCCAGACCACGGTCAGGCTGGTCTGCACCAGGCTGGTCGAGAACATCGACGGCGACCAGTCCACCCCGCCCCAGTGATGCGCGCTGCGCAGCACTTCGACCGTGATCAGGGCGAAGCCGGCGGCGGCGAGCAAGGGCACGCGGCGGCGGCGCAATTCCTCGCCGACCAGCGGCGACGCCAGCCACGCGCCCAACACGGTAAGCACCGCCCACTGCATCAAGCCGAGCGGATTGAGCAAGGGCAGCCACATCAGCGGACGCGGATTGGCCGGGGTGGCGAGGGTGAAGCCGATCGCCAGCGCCAGCGCGATCGCGAACGAGGCCAGCAATGGGGCGCGCCAGCCGGTGAAGCGCTGCGGCAGGGGCTGTGCGACCAGGCCCGGGCGCCACAGCAATGTCGCCGCCATGGCGAGTATCGGCAGCAACAAGGCCGCGACGCTCCAGCCGGTACCGAGCACGGGAACGCTGTCGCGCAGCCACAGGGTCGACACACGCAGCAGACTCACGCCGATCACCAGCGCCCATGCCCAGCACCAGCCGGAATGGCCCAGGCCGAGCTCGCCGCCGGCGCGTTCGCGCAGGCCGGTCAGATTGCGCCAGCCGAACACGGCGTACAGCGCCCAGGCCAGCCAGCCGAACCCGGCCAGCGGATAGTCGTGCAGGCCGGTCTGCACGAACAACAACGGCAGTGCCGACAGCAGCGCGAACATCGCGGTCAGCGACAGGGCTTTCCAGGCGTGGCGGCGGAACACCTCGGCGGCGATCCAGCCGCTGGCGGCGGTCAGCATCAGCACCGCATCGGCGCTGTGACGGTCGGGAACGAAGTCGGCGATCTCGCTGCCGGCCGCACCGAGCCACCAGGCCAGGCCCCACAGGTAATACGGCAGCGCCGGCCCGGGGCTGTCGCTGCGGCGGTAGCTCCAGGCGCTGGCGAAGCCGGCGACGGCGATCAGCAGGGCGCCGGCGAAGCTGGCATTGAGCAGCGGCGCTTGCGCGTCCCAGACCGCGTCGCTGGCGCCGATGACGAAGGCGAACGCGGCCGCGCCCTGCAACAGAAAGCCGACCATCTGCGGCAAGCGACGCTGCTGGCGCAAGCCCAGCCAGACCATCGCCGCGCCTTCGAGCGCGAACACGCAGGCGGTGGCTTCGGCGGCGAGCGCGAGCGGAATCGCCAGGGTCGCGAAGCCCACCGCGAGCAAGGCATACGGCGTCGACAACTCGAGGAAGCGCGAGTCGCGACGCAGCCACCAGGCCAGCGCCGCATACAGCGCGCCCAGGCCCAGCGCGCAGAACGCCAACGGCATGCGGTCGCCTTCGAGCAGGCCGGCCTGCAGGGTGAAAGCGACCAGCGGCGTGCCGAACACCAGGCAGCCGTCGATCAGGTCGCGGTGCCCGGCCGGACGCTTGCGCGCATACAGCACCGGGATCAACAGATAGAAGCCGAAGAACAGCAGCAGGAAGGGTTCGGTGGTCGAGAAGTGCTCGGGGCGATACTTGAGCACGCCCCACAAGGTGCCGATGCCCCAGGTGAAGACGAAACCGAGCAGATTGAGCACCCGCCACGGCCGCCACCAGGCGATCGCGAAGATGCCGGCATTGAGCACGGCGTAATAACCGAACAGGGCGACGTGGTTGCCGGAACCGGTCGACAGCCAGATCGGCGCGAGGAAACCGGCGAGGATCGCGAACACCGCCAGCGCCATCGCGTTCTGCTTGACCGCCAGCACGCCGGCGCCGGCCACCAGCACCACGCTGATCGCGAACGCCGCGCCCGCCGGCATCAACTGGTAGAGCTTGAAGGCGGCGAACACCACCAACAGCAGCACGCCGATCGCGCCGCCCTGCAAGCTCAGGGCGAAACTGCGCTTGCGTTCGCGCTGGCGCCAACCGAACACCAGCCCGGCCATCGCCGCCAGCGCGACGCCGGCCAGGCGAAGCTCGATCGGCAGATGCAGCCAGCCCTGGTCGGTCGCGTACTTCAACAGCGCCGCGACGCCGGCGAACAACACCAGCATGCCGACCTTGACCGGCACGTTGCCCTCGGTGAACCAGCGACGCAGCCAACGCGCGGCGACGGTGAACACGTCCGGCGGCGGCGGTGCGGCCGGCGCGCGCCGAGCCGCGGGCGCGGCGCGCGCAGCGGCCGGAGGTGCGGCGGCGGTGGCGTCGTGCGGGATCGGCGGCGGCAGGTTGGCCGGCGGCGGCGTGGGCGCCGAAACCGGCGGAACGGTTCCGGGCGAAGTGACGGCGGGGGGCTGAGTGACGCTGGGTGGAGCCGTCGGAGGTGGCGCAGTGGCGGGAGCCACCGGCCGCGGCGGACGCACTGCCTGCGGCGGTGGCGCTTCGCGCGCGATCCGCTCGGCCAGGGTTTCGTCGCCGCGGTGGTCGAACCTCGCCTCGCTCAGGGACTCGGCCTGCTCCGCCACGCGCTGCTCGAGCCGGGACAGCCGCGCCCTGAGCCCGGCGATTTGCGCCAGCGCCACGATGAGCAGGATCGGCACCAACACCACCGCCAGAATCAACAAACCGATCAGTGCTTCCATCACCCGTCCCTGTTCCATGTGCCGTGCGCTTGGTCACGAACGTTACACCAAGCCGCAAGCCTTGAAGGACAAGGCTTCACGCATTCTATACACAGCTTGTTCACCACATATCGCGTTGACGGAATCGGGAAACCACACTATGTTGTGCCTGTCGGTGCCGATCGCGAGATCGGCTCAATAGGGAAGCCGGTAAGGACGCAGCCGTTGCGACGTCCAAAGCCGGCGCTGCCCCGCAGCGGTATGGGAAACGAACGCTACCTAGCACTGGGCGCGCCTCGCGCCTGGGAAGCGGTAGCCAGTAGGAGACGCGAGGCGTCGTGTCCCGAGCCCGAAGACCTGCCGACAGCCGCGCGCTGCACACCGCGCGGTACCGGCCCAGGAGTCTTCGGGGGAAGACGGCCGGTGTCGCAGCACGATGGCTCCGCCGTCGTGCTCGTTCCGTTGCGGCGCCGCCACGCGCGCCGAGACGGGACGCGCCCGTCTCGGGCCGCGCGACACCTCGCCTGCAAGCTCCCGAGTTCCGCGCCCGCGGGGGCATGGCCGTGCCATCCGACGACGCCGCCGCGCGGCCGGTCGTCGATGGCGCGTCCGCGTTCTCCGCGCGTCGCCCTTCGCGGGAAGGTCGGCGGCCCGTGCATCCACGCCCCGGAGTTACGCCATGACCACGCTCGCACCCGAATCGTCCGCCGCCTCCCCCGCCGCCGGCACCGCAACCAAACCCGCCCGCGACCCGCAAGCCGACGCCGGCTTCGCGTTGACCCCGCCCGCGGCCAACCTGACCATGAGCGTGACCAAGCGCAACGGCCGCCGCGAGCCGGTCGACCTCAACAAGATCGTGCGCGCGGTGACCCGCAGCGGCGAAAACCTGTACGCGGTCGACCCGATGCGCGTGGCCACCCGCACCATTTCCGGCCTCTACGACGGCGCGACCACGCGCGAGCTCGACGAGCTGTCGATCCGCACCGCCGCCCTGCTGACCGCCGAAGAACCCGAATACGGCCGTCTCGCCGCGCGCCTGCTCGCCGGCGTGATCGAGAAGGAAGTCGCCGGCATCGAGATCCATGCGTTCTCGCAGTCGATCCAGCGCGGCTACGATCTGGGCCTGATCAACCAGCGCCTGCTCGACTTCGTCCAGGCCAACGCACGCAAGCTCAACGACGCGATCGACCGCAACCTAGACGCGAAGTTCGACTACTTCGGCCTGCGCACCCTGTACGACCGCTACCTGCTGCGCCACCCGACCGCGCGCACCGTCATCGAAACCCCGCAACAGTTCTTCCTGCGCATCGCCTGCGCGCTAAGCGAGGACGTCGGCGATGCGCTCGCCCTGTACCGGCGCATGGCCCAGCTCGACTACATCCCCAGCTCGCCGACTCTGTTCAACGCCGGCACCACCCACGAGCAGTTGTCGAGCTGCTTCCTGCTCGACTCGCCCGAGGATTCGCTGGAAGCCATCTACAAGCGCTACATGGACGTGGCCAAGCTCAGCAAGTTCAGCGGCGGCATCGGCCTGAGCTATACCCGCATCCGTTCGCGCGGCTCGCTGATCCGTTCCACCAACGGCCTCAGCAACGGCATCGTGCCCTGGCTGAAGACCCTCGACGCCTCGGTCGCCGCGGTCAACCAGGGCGGCAAGCGCAAGGGCGCGGCCTGCGTCTACCTGGAGCCGTGGCATGCCGACGTCAAGGAATTCCTCGAGCTGCGCGACAACACCGGCGACGAGGCGCGCCGCACCCATAACCTCAACCTGGCCAACTGGATTCCGGACGAATTCATGCGCCGGGTCGAAGCCGACGCCGACTGGTCGCTGTTCGACCCGTCCAAAGTGCCGCAGCTGACCGACCTGTGGGGCGAGGCCTTCGACCGCGCCTACCACGCCGCCGAAGCGGCCGGCCTGGCGGTCAAGAAGGTCAAGGCGCGCGACATCTACGGCCGGATGATGCGCACCCTGGCGCAAACCGGCAACGGCTGGATGAATTTCAAGGACAAGTCCAACCGCGCCTCCAACCAGACCCTGCGCGACGGCAACGTCATCCACCTGTCCAACCTGTGCACCGAGATTCTCGAGGTCACCTCGCAGGACGAAACCGCGGTCTGCAACCTGGGCTCGATCAACCTCTCGCACCACGTCGAGATGTACGAGGACCCCAGCGCCAATAAGGGCGTAGGCGCGTTCGATTTCGACAAGCTCGCCGAAACCGTGCGCCTGGCCGTGCGCCAGCTCGACCGCGTCATCGACCTCAACTTCTATCCGATCGAGACCGCGCGCCGCGCCAATCTCAAGTGGCGCCCGGTCGGCCTGGGCTCGATGGGCCTGCAGGACGTGTTCTTCAAGCTGCGCCTGCCGTTCGATTCGGAGCCGGCGCGCAAGCTCGCCCAGGAAATCGCCGAGGCGATCTATTTCCACGCCCTGTCGGCGTCGAACGAGCTGGCGATGGAACACGGCAAGCACCCGTCCTTCGACGACACCCGCGCCTCCGTCGGCGAGCTGCAGTTCGAAGCCTGGGGCGTGACCCCGTCGCAGCCCGAGCGCTGGGACGCGCTGCGCAAGCGCATCGCCGAGCACGGCCTGCGCAATTCGCTGCTGATCGCGATCGCGCCGACCGCGACCATCGCCTCGATCGCCGGCTGCTACGAGTGCATCGAGCCGCAGGTGTCGAACCTGTTCAAGCGCGAGACCCTGTCCGGCGACTTCCTGGTGGTCAACAAGTACCTGGTCGAGGAGCTCAAGAAGCTCGGCCTGTGGACCGCCGAGATGCGCGACCGGATCAAGATGGCCGAAGGTTCGATCCAGTCGGTGACCGAAGTGCCGGAGGCTTTGCGCCAGGTCTACCGCACCGCCTGGGAATTGCCGATGCGCTCGCTGATCGACATGGCCGCCGAGCGCGGCGCGTATATCGACCAAAGCCAGTCGCTCAATCTGTTCATCGAGAGCCCCAACATCGGCCAGCTCAGCTCGATGTACATGTACGCATGGAAGAAGGGCCTGAAGACCACTTACTACCTGCGCTCGCGCCCGGCCACCAAGATCGCCAAGACCACGGTCAGCGCGCCGGCGACGCCGAAGCCGGAACTCGCGCCGGTGGAGTTCACCCCCAGCGAAGCGATCGCGTGCTCGCTGGAAAATCCCGAGTCCTGCGAAGCCTGTCAGTAAACCGCACGTCCCCCTGCAGGAGCGGCGTAAGCCGCGACCGCGACATCGCGCATACGGCGCAAGCCTGTAACTCCGCAGTCGCGGCTCACGCCGCTCCTACAGGGGCTGCATTAAGGAAACACCCATGTCCACCGATTCAACACGCCTGCTGCTCGATCCCGGCTTCGACCTCACCCTTCGGCCGATGCGCTATCCGCACTTCTACGAGATGTACCGCGATGCGATCCGCAACACCTGGACCGTCGAGGAAGTCGATTTCTCCCAGGACGTCAACGATCTCAAGCACAAGTTCGGTCCGGCCGAGCGCCACCTGATCGAACGTCTGGTCGCGTTCTTCGCCACCGGCGACAGCATCGTCTCGAACAACCTGGTGCTGAACCTGTACCAGCATATCAACGCGCCGGAAGCGCGCATGTACCTGTCGCGGCAGTTGTACGAGGAAGCGCTGCACGTGCAGTTCTACCTGACCCTGCTCGACACCTATCTGCCCGACCCGAACGAGCGCGCCAAGGCGTTCGACGCGGTCGAGAACATCCCCTCGATCCGCGCCAAGGCCGAGTTCTGTTTCCGCTGGATCGATTCGATCCAGGGCCTGCAGCGCATCGAAACCCGCGAGCAGCGCCGCCAGTTCCTGCTCAACCTGATCTGCTTCGCCGGCTGCATCGAAGGCCTGTTCTTCTTCGCCGCCTTCGCCTACGTCTACTACCTTCGTTCGCGCGGCCTGCTCAACGGCCTGGCCTCGGGCACCAACTGGGTGTTCCGCGACGAGAGCTGCCATATGGCGTTCGCGTTCGAGGTCATCCGCACCGCGCGCGAGGAAGAGCCCGACCTGTTCGACGCCGACTTGCGCGCGCAGGTGGTGAAGATGTTCGAGGAAGCGGTCGAGTGCGAGTACCAGTTCGCCCGCGACGTGCTGTCCGGCGGCGTCGTCGGCCTGTCGCTCAAGGACATGCGCCAGTACCTGGAGTACTGCGCCGACCAGCGCATGGCCCAGCTCGGCATGCCCAAGCATTTCGGCTCGACCAACCCCTTCGCCTTCATGGACCTGCAGGACGTGCAGGAAGTGACCAACTTCTTCGAGCGCCGCGTCTCGGCCTACCAGGTCGGCGTGCAGGGCGAGGTCGCCTTCGATGAAGCGTTTTGAAGCAGGAACGAGTGCGAAGAACTCGTTCCTCTTGAATCTGCACCGGTTCCCTTGAACAGGCTTGGCCGTGGGCTCGTCGTCTCGAGCTATCGGATCGGCGTGCAGGGCGAAGTGGCCTTCGACGAAGCGTTTTGAAGCAGGAACGAGTGCGGAGGAACGAATAACGAGCGAAACCGCCGCTCTCTACCGTTACTCGTTCCTTTGAACTCGTTCCTCTTGAACAGGCCTCACCCATGATCGAAGCGCGCATGACCGAAATCGTCTTCCCCGACCACACCAACCACCTGGGCACGCTGTTCGGCGGGCAGGCGCTGGCGTGGATGGACAAGGCCGCCTTCATCGCCGCCTCGCGCTATGCCCGGAGCACCGTGGTGACCGCGCGTTCGGAGCAGCTCGATTTCCATACCGCCGTGCCGAAGGGCGCGTTGGTCGAATTGATCGCGCGCGTGGTCGAGACCGGCCGCACCTCGATGCAGGTCGAAGTCGAAATGCACAAGGAAGACCTGCTTTCGGGCGAATCGCAGCTCGCCACCCGCGGCCGCTTCACCATGATCGCGCTCGACAGCGACGGCAAGCCCACGCCGGTGCCGCCACTGCAGCGCTGAGGTCCCATCGCTTCGACGCGGTGCCGGCGCCCAATCGCGCCGTTATCGGCGGCACGGCCGCATGCCTCCCCCGGCATCGGCCGCAACTTCACCAAAGCAAGTTGCGGATATTTCCTCGGCACCGCGCTGCCTAGACTCGTGGCTCCCTCCAATGGAACCACCTTATGCGTCTGGACGATTACCGCACTCTGGGCCGCTCCGGCCTGCGCGTCAGCCCGCTCTGCCTCGGCACCATGACTTTCGGCAACGACTGGGGCTGGGGCAGCGATACCGACGAAGCGCGCAGCGTGTTCGATGCCTATCTCGAGCGCGGCGGCAACTTCATCGACACCGCCAACCTCTACACCGGCGGCAGTTCGGAACGGCTGATCGGCGAGTTCGCCCGCGGCCGCCGGGACGCGCTGGTCATCGCGACCAAGTTCTCGCTGTGCATGAACCCCGGCGACCCCAACGCCGGCGGCAACCACCGCAAGAACCTGCGCCAGTCGGTCGAGGCCAGCCTGCGCCGGCTCGGCAGCGACTACATCGACCTGCTGTATCTGCACGCCTGGGACGCGACCACGCCGGTCGAGGAAGTGATGCGCGGCTTCGACGACCTGGTCCGCGCTGGCAAGGTGCTGTATGCGGGCGTGTCGGACCTGCCGGCCTGGCAGGCCGCGCGCATGCAGACCCTGGCCGAGCTGCGCGGCTGGTCGCCGCTGGTCGCCCTGCAGACCGAGTACAGCCTGGCCCAGCGCGACAGCGAGCGCGAACTGCTGCCGATGGCGGCCGAGCTCGGCCTCGGCGTCACCGCCTGGTCGCCGTTGGCCTCGGGCGTGCTGACCGGCAAGTACACGCGCGCAGACCTCGATGCCGGCAACGCCGAAGGCCGTCGCGCGGTGGCGATCGGCAACGGCGCGTTGACCGAGCGCGCGCTGGACATCGCCGAAACGGTCAAGGCGGTCGCGGCCGAGCTGGAACGGCCGGCGGCGCAGGTCGCCCTGGCGTGGCTGTTGCGCCGGCCCGGCGGCGTGGCGCCGGTGATCGGCGCGCGCACCCTGGCGCAGCTGCAGGAGAATCTCGGCGCGCTCGAGGTCGAGTTCGACGACGCGCAATCGCGCCGCCTCGACGAGGCCAGCGTGGTTCCGCTCGGGTTTCCGCACGATTTCCTGGCCCTGCCCGGCATCCGACAAGTGATGTTCGGCGGTGCGCGGATCGAACGCCGCTGGTGAGTCGCCGGCGCCGCGGCCGAAGCCGGCCGCGGCGCCGATTCGGCAATCAGAAGCGGTAATCGGCCGTCAGGCTCAGCGTGCGCGGCGCGCCCGGCGCGTTGAAGCCGTCGACCGAACCGTGGGCGGAGCTGAAATAGCGCTGGTCGAACGCGTTCTCCAGGCGCAGGCGCCAATCCCAGGGACCGCTGCGATAGCGCAGATTGAAGTCGAAGCGGGTGAACGCCGGCAGCACGCTCAGATTGGTCGGTGCCGCGTACTGCATCGATACGTGCTGGACCAGGCCGCCGACGCTGATGCCGCGTCCGAGCAGGTACTCGGCATAGACCGAGGCGCTGTGGCGCGGCGTCAACGCCGAGGTGCGCCCTTGCAAGGAAACGCCGTTGGCGACGTTGTTGGACTTGCTGATCTCGCCGTCGAGATACGCATAGCCGGCGTACAGGTCCGGGCGCCGCTGCAGCAACGAGGCGGCGAAGCCGAGTTCGGCGCCGCGGGTGCGCTGGGTGTCCACGCCGAGCTGCCGGTTCGGGTCGACCGGGTCGCTGGTCTTGATGTGTTCGCGCTCGGTCTCGCTGCGACACCGTTGCGGTCGTCTCCTCGATCGACGCGGTTATTGGGCGCTCTTGTCGGAACGCTTCTTCGACGCGCCCGCGGTGGCCGGCGCGTCGCCGCCGGCCGCCTCGTCGCCGGGCAGCGGCAGGCGCCGCAGGTCGCGGGCGTACAGGTCGGCCGGGCTGTCGGAGGGACAGGTCTGGTCGGGGAACCCGAACTGCTGCTGCAAGGCCTTCGCGCACTCCGGCATGGAAGCGAAATTCTTGCCGGTGGCCATGCACTGGGCGTCGAAATCGCGGCGGAAGGCTTCGCGGCGGCGGACGAAGTTCTCGCCGCACTTGCGGGTCAGGCGGATGCGGTCGAGGTCGTCCTGGGCGGCGTTGGTGCCGTCGAGGCCGAATTGTTTCAACTCGTTTTCGGTAAGCACGCGCAGGTCGCGGTTGGCGATCGTCATCATCAGGTCGGCGACGCCGGTGGCGACGCCGTTGCGCTCCAGGTAGTCGCGCACCTGCTGGTTGATCGCCTTGAGCTCGCGGCTGAGTTCGGCGCGCGAGGTCGCGGTCGAGCGGTCGCGCATCAGCCGGTGGATGCCGACCTTGCCCTCGATCGAGCGGGTATCGCCGGCGGCCAGCACCAGCACGCAGGCGCTATGACAGACCGATTCCTCGCGCACCCAGATCGCCCAGCCCGACTCGGCGATCGAGTCGCCGGCGCGGATCGCTTCCTCGACATGGCCGCCGCTGGAGTCGATGTCGAGGATCCGGGTCTGGATTTCCATGCGCGTGGCCATCGCGGCGACGCGCTGCACCAGCGCGGTGAAGCCGGCGCCGATCTTGCCCTGGTAATGCAGGCGCACCACGCCGCTGGACCGGCACGGCGACAGCGCGTCGACCAGGCTGAAGAAGTCGAGCGAGGTCAGCGCTTTGCCGTCGCCGAAGCGCGGGTAGTCGTATTCGCAGCTGATCCTGGCCACGCCGCCGTCGAGCCTGGCCGGCGGCCAGTACGTGCCCTGCAGGATGTCGGTCTCGCTCGGCGCGGCCGCGGCGGCGACCTTCGGCGATTCGTTCTGGCTGCCCATGGTGACCGGCTCGGCGGCCGCCGGCGGCGGCGCGGCGGAATCCCTCCCGCAAGCCGCCAGTCCGAGCAGGCACAAGGTCAGCGCAAACGTCCTTCTGAAAAGCATGGTCCACCCATCGGATTCGGGATCGCGCGGGCCGTCCTGGTCCCGCGCCGCGCATCGTCGCCGCACCTCGAACGTTAGCCCCGGCGCCCGCGAAGCTCAACGGCAGGAGGTCACGGCATTCACGGTCGTCGACGTGCCCATCATCGTCGGCGACGCATGAACGGCAGCCGGGGGATCACCGTCCGCGGCGACGCCGGCGGCAGCGGCCACAAATCGCAAACCGGGTCCACGCATCGCGATCGTGGCGATTGACTTCGTCCGGCGCGCTGCGTAGCTTGGCGGCGTGATGGTGAACATCGCTTCATGCAGATGAAGCGATGCGACAAATCGCCACCGGTTCGCGCCGGCGGCGGTTAGAGGGAATCCGGTACGGACGCCAGTCCAATTCCGGAGCTGCCCCGCAGCGGTATAGGGAACGAACTTCGTCAGACACTGGGAGCGATCCCGGGAAGCGACGGACAGTAGGAGGCGCCTCGTGCTCCGTGCCCCAAGCCCGAAGACCTGCCATGACCGGAAGGCACGCCTTCCGTCCGACTCCGGCCCGCGAGGCGCCGGCGCTGCGTCCGGGCCGGCCCCGGCGCGGGCCGCGTCGTGCGCGCCGGTTCGCCCGCGGGGGCGAAGGTCGACACCAAGGTTGCGGCGAGGCCGGGCGCGCGAGCGTCGGGCGGCGCAGCCGTGGTCTCCTTCGTTGCCCTGCGTCATGCCCACGCATCGCAGGTACTCATCATGATCAGCGTCACCCATCTCGGCTTCCCGCGCATAGGCGCGCGGCGCGAACTCAAGCTGGCCCTGGAATCGTTCTGGAAGGGCGACACGCCGGCCCAGGCGCTGCACCACACCGCCCACGACCTGCGCGAACGCCACTGGCGCCTCGCCCGGCAAGCCGGCGCAGACGTCGTGCCGTGCAACGATTTTTCCCTCTACGACCACGTCCTCGACACCGCCGTGCTGTTCGACGCGATCCCCGCGCCGTACCGCGAGGTCTACGACGAGAACCCCCTCGGCGGCTATTTCGCCCTCGCCCGCGGCCTGCAGGACGGCCGCCGCGACCTGCGCGCGCTCGAGATGACCAAGTGGTTCGACACCAACTACCACTATCTGGTGCCGCGGTTCGAGCCCGGCCAACGCTTCGCCCTGCGCGGCGACAAGCCGCTGGCCGAGCTGGCGCAGGCGCGCGCGCTCGGCATCGAGGCGCGGCCGGTCCTGCTCGGCCCGGTGTCGTTCCTCAAGCTCGGCAAGCGCAGCGACGGCGGCGACCCGCGCGAGCTGCTCGATGTCCTGCTGCCGGCCTATGCCGAGCTGCTGGCCAGGCTCAAGGCCGCCGGCGCCGAGTGGGTGCAGCTCGATGAGCCGGCGCTGGTACTCGATCTCGACGACGCCGATCGCGATGCCTACCGCCGCGCCTACGCCGCGCTGGCCGATGCCGACGCGCCGAAGCGGCTGCTGACCCCCTACTTCGGCGGCCTCGGCGACAATGCCGCGCTCGCCGCGCGCCTGCCGGTGCAGGGCTTGCACGTCGACCTGGTGCGCGCGCCGCAGCAGTTGGAAAGCGTGCTGCCGCTGCTGCCGGACGATCGCGTGCTCAGCCTCGGCGTGGTCGACGGCCGCAACATCTGGCGCGCCGACCTCGATGCCGCGCTGAGCCTCGCCCGCCGCGCCGGCGACCGCGCGCGATGGCTGGCGCCGTCGTGCTCGCTGCTGCACGTGCCGACCGACCTGGAGCTCGAGCGCAAGCTGCCGGCGCCGCTGCGCCACTGGATGGCCTATGCGCGGCAGAAGATCGAGGAACTGCGCCTGCTCGCCGATGCGCTCGCCGGCAGCGCCGACGCCAACCGCGACCTCGCCACCGCCGCCAGCGCGCGCGCCGCGCGCTTGGCCTCGCCGCTGCTGCGCAATGCCGAGGTGCGCAAGCGCCTGGCCGCGGTCGAACCGGCGATGACCCGGCGCGCTTCGCCCTACCCGCAGCGCGCGCAGGTGCAGGCGCGACGCCTCGGCCTGCCGCTGTTCCCGACCACCACCATCGGCTCGTTCCCTCAAACCGCCGAAGTGCGGCGCGCGCGCGCCGAGCACAAGGCCGGCAAGATCGACGACGCGGCCTACCGCAGCTTCCTCGAGAACGAAACCCGGCTCTGCCTGCGCGAGCAGGAGGCCCTGGGCATCGACGTGCTGGTGCACGGCGAGTTCGAACGCAACGACATGGTCGAGTACTTCGGCGAGCAACTCGAGGGCTTCGCCTTCACCGCCCACGGCTGGGTGCAGAGCTACGGCTCGCGCTGCGTCAAGCCGCCGGTGCTGTTCGGCGACGTGGTCCGGCCGCGGCCGATGACCGTCGACTGGACCCGATATGCGCAGGCGCAAACCGAGCGACCGGTGAAAGGCATGCTGACCGGGCCGGTGACGATCCTGCAGTGGTCGTTCGTCCGCGACGACCAGCCGCGCGCCGACAGCTGCCGGCAGATCGCCCTGGCGCTGCGCCAGGAAGTGCTGGACCTGGAAGCGGCCGGCATCGCCATCGTCCAGATCGACGAACCGGCGTTGCGCGAAGGCCTGCCGTTGCGCCGCGCCGATTGGCCGGCCTACCTGGCCTGGGCCGGCGAGAGCTTCCGCCTCGCCGCCAGCGGCGTCGGCGATGCGACCCAGATCCACACCCACATGTGCTACGCCGAGTTCAACGACATCATCGAGGCGGTGGCCGCGCTGGACGCCGACGTGATTTCGATCGAGACCTCGCGCTCGCGCATGGAGCTGCTGGATGCGTTCGTGCGCTACCGCTATCCGAACGGCATCGGCCCGGGCGTCTACGACATTCATTCGCCGCGCGTGCCCAGCGAGACCGAGATGCGCGATCTGCTCGACAAGGCGCTCGATGTGCTCGACCCGGCGCAGCTGTGGGTCAACCCGGATTGCGGGCTGAAGACCCGCGGCTGGCCGGAGGTGCGCTCGGCCTTGCGCGCGATGGTGCAGTCGGCACGCGGACTGCGCGAGCGGGTCGCCGTCGAGGTCGACTGAGCCGCGCGTTCGCCCGGGCCAGATGGACCCCGGGACGGAGATCCGGGGGTTTGCCTGAGGCCGAGAAGGACACGCGACCGAGCAGGGCGTTCACGCCTACAGGGCCTGCCCGGCAGTGGGCTGACGAGGCAACGGGCCCCAACAAAAAAGCCCCGCGATCGCGGGGCTTCTTCGTCGATCGGGAAACCGCCGCTTACTTGCCGGCGACGACCTTGACCATTTCGAGGCACTTGTTCGAGTAACCCCATTCGTTGTCGTACCAGCTGACCAGCTTGACGAAGGTGCCGTCCAGGGCGATGCCGGCTTCGGCGTCGAAGATCGAGGTGCGCGCGTCGCCGCGGAAATCGGTCGCCACGACCTTGTCTTCGGTGTAGCCCAGCACGCCCTTCAGCGCGCCTTCGCTCTGCGCCTTCATTTCCGCGCAGATCTCGGCGTAGGTCGCGTCCTTGACCAGTTCCACGGTCAGGTCGACCACCGACACGTCCGAGGTCGGCACGCGGAACGACATGCCGGTGAGCTTCTTGTTGAGCTCCGGGATCACCACGCCGACCGCCTTGGCCGCGCCGGTGCTCGACGGGATGATGTTCTCCAGGATGCCGCGGCCGCCGCGCCAGTCCTTGTTGCTCGGGCCGTCGACGGTCTTCTGGGTCGCGGTGGCGGCGTGCACGGTGGTCATCAGGCCGCGCTTGATGCCCCACTTGTCGTTGAGCACCTTGGCCAGCGGGGCCAGGCAGTTGGTCGTGCACGAGGCGTTGGAGACGATGGCCTCGCCCTTGTAGGTCTTGTCGTTGACGCCGTAGACGAACATCGGCGTCTCGTCCTTCGACGGCGCCGACAGCACGACCTTCTTGGCGCCCGCGTCGAGATGCTTCTGCGCGGTGGCCTTGTCGAGGAACAGGCCGGTCGATTCGATCACCACCTCGGCGCCGACCTCGTCCCACTTGAGGTTGGCCGGGTCGCGTTCCTGGGTCAGGCGGATCTGCTTGCCGTTGACGATCAGGGTGTTGCCTTCGACCTTGACCTCGCCCTTGAAGCGGCCGTGGACCGAGTCGTACTGCAGCATGTAGGCCAGGTAGTCGGGCTCGAGCAGATCGTTGATGGCCACGATCTCGATGTCGTCGCCGAAATTCTGCACGGCCGCGCGCAGGACGTTGCGTCCGATGCGGCCGAAGCCGTTGATGCCTACCTTGATCGTCATTGAGGTAACTCCTGCAGCCGCCCGGGCGGGTCAAGTGGGGAAACTCCCATTCTAGCAAGGCGGGCGCGGGGTCGCAGTCCGGCGCCCTGTGCGCCGGCTGCGCCGGCCTGTTCGGCCCCTGCCAGGCGCAGGCGACCGCATGGCGGCGGCGGGCGCCGGCAGCGGCGGCTCGGCGGCGTCCCCCGGGGGCTCCGCGCAGCCCGGATTGCCGGCCGTACGCCACGCAGCGACAAGACTGGAACGCAGGTCTAGGTTTGCCTTTCTGCGGCGTATTTAGAGTGCGGTGCGGACAGACTCCTGTTCAGCAAACCTGCAGACTTCGGTCTCTCCACGACCTCACAGGGGACTCAAGGAATGAATCAGCGACTGATCGGCGGCATCTTCGCCGCCACCCTGGCCTGCGCGGCTCAGCCGGCGCTCGCCCAGCAGACCGGCAACTTCACCCTGGGCATCGGCGCCCACCAGGTCAATCCGAAGTCCGACAACGGCAGCGTGCTGGGCGGAGCGGCCGAGCTGGAAATCGGCGACAACGTCCAGCCCACCATCACCTTCGAATACTTCATCCGCGACAACCTCGGCATCGAGGTGCTCGCCGCCACGCCGTTCAAGCACGACATCGATATCAAGGGCGTCGGCAAGGTCGGCACGACCAAGCACCTGCCGCCGACCTTCTCCCTGCAATACCACTGGAACAGCCGCGGCGTGGTCTCGCCCTTCGTCGGCCTGGGCGTCAACTACACCACCTTCTTCAGCGAGAAGACCACCGGCGCGCTGCGCGGCACCCGCCTCAAGCTGGACGACTCGGTCGGCGTGGCGGCTCATGTCGGCGTCGACTTCATCCTGACCGAGCGCAGCTCGATCCGGGTGGATGCACGCTGGATCGACATCCAGACCGACGTCGAGCTGAACGACCAGAAGATCGGCAAGGCCACCATCGACCCGACCGTGTTCGGTCTGGCCTACGTGATGAAGTTCTAAGCAGCCCTCCGCTGCCTGGCGATCGCGGCGGGCCGGGCCGGCCGCGATCGCAATGGCGTCGACCCCGCCGGTCCGAACGCCGCGTCGGTCCGGCGCGCCGCGGCGCCCGCGACCGTTCGCGGCTCGTGCCGACCGATGTCGTCCGACCGCGGTCCGCACGCGCCTCGCCATATTCGGACAGCGGCCGCGATCGAGCGCTCCGGTAAAGTGGACGCCATGACTTCGACCCGTCCGCATTCCCTCTCCGCATCGCTGCGCCGCTATTCGGCGCTGCTGCTTTTGCTGCCGCTCAACAGCCTGGCCTGGGGCCCTCAGGGACACCGCCTGGTCGCCGCCCTGGCCTGGGACGATCTGCGCCCCGACGTGCGCGCCGAGATCGCCGGCCTGCTGAAAGGCGAAGCCGACCCGAGCTTGCCCGGCATCGCCAACTGGGCCGACGACCTGCGCGCCAACGATCCCGAACTCGGCAAGCGCAGCGCCAAGTGGCACTACGTCAACCTCGCCGAGGACGACTGCCGCTACGAGGCCGCGCGCGATTGCCCCGGCGGCAACTGCGTGGTCGAGGCGATCCGCGCCCAGACCGCGATCCTCGCCGACCGCAATCAGCCGCGCGAGCGACGCCTGCAGGCCTTGAAGTTCGTGGTCCATTTCGTCGGCGACGTGCACCAGCCGCTGCATGCCGGCTTCGGCCACGACAAGGGCGGCAACGACTACCAGTTGCAGATCCGCGGCGAGTCCGTACCCCGCGACGGCTACGGCACCAACCTGCATTCGCTGTGGGACAGCAAGATGCTGTCGATGAGCAAGCGCAGCGACGAGGCCTATCTCCAGCGCCTGCGGCAGACGCCGGCGCCGGCCGCGGGCAGGCTCGGCCTGCCGCCGGCCGCGCCCGCCTGGGCCGAAGCCTCGTGCCGGATCGTGCTGCAGCCGGGCTTCTACCCGACCGGCCATACGCTCGAACCGGCCTATGTGGAAACCTGGCGCCCGGTGGCGGAAACTCAGTTGCGGCTCGGCGGCGCGCACCTGGCCGGCGTGCTCAACGCCGCGCTCGCGCATCGCTGAGGCCGGCCTTCGTCCCAGGCCGCCGGAGCCGTCCCGCCAGGAGTCACCGCATGTCGCCGCAGGTCCTGCCCTTCCATCATCGCGACACCGGCACCTGGTCGTATCTCGTCGCCGATCCGGCGACGCGCGCGGCGGCCATCGTCGACCCGGTGCTCGACTACGACGCGCACTCGGGCCGCACCGGCCTGGGCAGCGCGCAAGCCCTGCTCGACGCAGCCGCGCGCCAAGGCCTGCGGATCGACTGGCTGCTGGAAACCCACGCCCATGCCGACCATCTCAGCGCCGCCCATGCGCTGCGCGAGACGATCGCCGCCGGCGGCGCGGCGCCGCCGCGGATCGCGATCGGCCGCCGCATCGGCGAGGTCCGGCGCGTGTTCGCGCCGCTGTTCAACCTGGCCGAGACCGACGCCGTCCCGGCCTTCGACCATCTGTTCGACGACGACGAAGGCTTCGCCATCGGCGCGCTGCAGGCACGGACGATCCCGGTGCCCGGCCACACCCGCGACAGTCTCGCCTATCTGATCGGCGATGCCTTGTTCGCCGGCGACTCGCTGTTCATGCCCGACAGCGGCACCGCGCGCTGCGACTTCCCCGGCGGCAGCGCCGCCATGCTGTACCGGTCGATCCAGGCGCTGTACCGGCTGCCCGATACCACGCGTGTATTCGTTTGCCACGACTACGGCAAGCCCGGGCGCGAGCCGGCCTGCGAAACCACGCTCGGCGAACACAAGCGCAGCAACATCCACGTCCGCGCCGATATCAGCGAGGCCGAGTTCGTCGCCTTGCGCGAACAGCGCGACGCCGGGCTGCAGGTACCGGCGCTGATCCTGCCGGCGCTGCAGGTCAACCTGCGCGCCGGCGCCCTGCCCGAGCCCGAAGCCAACGGCGTGCGCTACCTGAAACTTCCGCTCGACCGGTTATGAGGCGATTCGACCGGCTCCGAAGCGATTCGACCGGCTTCGCGCTACTCTCGCCCCGACTCCCACCCGACAGGTCCGCAATGAATCCGATCCGTCGCCGCTGGCTGGGCGCCCTGTGCGCGCTCGGCTTCGCGTTCGCCGCCGGCGCCGCTCCGGCGCAGCGCGCGCCCAAGGCGGCCGAAGGCGCCGCGCCGATCACCGTGTTCGCCGCCGCCAGCCTCAAGGAATCGCTCGACGAAGCCGCGGCCGCGTACACCAAGGCCAGCGGGCAATCGGTGCGGGTGTCCTACGCCGCCAGTTCCGTCCTCGCCCGCCAGATCGAGCAGGGCGCGCCGGCCGACGTGTTCGTCTCGGCCGACCTGGACTGGATGGACTACCTGCAGCGACGCAAGCTCATCGACGCCGCCAGCCGCCGCAATCTGCTCGGCAACCGCCTGGTGCTGATCGCGCCGCAGAGCAGTCGCGCCGGGCCGATCGCGCTGAAGCCCGGCGTCGATCTGCGGCCGCTGCTCGGCGACGGCCGCATCGCCCTGGCCCTGACCAACAGCGTGCCGGCCGGCAAGTACGCCCGCGCTGCGTTCGACTCGCTCGGCTTGTGGGCCGCGCTGCGACCCCGGGTCGCCGAAGCCGAAAACGTGCGCGCCGCGCTGATGCTGGTCGCACGCGGCGAAACCCCGCTCGGCGTGGTCTATGCCAGCGACGCGCGCGCCGAACCGAAGGTGCGGGTGCTGGCGACCTTCCCTGCCGACAGCCATGCGCCGATCGTGTATCCGCTCGCCCGCGTCGGCGGCAGCCGGCACCCGCGCGCCGCCGCGTTCGCCCAGTGGCTGACGACGCCAGCCGCGGCGACGATCTTCCGCCGCCACGGTTTCGCGACGCTCGACTGAGCGAATCCAGATGTTCGATTTCAGTCCCGCCGAACTCACCGCGATCGCCCTCAGCCTGAAGGTCGCCACGGTCGCGACCCTCGCCAGCCTGCCGCTCGGCATCGCGATGGGCTGGCTGCTGGCGCGCACCCGTTTCCCCGGCAAGCTGGTGTTCGACACCTTGTTGTACCTGCCGCTGGTGTTGCCGCCGGTGGTCACCGGCTACGCCCTGCTGATCCTGTTCGGCCACCAGGGCGCGATCGGGCGCTTGCTGTCGGAGTACCTCCATTTCAGTTTCGCCTTCCGCTGGACCGGCGCCGCCCTGGCCAGTGCGATCATGGGCTTTCCGCTGATGGTGCGGGCGATCCGGCTGTCGATCGAAGCGGTCGACCGGCGCCTCGAGCAAGCCGCCTCGACCCTCGGCGCCAACCGTTGGCGAGTGTTCTTCGGCGTGACCCTGCCGCTGGCCTGGCCGGGGCTGGTCGCCGGCGCGGTGCTGTCGTTCGCCAAGGCGCTCGGCGAGTTCGGCGCAACGATCACCTTCGTCTCCAACATCCCCGGCGAAACCCAGACCCTGTCGTCGGCGATCTACGGCCTGATGCAGGTGCCCGGCGGCGAGTCCGGCGTGCTGCGCCTGGCCCTGGTCGCGGTGGCGATTTCGTTCGCCGCGGTGTTCGCCTCGGAATGGCTGGTGCAGCGCCAGCGACGCGAGACCCACCGATGAACGAGGCACTGTCCGATCGCAACCAGAGCGCGAACGTTGCGGCGGCGCGCGATCCGTCCGCGGGCGAGGTCCACGTGCTCGACTTCAGCCTGCGCCGCGGCAGCTTCGAACGCAGCGTCAGCATTCGCAGCCGCCATCGCGTGATCGCGCTGGTCGGCGCTTCGGGCGCCGGCAAGACCTCGCTGCTGTATGCGGTGGCCGGGCTGCTGCGGCCGCAGCGCGGACGCATCGAGATCGCGGGCCGTTGCCTGTTCGACAGCGAACGCGGCATCGACGTGCCGGCGCACCGCCGCCGCATCGGCTACGTGTTCCAGGACGCGCGCCTGTTTCCGCATCTCAACGTGCGCCGCAATCTGTCGTACGGCCTGCACGGCGAAGCGCGGCACGCGCCGCGCTTCGCCTTCGACGCCGTGGTCGATCTGCTCGGCATCGCACCCTTGCTCGAGCGCGATACCGCCGGTCTGTCCGGCGGCGAGAACCAGCGCGTCGCACTGGGGCGCGCGTTGCTGTCCCAGCCGCAGATCCTGCTGCTGGACGAGCCGCTGTCGATGCTGGACATGAATCGCCGCGACGAGTTGTTGCCGTATCTGCAGCGGGTCCGCGACGAGAGCGCCTTGCCGATGATCTACGTCAGCCACTATCCCGAGGAAGTGCGGCGGATCGCCGACGAGGTGTATACCGTCGGCGCGTGAGCGTCGGGTGCGCGGGACTGCGCGCGGCGTTCCGGAAGCACGGCCCGCCGACGGCAAGGCGTCAACGCCTGACGTCGACCGGAATGAAGGTGACCGAGTTGCCCTGGAACACCGGCTTCATGCCCGACTCGCCGGCGACGAGCTCCAGGGCGCTGCGCGCCGGGATGCCATCGACATGTAGGCTGACGCCCTTGCCGCTGTCGCCGAGCGCCTGCGGATTGGCCAGATTCAGGCCGGCCTGAGCGGCGATGCGGCGGGCGACGGCGCGTGGGGTCTCGTCGCTCAGGGCCAGGGACACCTTCGGTTCGCCCGGCACCGAGTGGAGGTAGACCGACTCGGTCTTCGGCGCGTCAGCGGGTTGTCCGGCCCAGACGCCGAAACCGGTGGCCGAGGCGAGCGCAGCGAGCACGGCGGCGCCGGTTCCGACCCGCTTCGGCGCGGGCAAGGGTTGCTTGAGCATGAGGATTCTCTCTTTCAAGGGATGGGCTTGCGCCCAGTGGCAGGCCAGCGGCGAGGGACGCGCCGCCAGCAGGGTCTTCAACATCGCCTCGCCGTAGCTGCGCCGCGAGCGCGGATGCCGGACGAGCACGCGCAGATCGCAGGCCAGCTCCTGGTCGTGGCGGAAGCGGCGCGCGGCGTAATGCAACAGCGGGTTGAACCAGTACAGACAGCGCAGCAGGGCGACGAAAGCGTTGACGTGCAGATCGCCGCTGCGGATGTGGCTGCGCTCGTGAGTACGGATCAAAGCTTGCTGTTCGCTCGAGTAACGCGTATCGAAATCGCGCTGCACCACGATGCGCGGCCGCAACAGGCCGAAGGCCGCCGGCAGCCCGAGGATCGCTTCGGATTGATAGAGGCCGTCCTCGCGGCGCGCGATGCGGCCGAGCCCACGCTGGAAACGCCGTTGCTGGCGCCAGGTCGCCGCGGCCATGACGACGACGCCGGCCATCCAGATTGCGAGCAGCCACGGCAGCGGATCGAAGCTCGCCGTCGCGGTCGCCTGCAGGAGCGGCGGCGGGATCGGCGCGACGCTCGTGCCGGCGACCGGCAGGGGCAAGGATCGCGTCGCGGACGGCAACAGCACCGCGCACATCGACAACGGCACCAGCGCCCAGGCGGCATAGCCGACCGCGGCACCGAAGGCGCGCCGCAGCGGCAGGCGCAAAGCCAGCGCCAGCAGCAAGGCCAGGGTCATCGCCGCCGAGGTTTCAAGCAGCCACATCGCCGACTCGGTGGGCACGGTCATGAGCGGTTCTCCGAGTCGGCGAAACGGACCGTGGCTTTCGCGGCGCCGCGACGTGCGCCGCGCGTGCATCCGTGCACGGATTCAATGCGCATCATCGTCGAGCTCGTCGAGTAGCTTGCGCAGATCGGCAATGTCCTTGCGGCTGAGCTTGCGCTGTTCGCTGAAGTGGGCGACCAGAGGCGCGACGCGGCCGCCGAACAAGCGGTCCAACAGGCTACGGCTCTCGCCCATCACCCAGTCCTCGCGCTTGAGCACCGGCGTATACAGATAGCGGCGCCCGTCCTTGTCGGCGCGCACCGCGCCCTTGTTCAACAGCCGGTTGAGCAAGGTCTTGATCGTCGCTTCCTGCCATTGCTGGCTGTCGGCGAGCGCGGCGATGACCTCTTCGGCCGACAACGGGTGCCGGCGCCACAGCACGTCCATGACGAGGGACTCGGCTTCGCTGATCTGCATTGTTTACATCCGTAATTTTTATTTAGATTACGTCTGTAAACGGCACTGTCAAGCCCTCCGCTCCGGGAATGCGATACTGCTCGCATGACCGATCCCGCCCACTTCGATTCGCTCGACGACGCCATCGCTTTCCTCTACGAGCGGTTGCCCGGTCCGCTCCACGTCGGCGCCCCGCTCGGTCTGGGCAAGCCGCACCGGCTGCTCAATGCGCTGTACGAACGGGCCGAGCGCGATCCCTCGCGCCGCCTGCATCTGTACACGGCCTTGTCCCTGGACCCGCCCGCGGCCGGCAAGGGCCTGGAAGGACGCTTCGTCGGCCCGTTCGCGCAGCGCCACTTCGGCGACGACTTCCCGCGCCTGCGCTACGTGCAGGCGCTCAAGCGCAATGCTTTGCCGGCGCATGTCGAGGTCGAGGAGTTCTATCTGCAATCGGGCGCGCTGCTCAACGCGGTCGCCGCGCAGCGCCGCTATGCCAGCCTCAACTACACCCATGTCGCCCGTGCCCTCGCCGACCGCGGCGTCAACGCCATCGTGCAGAAAGTCGCGGCCGAACCCGGCGGCAACCGATTGTCCCTGTCGTGCAATACCGACCTGACCTTCGATGCGGTCGACGCGATCGTCGCCCGCGGCCTGCCGCGGCCTGTGCTGATCGCCGAGGTCGACCCGCAACTGCCCTGGCTCGACGGCAGCGCCGCGGTCGATCCCGGCTTCTTCGACGCGGTGGTGACCCCGCCCGGCCCGCATCCGAAACTGTTCGGGCTACCGCGGCAGCCCGTCGCCGATGCCGACTACGCGATCGGCTTCTACGCCAGCACCCTGGTGCGCGACGGCGGCACCCTGCAGATCGGCATCGGCACCCTGGCCGATGCGCTGTGCCATGCGCTGGTGCTGCGGCATACCGACAACACGGCGTACTTGCGGGTGGTGAAGGCGTTGGGGGTCGAGGTGGATACGGCGGTTGCGCCGCTCGGTCAACCCGCTTCCAGTGCCAATGACCTGACCGGAGACCGTAACGCGATGGCGCCGGTTGCGCCGCTTGGACACACCGCTCCGTTGCAGGGTGACCTGGCCGGAGACCGTAACGCGAAGGCGCCGGTTGCGCCGCTTGGACCCTTTAGCGTCGGGCTCTTTGGATGTTCCGAGATGATCAACGAGGGGTTTCGGCGTCTCGTCGAAGTCGGCGTGATCCGGCGCAAGGTCGTCGACGACCTCGAGCTCATGCGCCGGCTCGACGACGGCAGCGCGAGCGCCGAAGACCGCGCGAGGCTCGATCAGGAGGGCGAATTCCTGCAGGGCGGCTTCTACCTGGGCTCGCCCGACTTCTATCAGTGGTTGCGCACCTTGTCGGACGAGCAACGGCGCGGCATCGGCATGCGCAGGATCAGCGAAGTCAACGAACTTTATGGCGGCAACGAGACGCTCGAACGCCTGCAGCGCCGCGATGCGCGCTTCTTCAACAGCTGCATGATGGCGACCGCACTCGGCGCGGCGGTTTCGGACACGCTCGACGACGGCCGGGTAGTCTCCGGCGTCGGCGGCCAGTACAACTTCGTCGCGATGGCGCATGCGCTGCCGAATGCGCGCTCGGCGCTGATGCTGCGCGCGACCCGCGAAAGCGCCGGCACGGTACGCTCCAACGTGGTCTGGAACTACGCCCAGGCGACCATCCCGCGGCACCTGCGCGATATCTACATCACCGAGTACGGCATCGCCCACCTGCGCGGCAAGACCGACGAGGACTGCATCGAGGCGATGTGCGCGATCGCCGACACACGCTTCGCCGGCGCCCTGCGCGAAGCCGGCCTCGCCGCCGGCAAGCTGGCCCCGAACGCCGGGCCTTCGCCGGCAGCTGAGCAACGCCCCGCCAACACACCGGAACGGCTACGCGACCTGCTCGCCCCGTTTCGCGCCGACGGCACCCTGCCCGACTACCCGCTCGGCAGCGATTTCACCGAAGTCGAGCAACGCCTGGTCAAGGCGCTGGGCCTGCTCAAGGCCCACACCACCACCCGGGCGGGCACGGCGCGCACCATCCTGCGGGCCTTGTTCTCCGCATCCGGCCGCGACCACGAGGCCCTGCAGCGGATGGGCCTCGACCAGCCGACCGGCCTGGGCGACAAACTGCAGGCGCGGCTGCTGTCGTGGGCGCTGGCGCAGGACGGGCAACGCTGAGCACGCTGCCGCGGGCATAGCGTCCAGCGCAGCCCATCGAGGCGCTGCGAGCCGCAAGTCCAGCCGGGTTTCGTTGCCTGTGCCTGTGCCTGTGCCTGTGCCTGTGCCTGTGCCTGTGCCGTAGCCGTAGCCGTAGCCATAGCCATAGCCGCGAAGATTTTGCTGTTGCAGTGCGTCGCTTCGCACTCGCGAAGGCAACCGGAGACCCGAAGGGCGGCACGCAAGGATGCGTGCCGTTTTTCATCGGGACAGGGATGTCCCGTATGAAAAATCCCTGCGTCGGCATCGCTCGTGCGGGCTGGTGATTCAAAACAAAGCAACTTCTTTGGTTACCTTTCTTTTGTCGCTTTAGACAAAAGAAAGTAACCCGCCGCTTTAGTGGCGGAAGCTTCGGGTTCGATCTTGGTCCGTCTAGAGCCATGCGCCGCGAGGCCGCCACAGGGATGTCGCGGCTCGCGCCGCTCCTACCCTGGCGAAAGCACGCCGCCTCGGCGAATGACGACGGCCTCGTTGTCTCTGCGCGTTCCGTGGCCTTGCGAATGCGGCGCGAGATCGAAGCATCGCGGTCGCGGCTTGCTCCTACTCCGGCGAAACCACGCCGCCTCGGCGAATGACGGCGGCCTCGTTGTCTCTGCGCGTTCCGTGGCCTTGCGAGTGCGGCGCGAGATCGAAGCATCGCGGTCGCGGCTTGCGCCGCTCCTACCCTGGCGAAAGCTCGCCGCTTCGGTGAATGACGACGGCTCTTTATCTCTGCGCGTTCTGCGATCGCGACTCACGTCGCTCCTACAGGGGGAGGATTCGCAGTACTCGATGCCGAACAGAGCAAGAGCAGAACATTCCCGTCGGCGCCGCCGTCAGTAGGCACCCTGGGTCTCGCCCGGGGGCACCCGCTTGCCCGCCGTGCTGCGCGCGAACACCCGATGACCCAGGCGAATCCCCGGCTTCTCGACGAAACGATAAGTCAGCCAGGCCGCAGGCACCGCCAGCGCCAGACTGATGACGACACAGCCGGCGTACGCCGCGCCCGGCGGCAGATACCCGTATAGCCGGGCGAATACACCGTACAGCCGCGACACTACGAAGGGATGCACGAGATACAGCGAGTAGCTGATCGTGCCCAGGAAACAGGTCGCGCGATTCACCAGCAACCGATTATTCGCCAGCAACAGGCCGAGCAACATCGCGCCGTAAAAGACGGCGCTCTGGTTCCAGCCGTTCAGCCCAGGCACCGTCGGCAGCAGACGATAGAACAGCAAGGCGTTGCCGGCCACGCCGGTCAGCAACAGGGCGACGCCGAGCGGTCGGCGAATGCGCCCGGGCCTGCCGCGCAGGCACAGCCAAAGCTGGAACAGGACGCAACCCCAGGCGAATACCGGCCAGTGCGTCAGCGCACCGTACACGCTGCCCAGGTGCGCGAACGGTGGCGACAGGCCGGCCGCCCACAGCGACAAGGCGAACGCGAGCGCAAGCAACAGCGATTGTCCGAGCAGCCCGCGCACCCAGATGGCGAACAGCGGGAACCACAGATAGAACAGCACCTCGACGCCGATGGTCCAACTGCCCATGACGATGCCGGACTGCCAGTCCGGGGACAGGCCGAACAGCATCGATGCGTTCCAGACGACCTCGCCGACGCCGTACCGGGCAGGTTCGCGCAACTGGTCCTTGAGCAGCATCACCGCCAACAGCACCAGCAGCAAGGGCGCGATGCGGAACCAACGACTCAGATAGAAGCTGCGCAGCGCCGCGCCCGAGGCGGCGTGGCGCGGCCAGGTCAGGCACAACGAAAATGCGCTCATGACGAAGAACAGGGCGACACCGGTGCCGCCCATGCCGACGAACGGCAGCAGCGCCGCAGGCACGGCCAGATCGGGATCGGCCATCGCCATGACGTGGTAGACCACCACGTACAAGGCGGCCAGACCGCGCAGCGCATCCAGCTGAGGCAGACGCGGCTGCAGCGACTCGGTAGTGAGGTCTTGCGCCATGCTGCGGCCTCGACGGCTGGTGAAAGGCAGTCGCCGGCGCGATCGCCGCCGGCGCCGATCCGGCTCGATTCCGGAGCGGTCCGAGCCGAAGCACGCGATGCACTACCAGTCTGCGCCGTCGTGCATCGCGATGAGGCAGAGCCACGCCGCCAGCGGCGGCGCGGCCTGCGACAGCGATCAGCCCAGGTTCTTGACCGCCGCCACCACGCGCTCGACGGTGAAGCCGAAGTGCGGGAACAGGGCTTCGGCCGGGGCCGACGCGCCGAAGCCGTCGATGCCGACCACGTCGCCGTCCAGGCCGACGTACTTGCGCCAGAAACCGGTGACGCCGGCCTCGATCGCGACGCGCTTGCGCACCGCGTTGGGCAGCACCGACTCGCGGTACTCGAACGACTGGCGGTCGAACACGTCGCTCGACGGCATCGACACCACGCGCACCTTGAAGCCTTCGGCGCCGAGCGCGTCGGCGGCCTGGGTGGCGAGGCCGACTTCCGAACCGGTCGCGATCAGGATCGCGTCCGGGGTGCCTTCGCTGTCGCGCAGCACGTAGCCGCCGAGCGCGATCTGCTTGACCTGCTCGCCGCTGCGCGGCTGGTGCATCAGATTCTGGCGCGAGAAGATCAGGCAGCTCGGGCCGTCGTTGCGCTGGATCGCCGCGCGCCACGACACCGCCGACTCGACCGCGTCGCACGGACGCCAGACGTCGTTGCCCGGGATGTAGCGCAGCGAGGCGAGGTGCTCGACCGGCTGGTGGGTCGGGCCGTCCTCGCCGAGACCGATCGAGTCGTGGGTGTAGACGTGGATCGCGTGCGCGCCCATCAGCGCGCTCATGCGCACCGCATTGCGGGCGTAGTCGCTGAACACCAGGAAGGTGGCGTCGTAGGGAATGAAGCCGCCGTGCAACTGCAGGCCGTTGCTGATCGCGGTCATCGCGAACTCGCGCACGCCGTAGTAGATGTAGTTGGCGTTGGGGTCGTCGGTCGCGACCGACTTGCTGCCCTTCCACAGGGTCAGGTTGGAATGAGCCAGGTCGGCCGAACCGCCGATCAGTTCCGGCAGCAACGGGGCGAAAGTCTCGATCGCCATCTGCGAGGCCTTGCGCGAGGCGATGGTCGGGCCGTCGGCCTGCAGCTTGGCGATGTAGGCGTCGGCCTGGGCCAGGAAGTCCTCGGGCAGCTCGCCGTGCGAACGGCGGGTCAGCTCGGCGGCCTCGTCCGGGTAACGCGCGGCATAGGCGTCGAACAGTCGGTTCCACTGGTCCTCGCGAACCAGGCCGGTGCTGCGCGAACGCCAGCCGTCGTAGATGCTTTCGGGAATCTCGAAGTCGCCGTAGGGCCATTCCAGCGCGGCGCGGGTCGCGGCGATCTCGTCCTTGCCGAGCGGCGCACCGTGCGAGGACTCCTTGCCGGCCTTGGCCGGCGAACCGAAGCCGATAGTGGTGCGGCAGCAGATCAGGGTCGGCTTGTCGTCGTGCTTGAGCGCGGTGTCGATGGCGGTCTTGATCTCGACCGCGTCGTGGCCGTTGACGTTGCGGATCACCCGCCAGCCGTAGGCCTCGAAGCGCGCCGGAGTGTCGTCGGTGAACCACCCGTCGGTGTTGCCGTCGATGGAGATCTTGTTGTCGTCCCAGAACGCGACCAGCTTGCCCAGGCCCCAGGTGCCGGCGAGCGATGCGGCTTCGTGCGAGATGCCTTCCATCAGGCAGCCGTCGCCCATGAACACCCAGGTGCGGTGGTCGACGATGGCCAGTTCGGGGCGGTTGAAGCGCTGCGCGAGCAGCTTCTCGGCGAGCGCCATGCCGACCGCGTTGGCGAAGCCCTGGCCGAGCGGACCGGTGGTGGTCTCCACGCCCGGGGTCATGAAGTTTTCCGGATGGCCCGGGGTCTTGGACTCGAGCTGGCGGAAGCGCTTGAGGTCTTCGATCGACAGATCGTAGCCGGACAGGTGCAGCAGCGCGTACTGCAGCATCGAGCCGTGTCCGTTGGACAGGATGAAGCGGTCGCGGTTGAACCACTTCGGATTGCTCGGGTTGTGGGTCAGGTAATCGTTCCAGAGCACCTCGGCGATGTCGGCCATGCCCATCGGCATGCCCGGATGACCGGAGTTGGCGGCCTGCACCGCGTCGATGGCGAGGAAACGAATGGCGTTGGCAAGATCGCGGCGGCTGTGCGTCGTCATGGGAGTCTGCATGCTGGGGGCTTGGAAGCCGCTCCCGACGGGACCGGCGAAGAGCCGCCATTGTCCCATCCCGGCGCCGCCGTGTCGCCCCGCGGCGCTGGCGCGCCGCCGCGCGCCGGGCTTGCAATGGCGCGGAAAACCGCGCCGGGCCTGGGCTGCGGACAGGATCGGCACGCCCGCCACAAGCGATCGGTGCGCCCCGCCACGAAGCCGCCGGGACCGAGCGCCGATGCCGTCCCACAACGCGCCCGCCCCCGCGCGGGTGCCGCACAAACGAAAAACCCGCCGTTCAGGCGGGTTCTTCGCGCGCTCGAGGCCGCGGCCTCAGTCCGACAGACTTTCCGCCGGCGGATCGGCGACGCCGCGCGACACCATCGCCGCGATGGCGATGTCGCCGGTGACGTTGAGCGTGGTCCGGCACATGTCGAGGAAGTGATTGACGCCGAGGATCAGGCCGATGCCCTCGGCAGGCACCCCGACCATGGCGCAGATCATCGCCACCACCGGCAGCGAGCCCGAGGGCACGCCGGCGGTGCCGATGCCGCCGAGGATGCAGACCAGCATCACCATCACCTGCTGGCCCAGGCTCAGGTCGACGCCGAAGAACTGGGCCAGGAAGATCACCGTGACGCCCTCGAACAGGGCGGTGCCGTTCTGGTTGGCGGTCGCGCCGACGGTCAGCACGAAGCGCGACACCCGCCGGGGCAGCTGCAGCCCGTCTTCGGCCACGCGCAGCGCAGTCGGCAAGGTGGCGTTGCTCGATGCGGTCGAGAACGCGAGCACCATCGCCTCCTGCACGCCCTTGAAGAAGGCCACCGGCGAACGCCCGCCGATGAACTTCAGCGCCAGCGAGTACACCACGAACAGATGGATGGCGAGCGCGGCGACGACCACCGCGACGTACTTGGCGAGCTTGAACAGCAGGTCCCAGCCGAACGCCGAGGCCAGGTTGAACATGAAGCAGAACACCGCGTACGGCGCCAGCTTGATGACCAGGCCGATCAGGGTCATGGAAATATCGAACAGCCCCTGGATGCCCTCGCGCAGGGTGTCCACCGCCTTGGAGCGGGTCAGCACCATGCCCACGCCGACCATCAGGGCGAAGAACATCACCGCGAGGATGGCGTCGTCGGCGGCGGCCTGGATGACGTTGCTGGGCACGATCGAGACCAGCATCTGGATGCCCTTGGGCGCGTTGGCGCTGCCCTGGACGATGCTCTGCGCGCGCTCGGCGTTCTCGCTCATCAGCAGTTGCGCCTGGGCCGGATCGACGCCGGCGCCGGGCTGGAACAGGTTGACCATCAGCAGGCCGAGGATCACCGCGAGCGCCGACATCAGCACGGTCAGGCCGAGCGTGCGCCAGCCGACCCGGCCGAACGAACGGATGTCGCCCATCTCGCTCACGCCCATGACCAGCGCCGAGAACAGCAGCGGGATCACCAGCATGAAGATCAGGCGCAGGAAGATTTCGCCGGCCGGGCCGGTGACGGTTTCGGTGAGCAGCTTGAGCAGCGGGCGGCACTGCCAGGCGACGTCGGCGCCGGTGGCGGCCGGACAGGCGTGGCCGGCCCATTGCGCGTAGGTCACGCTGCCGATGCCGGCGGCGTAGACGATGAGACCGAGGACGAGGCCCGCGAGGAAGCCGATCGCCATCTTCCAATGCAACGGCATCGGCTTGCGCGCGTTAAGGTTTTCGCTCATGAATCCGGCCTGGCCCAAACAGCGGGCAGGATACACCAGGGGCTCGCGGCGGCTGCCGGGCCGCGGCCGTGGTGGCGGGGCCCTGTGGGCCGCCGCGAACGCATCGCATGGCCCGGACGCTCGCGCTCAGGAGCGCCGGGGCTCAGCTTCGCGGGGGATACAGCGGCGGCAGTGGCGAGGCCGCGGCCCGCTTCGAGGCCTGCCACGACGGGCCCTGGGCGAAGGCCTGGCGCAGCTGGGCACGCGCGGCGACGCCATCGCCGCCGCCCCAGCGCGCGCGACGCAGCGCCTGTACCGCCTCGCGCTGGGCCGGATCGGCCAGGCGTTCGACCAGCTCGTCGTCGTCGACCGCCGGCGGATCGGCAAGCGAACGCAGCACGGCTGCGATGTGGTCGAAATCGGCCAGATCGATCATCTGCCGCAAGGCCGGCACGTTGACCGGCGCGCGCTTGGCCGCGGCGCCCGACTCCGCGGCCGCCGCAGCGCCCGGGGTCGGCAGCAAGGCAGCCGGCTGATGGCGCCGATGCAGGGCCCAGACCAGGGTCGCCAGCCACAGCACGGCGAACAGCACCGCGGCCAGGGCCCACCAGGCGCTGGAGCTGCCGTCCGCGGGCAAGGCGCTCAAGGATGCGCCGGCGGCGTTCATCGCGGCGGCGGCCGGCGAGACATCGCCGTCGGGCGTCGCCGCGGCGGGCGCAACCCCGGCCGCCGCCGCGCCGCCGGCCGCGGCGATCGTCCACGACAACGGCGGCAGGGCGCTGCTGCGCGGCTTGCCGGCGGCTACGTCCCACCACTCCATGCGCAGGCCCTCGAGCCGGGTCGGACCGGTGCGCGCAGGCACCAGCGAGAACTTGCGGGTCAGCTTCACCCGCGGCCGGCCGTCGGCGAAACCGTCGTCGGCCTGCACCGGCTCGGGAAACACCTGCACGCCGTCGATCGGCGGCAGCTGCAGCTCGGGCAGCTGCGCGGCAGTGGCGCCGTCGACGGTCGCCTCGACCACCAGGGTCGCGGCGCTGCCGACCCGCAGTTCCTGCGGCGTAGAGCGGTAACGCAGGCTCAGCTCGTGCAAGGGCAACCACGGCTGCGGCGCGCCGGCCGGCAAAGCCTGTACGTTCAGACTGCGCGGCCGGGCGCGCGCGCGCAATTCGTCGCCGCTGCCGCCCATGACCTGGTCGAGGAAGCTCGGTGCGCTGCGCCCTTCGAACAGCGCCGGCGGCATGCCGAGCGCGCCGCTGCGTTCGGGCACCAGCAGGAATCGCCGCTCCACCACGGTGTAGCGGCGTCCGGCGACGTCGCGGCTGTACTGCGCGTCGTCGCCGACCCGCATCAAGGACGCGCCTTCCGGCACCGGCTGGTCGATCTTGCCGGCGAGCAAGGGCACCGCCGAATACAGCCGCACCACCCAGCCCACCGCCTGCTGCACGTAAGGGCTGAGGTCGTCGGCTTCGCTCTCGATGAACACGTCGCCGCCGGCCCCTTGCGGCACGCTGGCCGGTTCGCCCAGCACTTCCAGGGTCAGCGGCTGTGTGCGCTCGCTGCCGACCCTAAGGGCCGGAATCGCGATGCGGCCGCTGCGGCGCGGCTGCAGCAGCACCGAGAACCGGCTGCGCACGGCCAGACCGTTCGGACCCGACACCATCTCGCTGTTGTTGCTGCTCGCGCTGAGCACGAAATCGCCGCGCAGCGGCGCGAAGTCGGGACTGTTGCCGAGCGCGCCGATGGTCTCGACGTTCAAGGTCGCCGTTTCCCCGGCGTTGATGCGCTCGCGGTCGAGCCAGGCCCGCGTTTGCGCGCACGCGCCCGTGCTGAGCGTCGCCAGCAGCAACCACAACCCCAATCGGCCCATCCATCGCGACATCGGTTTCAATCCCCTCGCAGCGCCTCCATCTGGCGCCGCTCGTATTCGATCTTGAGTTTCTCGCGCAGCAGGCCGCCCGGGTCGTCCGGGACGCGCTTGAGCCAAGCCTCGTTGGCGAGCCGGCGCTCGCGCTCGACCGGTGTTTCCTGCTCGGGTTTGCGCCCGGAACCCGCTTGCGGCGCGGGGTGCTTGCCCTGGCGCGCGAGTTCGCGCTGCATGCGTTCGCGCTGGGCCGCGTCGGCCTGGCGCTGGGCGTCCGGGTCGGACGGCTTCGATTCGCCGGTCTTCGGCTGGGACTGGGCGGGGTCGCCGGAACCCTGCGAGGGTTTGGGGGGCGCCGGCTTCGGCGACGCAGGCGGAGGCGATTGCTGTCCGTCCTGTTGCTGTCCGTTCTGCTGCGGCTGTCGACCCTGGCGATCGCCCTGGCCATCCTTGCGGTTCTGCGGCTTCGGCGGGTTCTTGCCGTCGCCGCCCTTCGGCGGGGGTGGCCGCTTCATCGCCGCTTCGACCGCGCGCTTGTTGGCCAGGGCGTCGGCCATGCCGGGTTGCAGCGCAAGCGCCCGATCGTAGGCCGCGATCGCATCCGGATAGCGGCCCTGGCGCGCCAGCGCATTGCCGAGGTTGTACTGCGCATCGGCGCCCTGAGCGCGCTGGTAGAGCTCGCCGGCGCGCTCGAACTCGCCCTTGCGATAGGCCTGAGTGCCTTCGCGCATGCGTTCGTGCGCAACCTGGTCCGGGCGTTGCCACAAGCCTTGCGCCTGCGCCGGTTGCAGCACCGGCCATCCCAGGCACAGCAGCACGACCGCGGCCGCGCCGCTGCGACGGCGGAACGCGAACAAGGCCAGCAGCAACAACACCGGCAGCAACCAATAGCCGTTGTCTTCGCGGGCCAGGCTTTTCTCGCCGCGCGCGCTGCCGGCGTCGGACACGTCCGGCGCCAGCAAACGCAGCGCCTGCAGGTCCTCGTCACCGGGGCCGATGCCCGCGTAACGGCCTTCGCCGTCGGCGGCTAGCGCACGCAGCGATGCCGCGTCGAGTTTGACGTTGACGATGCTGCCGTCGGGGCGCTGGAACGGCGTCGCGGTCTCGCCGCCCAGGCCCAGCACCGACACGCGATAGCCGCGGTCGGCGGCCCGCGCCGCGGCGCGGCGCGCAGCCGCGTCGGCGCGGTCGGTCATCAACAGAATCTCGCCGCGCTCGAAACCGGCCTGGGCGAGCAGGCGCGCCGACCATTCGATGGCGCGGTCGCCGCGCTGGCCGTCGCCGGGCATGACGTCGGGCGACAGCGCGTCCAGGAAGACCGCTACGTTGCGCGCATCGTCGGTCAGCGGCGCCACCGTATAGGCATCGTCGGCGTATACGACCAGGCCGATCTGGCCGCCGTCGCGCAGCTTCAGCAAGGTCGCCAGCTTGGCTCGCGCCTGCGCCAGGCGCGTTGGCGGCAGATCGCCGGCCAGGGTCCGGCTCGACAGGTCCAGCGCGACCACCAGCGGCGTGCCGCCCTGCCACAACGGCTGCTCGCTCTGACGCCAGCTCGGCCCGCTCAGCGCGAACACGGCCAAGGCATAGGCGAACACCGCGGTCGCCGCGGCGAAACGCGAGCGACGACCGTCGCGCCCGTCGAGCAGATGCGGCAGCAGGTGCGGGTCGACCGCACTGCGCCACACGCTGCTGCGATTGCGGCGACGACGCCATAGCCAGACCAGCAACGGCAGCGCCAGCAGCGCCCACAACCAGTGCGGGCGCAGCAACTGCAAGGGCGCCAGGTTCTGCAGCCACAGCGGCGGGCTCATGCCGGCCTCCGTCGCGGCCAGGCGAAGGCCAACAGGCCCAGGCCGAATGCGGCCGCCAGCGGCCAGGCATAACGCTCGATCCGCGGCCGCACCGCTTTGCCGGGGCGTCGCACCGGTTCGATGCGATCGATTTCGGTGTAGATGCCGGCGAGCTCGGCGGTGTCGCGAGCGCGGAAGAAGCGTCCGCCGGTGGTCTGGGCGATGGCGCGCAATGAGGTTTCGTCGAGCGGATCGCCGCCAGGCACCGCGATCTTGAAACCGAACAAGGACAGCGAACCGTCGCCGCCGAAGGCGATGGTGTGGATGCGCACCTGATGATCGCGCGCGAGCTCGGCCGCCTTGGCCGGATCGAGCGCGCCGGCGGTGTTGACGCCGTCGGTCAACAGGACCAGCACGCGCTGGCCGGTAGGCTGCTCGCGCAGGCGCTTGACCGCCAGCCCGACCGCATCGCCGATCGCGGTTTCCTGCCCGGCCAGGCCGACCACGCTGTCCTTGAGCTGGTCGCGCACGGTGTCGCGGTCCAGGGTCAAGGGCGCGAGCACGTAGGCGCGACGCCCGAACACGATCAGGCCGATGCGATCGCCGACACGGCGATCGAGAAAGTCGGCGAGCACCGCCTTGGCCGCGGTCAGACGTTCGACCGGCGCATCGTTCAGGGCCATGTCGGGCTCGCTCATGCTGCCCGACAGGTCGAGGGCGAGCATCATGTCGCGGCCGACCTGCGGCGGCTGCACCGCTTCGCCGAGTTGTTGCGGACGCGCCGCGGCGATGCACAGCAGCGCCCAGGCCAGCCACAGCAGCCAGCCCGCACCGCCGCCGCCGCCGCGCAGGCTGCGGCCGCCCGCCGCGGCGACCGCGTCCAGGCGCTCGCCGAACGGCACCTTGAGCGCGGCCGAGGCGTCGCGCGCGGCCGGCAACAGCCAACGCGCGAGCAGCGGCAACGGCAAGGCCAGCAACCACCACGGCCAGGCGAACAACTCTCGCCAATCGCTGAGCCAGGACATCAAAGCGCCCCCATCCAACGCAGGAAGCGTCGCCGGGCGAGTTCGCGCAAGGCCGCGACCTGGACCGGGTCGGCCTCGCGCCGATAGCCGCCGTCGAGCAGCAAGCGGCCGGGGCCTTCGACGAACTCGCGGCGCTTGGAGCCGCAATCGAGGAATTCCAGCCACGCCTCGCCTTGCAGGCGGTCGGCCTCGCGATCGTGCCGGCGCGCCGCCCGGCGCAACAGCTCCGACATCGCCGCGACTTCTTGGACCGGCGTGATCGCGGCTTCGAGCGCCTGGTCGAAGACCCGCGCGATCTCGCGCCGCCGCCGTTGCCGGCGACGCTGCCAGAGATAGACCGCCAGCGCGACGAGCGCGACCGCGGCGATCAGCATCCACCAGCCCGGCGCCAGCGGCCACAGCGGCGGCGCATCGGGTTGGTGGACATCGCGCAGCGGCAGGGTCGCGTCCATCAGGCCACCAACGGTCGCGAGCGGCCCAGCAGCGGCAGCCACGATTCGCTCGGCGCCTCGGTCGACAAGGCCTGCACGCGCACCCCGCGCGCCGGCAGTTTCTCCAGGGCGACCTGGACCGGCGCGACGAACTGGTCGTGCCAACGCTTGCGCTGCGCATCGATGCCGAGGTCGAGTTCGACCCGCTCGCCGTCGCGACTGAACGGCAAGGCCGTCTGCGGCGGCCGGGTTTCGATCGGATCGGTCAGCAGCAGCACGATCACTTCGTGATGCTGGGCCAGCACCGCCCAGCGCCGCTGCGGCAGGGCCGCGATACTGGCCGGATCGGCGAGCACGATCAGGCGCGAGCCCGGCCGCAGCAGACGCGCGGCATGATCGAGCGCGACCTCGAGGCCGGCATCCTCGACCGGCGGCTGGGTGTACCAACGCACCATCGCATCGAGCACGCGCAAGGCGCCGCGAGGCCCCGAGGCCGGAGTCACCGGCGGCTCGCGCAGGCTGCCGCGCAGCGCGGCGATGCGGTCGCCGTCGCGTACCGCGGCCCAGGCCGCGACCGCGCCGGCACGCGCGGCCTGCACCGACTTGAAGCGCACCCGGGTGCCGAAATACAGCGAGGGTGCGGTGTCGGCGACGATCAGGCTCAGGCGCTCGCGCTCGGCCTGGAACAGCTTGGTGTGCGCGCGCCCGGTGCGTGCTGTCAGGCGCCAATCGATATGGCGCGCGTCGTCGCCGTGCGAGTACTCGCGCGACTCCGCGTATTCCATGCCGCGCCCGCGCAGCGGCGACAGGGCCTGGCCGCTGACGCCGTGGCGGCCCAGGCGCGCGTTGCGGCGCCCGCCGACCGCCGCGCGCAGCGCGACCAGCTCCGCCAGGCCCGGAACGATGCCCTCGCTCATCGGCCCGTCCGGTTCGCGCGGACGACGCCGTCGCGTATCCCGAGTCCGGAATCGCGCATCGCGGCACTCAAGGCAACGGCACCTTCTTGAGCAATTCGCCGAGCAGGCGGTCGCCGTCCCAGCCTTCGGCGGTGGCTTCATAGCTCGGCAGGATCCGGTGACGCAGCACTTCCGGCGCGATCGCGCGGACGTCGTCGGGCGTGACGAAGTCGCGGCCGGCCAGCCAGGCGTGCGCGCGCGCGCAGCGCTCCAGCGCGATCGAGCCGCGCGGGCTCGCGCCCCAGGCGATGCGCCGGGCCAGCGCGGCGTCGTAGCGCGCGGCATCGCGCGAGGCCAGCACGATCTCGACGAGGTAGCGCTCGACCGCAGGCGCCACGTGCAGGTCGAGCACCGCGGCGCGCGCGGCGAACACATCGGCCTGCGGCATTTTCGCGACCGGTGCGGCCGCGGTCTGCAGGGTCTGACGCGCGCGTTCGCGGGCCAAGCGCAGGATCTCGGTTTCCGCGGCGGCTTCGGGATAGCCGATCCTTACGTGCATCAGGAAGCGGTCGAGCTGCGCCTCCGGTAACGGGAAGGTGCCCTCCTGCTCGATCGGGTTCTGGGTCGCCATCACCAGGAACAAGGGCGGCAGAGCGTACGTCGCGCGGCCGACCGTGACCTGGCGTTCGCCCATCGCCTCGAGCAGTGCCGACTGGACTTTGGCCGGCGCGCGGTTGATCTCGTCGGCGAGCAGGATCGGATGGAAGATCGGCCCGGCCTGGAACTCGAAGCGGCCTTCCTGCGGACGCCAGACTTCGGTGCCGGTCAGGTCGGCCGGGAGCAGGTCGGGGGTGAACTGGACCCGGGCGAAATCGGCTTCCAGGCGCGAGGCCAGCGCGCGCACCGCGCTGGTCTTGGCCAGGCCGGGCGCGCCCTCGACCAGCAGATGGCCGTCGGCGAGCAAGGCGATCAACAGCCGCTCGATCAGTTCGGCCTGGCCGACGATCTCCTGGGCGAGCGCATCGCGCAGTGCGCGGAAGGCGTCGTGCAGGCGCGCGGTCTCGGCATCGGCCTGGGCCGGCGCGGTGTCACGGGGGCGATCGGGGCTGCTGTCCATCCGGTATCCAATGACGATCGAAGGCGAGATCAGTTCGATTTTGACCGAAGTTCGCGAGCGGGGTTCAAAAAAAGCGATTAGGGGACGAACCGCATCCATCGCGAACCAGGCGTGGCGGCATCGAATCCGCGCTATGCGCGACGCAAGTACTTGATTCGCGCCCGTTAAGTCAGTCGCGGCGGCCAAGCGCGAAGGCGTAAACAGGTCGTGCGGCCTGAGCCGCTGTTCAGCCCCTTCGAGCCACTCGGCAGTTCGAACGACGGGGCTGTCCGGACCGCCGGCTCAAATGCAAAGAGGGCCCGAAGGCCCTCTTTGCGATCACGCTCGACGCCGTGGGTCAGCGCTGGGTCACCTTCATCACCTTCGGGGTGACGAAGATCAGCAGTTCGGCCTTTTCCTTGCTGCGGCTCTTCTTCTTGAAGAGGTTGCCGAGGAAGGGGATGTCGGCCAGGAACGGCACCTTGGACAGGTCGGTGCGATCGCGGAACTCGTACACGCCGCCGATCACGACGGTCTGGCCGTCCTCGACCAGCACCGCGGTATTGATGTTGCGCTTGTTGATCTGCGGCACCTGGCCGATCGAGGTGTCGACGAAGCCCTCGATCTCGTCCTTCTTCACGTTCATGTTGAGGAAGACGCGGCCGTCGTTGGTGATGGTCGGGTTGACCTTCATCTCCATCAGCACGTCCTTGAACTGGACGTTCGGGATCGGGATGCTGTTGCCGCCCTGCTGCGGCGAGATCGTCACGTAGCCGACTTCCTGGCCCTGGCTGATCACCGCCTCGCGCTGGTTGCTGGTGACCACGCGCGGATTGGAGACCACTTCGCCGCGGCCTTCGGTCTGCATCGCGCTGAACTCCATGTCCAGGTTGACGTACTTGCCGAGGATGGTGAAGGCGAGCGCGCCGGCCGGATTGGCGATGCCGACGTTGCTGTTGAGGCTGGCCGGGAACAGGAAGGCCGGGTTGGTCAGGGTCTGCAGCAACGAACGAGCTTGACTGAACAGCGCGGTCGCACCGGCGGCGTCGCCGCGGGCCTGCGCATCGTTGCCGTCCCGGGTCAAGGCCGCGGCCTTGCTCTCGATCAGGCTGTTCTGCGCAGCGGTGTTGCGGAAATTGTTGATGCTCTCGAGCGTGCCGCTGGTGATCACGTCGCCCTTGTCGCCGGAGATGCCGAAACGGGCGCCGAGATCGCGAGCGAAGCTTTCGGTGGCGATGACGATGCGGGCCTCGATCAGGACCTGATCGACCGGACGGTCGATGACCCGGATCAGCTCCTTCATCTGCACGATCTTCTTCGGAATATCGCTGATCATCAGGGTGTTGGTGCGCTCGTCGGCGACCAGGCGGCCGCGCGGCGAGAGGAAGCCGTTCTCGTTGTTGTTGCCGCCGCCCTCGCCGCCGCCGCTGCCGCCGATGCCCTTGGCCTCGGTCAGCGCCTTATAGATCTGCGCGGCGTTGTGGTAGTTGATCTGGATGTACTCGGTGCTCAGGTCGACGCGGTTGTCGAGCGCGATGCGGGCGTCTTCGCGGTCCTGCTCGTACTTCGCCACTTCGGCCTGCGGCGCGACCCAGACCACGTTGCCGCTGCGGCGCTTGTCCAGGCCCTTGGCCTGCAGGACGATGTCGAGCGCCTGATCCCACGGCACGTTGACCAGGCGCAGGGTCACGTTGCCCTGCACGGTGTCGGCCGCGACGATGTTGAGGTTGGACTCCTCGGCGACCAACTGCAGCACGGTGCGCACCGGCACGTCCTGGAAGTTGAAGGTCACCGGACGGCCGGAGTAGGAACGGACCACGCCGGCCTGGGTCGACCCCGCAGCAGCGCCCGCGGCGCTCGCCGCCGGCTTGGCGGCGGCCGCGCCGACCGCGCGATTGCCCGTCGCCGCCGTGCGCGGCACGACTTCGACGATGTATTCGCGGCCGGTCTGGTAGGCCATGGTGTCGTAGGCGCCGCTGGTGTTGAGCACCAACTGGGTCCCGGTGCCGCTGGTGCGCGCGTCGACGCGGTGCACCGGCGTGGCGAAGTCGCTGACGTTGAGCGGGCGCTGCAACGAGGCCGGCAGTTGCGCGTTGCCGACGTTGATCAGGACTTCGGAGCCCTGGCTGCGCATGTCCGGCAGGGCGCCGTCGCCGCTGAAGCGCACGATCAGCTTGCCGGAGCCGCCGTCGCCGCGCTTGAAGTCGATGTTCGCGACCGAGATCGTGCCCGGCAGCTGCTTGCCCGGGTCGTTGCTCGGCGTCGGTGCGACCTGCACCGCGGGTGCCTGGACAGCGGGCGCCGTCGTCGCAGCCGCAGGCGGCGCCGCGTGGACGGCGCTGATGCCAGCCAGCAGGCCGACGACGAGTCCGGCCAAGCGCGGACCGGAAGCCATGGGGCGTCGAGCCGACGGCATGGATTTGGCGTTGAGTACGATCATCATGCTATCCCCTAATCATTGATCTTCGAGCGCCACGGAAGCTGGACGTTCCAGCCAACCGCCTGCGCCGTCCGGCACCAGTTCCACCAAGTCGATGCGGTCCTCAGTCACGGCGGTCACACGACCGTCGTTCTGCCCCATGTACGCACCGGGTCGAACACGATAAGTCACTTTGTCGGGCGCCATGACCAGCGCCACGGTACCGCTGCCGCGGCCGAGCGTGCCGACCATATCCAGCGCATCGAGCGGGAACTGTTCGAGCAATTGCTTGCGCCGCACCTTGTCCGGACGCAGGCCGGAGCCGTCGTCTTCGTCGGTGAAGGCGGTGCTGAACGGATCGCGCAGGTCTTGCGCGGCGTATTCGAAGGTCTCGAACTGCTGCATGACCGGCAGCGGGTCCAGCGGCGGCGCCGGTTTGGCCTTGACCTCGGCCACCCACTTTTCGAGGTTGGGCGCATCGCCCGGCGTGCTCGAGATGCTGCGGAAGCAGCCGCTGACGGCAAGCACCACGGCGATCGCGCACAGACCGCGGACGAAGGAACGATTGAGAACGAAGGCGGTGCCCATCTCAGTTGCCCTCCTTTTTCGCGGTGCTCTTGCCCTTGCCCTTGTCGTCGGCAGCATCGCCTTCGGCAGGAGCTTGTGCAGCCATCTCTTCCTCGTCGAGGTAACGGTAGGTCTTGACCGTGCCGGCCAGCTCGAGCGGGCTGTTCGGGGTGATGCCGCCGACCGCGTCCTTGCTGTTCTTGCCCTTGGGCTTCAACGAGATGTCGTGCATGGTCATGATGACCACGCGCGGCAGCGACGCCACGCCGCTGACGAAGGCACCGAACTGGTGGTAGGTGCCCACCATGCGCAAGGCGATCGGCTTCTCGGCGTAGAACTCCTTGGGGACTTCGGCGCCGGGCTGGAACAGCTCGTTGGAGATGCCGGTAGCCAGGGCGGTCTGCGAGATGTCGACGATCAGATCCGGCATCTCGGTCTTGCTCGGCAGCTGGCGCAGCATCTGCTGTAGCTGCTGCTCCATCTGCACGAGCTGCTGCTTGAGCGGCTCCAGGTTGGCGGCCCGGCCCTGCTTGGTCTCGAAGGTGCTGCGCAAATCACGTTCTTTACGCTCCAGGCCTTCGAGCTCGGTGCGCTTATCGCTGACGAACAGCCACCAGGCCAGGCCGATGATCACCACGCCGACGAGGGCGCAGAAGATGATCTGAGCCTGGCGCGGCCAACCGCCGATGTTGTTGATGTCGAGGTTCTTCATAGAAGCCTTTCTGCTCACGACGCGGCTCCTGTCTTGGTGGGCGCCGGCGCTGGCTGGGCCGGCGCGGCAGCAGGCTTGGCGGCCTCGGCGGCCGGCTTGGCCGGCGCCACGGCCGGTTGCGCGCCGCCCGCTGCGGCGGCGGGCGCGACTCCGGCAGGTGCAGTGGCGGCGGCCGCATCGGTGGCCTCGGCGGCCGCGGCCGGCGCATCCGGCACGCCATCGCCGTCCTCGTCCTTAGGCGCGTTCGGATTCGCCAGGGTAACGCGGAGCTTGAACTCGTACGGCAGGCCCTTCTCGTTGCCCTTGGCTTCGATGATGGTCAGGTCGGGCTTGGTCATCCAGCCGGAAGTTTCCAAAGTGCGCATATAGGTACTGACGCGGGCATTGGACTGGGCCCTGCCTTCGAGCGTCAGGATTTCCGCGTCCTGCTTGATCGCCGTCAGCACCGCGCCATCGGGAATGGTGCGCACCAGCGAATCGAACAGATGGACCATCTGCGAGCGGTTGGACTGCAGCTTCTCGATCACTTCCTTGCGGGCGAGCAGCTTGGCCTTCTTCTTGTCGAGCTCTTCGATCTCGGTGATCTTCTTGTCGACCTCGACGATCTGCGCATCAAGAAAGGCATTGCGCTTGCGCTGACCGCTGATTTCGCTGCTGTAATAGAAAACGATCAGCACCGAAAGGGCGACGGCGACCAGGGCCGACAGGCCGAGGATGGCGCCGAACTCTTTCTGTCGTGCTTTGCGCCGTTCGGCGCGCCACGGGAGCAGGTTGATGCGTGCCATCAGTCGAAGCTCCTCAGGGCCAGGCCGCAGGCGATCATCAGCGCGGGGGCGTCCTGTGCCAGCGCATGCGCCTGGACGCGCGGTCCGAGGGTCATGTGGGCGAGCGGGTTGGCCACCGTGGTCGGGACGCCGAGCTGTTCCTCGACCATCTCGGCGATGCGCGGAATCGAAGCGCCGCCGCCGGCCAGTACGATCTGGTCGACGCGGTTGAATTCGCTGCCGGCGTAGAAGAACTGCAACAGGCGGCTGACCTGCTGGACCATCGCTTCCTTGAACGGCTCCAGCACCTCGGCCTGGTAGCTCTCGGGCAGTCCGCCCTGGCGCTTGGCCAGACCGGCTTCCTCGTAGCTCAGGCCGTAACGGCGCATGACCTCGTCGGTCAGCTGCTTGCCGCCGAAGACCTGCTCGCGGTGGTACAGGCTGCGGCCGTTGCGCAGGACGTTGAGCGTGGTCATGGTCGCGCCGGAGTCGACCAGGGCGACCAAGCCGTCGCGCGGGCTGCTCAGAGTGTCGGCCAACAGGGCGAAGGCGTTCTCGATCGCGAACGCTTCCACGTCCATGACGCGGGGCGTCAGTCCGCCGAGCTCCAGCGCCGAAGCGCGAACCTCGACGTTCTCCGAACGCGACGCCGCCAGCAGTACCTGGACCATGTCCGGGCTGCCGGGCATCGGGCCGAGCACCTCGAAGTCGTGGTTCACCTCATCGATCGGGTACGGCACGTAGTTGGCCGCCTCCAACTCGATCTGCGACTCCAGCTCGTCCCCTTCCAGGTCGTTCGGCATGCCGATCACGCGGGTGATCACCGAGGATCCGGCGACGGCCGCGGCGGCGTGCTTGACCCGGGTCCCCGACCTCGCGACCGCACGCTTGATCGCCTCGCCCACCGCCTCGACCTCGACGATGTTCTTCTCCACTACCGCGTTCGGCGGCAGCGGCTCGACAGCATAATGCTCAACGCGGTAGCGATTGCCGACTCGTGAGAGTTGCAATAGCTTCACCGCCGTCGAACTGATGTCCACGCCGACCAACGCCGGCTGGCTTTTCGTGATGAGTCCCACAGTTATCTCCCCATGCCACAAGCGCTTACGCGCACTTCGTGTGGCCCCGGCTTAGATAACGGACTTTTCACAGGCTGGCAACCACTTCTTTCGCGATTGCCAACCCAGTCGTGCTTTTTTGACCCGCAACGTCACGTGACCCCCACCGTCAGTCTGGCGACTGCGTGTAAGACGGCGCAACACCACGGGCCCTCCCCAGCCCGACCTTCCGTCATCCCGTTCCGTGCCGATCGCCCCCAATCGCCCCCATCGCGGCCGCCCTGCGGCGCGTGGTCGCGCCACTACCCTACTCGACCGGCCGGGCCGCGTCGCCCCCCACCGGTCGGCCGGGACCGGAAGCGGGGTCGGGGCCGGGGCCGCGATCCGCGCTCCTCTATACTTGCCCGTCACGACCACCGACTCCGGAATCCGATTCGATGTCCCGTATTCGCCGTTGGCTGCGTTGGGCGCTGTATGCGTTCATCGGCGCAGTCCTGCTGGGCGCCATCGCGCTCGGCACCCTGTACTACCTGATCGTCCCCAAGCTTCCCGACGTCGAGACCCTGCGCACGGTCGAGCTGCAGGAGCCGATGTACGTCTATGCCCGCGACGGGCGCCTGATGGCGCTGTTCGGCGAGACCCGGCGCTACCCGATCGCCATCGAGGACGTGCCCGAGCGGCTCAAGCAGGCCTTCATCGCGATCGAGGACGCCCGCTTCTACAAGCACCACGGCATCGACTACAAGGGTATCGGCCGTGCGATCTGGCTGCTGGCGACCACCGACGACAAGCGCGTCCCGGGCGGCTCGACCATCACCCAGCAGGTGGCGCGCCAGTTCTTCCTGAGCTCGGAATACAGCTACAAGCGCAAGCTCGGCGAAATGCTGTTGGCCATGCGCATGGAGCGCGAGCTCAGCAAGGACGAGATCTTCGAGCTGTACTTGAACAAGAGCTTCTTCGGCAACCGCGCCTACGGCGTCGGCGCCGCGGCCGAGTTCTATTACGGCAAGAAAATGAGCGAGCTGTCGCTCGACGAGATGGCCTCGCTGGCCGGCATTCCGAAGTTTCCCTCCAGCGGCAACCCGCTCAGCAACCCCGACCGCGCCAAGTTGCGCCGCGACTACATCCTCGACCGCATGGCCGAGCAGCGCTTCATCAGCGCCGACGAGGCCGCACAGGCCAAGGCGGTGCCGATGCACGCCAGCCCGCACGAGCGCCCGGTCGAGGTCTACGCGCCCTACGTGGCCGAAATGGTCCGACAGGAAATGATCGCCCGCTACGGCGCCGAGGCGCTGACCAAGGGCTACCACGTCACCACCACCATCGACCCGACCCTGCAGGTCGCCGCCGACAAGGCCGTGCGCGACGGGCTTTCGGTCTACGACCGCCGCCACGGCTGGCACGGGGTCGAGCAGCACTTCGACCTCGCCGCCGGCGAGGACGCCGCGACCGCGCGCCAGCGCCTGCGCGGCATCCCGGCCCAGGCCAACCTGCTGCCGGCAGTGGTGCTCGGCACCACCGGCGGCCAGGCCCAGGTCGTACTCGGCGACGGCACCGAGCTGACCTTGACCGAGAAGCAGGGCTTCGGCGGCCGCAGCCCCGGCAGCCTGGTCAAGCGTGGCGACGTGGTGCGGATCCAGCGCACCGAGACCGCTGCCGAACCCGCGCCCGCTCCGGCGGCACCAGTCGGCAGCGCCACCGGCGCCACGGCGGCCGCAGCGGCCTTGCCGGCCGCGCCGGCCAAGCCGCCGGTGGTGACCTACCGCCTCGACCAGCTGCCCCAGGCGCAGGCCGCGCTGGTGTCGCTGGAGCCCGGCAACGGCGCCCTGCGCGCTTTGTCCGGCGGCTACAGCTTCGCCGGCGCCAAGTTCAACCGCGCCACCCAGGCGCGCCGCCAGCCCGGTTCGAGCTTCAAGCCGTTCGTGTATGCGGCCGCGTTCGAACGCGGCTACAACCCGGCCTCGATCGTCCTCGACGCCCCGGTGGTGTTCAAGGACCGCCGCGGCCACCTGTGGCGCCCGCAGAACGACGGCGGCAACTTCGCCGGCCCGATGCGCGTGCGCGAGGCGATGGTGCAGTCCCGCAACCTGGTCTCGGTGCGCCTGCTCGACGCGATGGGCGTCGACTTCGCCCGCAAGTACATCAGCCACTTCGGCTTCGACCCGGAGCAACTGCCGCCGAACCTGTCGATGTCGTTGGGCACCGCCTCGCTGACGCCGTTGTCGGTCGCGCGCGGCTACGCGGTGTTCGCCAACGGCGGTTTCCGGATCACCCCGTGGTTCATCGACGAGGTCAAGGATCGCGCCGGCGCGGTGGTGTTCAAGGAAAAACCGGCCACCGCCTGCCCCGAATGCGGCGGCCGCGGCGGCACCTCGGCGGCGGTCCCGGTCAGCACCGTGGTCGACGGTTTCGACCTGGGCCCGGCCGACGGCAGCGCCACCGCCGACCCCAAGAAGCCCGATCCCAAGAAGCCCGACCCGAAGGCCAGGCAGGCCGAGAAGCCGGTCGAACAGAAGAAGGCGCCGACCGCGGCCGAGATGGCCAGCATGAACCTGGCGCCGCGCGCGATCGACGATCGCATCGCCTACCAGATCGTCTCGATGCTGCGCGACGTGGTCAAGCGCGGCACCGGCACCGCGGCCAAAGTGCTCGGCCGCGATGACGTCGGCGGCAAGACCGGCTCGACCAACGACCATCGCGACGCCTGGTTCTCCGGCTTCGGCGGCCCCTACGTCACCACGGTCTGGGTCGGCCGCGACAACTACAAGTCGCTGGGCTACCGCGAGTACGGCGGCAAGGCGGCCTTGCCGATCTGGATCGACTACATGCGTGTGGCGCTGAAGGACCAGCCGCTCGCCGCCAACGAGCCGCCGCAAGGCATGGTCAAGGTCTCGGTGGCCGGCAACGGCGCGCTGATTCCCGACGGCGCCGGCGGCGTGATCGAGTGGGTCAAGGCCGAAGACCTCGAGCGCATGCAGACCTATACCGATTACGGCAACGAGGAAGCCGCGCCGTCGGAAGAGTCCTTCGACATCTTCTGAGCCCCCTCCATGCAAGGCCCCGGCCAAGGCCGCACGCAACGCGTGCGGCCTTTTTTCTGCGCGGCGGGGCGCCGTCGCGCCCGAGCGGCCGGCACGCGCTCAGCCCGATGGCGGCTCGCCGGCCAGCGGCCAGCCGGGTGTCGCCTTGCCGGATCGGGCGCCTCGCGCGCTGCCTGGGAACGGGCGAGCCGCATCGACATCGCCCTGACGGACGAACGTGCTAGGTTTGGCCATGCCAGCCCCACCGGCCGCGGCGAGCGCCCTCGTCGTGACGTGCCAGCCCGGAGGTCGAGATGCACCAGGCCCGACAGCACGCACACCAGCATGCGCAGACCCGTATCCGCGAGCGTCGCCATCGCCTCGCTCACGAAGCCGCGCGCCTGATCGCCGAAAGCGGCATCCGCGATTACCATCAGGCCAAGCTCAAGGCCGCCGAGCGCCTGGGCATCTTCGACGATGCCTCGCTGCCGCGTAACCGCGAGATCGAGGACGCCCTGCGCGAGTACCAGCGCCTGTTCCAGCGCGACAACCCGGGCAGCCTGCGCCAACGCCGCGAGGCCGCGCTGCGCGCGATGGAATTCTTCGCCGAGTTCGAGCCGCGCTTGGTCGGCCCGGTGCTCGACGGCACCGCCGACGCGCGCAGTCCGGTTTCCCTGCACCTGTACAGCGACGATCCGGACGCCGCGCCGCGTTTCCTCGATCAGCACCTCATCCCGGCCGAAGCGCGCGAGCGCCGCCTGCGCCTGGACCGCGAACGCAGCCAGGACTTCCCGGTCTGGCTGTTCGGCGCCGAGGACCTGACCTTCGACCTGACCGTGTTGCCGCTCGACGTGCTGCGCCAGGCGCCGCTGTCGAACGTCGACGAGAAACCGATGAAACGCGCGTCGGCATCGCAGTTGCGCCAATTGCTGGCCGACGAAGAGATCTCCGACTTCGAGCGCGGCTGAGCGCACCCGGCAGGGTGCGGGCGCTGCCATGCGCTCGCAAGGCAAGTCCGGCGAGGCGGATTCGCCGCGCGATGGATGACGCCGGGCGCGCCCTGCGGCGACAATCGCCGCACACCCCGATCAAGGACGTTTCATGCGACTCAAGGAAACCGCGTTGCTCTGCCTGCTGCCCTTCGCTTTCGCCGCCGGCACCGCCGCCGCGGCGCCGCCGATCGCGCTGTCGCAGTTGTACGCGAGCTACGAAAACGCCGACCACAGCGCCCTGTCGATGCCCGAGTACGACCAGCCGGTGCGCTTCACCGCGATGGTACTGGAACAGAACACCTCGATAGCCGATACCGCGCTCACCTCGGCGACCGATGCCGACGGCGAAGTCGAATACGCGCGCCTGAGCGGCGAGGACCGCAAGCTGGCCGCGCTGGAGCCCGGTGCGGCCTTCACCGCGACCTGCACGGTCGGCTTCAGCTCCGGCACCGACTACCTGAATCTGACCGACTGCGTGGTCGAGTAAGCCGGCCGGAAGGCGCGGCCCGCGCCGCGCGGGTTGGCGCCGCGGCGCCCGCAGCCCAGGCACAAACGAAAACGCCCCGCCGAAGCGGGGCGTTTTGCGTCGACGGACGACCGCTCAGCGCTGGTCGGCGCCGACGTAGTCGCGCGTGGCGTGGCCGGTATAGATCTGGCGCGGACGGCCGATCTTGTTTTCGGGATCGTTCTGCTGTTCCAGCCAGTGCGAGACCCAGCCGGCGGTGCGCGCGATCGCGAACATGACCGTGAACATCTCGACCGGAATGCCGAGCGCCTTGTAGATGATGCCCGAGTAGAAATCGACGTTCGGGTAGAGCTTGCGCTGGACGAAATACTCGTCCTTGAGCGCGGCCTCTTCGAGCTTCATCGCCACTTCGAGCAGCGGATCGTTGACGCCGAGCTCGCCGAGCACGTCGTGGGTCATCTTGCGGACCAGCGCGGCGCGCGGATCGTAGTTCTTGTAAACGCGGTGGCCGAAGCCCATCAGGCGGAAGCCCGATTCCTTGTCCTTGGCCTTGTCGATCGCGCCCTTGACGTTCTCGGGGCGGCCGATCTCGTTGAGCATCTTGAGCACGGCCTCGTTGGCGCCGCCGTGCGCCGGCCCCCACAACGCGGCGACGCCGGAGGCGACGCTGACGTAGGGATTGGCGCCGGTCGAACCGACCAGGCGCACGGTCGAGGTCGAGGCGTTCTGCTCGTGATCGGCGTGCAGGATGAACAGCAGGTCCATCGCCTTGGCGGCGACCGGATTGAGTTCCAGCGGCTCGCTCGGCACTTCGAACAGCATGTGCAGGAAGCGCGTGGTGTAGTCGAGGCTGTTCTTCGGATAGCGGATCGGCCAGCCGATCGAATAACGATGGCAGGCGGCGGCGATCGTCGGCACCTTGGCGATCAGGCGGATCGCGGCCAGCCGGCGCTGTTCCGGGTCTTCGAGGTCGAGTTCGTTGTGGTAGAAGCTCGCCATCGAGCCGAGCATGCCGACCAGCATCGCCATCGGGTGGGCGTCGTGGCGGAAGCCGTACAGGAAGGTACGAAACGCTTCGTGCATCATCGTGTGATGCGTGACTTCGTGCTCGAACTTGCTGAATTCGTTCGCCGTCGGCAGTTCGCCGTTCATCAGCAGATAGGCGACTTCGAGGAAGTTCGACTTCTCGGCGAGCTGTTCGATCGGGTAACCGCGGTACAGCAGCACGCCCTCATCGCCGTCGATGTAGGTGATCGCCGACTTGCAACTGGCGGTGGCGGTGAAGCCGGGGTCGTAGGTGAACATCCCGGTTTCTTTCGGCAGCTTGGCGATGTCGACGCAGGATGCGCCCAACACCGGATGCTGTACCGGCAAGATCACGCTCTTGTCGCCGGCGGTCAGGGTGACCTGATCGAGGCCGGCTTTTTTGGAATCATCGGACACGAAACACTCCTCAATCTGCCTGCCGCAGGGAAGGCCGCGGCAGGAGGGGGACGGGGGTCGCATTTGAACTGCGATGCTGAATTATCGCACAACGCTACTTGAGCCCAAGCTCGGACTTTGGTCGGGAGGGGCGCATGGGGGCCACGCTGCGTTTCATCGCCGGGATCGGTTTTCGATCCCGAGACAGGCCCCGAGAGGCTCAGCGCCGGCCGGCGCGGACTGGCTTGTCGCGGCTTGGCGGAAACCCTGTCGCGAGGCGGTCGCCGGACCGGAAACGTCGGCGCGCCGATGCGGGGCCAGGCGTGAAATCCCGCCCGAACACCCCGAGGCCATGGACCGTCCTCGCCCGGGACACGGGGGCAGCGGCCCGGCCCGACTCGCTGCGGCGACTTGGCCGGGGGCTCCCCGCAAGCAGCGACGGCAAACGCGCCCGCTGCGGATCGGCAGCAGCGCGCGACGCGCAGAAAGCGCGACATCGGCGCAAACGCAAACGGCCGCCCTTTCGGGCAGCCGTTGTGCGCACAGCGGTTGCGACGCGATTACTTCTGCGCGTAACGCTTGCGGAACTTGTCGACGCGGCCGCTGGTATCCATGATCTTGTGCTTGCCCGTATAGAACGGGTGCGACGCCGACGAGATGTCGACCTTGATCAGCGGATACTCGGTGCCGTCGAGCTTGATCGTTTCCTTGCTCGACAGGGTCGAACGGGTCAGGATCTGGAAGTCGGTGGTGACGTCCTGGAACACGACGTTACGGTATTCGGGATGGATGCCTGCCTTCATGGCACTCAACCTTAGGTATGCGGGAAAGTCGGGCAGTATAGCGGGCGGATTGGGGGGCTTGCAAGTCCGTATGAGGTGGAAATTGGGGGCGGCGGCCGGGGAGGCTGAACACGGCGCGGAGCTGGACGCTCCGCCTCCTGCCCCGCCCGCATTCGACCGGGGACGGACTCTGGACTATGCGGCCAGTGCCTTCTGAATCGGGAGCTCGCGGCGCTGTTGCTTCTGCTCCTCTCGCCGCACGCCTACTCTCCTCTGCCTGGGTGTGCGGCCAGTGCCTTCTGAGTCGGGAGCTCGCAGCGCTGTTGCTTCTGCTCCTCTCGCCGGATGCCTACTCTTCTCTGCCTGGGTGTGCGGCCAGTGCCTTCTGAGTCGGGAGCTCGCGGCGCTGTTGTTTCTGCTCCTCTCGCCGGACGCCTACTCTCCTCTGCCTGGGTGTGCGGCCAGTGCCTTCTGAATCGGGAGCTCGCGGCGCTGTTGCTTCTGCTCCTCTCGCCGCACGCCTACTCTCCTCTGCCTGGGTGTGCGGCCAGTGCCTTCTGAATCGGGAGCTCGCAGCGCTGTTGCTTCTGCTCCTCTCGCCGGACGCCTACTCTCCTCTGCCTGGGTGTGCGGCCAGTGCCTTCTGAATCAGGGTTTCGAAGCGCTGTTGATCGTATTTCATGAGAATCGCTACCTTGTCGGGGCGGCCTTCCTGGCGACGCCAGTCGACCACGGTCGCGCCGCGGCTGTGGGTGCCTTCGAGTTCGATCGAGACCGGACGCTCCTGCACGTCCAGCGCGCCGTCGGGCTCCAGCGCGAACGCCATCGCCAGGGCATCGGCGGCGTGCCAGTGATCGCCGCGGCGGTCGATCGACCACATCCGGGTCTTCTCGGAAATACGCTCGTAGAACTGGCCGCGCGGCGAGTCGGTCCGGAACCAGGTCAGCACGCGATCATGATGCAGGCCATGGGCGATCACCGCTTCCCAGTCGGCCAGGTCGATGCGTTCGAAGGCTTCGAACACGATGTGCGCGGCTTCCGGATCGAAGTAGATGTTGAACTCGGCGGCCGGGGTGATGTTGCCCTGGCAGGTCACCGCGCCGCCCATCACCACCAGGCGCGCGATGCGTTGCGGCAGGGTCGGATCGAGCTTGAGCGCGAGCGCGACGTTGGTCAGCGGCCCCAGGGCCACCAGCAACAACTTGCCGGCGTGTTCGTGCGACAGGCGGAGGATCGCGAGCGCGGCATGCTCGGCTTCGACCTGACGCGCGGCGGCTTCGTAGCCGACGTCGCCGAAACCGTCCTGGCCGTGCACATAGCCCGCATCCGGCGAGGGATGCAGCAGGGGCGCATCGGCGCCGGCGAACACCGGCACGTCGACGCCGGAGACCTCGCACAATTTCAGCGCGTTGGCGACGGTGTGCTTGAGGCCGACGTTGCCGGCGGCGATGGTCAGGCCGACCAGCTCGTGGCGCGGATCGTTGAACGCCATCAGCAGCGCCAGCGCGTCGTCCACGCCGGGGTCGGTATCGATAAGCAGGGGAATGCGGTCGGTCATGAAGCCACTCGTTCGTCGTTGACGGCCGTGTCGGCCGGGACAGCGTGCAGCGCGCCTTCGTAGCGCAACAGCTCGCCGAAGGGAAACAGGGAAAAAGCCACGGCGAAGCGATAGCGCCCGCCGTCTTCGATGCGCTTGCAGGCATCGGTGCGCGGAAACAGGAACAGCGGCAACGGCACGCCGCCGATGGCGACGCCGCGCAAGCGCCAGCGCCAACCGCCGCCGTCGAGATCGACGCCGAGTTTCATCCGCGCCGGGCCGGTGCTTTCCAGCCAATGGCCGTCCGGATAGCGGCCGACCGGACGGAACACCGAGACCAGTTCGCTGCCGTCGTCGAAACGACGGCGCCACTGCATGGCCTGGGCGTCGTGGACGATGTCGACCCGGAAGCCGCGATGCGCGCGATCGACCGGGATGCCGAGGCGCCGGGCGAGCCGGCGTCCGATATGGCCGGCCAGGCCGGTGCCGGTGGAGACGGCGATCTGTCCGCCCAGGGTCCCGCCGCTGCGGTGCAGCGCCTGCAGCAAGGGATGCAGCCGGCCGAAAGCCGGGCCGAACCATTGCGTGGCCGCGTTTTGAAGGGCTCCCGGCATCCGGGTGGGGCGCTCCAGCTGGCGGGACACTATGCCATTGTTGCGCGCCGCAAGGGGGCCCGGCTGCGTGCCGGCCCGGTGGCCTCGAGATCGCCGCCCGGCGCCGATCCCCTGCCCATCCGTGATGCACAACAGGCCCGCAGGCCCACTCGCGGCGATCGGGCCGCGGCGATCAGGGCGCGACGATCAGGCCGAGGCGTACCTCGCCGCGCCGCCGACCCAGCGCGAGACGATGCGTTCGGCCAGGTCCGGCGAGGTCTTCAGCAGGCGCTCGCCGAGTTCCTGGACCAGGGGCAGCAGATCGGCGTCGCGGGCCAGATCGGCGACGCGGAAGCCGGCCAGGCCGGTCTGGCGGGTGCCGAGCAATTCGCCGGGGCCGCGCAGTTCCAGGTCCTTCTCGGCGATCACGAAACCGTCGTGGGTCTTGCGCATGGTGTCCAGGCGCTGCCGGGCCAGGCCCGACAGCGGCGAGCGATACAGCAGCACGCAGCTCGACGCCGCGCTGCCGCGGCCGACGCGGCCGCGCAGCTGATGCAACTGGGCCAGGCCGAGGCGCTCGGCGTTCTCGATGATCATCAGCGAGGCGTTCGGCACGTCGACGCCGACCTCGATTACCGTCGTCGCGACCAGCAGGTCGAGCTCGCCGTCCTTGAACGCGCGCATCGTTTCCTGCTTTTCCCTCGCCTTCATGCGCCCATGCACCAGACCCACGCGCAGCGGCGCGAGCTGCTGCGACAAGTCTTCGAAGGTGGTCTGCGCAGCCTGCGCCACGACCTCGTCGGAATCGTCGATCAAGGTGCAGACCCAGTACGCCTGGCGACCTTCGGCGCAGGCGCTGCGGATGCGCTGGACGAGTTCCGGCCGTCGCTCCTCGGCGAGCGCGACGGTCTGCACCGGCGTGCGCCCGGGCGGCAGTTCGTCGATCGCCGAGACGTCGAGATCGGCGTACGCGGTCATCGCCAGGGTGCGCGGGATCGGGGTCGCGGTCATCACCAACTGGTGCGGCACGATCGCATCCTCGCCGACCGCGCCGCCGGCGCCCTTGTCTCTCAGAGCCAGGCGCTGGTGAACGCCGAAGCGGTGCTGCTCGTCGACGATCGCCAGGGCGAGGTCGCGAAACGCGACGCCCTCCTGCATCAGCGCGTGGGTGCCGACGACGACCTGCGCCTCGCCGTTGGCGACCTGCTCCAGCACGGTCTTGCGCGCCCGGCCGGTGACCTTGCCGGCCAACCAAGCCACCCGCACGCCCAGCGGTTCGAGCCAGCGGCGCAGATTGTTGAGGTGCTGTTCGGCCAACAGTTCGGTCGGCGCCATCAGTGCGGCCTGGCGGCCGTGCTGTACCGCCAGCATCGCCGCGAGCGCGGCGACCACGGTCTTGCCGCTGCCGACATCGCCCTGGACCAGGCGCAGCATCGGCGAAGGCTTGGCCAGGTCGGCGCGGATCTCGTCGAACACCCGCCGCTGCGCGCCGGTGAGCTTGAACGGCAGCGCCTTGCGCAGTTTTTCGGCCAGCGGCATCTGCTTGAGCGGGCGCGATCTGTGCGCCTGCTGGCTGATGCGCTGGCGGCGCAGGCTGAGGTGATGGGCGAGCAATTCCTCGAGCGCGAGCCGGCGTTGCGCGGGATGGCGGCCCGCGATCAGGGCGGCCACGTCGGCGTCGACGGCCGGCCGGTGCACGGTCAGCAGCGCTTCGCGCAAGGTCGGCAGTTGCAGGCGCTCGCGCAACTCGCGCGGCAGCAGCTCCAGCGAGGCCTCGTCGGGCAGACGGTCCAGGGCGTAGCCGATCAGCCGGCGCAGGGTCGCCGGGCCGATGCCCTCGATCGCCGGATACACCGGGTCGAGCTGCTCGCCGAGCGCGACCTCGCCCTCGTCGTCGAGCACGCGGTAACTCGGGTGGACGATTTCGAGCCCGTGCTGGCCGGGCTTCGGCATGCCGTACAGGCGCACGCGCGCGCCGATACGGAACTGCGCGACCTGGGCGGCGCGAAAGTGGAAGAAGCGCAGCACGAGCACCGAGCGCGAATCGTCGCCGATCGCCACGCGCAGCATCGGCTTGTAACGGAATCCTCGTTCGACCGCTTCGACCCGACCTTCGACCTGCGCGGCGACGCCGGGCTGGAGCAGGCGGATCGGGGTGATCTGGGTGCGGTCTTCGTACTGCCGCGGCAGTTGCAGCCAGAAATCCTGCAAGGTGGTCAGCCCGCGTGCGGCGAGCTTCTCGGCCACGCGCGGCCCCACCCCGGGCATCCGGGGCAACGGCTGTGTGTGGAGATCGACGGAGGGCCCGTCCTGGCGGCTCGGCATCGCATAAGGATGCCGGGATCGGCGGCAAAGCTAAACCCCGGCGCGTCCTTGTGCCGGGTCTAAGCGTGTACCTCCGCACCGCACGATCCGGCGGGGCGCAGCGGCCGGCCGATCGCCGCCGGCCCGGCCGGTCGCCGCCCTCAGAACCTCGCGCTGAACTCCACTCCGTAGCTGCGCGGTTCACTGACTCGCGCGCCGACCGTGCCGAGCACATTCTTGCCGTAGGTGCCGAGCGCATTGATGTATTGGTTATCGAACAGATTATTGCCGTACGCGGCCAGGCCCCAGCGCCCCTGCGGCGAGGTCCAGCCCACCCGCAGGTCGGTGCGGTTCTGCGCCTCGCCGAGATTCAGCGCCGGGCTGACGCCGCAACGGTTCTGCGCCTGCGATTCCTCGCTGCAACGGACCTTGCCGCGATAGGCGTGGCGCAGCGAGAAACGCAGGTCGCCGTGCTCGCCGAGATTCCACACGTAATGCGCGCCGCCGGCCATCGACCAGTACGGCAGGCCGGTGGGATCGCCGCTGGCGTCGATGCCGTCGGAGGTCACGTAGTTCTTGTAGGTCGAATCGATGAAGCCGGCATTGAAGTCCAGGCCGAAGTTGTCGGTGGCCTGCCAACGCAGATCGAGGTCGAGGCCGTAGGCTTCCAGGTCCGAGGTGTCGACGACGAAGCGCGGAATGTCGGTGCTGCTGTCGAGCCGCACCGCCTGGCGATTGTCGTACACGTAGTAATAGGCCGAGGCGTTGAGCTGCACGCGCTGCTCGGGAAAGACCTGCTTGATGCCGGCCTCGAAATTCCACACGTCCTCGTTCTCGAAGCTGCTGCCTATCTGCAGCGAGTTGAAGCCGCCGGCCTTGTAACCCTTGGCCAGCGAGGCGAACACCATGGTGTCGTCGCTGAAATGGTAGTCGGCGACGAAGCGCGGACTGAAATCGCTCCAACTGCTGGAGGTGCGGTTGAGCACGCCCTTGTTGAGCATCGCCGGCGGGTCGATGAAGGCCACGTCGAACACGAAGGCCTCGCGCGGCAGGCCGACCAGGTCGAAGAAGCCGAACGCCTGCAACTGGTTCAAGGTCGCATCGAGGGTCGGCGCGGTACGCGGCGTGTTCAACCAGGTGAACTTCTTCTCGTCGCGGGTATAGCGCAGGCCGACGGTCAGGTTGAGCTTGTCTGTGGCGTGCCAGATCACATCGCCGAACACCGCATAGGCCTTGGTGTCGAGGGTGTTGTGGAAGGTCTCGTTCCAGCGGTGGCCGAGCAGGGTCAGCGGAATGCCGTTGGCCTGCAGCAGGTCGTCGAAGAAGCCGAACAAACGCCCGTCCGGGGTCGGCGCCAGGCCGAGATTGCGCACGATGGTGTCGACCGAATCGGTCAATGCGTTGACCTCGCTGGTCTGGCGCGCTTGCTCGTCGAAATAGCTGGCGCCGGCGATCCAGTCCAGCTTGTCGGTGCTGCCGCTGAATTTGAACTCCTGGTAGAAACTGCGGTTGCTCTCGGTATTGGTCGAATCGACGTACAGATACTTGCGGTTGGTGCCGTCTTCTTCGACCCGGTTGACCGAGTCGTAGTCGCGCCACGAAGTGGTCGAGGTGAAGCCGCCCCAGTCGAAGCCGTGGTCGACGATCAGGGTCACGCCGTCGAAGCGCCGCGACTCTTCATTGCCTTCGATATCGACCGCGGTCGGGATCTTGCGCGGGTCGAGATAAGCCGACTCGTCGACCGGCAAGCTCGGCAGGCCCGGCGCCGGCGGCAAGGCGACGATGCCGGTGGTGACCTGGCCGTTCTGGTCCAGGCTTTCGTGGTCCCAGCTCAACAGCGCGCTGGTGCGCTCGCCCAAGCGGGTCTTGAACGCCGCGCGCGTGGCCCAGTTGTTCTCCGGGCCGAGGTCTTCGCCGGTCGCCGCGTCGCGGATCCAGCCGTCGGCGTGGTTGACCAGGGCGTTGAAGCGGAACGCCGAGTGCTCGCCGGTCGGCAGGTTCAACATGCCGTCGACGTATTGCTTGCCGTCGTTGCCCAGGCGCAGCCGCGCCTTGACTTCGGTGGCGCTGAAATCGGGCTTGCGGGTGATGATCGAGACCGCGCCGGCGGCGGTGTTGCGGCCGAACAGGGTGCCCTGCGGACCTTTCAACACCTCGATGCGCTCGACGTCGGTGAACGGCAACAGCACGCCGCCGCCACGACCGGCATACACGCCGTCGACGTAGACGCCGACCGCCGGGTCGGTGCCGATGCCGAAGTCGTCGGTGCTGATGCCGCGCAACTGGAAGCCCGGCTGGGTCGGCTGCTGGCTGTCGACCACCAGGCCCGGCACGAAGCTGTCGAGGTCACCCATGTCCTGCGCAGCGATGTCGTCGATGAGCTCGTCGGTCACCACCTGCAGCGCGATCGGCACGTCCTGCAGCTCCTGCTCGCGGCTTTGCGCGGTGACGGTGATCTTCTCCAGTTCCTTCGGCGCGGCGTCCTGGGCGCTGGCGATCGGCGCGGCCAGGGCGAAGACGCCGCCGCAGAGCGCGGCGAGTGCGGTGGTGGTCGCGGTGACCAAACGGTGTTTGCGCAACGGCATCGGACAGCTCCCCATCGGTTCGTCGTAGACACGAACGCGCACGGCGGCGCGTTCCCCTCCTGCCTTCCCCAACCCGCGTGGCTCAGCCGCACTGCCCCTGTTGCGCGGCGATCCAGTCGCGGATCAGTCTTACCCCTTCGGTGTGCACGACGCTGCGACCCAGTTCCGGCATCATCACCGAGGGATCCTCGCTGCGCATGCGATACAGCAGGATCGATCGGTCCGGCTGGCCCGGTACGATGTCGTGGCGGAAATCGCCGGTGCCCTTGCCGGCGGCGATCGGCAGCTTGCAGCGACCCAACCGCATCGGTTCGCGGGTCGCCGCGTCCAGCCACAGCCCCGAGGTGTTGCCCGGGCCTTTCGGGCTGTGGCAATGGCCGCAGTTGATGTCGAGGTAGGCGCGCGCACGCGCATCCAGGCTCGCTTTCGGGTCGCGCCAGTTCGCATCGCGCGGCGCGGCGGCCGCGGCGGGCGCGCCGTGCAGATAGCCCAGTCGGGTCCAGCGCGCGATCTGGTTGGCCAAGCCGTCGTCGTAGGCGAAGTCCCGGTTGAGATGCCGCGCCTTCGGCCCGATCGGCTGCAGCGCCTTGCTCTTCATGTCGATGCCGTGGCAACCGGCGCACTGGTTCTGGTCCGGTACCTGGTACTCGGCCGGCTCGCTTCGGCCGTCGGCCGCGACCAGGCTCAGCGGAATCAACGCGCCGCCGCGCATCAGCCGCGCCTCGGTCTGCTCGGCGTTCCACATATAGGGCAATGCGACCCAGCCCTCCTTGCGCCGCAGCAGCAGGCGCGTTTCGACCAGCCGGACCTTGGCCAGTTCCAGGCCGCCGCCGCGCAGATCCGGGCCCGCGTCGGCGCTGCGCAAGACCGCATCGCCGCCGGCCGCGCTGCGCGGGTAGTAGAAGGTCTTGCTGAAGACGGTGCCGACCGGGAAATCGAAGGCCTCGTCGGCCCGGTACCGCGCCGTCTGGCCCTTCGGCATCCACACCGTGCGCAGCTTGTGCGCGTAGTCGGAAAACAGCGGGGTGTTGAGATCGTAGGGCACGACCCCGGCGTTGAGCCTCAGGCGGCCGTCGGCGACGTGCAGCAGATTCCATTCGGCGAGGGTCGCCGGCTGCCCCTGCGCGAAGAACCGCACCGGCGGCACCGCGGCTTCGCGCGCGCATCCGGCCGACAGCAGCGACAGCAATACCGCAACGACCGAGCGCATCATCGTCCTGCGCATCGATCAACCGCGCTTGAGGTCGATCGCCGGCAGCTTCGGCAAGGTGCAGGCGTAGGGCTTGAGGTCCTGGCTCGGATTCTTGTAGCCGCCGGGGCCGTCGGCATTGATCACGCCCGACACGTCGCGGATGCAGAGCTGTGGGCCGCCCTTGAGCGCCTTGTTGGCATAGCCGTCCCAGAGCACGTCGGGGAAGCGGCCGTTGAGGCCGTAGATCGCGGTCTTCAAGGCCTTGAGATCGAAACCGTCGGGCGAGTCGCCGCCGCCGGACAGCCGATTGCCGTAGATCGAGATGCGTTCCGGGTAAGGATCGAAATCCTTCGCCGCCTTGTCGTCTTTGTAGCCGGTCGAATACACGCTGGAGACGATGATGTTGGTGGTGGCGTTGTCGCTGATGTCGTTGTCGAAGATTTCGACGTCGTCGTTGGAGTTCACCACCATGCCGCTGCCGGCCGGCACGCTGGCCACAGGCGTGCCCTTGGCGCCGAAGTTGGCGGTGTTGTTCTTGAACACCTTGTTCTTGAACACCCGGATCGCCCCGCCCTGCTGCGACAGCGCCGGCATGTTGAACACCAGGATGCCGCCGGTGTTGTTGGTGGCGACGTTGTCGTAGACATCGGCGTTGACCGTGTTTTCGATCTCGATGCCGGCGACGTTGAACTCGGCGCGGCTGTTGCGCACGATCACGTCGCGCGACTGGCCGACGTAGATGCCGGCATCGGAGGCGCCGATCGCCACCGCGTTCTCGATCAGAACGTTGCGGGTCTTGACCGGGTACAGGCCGTAGGCGCCGTTCTTGGTGCTCGGCCCGCCGGTCCACTCGACCCGCACGTTGCGGATGGTGACGTCTTGCGCCTCGTTGACCTTGAGGCCGTCGCCCTTGCTGTCCTCGATCGCGAGGTTCTCGATGGTGAACTGGCTGGCGTTGACCAGCAGGCCTTCGGCGCCGGCCTTCTGGCCCTTGAAGCTCAGCACCGACTTGTCCGGCCCGGCGCCGCGGATGGTCACGCCGTCCACGCGCAGGGTCAGGCTGCGGTCGAACGTATAGCGGCCGGCCGGCACTTCGATCACCTCGCCCGGCTTGGCGTCGAGCAGGCGGGTGCGGAAGCGCTCGGCGAAAGCGGCGTCGCCGGCGGCGACCTGCGCGCTCGGGGTGTGCTGCGGCTGCTCGGGGCCGCAGCCCGCGGTCAGGGCCGCCGCAACGGCAACAAGGACGAACGCCGGAATCTGCTTGCTCATGGATCTCCCCGTGATTGGCGGCCGGGGCGCGGCGCGACTGCTCGCTGGGCGTCCCTCGTGGCTATCCGACGAGTCTCCGCCGCCGATGTGAGCGCGCGTGAGGGCGAATGCGGCACACTAAGGGGGCATTAGCGGTCAACCGTGCGGCCACGATCGTGAGGGGCGATGCGTCAGCCATCCGACCAGGACAGCGCCAAATCCGACATCGCCTTGATGTCGCCGAACCTGCTGTGGGGCTTGCTCGAGACCGCGGACCGGATCGGTGCGCCGAGCGACGACTGGTTCGCCGGCACCGGCCTGAGCCGCGCCCAGGTCAGCGACCCGGGCGTGCGCCTGCCCAACCGGCCCACCGCGATCGTCATCGACCGCGCGCTGCGGGTGCTGCCCGACACCATCGGCCTGGACATCGGCCGCAGCCAGCACATCGGCAATTTCGGCCTGCTCGGCCTGGCGATGACCACCGCGCCGACCTTCGGCGAGGCGCTGCAGATCGGCTTGCGCTATACCCCGGTGGTCGGCAGCCTGATGCGTTTCGTCGAGAGCGCCTCCGAGCCCGGCACGGTCGCCCTGGCCGGGCAGATGACCCTGACCTACCCCTCGATCCACCGCTTCGTCTGCGAGGAATTCTTCAGCAGTTGCCTCGCCCTCGCCCGCGGCCTGGTCGGCGACGGCCTGCGCCCGCTGCGCATCGAGTTCAGCTATCCGCCGCCGGACTACGCCGCCCACTATCGCGAGGTGTTCGACTGCCCGGTCGCGTTCGGGCAACCGCAGAACCGGCTGGTGCTCGACGCGCACTGGCTGGCGGTGCCGCTGCCGACTCACAACCCGATCGCCTCGCGCCAAGTGCTGGCGTTGTGCGAAGCGCAGATGCCGGAAGGCGCGGTGCCCGGCGAGGTCACCGCCGCGGTCGAACGCCTGTTGCGCGCACAGCTGCCGCAGGACCCCAAGCTGGCCGGCATCGCCGCGCAATTGCACGTCAGCGAGCGCACCCTGCGCCGGCAACTGACCGGCGAAGGCACCAGCTTCCACGAGATCCACGACCGCCTGCGCATCGACCATGCCTATGCCCTGCTGCGCGAACGCCACCTGACCATCGCCAGTGTCGGCGCGGCCATCGGCTACAAGGACCCGCGAGATTTCCGCCGCGCCTTCAAGCGCCTGACCGGCGACACCCCGCGCGCCTTGCGCGAACGCCTGATGGCGGAGATTGCGCGCGAGCGCAGGTGAGACGTTCGGGACCCGGGACTCGGGACTCGGGACTCGGGACTCGGGTGATGATTTGCGAGCTTGCCTCGCCGCTCAAGGCTCGTCGTTATTGCTGATTCGCGGTCGCAGCTTGCGCTGCTCCTACTCTGGCGATGCCGACGCGACGCAAACGGCCGCTCATTGCCGAGCGGCCGTCCTGGCGACGCGGGTATCGCGGTTTAGCGCAGCACCATTATCGCGTCGACTTCGAACGCCACACCGCGCGGCAGCGCCGACACTTCGACGGTCGAGCGCGCCGGGTAAGGCGGGTTGAAGTATTCGCCCATCACCGCGTTGACCTTGCCGAACGCGCCGAGGTCGGTGAGGAACAGGCCGAGCCGGGCGATGTCGGCGAGCGAGCCGCCGGCGGCTTCGCAGACCGCCTGCAGATTGCGGAACGCGCGATGCGCCTGGGCTTCGATGTCGCCCTCGATGACCAGGCCGCTGGCCGGGTCGAGCGGGATCTGGCCCGACAGATAGACCGTATCGCCGACGCGCACGGCCTGCGAGTACGGGCCGATGGCGGCCGGAGCTTGATCGGTATGGATGATTTCGCGAGACATGTTGGGTGCCGGGAATCGGAATAGGGAGACGGGATCGTAAAGGCAGATCGCAGCGCCGGGAACCCGCTCGCTTGCAACGGGCGGTGCAGAAACGCGAATTGCGGCGGAAGCAGGTTCGGTCGAACAGATGTCGCTAACCGGCCCTTGCCGTTCTCGAATCCCTAATCCCTAATCCCTAATCTCTAATCCCTAGTCCCTAGTCCCGAGTCCGGAGTCCGGAGTCCCGGCGGCGGCAACGCCGCCACGCTCACATCCTCTGCACGCCCAGCACCACCGCCAGTCTGCGCACCCGGCGCATGACGTCGGCAAGGTGGCGGCGGTCGCTGACTTCGATGGCGAAGCGCATGATCGCGATGTTGGCGTCGCGCTCGAGATATTCGACGCGGTCGATGTTGGACTCGGCCTCGGCGATCGCGGCGGCGACCTGGGCCAGCGAGCCGGGACGGTTGTCGACCTCGATGCGCAAGGCGGCGGCGAAGTCGCCGGAGACCTGGCGGTCCCAGCCGATCGCGACCCAGCGGTCGGGGGACTTGCGGTAGTCGGCGACGTTCGGGCAGTCCAGGCGATGCACCACGATGCCCTTGCCGGCGGTGTGGTAACCCATGATTTCGTCGCCCGGCAACGGCAGGCAACAGTTGGCGAAGCTGATCACGCCGCGCTCGGCGCCGGTGATGAGGATCTTGTCCTCCGGCAGGCGCGGACGGTCGATGGCGCGGCCGCGGGTCTTGCCCGGCACCTCGCGCGCCAGCGCCAGCGCGACCTGGTTCGGCATGCGGTTGCCGAGCGCGATATCGGCCAGCAAGGCTTCCAGGCGCGGATAACGATACTCGGCGAGATAACTTTCCAGGCGCAGCGCCGGGGTGCGGTCCAACGAGGTTTCCAGCACCTCCAGCGCGCGGTCGAGCATGCGGTGGCCGAGTTGCACCGCGTCCTCGTGCTCGAGCTGCTTGAGCTGCTGTCGGATCGAGGTGCGCGCCTTGCCGGAGACGACGAACTCCAGCCACTGCGGCTTCGGCGTCGACGACTTGGCGGTGATGATCTCCACCCGCTGGCCGCTGGCGAGCTTGGTGCGCAACGGCACCAGCTTGCCGTCGACGCGCGCGGCGACCGCGCGGTTGCCGACATCGGTGTGCACCGCGTAAGCGAAGTCCAGTGCGGTCGAATTGCGCGGCAGCGACATGATGTCGCCCTTCGGCGTGAACAGGTAGACCTCGTCCGGGAACAGGTCGACCTTGACGTTTTCGAGAAACTCCAGCGATGAGCCGGTCGAACGCTGCGACTCGACCAGGCTGGCGATCCAACTGTGCGCGCGCGACTGCGCGCTGTTCGGTCCGTCGCCGCCGTGTTTGTAGGACCAGTGCGCGGCGATGCCGCGTTCGGCGATCAGGTCCATGTCCTCGGTGCGGATCTGCACTTCCACCGGCGAACCGTAGGGGCCGAACAACACCGTGTGCAGCGACTGGTAACCGTTGGCCTTGGGGATGGCGATGAAATCGCGGAAGCGCGCGTCCAGCGGTTTGTAGGCCGAGTGGACCACGCCGAGGGCGTGGTAACAGTCCGGCACGCTGCGCACGACCACGCGGAAACCGAACACGTCCATGACCTGATTGAAGCTCTTATGCTCGTGATGCATCTTCATGTAGATGCTCCACGGCGATTTCACCCGGCTGATCAGGCGGTGTTGAAGCTTGTCCTTCGCCAGGCGCTGGGCCAGGTGCGCTTCGATCTGCACCAGCGACTCGCGCCGCACCACCGGCTGGGTGCGGATGCGTTTTTCGATGACCGCATGGCGCCAGGGATGCAGGGCGCGGAAGCCCAGGTCCTGCAGCTCGGCCTTGATCAGGTTCATGCCCAGGCGCTGGGCGATCGGCGCGTAGATCTCCAGGGTCTCGCGGGCGATGCGCTCGCGCGCCTCGGCGCTCTGCGCGCCGAGGGTGCGCATGTTGTGCAGGCGGTCGGCGAGTTTGATCAGGATCACGCGCAGGTCGCGCGCCATCGCCAGCAGCATCTTGCGGAAGCTCTCGGCCGCCGCTTCCTGGCGGTCGCGGAACTGCAGCTTGTCGAGCTTGGTGACGCCGTCGACCAGCTCGGCCACGGTCGGGCCGAATTCGGTCGCCAGGCATTCGCGGGTCAGCGGCGTGTCTTCGATGGTGTCGTGCAGGATCGCCGCGACAAGGGTCTCGACGTCCAGGCCCTGCTCGGCCAGCACTTTGGCGACCGCGACCGGATGGGTGATGTAGGGCTCGCCCGACTTGCGGGTCTGGCCCACGTGCGCGGCGGCGCCGACCGACCAGGCGCGGCGCAGTTGCAGGCGCTGCGCTTCGGGCAGGTAGTGCGCGGCCAGTTCGAGCTCGCGCACATAGTCCGGCAGCTCCGTGTCGTCCAGAACGGCGGGATAGGTGCTCAGCGCGGGCTCGGCGGGGGTCATAACGGAAATTTACGCGGGCGATGGCTCAAGGTGCAACGCATCCATTGATATTGGGTGCGGCACGCAGGCGGCGCAGGCAAGCGGCATGTCCGGATCGCGGCGCAAGGACGAGACATCCGTTCAGGAATGCGCCGCAAGCCGGGCGTGAGGGCCGCGGCTTCGCACCCTGCGAGTGGTGCGCCGGTGCCCAGCCAGGCGACTCGCAGCGCTCGCCGGGCGGTCGCGCAAACGCAGCGTCTCCGCCAAGGCCGGGGGTCACAAACAAAACGGCTCCGGTCAGGCGGAAGCCACAAACAAAAACGGCTCCGCCAAGCGGAGCCACAAACAAACGGCTCCGCCAAGCGGAGGCCACAAACAAAAACGGCTCCGCCAAGGCGGAGCCGTGTTCGACTCCCGCGCCGGGGCGCGGGGCCGGAAGCCCTCAGTCGTCGCTCTTCGACAGGTCGTCGTCGGCGACCACTTCGGCGGCGGCCCATTCCAGGGCTTCGCGCTCTTTGCGCTCGCGCTCGGCCTTCTCGACTGCATCGATGTATTCGGGGTTGATCTGCCGCGCGGCGATTTCGCGCAATGCCAGCACGGTCGGCTTGTCGTTGGCTTCGCTGTTGTCCAGCTGCGGCTCGACGCCGTTGGCCAGCTGGCGCGCACGCTTGGCGGCCAACATGACGAGTTCGAAGCGGTTGTCGACCACTTCCAGGCAATCTTCGACGGTAATGCGGGCCATGGGGCTCCTGGCGGCCGGAAGGCCGTCTTTACAAGCGGTTGGGGACTGGGGAGTTTAGACCGACTCCCCCGCCGGAGCAAGTTTTTGGACTAAACACCTTCCGAATCAATGGCTTGGCCGGAGCGCGCCGCCAGCGCCGCCCCCCTTTTCAAGGGAGAACGGCAAAGCCGGCCGACGCGCCCGCTATTCCCGAATCCCGAATCCCGAATCCCGAGCCCCGAGCCCCGAGCCCCGAGCCCCGAAGAGCCTACCCCTCGTCGGCCAGCAGTGCGGTGATCAAACGCGAGTGGCGGGCGACCTGCGGCTCGCGGCGCAGGCGGCTGGCGAGGAAGATCGCGCACATTTCCTCGACCGCGGTGTCGAACACTTCGTTGACGATGACGTAATCGAATTCGCCGTAATGCGACATTTCCTCACGGGCGGCGTCCAGGCGCTGGCGGATCGTCGCCTCGCTGTCCTGGCCGCGGGTGCGCATGCGCGACTCCAGCGCCTGCCGCGACGGCGGCAGGATGAACACGCTGACCGCATCCGGCACCTTCGACCGGACCTGACGCGCGCCCTGCCAGTCGATCTCCAGCAACACGTCCTTGCCGGCGGCCAGGAAGGGTTCGACCGACTGCCGCGCCGAACCCTTCCAGTCGCCGTGGACACGGGCGTATTCGAAGAAATCGCCGGCCTCGACCATCGCCTCGAATTCCTCGGCGCTGACGAAGTGATAGTGCTCGGCATGGCGCTCGCCCGGACGCGGCTGGCGCGAAGTGAACGAGATCGACAGGCGGATGTTCGGGTCGCGCGCCAGCACGGCGTTGACGATGCTGGATTTTCCGGCCCCGGACGGGGCGGCAACGATGTAGAGAGTTCCGCGCATGTGTCGGTAAGGTCCGGCTTGAAACGATAAAAACGGGGAAACCGCAACGAGCAAGAGGAAACCGTAACGAGAACCACTCGTTACTCGTTCCTCCCCCACTCGTTACTCGATGTTCTGGATCTGCTCGCGGACCTGGTCGATCAGCACCTTGAGTTCGACCGCGGCGGCCGAGCTGCGCGCGTCGACCGACTTGGAGCCCAGGGTATTGGCTTCGCGATTGAATTCCTGCAGCAGGAAGTCCAGGCGGCGGCCGACCGCTTCGCGCAGCTTGAGCACGCGCCGCGCTTCGACCACGTGCGAGTCGAGACGATCGAGTTCTTCGTCGACGTCGAGCTTCTGCAGCCACAGCACCAGTTCCTGCTCGACCCGGCCGTTGTCGGCCGGCTGGGCCAGGTCGGCGAGCCGTGCTTCGAGCTTGGCGCGCTGGCCGGCGCGGATCGCCGGCATGAAGCCGCGCACTTCCGCGGCGATCGCGGCGATGCCGTCGATGCGCTCGCCGATCACGGTCGCGAGCTTGCCGCCTTCGCGCTCGCGCGCGGCGACGAATTCGTCGAGCACGCTGTCCAGCAGGGCCAGCGCCGCGGCCTGCAATTCGGCCGGATCGGTGCTCGGCGCCTGCAGCACGCCGGGAAACTGCAGCAGGTCGGTGAAGTCGGTGCGCAGCGCCGGGAATCGCGCCGACAGGTCGATCGCCAGATCGCTGAGTTCGCGCAGCCGGGTCGGGTTGAGCTGCAGCGCGTCGCCGCCTTCGGGCGCGCGCAGGCGCAGGGTCAAATCGAGCTTGCCGCGGCTGATGCGCGCGGAGATGCGCTCGCGCAGAGCCGGTTCGAGCACGCGCAGCTCGTCGGCCAGGCGCACCCCGAGTTCGAGAAAGCGATGGTTGACCGAGCGCAACTCGCAGCCGAGCGTGCCCCAGGGTGTCACGCGTTCGCCGCTGGCGAAGGCAGTCATGCTGCGAATCATTCGCGAATCCCAAGCCTACAGGGAGCGAATGGTAAACTCGCCGGCCATCAAAACGGTAACTTCGCGCCCATGACCGGTCCCAACGCCGCTCCCGCCCCGGCCCCGACCGGCCCCCTCGTCCGTCCCAGCGGCCGTACCGCGGGCCAGATGCGCGAAGTCCGCATCGAACGCCGCTTCACCCGCCACGCCGAGGGTTCGGTGCTGGTCAGCTTCGGCGAGACCCGGGTGCTGTGCACCGCCAGCGTCGAAAACAAGGCGCCCTCGTTCCTGCGCGGCAAGGGCGAAGGCTGGGTTACCGCCGAGTACGGCATGCTGCCGCGCGCGACCCACACCCGCAGCGACCGAGAGGCCGCGCGCGGCAAGCAAGGCGGCCGCACCCTGGAAATCCAGCGCCTGATCGGCCGCGCCCTGCGCGCCTGCATCGACCGCAAGGCGCTCGGCGAGCGCACCATCACCCTGGACTGCGACGTCCTGCAGGCCGACGGCGGCACCCGCACCGCCGCGATCACCGGCGCCTACGTGGCCCTGGTCGACGCGGTGCGCTGGCTGCAGTCGCGCCGCGAAATCGCCCGCGACCCGATCTTCGGCGCGGTCGCCGCGGTCTCGGTCGGCGTCTACCGCGGCGTGCCGGTGCTCGACCTGGACTACGCCGAAGACAGCGATTGCGACACCGACATGAACGTGGTCATGAACGACGGCGGCGGTTTCATCGAACTGCAGGGCACCGCCGAAGGCCATGCCTTCCGTCGCGAGGAACTCGACGGCCTGCTGGCCCTGGCCGAGGCCGGCATCGCCGAGCTGATCCTCAAGCAGCGAGAGGCGCTGGCGGTCTGACCACCGCGAACGGCTTCGAGTCCGTAGTCGGACTCGGAGCCACTGCGGATTCCGCTTGCCGGCCGGCTTGATCGACCGAATCGCTACACGCGCACTCGCGCCAGCACCGTCTGCCGTCTGCCCGTTATGCTTGCGCCATTCGCGGCATCGGCGGGGTCCTTGCCGTACACGCTCCGCCAAGCCGAGATCCTGCGCCTTTCCCTGGATTTTCGCGCCGCCGCCGGCGCGCCGAGCCCACGCCTCGCACATCGAGCGCCGAGCACCTGCGCAGCGCACGCGCACGAGGCGCCGCTTGCCGCGCACCGCGCTCGCGCGCGAATCACCAGTCCCGAGCCGCGAGTCCCGAGCCGCGAGTCCCGAGTCCCGAACAAAGCCGCCCTTCGGATATCGACGAACCCATGCGAACCTGCGCTCGCATCGGGAACGACAGCCCCACCACACGCGCGCCTCACGACCACCGAGAGTGTGCTTTCTGCCGGGCCGTCGCCCCCCCTCCATCCACCGGCCGGCTGCCCGTCCTCGTGTCGAAGGCGATGGCGACGGCCCTCAGCAGGGTCCGTCATGAATCGCAGCATCGGCAGCATCGCCCTCGTCGTCGCCGACTACGACGAGGCCATCGCCTACTACACCCAGTCCCTGGGTTTCGTCCTGCTCGAGGACATCGACCAGGGCGGCGGCAAGCGCTGGGTCCGGGTCGCGCCCGCCGACGGCGCCCAGACCGCCCTGTTGCTGGCCCGGGCGGTCGGCGAGGAACAGACCTCGCGGATCGGCAACCAGACCGGCGGCCGGGTCGGCTTTTTCCTGCACACCGACGACTTCCGGCGCGACCACGCGGCGATGCTCCGGCGCGGCGTGCGCTTCATGGAAACTCCGCGCGTCGAGACCTACGGCACGGTCGCCGTGTTCGAAGACCTGTACGGTAATCGCTGGGATTTGCTGGAACTGAAAGCATGAGATTAGTGCTGGCCAGCAGCAACGCCGGGAAGCTGGCGGAACTGCGCGACCTGCTCGGCGACACCGGCATCGAACTGGTGGCGCAAACGGATCTGGGGGTCGAGGACATCGAGGAAACCGGCAGCACGTTCGTCGAGAATGCGCTGCTCAAGGCCCGTCATGCGGCCGCGGTCACCGGGCTGCCCGCCCTGGCCGACGATTCCGGCATCTGCGTCGACGCCCTCGGCGGCGCCCCCGGCCTGTACTCGGCCCGCTACGCCGGCCAGCACGGCGACGCCCAGGCCAATATCGACAAACTGCTCGCCGCCCTCAAGGACGTGCCCGACGCCCAACGCGGCGCGCACTTCTATGCGGTGATCGTGCTGCTGCGCCACGCCGGGGACCCGCGCCCGGTCATCGCCGAGGGCATCTGGCACGGCCGGATCCTGCACCAGCGCCAGGGCGAGCGCGGTTTCGGCTACCAGCCGGTGTTCTACGACACCGAATACAACGTGTCCGCCGGCGAAATCGACGACGCTCTCAAGAACCGCGTCAGCCACCGCGCCCGCGCGCTGGCGGCGCTGCGCGAGCGCCTGCCGGAGGTCGCCAGGTGAACCGGATGCTGCGCGCCGCCGCGCCGCCCCGCCGCGCCTTCCGCACCGGCGGCCATACCGTGCTGTCGGTAGCGGTGCTGTACCTGCTGGCGATGCCGATCGCGATCTGGATCCGCCAGGACGGGCTCGGCGCCGGCAGCCACCACAGCAACAGCTTCAGCTCGGAGATCGAGCTGGCGCTGTGGCTGCTGGCGAGCCTGGTCGGGCTGGTCGCGGTGGCCGCGATCCAGCGGGTCAGCCTGCAGTCCGGGCCGGGCCACACCATCGGCTACGCCAACATCACCACCGCCCACCGTACCCGCCGCTTCGCCCCGGGCGAGGTGGTCGGCATGTCCCTGCACCGGGCCAAGGACGGGCGCCTGCGCCTGACCTCGACCCTGGAACTGCGCCTGGCCCCGGCTCCGCACCGGCGCTGGAACACCGCGACCATCTTCGACGGCGAAACCTCCGGCGACGGCCGCGCCGAGCCGCTCGCCACGATCATGCGGCTGGTCGTCCAGGCCCGCCCCGACGTCGCCATCGACGCCAATCTGCGCGCCCTGCTCGCCGTCACCCGCTACGGCGCGACGCGCGACCGGTAAGCTGTCGGCCCCTTCCGACTGTTTCCGGGCCCTCGGGCCCGGTCGAGCGCTGTTTGAGCGATTCCCTGACCACCCCGCCGTTGTCGCTGTACGTCCACCTGCCCTGGTGCGTACGCAAATGCCCGTACTGCGATTTCAACTCGCACGAATACAAGGGCGGCGCGCTGCCTTACGACGCCTACGTCGACGCCCTGCTGGCCGACCTGGAGCATGACCTGCCGCTCGTCTGGGGGCGGCCGGTGCACAGCGTGTTCTTCGGCGGCGGCACCCCCAGCCTGTTCCCGCCGGAGTTCATCGACCGCTTCCTGCAGGGCGCCAGCGCCCGCCTGCGCTTCGCGCCGGGTTGCGAGATCACCCTGGAAACCAACCCCGGCACCGCCGAGCACGGCCGGTTCGAGCTCTACCGTGGCGCAGGAGTGAACCGGCTCAGCTTCGGCATCCAGAGCTTCGACGACGGCTGCCTGCGGCGCCTGGGCCGCATTCACGACAGCCGCGAGGCGGAGGCCGCGGTCAAGCTGGCGCAGGACGCCGGCTTCGACAACCTCAACCTCGACCTGATGTACGCCCTGCCCGGCCAGACCCTGGCGATGGCCGAGCGCGACCTGGAGCGGGCCTTCGCCCTCGACCCGGCCCACCTCTCGCATTACCAGCTGACCCTGGAACCCAATACCGTGTTCGCCGCGCGGCCGCCGCAGGGCATCCCCGACGAGGACAGCGCCTGGGACATCCAGGAGCACTGCCAGGCCCTGATCGCCGCGCGCGGCTACGAGCACTACGAAGTCAGCGCCTATGCGCGGCCGCAGCGGCGCTGCGCGCACAACCTCAATTATTGGCGCTACGGCGACTACCTGGGCATCGGCGCCGGCGCCCACGGCAAGATCACCCTCGGCGCCGAGCAGACCATCCTGCGCCGCTGGAAGCACAAGCACCCGGCCGAATACCTGGCCAAGGCCGGCAGCGAAGCCGGGATCGGCGGCGAGGACCGGATCGCGCCGCAGCGGCGGCCGTTCGAGTACATGCTCAACGTGCTGCGCCTGGTCGAGGGCTTTTCGCTGGCCGACTACGAGGCGCGCACCGGCCTGGCCCGCGCCGGCATCGCCGCGCAACTGCAGGCCGGCTTCGACGCCGGCTGGCTGGAACAAAGCGGCGACCGGGTGCGTCCGACCGAGCTCGGGCGACGCTTCACCAACGACGTGGTCGCGCTGTTCCTGCCCGATTGAACGCCGCTCGGCAGACGTTTGCAGGACCTGAGAGCGCCTGCGTCGCTCGCGGATCAGGCAAGCGCAGCGGTTCGGCTGAACGGCGCGGGCCTCACGAGCCCGCGACCGGTTCGGGCGGAAACTCGCGTTTGGCCGCCCGTACGGGCCCTCTGCGTTACTGCCATAGGCCGCCTCCCGTCGGCTGCACGCTCTCGCGCGGCCGTCGCCGGACCGTTTCGAGTTGGCGAGCGCCGGGGAGGCGTGGTTATATCTTGAGGTCGTCAGTACCGAATCCACATGTCCGCCACGTTTGATCCTCTGGACGCCTCGCGGTCGCGGGCCACCCTGGCCACGGCCGCGTTGCCGCGTCGCGTGCGCCGCCTGCTGGAGCAGTTGTACGCGCTGATTTCCGACGAAACCGCGCCGCAACTGGAACGGATGCTCGCCGAGTTCGAGCAGCAGTTGTTCCGCCAGGCCGACCAGGCGCGCAATCCGAGCCTGCAATCGGGCTACCTGGAAACCCTGCGCCTGGTCCGGTTGCGCCGCGCCGACCTGATCCCGCGCTACCTGGTCGCGCTGGAAACCGCGCTGACCCGCCTGCGCGAACCGGTCGCGCCGCGCACCCAGGCGACGGTGCTGCCGAACTTCAGCGAGCTGCGCCTGGTCGACGACAGCGAGATGGACGAGAACACGGTGCTGCGCGGCATCGCCAGCCGCCACGAGTCGCGTGCCGGGCTCGGCCTGTTGCTGCTCGGCCAGCGCTTCGGCGTGCTCGCCGGCGCGCCGGCCTTCGATGCCGAACGCCTTCCGGTCGGCCCGCACCGCTTGATCCGGATCTTCGCCGATGTCTGCCTGCCGCTGCAGATCGGCCAGGACTCGCGCCTGGACTTGTTCCGCGTGTTCGACCAGCAAGTGATGCTGGGTTATGCGCAGATGGTCGAAGCGATGAACGCCCTGCTCGCGCGCGAGAACGTGCTGCCGAACCTGTCGTTCGTGCCGTTGCGCGCGCGTCCCGCCGCCGTGCCTCCAAGCGAGGTCGCAGCTGCCGACGCCGCCCGTCGCGAACCTGCGCCGGAACCGCGCCGCGGCCCGGGCGCCGATTCGCCCGCATCGCCATCGCCATCGCCACCGCCGCGGCCCGGCGGCGAGCGTCCCCACACCGCTTGGCCGGGCCAGCAGGCGGTGGCGCGGGCGCCGGACGCGACCGATTTCGCGACCCTGCAGCAATGGCTCGGCGAACGCCGCGAACTGGTCGACAAGCTGCGTCCGCGCGGCGGCGTCGCCGTGCCGACCTCGGCCATGGGCACCGCCGAGGTGTTGTCGGCGCTGAGCCGGCTCAAGGACGAAGCGCCGCGCGGCCAGCAGCCATTGCGCAAGATCGCCGAGCTGCGCCAGTCGCTGCTCGAACACAGCGAGCCGCCGCCGGGCACCGTCGCCACGCTGTCGCGCGACGACGGCGACGTGTTCGACCTGCTCGACATGCTCTACGACGAGATCGAGCAACGCCTGCGCGGCGACGTGGCGATCTCCACCCTGCTCAACCGCCTGCAGGCGCCCTTGCTGCACGCCGCGCTGCAGGACCGCAGCCTGCTCGAACAGACCGAGCATCCGGCGCTGCAGTTGCTCAATACGGTCGCCGAAGCAGGCGCGCGCTGGACCCCGAGCGAAGACGTCGATCCGCAGCTGCACGAGCCGTTGCGCCAGGCGGTCGATCACGTGGTCGAGCATTACGACGCCGGCGCCGAGGTGTTCGACACCGCCAACCTGCGCCTGCAGGAGCAATTGCAGAACCTCGCGCGCAAGGCCGAAGTGGCCGAGCGCCGCCACGTCGAGGCCGCGCGCGGCAAGGAAAAACTCGAGACCGCCAAGCGCCTGGCCGGCGAGGCGATCGAGCAACACACCCAAGAGCAGCGTCTGCCGCGCTTCGTCCAGGCCCTGCTCAACCAGGCCTGGGCCGACGTGCTGACCCTGACCCTGCTGCGCCACGGCCCGGAATCCGAAGTCTGGCAGCGGCAATTGGAGACGACCCGCCAGATCGTCGCGGCCAACCGCGCCGGCGCCGATGCGCCGGTGCCGTGCGGGCTCGATGCCGACATCGAACACGCGCTGACCCAGGTCGGCTATCACGGCGACGATGCCCGGGCGATTTCGCGCCAGCTCACGGTCGGCGCCGCACTCGAGGACGATGCCGCCTCGCGCACCGAACTGGCGATGAAGCTGCGCTCGCGCAGCCGTCTCGGCGAAGACGCCGGCCCGGCCCGTTCGACCCTGCCGGCGCGCAACGACCACGAACAGCGCTGCTGGGAACAGATCCGCCACCTGCCGTTCGGCACCTGGTTCGAATTCGTGCAGAACCAACAGGGCGACGCGGTGCGCCGGCGCCTGTCCTGGTTCAGCCCGGTCACCGACAACGCCTTGTTCGTCAACCAGCGCGGCCAGCGCGTCGGCGAACAATCGCTGGACAGCCTCGCCCGGATGATGGCGCGCGGCCAGGCGCGGGTGGTCGTCGAAGAGCGCAGCCGCCTGGTCGATCGCGCCTGGCACGCCGCACTCGACGTGCTGCGCGGTTTCGGCGGCAGACACGCAGTCGACCCGACCGACCCGGCCAGCGCATGAGAATGCAGGCATGAACGAAGAATTCCGCCGCACCCGTCGCCGCCGCCTCGCCGAGACCGTGCAGGTCGTCGACACCATGACCGAGACCGTGATCGGCCACCTCGGCAACCTGTCCGAGACCGGCATGATGCTGATCGCCAACACGCCGCTGGTCGACGACGCGCTGTATCAACTGCGTTTCAACCTGCGCGACGCGCCCCAGCAAACCTCGCCGATCGAAGTCGGCGCGCACCTGCTGTGGCAGGACCGCGCCAGCGTGCCCGGCCAGACCTGGACCGGCTTTCGCTTCATCGCCATGCCCGAAGACGGCATGCAGCACCTGCGCCAGTGGCTGGACCTGCCCGGCGGCAGTTACGAGTAAACCCGAGGACGCGGACGCGTCGCCGGTTCAGGGACGGCCGGAGGCGCCCGTCGCCGCGGCGACCCGAGCAGAAGCCCGGACCCGCCGCGAGCCCCGCTCGCGCAAATCCGCCCTCGCGAAATTGCGGCAAAATGGGGCGGTTTCCTCCAGGCCAGGCACGCAATGAACGCTTCCGTCCTCACCGCCGATCCCTCCGCGCCCGATACCCACGCCCTGTACCGGCAGCACTTCGCCGAGTTGCAGCGCCGCTGCGAGCAGGCGCTGGAACGCGGCGGGTTCGATCACCTGGTGGTGCCGAGCGGCAACCTGCATTACCAGGTCTTCGACGACCGAGATTACCCGTATGCGGTGAACCCGCAGTTCAAGGCCTGGGTACCGCTGACCCGCAACCCCGGCAGCTGGCTGGTGGCGACGCCGGGCCACAAGCCGAAGCTGATCTACCTGCAGCCGTTCGACTACTGGCACGTCGTGCCGCAGGCGCCGAGCGGCTGGTGGGTCGAGCACTTCGACGTGATCGTGATCCGCCAGCCCGAGGAAGCGCTTGCGCACCTGCCCCGAGACCCGGCGCGCTGCGCCATTCTCGGCGAGGCGCAGAGCGCGCTCGGCGTCGGCAGCGAACGCGCCTTCGTGCCGAACAACCCGCCGGCGGTGGTCGATTACCTCGAATACCATCGAGCCTACAAGACCGCCTACGAAGTGGCGATGATGCGCGAGGCGACCCGCAAGGGCGTGCGCGCGCACCGCGCCGCCGAGGCCGCGTTCCGCGCCGGCAAGAGCGAATTCGACATTCACCTGGCTTACTGCGGCGCCGCGCGCCAGGACGCGAACGAACTGCCGTACGGCAACATCGTCGCCCTCAACCAGCACGGCGCGGTGCTGCACTACATGGAGCTCGACCGCGAAGCGCCGGCGCAGTCGCGCAGCTTCCTGATCGATGCCGGTGCCAGCCACCACGGCTACGCCTGCGACATCACCCGCACCTATGCGGCCGATGGAGGCGACTTCCAGGCCCTGATCGACGCCGTCGACGCCGCGCAGTTGAAGATGTGCGATCAGGTCCGCGCCGGCACCGACTACAAGCGCATCCACCTCGACGCCCACCTGGCCCTGGCCGGCATCCTCAAGGACGCCGGCGTGCTCAGGATTTCGCCGGAGGCCGCGGTCGAGACCGGCGTCAGCAGCGTGTTCTTCCCGCACGGCATCGGCCATGGCATCGGCCTGCAGGTGCACGACGTCGCCGGCTTCGCCGCCTCCGACCGCGGCGGGCGCATCGACAAGCCCGCCGGCCATCCCTACCTGCGCATGACCCGGGTGCTCGAACCCGGCATGGCGGTGACGATCGAACCGGGTCTGTACTTCGTCGACCTGCTGCTCGACGGCCTCAGGCAGGGTGAGCACGCCGGCAGCGTCGACTGGGCCCGCATCGAACAGTTCCGTCCCTACGGCGGCATCCGCATCGAAGACGACGTGGTCTGCACCGACGCCGCGCCGGTCAACCTGACCCGCGACGGCTTCGCGGAAGCGGCCTGAGCGGCGTGCGGCGCATCCTGTTCGTCTGCAGCCAGAACAAACTGCGCAGCCCGACCGCCGAACAGGTCTTCGCCGCGCGCGCCGACCTCGACGTCGCCTCGGTCGGCCTCAACCACGACGCCGAGCATCCGCTCGGCGCCGAACAGGTGCGATGGGCGCAGCTGATCTTCGTCATGGAAAAAGCCCAGCGCAGCAAACTGCAGCGCAAGTTCCGCGCGCAGTTGCGCGGCAAGCGCGTGGTCTGCCTGGATATTCCGGACGAGTACGAATACATGGCGCCGGAGCTGGTGGCGTTGTTGCTGGCGCGGGCGCCGCGGCACCTGTGAGGGACGCATAACCTGGCCGTTGCCGTTGCCGTTGCCGTTGCCGTTGCCGTTGCCGTTGCCGTTGCCGTTGCCGAGATTTTGATTTGCTCTGCTTTGCTGCTGTGCCTTGCTGCTTTGTTCTGCTGCTTTGCCGGTCGATTGAAGATCCGGAGGGAGGCCCGCAGGGATGCGGGCCGTGCGCAAGCAGGCCATGGATGGCCTGTCTGGAGCATCCCGGCGTCGGCATCGATCGTGCGGGCTTGTGCACTTGCAGGGAGAAGCACTTTTCTTTGGTGACTTTCTTTTGTTGCTTTGGACGAGAAAGTTACCCGCACCCTTTAGGGGGCGGAAGCTTTGCTATTGATGCTGCTTCACCGCCTCACGGCCGGTGACGCAGCGACCGGAAACGGCGCGGTCGCGACTTGCGTCGCTCCTACCCTGACGGGCTGCCGCCGGCATCGGCGCAAGATTGAGGCGTCGCGGTCGCGACTCACGTCGCTCCTACAGGGATGGTTTCGCGGTATTGCATTGCTGCGCTTGGCCTTTGTAGGAGCGACGTAAGTCGCGACCACGGGATGCGCAAAGACAACAAGGCCACCGCCATTCATCGAAGCGGCGTGCGCTTCTGCCAGGGCAGGAGCGGCGCAAGCCGCGACATCGTCGCTGCGTTTTCGCGGCGTCTCTCTGAAGCAGGATCAAGATCAAGATCAAGATCAAGATCAAAGACCAAATCCAAAGCCTCCGCCATTAAAGCGGCGGGCTACTTTCTTTTGTCATAAGCAACAAAAGAAAGGTAACCAAAGAAGTTGCTTCTTCTTGAATCACAAGCCCGCACGAGCGGTGCTTTCGCAGGGATCTACATACGGGACATCCCTGTCCCGATGAAAAACGGCCCGCGTCCCTGCGGGCCGCCCTTTGGGTCTTCTATGGCCTTCGCTAGTGCCACGCCGCGCAAAGCAACAGAGATAGCTACAGAATCTTCGTGCAATGGAGCGTCCGTGGCGAACGGCAATGGCATGAAAGACGCCTCACCAACCTCGCAGCTCACGCGACCGCCCATCCTCACCACACCTTGAACACCCTCCCGCTCTGTATGCCCTCCACGCTGCGCTGGTACGCCAGCGCCGCGCGCGCGGCCGTCACCGGTTCGAATCCCGGGAAGAACGATCCATAAGCCTCCCATGATTCGCTCAGTACGTTCGGACTGACCGCGTTGATGCGCAGGCCGCGCTGCAGTTCGAAGGCGGCGCCGCGGACGAAGCCTTCGATCGCGGTGTTGACGGCACCGGCGTTGGCGCCGGCGCGGATCGGCTCTTCGGCGACGATGCCGGTGGTCAGGGTGATCGAACCGCCGTCGCTGAGATGGTGCTGGCCCAGCAGGGCCAGACGCACCTGGCCAAGCAGTTTGTCGTTGAGGCCCACTGCGAAATCGGCCGGGCGCATCGATTCGAGCGGGCCGAAATGCAGCACGCCGGCGGTGGAGACGATGGCATCGAGTTTGCCGGCGCGGCGGAACATGGCTTCGACGCTGGCGTCGTCGGTGATGTCGACCGGGTAGTCGGCGCTGCTGCGGCCGGCGGCCAGGATCTCGTGCTGCGAGGCGAGGCGTTCGGCCACGGCGCGGCCCAGGGTGCCGCTGGCGCCGACGATCAGGATCTTCATGTGGATTCCATAACGGGAGACAGGCGGCCAGTCTGCTCGCCGTGGCCTCGACGGTGAATGCGCTAGGATTTCGGGCTCCCCTAACCGCGGGTTAGCCCTTGGACAAGCTGCGTAGCATGGCCGTGTTCGTCGCGGTCGCCGACACCGGCAGTTTCGCCGCCGCGGCCCAGGCGCAGGACCTGTCGGCGGTGATGGTCGGCAAGCACATCCGCCAGTTGGAGGCGCACCTCGGCGCCCGCCTGCTGCAGCGCGATACCCGCAAACAACGCCTGACCGAGGTCGGCGCGAGTTTTCTCGAGGATTGCCGGCGCATCCTCGACCAGGTCCGCCACGCCGAGTCGGTCGCCGAACGCCTGCGCCACGACGGACAACCGAGCGGGCGCCTGCGGGTCACCGCGCCGGTCACCCTTGGCGGCAACGCGGTCGCGACGGTGGTGACGGAGTTTTTGCAGCTCCACCCCGAGGTCTCGGTCGACCTGGTGCTGAGCGACCGCATGTCCGACCTGATCGCCGAGGCCTTCGACGTGGCGATCCGGATCGGGCCGCTGCCGGACTCGGACCATCTGGTCGCGCGGCCGCTGCGTCCGTACCGGATGATCGTCTGCGCCTCGCCCGAATATCTGCGCAAGCACGGCACGCCGGGCGACCCGCGCGAACTGTCCGGCCACAGTTGCCTCAATCATCTGCTGTGGAACCACGACGCCGGCTGGCGCTTCGAGCGCATCGCCGCCGAACCACTGCGGCTGCGCGGGCGCTTCGCCTCCAATAACGGCGAGGCCCTGCGGCGCGCGGCGGTGGCCGGTTGCGGCATCGTCCTGCAACCCGAAGTGCTGCTGGCCGACGACCTCGCCGCGGGCCGGCTGCTGCCGCTGTTCGCCGAGCAACTGCCGCCGCCGCGGCCGGTACATCTGCTGTACCCGCGCGACCGCCAGCCTTTGCCGAAGCTCAGCCGTTTCGTCGACCTGGTGCTCGAACGCATGGGCCCGGCGACGTAGCGCTCAGCTCGCCTTCCACCCGGCCCGAGCTTTCGACTGCGATTCATCGCGCACGGCGGCTGATGCACTGATAACACGCGACCGCAAGCTATTGCCGTTGCCGTTGCCGTTGCCGTTGCCGTTGCCGTTGCCGTGCGATTTTGCAGTTGCTTTGCGTAGCCGAGCACTCGCAAAGACTAAAGAAGACCCGGAGGGCGGCCCGCAGGGATGCGGGCCGTTTTTCATCGGGACAGGGATGTCCCGTATGAAAAATCGCCGCGGATGCATCGAGCGTGCGGGCCTGTGATTCAAGAACAAGCATTTTTCTTTGGTTACCTTTCTTTTGTTGCTTTAGACAAAAGAAAGTAACCCGCCGCTTTAGTAGCGGAAGCTTTGGGTTTGATCTTTATCTTGATCTGATCTGATCTGATCCAGATCCAGATCCAGATCCAGATCCAGATCTTTCTTGAAAGATGCGCCGCAAGACTGTGGCGGCGATGTCGCGGCTTGCGCCCGCTCCTACCCTGGCGCGAGCATGCCGCCTCGGCGAACGGCGACGGCCCCGTCATCTCTGCGCGTCGCGGTCGCGACTCACGTCGCTCCTACAGGAGCACACCTGAAGACGACGCGACATTGGGACATGGCGGTCGCGGCTTGCGCCGCTCCTACCCTGGCGCGAGCACGCCGCCTCGGCGAACGGCGACGGCCCCGTCATCTCTGCGCGTTCGCGGTCGCGACTCACCTCGCTCCTACAGGGGCACACCCGAAGACGACGCGACATTGGGACATGGCGGTCGCGGCTTGCGCCGCTCCTACCCTGGCGCGAGCACGCCGCCTCGGCGGACGGCGACGGCCCCGTCATCTCTGCGCGTCGCGGTCGCGGCGCGCGCCGCTTCGACGAATGACGGTGGCCTCGTCATCTCTGCGCGCCCCTTGTCCCGACTCACGTCGCGCCTACCGGGATGGATTCGTGGCGACGGCGCTCAGCGCGCCATCAAGGCCTCGATCTCGTCGGCGCTGCGCGCGAGCCGGTCGGTCAGCACCTGGTGGCCGCCCTTGGTGATCAGCACGTCGTCTTCGGTGCGGATGCCGATGCCACGCCATTTCGGGTCGACGCTGCTGTCGTCGGGCGACACGTATAGGCCGGGCTCGATGGTGAACACCATGCCCGGTTCGAGCAGGCGCGACTCGCCGTCGAGGCGATACTCACCGACGTCGTGCACGTCCATGCCGAGCCAATGCCCGGTCTTGTGCCGATAGAAGCGCTTGTAATGGCCGTCGGCGAGGTTCTTTTCCAGCTTGCCCTTGAGCAGGCCGAGCCGCAGCAGGCCCTCGGTCAGGGTCTCGACCGCGGCCAGGTGGCCGGCCTCGTAGGACACGCCGGGGCGGGCCTGGGCCAGGGCCGCGGCCTGGGCGGCGCCGACCAGGTCGTGCAGCGCGCGCTGCGGCGCGCTGAAACGGCCGTTGACCGGAAACGTGCGGGTGATGTCGGCGGCGTAGCCCCGGTACTCGGCGCCGGCGTCGATCAGCACCAGGTCGCCGTCCTGCGACGCCGCGCTGTTGGCGCGGTAATGCAGCACACAGGCATTGCTGCCGGCACCGACGATGCTGCCGTAAGCCGGTTCGGCGTCGTGGCGGCGGAACACGCATTCGATCTCGGCCTGCAACTCGTACTCGCGCATGCCGGGCCGGGCCGCGCGCATGGCCGCTTCGTGGGCCAGCACGCTGATGTCGGCGGCGCGCTGCATGAAGCGCAACTCGTCGCGGTCCTTAAATAGGCGCAGCTCGTCGAGCAGATGCCCCAGTTCGAGGAACTCGTGCGGCGGCTGCGCGCCCTGGCGCATCATCGCGCGCACCCGGTTGAGCCAGCCGATCAGCTTGAGGTCGAATTCGGCGTCGCGGCCGAAGTGGTAGTAGACCCGCGAGCGGCCTTCGAGCAACCCCGGCAGGATGTCGTCGAGATCGGCGATCGGATAGGCGTCGTCGAGCCCGAACGCCTCGACCGCGCCTTCCGGGCCATAGCGCGGGCCGTCCCAGGCCTCGCGTTCGCGGTCGCGCTCGCGGCAGAACAGCAAGGTCTCGCCATGGCGCCGGCCCGGCACCAGCACCAGCACCGATTCGGGCTCGGGGAAACCGGTCAGATAGCTGAGGTCGGAATCCTGGCGGAACGGGTAATGGGTGTCGCGACTGCGGATGTGCTCGTTGGCCGAGGGCACGATCACGATCGCCTCGTCGCCGGCCATCGCCATCAACTGCTTGCGCCGGCGGACATAGGCCTTCGCCGGCATCGTCAGCGCCGCGTTCATCTCAGTTCAACCGGTGCCGATGCTGCGCCGCCATGGCCACGTCGCCGTGCAACAACAGCGCGACGATGCGCACGAACTCCTCGATCTCGGTCAAGGCTTCTTCGTCGTCCTCGTCGCCGTCGTCCTGCGGCGAGGCCGCCGCCAGGCGGGCCAGGTCGCCGAGCGCTTCGCGGCTTTCCTCCGACAACGAGGAGGCCTCGCCGGCGGCGAGACCGAAGCCGGCGAGGAAACCGCGGCACCAGTCGAACAGGGCGCCGCTGCGCTCGGACAGCGGCGCTTCGCTGTCGGGCAGCAGCAGGTCGAAGCCGAAGCTGCGGTCGCCGAGCTGCGAGGCGCTGGCGCCGCGCAAGCGATCGAGCGCGCCGTTCTCGGCCGGGGTGGCGACGGCCGGATCGGCCAGCACGCGCGCCGGCCAGTCGCGCACCGAGGCGCCGCCGCCGGCGAGCCAGCCGCACAAGGCGCCGTGCAGTTCGGAAGCGGAAGCGCCGAGCGAGAGCATGCGGCTCTCGGCGTCGACATCGGACAACAGGGGCAGTTCGATCGCGGCCACAGGCATCAAGTCGTGAGGGTTGCCGCAGTTTAGCAATGCCGGGCGAATGCGGGCGGCGTGAAGAAACCGCGGGATCCTGTCCTGTCAGGCGATTCGAGTCCGTAGTGCTTGTTGCCGCAACGGACGCCTGCCTAAACTGCGGGCTCTCGCGCTTCACGCCACGGTGTCCGTGCGTTCCTTTTCCCCTGTCTCCCTGTTGACCGCCGGTCTGATCGCCTTGCTCCTGTGCATGGCGGCGCAGCCCCGGCGTGCCGAGGCGGCCACGCGGGACTTCTATTTCTCGCGCCTGGGCAGCGAGCTCGGTCTCAGCCAGAACTCGGTCACCGCCTTCACCCAGGACGCGCACGGCTTCATCTGGGTCGGCACCCAGGGCGGCCTGCACCGCTATGACGGCCAGCGTTACGTGCCGTATCGCCACGACCCGCGCGACCCGGCCAGTCTGCCCGACAGCTACGTCACCGCGCTCGCCCTCGACGGCCAGCGCGCGATCTGGATCGGCACCCATTCCGAATACCTGGCCCGGCTCGACCTGGCCAGCGGCGCGATCCACCGCTACCAGCCGCCCGATTCGCAGGCCGGTCGCCAGGTCGTCTCGCTGCTGCCGTGGCGCGACTCGCTGCTGATCGGCACCCTGGCCGGCCTCGAGCGCATGGACCCGCGCAGCGGCGCGCGCGAACTGCTGCTGGCCCTGCCCAGCGAGCTGAGCCGGCAATCGCCGTGGCAGGAGCTCGCCCTCGCCCGCGACGGCACCGCCTGGTTCGCCAGCGCGGCCGGCCTGTACCGGATCCTGCCGAGCGGCAAGATCGAACGGATCGGCGCCGCCCAGGTGCTGCGCAGCGTATTGATCGACCGGCGCGGCCGGCTCTGGGCCGGCGGCGTCGACGGCCTGTACCGGCTCGACGGCCACACCGGCATCCTGGTCAAGGTCGAAGACGAAGCCCTGGCGACGCTGCGCGATGCGCGCGCCCTGATCGAGGCGCCGGACCACCGGATCTGGATCTCCGGCTTCGGCAATGGCCTGTACCGCCACGACCCCGAAACCGGGCACTCGCAGCGCGTGCGCGCCGAGCCCGGGGTCGAGGCCACCCTGCCCGAGGACACGATCGAAGCGCTGATGATCGACCACGGCGGCCTGCTCTGGGCCGGCGGCCAGTACCGCGGCGTCGCCGTCGCCGACCCGCGCGGCACCCGCTTCAGCTACATCCTCGACCTGGACGAGGACCGCACCGGCGCGGGCGCTTCCGACGCCAGCATCCGCAGCCTGGCCCAGGACGACCTCGGCGCGATCTGGATCGGCACCGACAACGGTCACCTGCGCCGCTACGACCTGGCTGCCGACCGCTTCCAGGACATGACCTCGCTGTTGCCGGCCAACGCCGGCGCCCGACGCATCGCCGCGATCGCCCGCGAACCCTGTCCCGAGGCCGACAACCCGAATCCGCCCGACCCGCTGCCGCCGACCCGGCTGTGGCTCGCGACCGGCCAGGGCCTGCTGCGGCTGGATCCGGCCACCCGCCGGGTCGAGAGCATCGACCTGCGCGGCTACCGCGACGTCGCCCTGCGTTCGCTGGCCTTCGCCCGCGACGGCAGTCTGTGGCTCGGCAGCGACGACCTCGGCGCCCTGCACTACCTGCCCGAGACCGGCGCCCTGGTCCGCTACGCCTATCGCGAAGGCGATTCCAAGGGCCTGAGCCATCCGCGCGTCAACGCCGTGCTCGAAGACACCAAGGGCCGGGTCTGGTTCGGCACCGGCGACGGCCTCGACCTGCTCGACCCGGCCACCGGCTACCTGCGCCACTACCGCCACGCCACCGACGAGGCCGACAGCCTGCCGGGCAACTTCGTCCGCGCCGTGCACCAGTCCGCCGACGGCTCGATCTGGGTCGGCACCCAGGCCGGCCTCAGCCGGGTGGTCGAACACAGCGACGGACGGATCCGCTTCGAACACCCGCTGGCCGAGGTGCTCGGCGACCATCCGGTGCCGGTGGTGTTCTCGATCGCCGAACGCCCCGCCGGCCGCCTCTGGCTCGGCACCGACGCCGGCATCCTGCGCTTCGACAGCGGCGCCTCGCTGGTCCGCCGCTACGGCCTGGCCGACGGCCTGCAGGACCTGGAATTCAACGCCGGCGCGGTCGACATCCTGGCCGACGGCCGGATCGCCTTCGGCGGCGTGCGCGGCCTCAATCTGTTCGACCCGGCGCGCATCGCCGACTCGCGCTACACCCCGCCGGTGCGCCTGCTCGGGGCCTGGATCGGGTCCGACACCAGCGCCGGTTCGAGCACCCTGTGGCAGTCCACGCGGCTGGAGATCCCCAACGACGCCGGCATCCTGCGCCTGCGCATCGGCGCGCTCGACTACGGCCCCAACAGCGGCATCCGCTATCGCTACCGCATGGACGGTTTCGATCGCGACTGGATCGACAACGGCCCGCGCCAGGACATCACCTACACCCGCTTGCCGCCCGGCCGTTACGTGTTCCGCGCCCAGTCGACCAACCGCGACGGGGTCTGGAACACCCAGGAACTGCGCATCCCGGTCGGCGTCGATCCGCCGCTGTGGCGGCATCCGCTGGCGATCGCCCTGGCGGCCCTGGCCGCGCTCGGCCTGGCCCTGAGTTTCGGCTGGCGCTGGCACGTCGCCCGCCAGCGCGAACGCGGCTATTTCGCCCAGATCCGCGAACGCGAAGAACGCCTCAAGCTCGCCCTGTGGGCCTCCGGCGAGCAGTTCTGGGACTACGACCTGAAGCGGCGCGAGCTGCACCGCATGCGGGTCGACGACCACAACCCGCAGTCGCCGGAGATCGGCGTGCAGGCCGACATCGCCGACGACCACGAGATCCACCCCGACGACCTGGGCCGGGTCACCGAGCTGCTGCGCAAGCACCTCAAGGGCGATGCCGCGCTGTTCCTGTCCGAACACCGCATGCGCACGCCGAAGGGCGAATGGGGCTGGGTGCGGGCCCGCGGCCGGGTGGTCGAACGCGACGCCGAAGGCCTGCCGGTGCGCGTCGCGGGCACCGGCCGCGACGTCACCGCGGTGCGCAGCGCCGAACGCGAACGGCGCATTTCCAGCGAAGTGCTGCGCTCGATGGCCGAGGCGGTCGCGGTGTTCGACCGCGACTTCGTGTTCGTCTCGATCAACCCGGCGTTCTCGCGCATGACCGGCTACCCCGAGAACGAAGTGATCGGCCAGACCACCGGCCTGCTCGACAGCCGCCAGCACGATCCCGAGTTCTACAGCGACATGCGCGACGAGCTGCAGCGCAGCGGCCGCTGGTCCGGCGAGATCTGGCAACAGCGCAAGGACGGCAACGAATTCCTGTGCTGGCTGCAGGCCAGCATCGTGCTCGACAGCAGCGGCCAGCGCGGCCATTACGTCGCGGTGCTGACCGACATCACCGACCAGAAGCGCGCCGAGCAGGAACTGCGCTATCTGGCCAACTACGACACCCTGACCAGCCTGCCCAACCGCACCCTGCTGTCGGAGCGGCTGTCGCGGGCGATCGTGCGGGCGCGCCGCCACGGCCATCGCATCGCGCTGCTGTTCCTCGACCTGGACCGCTTCAAGGACATCAACGATTCGCTCGGCCACGCCGCCGGCGACCGCATCCTGCGCGCCGCCGCGGTGCGCCTGCAGGAAACCGTCGGCGCCGAGCACACCGTGGCGCGCCTGGGCGGCGACGAGTTCACCGTGGTGCTGGAAAACCTGGAGACGCCTGAACAGGCCGAGGACGTCGCCCGGCGCCTGATCAAGGCCTTCGAGGCGCCGCTGGATTTCGACGAACGCCACGACGTGGCGATCTCGCCGTCGATCGGCATCAGCCTCTACCCCGACCACGCCCAGGTCCCCACCGACCTGCTCAAGCACGCCGACACCGCGATGTACCAGGCCAAGGCGGCCGGCCGGCGCACCTTCATGCGCTACACCGAGGCGATGGACATCGAGATCCGCCAGCGCGCGACGATCTCGGCGGCGCTGCGCAAGGTGCTGGACCGCAACGAGCTGCGCCTGGTGTTCCAGCCGCGGCTGTCGCTGCCGGAAGCGCGCATCACCGGGGTCGAGGCACTGCTGCGCTGGAACAGCGCCGAGTACGGCAACATCCCGCCCTCGCAGTTCATCCCGCTGGCCGAGGAAAGCGGGCTGATCCTGGAGATCGGCGAGTGGGCGATGCGCGAGGCGTGCAGCCGCCTGCGCCAGTGGCGCCAGCAGGGGCTCGACCAGTTGTCGATCTCGGTCAACGTCTCGGCGATCCAGTTGCTGCGCGGCGACCTGCCGAAGATGGTCGCGCGCGCCCTCAGCGAAAGCGGCATCCCGCCGTGGCGGCTGGAGCTGGAACTGACCGAGAGCGTGATCATGGCCAACGCCGCGCACACCTCCAACACCATGCAGGCCCTGCGCGAACTCGGCGTGGCCCTGGCGGTCGACGACTTCGGCACCGGTTACTCCTCGCTCGCCTACCTCAAACGCCTGCCGATCAATACCCTGAAGATCGACAAGGAATTCATCGGCGACCTGACCCGCGACCCCGACGACGAGGCGATCACCAGCACCGTCATCACCATGGCCCACTCGCTGGGCCTGAACGTGGTCGCCGAGGGCGTGGAGCTGGAAGAGCAGATGGAGTTCCTGCTCGCCCACGGTTGCGACGAGATCCAGGGCTACTGGCTGGCCCGGCCGCTCGAAGCCGACGACTGCCTGGCGTTCATCCAGCAATGGCAGCCGCCGCTGAGCGTGCGCGCGGCGCGTTGACCGCGTGGGTCGGGACTCGGGACTCGGGACTCGGGACTCGGGGATCGGGGATCGGGGATCGGGGATCGGGGATCGGGAATTGGGAATTGGGAATTGGGAATTGGGAATTGGGAATTGGGAATTGGGAATTGGGTGTCGGGAGCGGGATTCCTGGCCTTCGGGGTAGCGGCAGCCCCGGCCGCGACCGCGTCGCATCGCCCCCCCCATTCCGTATCCGGCCCGCCCTGGCGCCGCCCTAAAGCCGCCATCGACCCGACAACGCCCGACCGAGTCCCGAGTCCCAAGTCCCGAGTCCCGGCTGCCGACTCCCGATCCCCGGCACCGCCTTGACCGCCCCCGCCCCGGCCTGCCATCGTGCCGGGATGGATCGCACCGAACTCATCACCGAACTGCAGTCGCTGCTGACCCGCGTCGACGAACTCGGCGATCGCGTGCGCCGTCTCAGCGAAGAGAACCGCAGCCTGCGCCAACAGCAGGAACAACTGGTCGGCGAGCGCTCGGCGCTGCTGGCCAAGAACGAGCAGGCCCGCACCCGCGTCGAGGCCATGATCGCGCGACTGAAGTCGCTGGAGCAGCACACGTGAATCCGAACCGATGAGCACGACCAGCGAAGCCGTCAGCATCCGCCTGCTCGACCGCGAATACACCGTCGGCTGCGAGCCGTCCGAGCGCGACGACCTGCTCGCCGCCGCGCGCATGCTCGACAGCAAGATGCGCGAGATCCGCGGCAGCAACCGCATGGCCGCGCTCGACCGCGTCGCCGTGCTGGCCGCGCTCAACTTCGCCCACGAACTGCAACAGCTGCGCGGCGACGGCGATAACCGCGATCGCGAACTCTCGCGCACCCTCGACGAACTGCATCGCAAGCTCGACAGCCTGTTCGACGCGGCGATCCGCTGATTCCGCTGAATCTCGGGGCGTTCGTCGTCCACGGCTGCCGTCGCTGGCAGCCCCGCCACCGGCTCGGCTTGCATCTGCGGCGTCGCAGCCACTGCGATTAGTGTGGCCGCCGTCGCAACCGGTCTTTGCCCGTCACCGCCGTTGTCGCATCCGACCCCGTTCATCCGCCTTCGCGGAGCGTTCAAGCGCATGAACCGCAACGCAGCGTCGCCGACGAGCGGGCCCGCCGCGGGCGGCGCGCGCGCTATACTTCGCGCACGTCCTCTGCTGTGCCCGACGGCGTGCGCAAACATTCGCCTTGTCCCTTAATTACGACCGCGGGGGCGCAACGGGAATCCGGAGTGCAAGTCCGCCTCGCAGCGGGAAGCCCGAAGATCTCCAAGCGTCCCCACTTGAACCCCGGGTTCAAGGTCGTTTCGCACGCATCGGCATTGGCGGAGGACTACTCATCCCGGAGCGGGCGCGACGTCACGAAAGTGATTCGCGCCCGTTGCCTTGTCCGGAGCGTCCGCGCTTCATTCCTCCAGGACCCCGCGCCGAATGACGGTTGACCGTACGACGCTGCGCCGCGAACTGCGCGCGCAACGCCGCAATCTCGCCGCCCCCGCGCGCATCGCCGCCGCCGAATCCCTGGCCGCCCGCCTGCTGACGCTGCCGTTCGCGCCCGACACCGGGTATGTGGCCGGCTACTGGGCCATGGACGGCGAGATCGCCCTGCACGCCTGGCAGCTGCGCCTGCCGCCGGGTTGCGTGTACTGCCTGCCGGTGCTGCACGAAGACCAGCGCCTGCGCTTTGCGCCCTGGCGTCCGGGCGACGCCCTGGTCGCCAACCGCTTCGGCATCCCCGAACCCGGCGTCAGCCCCGGCTCGCTGCTCGAGCCTGAACAGATGAGCCTGGTGGTGCTGCCGCTGGTCGGCTTCGATCCGCGCGGCCACCGGCTCGGCATGGGAGGCGGCTGGTACGATCGCAGCTTCGCGTTCCGCCAGACCCGCCCGGCCCCGCCGTGGCTGGCCGGCGCCGCGTTCGAACTGCAACGCATCGATGCGCTCGACAACGCCGACTGGGACGTCGCTCTCGATGCGGTCTGTACGGAGGTCCAGACTCTGGATTGCCGTTCCCCCCTGTTCGTCTGACCGTTGAGCACCGCATGACCGCACGCCGCCGCTACTGGCTGATGAAGTCCGAACCGGACACGTTTTCGATCGACGACCTGCAACGCGTGGGGACCGAACCCTGGAACGGCGTGCGCAATTACCAGGCGCGCAATTACATGCGCGACGGGATGAAGGTCGGCGATGGCGTGTTGTTCTATCACTCCAACACCGCCGTGCCGGGCATCGCCGGCCTTGCCACCATCGCCAGCGAAGCCTATCCGGACCCGACCCAGTTCGACGCCAAGTCCGATTACTACGACGGCAAGAGCTCGCGCGAAGACCCGCGCTGGCTGCTCGTGGACGTCGCCTTCGAACGCAAGTTCGAGCGAGTGATCCCGCTCGACGAGATCAAGGCCCGCGCCGACGATCTCGGCGAAGACTTCGCCCTGACCCGCCGCGGCAACCGCTTGTCGGTGCTGCCGGTCACCGCGGCGCAGTGGAAGCTGTTGCTGTCGATGGAGTGAGTGGAGCCGGGACTCGGGACTCGGGACTCGGGACTCGGGACTCGGGACTCGGGACTCGCAAAGCCTGTGCCGGCCTGGCGACATCCGCAACTCATTCGTAACGCCGCGGTGGTTCGAGTCATGGAGATTCAATCATCCACACTGTCGCTACTTCAAAACCAGACCTCGAGTTCCGAGTCCCCGAACACCAAACCACAAGCCCTCATCCCATGTCCGAAGCAAAACGCCTGGCCGGCGAAAAAGCCATCGACTACATCGAAGACGGCATGATCGTCGGCGTAGGCACCGGTTCCACCGTCGCGTTCTTCATCGAGGCGCTGGGTCGGCACAAGGAGCGCATCAAGGGCGCGGTATCGAGCTCCGAGCAGAGCACCGCGCGCCTGCGCGCGCTCGGCATCGAGGTGCTCGACCTCAACGCCACCGGACCGCTGTCGCTGTACGTCGACGGCGCCGACGAATGCGATCCGCACAAGCGCCTGATCAAGGGTGGCGGCGCCGCGCTGACCCGCGAGAAGATCATCGCCGAGGCCAGCGCGAAGTTCGTCTGCATCGTCGATCCGGCCAAGCGCGTCGACGTGCTCGGCCGCTTCCCGTTGCCGGTCGAGGTCGTGCCGATGGCGCGCAGCCTGGTCGCGCGCGAGATCCTGGCGATGACCCGCGGCCAGCCGGTGTGGCGCCAGGACGCCAACGGCGCCGGCGTGGTCACCGACAACGGCAATGCGATCCTCGACATCCACGGCCTGGCGATCACCGACCCGGTGGCGCTGGAATCGGCGATCAACCAGATCCCCGGCGTGGTCAGCGTCGGCCTGTTCGCGCGCCGTCCGGCCGACATCGTCATCGTCGGCGGTGAGCCACCGGTCGTGCTGTAAATCGCTGATTTAGAACGTCTCTCAGTAGACGAGACGGCCTGCCGCCAGAATCGGCGGGTCGTCCGCAGCCGGTCCGGCCCGTCCCGGGCGGCCGCCTGCGCGGCGCGATACCGACCCCATGCCGGCCCGCCGCCATGACCCTGCGTTGCCTGTTCGTCGACTTCAATTCCTACTTCGCCTCGGTCGAGCAATTCGACCGCGAGGAATTGCGCGGCCGCCCGGTCGGCGTGGTGCCGGTGCTCGCGGCCACGACCTGCTGCATCGCCGCCAGCCGCGAGGCCAAGCTCCACGGCGTCAAGACCGGCACGCCGGTACACGAGGCGCTGGCGCGCTGCCCCGACATCGCCATCGTCGAAGCGCGGCCGGCGCGCTATGTCGAGCTGCACCATCGCCTGATCGCGGCGATCCAGGACTGCATTCCGATCGACGGCGAACCGCTGTCGATCGACGAAGTCGCCTGTCGCCTGATCGGCCGCGAACGCCAGCGCGACAACGCCGTCGCGATCGCCCAGCGGATCAAGCAGACCCTGATCGATCGCGGGCTCGCCCCGGCGATCCGCTGCTCGATCGGCATCGCGCCGAACACCTTCCTGGCCAAGACCGCCTCCGACATGCACAAGGTCGACGGGCTGACCGTGGTCGAGCTCGCCGATCTGCCCCACGCGCTGCATCGGCTGGAACTGCAGGACCTGTGCGGGATCGGGCCGTCGATGCTGCAACGCTTGCGCAATGCCGGCATCGGCACGGTCGAACAGCTCACCGCGGCGCCGCGCGAACACTTGCGCGCGGTCTGGGGCGGGGTCGAAGGCGAACGCTTCTGGGCGCAACTGCGCGGCATCGAACCGACCTCGCGGCAACGCAAGGCGGTCGGCTCGGTCGGGCATTCGCACGTGCTCGACCCGCAGATGCGCAGCGCCGAAAGCATGCGCTCGGTGCTGTTCAAGTTGCTCGCCAAGGCGGCGATGCGGCTGCGCGGCGAGCGTTGCCAGGCGCGCGGGATGAGCCTGCACGTGCGTTTCGTCGGCAAGGAAGAACGCTTCAGCCGCAATCTGTCGTTCGCCGCGATCGACGACACGCCGACCCTGCTGCAGCTCATGGCCGATGCGCTGGAACCGCTGATGCGCGGTGCCGCCAGCGGCCGTTGGAACGTCAAACGCTTTCCGCCGCTGTCGGTCGCGGTGTCGCTGATCGACCTGCAGCCCGTCGCCGCCGACAGCGGCTCGCTGTTCGTCGAGCGCGGGCGCCGGCAGGCGCTGACCCGCGTGCTCGATCAGGTCAATCAACGCTACGGCAACAACCGCCTCTACTTCGGCGCGATGCAGGACGCACTGGCGCAAGGCGCCGCGCCGATGCGCATTCCGTTCGGCCATATCCCCGAAGAGGCCGCCGAAGCCGACCTCGGCGCCGCGGCGCTGGTCCCGGATCCGAGCATGAACGAGCTGTGGTTGCGGCGGCTGCGCGAGTTCAACGTGATGGCCGAGCACGCCCACCGCGAAGCGCGCGACAACCCCGGCAAGCCGCTGCCCCCGGCGGGCCCATCGCCGATGCATCGTCCCTCAGGCGTCGGCGGCTGGGGCCGCAAGCAACGCGACAAGAGCGACGACGACGGCCGCGGCAGCACCGGCTCGCTGTTCTAGCGGCTGCAACGCATGGAGGCATGCGTAAGCCGCGAACGCGCAGATGCAGCCGGAGATAGCCCCTCTCCCGCAAGCGGGAGAGGGGTTGGGGCGAGGGCTCACCTCAGTACCATCAATCGACCGCGACGAACCCGCCGGTCTGCCGCTTCCACAGACGCGCATACAGACCATCGCGAGCGATCAACTCCTCGTGGGTACCGGTCTCGATGATGTGGCCCCGGTCCATCACCACCAGCCGGTCCATGCGCGCGATCGTCGACAGGCGATGAGCGATCGCGATCACCGTCTTGCCGGTCATCAGGGTGTCCAGGCTGTCCTGGATCGCCGCTTCGGCCTCGGAATCCAGCGCTGAGGTCGCCTCGTCGAGGATCAGGATCGGCGCGTTCTTGAGCAGCACGCGCGCGATCGCGATCCGTTGCCGTTGACCGCCCGACAGCTTCACCCCGCGTTCGCCGACCAGGGCGTCGTAGCCGACCCGCCCTTCGCCGTCGACCAGCCGCGGGATGAACTCGTCGGCACGCGCCTGCCGCACCGCCTCGGCCATCTCGGCTTCGCTCGCATCGGGGCGGCCGTACAGCAGGTTGTCGCGGATCGAGCGATGCAGCAGCGAGGTGTCCTGGGTGACCACGCCGATCTGCGAACGCAGGCTTTCCTGGGTCACGCCGGCGATGTCCTGGCCGTCGATCAGGATGCGGCCGCCTTCGAGGTCGTACAGACGCAGCAAAATGTTCATCAGCGTCGACTTGCCCGCGCCCGACGGCCCGACCAGGCCGATCTTTTCGCCGGGCTTCACCGTCAGGTCCAGATCGGCGATCAGGCCGCTGTTCTGGCCGTAATGGAAGTGCACGTTCTCGAAACGCACCCCGCCCTCGTCGACCTGCAGCGCCTTGGCGTCGGGGCGATCGACCACGGTCAGCGGCCGCGAGATCGTCTCGATGCCGTCCTGCACCGTGCCGATGTCCTCGAAGATGCCGTTGATCGTCCACATGATCCAGCCCGACATGTTGTGGATGCGGATCACCAGGCCGGTCGCCAACGCGATCGCGCCGACCGTGATAGCACCTCGATGCCACAGCCACAGGGCCAGCCCGGTGGTGCCGACGATCAGCAGGCCGTTGAGCGTGGTGATGCTCACGCCCATCGAGGTGGTCATGCGGGTCATGTCGCGCGAGCGCTGGGTCTGCTCGATCATCGCTTCGGCCACGTATTGCTCTTCGCGCCGCGAGTGCGCGAACAGCTTGAGCGTGGCGATGTTCGAGTAGCCGTCGACGATGCGCCCCATCAGCTTGGACCGCGCATCCGACGCCCGCCACGAGCGCAACTTCACCCGCGGCACGAAGTAGCGCAGCAGACCGATGTAGGCCACGATCCACACCGCCAACGGCAGCACCAGCCAAACGTCCGCCTGCGCAAACAGATAGATCGCCGAGCCCGAATACACGATCACGTACCAGATCGCATCGAAGGCCTGGGTGGTGGATTCGCGCAGCGACGGACCGGTCTGCATGATCCGGTTGGCAACGCGGCCGGCGAAATCGTTCTGGAAGAAGCTCAGGCTCTGCTTGAGCATGTAGCGGTGGGTCTGCCAACGCACCAGGTTGGTCATGCTCGGGTGCACGGTCTGATTGAGCAGCAAATCGTGCAGGCCGAGGAACAGCGGCCGCGCCAGCAGCATCACCACGGCCATCCACAGCAGCTCGCCGCCATGCCGCGCGAACAGGTCCTCGCTCGGCGTGGTGTTGACCAGGTCGATGACCCGGCCGAGGTAGTCGAACATCGCGACTTCGACGATCGCGACCAGGAAACCGACCACCGTCAGCACCGCGAATACCGGCCAGGCCTGTCGGATGAAGTGGCGGTAGAACCCGACCACGGTGCTCGGCGGCATGGTGTCCGGCGCCGGCCGGAACGGGTCGATCAACGATTCGAACCAACGAAAAATCATCATGGCATCTAGCCTTTTGAACTTGGAAGACTCCCGTGCGCGCCGCATTGCCGCAGCCTGACCGGCCGCGGAAAACAGAGACGCGAGGACGAACGACGCGGTGCGCCGGATCGGTCGAGGGAGTTGGGCGGCGGACGAGCGCGTGCGATCCAGGGCCACAGCGGCCCGGAACGGCGGTCGTTCAGCCGGAGGCGGCGCGGGCAGGGCCCGCGACCGCAAGCGCCGATTTAACGGCGGACTTTGCCGGTGATGGTGAACTTCATCGTGCTTCTCCTTGCGATCCCGGGGCGTCGCCGGGCACGTGTGGCTCGACGCGCGGATCGCTGATGGGTGGCCCGGGCGCAGTCTAGCGCGCTTATGTTGCCGGCGACATCCGCCCAAAGTCGGAACGCCGACACGGGCGGAAACGCGATGTCCCGCTGACGGACCGTGCGGCCAACTTGTTGCCGCCGCATCGCCAGACTCGGGGGTTTCAGGCGTACGTCGCGACGAAATCGTCCACCACATCGACGATATGCGCGGCAAAATCGCGAAACCGCGCGCCCGAGCTTTCGGCCAACGCGAAGGTCTCGTCGTGGTAGTAGGCGACCACGCACAACTCGCCGTCGTCGCGCCGGTCGCGCGGGTTGAAGCACCAGAAATTCTCGACCGCGAAGTCGTCGATATGCTGGAAAAACAGGGCTTCGCCGATCGCTTCGGCGACCTCGTCGTCGTCGCCGTCGACCGCGTCGGCCGGGTCCGGCGCCGCCGCATGCAGATGCTCGGGATCGGTCATTCCGATCAATTCGTTGCCGCCGTAGTGGACGACGAACGCGCCATGCGTGCGCAGAAAGTGCGCATAGCTGGGCGGCAGCGCCAGGCCGTACTTGCGCTCCAGTTGCGCGACCGTTTCCGCCGCCAGCGGCTCGGCGAACACCAGCGACATGTTCTCGCTGTCGGCGACGAACTCGCGCAGGCGCCGTACCGCCCGATCCATCGCCTGCCGCGCCTCCGTCGCGCAAGCCTCGTATTGCCGCTCCTGCATCGATTCCGTATTCATGAACGCTCCTTGCTCGGTCATCCTTACCGGAGCCTCAGTATCATCAAACCGTACGCGGATCGCTACGCACGCCCGCGCTTGGCCGTGTAGCCGCCAGAAGCCGCAAGCACCTGCACCGAGTTCGTTGCCGATATCGGAAAATCCCGTGGACGTACCGATCGCGCAGGGAGCTTCGTCGAGGGAGCGTTCCCTCAGGTTTGGATTGACCGAAGTCCGGCGGACTTTTGGGCCGGTCGAATACCGCAGCCATGTCGGCGGGATGGATCTTTGCTGGAATTACTGGCCTGCGGTTAGAGACACCGCCACGGGAGACGAAGCGGTCGCGACTTGCGTCGCTCCTCCCCCGGAGCCACCGGGTCAGCGTGCGTCCGCGCCCCAGTCCCCGCCGCCGAGAACTTGTCCCTGTAGGAGCGACGTAAGTCGCGACCAAGGGGCGCGCCGAGGTGGCGCGGCCTTCGCCATAGGCCGAAGCGGCGCGGTATCGCCCGGGCAGGAGCGGCGCGAGCCGCGACCGCGTCGTTGCGGTCTCGCGGCGCACGGTTCAAGAAAGCTCCCGATCTGAGCTGGGTCAGAC
>NZ_JCAXEE010000029.1:0-373 GCF_059758755.1 Lysobacter sp. GQ73 | reverse complement strand
CGCGACCTCGACCAGCCCGGCCTGCCCGGCGGGCAGCACCGATCCTGCGTGCACCACCACGGTGACCACGCCGGTGACGGCGCTGAGCCAGACCCTGGCCAAGGCAATGACCGGTAACGCCGACGAAGACGGTTCGGGCACGGTGAGCCTGGGCGACACGCTGACCTACACGGTCACCGTGACCAACACCAGCACGAGCGGCAACCTGACCAACGTGGTGGTGAGCGACAGCAAGATCACCCCGAGCAGCACCACCTGTGCATCGGTGGCGCCGGGTGCCACCTGCGTGCTGACCGGCACCTACGTGGTGACCGCGGCCGACGTGACCGCGGGCAACGTGGTGAATACCGCGACCTCGACCAGCCCGGCCTGC
>NZ_JCAXEE010000028.1:0-398 GCF_059758755.1 Lysobacter sp. GQ73 | reverse complement strand
GCGACCTGCACGCCGCCGAGGAACAACTCGCCCGGCACCCCGACCGGCACCGGCTCGCCGCGGCTGTCGAGCAGATACACCGGGGTGTTGGCGATCGGACGGCCGATAGTCGGACCGCCGACCGCATCGCGGATGCTGCCGATGGTGGCGTCGACCGTGCATTCGGTCGGGCCGTACATATTGTGGAAATGGATATTCGGCGAAGCCTTGAGCTTGTCCCACATCGCTTGGCCGATCGGCTCGCCGCCGAGCAGCACGCTAGTCGGCTGGTGCCCGGGCTTGCCGATCAAGCCGGCCGCCAACAACACCTCCAGTTGCGACGGGGTGCTGTCGAAAGCGTCGATGCGGTAGCGGTCGATGAAGTCCAGCATCGCCGGGCCGTTGGCGCGGATCGCCTG
>NZ_JCAXEE010000027.1:0-399 GCF_059758755.1 Lysobacter sp. GQ73 | reverse complement strand
GTCTGGCTCAGCGCCGTCACCGGCGTGGTCACCGTGGTGGTGCATGCAGGGTCGGTGCTGCCCGCCGGGCAGGCCGGGCTGGTCGAGGTCGCGGTGTTCACCACGTTACCGGCGGTCACGTCGGCGGCCGTCACCGTGTAGGTGCCCGTCAACACGCAGGTCGCACCCGGCGCCACCGATGCACAGGTGGTGCTGCTCGGGGTGATCTTGCTGTCGCTCACCACCACGTTGGTCAGGTTGCCGCTGGCGCTGGTGTTGGTCACGGTGACCGTGTAGGTCAGCGTGTCGCCCAGGCTCACCGTGCCCGAACCGTCTTCGTCGGCGTTACCCGTCATCGCCTTGGCCAGGGTCTGGCTCAGCGCCGTCACCGGCGTGGTCACCGTGGTGGTGCAGGCCGGA
>NZ_JCAXEE010000026.1:0-407 GCF_059758755.1 Lysobacter sp. GQ73 | reverse complement strand
GTCTGGCTCAGCGCCGTCACCGGCGTGGTCACCGTGGTGGTGCAGGCCGGATCGGTGCTGCCCACCGGGCAGACCGGGCTGGTCGAGGTCGCGGTGTTCACCACGTTACCGGCGGTCACGTCGGCGGCCGTCACCGTGTAGGTGCCGGTCAACACGCAGGTCGCGCCCGGCGCCACCGATGCACAGGTGGTGCTGCTCGGGGTGATCTTGCTGTCGTTCACCACCACGTTGGTCAGGTTGCCGCTCGCGCTGGTGTTGGTCACCGTCACCGTGTAGGTCAGCACGTCGCCCACCGACACTGTGCCGCTGCCGTCGTTGTCGGCATTGGCCATGGTCTTGGCGATCGTCTGGCTCAGCGCCGTCACCGGCGTGGTCACCGTGGTGGTGCACGCAGGGTCGGTGCTGCC
>NZ_JCAXEE010000025.1:0-414 GCF_059758755.1 Lysobacter sp. GQ73 | reverse complement strand
CAGGGTGTAACTCGCCCCGACGACGCCATTCAACAGCGCCTCGCCGGTCGCGGTGCTGCCGCTGCCGGTGGTCGTCGCGGTGGCCGGGCCGCCGCTGCCGGCGATGCTCAGCGCGAACTGGTCGGCGTCGGCGAAACGGCCCAGCGGCAGCGCCTTGCGCAAGCGCAGGATCGGTTGCTTCTGGAACACCAGCGGACCGCTGGCGGTGTCGTTGGCGGTGTTGAAGTCGTTGTTGGTGGCATCGCCGTCGCCGTCGGGCACGGCGCGGCCGAGCGCGGCGTTGGCGGTGTAGCTGCCGCTGAGGGTGGGCGAGTTGACCGTGACCGGAATGGTGAAGCCGACCGTGCCGCCGCTCGCGCCCGGCGCCGCCGCGGCCGCCAGCGGGGTCGGGTCGAGTGCGCAGGTGACCACGGT
>NZ_JCAXEE010000024.1:0-437 GCF_059758755.1 Lysobacter sp. GQ73 | reverse complement strand
CGCATCTACATCGTCGATGCGCACCTGCAGCCGGTGCCGGTCGGCGTGGTCGGCGAGTTGTACATCGGCGGCGAAGGCGTGGCGCGCGGGTACCTGCATCGTCCGGAGCTGACCGCCGAGCGTTTCGTGCGCGATCCGTTCGTCGCCGACGAAGCCGCGCGCATGTACAAGACCGGCGACCTCGGCCGCTGGCGCGCCGACGGTACGATCGAATACCTGGGGCGCAACGACTTCCAGGTGAAGATCCGCGGCTTCCGCATCGAGCTCGGCGAGATCGAGTGCAAGCTGGCGGCCTGCGAGGGCGTGCGCGAAGCGGTGGTGGTGGCGCGCGAAGGCGAGGGCGGCGACAAGCGCCTGATCGCTTACGTCGTCCCCGCTGACGGCGTCGAGCTGTCGGCCGCGAGCCTGCGCGAGCAACTGTCGCGCAGCCTGGCCGA
>NZ_JCAXEE010000023.1:0-697 GCF_059758755.1 Lysobacter sp. GQ73 | reverse complement strand
TTTCAGGGCTGCGTCGTCGACCGACACCACCGGCACGGCGACCTCGCCCAGCAAGCCCCTCAACGATTGCTGACTCAACAACGCCATCGGCGCGCTGTCGGCGAGCATGTAGGCGAGCCGGTCCGGCGGGTAATTCGGGTCCAGCGGCACGTAGGCCGCGCCGGCCTTGAGGATGCCGAGCACGCCGGCGACCAGGGCCGGGCCGCGTTCCAGGCAGATCGCCACGCGGTCGTCGGCGCGCACGCCGAGCGCGAGCAGGCGATGGGCGATGCGATTGGCGCGGCGGTTGAGTTCGGCGTAGCTCAGCCGCTCGTCGCCGCAGACCAGCGCGGTCGCGTCCGGCGCCGAGCGCGCCTGCGCCTCGAACGGCTGATGCAGCAAGCGCTCGCGCGGGTAATCGAAGGCGGTGTCGTTGAAGGTCTCCAGCACCAGTTCGCGCTCGGCCGCCGGCAGCCAAGGCAGCCGGCCGACCGCGCACTGGGGATCGGCGACTATCGCTTCCAGCAGGCGCACGAAGTAGCCGGCGTAGCGCTCGATGGTTTCGCGCTCGAACAGGTCGCTGGCGAAGGACAGATTGCCTTGCAGACTGTCGCCGCTGTCGGTCAGGGCGAGCTCAAGGTCGAAGTGCGCGGTATGCGGCGGCCGGCCGATGTTTTCGAGTTCCAGCCCCGGCAGTTGCAGGGTGCCGCCGCCGGGG
>NZ_JCAXEE010000022.1:0-996 GCF_059758755.1 Lysobacter sp. GQ73 | reverse complement strand
TGCGACCGCATCGGGCAGCGCCATCGTCTGCACTTTCACCAACGTCGCCCAAGTCGCCGACCTGGTCATCACCAAGACCAACACACCCTTGGCCGGCGACAGCGACCAGGCCAACGACACGTTGGTGCGCGGTGCGGCCACCCAATACAGCCTGCGCGTCGCCAACAACGGCCCGGTGCCGGTCACCGGCGCCATCGTGCGCGACACGCCGGTCAGCGGTTTGAACTGTCCGGCCGGCAATGTCGTCGCTTGCAGCAGCGCGACCGCCGGGGCTTGCCCGACTTCACCGAGCCCGATCCTGATCAGCGATCTCACAGCGGGCTTGGCCATGGGGACCTTGCCGGTCGGCGCGGTGGCGACCCTCAGTTTCTCGTGCACGGTGCCGTAAGCAGATTCGCGCCGAGGACTGTCTGCGGGCGCGAATCGCGGGACGCAGGCGGCCGCGCATGGCCTGCGAAGCGGCGAGGCGATGATGCCGCGCAATAACTGTTGCATAACCGGCTAGCGTAGAGCCGGCGAACGCATCGCCGGCGGCGCTCGCCGCCGATCGCGGCAAGCGCGATCGGCATTTTCAAAAGGAAGGCGGCGGATCTGCGTCCGCCGCGGCCTCACAGCACGGTGCAGGAAAAACTCAGGGTCGCGACGGTTCCGACCGAGAGCGTGCCCAGGGCCACGCCCGCGGTCAGGTCGCTCATCAGGATCGGGTTCGGTGCGCCCGGGCAGGCGCCGGCCGGCACGCTGCTGCAGCTGACGATATTGCCGGCAGGGCAATTCAGGCCGGCGCCGGGCGTGTCGCGCACCACCGCACCGGTCACCGATACCGGTCCGTTGTTGGTGACGCGCAGGCTGTATTGGGTGGTCGCACCGCGCACCAACGTGTCGTTGGCCTGGTCGCTGTCGCCGGCCAAGGGTGTGTTGGTCTTGGTGATGACCAAGTCGGCGACTTGGGCGACGTTGGTGAAGGTGCAGACGATGGCGCTGCCCGATGCGGTCGCC
>NZ_JCAXEE010000021.1:0-998 GCF_059758755.1 Lysobacter sp. GQ73 | reverse complement strand
GGCGACGCCGTTGCTGCCGCTGAACGAAAACGTGCCGACGCCGTTCTGGGTGACCTTGACCACCTGCACGGTGGGCAGCCGCGCATTGGTCGCGACGCAGCTGATTTCGCTGAGGTTGGCGTTGGCGGTGTTCGGCGTGGTCGGCGGGCCCACCGGAGCGCTGACCAGGCTGGAGAAGGTGCGGGTAGTGCCCGCCGCGCCGAGCGTGACCGTGGCGCCGGAGCGGTCGGTGCAGGCGATGCTCGAGCTGTAGTCGCTCAGGCTGGTGCCGGTGCCGGCGGTCTCGCTGACGGTGATCAGGGTGCCGAACGGCACCGGCACCCAATCGGTGGTGCCGCCGTGGCCGACGTTGGCGACCGCGCCGCTGTTGGTCTGCACCGCGGTCGCCGAGGCCGGGGCCACCGACAGGTTGAACAAGCCCGGATCGGAGGTGGGCACCAGCGCCTTGGTCAGGCGCACGCGCGGCAACAGGGTCACCGGATAGTCCTCGACCTCGCCGCTGTCGGCCAGGCCGGTCGCGCTCTGCACTTGCGCGGCGGTGTAGCCCAGGCGCAGGCGCGCATAGCTCTCGCCGGCGACATAGGTCGCGCCGGTCGGAATCGTCCAGTTCAAGACCACGTTGCCGTTGCCGCTCACCGTGGCGCAGGCGCGCTCGCCGGGGGACTCGAACGCGCCGTTGCGGTTGAAGTCGATCCAGCCGCACAACTGCGGCGTCGCGCCGGGCACCGACTGGAACCCGGCCACCGGCACCGACAGGCTGTAGCTGCCGACGCCGACGATCGGCAGGGACGCCAAGGCATCGTCGGTATCGCCGGTGGCGGTGGCGCTGGCGCGCGGGCTGGTCGCCGGCGGGGTGGCGATGTAGGCGGTGCCGTTCGGAATCGTCAACGGCGCGGTCGGATCGATGCTGAGGCCGGCGCCCAGGGTCAGGCCCGAATTGACGTGGCCGGCCATGCCGTAACTCACCGGCGCGTCGCTGAAGTCTTCGTCGACGGTGA
>NZ_JCAXEE010000020.1:0-1086 GCF_059758755.1 Lysobacter sp. GQ73 | reverse complement strand
GCCGTCGACCTCGATGCGCAGCGCCAGGGTGTTGACGAAGAAGCCGATCAGCGGCTCGACCTCGGCGCGCTGGCGGTTGGCGACCGGGCTGCCGATCACCACCTGGTCCTGTCCGCTCAGGCGCGACAGCAGGCTCGCCCAACCGGCCAGCAAGGTCATGAATACGGTCGTGCCACGACGCTGCGACAAGGCGCGCAAGCCCGCCGAGGCCTGCGCCGACAGCCGCAGCTCGACGCGGTCGCCGGCATAGCTCTGCAGCGGCGGGCGCGGCCGGTCGCTCGGCAGTTCCAGCAAGGCCGGCGCGCCCTGCAGATGGCCGCGCCAGAACTCGACCTGCGCGCGCAAGGTCTCGCCCTGCAGCCACTGCCGTTGCCACAACGCATAGTCGGCGTACTGGATCGGCAACGGCGGCAGCGGATCGGCGCGGCCCTCGTGGAACGCGGCATACAGCGCCGCGACTTCGCGCACCAGCACGCCGATCGACCAGCCGTCGGAAACGATATGGTGCTGGGTGACCAGCAACACCTGCTCGTCGTCGCGCAGCCGCAGCAGGCGGCCGCGGATCAGCGGGCCGCGCGCGAGGTCGAACGGCGCACGCGCCTCCTCCAGGCCGAGACGGACCAAGGCCTGCTCGCGCGCGGGCGCGTCGAGTCCGCGCAGGTCGTGTTCGATCAAGGCGAAGCCGGCATCGGCGGCGGCGATCAGCTGCACCGGCTCGCCATCGGCCTCGGCGAAACAGGTGCGCAGGCTTTCGTGGCGCGCGACGACCCGGTCGAGCGCGGCCTTGAGCGCGTCGCGATCGAGCTTGCCGCTCAAGCGCAGCGCCGCCGGCATGTGATAGGCGGCGCCGGCGGCCGGATCGAGTTGATCCAGGAACCACAGGCGTTGCTGCGCCCACGACAACGGCAACGGCCCGTTGCGGTCGGCCGGCGCGATCGGCGCCAGCGCCCCGGCGGCGCGGTCGCCACGCTCCAGCGCCCGCGCCATGCCTTCGAGGCTCGGCTGCGCGAACACTTCGCGCAGGGCGAATTCCAGGCCCAGGGTCGAACGCAGACGGGTGACCAGTTGCAACGCCAACAGCGAATG